>NZ_FPIQ01000045.1 GCF_900119085.1 Nitrosovibrio sp. Nv17 | reverse complement strand
ATCGTATCTCGCGCCACACGGCTGTGGATTCGCTTCACCCGGCCATCGAGACGGTCCATTTCGCGCACGTCGAGGATGGCCTGCCGCAGATCCGGGTCCACCCATACGTCAGCTCCAGAATTGCCAAATGGGAATCAATCCTCCGTGTGTTCCATGTAGGCACTCCAGCGGTTCTCGCTGAGGACACTCATGCTTCAATACCAATAGGAGTCATCGTCTTCCAGGCTTGAGATCTCATCCAGAGCGTCTTGCTCGTCCTGCCGGCGCAGGGATTCCGGGATCCCCTCGGTCAGAGTTCTCGCTTTACGACTGCCATGTTTGTCTACATCCACGACAACCTTGCGGCAATATCCTTTCCCCATCCCCAAAAGGTATTGGAATCCGCCATCCAGTTGAGGGTGAATTTCTTCGATTTGCATTTCCTTCTCCTTGTCCGCCATCGGCCGGTCGTCAAGGAAATATAAGACCTATTTCAATTTTATTTCCCCGGAAAAGAGAGGTTTAATGGTGTCTTTTCATGCAAAACGAGACCATCCAGCTGGAATTATCCTTTCTTGAATGATACCCAGTGTTGCGCATGCCCAACTTCTCGCGCAACTGCCTTTGCAGGTGCTTCCTGATCTGGCGGGATTCGGGCAGCATTCGCCGCATTCACCTTCTCGGCCGTCTCCGCCGGTGCCGCCTGCCTGCCCTCTTACCTGTCGACCGGAACTGCAATACAATGGCACCTTGACCAGCAGGGCTATCAAACAGACATGCCAAATTCTTTTCCAGAACCTCCTCCCGGAAGAGAGGATGAGACAGACATTGCCGAGTACTTCAATCATATTCACCATATCCTGAGCGAGATTTCAGGGGCCGAGACCCGCGCCGACCTTGCGGAAAAAGTTGCCGATCTGAGCCAGGCCATCACTTCCACCAGGCTGTTCGTCGCCTCGAAGATCGAGGACTACGTGGAGCTCAACAAGCGATTGACCAGGCTGGAAAAAAAGATCAGGAAGCAAAATCTTCCCTGAGACCACGCGGGACAGGATTGATGTCCAACCGCATACTCCCGATGATGGCCTTCCTCACCTTGTTGGGTGGATGCACTGTCCAGGAGATTTCGCGCAGCCTCTATGAGGGCGCGAGGGCCCGCGACCAGAGCCTGCAATCGACACCCTACGGGCAGTCGTCCCGCGTGCCGCTCCCCAGCTTCGACGAGTACGAGCGGGAACGGCGCACGCTATCCGCCCCGCACAATGTGGAACAAGAGGAAAGCCGCGAGACGGGCTCTATTCCGTATAGGTAATCTTCACCGAGTCGGCCGATCTCTGCGCCGGGCCATGGTATACCGCCTCGATGTTGTTCCCGTCCGGGTCGATGATGAAGGCGGCGTAGTAGCCGGAATGGTAGGGCCGTACTCCTGGCGCGCCGTTGTCGCTGCCACCCGCAGCCAATGCTGCGCGGTGAAAGCGATCCACGGCTGCGCAATCCTTCGCCTGGAAGGCGAAGTGCACCCGCCCGGTGGGCGGGCCCTGCGCCGCCTCGCTGTCCTGGCTGGAGACGACCAGTTCGTCGGCCCAGAAGAAGCCCTCACCCTCCCCGCCCAAGGGAATATCCAGGGCCTCCAGCACGGCGGTGTAGAAGTACCTGCTCGCCGCCAGATCCTTGACCACAAGCTGGATATGGTCGATCAGCCGACCGCGGTGCAGCTCATGAATCTCCATCGTACTCCCCTTCCAAGTGCTGGCCAAGCCCATGAATCCGCCGATCGCGCTTCTGGATGTCGTGCAAACCGGCAGGCGATGCCTCAGCCCTTTGCACGACGACGTACAGATGCAGCTCCGGATACTGGTCGTATTCCAGGTGCCGGCACACACATCCCGTATCTGAGATGAGCCCGAGCATGCCCGGAATGCCCAGCGTACCATAATACATGCTTGGCCCCATGCAGGCGTCGATCTTCTCGTTCGGCTCATCCAGTCCACCGGTTGAGAAGATGCAGACACCTCCTTGGTTCAACGCATGCAGTATCTTCCGGAGGACACTCGCCTGCCGCGACAAGGGCACGTGCCAGAAGCTGTCCCAGGCGGAAATGAAGTCGTACGTCCTCGGCGGGCGCCATTCGCAGATGTCGGCGTGATGGAACGTGACCTCCGGATGGCGTCTCCTCGCCAGTTCGATCATGCGCGGCGAGATGTCCAGGCCCTCGACCGTCAGACCGTGACGCTGCAGCAGGTCGATGACCCGCCCGCTGCTGCCGCAGCCGATGTCGAGCGCATGCTGCCCGTGCCCGAGAAACGCCAGGGCACGCGCGTGCTGGGCAATGCCATTGTCCCGCGGAAAATCGCCGCTGTTCCAGAAGTCGGCGAGCTGGTCATAGCCACCTGCGATATCCACGGGTGTCATGCACGCGCTTCGAACACGGCCGTACCGGGTTGATTCAACCAAGGCCCCTTGCAGCTACGAATCGTCATACCCGATTTTCGCCGAAATACCTCCCATCATCCAGCATTTATGAAAGAAATTGCGGCGACGTCGCGCGATGCCCCGCGCAAGTGCTATCCGGCTGCTGCGGCAAGGTAAGAAGAGACCAGCATCCGAGGAAGCAGTCTCCAGCCCGCCCCGATGCCGGGCACCAAAGGGGCACTTCAGAAGCCTATTCCGAGGTATGCTCCTGCGGTGAGGCCGTCGACCTTGACGCCATCGTTCCTGCCGCTCAGGTGGTAGCGTGTATCGACTCCCA
>NZ_FPIQ01000044.1 GCF_900119085.1 Nitrosovibrio sp. Nv17 | reverse complement strand
CCGGTGGGATACGAGAGCGACCTCAACCTGTATGCGTACGTGGGGAACAACCCCATCAACCGTACGGATCCATCGGGAAACTGTCCATGGTGTATTGCGGCTGTGGTAGGTGCGCTCGCCGGTGGGGGCATCGATCTCGGCGCTCAGCTCATCAGCAATGGTGGTAATTTATCTCAAGTAGACTGGGACAGCGTGGGTATCTCGACTGTTGCGGGTGCCGGTCTTTCTCTTCTAGGCCCCACTGGTGGATTGCTGGGACGCGGAGGGGCAAGAGCAATTGAACATGGTTATGCAAAAACTGCGGGATTGCTCAACCACGGAGCTATGCGGTTTGGGTGGACTATTAATAAGGCTCAGGATGCTGTTGTACCGAGCTTGCGTGTCGGGAAAAAGCATTTCGATATACCGGGCATCTCGCTTACTCCCAAGGGGAATCCAGTCAGGGATGGCTTGTCCGCAGGGATTCTGGGAAGTGGGCTCACCTCTCCCTCGCCGTCTCAAGGCAGCATGGGTAATACGAGTGCTGGTGCCAAACCACGGAAGTAAAGAGTAATGGGGTTACCCGTACCAGAAGAGCTTAAGGATCTCATAGTTTCGTGGTTTGAAGCCCACGACTACGAGGATATCCATTTGTACCTAAAAGAGATCGAGGGTGAGGATCCGGAAGATCCAAATCAAGAGTATGACATAAGATATGAAATTAATCTGATCGCCGAAAAAGTCTCCCAGGCTTCGGTATTTATTTGGATTTCTCGTGAGGGATACATAGGAATCGGAATAGAAAAAGTGAGAAATGTGGAAAAAAGAGTCGGAAAGAGAATCTATGGACGTTCAAAACGTGCGTTCATTTATGGGCGTGAGCCGGCGACTGGTTCTTCCGCCGGCGTTTTGGCCTTGTTGAAGGTGGTTTCCGATGGAGAGGTATTGTTATGTTATCAACATATACCCATGCTTCTTTTTCCAAAGATTGGAATTACAAAAGAAACAGCAAAATATCTGGTACAACATGGTTATCCGTCCCTTCGAGACTTCCGGATCATCACGAAAGAAACGGATTCCAACCCTAATATTTTACGGTATGAGCCGTGGAAGTAGGCATATCGGCATTATGGAGATCGATTTCGGTCTGCCATCCAGTCAAGTAGGGCAAGGCGGCCTTCTGCCACGGAAATGATCGTGAGATAGAGATAGTTCCGGCATCCCGGTGTTGCCGCATGGGATAACTGGAAAAGGGTATTCTCCAATCTTGTCTTCCATTACTGACCATCAATCTCGGCGGATCGATGCGCCAATTGTTCTCTCGGCATATCCAAAAGCTGCGTAAGCTATATGGCAAATTCCGTGAAAGCACATTGACGACTTTGGAAGCGCTTGATGGGCATCTGTTTTTCTATCTGGATGGCTCAATTTTATTAATACCTGGATTTTCATTATGGTTCATCGATAGCGAGAACCGATTAGAATATGATGATAGAATTATTTATATAGTTATTTGTTTTTTCATCATTTTCTTCATAAAATGGATAATTCTGTTTTCTCGAACATTGCCGATATATCCCTCGGTTCTTGTCAGGATTTATAGGGTGATGGGGTCATTTTTGTTTGCCACCGCTTCTTCACTGGTTTGTGGCATTGGATATTTCATATTCTGGAACGCCATAAGTGGAGAAGGTGAGCCGGTGTTACTCAGTGGACCGATTAGTCAAATGGAAATAGGTTCGGGAGGACGCTTCATGGGGAAGCCTCACTTTGTAACCTTCCACTATAACGAGCGAAACATCGAAGTGACCGTACCATCGGAGGAATATGCAACACTCAGTCCAGGCCAGACCTACTCCCGCGAGATGAAGCTCGGAGGGCTGGGCTACTACTACAACTGGGGATCGAAGTGGTGGAAATAGCTTTCGGGAGACGATTACTGACCCTGGCCTGCTGATTCAATAATCCACGACGCCAACGGCAACCTGGCGGGAGACGGAGTGTGGACGTACGGCTACGACCATGAGCATCGCTATAGCACCATCAAATTCGTGACGCCTGCACAGCGTCATGCCGGCCTGGACAGCGAGTCTCTGAGGAAACGAAAAGCCCTTTACGAAACGGCAAAGACCAAACATCCTGAGCGCTGGTCTGGCCCTACACGAAACTGGGATAGAACCAATGAGGTCTGGTTAAACCCATCGAAAGAATTGTGTGCTGAACAGATGCGGCGTGTGAAACGGGAACAGAAGCGGCTCAGAACATTCCTGGGGCGGGTGATCCGCGATATTGATCGCAAGGTGGCGTTGCAGGCAGAAGCGGGATGGATGTGGGACGGCATTTCGGTAGGTCTTAAGTCAGGCTTCAATGATTCCCAGTAAATTCCGGCCACCATAGAGAACACGCTCAATCCGCACAATGTCGCCGGTCACGCGGAAGAGAATGGCATAGTTGCCCAGGATTGCCATACGCGCTTCCTCCCCTATATCGGGCCGGAGTTGATACAGCAGCGGATTGTGGCGTATCTCTTGAAGTTTGGCCCGGATTTCCTGAACAAAGGTAATGGCCCGGCGGGGATTGTCCTGAGCGATATGGTCAGCGATATCGTCCAGATCGCTTTCAACAAAACGGGAGAACTCAAGCTGCATTATTTCACCATGCCGGCTGCATCGGCGATGGCTTGATATTTGCGTTCGAGGCGGTCGAGTACGTCCTCGGCAACGGCTCCCTGTGTCTTGTCGCTCAAGGCTTCCTGCCACAGCTGGCGTAATTCCGCGACCCCTTGCTGGCGCAAGCTCCGTTTATATGTCCAATCCCGCAGCGCATCCCGGATGACCTCGCTGCTGGAGGCATATTCGCCGGTGGCCACCGCGCTGCGGACAAGGGAGACCATTTCTGGCGGTAGGGCGATACTGATTTTTTCGGTAGTGGTCATTTGCAAGTCCCGTGGTCGGAATAATTCATACCAAGGTAGCAAAAAAGAGCATCCATAACAAGAATAAACAGTTTTTTCTATGGCTTGGAACCAGGATCACGACCCATAAACTCACCTGCGCATTCGGGCGCTATCGCGTCATCGCGCACCGCGAGCCTGTCTTTGTCGTCCACATGTATTATCACGACCGACGTGAACCGCTTCATCTGGCCGGGGCCGGATCTGCGGACCATGGCTGGCGGCGGCTTTGCCTACAGGCTGCTGCCAGGCGTGATGGCGCGGGATCTGGTCGCGCAGGTCAAAGCCAACGCGAATGACAGATCCCTGCGCATCGTTCCGTGCACCGAATGATCCATAATTCGCTGCCTACTCCTTGGTGCTTTATTCGTCTGGCTTGTCACGTTGCCAGTAGGGGTAGATACTCTGTTCAGAGTCAACACTAATTCATGTTTTTGCTCATGCGGGAAGGGCATAGAAGCGTTGATTATCGAAGGGCTGGTCATG
>NZ_FPIQ01000041.1 GCF_900119085.1 Nitrosovibrio sp. Nv17 | reverse complement strand
TGGGGCTGGCGGGGATGCCGCGGCGGATACCCGACTACGCGCTGCAGTTCGCCGACTTCAACGCGATCTCCAGCATCGGCGCCTTCGGCTTCGGCACCACCCAGCTCCTGTTCCTCTACGTGGTGCTGAAGTGCATCCGCGGCGGCGCCAAGGCACCGGCCAAGCCGTGGGAGGGTGCGAAGACGCTGGAGTGGACGCTGCCCTCGCCCGCGCCCTATCACAGCTTCGAAACCCCGCCAGTCGTGAAGTAACCGGAACAAACCTTACGGGAGCCTGCCATGATGAGAGACGTGAACATGCCGGAGCACATGACCCTCACCGAAGACGCGGAGACGGAGCGGAGGCGGCTGGCCGCATTCCGGACGGCACTGTGCGTGCTGGCTTCATCGCTGATTCTGCCGCTGGCCCATCATCTGTGGCAGGCATACTGCTGTTGATCCGCCGCCATCGTAAAAAAATAGGGCGCATGCCGGAATTATACGGCCGGCATGCACTCCAACGAATAGCGGCGCCATGTGCGCCGGCCTGCGATGATTCTTTCCCGAACGACCCAGTATGCCATTCAGGCGCTCATCTACATGGCCATGCAGCCGCCGGGGGTGACCATTCTGACCCGCACTATCGCGGGGCATCTGAATTCGCCGCCGACCTATCTCGCCAAGATCCTCCAGGAGCTATGCCGCAGCAGCCTGCTGTATTCCTTCCGCGGAAAGCAGGGCGGGTTCTGCCTGCGGGAGAACAGCGACCAGGTGACGCTGATGCAGATCGCCCGGCTGACGGAAGGCATGGCCTTCATGGAAGGCTGCGTACTCGGCCTCAGGGTCTGCAGCGACAGGACCGCCTGCCCCATGCACGTAAAATGGCTGCCGATCCGGCAAGAGATCATGGACTTGCTGCAGGGCCAGACGCTGGGAATGCTCGCCGCGCGGGTGGCGAGCGGCCGCTACCGCCTGACCGATCTTCCTGCGGTGATCCTGGAAGACCCACGACTCGCGACATAGGCGTATGCTATATTTCCAATAGGTGCCCACATGCCAGAACACTCGTCCCAGCCATCCGCGGCCGCCGAACCCACCGGCGTTCCGATCGATTGCCGCAACTGTGGCGCCTATCGGCTATGCCTGTCGCTATGGCTGAAGACCGGCGACTCGTCGCTGCAGGAGTATGTCGTCAGGAAGAAGCAGGTATTCAAGCGCGGAGAGGTGCTGTACCGCATGGGACAGCCCCTGGAGTACGTCTACGTGATCCGGGGCGGTTCGGTGAAAACCTGCATCAGCACCGAGGAAGGACGGATGCAGGTGATGGGCTTCCATATGGCGGGAGAGTTGCTGGGTCTGAACGCCATCGGCAACCGGCGGCACAACTGCGAGGCACGGGCGACCGGCCTGACCTCGGTGTGCGAGGTTTCGGTCGAGCGCTTCGAGGAGCTCGCCCGGAAGGATTCCGCCATCCAGTACCAGATCTTCAAGATCATGGGTGCGGAAATCCGCCACAGCCAGGAATTGCTGTTGTTGCTGGGCAAGCACAGCGCCGATGAGCGCCTTGCCGCCTTCCTGCTCGGACTGTCGCAACAGTTCGCGCAGCGCCGCTGCTCTCCCACCGAGTTCGTGCTGAGCATGTCGCGCAGCGACATCGGTAACTACCTGGGCATTGCGGAGGAAACCGTGTGCCGTGTGCTTGCCCGTTTCCAGAATGACGGCATCATCAGCAGTGAATGCAGGCACGTGCGCCTCAGGGATCTGCAGCGCCTGCGCCAGATTGCCCGCCATCCCGCTGCCTCCGGCTTCCGCCGCGCTGCCCTCCCGCATCTGCCGGCCTGACCCGTCGCCCGGCTGGGGGCCACAAGCAGGCCCCCCCGGCCTGTTCGATCGTCTTCCCCCTGCCCCACCGGGGATGCGAGTGCTCGTTCACGCGAAACCCTGCTCCAGGGTTACAATCCAGGGTTGGCGGCATGCGTCAGTCATTTTCCGCGATGCGCCGCTGCCGGTGCGGCGCATTGGTGGACCACGCCTTTCCGTCCCTCCCCCTTCCGCGCAGCGGCTTTACTTCGGGAACGATGCAGGGAGCACAAAATGAGCAATCATGCCAGAATCATGAGCACGCTGATGGGCGAGCACGCGGTCATTGCTTCGCTGATAGGGACGCATCGGATCCATTATGTCGATGTTCCCGTGCACAGGAACATCGGCGATCTGCTGATCATGCTGGGCACGCTGCGCTTTTTCGAGCGCCAAGGAATCAGCATCGGCCACAAGGCGGCCTATTTCGGCTATCGTTCACGGTGGGCGCATTCCGACGACGTGATCGTGTTCAACGGCGGAGGGAATCTCGGCGATCTGTACGAAGGTCCGCAACAGGCCCGGGAAGCGGTGATCCACGACCTGCCAAGGAACAGGATCATCATCCTTCCCCAGACCATCCATTTCCGTTCGCAGCGCGCCTACGACGCCTGCTGCCAGATCTTCTCGCAACACCCGGATCTTCACATCTGCGTAAGGGATCATGCGTCCCATGGGCTTGCCCTGCCGATGTCGCGGCACGTCTATCTCCTGCCGGACATGGCCCACCAACTGTGGCCCATACGCCCGTCCCGGACTCAGGCGGATGGCCATCTCGCGCTGCTCAGATCCGACCTCGAGTCGGCCGGCAGCGTTGCGACGAATGGCGGCGTGCACGCGGACTGGCGCGAACTGGTGGGTCGCAGGAACACCCTGATCCGGCTGGCGCGCGGGATATTGGGCGCATCCCACGCGGTGGGCCTGGCGCCCGGCCTGCAGTCGCGCGAACTCGACCTGTGGATCAGGTACGCAGCACGGCTCGTCGACGATATTCTCGATTTCTTCGGGAAATTCGGAACGATCACGACCGACCGGCTGCACGCCCATCTCCTGGCGTGCCTGATGGGAATCCCGGGTACCGTGCTCGACAATTCCTATGGCAAGAACCATTCCTATGTCGCGGCATGGACCGGAGCGAGCGATATCGTACGAGTGGAAGCGGAGGGTACGGCAGGGAGCCTCGGCATGCTGCCCCACGCCTAGCGACGCTCTCCCGTTCCCGCTGCGACCGAAGGGCTCAGGGCGCCGGCGGAGCGATGCCGGACTCCCGCAGACAGAGATTCCCCGGGACAAGACATTCGACGACCCGCATGGAATGGATCGACCGGTCGAAGTCTATCCTGTAGCCGGAAGCAGATTGCAGCGGCATTCCAGGCGCATCACCGGCATCCGGAGTGTCATTGCCTGGCCCCGCCCCCTCCATGCCCGGAAAGGTGATGCCGGGCCGGACGGCACCTATCTCCATCCGCAATTCCCGGTAGCCGTTCCTGCGCAGTTCATCCAGATTCCTCTCATAGGGAGGGTATAGCACGTCGCCATACTGCACCGTGATACCCGCCATGAGTTCGTCCGTGAGACTGGATGTTTCCATGATCCGATATATCTCGTCCCAATGAATGCCGTTCTTGCCGCGCCGATCGCCGCCCATGTTCCGGTAGGACTCGATGCCGCACAGGATTTTGCTGTGGAGTTGCCGCCGGGTTCGTATCGGCAGGTGGTAAAGGGGAAACCCGCTTCTCGCCGGCAGGCCGATCTTGGTGGATCTGTCCCCCAGGAAAAGGGCGTGATTGCCCTGGGCGATGAAATAGTCGGCCGGCGGTACGCGACTGGGCTGGAATGCGATCTTGCGGTGGCGCGAAGGCCTGGGTGGGCCCAGGAACAATTGATCCTCGATCTTTCCACACTCCATATCCAAAGGAATCAGATTCAACCATGGCATGGAAATGACGGGGAACGCAGCGAGTTCGGCCAGTCGTGAATCGAAGGCCTCTCTCGACCTGAATGGCAGGAATTCGTCGGCGTCGAGAAAGAACACCCAGCCCGGCATTTCCCGATCCACCAGATTCTGCGCAACGTAGGTCATCAACTCGGATTGATAATACCCGGGTTCATCGAAGAAATAGCACTCGACCTTCGGGTGGCTGTCCGAGAGAAGCCGGATGTATTCGCGAGTGCCGTCCGACGAAAGGTGATCGACAAGGATGATGCGATCGAACAGCGACAGGGCATGCGCGCAGAAGGCTTCCAGGATGTCCCTTTCGTTCCTGACCATCGTGATGAGTGTCGTCCGCACGGGGAGGCTGTGCGTGGTGAGACTCCTGGCCCCCGACACGAAATAGGCCCACAGCATCTTCCAGCAGATGGCGAGTCGGGAGGGCGAGAAGCGATTCATGAGTGTGAAACAGCGAAAGATCCATTGGCTCCACGGCATGGCGTCGATCTCATCGCGGGCCTTCGACCATGCCGTTTGGCTGTACCGTATTGTATCAGGATTCATGTTTCTTCATCCATTCGGATGACGCAGGACGCATTTCTGCAGATGCCCTCGCCTCGCCCATCGTCCCCAAAGATGATCCCCGTCAGGTTCTCGTTTCCGGAAGCGTCTTATCATCCACTCAGGATAAGCGCATCTGATTATCCGAATGCGTCCGCATCGAATCGAACTCGATCCGGTCGGTAGAACCGGCATCATTGGAGAAAATGAAATGAAGTCTTTTTCTGGAGGCACACGTACGCTCAGCGGGGCCGCCCTCGTCCTTGCCACCGTCGCCATGACTGCATCCATGCCTTTGGCGTTTGCCGGAGACGCGCGGACGCAGGCTCTGGAGCAGTCGCTGCGGCAGTTGGAGGCAAGCCTGCGGGCTGTGCGCGAGGAACTGGATCAGATCAAGGCGGAGTCGGCGCGCGAGTCGCGCAAGCTGGCGGAAATACAGGAGCGCTCCACCCGGCTGGAGCGACAGCAGGATACCCGGCAGGCAGCACCCGCGGCAGCGGCTCTTCCGGAACAGTCCGGCAAGCGCCACATGGTGTTCTTCCGGGGCGGCTACTCCCACAACTTTGACCATCGCGACGGTGTCTCCATCCACAGCGATGGCGCCGGCGGAGCCGGTGGGCGGCCAGACCGGGATG
>NZ_FPIQ01000042.1 GCF_900119085.1 Nitrosovibrio sp. Nv17 | reverse complement strand
CGTGATGTTGCCGACGGTTGAACTGGCAGCGTGAAAATCAGCAGAGATTGCACTTAAAAATACCCGGGCCGCTGTTCAAACGAATGGCCAGCTCTTAATTCCATCTTACTGGTAGGAAATTTCACGACAGATTAGAAGTACATCATAAATTAGCCATTAAATTATTAATACACCTTAGATTACCATAACTTTGGGAGTTGCCTATTCATCCGTTGCGTTCCAGCGGAGCACTATTCAGTACGCGATTGGTAGATTGATAAATGCCTTTGCGGCATTTCTAATCCTAATATGGGTTGCACAGCAGCTATCTGAACTTCATTACGCAAATTACATAACATCATTTGCTCTTCTAGAGGTGGGTTTAGTATTATCCAATTTCGGTATGGAATGGGTAACTGCTGTATTTATACCTCAAGCCAAATTAAAGGTATCTGGAAATACGCTACGTATATTTATATGGCGATGCATTGCTGTGCAGTTCGGGACGTTAATGATTGGTGCAGGCGTGCTTTTTATGGCAGCACCAACGCTGAGCGATTGGCTTAAACTGGAAGGTGCTGTAGCAGCCTTGCAAGTATATGCGATAGTTATGTTTGTTGAGGGTATGGGACGGGTTTTTCGTGATCAGATATTAGCGTGTTTATTACTCCAGGCAGCAGGACAAATAAGTCAAATGGTTCGGAATATTTTCATGTTGATCTTTGTTTTCCTGATATTTCAGAAGGATGCATGGCGTACTGCAGAAGGACTCGCATATGCGGAGCTATTTGCCAGCACCAGTAGTTTAATAATTGCAGCTATTTTTTTGTTTCAGTATCTAAAGTCTTGTCGGGATGATCCCGCGAGTGACCCTGATTGGCATCTTCCATCTTGGTCCAAGATGTTGAGAGCAGGCCGGAATGCATGGCTAAGTAATTTGGCCAACATGAGTTGGGGTGGGCAAACAGTGATATTGCTAGTTACTCGCTTAATCGGGGTAGAAGCTACGGCGCCTATGGGTTTTGCACGGAATCTATCCGAGCAGATTCGAAGATTTATGCCAATGGATTTCCTATTGGGAGTAATTCGAACTTTGTTGGTAGCACGATTCTTAGAAGAACGTAGTTTATCTAAACTCGGAATCAGAGTCGGGCTAATATTCAGAATAAATCTCTTATTTTTAATTCCTTTGATAATTTTGCTAATAATACGTGGAGATGAGGTATGCAGCATTCTTAGTGGAGGGCGTTATGAGTCTGCACACTGGTTTTTAATTGGATGGCTAGGTGTTTTGATGGCGTGGGCACATCATAGACTCACAGATTTAATGGCTCATATCCTTGAACGTTCTGGGGTCACGAGTCGTATAAGTATATTATTATGTATCACTCCATTATTTCTTTATTGTGCCGGAAGAATTCAACATTGGGAATTGCTGTTTTTCACCTTATTTATAGCCGAAAGTATTTATTCATATTTGGTATTGCGGAATTTGAGAACTTCTGGTTGGCAATATCGACTATATTGGCTTGGTTTGGGAAAGCTCTCTTTGCTAGCGATTGTTGCGTTGGTAATTGGCAGTCTTTTTCAAATGGGAGAGGGAATTGTATCTATACTATTATCGATGGGCATTATCACATTAATAATGTTGATCGGGGTCATGCTATTGAAAGCTTGGTCACCTGAAGAAAAGTCTTTATTGTCAGGAGTAGTCCTCAAATGATCTTTTGATGAGTACGATTAAATGAATCACAGCCTTTGTATATTTATCATGTTCTTGATCTCCGAGATTGCATTTGGACAAATTGATACTCGCTTGGGTGGAAAGATTATATTTCAGCAGCAATTTAATGAGCGTTATGCTGTGAATAGCGCTACCCCGGAAAACATTGAAATGGTATCTGATCCGGCCGGAAGTGAAAGAACCGTATTTAGAATGCGTGTTAGGGATACTGACAGAAAGGTTTATGGTGGTATACGTACCGAAATTTCACCTCAGAGAGAGTATAAACGTGAGGGAATTAGATGGTATGCGATAAGCGTATATTTCCCTAAAGATTGGGAGTTTCATCCATATCCTGCAATAGTGGGTCAATTACATACCAGTCAGAAAACTGTAGTAGTTTCACCCCCTGTTTCACTAGTAGTTAAAGGTGACAATCTAGATCTTGAATTACATTCAAATACACGAGATATGGAAAAGGGAGAGGTTGTAACAAAGGAGAATTCAACCAGACAGATAATCCGCCTAGATAAATTGAAACTGGAGAAATGGTATTGTTTTGTCATGCGCATTGACTGGTCTTATATGCCGGGTATGGGCTCATTTAAGCTCTGGATGAATGGGGATAAAGTATATGAAACTATTAATACGCCAAACTCATATCAAACATGGCTGGGTAATTATCCAAAAGCTGGGATTTACATGCCGGGAATGATGGGGGTTAGTGAGCGCACTGTCTATATAGACTTCATTCACTTAGGTGGTGCGCGCACGGGTTATGAAGATATGCAGAAACTTACACCGTGTCAGCATAAATGAATTTCGCATTGAACAATCCAAATTCCATGGAAGCCGGTTCCAAGAAAATATGGATAGGAGGGGTATCGCTTTTATTCATTTTATTTTCATTTTTTACTGCTCTTTTAATAGGCGCCGGGCAGTATATATTATTTAGCATTTTGTTTGTTTCGATTATTTTATTGATTTTATCTGTACTATCCTTAAATGTGCATAGTATTAGAGATCAGCGAGGCTATTTACTGATTATAGTTTGGCCTACGATGTTGTTTGTTAACATCATGCAGCAGTCCGTTGATTTCCCTGTGGGATATATGCTAGAGCTATTGATTTTTGGGTTATTATTTTTAATTATAAAGAATGTATGGAGTATCTCATCCGTAGATTATATTGTTCGTATTCTATTAATTATATTCGCCCTCTATCTCCTTATTGCATTATTAAGCAGCATATTGGGTCGCTCCCAAATGATGGCTGCATTATGGCAGCTACAATATAATTTAAAATGGCCGTTGATGTTAGGTGCAGGTACTTTATTAGTATGGAATACACATATTGAGGGCTTATTTAGAAAAATTATTTCCTACTCGTGGATTTTCATTGCTCCTATTCTCATAGTGGAAATTTTAATGCCCGAAATACACTCACAGATTCTAGGGCCTAATCCAGATAGTGAATACGCCATTAATCCATTTCTTGGGATTGGGGCGCGATACCGTGGGCCTTTTTATCACGCAGGATACCTTTCAATTATTAGTGCGCTATTAGCGATGAGCGCTGTTATTCAGTTGATGATTGGCCGTAGGTCTTTAGGAAATTATTTTTGTGTGGTTATTTATATTGTTTTTGTGCTTCTTTCGGGTCAGCGCCAGGAACTTATGGCGATGATATTTTCTGCATCCATACTTGCTATGATTTTTTGGCGCAAACATCTATCTATAATATTTATATTTTCTATCATAATGATTGGTATTCTTACTTCGTCTTTTATCTATATGAAGTATATACCCATGCAAAGCATACTTGAACAATGGGGGATAATGAGTAGCTTTACTCAGCCTTCAGAACGAGCAATTCTTTCTACTAACGGAATTATAGTCGCGCAGCACTATTTCCCGTTTGGTTCAGGTCTTGGTACATACGGGGGGGCTGGAGCTCAGAAATTTGATTTAAGCCTCTTCCAAGACTTGGGCTTTGGTCGCTACTGGTGGTTTTTGCAGGGTAAATTTATAGTTGATACATATTGGCCCAATATTATTGCAGAAGCTGGTTTTGCCGGAGCATTTATGATGTTGGCGTTTTTTGTAATATTATGGTTAGCGCTATTCTATCGCGTATGGCGAACTGCTGGAACACCTCTATATAGTATTGCACTTCTGGCTTTGGTTGCCCTATCGTTATTGTTAGCAAACACTCCTTCTTCTGCAATACTAACTGATCCTAGAGGTACTTTTATTTTCTGGCTAATTATTGGAGCGGCATGGAGGGCAATGAGTTATGAAAAGGATGTATTGACCCTCTAGAAACCTGCTCAGAGCTGGTACCGGGAATTTGAACGAGCCGCTAAGTGGAGAATCTGCCATCTTTTGATACCCTTTCGGGGGCTTTGATATGGAGCGGAAGATTGC
>NZ_FPIQ01000001.1 GCF_900119085.1 Nitrosovibrio sp. Nv17 | reverse complement strand
CAAGGCGGCAGGACTGGACCCCCGTCACTTCAAGTCGGGAACCAGCGTGGACAAGCGCGCCTGCATCTCCAAAGCCGGCAACTGCCATATCCGCCGTGCCCTCTATCTGCCAGCTCTGTCCGCCAAGAAACATGATCCATACGTGAAGGGCTTCTTCGAGCATCTGATCTGCAACGGCAAGACTCCTTTGCAAGGAGTATGCGCTGTCATGCGTAAATTGCTGCATGCCATCCACGGCATGCTCACTCATGACCAGCCCTTCGATAATCAACGCTTCTATGCCCTTCCCGCATGAGCAAAAACATGAATTAGTGTTGACTCTGAACAGAGTATCTACCCCTTTTTTCGCAAGGCTATTTCCGGATGCTGCTACCGTCGTGCATCTGCGGTCATTGAGAAGTGCAGTCGCATGGTCTCTTTCCTCCAGGACATGGAGCATGAAGAAGAATTTCGAATGGTGCCAGGCTGGAAGACTCATATGCTGAGTGGCGACCGCAAGGGCACCTGGAGTCTTTTCGTGACGAAGAACTCGCGGATGACGTTTCGGATCGACGCAGACGAGATCGAGATCATCAATCTCAACTATGAAGACTACCACTAGGAGATGGCCATGAACGCAACTGCAGGTATCCGGTTGAAGAACCCCGCTCATCCGGGCGGATTCATCCGCCATGAAATTATCGGCCCGCTGGGTCTATCGGTGACAGCAGCAGCCAAGGCCCTGGGCGTTACGCGGGCAACGCTCTCGACGTTGCTCAACGAACGGGCGCATTTGTCATCTGAAATGGCGCTCAGGATAGAAAAAGCTTTCGGCATATCGATGGATACGCTCATGCGGATGCAGAACAGCTTCGACATTGCCCAAGCGCGCAAGCGTGAAGCCGAGATCAAGGTGAGCCCGTTCAAGGGCATGAGCAACATTGGAGTGCCACCCGCGAGCTGACCGGATGCGCCGCATGCTTGCCGCCAACTGCTGGCTCATGGCGGGCCTGTCACCCCGGATGATGTGACTCGCAATATTGGTGTCGAGCAGGTAGCCGTTCATTCCTTGCAGCCCTCGAAGGGATCACGATCTTGCGGCAGCAGCTTGCGGTCGGCCGGCCCCATGAAATCATCTGGTATATCGCTCTTGGCATAAAGCTCAAACAGACCATCCCAGGAAATGGGCTTGCTGTTTCGAATGATAGGTATCAAGATAGCTACCCTCTGGAATGAGGCTGTGGCAGCGACGGGCTAAATCACTGCGCCCGCCATGTATCGAAAATCGCACGGAAGCTCGCCGATCACGAGATGCTGGCCGACGAAATCGGGATCATGGGATCGAGGTTTCCAGCTGCCTCAGACACTGGCGGCAAACGGCAGCGCATACCATACTCAAGCCCAGCCGGGGACTGTGTGGCGGAAGCGGTGAGATTCGAACTCACGAACGGTTTCCCGTTGCCGGTTTTCAAGACCGGTGCAATCGACCACTCTGCCACGCTTCCCATGTCGCTACCGGGCCTGAAATCATACCGTTTCGACCTCCGTTCCGCCAGCGTCCCCGTCCGCGACACGGCAATATCGATTGCAACTTTTCATAAAGATGCGTAGTCTTATGGGTGTCAATCGTAGTCAACCAAGGAGACGTCATGCAACCTGAACTGAGATATTCCGGCTCGACCGCGCAGACGGGGCTTTCGCTCACTCGCAACAAGGTCCTGCGCAATACCTACTGGATGCTCGGCCTGACCATGATCCCGACGCTCTTCGGTGCGATGCTGGGGCTGAGCACGAATTTCTCCTTCCTGGCCCAGTCGCCGATCATGGGGCCGCTGGTGATGCTGGCGGTCATGATGGGTCTGCTGTTCGGCGTGAGCGCCCTGCGCAACAGCATCGCGGGGATCGGGCTGCTGTTCCTGTTCACCTTCGTCGCCGGCTGGTGGCTGGGGCCGATGCTGCAGTACGCGCTCCACTTCAACAACGGCGCGCAGCTGGTCGGCACCGCCGCCGCGGGCACGGGGCTGATCTTCTTCACCCTGGCAGGGGTCGCGACGGCCACGCGCAAGGACTTCGGCTTCCTGCAGAACTTCCTCTTCGTGGGGCTGATGCTGCTGATCGTGGCTTCCATCGCCAACCTGTTCTTCGCCGTGCCGGCGGTCTCGCTGGCGATCTCGGCTGCGGCGGTGCTGTTGTTCTCGGGCTTCATCCTGTTCGACATCAGCCGCATCGTGAACGGCGGGGAGACGAACTACGTGATGGCGACGATGGGTGTCTACCTCAGCCTTTACAACCTGTTCATGAGCCTGCTGCATCTGTTGCTCGCATTCTCCGGCGAGCGCGACTGACGCAGCCTCGAAGCACCGATCGAGAAGGGCGGCCTTGGCCGCCCTTTTTTGTTTATCTCATCCGCCTTCAGGCGGCATTTTTCTCGAACAGCGCGATGGACTCGACGTGCGCGGTATGGGGAAACATGTTCACTATGCCCGCCGCCTTCAGCGCATATCCTTTCCGATGCACCAGCACGCCGGCGTCACGGGCCAGCGTAGCCGGGTTGCAAGATACGTAGACGATGCGCCTGGGCGCCGCCGCGCCCTCGTCCAGGGCGCACGCCGCCGCGACCGCACCCTCGCGCGGGGGATCGATCAGCATGCCGTCGAAATGTCCCTGCGCCCGCATCCAGGCGTCGTCGACCTCGAACAGGTTCGCCTCGGTGAAGCGTGCTTGTTGCGCAAGCCCGTTGCGCCGCGCGTTCCCATCGGCCCGCGCCACCAGGGCCGCGCTGCCCTCGTAGCCCCACGCCTGCGCCCCCTGCCGCGCAATCGGCAGGGTGAAGTTGCCCAGCCCGCAGAACAGGTCCGCGATGCGCTCCCCTGGGGAAGGGTCGAGCAGGGCCAGCGCGCGCCGTACCAGCACGCGGTTCATGGCCGGGTTGACCTGGGTGAATTCGGTCGGGTGAAAGGGCATGACGATGCCGAACTCCGGCAGGATATAGTTCAGCTCGGGTGCATCCTCGGGATGGAAGGGGCGGGCGGTGTGCGGGTCGCCCTCGGCCTGCAGGAAGAACTGGATGCCATGCCGGTCGGCGAAGGCCTTCAGCAGGATTTCGTCCTGCTCGACGAGGGGGGCCAGGATGCGCAGCACCAGCACGTCCACATCCTCGCCCAGCGAGACTTCGATCTGCGGCAGGCGGTCGAAGATCGAAAGACGCCCCACCAGATCCCGCAGCGGCACGATCAGGCGCGAGATGCGCTCGGGCATGACCTCGCACGCCTGCATGTCGGCGATGAAGCTGCTGCGCTTCTCGTGGAAGCCGACCAGCACCCCCCCCTTCCTGGCGACGTAGCGCACCGAGAGCCGGGCGCGGTGGCGGTAGCGCCAGGCCGTGCCCTGCACGGCGGGCAGGATCAGCTCGGGCTCGACCTTGCCGATGTGCCGGAAGCCGTCCTCGAGGATACGCTGCTTGGCAGCGACCTGCGCGCGCAGATCGACGTGCTGGAGGCTGCATCCGCCGCACGTCCCGAAATGGCGGCAGCGCGGCGCGACGCGCGCGGCGCCGGGCCGGAAGATATGGCCCACCTGCGCCAGCTCGAAAGCCGGTTTTTTGCGGTAGGAATCGTAGGTGACCACCTCGCCGGGCAGCGCGCCCTCGATGAAGAGGGTCTTCCCCTCCGCGTGCGCCACCCCGCGGCCTTCCTGGTCCAGGGACTCGACGAGTACGGGCGCACCCATCCTATTTTCCCTCGCAGGATGGCGAGGAATGCGCCGGTGCGGGGACGCGGGCTATGCGGACCCGGCCCATTGCGCGAGGAAGTCGCGCCAGCGGGGATCGGGGGACTTGCCGAGGACGGCACGCACCAGTTCGCATTCGTGGCGGTACTGCGCCTCGTCGAATATCCCGCGCATGAGCTGGAAACGCAGGAAGACCAGGTAGGTGTTCACCACATCGGTCTCGCAATAGTGGCGGATCGCGCCGATCTCGCCCCGCTGGAAGGCGTCCCACACCTGCGAGCCGTCCATGCCGGACTTGCCGGGGAATCCCGCCAGCCGCGCCAGTTCGTCCAGGGGCACATTGGCGCGCGGCTGGTACAGTGCCAGCAGGTCCATCAGGTCGAGATGGCGCGTATGGTAGCGGCTCAGGTAGTTGTTCCACTTGAAATCCCGGTCGTCATCGCCTGTCTCCCAGTAGCGCCGCGCCGGTATGCCGTGGATCAGGCTGCGGTAATGCAGCACCGGCAGGTCGAACCCGCCGCCGTTCCAGGAGACCAGTTGCGGCGTGTACTTGTCGATTCCCTCATAGAATCGGCGCACGATATCCGCCTCGGTATCCGTCTCGCCCGCGGCGCTGCCCAGCGACCAGACACGGAAGCCGCCATCGTCGCGCAGCACGCACGAGATGGCCACCACCCGCTGCAGGTGCAGCGGCAGGAAGTCGCTGCCCGTGGCCTGGCGGCGTGCCTGGAACGCCATGTCGGCGATGTCGGCCGGCGCAAGCTCCGGGCCCAGGCCGTGGAGGGTGCGCAGGCCCTCCGTGTCCGGCACCGTCTCGATGTCGAAGGCCAGTATCGGCGCCACGTCAGGCAAGCCGCGAACGGATGGGAGAGGAAAGGGCGTGTCGCGGACGGAACCGGCCTATTTCTGAGTCCACGCTCCGCCCGCACCCTGAAACCACCATCCCGGCCGGGCCAGTCCGATCCAGCGCTGGCCGAAGGTGGAGCGGATGTCGCCCTCCCATTCCGGATGGCCGTTGGCGCGGGCGATCTCGCGGTAGAGTGCGTTCCTGTCCTGGTTCTCGGCGGCGATGAGCGCGTTGACAGGCTGGCGCGCCGACAGCGGCAGCACGCTGGCGTCGCGCAGGGCGATCAGCCCGTCGCGCGTCAATCCGACCGCTCCCGCCGCGTAGTGCGGCTCCAGCTGGCCATGCCGCTGCTGCATGCTCTGCTTGAGGGTCGCGATCACCGGCGTGTTGATCTCGATGTCGGCCGCCGCCCGGGCGAACAGGGGCGCCGCGAGCCACAGCAGCACGATCAGTTGAAGAACTGGATTACGCATGGGATTCACCTTTCATGTCACGGCCGCGGCGGCTACGGTTCCGCGGAGGGTTGGGGAGAAGCGGGAAGCGGCGTGGATTGCCCGGCTTCCCCGGGTTTGAGCTGCCAGACTTCCTCGATGATCTTGTCCGCTGCTTTTTCGGCCGCCGCCGCCGGGAAGTAGATGTTGATGGTCACGCACCCCGAGAACACCGTGCCCGTCAACGCCAGCAAGCCTGCACGCAAGGAGATTTTCTTCATGGCGTCCTATTTGAAGATGGGTTGAACGTTTTCCTGGGTGACCCGCTGCAGGCGATCAAGCAGTTCCCACCAGTCCACGCTGCGATTATAGCCTATCACGGTAATCGCCGGAATTCCGCCGCCCTTGACGATGACATAGCCCTGGTCGGAATGCTCGGAAGCGATGCCGCCCATCTCGCATACGCCGTTGCGCAGCGAGCAGCTCCAGCCGATGCGGGAGTAGCCGAACTCCTCGAAGACGTGCAGGAAGCTGCGCTGGATCGCGGCGGCGGCGCCCGATCCGCCCAGGGCGGAGATGTTCTGCACTGCGGCCTGGCTGATGCGGCGCGGATAGCTGCCGGGACTGCTGGCGACGCGGGCGTCGAACCTGACCGGCTTCCAGTCGAACAGTTCGAGGCCGTGCACCGCCACGTCGACGCGGCCCTGCATGCTGCCGAACGAGAACACGCTGGTCAGCATGCCGAGATCCAGTTCGTGCATGTCCAGGTCCGCCTCCAGGGCGGGCGCCCGCCCGAACGGGTCGCGCACCGTCACGCCGCGCACCTCCACGGTGCCGTCGAACACCCGGAACAGGAGGCTGCCGTCCATGCCCAGGACGCGGTCGGCGTAGCTTACCCTGGGGATCGTGCCCGAGAGGGTGCCGTACATGGGGCGGCTGCCCAGCGCCTCCGTCAGCTTCTGCATCGAGACGGGCGACAGCCGCCCGCTGAACTGCCAGTGCCAATCCTCGTCCGCCTCGTGCGACGCATGGAAATTCTTGAGGATGAACTCGCCGTCCAATACCGGTACCATCATGTGCGGGATGAAGACCTCATCCCCGCCGATCTGTAGCGGCACGCGGAACGCCCCCAGCGGGACACCCTCCAGGCGGCCGCCCCCCACGCGGATGTCGGCGCTCGACACTCCCTGTGCCTGCCAGGGAATGCGCGCGTCCACGCCGTGGAAGGCGAAGCGTCCGTGCTCGTCCTCGACCGCAGCGCCGCGCAGATCCAGGACCAGGCGCTGCGGCGCGCCGTCGCGCAGGCGCAAGCCGGCACCGGCCCGGCCCGACACGCCCAGGCCCGCGAAGGACGAGCCCGCCAGGAAAGGCTTGAGGATGTGCTCGAACAGGGAAGCCAGATCGAGATCCTCCGTGTGGAGGTCGAGGTCGCGCAGCACACCATTCGCCCAGTCGGCCTCGCCCGCCAGCCGCACTTCGCCCACGCCCGCCAGGGTGAGGCGTCCTTCGAGCAGATGGAGGACGTCGCCCTCCAGGCGCCCGCTGGCATCCAGCCGGTGCCCCCGGCCGGTGAGGTAGAGCGGCTGCCAGAATACCTCGCCCCGAGGCCAGGCCGCTCCGGCCCGCCACATCCATGCGCCGCCCTGGCGTTCGGCGGTAGCATCGAGCCTGGCATCGATGCCCTCGCCCGCGTGCAGGCCGCTCGCATCCCCAAACGCCAGCCCGGCCACCGCCAGGCCGATTTCCATGCCCTCGGGGCCGGCGGCGGTTCCGCGTATCCGGATCGTACCGTCGATCGCCCCCTTGACGAAAGCAAGGCTCGCCTTCTCCCGGTCCGGCAATAGCCCCGCGATGCGGGCGGCCTGGCCGTTGGCGACCGTGAGCGTGCCCTCCCATGCCGATCCGGCCCAGCGGGCGGCAAGCCGCCAATCCTCGCCCGCTCCCTCGGAAACGGTACGGATCCGCGCATCCAGCGTTTTCTCACGGGACGAATAGCTGAACTCGGCGGGAATGGCCGCCGAGCCGGACAGGTGCAGGGTGCCGCCCTCGCAGTCGATCCGCTCCCCGAGCCGGAACGTGGGACAGGAAAAGCGCAGGTTGCGCCAGACCCTGCCCTGCGCGGTGATCTCGTCCAGGGTGATTTCCAATTGCGCCGCGCGCGTACCGGTCAGCGCCGCGCGTATTCCCCGGGCGCTCAGGATGGGGCTGCGGATGTCGTCGATGGAGAGGCTGATCCGGGGCGCGGCATGCGCGGAGGCCAGCAGGAACACTGCGAGGAATGCGACGAGCAGCTGGCTTGCCGCCCAAGAATCGGTGCCTGCGGATCCCTGGGACACTCAGTCCGGGAATACCCCGGTGGAAAGATAGCGATCGCCGCGATCGCACACGATGAACACGATCACCGCGTCGCGTACGCCGGGGGAAATCTTGAGGGCGGCCGCCAGGGCACCGCCCGATGAGATGCCGGCGAAGATTCCCTCCTCGCGCGCCAGGCGCCGCGTCATGTCCTCGGCCTCGGCCTGGGAGACCTGGAGGATGCAATCCACCCGCGCGGGATCGTAGATCTTCGGCAGGTAGGCCTCCGGCCACTTGCGGATGCCGGGAATCTGGGCGCCCTCCTCCGGCTGCACGCCGACGATCTGGATCTCGGGATTCCTTTCCTTGAAGTACTCGGAGCACCCCATGATGGTGCCGGTGGTGCCCATGCTGCTGACCAGGTGCGTGATGCTGCCCCCGGTGCCGCTCCAGATCTCGGGCGCGGTGCCCTCGTAGTGCGCCCGTGGATTGTCGGGATTGGCGAACTGGTCCAGGATGATCCCCCTGCCCTCGTCGCGCATGCGCTCGGCCACGTCGCGCGCCTCCTCCATGCTGCCCTCCTCCGAAGTCAGGATGATCTCCGCGCCGAACGCCTTCATGGACTGCCGCCGCTCCACGCTCAGGTGTTCCGGCATCACCAGGATCAGGGGATAGCCCATGATTGCCGCCGCCATGGCCAGCGCGATGCCGGTATTGCCGCTGGTCGCCTCGATCAGCGTATCGCCCGGCCTGATCTCCCCGCGCGCCTGCGCGTGGCGGATCATCGACAGCGCCGGCCTGTCCTTCACGGAACCTGCGGGGTTGTTGCCTTCCAGCTTGGCGAGGATGACGTTGCCGGTCTTGCCCGGCAGACGCTTGAGCCGCACCAGCGGCGTGTTGCCGACATGGTCTTCTATGGTCTTGTACATGAATGCCTGATGATCGCGGTTGCCGGGAGTCAATCCCCGATTATCGCATACGGAACCGGCAAAGGCTCATCGTACGGTACGGCAGCTCATCATACGGCACGGCATCGGGCGTGCCTCGAAAGCGTGACGGGTGCCTTCAGAACGGAATGTCGTCGTCCAGGTCGTCGAAGCCGGTGCCGCTCCGGGGCGCCGGCTTGCCGGACGAACCGGAGGAGCCCGACGAGCCCTGCGAGTAGCCGCCTTCCTCCCGCTCCCCGCCCTCATAGCTGCCGCTGCCCGGACGGCTGCCGAGCATCTTCATGTCGTTGGCGATGATCTCGGTGGTGTAACGCTCCACCCCGGACTTGTCCGTCCACTTGCGCGTCTCCAGCCGCCCCTCGACGTACACCGAGCGGCCCTTCTTCAGGTACTCGCCCGCGATCTCGGCGAGCTTGCGGTAGAAGGTGACGCGATGCCATTCGGTCTTTTCCTGCTTCTCGCCGTTCTTGTCCTTCCAGGTTTCCGTGGTCGCCAGGGTGATGTTGGTCACCGCGTCGCCGTTCGGCATGTAGCGGGTCTCGGGATCCTTACCCAGATTGCCGATGAGTATGACCTTGTTGATCGATGCCATTACGCTTCTCCTCCCAGTAGTTGAACGACCCCTTCCTCGTCGAAACCCCGCATGTCCACCTTGAGGTAGGCCACGCCCTCGCCCGCCAGCACCAGCGCCTCGTGCACGCCGGGCAGCGCCGCCAGTTGGTGCGACAGTCCCCTGGCCCGGCCGGTATCCATCTCCCTCACCTGGTACATGCGGGTGCGCACGGCGGCAGGCGCCTTCATGGTGGCGGCGCACAGCAGCCACGCCACCAGCAGGGCGCCACAGAACGCAAACAGCGCGGCACTTCCATGATGCTGGAACAGGTAGCCTCCCGCGGTGGCGCCGGTGAAGGCGCCCAGGAACTGTACGCTGCTGTAGACGCCGATGGCGGTACCCTTGGCGCCCACCGGCGCGATCTTGGAGATGAGCGAGGGCAGGGTCGCCTCGAGCAGATTGAAGGCGGCGAAGAACACCAGCAGTGACGCCGCCGTTCCCCACAGGGATTCGAACGTGTATGCCAGCAGCCCCTGGCTGGCCATCAGCACTGCCACTGCAATGACGAACACCGGCTTGAGCTTGGCCTTCTTTTCCGCGTAGATGATCGCCGGGATCACCAGCGCCATGGAGAGCAGCAATACCGGAAAATACACCTGCCAGTGGGTATCGGCCGCCATCCCGGCATTACGCAGCGACAGGGGCACCACCAGCCAGAGCGCCATCAGCACCGCGTGGAGGGCGAATACGCCGAAATCCAGACGCAGCAGTTCGGGGTTTCTCAGCACGCCGCTGAAACGCCCCGAGGCGGCGCCGGTATCCGAATGGAAGCGGCTGACCACCGGGTCGGGGATAATCGCGTACACCACTCCCAGCGCCACCAGCGCCAGTACGCCGGTCATGGCGAAGATGCCGGGCACGCCGATCAGGCGATCGAGCGCGGGCGCGATCACCAGCGACAGTGCGAACACCGCGCCGATGGTCATGCCGATGGCGGCCATCGCCTTGGTGCGATGCTCCTCGCGCGTAAGATCGGCCGCCAGCGCCATCACCGCCGCGGAAATCGCGCCCGCCCCCTGGATGACGCGACCCAGGATCACCCAGTAGATGTCGGTGGCGAGCGCAGCCACGAAGCTGCCCGCGGCGAACAGCACCAGCCCCAGGTAGATCACCGGCTTGCGCCCGATGCGGTCGGACAGCCAGCCGAACGGGATCTGCAGGAGCGCCTGCGTCAGCCCGTAGGCACCGAGGGCGATGCCGATCAGCGTGTAGCTGCCGCCGCCGGGGAGATGCTCGGCGTAGAACGCGAATACCGGCAGGATGATGAACATGCCGAACATGCGCAATCCGTAGATGCCGGCCAGCCCGGCGGTGGCGCGCACCTCGGTCGGCGACATTTTCTCGGGCAGCGGCGCGGGCATGAATCGGATTGGGAAAACCCAAAAAATTTGAGTATATTAGCAGGTTTGACCGGTCCTCAGGTACTCATGGAACTCATAAAGATCCGCGGTGCGCGCACGCATAACCTCAAGAATATCAGCCTCGATCTTCCGCGGAACCAGTTGATCATCATCACCGGCCTGTCTGGTTCGGGGAAGTCCTCGCTTGCCTTCGACACGCTGTACGCAGAAGGCCAGCGGCGCTACGTGGAATCGCTCTCCGCCTACGCACGGCAGTTCCTGCAGCTCATGGAGAAACCCGACGTCGACCTGATCGAGGGACTGTCTCCCGCCATCGCCATCGAACAGAAGGCGACCTCCCACAACCCGCGCTCCACCGTCGGCACCGTCACCGAGATCCACGACTATCTGCGCCTGCTGTTCGCCCGCGTCGGCGACCCGCAATGCCCCGACCACGGCATCACTCTGGTGGCGCAGAGCGTTTCGCAGATGGTCGACCACGTGCTGCGGCTGCCGCCCGATACCCGGCTGATGATCCTGTCCCCCCTGGTGGTGGGGCGCAAGGGCGAGCAGTCGGAACTGATCGACGAACTGCGCGCCCAAGGCTTCGTGCGGCTGCGGATAGACGGCACGGTGCATGACATCGATACGCTGCCCAAGCTGCACAGGAACCGGAAGCACACGATCGAGGTGGTGGTGGACCGGCTCAAGGTCTCGCACGACGCCAAGCAGCGGCTGGCCGAATCGTTCGAGACTGCGCTGCGTCATGCGGACGGGCGCGCCCTGGCGGTGGAAATGGATTCCGGCGAGGAGCACCTGTTCTCCGCCAAGTTCAGCTGCCCGGTATGCAGCTACTCTCTGCCCGAACTGGAGCCTCGCCTGTTTTCCTTCAACAATCCCATGGGTGCCTGCCCCCGCTGCGACGGCCTGGGAAAAATCACCTTCTTCGATCCGCGGCGCATCGTCGCATTCCCGCACCTGTCGCTGGCTTCCGGCGCGGTCAGGGGATGGGACCGGCGCAACCAGTTCTACCACCAGTTGCTGGCCAGCCTTGCCCGCCACTACGAATTCGACCTGGAAGTCCCGTTCGAGCAGCTGCCGGACAAGGTGCAGGACGTCGTCCTGCGCGGATCCGGGCGCGACAGGATCGTGTTCTCCTATCTGAACGAGAACGGCAGCCGCACCCAGCGCACCCACACCTTCGAGGGCATCATCCCCAACCTGGAGCGGCGCTACCGCGAGACCGAATCCCAGGCCGTGCGCGAGGAGCTGGCAAAGTACCTCAACTCCCAGGCCTGCCCGGAATGCGCCGGCACGCGCCTGCGCCGGGAGGCGCGTCACGTGAGGGTGGGCGGGCTGCCCATCTTCGGGATCAATGCCCTGCCGCTCAGGCAGGCGCTGGAGTTCTTCGACCGGATCGAACTGGACGGACAGCGGCACGCCATCGCGGAGCGCATCATCCGGGAGATTTCCAGCCGCATCCGGTTCCTCAACAATGTGGGGCTGGACTACCTGTCGCTGGACCGATCCGCCGACACGCTGTCCGGCGGCGAATCCCAGCGCATCCGCCTCGCCAGCCAGATCGGCTCGGGCCTGACCGGCGTCATGTACGTGCTGGATGAGCCTTCCATCGGCCTGCACCAGCGCGACAACAACCGCCTGCTGGATACGCTCAAGAACCTGCGCGACCTGGGCAACAGCGTGATCGTCGTGGAACACGATGAGGATGCCATCCTCTGTGCCGATCATGTGGTAGACATGGGTCCCGGTGCGGGTGAGCACGGCGGCAGGGTGGTTGCCCAGGGAACGCCCTCCGACATCCGCCACGACGCGCGTTCCCTGACCGGCCAGTACCTGTCGGGGAAACGGGTCATCGCGCTGCCGAAGACGCGCACCCGGCCTGCCAGGGATCGCTGGCTCCGGATCCGGGGCGCCTCCGGCAACAATCTCAAGGACGTCGACCTCGACCTGCCGGTGGGGCTGCTGGTATGCGTGACCGGCGTCTCGGGCTCGGGCAAGTCCACACTCATCAACGAGACACTCTATCTGGCCGCAGCCAGGCATCTCTACGGCAGCAGCGCGGAACCGGCCCCACATCAGGATCTGGTTGGGCTGGCGTTCTTCGACAAGGTCATCAACATGGACCAAAGCCCCATCGGACGCACGCCCCGCTCCAATCCCGCCACCTACACCGGTCTGTTCACCCCCATCCGCGAACTGTTCGCAGGGGTGCCCCAGGCGCGCGAGCGCGGCTATGGCCCCGGACGCTTCTCCTTCAACGTCAAGGGCGGGCGCTGCGAGGCATGCCAGGGCGACGGCATGATCAAGGTCGAGATGCATTTCCTCCCGGATATCTATGTGTCATGCGACCTATGCCATGGCAAGCGCTACAACCGCGAAACCCTGGAAATCCAGTACAAGGGGAAGAACATCAGCGAAATCCTGCAGCTGACGGTGGAACAGGCCCACGAATTCTTCGGCGCCGTGCCGGTGGTGGCGCGCAAGCTCCAGACCCTGCTGGACGTGGGGCTGGGCTACATCACCCTGGGGCAGTCCGCCACCACGCTCTCGGGTGGAGAGGCGCAGCGGGTCAAGCTCTCGCTGGAACTCTCCAAGCGCGACACCGGCCGCACCCTCTACATTCTCGACGAACCCACCACCGGCCTCCATTTCCAGGATATCGACATGCTGCTGAAGGTGCTGCACCGGCTGCGCGACCACGGCAACACCGTCGTGGTCATCGAGCACAATCTGGACGTGATCAAGACTGCCGACTGGATCGTCGACCTCGGCCCCGAGGGCGGCGAAGGCGGCGGCCGCATCATCGCGCAGGGTACGCCGGAGGAAGTGGCCGCGAATCCGGACAGCTTTACCGGCCAGTACCTGAAAGAGGCGCTCGACGTCTCCCTGAGCGCCTGAGCGGAGCAGGGCAACGAACCCCCGCAACCTCCTGCTCGACAGCTTTCAGGCCGCCCTCGCCGCGGTCGATCCCGTGCGCGTGGTGCCGCCGCATCTGCCGGCCCTGCCCGGGTCGTGGGGCGGACGCATCCTGGTGGTCGCCGTGGGCAAGGCCGCAGCCTCCATGGCGCTAGGGGTGGAGCGCCACTGGCGGCGCCATGCGGCGTGGGACAGGCTGGAGGGCATCGCCCTCACCCGCTATGGCCATGGGCTGCCGCTGGAGCGCATCCGGGTGGTCGAGGCCGGGCATCCCCTGCCGGATGCGCGCGGCGAACAGGCGGCACGGGACATCCTGGACCGGGTACGGGCGCTCGACCGGGGCGACCTGCTGCTGTGCCTGATCAGCGGCGGTGGATCGAGCCTGCTGTCGCTGCCACTGACGGGCGTATCGCTGACGGACGTCCGCCTCCTCACTTCGCAGCTGCTGCGCTGCGGCGCGCCGATCCAGGATATCAACGTGGTGCGCAAGCACCTCTTCGCCGTCCACGGCGGCAGGCTCGCCGCAGCCTCTCGTGCTCCGGTGCGGGCGCTGATCGTCTCGGACGTCACCGGTGACGACCCGAGTGACGTCGCCTCCGGCCCGTGTGCACCGGATCCCTCGACCTGCTCGGACGCATTGGAGGTGCTGGCACGCCACCGTATCGACGTTCCCCTTGCGGTCGGCAGGCTACTGCGGACAGGGGAGGAAGGGGAATCCCCGAAGCCCGGCGATGCCGCTTTCCGGCAGGTGGAAAACAGCGTCGTCGCCACCGCCTGCGACGCCCTCCGGGGGGCGGTGGCATATTTTCATGACCAGGGGATCCCGGCGGTGATACTGGACCACGCCGTGACCGGGGAGGCGCGCGAGGCGGCTGCGCGCATGGCCGGACTGAGCCTGCGCATACGCCGCCACGGCCAGCCGTGGAAAACTCCGGTGGTGCTGCTTTCCGGAGGAGAAACCACGGTCACGCTGGCCGGCGGGAAGGGTGCCGTAGACACGGTCCCTGCGGGCCGTGGCGGGCGCAATTCGGAATTCCTGCTGTCCCTCGCCGTCGAACTCGGCGAGGGAGAGAACATACATGCGCTGGCCTGCGACACCGACGGCATCGACGGTTCGGAGCGGAATGCCGGCGCCGTCGTGACCCCGGATTGCCTGCGCCGCGCACGGCGGATAGGGATGGATGCAAGGAATGTGCTCGCCCGGCACGACGCCTACACCTTCTTCGAGCGACTCGGCGACCTGGTCATCACCGGCCCGACCCGCACCAACGTCAACGACTACCGGGCGATCCTGATTCCGTAGCATGCGGTCGCCAAAAAGCGCCGCAGACGCCATCATGACGCCGGCACGAACGCGCCGCGCCCCTGGACAGAATGTCACGAAACCGCAATACTCCTTACATATCATCGCAATATCGAAGGCATCTCAGGAGAGAACCCATGGCGGCAACCATACTGGTGGTGGAAGATGAACCCGCAATCCAGGATCTGATTTCGTACAGCCTGAAACAGGCCCGGCATACCGTTTTCGGCGCGAGAAGCGCGGAACAGGCCATGGAGATCGTGAACGATGCGTTGCCGGACCTGGTGCTGCTGGACTGGATGCTGCCCGGGATGAGCGGGGCGGAACTTGCACGGCTGCTGCGGCGCGGGGCGCGCACCAAGACCATTCCCATCATCATGCTGACCGCCCGTGCCGAAGAAAGCGACAAGGTGGCGGGGCTGGAGATCGGGGCCGACGACTACATCACCAAGCCGTTCTCGCCGCGCGAACTGCTCGCGCGCATCAAGGCGGTGCTGCGGCGGCGCTCACCGGAAGCCGCCGACGACATCGTCGAGATCGGGGGGTTGCGCCTCGACTCCGCCACCCACCGCGTCACCGCGGAAGGTGTGGAGGTTGCGCTCGGGCCCACCGAATTCCGTCTGCTTCACTTCCTGATGACGCACTCGGAGCGGGTGCATACCCGCACGCAACTGCTCGATCAGGTATGGGGGGATCACGTGTTCGTGGAGGATCGCACCGTGGACGTGCACATCAGGCGGTTGCGCAAGGCGCTGGAGCACGTCGGCAAGGATGGCCTGGTGCAGACCGTGAGGGGATCGGGTTACCGCCTCTCCACCGGACCAACCGCCAGCCTGGGTATAATATGAATGTACAATGAACCCCTTTCAACCCTGGAAGCGATAACACGTGCCCGGTACCTGGGAACGCGTCACCCCCCTCGTTCTGCTGGTCATCGTGGCCGCCGCGCTCTGGGCGACACTGGATCTGGTCGCGATGCTGGTCTTCTGCAGCCTCATGCTGCTGCTGCTGGCGATACACCATTGGCGCCACCTGGACACCCTGGACAAATGGCTTCAGAGCGAGGAACTGTCTCCCTCCGGACTGCCCGACAGCTCCGGTAAATGGGGTGACGTATCGACGCGCCTGGGGCGCCTCATGCGCGAGCAGCGCAGGAGCGAGGAACAGCTTCGCTCCGAGTTGGAGCGCCTGCGGCGCGCCGTCTCCGCCATGCCGGAAGGCGTGGTCATCCTGGACGACCTGGACCGTATCGAGTGGTGCAATCCGGTGGCGGAAAAGCACCTGGGCATCAACGCCCAGCGCGATACCGGGCAGCACATCGCGCATCTGGTGCGCCAGACCCAGTTCAACGAATACCTGGACAGCCGCCACTACAGCGAACCGCTGGTGATCCGGCAGCCGCGCAGCCAGGACCTCACCCTGTCGCTGCAATTCGTCCCATACGGCAACAAACAGAAGCTGCTGGTCAGCCGCGACGTCACCCGCCTCGAAAGGGTCCATGCCATGCGACGGGATTTCGTCGCCAATGTCTCCCACGAGTTGCGCACGCCCCTGACGGTCATCGGCGGGTTCCTGGAGACGCTCGCGCAGGACGATGCTTCCGATCCCGAGACGAGCAAGTGGGCACTGGGATTGATGACCGACCAGACCCAGCGGATGCAGCACCTGGTGGAGGATCTGCTGACACTGTCACGGCTGGAGGATTCGGAGAACCAGGTGCGGGAACAGACTGTCGACATCCCGAAAATGCTGCGCGAACTGTGCCGCGAAGCGGAATCCCTGAGCGCCGGACGCCACCGCATCCGCCTCGATCTCGGCACCCGGACCAAGCTGCTGGGCAATACGAGCGACCTGCACAGCGCCTTCAGCAACCTCATCAGCAACGCCATCCGCTACACTGCCGATGGGGGGCGCATCACGCTGAGCTGGAAAATCCTCGATACCCATGGGGTATTTTCTGTCCAGGACAGCGGCATCGGGATCGAGCCCGAGCACATCCCGCGCCTGACGGAACGCTTCTACCGGGTGGACCGGGGCCGCTCGCGCGAAACCGGCGGTACCGGGCTGGGGCTCGCCATCGTCAAGCATGTCCTGACCGGGCACCAGGCGAGGCTGGAAATCACCAGCGAACTCGGGAAAGGCAGCTGCTTCAGCGCATGGTTTCCTGCGGTACGGCTGATACCGAATCCGGCTTCCCAATCCTGAAAACCGCGCCAATCTGGCATGCCCGAGATCAAGCCTGCTCTGAATCTGACCGAAACACCCGTCGACAGCCGCAAGGTATTCGATGGAGAGCTGTTGCAGGTTTTCCAGGATCACGCACGTCTGCCGGACGGCAAGGTGAGGGTGCGGGAGTACATTGCCCATCCGGGCGCAGTGGTCGTCGTCGCGCTGCTCGACAACGGCGAACTGGTGCTGGAACGCCAGCACCGTTATCCGCTGCATCGCGACTTCTTTGAGCTTCCCGCAGGAAAGATCGATCCCGGAGAGGATCCGCTGGCTTGCGCGCAGCGCGAACTGCTGGAGGAAACAGGATACGTTGCGGCGCGCTGGCGCCATCTTGCCACGCTCCACCCCTGCATCGGCTACTCCGACGAGAAGCTGGTGTACTATCTCGCCCAGGGTCTCGGCTTCCAGGGCGCACGCCTGGATGAGGGCGAGCACCTTGAAGTCCTCACTCTCACGCTGCCCACGGCGCTGGAATGGGTGAAAACAGGAAGGATCACGGACAACAAAAGCGTTTCCGGCCTGTTCTGGGCCGAAAAGGTGCTGCGCGGCGAATGGTAGCATGGTAGCCGCGACGCCGCCCGGCGTCGCACGCCTCGATCTCTACTCCGCGAAGAATTCACGCACCTTGTCCATCCAGGACTTGGCACGGGGACTGTGGCGCGAATCATCCTGCTGATTGAGCGACTCGAGTTCCTGCAGCAGATCCTTCTGGCGGGCCGTGAGGTTGACCGGCGTCTCCACTACCACGTGGCACAGCAGATCCCCGAGGCTGCCGCCGCGCACCCCCTTGATGCCCTTGCCGCGCAGACGGAAAATCTTTCCGCTCTGGGTCTCGGCCGGCACCCGGATCTTGGCGTGACCATCGAGCGTGGGAATCTCGATCTCGCCCCCCAGGGCCGCGGTGGTGAAGCTGATCGGCATCTCGCAGTGCAGATCGTTCTGATCGCGCTGGAAAACGGAGTGCGGCGTCAGGTGGATCACCACGTACAGGTCGCCCGGGGGGCCGCTGTTGACGCCCGCCTCGCCCTCGCCGGAGAGGCGGATGCGATCGCCCTCGTCCACCCCGGCGGGAATCTTCACCGACAGCGTCTTGTGCTGCTTGACGCGCCCCACACCATTGCACGTGGCGCAGGGATGCGAGACGATCTTGCCGCTGCCATGGCATTTGGGGCATGTCTGCTGGATCGAGAAGAAACCCTGTTGCATCCTGACCTGCCCGTGGCCGTTGCAGGTCGGGCAGGTCAGGGGCGACGTGCCGGGTTTGGCGCCGCTGCCATGGCAGACCCCGCAGGCTTCCATGGTAGGGATGCGAATCTTGGTTTCCGTTCCGCGCGCGGCCTGCTCGAGCGAGATCTCCAGGTTGTAGCGCAGGTCGGAACCGCGATAGCCATTGGCGCGCCCCCCGCCGCGTGCGCCGAAGATGTCGCCGAAGATGTCGCCGAACGCATCGGCGAACCCCTGGCCGCCTCCGCCGCCCATGCCCGGATCCACCCCCGCATGGCCATACTGGTCGTAGGCGGCGCGCCTGTGGGGATCACACAGTATCTCGTAGGCTTCCTTGACCTCCTTGAAGCGCTCTTCCGACTTGGGGCTGTCCGGATTGCGATCCGGATGGTATTTCATCGCCAGCTTGCGATAGGCCTTCTTGATCTCGTCCTCGCTGGAATCGCGGCCCAGCCCCAGCACTTCATAATAGTCGCGTTTGCTCATGAAAGGAAAACCTGCCTGATAATGATGGTACGGGGAGGTGCGATCCCGCGCACTCCTCAAGCCGATCCAGCGGGGGGAATGCGTGTCCGGTCATGCGGAAGAGTGCCTGACGACCGGGTGCGACGACAGGCGGGCGATGGCTCCCGCGAACCGCTGCACCCGGCGGACCGGCTCCTTTTCTTATTTCTTGTCTTTCACTTCCTCGAATTCCGCGTCGACCACCTCGCCTTCCACGGGCTTCTCGCCACCGGGGCGGGCACCGGATGGCTCGCCGGCCGAAGCCTGCTGCCCGCCCTGTTCCTGCGCGTACACCTTTTCCGCGAGTTTTTGCGACGCCTCCGCCAGGGCCTGGGTCCTGGCCTCGATGGTACCCTTGTCGTCGGACTTCAATGCCTCTTCCGCCTCCTTGAGGGCAGTTTCGATCCGGGCTTTCTCATCACCATCGAGCTTGCCTTCGTGCTCCTTCAGCGTCTTCCTCACCGAATGGATCATTGCGTCGCACTGGTTGCGCGCCGTCACGAGTTCCAGCACGCGGTGGTCGTCAGCAGCGTGGGCCTCCGCATCCTTGACCATGCGCTGCACTTCCTCGTCCGACAGGCCGGAGCTCGCCTGGATCTTGATCTTGTTCTCCTTCCCCGTCGCCTTGTCCTTGGCCGACACGTGCAGGATGCCATTCGAATCGATGTCGAAGGTCACCTCGATCTGTGGCATGCCGCGCGGTGCGGGAGGAATGTCGCTGAGGTTGAACTGTCCCAGGCTCTTGTTTCCGGACACCAGCTCGCGCTCGCCCTGCAGCACGTGGATGGTCACCGCGGTCTGGTTGTCCTCCGCCGTGGAGAATACCTGCTGGGCCTTGGTGGGAATGGTGGTGTTCTTCTGGATCAGCTTGGTCATCACGCCGCCCAGCGTCTCGATCCCGAGGGACAGCGGCGTCACGTCCAGCAGCAGCACGTCCTTCACCTCGCCCTGCAGCACGCCGCCCTGGATCGCCGCGCCCACGGCCACCGCCTCGTCCGGGTTCACGTCCTTGCGCGGCTCCTTGCCGAAGATTTCCCGTACCTTGTCCTGCACCTTGGGCATGCGGGTCTGCCCGCCAACCAGGATGATGTCGTCGATGTCGGACAGCTTCACGCCCGCATCCTTGACCGCGATGCGACAGGGCTCCACGGTGCGCTCGATCAGCTCCTCCACCAGGCTTTCCAGCTTGGCGCGGGTGATCTTGACTGCCAGATGCTTGGGCCCGGAGGCGTCCGCCGTGATGTAGGGCAGGTTGACCTCGGTCTGCTGGCTGGAAGACAGCTCGATCTTGGCCTTCTCCGCCGAATCCTTCAGCCGCTGCAGCGCGAGCATGTCCTTCTGCAGGTCGATGCCGCTCTCCTTCTTGAATTCGTCCACGAGGTATCCGATGATGCGCGAGTCGAAATCCTCGCCGCCGAGGAAGGTGTCGCCGTTGGTGGCCAGCACTTCGAACTGGTGCTCGCCCTCCACCTCCGCGATCTCGATGATGGAGATGTCGAACGTCCCGCCGCCCAGATCGTACACCGCCACCTTGCGGTCGCCTTCCTTCTTGTCCATGCCGAACGCCAGGGCCGCGGCGGTGGGCTCGTTGATGATGCGCTTGACCTCCAGGCCGGCGATGCGCCCGGCATCCTTGGTTGCCTGGCGCTGCGAGTCGTTGAAGTAGGCGGGCACCGTGATGACCGCCTCGTTCACCGCCTCGCCCAGGTAGTCCTCGGCGGTCTTCTTCATCTTCTTCAGCACCTGCGCCGAGATCTCCGGCGGCGCCACCTTCTTGCCGCGTACCTCGACCCAGGCGTCGTTGTTGTCGGCCTTGATGATGCTGTAGGGGACCATCTTGATGTCGCGCTGCACCATGTCCTCGTCGAAGCGGCGACCGATCAGGCGCTTGACCGCGAACAGGGTGTTCTTGGGGTTGGTGACGGCCTGCCGCTTGGCGGAAGCACCCACCAGGATTTCACCGTCCTCCGTGTAGGCAACGATGGAAGGGGTGGTGCGCGCACCCTCGGAATTCTCTATCACCTTGGGCTTGCCGCTCTCCATGACCGCCACGCATGAATTGGTGGTACCCAGGTCGATGCCGATGATTTTTGCCATGAATTTGATCCTTCTAGTGATTTAAGACCGAATGATTCGTGAAATGGGGGTTTCCGCAGGAATTTCAAGTCAGGCGTCGCGCGCCTTGGAGACCGACACCAGGGCCGGCCGGATGACCCGATCATTCAGCAGGCAGCCCTTCTGCATCACCTGCACCACCGTGTTGGGAGCAAGCTCGGAATCCACGGTGCATATGGCCTGGTGCAGATGCGGATCGAACTTCTCGTGCAGCGGATCGATCAGCCGGATGTTGAACTTGTCGAAGACGGTGACGAGTTGCTTGAGCGTCAGCTCCATGCCGCTCTTGAAATTCTCGACCGTCGCATTTTCCACGGCAAGCGCCGCATCCAGGCTGTCCACCACCCCCAGCAGCTCGGCCGAGAAATTCTCGATGGCATACTTGTGGGCATTGGCGATATCTATCTGGGCACGCTTGCGGATGTTTTCCGCATCTGCCTTGGCACGCAGCCATGCGTCATGGTGTTCCCGCGCCTCCAGTTCCGCTTGCCGCAGCATCTGCTGCAGGCTTGGGGTCGACTCGGCTGCCGCACCCTCCGCCGCCGCCGTAGTAGCGGTGATATCTGCATCGCGGGTATCGGTCGCTCCGGGCTGGTCTGTCGTGGTCGGGTCGGACGAGGGCTGCTGCGTGCTGTGTGCCATGGGATTTCTCCTGATTTCGATTCGGCTTATATCGGGATGCTTTCAGGGATTTCAAGAGCCGGACGAGAACTGCGCCAAGCATGAGACATGCAGGGCCGCCGCGTCTCCGGAAGCGATGCGAGGGGAAGAGAATCGTCAACTGCCCATCTTGCGAGCCAACGCCACGGCGTTCCCCAGATAGGTACGCGGCGTCATCTCGCGCAGACGGCTTTTCTCGGTTTCCGGAATGGGCAATCCGTCGATGAATTCATGGAGCGTATCCCGGGTGATGCCATGCCTGCCCCGCGTCAGCATCTTCAGCTGCTCGTAGGCGTCGCGTACGCCATGGCGGCGCATCACCGTCTGGATCGGCTCCGCCAGCACTTCCCATGCGTTCTCCAGGTCTTCCTCCAGGCGCATCGGGTTCACCTCCAGCTTGCCCAGGCCCCGGCTGCATGCATCATAGGCAAGCAGCGTATGCGCCAGGGCCACACCCATGTTGCGCAGCACGGTGGAGTCGGTCAGGTCGCGCTGCCAGCGCGATACGGGCAGCTTCTCGCTCATGTGCCGCAGCAGTGCATTGGCGATGCCCAGATTGCCTTCCGAGTTCTCGAAGTCGATCGGATTGACCTTGTGCGGCATGGTCGATGAGCCCACCTCGCCCTCCCGCTTCTTCTGCCTGAAATAGCCCAGCGAGATGTACCCCCATACGTCACGGTCGAGATCCAGCAGCACGGTGTTGATCCGTGCATAGGCGTCGAACAGCTCGGCCACGGCGTCGTGCGGCTCGATCTGCGTGGTGTAGGGGTTGAACTCCAAGCCGAGTCCCTCCACGAAGTTCCGCGCAAGCGCTTCCCAGTCGACATCCGGATAGGCCGCGAGGTGGGCACTGTAGTTGCCCACCGCACCGTTCATCTTTCCCGGAATGGCTACGGCGGCGAGGCGCGCGCGCCCGCGTCTGAGACGATGAATGACATTGGCAACTTCCTTGCCCATCGTCGTGGGCGTGGCGGGTTGCCCATGGGTGCGTGACAGCATCGGCAGGTGCGCCAGTTCGCGCGCCATGCCGGCCAGCAGGGCGATAATCCCATCCAGAGCCGGCAGCATCACCCGTGCGCGGCTATGCGCCAGCATCAGCCCGTGCGCCAGATTGTTGATGTCTTCCGACGTGCACGCGAAATGGATGAATTCCGCCACCCTTCCCTGACCGGCGCCTTCCGGCAGATGCTTTCTGAGCCAGTATTCGACCGCCTTGACGTCATGGTTGGTGCCCGCCTCGATGTGCTTCACCGCTTCCGCATCGGCCTCGGAAAATCCCTCCGCCAGGCCGTCGAGCCGCGCAATCGCAGAGGCAGGAAAAAAAGAGTCTCCGCCAATGGCGGGCACGCGGGCAAGCGCCTTGAGCCACTCGACTTCCAGCTGAACCCGATATCGGATCAGGGCGAACTCGCTGAAACATGATCGCAAATCCGCGACCTTGGCGTAATAGCGCCCGTCGAGAGGGGAAAGTGCAGTCAGGCGGGACGGATTCATGGCAAGGCTGTCCGGAGCGCAACCGGCGGCAGTCCGTCATGCACAGCCGCTGGCGACGCCGGGGAAATCGAACCGGGAAATTCCATGCAAGTATTTCCGGCATGAGTATATGCCGACAGGCATAGTTTAGCACGGCATGCCGGCAATCCGCCCATTTGCCGATGGCCGGCCGCAAATTCCGATGGAACAGGGCTTTACGGGCGCATCCCGGCCCTGCGGCTCCGGCCGGCCGGAGCCCGGAGCGCCATCCCCGGGGAAAACCGATATAATACGCGCCAGATCATCCCTGCCCGGAACCACCATGAAGCTCATCGGATCACTCACCAGCCCCTACGTGCGCAAGGTACGCATCGTTCTGGCGGAGAAGCGCATCGGCTATGATTTCGAGGTCGACAGCCCGTGGGATGCGGAAAATCACGTAAGCCATCACAATCCGCTGGGGAAGATACCGGTGCTGATCCTGGACGATGGCTCCAGCCTGTTCGACTCGCGCGTGATCGTCGAATACCTCGACAGCGTCAACCCTGTCTCCCGGCTGATTCCGGAACCCAACCGGCATCGCATCACCGTGAAGCGCTGGGAAGCCCTGGCGGACGGTATCTGCGACGCCGCCGCCGCCGTGTTTCTCGAGCGCAGGCGGGTTGCGGCCGAGCAGAGCCCGGACTGGATCTCGCGCCAGTTGACGAAGGTCACGCAAGGTCTCGCGGGCGCTGCTCGCGAACTGGGCGACAGGAAGTGGTGCGACGGCAACGCCTATACGCTGGCCGATGTCGCGCTCGGCTGCACGCTCGGCTATCTGGCGTTCCGTTTTCCCGAAATCGAGTGGCGCACCACCTCCCCCAATCTCGCGGAACTCTCGGACAAGCTGGAAAAACGGGCGCCATTCATGGAAACGGCACCGAAATAGCCGAACCGGCGGGCGCAGGCAAATCCCACGCTCCTCATGTCTGGGCGATCACGCCGCCCCCCAGGCACACCTTGCTTTCATAGACGACGACCGACTGGCCCGGCGTGACCGCCCACTGCGGCTGGGCGAACTCGATCCGGCAGCGCGTCCCGTCCAGGGAGGCAATGGCGCAAGGCGCGTCCGTCTGGCGATAGCGGGTCTTGGCCGCGTATACCCAGTTGCAGCGCGGCGCGCGGCCGCCGATCCAGGCGAGATCGACGGCGTCGAGCGCCTGGTGGAACAGCCCGGGATGCTCGCGGCCCTGAACCACGATCAACACGTTGCGGGCCACGTCCTTGCCGGCCACGAACCATGGCTCGCCGCTGTGCCCCCTCGTGCCGCCGATGCCCAACCCCTGGCGCTGGCCGATGGTATAGTACATCAGGCCGATGTGTTCCCCCATCAGGATGCCCTCCGGCGTGCGCATTTCCCCCGGCTCGTGCGGCACGTAACGGTTGAGGAATTCCCGGAACGGCCGCTCCCCGATGAAGCAGATGCCGGTGCTGTCCTTCTTCGAAGCATTCGGCAGCCCATGGTCGCGCGCGATCCTGCGCACGTCGCGCTTGTAGAGATGCCCGATCGGGAACAGCGCCCGGGACAGCTGCGCCTGATCCAGGCGATAAAGGAAGTAGCTCTGGTCCTTGGTTCCATCCTCGCCCTTCAGCAGCTGGAATCCATCGCCGGCTTCACGAACCTGGGCGTAGTGGCCGGTGGCGATGCGATCCGCGCCCAGGCCGATCGCGTGATCGAGAAAGGCCCGAAACTTGATCTCGGCGTTGCACAGGACATCCGGGTTGGGCGTCCGGCCGGCCTTGTACTCGGCCAGGAACTGGCTGAACACCCGTTCCTTGTATTCCACCGAAAAATTCACCGCTTCCAGGGGAATGCCGATGACATCCGCCGCTGACGCTGCGTCCAGCAGGTCCTGGCGGGACGAGCAGTAGTCGTCGGTATCGTCGTCCTCCCAGTTCTTCATGAACAGCCCGACGACGTCATAGCCCTGCTGCTTCAGCAGCAGGGCGGCGACCGATGAATCCACTCCGCCAGACAGGCCGATCACCACGCAGCGCCTATTCATCGCTCCTCATCGCTTCTGCCGACACTCACGATCAATCGCAGTGCACAATGACGTCCAGAGGAAAGTGCGTGCCCGACAGATGGTCCTCGATACATCGCAATACCAGCGGGCTGCGATGGCGATCGGACATCTCACGGATCTCGTCCATGCCGAACCAGGCCGCACGCACGATTCCCGTATCCAGCTGCCGGTGCGGATCATGATCCGTAACCCGGCCGGAGAAGGCAAAGCGCAGGTAGACGACACCGTCGGCCGGGGAACGCCAGCGGTAGATGCCCAGCAGCCACTGCGGAACGAAGGCATAGCCGGTTTCCTCCAGCGTCTCCCGCACGGCGCCTTGAAGGATGGTTTCATCCGGCTCGAGATGTCCTGCCGGCTGATTGAGCAGGATGCCCTCGCGCGTCTGCTCCTCCACCAGAAGGAATTTTCCGTCTCGCTCGACCACGGCCGCCACCGTGGCATTGGGCTTCCAGATCATGATCCTGGACGGCGGTGCCGGGCCGGCCGGACTGGAGGATGACACATGTTGCCGCTTCGCTCCCGAACGCAGGTAAAATGGCTGGCCCGGGGAGTCCGGGACAGCACAACCCGTACAATTTTACCACCGTTGCCGCCACTTCTTACCAGGGAGACATCATGCACCAGCACATCGAGGCGCCTGCCGAAGGCGAGAAAATCCGGGTCAATGCCGATTTTTCCCTGAGCGTGCCGGAGCATCCCGTGATTCCGTTCATAGAAGGTGACGGCATCGGTGTGGACATCACCCCCGTCATGAAACGGGTGGTGGACACGGCGGTCGAACGCGCCTACGGCGGCCGGCGCAGGATCTCGTGGATGGAAATCTACGCCGGCGAGAAGGCGAACCGCGTCTACGGCAGCAACGTCTGGCTGCCCGATGAAACGCTGCAGGCAGCGCAGGAGTATGTCGTTTCCATCAAGGGGCCGCTGACCACGCCGGTCGGCGGCGGCATCCGCTCCATCAATGTCGCCCTGCGTCAGCAACTCGATCTCTACGTGTGCCTGCGCCCTGTGCGCTACTTCCAGGGCGTGCCGAGCCCGGTCAAGCACCCCGAGAAGACCGACATGGTGATTTTCCGCGAAAACTCGGAGGACATCTACGCCGGCGTCGAGTGGGAAGCGGGGACCCCGGAGGCAAGGCGGGTCGTGGATTTTCTGGTGGGCGAGATGGGCGTCAGGAAGATACGCTTTCCACAGACGTCGGGGATCGGCATCAAGCCGGTCTCGAGCGAAGGCACCGAACGCCTGGTGCGCAGGGCGATCCAGTATGCCGTCGACAATCACCGGCGCTCGGTCACGCTGGTGCACAAGGGCAATATCATGAAGTTCACCGAAGGCGCGTTCAAGAACTGGGGCTATGCCCTGGCGGCCAGGGAATTCGGGGCCCAACCGCTGGACGGGGGGCCGTGGATGCGGTTACCGGAAAATGCGGGTGGCATCGTCGTCAAGGACGTGATCGCCGACGCCTTCCTGCAGCAGATACTGCTGCGCCCGGAAGAATACGACGTCATCGCCACCCTGAACCTGAACGGGGACTACATTTCAGACGCCCTGGCGGCGCAGGTGGGTGGCATCGGCATCGCCCCGGGGGCCAACCTCGGCGACGGGGTCGCCATGTTCGAGGCGACCCACGGCACCGCCCCGAAATACGCGGGGAAGGATCAGGTCAACCCGGGATCGCTCATCCTGTCGGCGGAGATGATGCTGCGGCACATAGGCTGGAACGAGGCCGCCGACCTGATCATCAGGGCAATGGAGGGAGCCATAGGCGATCGCGTGGTCACCTACGACTTTGCGCGCCTGATGCCGGATGCGCGCAAGGTCTCGTGCTCCGCATTCGGAGAAGCGCTGGTTGCCGGGATGGCATGAGGCTCCGCCATCCCGCCCCGCTGATCCGCTCCGCCCTTTTTCCGCGAGGAACCCCCCAAAAAAAAACCCTTGTAGGCAAAAGCCACAAGGGTTTTCGTATAATCCTGTAGTGACGAACTGGCGCCGCTCGAGGCGACGGGAACGAACGCTGGACCTAGGCGGATTGGATATTCGAAGCCTGCTTGCCCTTCGGGCCCTGGGTGACCTCGAAGCTCACCTTCTGGCCTTCCTTGAGTGTCTTGAACCCGGACATGTTGATGGCGGAAAAGTGAGCGAACAAATCCTCGCTGCCATCATCCGGGGTAATGAAACCAAAACCTTTGGAATCATTGAACCATTTTACTGTACCTGTTGCCATTATTGCTTCCTATTAAAAAAATCGGGCCGGAAACCCGCATACTGTTTGAGTTTCAAGACCGCAAAACGGCATAACCGGTACTGCAGAGAACTTGAAGCCAAACGCCAAGAGCCGTTTTACGCAAATCCGAAGTTCAAGTCAAGTAGTTATGCACTTATTTTAGATGAAGCGCGGTAGAATAATTATTTGGGGGTACTTGAATATTTCGGTGCAATCATCAAATATATCGATGGAAAGCGCGTCCCGCCGGGCATGCTGGCCGGGGGCGGTAGAACGGGAACCATGACATGGCGACAAGGGATCATGAGGATGTTGTGCTGGAGGCCAAAAGGAGTAAACTCAAGCCGCCGCCGATGTTCAAGGTGATACTGCTCAACGATGATTTCACTCCCATGGACTTCGTGGTGGTCGTGCTCCAGACCTTCTTTTCCATGAACCGGGAGCAGGCGACCCAGATCATGCTTAAGGTGCATCTGGACGGCGCAGGTATCTGTGGGGTCTACCCCAACGATATCGCTGTCACCAAGGTCGAACAGGTGGTAGCATTTGCAAGACAGCATCAGCACCCTCTCAGGTGCGTGATGGAGGAGACGTGAAATGATCGCTCAGGAGCTGGAAGTCAGCCTGCACATGGCCTTCGTCGAGTCGCGCCAGAAACGCCACGAGTTCATCACCGTGGAGCATCTGCTGCTGGCGATGCTCGACAATCCCACTGCCGCGGAAGTGCTGCGCGCCTGCTCGGTCGACATCGACGACCTGCGCAAGCTGCTGACGGAACATGTGGCCGAGAACACACCGACGGTGGGCGGCAGCGGCGAGGTCGACACCCAGCCCACGCTCGGATTCCAGCGGGTCATCCAGCGCGCCATCCTGCACGTCCAGTCCTCGGGCAAGAAGGAAGTCACCGGCGCCAACGTGCTGGTGGCGATATTCGGCGAGAAGGATTCCCACGCGGTGTATTTCCTGCACCAGAAAGGCGTGACGCGGCTCGACGTGGTGAACTACATCTCCCACGGCATCAGCAAGGTGCCCCAGGGCAGCAGCGCAAAAACGGACAGCGAAGGCGATGCCGAGCAGGATCAGGGACTGGGCGGCGCGCTGGAAAGCTATGCGGTGAACCTGAACACGCAGGCGCTCTCGGGCAAGATCGACCCCCTCATCGGGCGCGAGAAGGAACTTGAGCGCCTGATCCAGACGCTGTGCCGCCGCCGCAAGAACAACCCGCTGCTGGTGGGGGAAGCCGGGGTTGGCAAGACCGCCATCGCCGAGGGCCTGGCGCGCCGCATCGTGGAGCATGAGGTACCCGACGTGCTGGCGCACCATCAGGTGTACGCCCTGGACATGGGTGCGTTGCTGGCAGGCACCAAGTATCGCGGCGATTTCGAGCAGCGCCTGAAGGCGGTGCTGAAGCAACTTCTGGATCACTCCAATGCCATCCTGTTCATCGACGAGATCCACACCCTGATCGGCGCGGGCGCTGCTTCGGGCGGCACGCTGGATGCTTCCAACCTGCTCAAGCCGATCCTCAATACCGGGCAGCTGAAATGCATCGGCGCCACCACCTACAGCGAATTCCGCGGCATCTTCGAAAAGGATCATGCCCTGTCGCGCCGCTTCCAGAAGATCGACGTGCCGGAACCGAGCGTGGAGGAAACCGTGGCCATCCTGCGCGGACTGAAACCGCGTTATGAAGCCCACCACGGGGTCAAGTACACCGCCGTGGCGCTTTCCACTGCTGCGGAACTGGCGGCGCGCTTCATCAACGATCGGCACCTTCCCGACAAGGCGATCGACGTCATCGACGAGGCGGGCGCGGCGCAGCGCATCCTGCCGAAGTCCAGGCAGCGCAAGATCATCAGCAAGCATGAAATCGAGGAAATCATCGCACGAATCGCCCGCATCCCGGCGCGCAACGTCTCGAGCGATGACCGGAACACCCTCAAGACGCTGGACCGTGATCTCAAGGCGGTCGTGTTCGGCCAGGACAAGGCCATCCATGCCCTGACGCGGGCGATCAAGATGGCGAGAAGCGGCCTGGGGAATCCCCAGAAGCCGGTCGGCTCGTTCCTCTTCTCCGGTCCCACCGGCGTCGGCAAGACCGAGGTAGCACGGCAGCTGGCCTACGCCCTGGGGATCCACCTGCACCGCTTCGACATGTCGGAGTACATGGAGCGGCATGCCGTGTCGCGACTGATCGGCGCGCCTCCGGGATACGTCGGCTTCGATCAGGGGGGACTGCTCACCGAGGCCATCATCAAGCAGCCTTACTCGGTGCTGCTGCTGGACGAGATCGAGAAGGCACACCCCGACATCTTCAATATCCTGCTGCAGGTGATGGACCATGGAACCCTGACGGACAACAACGGGCGCAAGGCGGATTTCCGCAACGTGGTCATCATCATGACCACCAACGCCGGGGCCGAGTCGCTCAGCAGGACGTCCATCGGGTTTACCCGCTCGGCGCAGGCGGGAGACGAGATGGCAGACATCAAGCGCATGTTCACGCCGGAGTTTCGCAACCGGCTGGACGCGATCATTTCCTTCGGCGCGCTGGATCGCGACGTCATCCTGCGCGTTGTGGACAAGTTCCTGATGCAACTGGAAACCCAGCTGCACGAGAAGAAGGTGGAGGCAGTGTTCACCGATGCGCTGAGGGTCTACCTTGCCGAACGCGGGGTCGATCCGCTCATGGGCGCCCGCCCCATGGCGCGCCTCATCCAGGACACCATCCGCAGCGCGCTGGCGGACGAGCTTCTGTTCGGCCGGCTCGCCGATGGCGGCAAGGTCACGGTGGATATCGACGCCGACGAGAACCGGGTCAAGCTCCGGTTCGAGAAGGACGAGCAAGAAGCCGCCCTAGCCTAGCCGCGGGGCGGTATAGCCGGGTCCCCCGGGGCGGGATCTGGTGCGTCACCATGCGGGTGGATCAGCCCGCAAAAATCCGCTTCGCGATGTAGCCCAGCGCCTCTTCCACCTGATCGACCAGGATCAGGCATAGCTCGCCCGCCTTGAGGCTGGCAAAAGCGGCGTCGATCGCCATGAACTCGCCGCGGATTTCCTTGATATCCCGGGCGCGGCTCGCATTCGCAAGACCCTGTCGCAGCAGACCGAGCACCTCTCCGTCCATCCGTCCGCGCTGGCACCGATCCTGGTAGAGCACTACCTCGTCGAAGGCGTCCCCCAGAATCCGCGTCTGCTGGCGGATGTCCTCGTCACGACGGTCCCCTGCACCGCTGATGACGACCGAGCGCCGCTTGGCCGGCATGCCGTCGATGGCGCGTACCAGGGCGCGGATGGCGTCGGTGTTGTGGCCATAGTCTGCAATGAGGGTGGCGCCGCGATGGGTGAACAGGTTGAAACGGCCCGGCGTCGTCCGCACGTCACCGGCGAATGCGCCCAAGCCCGCCTGGATGGTCTTCCAGCCCAGGCCAAGCCCCCACCCCGCACCTGCCGCGGCCATCGCATTCTCGATCTGGAAGGCGATGGCACCCTCCTGCGTGACCGGCACCCGGTTCAGCGGAAGCCGGTATTCGCCGCCCGGCCCCGTGGCAATCATGGCCTGGCCTTCGAGATGGAGAGTGCGGCCATGGCGGGCGCGATGCGTGGCAATGACGGGATTGTCGGAACGGAGAGAGAAATAGATGATCGAACCCGGGCAATGCTCCGCCATACGGGCCACCAGCGGATCGTCCGCGTTCAACACCGCCACGCCGGTACCGGGTGTCACGTTCTGGACGATGATCCGCTTTACCGCCGACAGCGCCTCCGCCGTATGGATGTGCGCCAGCCCCAGGTGGTCGCCCATGCCGATGTTGGTCATTACCGCGACCTGACAGCGGTCGAAGCCCAGTCCCTCCCGCAACAGGCCGCCGCGGGCGGTTTCCAGCACCGCTGCCTCCACATCGGGGTGGAGCAGTACCTTCCTCGCACTCTTCGGCCCGCTGCAATCGCCCGTGTCGATGCGACGGCCGTCGATGTAGACACCGTCCGTGCTGGTCATGCCGACCCGCCGGCCATCCTGGCCCAGGATGCTGGCAATCAGCCGCGTCGTGGTGGTCTTGCCGTTGGTCCCGCTCACGGCCACGACCGGAATGCGCCCGTTGTCGCCGGCGTCGAACATGCTGGCGACGATGGCCTCTCCCACCGCACGCGCCCTGCCGTACGCCGGTTGCAGGTGCATGCGCAATCCCGGTGCGGCGTTCACTTCAATGATGGTAGCGCCGGATTCGCCCGGAGGCTCCGCCACGCTGGCGCACACCACGTCGACGCCACATACGTCCAGGCCCACCATTTGCGCGGCGGTCTCGACACATGCGGCAAGCTCGGGATGCACTTGATCGGTCACGTCGGTGGCCGTGCCGCCGGTCGAAAGATTGGCATTGCTGCGTAACAGGACGCGTGCGCCCGCAGGAAGAATGGATTCCGGAGTCAGTCCCTGCGCCGTCAGATACCTCAAAGCGATGTCGTCGAAGTGCACCCTGGTCAGAGCGCTGGCATGATCCTCGCCGCGCCGTGGATCGCTGTTGATTCCCTCCACCAGTTCACGGATGCTGTGCATGCCATTGCCGGTCACGCCGGGCGGGTCGCGCCTCGCCGCCGCGATCAGCCTGTTGCCGACGACCAGCATGCGATGGTCGTGCCCCGGCACGCAGCGCTCCACCAGCACATCGTCGCTCACTTCAGCGGCAATGGCGTAAGCTGCCTCCACCTCCTGCCTGCCGACGAGATCGACGCCCACACCCCTGCCCTGGCCGCTGTCCCTGGGCTTGACGACCACTGTCCCGCCGATCTCGCACGCCGCCTTCCAGGCGTCACGGGCGCTTTCCACCGGCCGACCCTCCGGCACCGGCAATCCGGCGGCGCGCAGCAGCGTGCGCGTCAACTCCTTGTCCTGCGCGATGGCCTCGGCCACCGCTCCCGTGGCGCCTGTCTCGGCAGCCTGGATGCGCCGCTGCCTGCAACCCCAGCCCAGTTGCACCAGACTGCCGTCGGTGAGGCGATGGAAGGGTATGCCGCGCGCCGTGGCGGCGTCGACGATGGCCCGCGTACTCGGACCCAGCCGTATTTCCTCGTTCAATCCCTTCAGGCGCGCAACCGCGCCCAGCAGATCGAAGACCGCATCGTCGGCTGCGGCCCGGCACAGCGCCTGCGACAACTCCACCGCCAGCCTGCCGACCGCTTCCTCGCCGTACTCGACGACGACCTGATACACCCCCGCCTCCAGGGTCTCCACGGCATGGCTGAACACCACCGGGCAACCCGCCTCCATCTGCAGGCCCAGCGCGGCACGCTCGAATGCATGCACCATGACGGGGATCCCCTGCCGATGCGCAGGCTCCAGCAGAGATATGCCAGGAAATCTGCGGCACACCCGTTCCCTTAGACCGGCCGCCACATCGCCGCGATACGTGGCGGCATCGCACCTCACGACCGCCTCCAGCGCCGTACGGCGGCCCCAGAGATTGGGACCGCGCAATGCGTACAGACGGGATATTTCCATCAGGCCCCCGTCCCCGCTCATCGCGCGTCAGGAAGCACCGGCATCGTGCAACGGGTATCCGTCCCATGCATCGGTAGCCACCCCGATCCCTCCGCGCAGGTGCGCAAGCGGAATACCCAGCGCCCAGCCCGCCGCCACCGCGGCAAGCACGTGCTCGATCGCGCGGGAGCCGCCATCCCTTTCCTCCTGCCGATGCCGCAGGAAAGGCACATCGGCCAGGGCGGCCAGCGCCATTTCGATGCAGCCGGTGATCAGCATGATGTATCCATCGCGCACGCTCACGACCCGGTTGCTGGGGAAATCCGCCAACGTCGCGGTGCCGCCGGAACGGTGAGCCTCGACTGCCGGCGACTCCGGGTCGAGCGCGAAGTAAATCACCTCGCCATTGCACAGCGCTGCCATCTCGACCAGCAGCGGTTCATCCGCATTCAGCACCGCCGCCCCCGACGGCAGCACCACGTCCACCTGGGTGCGCAGGATGTCGAAAACCTGCCTCGGCGTCCGGATGCCGTGACGCCTGTAGTGCCGGCGCATATCGATGCCGGTGACGATGCCGACCTGGCATCCATCGTAGGCCAAGCCCTCGGTCAGCATGCTGTCGCATCCGTTCTCGCAGACCGCGGCCTCGATCCCCCGATGGATCATGAGGTTGCAGGCTGCCTGCCGGTTGGCATGATCACCTTCGCTGATCCGTGTCCCGCCGAGATGGAATCCGTCGCTGCACGCCAAACCCGTGCGCCTTCCCGTCGATGCCAGCAGGCGGGCGACCAGATGTGCCACGGCGGTCTTGCCGCAGCTGCCCGTGACGCCCACGATGGGGATGCGCCCGTCGTGATCCGGGAACAGATGGTCCACGATCGCCTCACCCACAGGGCGAGGTGTCCCTACCGCGGGCTTGATGTGCATCAGCAGACCCGGACCGGCGTTGACCTCGACGATGGCCCCCCCCTGTTCGGAGAGCGGCAGGGAGATGTCACGGGTGACCAGATCGATTCCGGCGATGTCCAGACCCACGATGCGGGACGCAAGCACAGCGGTGGCGGCAGTGCTCGGATGTACCTCGTCGGTGACGTCGAAGGCATGGTTGCCGTTACGCTGGACCAGGACTTCGAGACCAGCGGGCGGTGTCGAATCGATGGAGAAACCCTGGCGGGCAAGCTCCATGACCGTCACCCCATCCACCCCCACCAGGTTGAGCGGGTACTCCTCGCTCGCGCCACGACGCGAGTCGGAATTGATCTGATGGACGATCAGTTCGCGCAGGGTCGACCTGCCGTCACCTCGAACCGATACCGAATCACCTCGGCTTGCGGCGACGAGCCGCCCGCCCACCACCAGCAGGCGATGCTCGGTACCCGGGATGAAGCTTTCCACCAGCGCGCCGCTCCCCTGCGCCAGGGCGGCATGAAATGCCGCCTCGACCTGCTCGCGCGTGGCGAGCTCGATGAAGACCCCGCGTCCATGGTTTCCGTCCCGAGGCTTGACGACGACCGGCAAACCGATCTCTCGGGCGACCTCCCAGGCGTCGGCGGCACTGCTGACGACGCGACCCTCCGGCACCGGAATGCCGCAGACGCGCAGCAGCGACTTGGTAAGCTCCTTGTCGCGTGAGATGCCTTCCGCAATCGCCGGGGTGCGATCGGTTTCTGCGGTCCAGATGCGCTGGCTGCGCGCTCCGTAGCCAAGCTGAACCAGATTGCCTTTCTCCAGCAGGCGAATGGAAGGAATGCCCCGGCGCATCGCCGCCTCGACGATGCACGCGGTCGAGGGACCGAGCCAGCACGCGTCGACCTTTTCTCGCAGGCTCTCGACGACCCCCTCCACGTCGTAACGAGTCCCGGCCGGCCATTCCGGATCCATCGCCGCCAGTATCAGTTCGCGCGCCATCGCCAGGGCGTCGCGCGCAATACCGTCGTGCCACGCACTCACGGCAACCTTGTATACACCCCGACGCGGTGTTTCGCGGGCACGCCCGAACCCACCGGGCATGCCGGCCAGGTTCTGCAACTCCAGCGTGACGTGCTCGAGGATATGAGCAGGCCAGGTGCCCTCCTGCAGCCGCCGCAGGAATCCTCCCCGCTCGCCATAGCTGCAGCGATGGTCGATCAGGGAAGGCAGCCAGGCGGAGAGCCGCTCGTACAACCCCGGGATGGTGTTGGAAGGAAAATCCTCCAGATCGCCTATATCGACCAACGCCTCCAGCACCGGGCGGCAGCTCCAGACATTGGGGCCGTTCAGGTGCCGTATGGCAAGAAACTTGATATTCCTCCGGCTGTCGGCAGGATGTAAAGCCTTATCGGGGCAGCTCGCCATGAAGTCACGCAACACGTGGATTGGGCCGGAACTCCACTGCCGCCTTCAGGCTCATGAACCGTCTGCAGGCCGGAACGACATGGACAGCGAAGCCCCTGAAAATACAAGCATATGTCATGCCAGACATTATTTATAATACTAAACAATAACTTATCATGGTCACATTGAATGTCATCCGGGTGAGAATGTCGCGACTCGCCGACAGGGAAAATTGTCTCCAATGACAACTACCTGAAACATAATGGATATGCCATGTCTCCAGATGGAGACATGGGTCGTTCGGCCTGTGCTGGCGCCCCGAGCGTGAAATATTCGTCACAGGAAACGATCGAGCACCCTGCGGCTGAAGGAATCGAGCGCTTCCGAGTCACGCACCAGGAACTGTATCCCGTGGCTGTCCACGATCAGCAGGCTGGGAATGGAGAGGCGCCGGATGCTCTCCTCCCCCCTCAGGATGAAGGAAGTCGGACCGCGATCCGTTTCCACGCTCCAGACATTGGGGGTGACGAAGCTCGAAACCCCCAGGATGCGGATGATCTCAGGGATGAACTCGCGCTCCGCCAGATCGGCTTCGACCAGCCCGTGCAGCGCCTCCGGCAACCGGCTCAACCGGTCTATCCATGCCAGTTCATGCCCCTGCCGGTCGACCAGCGCGATGCCGCTGCCCGGAGCGGTGACCGGAAAGGCCCGCACACAGGCCACCCCTACGTGGAGTCCGCCCTCCGCATCGGTCAGGATCAGCCGTCCGAAGGCGTCCCGACTCAACTCGTATCCCATCCCTGCGCTCATTCGTACTTTTCCCCGGCGTCCCGGGCCATGTCGACGCGGGGCACCCCGTTCTCGGCATCGACGTTGCGCACCTGCGCCTGATACAGGTGGTAATAGGCCCCCTCCCGCGCCATGAGTTCGGCGTGGCTGCCGGTTTCGATGACGCTTCCCCGATCGAGCACGATCAGCCGATGGGCACTGCGCAGCGTCGAAAGACGATGGGCGATGGCAATGGTGGTACGGCCGCGCACGAGATTCTCGAGCGCCTTCTGGATTTCCTGTTCCGTGGCGGTATCGACGGAGGAGGTGGCCTCGTCCAGGATCAGAATGCGGGGATCGATGAGCAGCGCACGCGCGATGGAGATGCGCTGCCGCTCCCCTCCGGAGAGCGCCTGCCCGCGTTCGCCCACCAGCGAGTCGTAACCATGCGGCAGACGCAGGATGAACTCGTGGGCATGCGCGGCGCGCGCGGCGGCGACGATCTCTGCGCGGCTCGCTTCCGGCTTGCCGTACGCGATGTTCTCGGCGACCGTGCCGAAGAACAGAAAGGGTTCCTGCAGCACCAACCCGATATGCCTGCGGTATCCGGTGATCGACAGGGAACGGATGTCGTGGCCGTCCAGGAGGATCGCGCCTGCAGTCACGTCGTAGAAACGACAGATGAGATTGACCAGCGTGCTCTTGCCCGAACCGCTGTGCCCCACGAGGCCCACCATCTCCCCCGGTTCGATGGTCATGTCGACATCGCGCACGATGCTGCGGGTGCCATAGCGGAATCCGACTCCCTGCAATTCGAAATGCCCTCGGACTCCCGCCAGGCGTACCGGCTGCGCAGGCTCCGGCACGCTGGAAACGTGGTCGAGAATCTCGAAGATACGCTTGGTGCCAGCCGCCGCCTTTTCCGTGAAGGAAACGATCCGGCTCATCGAATCGAGCCGCAGGTAAAAGCGGCTGATGTAGGCAAGAAAGGCGGTGAGCACACCGACCGTGACCTCGTTTCGCGAGACCTGCCAGATGCCGAATATCCATACCACGAGCAAGCCCGCCTCGGTCAGGAGGGTAATGGTAGGGGTGAATAGCGCCCACACCCCGTTGACCCGGTCATTGACCTCGAGATTGCGCAGATTGGCCGCACGGAAACGCTCCGCTTCACGCTTTTCCTGCGCAAAGGCCTTGACCACGCGTACGCCCGGAATGGTGTCTGCCAATACGCTGGTAACCTCGGCCCATACGCGGTCCACCTTCTCGAAACCGGTGCGCAGCCTGTCGCGCACCTGATGGATCAGCCACGCGATGACCGGCAGCGGTGCCAGCGTGGCCAGCGCCAGCCAGGGATCGATCGAGACCAGTATGACGACCGTCATGCCCATCATCAGCACGTCGGTGGCGAAATCCAGCAGATGCAGCGACAGGAAGAGATTGAGGCGGTCCGTTTCAGTACCGATGCGCGCCATCAGGTCACCCGTGCGCTTGCCGCCGAAATAGGCATGCGAGAGCCCGAGCAGGTGCTCATAGGCGGCCGTGCGCAAGTCGGCGCCGATGCGCTCGGAAATCCGCGCCAGGGTATAGGTTCGCGCCCAGCCCAGCCCCCAGGCCAGGATCGCGGCGGCCAGGAGGCCGGCAAGGTAGGACGCGACCAGCACGGGATCGATCGGTTTGCCGTTCTGATGGGGAATCAGCACGTCGTCCATCAGGGGCATGGTGAGGTAGGGCGGCACCAGCGCGGCTGCGGTGCTGCCCAGCGTCAGGAGGAACCCCGCGAGCAACTGCCGTCTGTAGGGCCGGGCGAAACGCCACAGGCGAAACAGCACCCGGGCCGAAGTCGGCGCATGGGCCCGGGTTCCGCAGGCCGCGCATACGTCTTCACCGGGCAACAGCGGAACCTCGGGTATCCTGTGGCAGCCGGGACACACCGGGTCCGCGAGCGGCGGCGCCTCCGCGAGCCGCCCGTCGCGCCCTATCGTGAAACATTCGACCAGCCGACCGACCGCGGCGGCGCGGCTGCCCAGCGTGTAGCGCCAACTCCCGAGCCGGGCAGCCCTGTCGACGAGTTCGAGCATGCCGACGCCGTGATGGTCACGGTGGATCAGTGCCAGTTCCGACCGGTACTCCCATGTCCGCCAGTCCGAACCTGCCTCATCCGGATCCGGGCTCGCCTGCATGCGCCGATCGGTCACGACCACCAGTCCGGAAGCGTAGCGCAGTCGCGTATCCAGATCCGTTTCCAGCCAGGCCAGCACCTGCTCGCCGGGAAAGAGGCGGGATGCGACCTCGTCCGCCCAGGCACCGGGCAGCGCAGGCAGCACAGCGTCCGGCAGGACGCCGGCGGATACACCTGGGGCGGATGAAGCCACCATCATCAGGGAAATGGATCGTTCGCCTCAGTCTGGGTGGGTAAAGGCAGGGGTCTGGCTCAGGTGGAGCGTCCACGCACCGGCCTGAATGACGGACCGTACGTTATCATCCGCGCCTTTCTCCCGCAACTGCCTTCCCCTTTCAGGGCAAGGCCGGCCCCGCTCCGTGCACCGCATCCCTGATGCGCTCCAGTGCAGTGCGGAGGGTACGGCGCGGCGTGCCAAGGTTCAAGCGCATGAAACCGCTGCCGACCTCTCCGAACAATGTCCCCGGGCTCATGCCCACGCCGGCTTCCCGCACGAAGAAGTGCCTCAGCTGACTATCGTTCATCCCCAGGCGTACCGCCAATGCGCGGCAGTCCAGCCACAGCAGGTAGGTACCCTCCGGCTCGACCAGGCGGATCTCCGGGACATGGGCTGCCAGATATCCCGCCACTTCCTCGCGGCTGTGCCGCAGGTACTCCATGAGCGCGTCCAGCCATGGGCCACCCTCCCTGTAGGCAGCTTCAAACGCCACGATGCTGAACGGATTGGACGCACTCACGTGCATGGCATCGAACACCCGGGCGAGCGCATCGCGGCAAGCCGGGTCCGGTACGACGAGGGCGGACAGATTCAGCCCCGGTATGTTGAACGCTTTGCTCGGCGCCACGGCGGTCACGATATTCCTGCAGGTACCGTCCGCCTGCAGCGCCAGCCGGGCAAGCACGCGATGCCGGTTTCCGGGGTAGACCAGATCGGCGTGCACTTCGTCGGAGAAGACAACCAGATCATGTGCCTGCGCGATCCGCAGGACACGCTCCAGCTCAGGCTCACTCCACACCCGCCCCACCGGATTGTGCGGCGAGCACAGCAGCAGCAAGCTTGCGTCTGCCGCGCACTGCTCCAGGTGATCGAAATCCACGGTATAGCGACCTTCCCGCAGCCGCAGGGGGTTGTGCACCAGCCTCCTGCCACTGTCGGTTACCGCGGAAAAAAAGGGAAAGTACACCGGCGGCTGCACCACGACCGATCCACCCGCCGCGGAGAACGCCGTCACCGCCGCGTACAGCGATGGCACCACACCCGGGCACATCATGATCCACTCGCGCCGCACCTCCCAGTCGTGACGGTGTTTCAGCCAGCCCATCAACGAATCGTACAGGCTGTCCGGATAGACGGTGTAGCCGTACACCGGGTGCATCGCACGCTGCGCCAGCGCCTGCGTCACGGCGGCCGGAGCGGCAAAATCCATGTCCGCCACCCACAGCGGAATCACTTCATCCGTACCGAACACCTCCCGCCGTCCGTCGTACTTCAGGCTGGCAGTGCCCTCACGGTCGACGTCGCGATCGAAATCGACCGTCGGGACACTTTCGCCGCTCAGGGCACCCTTTCCCATACCGTCGTTTCGGAGAGCGTATGCTGGAACTTGCGCCGGGTCTCACGGATCACGAACGGTACTTCCAGGGGACCCCGGATCAGCCTGAAATGCCGGCCGAGGATCTCCCTAAGGCCGTCCAGGGTGGAGAAGCTCTCACCATCGCGTTTGAATCCTCCGATCCAGGCATCCTTCTTGGTGTGCTCCTCCAGCCAGGTATAGGGAGATGCGATGACCAGCAGCCCCCCCGGCTGGATGCGGGTGTGAATGGCCGACAGCAGCCGGGCAGGATCGTACAGGCGATCGATCAGGTTGGCCGCGAGAATCAGGTCGTAGCCTGAGAACAGCGGCTTGAGATTGCAGGCATCGCCCTGATAGAACGCCACCTTGCGCCTGGCGCCGTCCAGGCCCAGGCCGGCGAGGGTGCGCTCCTTGTAGTAAACGAGTTCTCCCTCGTCCGCCAGCGTATAGCGGAGCACGCCCTGGCTCGCGAGCTGGGCGCCCTGACCGATGAAACGGGCGGAGAAGTCGATGCCTGTCACCTCATCGAAGTGACGGGCCAGTTCGAAGGTCGCACGCCCGGATGCGCAACCGAGATCCAGCGCGCGCCGGGCAGGCCGGTCTCCCATGGCGGCGATCGCCAGTTCGGCCAGCGTCTGCGGAAAATTGGCCACGCCGAAGTATTCATCCCCATAATGGAATTCCGCGTATTCGGACAGGAGCCTGTCGGTTTCGTAACGGGAATCCAGCCGGATGGCGGGTGCCTCCGCCACCACGTAGCGAAAGCCGGCATGCTGGAAGAAATGCCGGCGGAAGGCGTAGCGGGCGCTCCTGCGCGACTCGTTGCCGCACGAGATCCAGGAGCCGCCCTTCATTAGATTATGGCGTCCGTCGAAGGTCGGCGTGGTGAAATCGTCGTAGTGCGGATGGGTGTCGAAGCCCTCGAACGGATAGATCGGCGTTTCCGTCCACTGCCATGCGTTGCCGATCACGTCGTAGAACTCCCCGTGCCGGAACTCATCGACGGGATGACTGGAAGCGGAGTGGTCAAGGTGAATGTTCGCGGCCGCGGGTTCCGCGTCCGAAATCTCGGAGAGCCCGCCCATATCGTACAGCCGGTACCATTCGTCCTCGGTGGGCAGCCTGAACGGCCGGCCGGTGGCCATGGCCTTCCAGTTGCAGAAGGCCTTGGCCTCGTGATAGTTCACCTCCACCGGCCAGTCCCAGGGCATGGGCACCTCCTCGGTCATCAGGCGCAGCCACCATTCTTCCCCACGTCGAATCCAGAACGTGGGACAGTGCGCACGCACATGACGTTGCCATGCACGGCCCTCTTCCTCCCAGCAATCCTCCAGGACATATCCGCCGGCCTCGACGAACGCCAGGAATTCCTGGTTGCTCACCAGATACTGCCCAGCCTGAAACGCGGGAATCTCCTCCGTGTGACGACCGTATTCATTGTCCCACCCATAGAAAGGATCGGATCGATCCTTGCCCAGGGACACCGTGCCGGCAGGAACGTCGATCAGCCGATTCCGCGGCGCCTCGCGGGACACCCGGCAAGGTGTCCACTCCGGATGCGGCTTGACGTATCGCAACGCATGCTGCCGTATGAGCACCGAAGAGGTCTCGAGGTGGATACGCTCGTGTTCGATTCCCATCAGTATCGTCCACCACGGGTGATTCCAGCCGATCGGCAGAGTCAGGGGCGCCTCCCGGATGATGCGATCGACGGTGCTGCGAACCGCATTGCGATAGGCCCAGACCTCCTCGACCGCGGGCCAGCGATAGTGGGTCGTGTTCAGATCATCCCAGCTCATTTCATCGACGCCGACCGCGAACATGGACTCGAATCCAGCATTGATCCGCTGCGTCATCAATCCCGCCAGCAGCAGCTTGTTGGTAAAAAAGGTTGCCGTGTGGCCCAGGTAGAAGATCAGAGGATGCCGCAGCGGTATCGGTTTCTCGAAGTAGGCTTCGTCCCCCTGCAATGTCTCGAACAGGCTTTCGTAGCGATCCAGCGTGGCATGAAAATAGGCGCGTATCTCCTCGCGTTTCGCGGTCACGTCCCCGTCTGTCAGACTCGGGCTTCTCTGAAACAACAGTTTCGGCATTGAACGCATGGCATCGATTTTCCGTTTTTCAAATGAAAAATTGCGCAAACATTATAACTTTTCACGAATTCGAATTGATACTCAATCGTCCGGGTTGAATCGCGAGCGAATCCTTGGAAGCGGGAGGCACGCCATCCGCTTCACGCTGCATGGGCTTGCTGCTATGATGCCTTTTATATTTGGAGCAGGAATCATCGCCTGCGCCCGCTGTCATATGAAGAGAATACAATCGGGATCCCAACCGGCCGCAAGCAAGGTGGACAAGCCCGATATCGGGCCGGCCGGCCCGATATCATCGTCAGGAGATCGTGCGTGAGACACTATTCGCTGGGTGTATGTCTTCTTCTTGGCGCATGTGCCGGCCTGCCATCCGGCGTCAAGGACATTCCGGTCAAGAATGTCTCCTACGGCCAGGTGATCCAGGATCCGGCGGCCTACCGGAATACGCCGGTACGATGGGGTGGCGTCATCATCGACGTGGAGAATGAGGACAGCTTCACACTGGTGCAGGTGCTGTCCTACCCGCTCAGCTATTACGGCCGCCCGCAGCTGAGCAGGGCAAGCGAGGGACGCTTCGTCATCAGGAGCGACGAATTTCTCGACCCGGCGGTATACGCGAAAGACAAGGAAATCACCGTTGCAGGCACGCTGCAGGACGACGTCGAGCGAACGATAGGCAAAAAGGTCGTACGGCTGCCGCTGCTGACTTCCCAAGCGATCCACCTTTGGCCCACCTACCAGGCCGGCCCCTACGGGTATGGCTACCCGGGGCCGTGGGGATATGGCTTCAGCCCCTACATGGGGTACGGATTTTATGGCAACCCGTACTCCTGGGGAGGATACTACCGGCCCTACTGGTAAAGCCGGGACAACCGGTGTCTCCGCGGTGCGCGCCGCCGCCCGTCCGTCCATTGCCGCATCGAACCCTCTCCCCGACAGGGCGAGTCATCGCACGATATTCCTCACGTCACGCACATGAATTGCTGCACTCCCCATCCGTAACCACAGGCCATGCGCAGATTCGCGCTTCTTTCCCTGACCCTGCTGGTTCTCCCTCCCCTGTTCCTCCTGGCGCTGACGGTACTGGCCATCGAAGATTACCCTCGCACAGATCGTCAGGTGATCCTCACCCCCGAGCACATAGAACGGGTGAAACGGATCGTCGATGCGCACCGCTACCAGGTTCGCCCCGGCATGCTGGCGTCGGCCGGAATCCTGCCGGGTGATGTCGATCTGGCGGCAAACTACCTGGCTCACCGACTGGGAAAGGGCAGTGCGCGGATCGCGTTGGCCCATCGGAATGCCAGGGTCCACCTGAGCCTCCCTCTGGATCGATACTTCATCGACGGCTACCTGAACCTGGAAGCAACGATGACGGAAACGACCAGCCTGCCCAGGCTGGAATCCGTAAGGATCGGAAGGCTTCCCGTTCCGGACGTGCTGACGGATGCGGTCGTACCCCAGCTGATCCGATGGCTGCGGAACAATCCGGAGTACTCGACGGGGCTGGACGCGCTCCATCTGGTCAAGATGTCGCCGCATGAATTGAAGGTGATCTACCGCTGGAACGGGAACATCCCGCGTGAAACCAGGACTTCGATCGTCAGCAGCGACCTGGGCGAACGCCTGTTCCGCTACCAGTCGGCGCTGACTTCGATCGTTCGGAGGCATGGCCGGGTGATCCCTCTTCCGGAAATCCTGATGCCGCTGGCACGCCTTGCGGTGCAAGGACGGGAAGACGGCGATGGCCCGCAGGAGAACCGCGCGCTGATCCTGGTCGCGACCTGCTACGTCCTCGGCGTCCCGCTGGAGAAGATTTTCCCTGATGCCGCACGCTGGCCCCGCCCGCCGCATCGGACCGTCACCCTCGACGGACGCAGCGACTTCGCCAAACATTTCATGGTATCCGCCGCGATTGCCGCTTATGCCGATACCATGCTGTCGGATGCGATCGGCCTGTACAAGGAAATCGAGGATTCCCGCTCGGGAAGCGGATTCTCGTTCAACGACATGGCCGCCAACCGGGCCGGCACGCGATTCGGCGCAAGGGCCGTGTCCGGCGCATCCTCCGCGCGGGAGATTCGGCGGCGAATCGCGGGGGGCTTGAGGGATTCGGATCTGATGCCCGCCTGGTCGGACTTGCCGGAATTCATGCCGGAGGCCGAATTCAAACGGCGCTTCGGCGGCATCGATGCTCCCGCCTATCACGACATGATGGAAAGGATCGATCGCAGGGTTGCCACCCTGCCCATCCTGGCCTCGCCGGGCGATGGCCGGGACGGGTCCGTCGCGCCTACAAGCGATTGAGGAAAGTGGAGATCGTGGGCCAGGTCCACGCGTCGAGCTCGCGCTCACCGAGGGGATCCGGCAGCTTGGACGGCAATTTCTCGTCGTCGCCCTGGAGCAGCAGCACCGGCATTCTTCCCTCATAGGCACACCGGATCTCCCAGCGCTGGCCATCCGCCCGGATGACGTTCTTCGTGACGATGGCGATCACGCCGTCACAGCTGGTCACCTTGTCCCGGCACTCCTCCTTCCAGGAGGGTTCCCATGATTGCTTGATGGGCATGTCCACGAACGCATAACCCGTCTGTTCCCTGTTCAGCTGTTCCAGCAACTGATCGCGCAGCTTGATGTCCCTCAGTGCGAAGCTGATGAATACCTTGTTTGTCTTTTCAGCCATCTATTCCCCCTGGAAGTCAGATTTACCACCGATGATTCCGAGCGCCAGGCCATCCGGCGTCGGCGCATCCGTCGGGTCAGGCGCCTGAGCCGCGGCGGGCCGTCGCCTGGATCTCGATGCGCATGCGCGGATCCGACAGGCCGGCGCAAATCATCATGGCCGCAGGCCTGACCGTACCCAGATACTTTCGCAATATGGGCCAGCACTTGGGAAAATCCGCGGCATCGGGCAGAACGTACACCACTCGCACGATATCCCGCAAGCCGGAGCCGGCTTCGTCCAGCGCGGCCTGGATATTGACGAAGCACTGCTCCGCCTGCTCCAGCAGATCATCCGAGATCGTCATCCTGCCGTAGTCGAATCCCGTCGTGCCCGAAACAAAAATCCAGTCGCCATCCACAACGGCGCGCGAATACCCGATCTCCTGCTCGAACGTGGAACCCGAGCTGATCAGCCGACGCGACATGACACGCCTCCCCCGCCGCCGGATATTCCCGCCACGGTGCAATCCCCGACCGGCATGAAGGGGGAGCGACCCCAACTGGAACCGGCCGCCGTACCCCGCGGGCTCAATTGGAAAAACACTGGTTCTTGTCCGACACCACGGTACAGGCATAACGCATTTCCTGTACCCCTCCGGCCCGGTTGAAGACATACTCCGCCCGTAATCCCTTGAATTGCTCGGGCGTGAATGAGACCGCATGGGGAATGAGACGCGCCTCGTTCCAGAACCTCACCCTGCAGAAATCGGTCTCGGAGCGGCATATCTTGCTGAGTGCGGCACCGTACACCGCCGTATCCATGTCCCGCTTGCTGTCGATCAGTACGAAATGGATGTAGTTTCCCGAACTTCCGAGCTCGATCGAACGCACGAGCTGCCAGCCATCACCGTGCAATGCCGGCTGAGACACAGCCTGCGGCTGCGCCTCCGGCGGCGGCACCGCGAAGACATGGCCCGAGAAAATGAATGCAGCGGCTACCACAATGATTCTTCCGTTCACGACCACTCCCTGGTTGAGCCGTTCCCCAGCCCCAAAATCCGGTTGACCACATTCCACCGCGCGGGATTGCATAAAGGAGCCCCTCCCGTCGACGACCCCGTCGCAGGGTCTTCATTTTAGCAACAAAGAAACGGCGGGAGCAAATCTATACGGGATAAGGAGCGGCAAGAGGCAGGGAGCCGGTAAACGAATGATATCCCCGCACCGGCATTTGGAAGCGAAAGCACGGCACCCCTCCGGCCAGCAGGATGCCCAGGCCGCAGGCCGGGGCGGGAATCCGCCCGATCCGATTTCAGAACGCCATCACCGCTCCCCGGACAGCGCCTGTGCCATGGGACGGAACTGCAGGTGATAGAACATGCTGAGATAGCGCATGGTTTCCTGGTGCTCGATGTTGCTGACGAATTTCCAGAAACCGTAGATCCTGGACAGGGTCATCATCCTCTCCGCGTAGAGGCGCCAGGTATAGTGGGATTCGACCCGCTTCAGGGCCATCTCGGATACCCTGTTCCAGAAATCCGGGTCGGCGGCGGAGCGTGCGAAGAAGTCCGCCATGGCCGCCGCGGCCGCGGCCCCATCGTTGGGATCGAAATGATAGCCCGAGACTCCATGCTGGATGATTTCACGCGGACCGCCGTAGCAGGTGGCGAATACCGGCAGCCCCGACGCCATGGCCTCGATGATGGTCAGTCCGAACGCCTCGAACCGCGCCGGCTGCACGAAGATCCCCCGCTTGTCGGCCACATGGCGATAGAGCTCTCCAGCGAGATTCTTTTCCAGGCGGGTGCCCAGCCAGCGCATCCGCCCCTCCAGCCGGTACTCGTCCATGATGGCATGCATGTGTTCGATCTCGGCGCGCTCCTCGCTGTCGGTGGAGGCAGCCGGGTCGATGTGTCCGCCGATGATCAGCAGATTCGCGGCATCCGACAGCGGCGGGCACTGCGCGAACCACGCCGCCAGCGACGTGAGGTTCTTGACCACGTCGAGACGCGCCATGGTGAAGATGAGGGGCTTGTCCGGATCGTCGAAGTGGCCGCGCCAGGGTGCACCCGGATCCGGTGCGTAGAGAAGCCGCTCGATGTCCGGCAGCACCGACTGGAGCCGGCGCGCCTGGTCGCGGTAGGAAAAATACACCTCAGCGTCGGCACCCGGCGAAACGATGTTGAACTTGGGATCGAAGAGATCGATGCCGTTCACCACCCGGTACAGGCCGGGCATGGTATAGCTCTGGTAGGTCTCGTACTGTCCCACCGTATGGAGTGTGCCTGCAATCTCCTGGTAAGTGCTGGTGATGATGAAGTCGGCGCTGTTCATGGCGATGAGATCGGCGGTGTACTGGCAGTTGAAGTGGTACTGGGCCTCGCTGTCGCGCCAGTACAGGGCGGAGTGCAGATACTTGCTCTGCTCCAGCGCATGGGCGATGTTGCACTGCGTGACCCCGGTGCGCTTGGAAACCAGCGAGGCCACCAGGTTGCCGTCGGAATAATTCCCGATCACCAGGTCGGGGCGCCCGTTCAGCTGCGCCAGCGCCTCGCGCTCGACGTCATGGGCGAAATCCTCCAGATAGGGCCAGATCTCGAAACGGGAGATCCAGTGGCTGACGATCTCGCCGCTCGGCCTGCGGAAGGGCACGCGCACGATCCAGGCATTGCGGGTGCCGTGCACCTTCTCCAGCGGCTGGTTGCACGACGTGGTTCCGGCCTCGGGAATCAGGCGCGTGCATACCAGGATCTTGGGCTGCACGTCTATCCCCTGCAGCAGCAGGCGTTCGCTCATTTCCCGCTCCAGCGCCCGCACCTGGTCGAGGATATATACCACCTGGCCGCCGGTATCCGGCAATCCCAGCACGCTGTCCTGCCCGAAATAGCCGTGCGGCGAGAGAATCAGCAGTTTCGAGACCATCGGGATGCGCGCCAGGAAATTCTCGAGTATCTGCGGGGAAGCCGCCTCGAGGATATCCACCAGCAGGCTCATGGTCTCGCTGACGCGCCGCGCGCGATCGCCCCAGCCGGGCGCGAACCCCAGTTCGCCCAGCGGCCCCGCGATCTCCCGCCAGGGCGTATCCTCCGCATGGCTGTCCAGCAGATAGAGTGCGTGTCGCAGGCTGGTGCGCAACTCCGCCACGTCGCCGAAGCCGCGATTCAGCATCAACTGCTGCCCCTCCATGGAATGGACCGCGAGAAAGTGCAGCAGCTTGGTGGTGCCGCCGCCGGACTGGGTGAACAAGGCGCCCGCGAGCTGCCGGTTGAGAAACATCACGCCCTGCCCGATCGACCGGATTTCCTTGAGCCTCGGAAAATCGCGGTTGAAGGGCGCAAAATCCAGTTCCAGCACCGGCTCATGCGCGCCCTCCGGGCGAACCAGCGATTCCTTGAAGGCCAGGTACTCGGATACGCCGATGCGTTCCGGCAACAACAACTCCTGGTGGATGCGCAGGTAGGACCAGCGTCCCGCGCCTTCACGCAATGCCAGGCAAACCAGCGGAGGCTTGCAGGCCGCCTCCTGCAGCAGCTTGACCAGCTCGTGCAGCGGCGTATTGGCGAGCGGCAGGGGATGGGAGACGCATGCCTGGTTGAACGCTTCCAGCAGGTCGGAACGCAGCAGCAGCACGCGTTCCAGCTCGAACCACTTGCGCAGCAGCGCGTGGAGTTCGTCACGATGGTCCGCTGCCCAGGCTTCAAGATGTTGGATCATTTCCGGCCTCCAGGTTAGAAACACCGAATGCGTAATGTGCCATGCCTTCCAGGATCCCGTCGGCATGGGTGCTGCGGGCGAAATAGATCTGCTCGTTGCCCTTCAGAACGTCCAGCTCACGGCTGTGATTGGCCACCACCACCCCCAGGGTATCCCCGACCAGCATCTCCAGATCGTTTCCGGAATCGCCCGCCACCAGAAAGGCGCGCAAGGGCAACCCCCACTTGTAGGCAAGGTAGCGTATCGCCCGGCCCTTGGAAGCGCGTACGGGCAGCACATCCAGGTATGCCTGGCTGGAATAGACGAGATGGACGGGCAGACGCCGGGCGTGCAGCAACGCCTGGATTTCGGGAATGGGCGGCAGTTTATCCGGATCGACATCGTAGCTGAGCTTGAATTCGCGCTGGTTCTCCAGCGGCTGCAGGGCCAGTCCCGCCACGTCGCGCAGCACCTCCTCCACCCTGTCGCGGCGCCACGCATACCGGATGAGATTCCGCCATCCCGAATCGCGCCGGAGTTCCCGGCCGTAGTGTATCTCGCTGCCCACCGCCGTGATCATCACGTCCGGCGGCGGCACGCCCCATTCCTTCAGTATCGCGACGGCGCTTTCCAGCGTGCGTCCGGTGGCGATGCCGAAACCCAGGTCCGGCGGCGTGGCGCGCAGCACTGCGAGAAATCGGCGCAGGGCGGCGCTCTCGCCGAGCAGGGTGTTGTCGATATCGCTGATCAGCATGCGCGACACGAAAGGCAGCGGATGCCGCTGGGTGGAACGGAATACCTCCATGTCACGCCGGATCTGCTTGCGTTCATGGCGCAGCAGACGGGAGACGGCGCGCAGGTACTTTCCCACGTGCGCCTCCCACGTATAGTGCCTTCTCACCCCCCGGACGCCATTGCGCGCCCAGTTGCGCCAGCGCTGCGCATCCGCCAGCACATGCTCGATCGCCTCGGCCACGGCCGCCGGATCCAGGGGATCGATCAGCAGTCCGTTCTCGCAATGGGTAATGATGTCGCGCGGCCCCCCGTCCTCGGTCGCCACGACCGGAAGGCCGCTGGCGGCGGCCTCGATCAGCGTCAGGCCGAACGGCTCGGTCAGGGCGGGATTCACGAATACGCCGCGGCGGTACGCCGCGAGCCGGTAGAACCCCGGGATATCCGACGCCTGGTGATGCTTGGGAAGCGCTACCCTGCCCCACAGGTCGTACCGGTCGATATCCAGCAGCAGATCGGTCATCACCTGGCCCTGTGCCGCCTCCAGCGTGCGGATATCCTCGCGGTTGCCGGCAACGATGGCAAGGTTGGCGCGCTCGTGCAGCGAGGGCGACCGTCCGAATGCCTCTACCAGCACGCCAAGATTCTTGCGCATCTCCGGGCGGCAGATCGTCAGGATCAGGGGCTTCCGGGGCTGCTCCAGGAAGCGGTCGATGAGACCGGCGATTCCCGGTTCGAACGGCCGCTGGCGGGTGGGCGGCGCGAAGCGCGATACGTCGGTCCCCGGCGGGATCACGAGCGCGTGCTCGGGCTGGTAGCTGGCATACAGGGCGTACTGCTCGCTGCTCTCCTGGGTGGTGCTGGTGATGATCACGCTGGCATGCTGCAGCACCGCTTCCTCGGCGGCGATACGCCGCTGGAAATTGAATTGCCGTTCCAGGGCGTGGGGCTTGCGCCCCTGTGCCAGCAGGCGCTGCAGCTTGCCGCGTCCGAGCGAGTGGCCGGTATGGATCTGGGGAACACCCAGCAATTGCGAGAGCTGCGTGCCGACATAGCCGGCATCGGCATAATGGCTGTGGATGACGTCGGGCAGGCGCGCCTGCGCACGCAGATACAGCAGCGTTCGATCCACCAGTTGGTCGAGGTAGGGCCAGAGGCCCTCCTTGCGCAGATAGCGGCGCGGGCCGCAGCGCAGGCGGATGATGCGCGCGCATCCATCCAGCGGCTCTTCGGGGCGCGCATAATCCTCCGACACCGCGGCATCCTCCACCAGGCGGGTGAGCAGGTCGACCCTGCCGACCTGCGGCTGGCGCGCGAGTGCCCTAGCCAGCTCCACCACGTACAGGGTCTGCCCGCCGGTATCGGCATCGCGCCCGAGCTCCAGATCGTGCCCGCGGATCAGCCCGTGCACGCTCAACATCAGCACGTACAGCTCATTCATCCGCGTGTCCGTCGATTTCGCCGAACCATCGATCGAGGAACGGCCTGTAGAAATCCCCGTCCTGCGGAATCGCGCCGCGTATCCCGCATATCGCGCCGGCAAACGCGTGCGCCCGCTGCAAGGCGACGGATATCGCCCAGCCGTGCAGCAGGCCGAGCATGAAAACCGCGGAAAACGCGTCACCGGCCCCCACGGTATCGCGGATCTGCACCGCAGGGCCGGCGGCCGTTCTCGTGATCCGCGCGGCATCATCCATCCACCAGGCACCCTGGGCACCGCAGGTCACCAGCATGCCCCGCAACCGGTAGCGCCTGATCAGCGCTTCCGCCTGGGTTTCTGCAGACGCCTCCCGGAGATCGAGCAGACGAGCGATGCAGGCGAGCTCGCCATCATTGGCCTTGACATGGTCGGCCTGCTCCAGCGACCAGTCCAGCTTCTCCGTACAGACCCACGGATCACGCAGATTGACGTCGAAGAAACACTGTCCGGTCACCACCTCCAGTACCCGGCGCAGCGCCAGGTGCGAGGCGGCACGCTGCGCCAGGGTTCCGAAGTACACCAGGTCGGGCGCGAGATCCCGTGCCGCCGCGCACGACCGGTCGGGATCAATGTGGTCGTAGGCGCGATCGGGCAGGATGTCGAAGCGATGGCCTTCCCCGGACAGAACCACCTCTACCGCCCCGGTCGGGCGCAGGGAATCGCGCTGGATACCCTCCGTCTCGATTCCGGCTCCCCCCAGCGCCCGCACCAGAGATGCCCCCGCCGCGTCTTCCCCTATGCGGGTCACCAGCAGCGGTCGGCAACCGAATGCCTGCAGATGCCAGGTCACGTTGAAAGGCGCTCCACCCGGCGTTTCCTGAGCTGGAAAACGATCTATCAGGATCTCCCCGAACAGCAGGACGGGATGGCGGGCGATGGTCATGCTCGACGATTCATGGCAGAGAAACGGGAAAACCGGGCCGCCGGAAGATTCGTTGAACTCCCGTGGAGCGCGAACCGGACTTGAATGACGAATGATAGGCCGTCCGAACGCGGGCGTATGTACGATTGTTCACGCTCGCGGCCGGCGATGGCACGAAACCGACCTGCATCCCTTCCGGAATGCTGCCGGTTAGAACTTGTAGCCGCGATGCAGCGCCACCACGCTGGCACTCAGGTTGAAATATTCCACCCGCTCGAAACCCGCATCCTGCATCAACTGCTTCAGTTCCTCCTGGGAAGGATGGACACGAATGGACTCGGCCAGGTAGCGGTAGCTGTCCCGATCCTTGGCGATGAGGCCGCCCATTGCGGGCAGAATCTTGAAAGAGTAGGCATCGTAGAGCGGCTGCAGCGGCTTCCACACCTTGGAGAACTCTAGCACGACCACGCGCCCGCCCGGGCGCAGCACGCGCAGCATCTCCCCGAGCGCCTTGTCCTTGTGGGTCATGTTTCTCAGCCCGAACGCCACGCTCACGCAGTCGAAATGATCATCCGGAAAAGGGAGGTGCTCCGCATCGCACTGCGCCACCGATACGGCTGCCCCCGCATCCAGCAACCGGTCGCGGCCGATGGTGAGCATGGCATTGTTGATGTCGGTCAGCCAGACTTCCCCTTCCGCGCCGACGCGATCCATGAACAGCGCGCTCAGGTCGGCGGTGCCGCCGGCGATGTCGAGCACCCGCCCTCCTTTTCCGATGCCGCTCGCCTTCACGGCGAAGCGCTTCCACAGGCGGTGCATGCCTCCCGACATCAGGTCGTTCATCAGGTTGTAGCGTTGCGCCACCGAATCGAACACACCTGCCACCCTGCGCGCCTTTTCCGTCTCCGGTACGGCGGCGAAGCCGAAATGGGTCGTTTTAGTCATGAATGTCCATTCCCGATGAAATGATTCCGGCATGCCATGGGCTATTCCGGGCCATGCCTCCCGGGGGAGGCGCGCGGGGTGGCAACAGGCGCGCGACTCATGCCCGCCGCCGCCATGCGTTCGAGATACCGCTGCCACATCTCGTCCTGGTTGAGGCCGTAGTCGTACAGCAGATCCCATGAATACAGGCCGGTATGATGGCCGTCCGAGAACACCAGCTGGACCGCGTAGTTCCCCACCGGCTCGATATGGTTGACCGTCACGCCCTGCTTGCCGGCCTGCAGCACCTCCTGCCCCGGCCCATGCCCGCGTACTTCCGCGGATGGGGAATACACCCGCAGGAATTCGCACGAAAGCCGGAAACGCTTCCCATCCGAGAAGGCGATCTCCAGGAATCCGGATTTTCTGTGCAACCTGATTTCGGTGGGAACGGGCGTCCCCTTGCTCAGCCCCGCCATCTCGATGCTCCATCGGCAAGCCCACATGATAAACCAGGGCACCGGAAACGGAAACCCGCCGGGCGACGGCCGGCGGCGATCAGCTCCGCAAGACGGCGTGCCTTCGCCATTCTTCCGACGGTCTGCGCCTCATGCGGCACGTGCAAACTCCGACGGTGCCGGAACCGGGACACGGCCGTCATTGTGCGACGTGGCCGCATTCCCTACAATCGAGCCTTGCGACCCGCACCGACGACGCATGCAGAGTCTTCCAGTCGCACCGCCCAGGAAACACCCCGTGAGCCGCTATCTCGTACAACTGGACTTCATCTCTTTCCTCAAATTCAATTCGGTGGCGTTCTGCTGCGCCAACACATTGTTTTCGCCCTTCAATGCCTTCCATACCTTTCAAGGCAGCGGCATCAGCCGCGCGCTGCTGGTGCTCCTGCTCGCGCCCCCCGCCGGCCTTCTCCTGGGACTGGTCTTCGGAGCGCTCGCCTTCCCGCTCTACAAGTTTCTCACCAGCCGCAGCCGGTTTCTCGCAACCCTTGCCGGCACCTTCCAGGAACTGCCGGGCGAGGATGCGGACGCGGCGCCACCGCCCGGCGATGACTGACGGCCTGCAGACGGCCGGGAGCCGGCGTTGAAGACCCGATCCACCGTCGCGGAAGTACTCGCGCGCATACCCGGCCCCGCCACTGCCGAGTGGCCCATGGGGGAAAGATTCGCCGTCGCCCTGGCGCACGGCACCATGTCCGTCGAGTACTATGCCCCCATCGGCCATGACCCGCAGACCCCCCACGACCAGGATGAAGTCTACTTCGTGCACCAGGGCAGTGGCACGCTCGTCGTCGAGGGAGAACGCCACCCGTTCGAAGCGGGAGACTGCCTGTTCGTGGCCGCCCACGCCGAGCACCGTTTCGAGGATTTCTCCCGGGATTTCGGCACCTGGGTGGTCTTCTGGGGCCCGAAGGGGGGCGAGAAACCGGACGGCGCCTGACGGAACGGCCAACCGCCGTTGAATGAGCATGCAATCGCAATGAATGTTTCACTCCCATTCGAGGCAACCCGGCAACTGTCGGAAGCATGTACCGTCCTCGAACGCCACCTGGCTGGAACGCTGCAGGCCATCCACCTGCTCGGGTCAGCCGTCGACGGGGGACTCGAGCCACATAGCGATATCGACCTGCTGGCGACGGTGAGCGCACCGTTGTCCCTATCGGTTCGACGCGCGCTGATGACGGACCTGCTGTCGGTCTCCGCGAGGCCCGGAGGCAGCGCCGCCCGGCGCCCGCTCGAAGTGACCGTCGTGGTGCAGCGCGAGGTAGTGCCCTGGCGCTACCCGCCGCTGCGCGAACTCCAGTTCGGCGAATGGCTCCGCGATGAGCTGCAGGCCGGAGGCGTACCACTCCCCGTTCCGGATCACGATCTCGCGATCCTGCTGACGAAAGCAAGAGCGCGCAGCGCCTGTCTGGCCGGCACGCCCGCGCCCGAACTGATCGATCCCGTTCCCAAGGAGGATTTCGTCCGGGCGCTGGCCGACACCATCGCGCAATGGAACCGGGAAGCGGATTGGCAGGGCGATGAACGGAACGTGGTGCTTGCACTTGCGCGCATCTGGTTCAGCGCATCGACCGGCGGAATCACGCGCAAGGATACCGCCGCCACGTGGGCGCTCGAACGCCTGCCGGATGAGCACAGGCCGATCCTGATGAATGCGCAGGCAGCCTACCTGGGCACCGCCCGGGACGACCTGGGCGCTCGTGCGGCGGATGTGGCGGCGTACGTGCGCCACGTCAAGGCAGTGGTTGATAATATCTGCTCAGCCAGGCGACCGTTTGCCCGTAGCCACGTGTAACGGCTGCAGCAGTTGCTCAACAGGTACATCTCCCGGTGAACACCTGCCGATACGGATTCTCCATCCGCGTCCCTGCCACGTCCCCGTCCGACAGGTCGACCGTATTCCGAGGTTATTCAGGACCGACTCGTTACTTGAACACGGTCAAGTCAAATGATGTGTGACGGTGTGCCATTGCACAGACCAGAGCCTGCTGCCTTGGCTAATGTACGAACTGTAAGAATTTGTAAATTATTATCTTTGTGCCATTTCTCAAACATGAATCCATAAAATGCACGCGAGAATCATTATCTAATTCCGAGAGAATATCATGACAGTATATTATTTTCACAACCCCCATGAAAATCCCGGCCAGCCCGAGAAAAAACCTGATCCGCCGGATAAACCCGTCGATCCCAGGCCATTTGATCCAGATCCGTCCCCGGGAGACCCGATCGTGGATCCTGCAGACGAGCCTCTGCTTTGATTTGCAGGTATCCGCCTCGCGCATTGGGAGCGCCATTGACATCGGCATCAAGTGCCGGGTGTCACACATCATATTTGACACGCAGGTGCTGAATATACGATCCGATCTGCCCGGCATGCTTCTCAGCATGGTCATGCGCGCCTGAAGCGCCGCACTCAGGAGAAGAATTATGGAAAACATTATCGCAGGACGATTTGAAACGGAAGATGAAGCCAAGTCAGCGGCGGCATCATTGGCCCCTTTAGCAAACAAGAATGATATTTTCATTTTTTTCAACAACCAGCCGGGGGCTCATGATGCAGACGGCAGACCCGCCGATCAGGATGCCGCAGAAAGCGCCGCAAAAGGCGGGGCAGCAGGCGCGGCTGCCGGAAGCGCCGCCGCAGGTATCGTCGGAACCGTGGTCGGGGGGCCTGCCATAGGCGCAGTGGCCACTGCTGTTGGTGGATATACCGGTTCACTCATGGGCACAGCGCGAGGTCTATCGGGAGTAAACGAGCATGCAAGCAATGCCTCACATTCGCGGTCAGCCGGAATGATGCTTGCAGTACGCGTTGCGGATGCCAAGAACAGACAACGGATAATCGATCGCTTAAGACAGCATGACGCTGCGGACATCGAGACTGCGAAAGGCGAGTGGAGGAATGGGGAGTGGCTAGACTTCGATCCAATGAGTTCACCACAGCTCGCAGGTTAATCCCTCGTTACGTCGAATGCCACCACGAAGCCGGTGGCTTACCCCTATGGATTCATCTCCGCATCAAGAATCGGGGCGTAGCGGTATTTCGAGAGCAGGGCCGCGCTGCCGGTGGTCATCGCCATGACGCTGCCCTGGCAGTCGCCGTGGAAGTAGCGCACGCTGGGGGGTGCTGCGCTGTCCATGGTGATCACCTTGCCGATGGGATGGCCCCCGCCGTAGAGGGTGTGACGGTGCTCCACGGCGCCGCCTGCGTAGCGGGCGCGCTCATCCGCACCCGCCGGTGCTCGGGGTCGTAGGTCCCGGCGGTGGCCTGGCCCAGGGCGTTGGTGACGGTGGCCACGCGGCGCAGGGCGTCGCGCTTCTCGGTGACGCCGTGACCCAGGATGCCGGTGCGCACCCGGGTCAGGCCGTCGTAGGCGACGATGAGGGCCGCGGTGGAAGAGCTGTCCGGCTCGAAAATAACAAGATCTGACCCCATATTACTGTTCTCCGGCGGCGAGCAGGTCGAGCACGTCCTTAACCCGGATGCGCATACCCCGGATGCAAAGCCTGCCCTGCCGCATGGCTCACGCCTCGTTCCGGCTGAAATCCGTCACCGTCGTGAACACGAAACAGGACAGGCCCTAGAATTTATAGGTCAACCACGCCGTGAAATAATCGACTAAATTGTTTCCCGGATCGTCATTAAAGGCAGGTCCCGGAAAGAAATGGACATAGCTGGCCAGCATAGTGACGTGCCGGCTGAAATCCCAGGCTACCGTCACCGCGGGGGAGCTCCCCGAAAATCGCTTCTGATTGACTTGAATCGAGCGTATAGGCAAGGTCGCAATGGAATAGAATCCATCATGAGTACTTTCTCGCCAGAAGAATCCCCAGTCCAGCGTCATTCTGAGCTTCGCGGCCAAATAGATATCGACGGAAGGATGTATATGGATAAAATTCGATGGCCCAAGCAAATCAGCCAGATTAAAGTAGGCTCCGGTCGGGAAAAGGGGGTTGTATGTCTGGAGATTGGCTGAGTCTGGATTCCGATCCCCACTGGTAATATCCAGTGTCAACCCCAGCCGGGGACGCAATGGCAGATCATTCAGCCAATAGCGCAGATTGGTGGCTACCGCCCAGGCGTTGATATCTCCGCTACCAAACCGGCCGAACTGCCAGATAAACTCGGCATTATATTCCCATGGCGCTGGCTGTCCCCATAACCGGGCGCCCAGCGTGTGGCGTACTTCGTGTGCGGTGCCCTGGATAAATACCCCCTGCCTGTTCTCGAAACCAAGGTAATACAGATCGGCATGCCCATCAGGCAGAAACGAATGAGGGCGAACCGCATAAATGCCCCACAGGGATTTATTCCGATCTGGATCATCGTCGAACACGCGGAAACGGTTACGCACCGGTTTACCCCAAAACCCATCGATTGCCCATTTCCCCGTTCGGAAGAGTACCCGAGCCGCATCGAACGAACGGCGCGTATTCGGCACCTCACGAACAGAAACGAGTCGGCCAGAGCCATACTCGAACTCCTGCCGCCCTAGCCGCCAGGTAGCTGACGTACTCTCGGTGAACGGAATCACAACATCCATGAACCCCTGATGTACGTCGAACGCATTTTGATCCACTTCCGGGCGCGCGCCCCCGACTCGGCCATGTTCCAGACTCGACATGAACTGGCCAAAAAAGCGGAGATGTGGCCCCAAATGTAGATCGCCATGCAGAAAATAACGCTGCAGCAGGTAGTCATTGGTTCCCCGGCTGTTGGATGGGCCGCTCCCGAAACCGGGATTGCGGTAGAACTCATACCGCTGCCGCATTTCACCGCCGATCGAGAAAAACCAGTCGTCTCGATCGCCAGGAGAACCAAGTGGGATATATTTGACAGAATCCCAGAGGTCGATATGACGATTGGGATCTCTGAGATACCTGTAGTCCTCATCGTAACGCAGCAGCTTGAATGGTGGAGCAGCAGGTATCATCGTCGCATTCTTTTGGACAACGGCTGTCTCCATCGATCGGGCAGGTGGTACCTCTTGGGCTCCACTCGTAGAAACAGACAGCATCCCGTTCGTGAACAAAATCATACCGGCAAACACAATGGCATCTCTTTTATTCGGCAGCCTGGTCACTGTTATACGCCCAACTTGCATATGCACAATCGATCACAAGGCGTGCCCATGAAGGGCGGCATGGAGTACAAGGCACCATATAAGTCGAAGAAATAGCCTAACGGCGTGAGGCCCCCCGCCAGGTCGGCGGCCTTGCCTGGGCTGAGAATTCCGTCTTCACCGGGAGTCTCGTCCTCGTCGGAGATCTCGAGCGGTTCGACATCCCCCCTGCGCCATATGAATGGCCCGGAAGGGGGGGTGGGGGACTGTACCGCCGGTGGAGCATTGTCGAACCTTTGGGCGAAGTCTGCAGGCGAACGCCCAGGGCCGCTCATTCCGCCGGATAGCCCGCCGGCCAGAGTGTCGCCGAGCAGGGGGTTGACGGTCACGAGAGGGTTGATCCATCTGCCTTCGGTTATCTTGATCTCGTTCAGATTGGATTGATACCCCGACGGATCGGTGTAGGCCAGGGGGTTGTTGAACACGTAGCCGTAGCGGTTGAGGCTTTGCAGGTCGTGCGGCGCCTGCACCAGGGGGTCGGCGGAGATGAAGCGCGCCAGCACCGGATCGTAGAGGCGCGCGTTCATGTGGGTGAGCCTGATCTCCAGCATCTCGTGCCCGGCGTGCCCCTGCCGGGTGGCGAGAAGGCCGCTGGCCCTTATTCCCCCTTATCTACTACTTTTAGCACTCAACATTTCATGCTCAATAGTCAGCCCAATGTTCCTTTGCATATTCAAGTTTTAGTCTCTCAGACTTAGTAAGATGATTCTCGATCGATATATATAGATCAACGATTCTTTTAAAATCTCGTTTCTGCCAAGCTTCTTCGACCTCGGATCGAACTCGCTGTACCTTCATGCCTTGCATTAACGCATCTGCTTTTGAATGTCTGAATGTCTTTAACCGTCGAAAAAACATTCGATCACCCGCCAGCGCTGGTTGTGCATGAGCCTCTACTTCTCTAGCCAATTGATCCACAAATGGTCGAAGTCGCTTCTCGTCTGCGATTTGAAAAGACATTCTGCGATTCCGTGGCAGCACTCCTTGCATGTCGAGAATGTCCGTCAACGAATATAAATTCTGAGTTTGATTAATTTCTAATCGAGGTCCGACGAACACCTCCAGCCCCCCCGAACGAATATCCCGTTTGATTATGACAATACATTTATCCGTTTCATACTGCGACTGACCTGCTTTATTTTTTGTGAAACAAAAACCCGCATCGTTCAAAAAGGAAAACGCCTGATTCACGATACCGATAAATCGTTCGCTCATGGTCTAGTCGGAGGGTACCACATGGTACTTCCCGGATCATAATTCGCTTGACTACAAAATCTGGAACTTCAGTCTAACTCAGGACATTAGGGCAACGGCCACAAGCCGCTCACCTCCATGCAGCTTGACGAACTCACACTTGACTAACTCGCCCGGTAAAAATTCCCAATGCTCGTCACCTGGATCATAATCGGAGGTTGGAAACAACCGGTAAAACCCATCCGACGTACGCTCTGCCTCAGTAGGCCGGAACACGTCCGTGCCTTCGTCCAACAGGCGAACATAAACGGTAGCTGTGCTCATCGATGGAGATCCCAGTCGGAATAATCGAAGTTCTTGCCACCGACGTGAATAATTTTATTGGTTTTACTATCAATTACTATTGATTGACCAGTTTCAGGGTGGACATGCCGCATCGCGGGATTTCCTGGACTTACCGCATTCCGTGTGGGAATCCCCTTCATACCAAGCGCCTCACCAATCTGCTTTTCGTTCCAACCCCGCTTAACCATCTGATTGGCCCAGGTGGTGGCGGATTTTCCACTGCCAAGTATCCACTTCACCGTCCCCACCGCCGCCCCACCCACTCTTTGAACGGAGCCTGCGAAAGGGATTATACCCAGCAGCCGCTCCCAGGAGGTGAGCCGCTTCCTGCCGAAGAGCGTCTCCCCATACAGGGCATCGCGTAGGCCCACAGCGGGGCCGGGTGGCGAGGAGGCCGTTGGCCGCCCCGGTGACGATGCTGCGCCTGCCCCAGGGGTCGTAGCGGTACTTGGAGAGCAGGCTGGCGCTTTTGTTTTTGCGGCGGCGCCGCGATGTCCATGGTGATCACCTCCCGATGGGATGGCCCCCCGCCGTAGAGGGTGTGTCCGAAGGAGATCTTGGGGGCGGCTATCGGAAAACAGCACCTGCTTCACGTCTCGGTTCTAAATTGAACCGTGGTGAGAAACCACACCTAAATATAAGAGGTAAAAAAAGAACACGAGCGCGATCAGCGCACTTCGATGAGGCGTTCGCCCTGCTGGACCATCGTTTCGACCTGAGGCAGCAACTGCTCGAACCATTGGAGCAAGGCCCGGCGGCTGGTGCTGCCAATGCGCAGCCAGAGAACGATCGGAGCGGTGCCACCCTGCCGCAGCCGGTGCGGGAAATCCTCGTCCTTGGTGACGAGGATGGCCTGTTTCTCCACGGCATAGCGCCAGATCGGGGAGTCATCGGCATCCCGCAGACCGATGTCGGCGACGTGTTCGGCGCGGTGGCCGCGCGAAGTCAACAGCTGGGCGAGGGCGGGCGGAAGCTGGGCGTCGATGACGAAGCGCATGGGCTACCGGCGACGAGAACGGGGTGATCGGCTTCGGCGGCGGCATACTCCAGACAGGCCCGGATGTCTTCGGCTTCAAGGTAGGGATAGTCTGCGAGGATTTCGACTTCCCCCACTCCGGCGGCGAGCAGGTCGAGCACGTCCTTGACCCGGATGCGCATGCCCCGGATGCAAGGCCGTCCGCCGCATTGGTTCGGGTTGAAGGTGATCCTGTCCATAACGGGATGATCATAACCTACGGAGGATGGCGGGTAAAGGGCGCGGGGAATACACCTATAGGATGCCTCTGCCGGCAGCCGCTCCAGTGCTCGGTGACGAGATTGTAGCGGTAGAGAGGGATGTCCTCTCAGACAGATACTCATGACTTCCACCGGCCAGGACATCTCCGCCAACATGGAGAAGAGACCACCATTATTCCAGCCACACGAGGCCGCCCACCCCCGGGGCAATGCCCTCGGCCACGCGCTCCCTGCGTTTGGTCTTGAAGGAATAGGCCCAGAGGTCGTAGCGCTCCAACATGAAGGTGCCGTCCAGCCAGCCCATCGTGGGCTTGTTCATCAGCAGAACGTCCTGCTTCTCGCTGTAGGCCAGTAGCAGGAGATACCCTTTCGGCAGATCGATCGGCTCGACCCGGCTGCCGTCCAGGCTGACGAGGTAGTACCCATTATTTCCGTAGGTCTCGCAGATCAGCTGGCTGCTCGCGCTGCGCCAGGCGCACGGGATGCACTTGCCGAACGTCCATTCCGGCAACCGCTCCAGGTGCTCGGTGACGAGGTTGTAGCGATAGAGGGGGATGTCCTCTTCTCCCTGATATTTCCTGAAGACGATCTCGTCGTCCGAGACGCGCACGATCGGGTCCGACGAAATTACTCCTTCATCCGGCGCGATCTCCCTCGCCTCCGCTTCCGGATGGTCGAGGTCGGCCAGGAAGAGTCGGGGGCCGGTTTCGCGGCTGCCTTGAATGAAGAAGAATTTGCGGTGCCTGGGCATGTACAGGGGTTCGGTTCCCCTGCGAAGATCCTTGACCTCCAGGGAGGAAAGTGTGAGGAGGGCAAGCCTGCTTGGTTCGGCAAGCCCCTCCGACCCTATCAGGAGGGTGTCGTTGTCCACCACCTCGAGGAAGGACCGGAGCTTCGGCCAGTCGACCAGCGGTTTCGGGATACGGGTGGCCAGATCGAAGGCATGGAGCTTGTTGCCGCGCTCGTAGATCAGGGTGCCCTGCATGGATATCTTCTCCTGTGCGCCGCAGCCCGGAATCAGGCACAGCAGCGCCAGCAAGGACAGGAAGACGGGCCAGGCCCTCATGGCTTCCACCGGCCAGGACATCTCCGCCAACATGGAAAAGAGACCACCATTATTCCAGCCACACGAGGCCGCCCACCCCCGGGGCAATGCCCTTTGCCAGCCGCTCGCGACGCCCCGTCTTGAAAGAATAGGCCCAGAGGTCGTAGCGCTCCAACATGAAGGTGCCATTCATCCAGCCCATCGTGGGTATGTTCACGATCAGGATGTCCTGCTTCTCGCTATAGGCCAATGGAAGGAGATACAAGAAATCCATCGGCTCAACCCGGCTGCCGTCCAGGCTGACGAGATAGTGCTCTTCCCCTTCGTATGTCGAGCAGATCAACTGGCTGCTCGCGCTGCGCCAGGCGTAGGGAAGGTATTTGCCGAATACCACTGCCGGCAACTGCTCCAGGGCACCGGTGACGAGGTTATAGCGATAGGGTGGGGTCGTGCCGCCATCGCCCCGGATCTTGAAGACCACCTCGTCATCCGAGATGCGCACGAGCGGTGCCATGGACGAAAATTCTCCTTCATCCGGCGCGATCTCCCTCACCTCCGCTTCCGGATGGCCGAGGTCGGCTAGGAAGAGCCGAAGTCCGATTTTCCGGTCTCCGTCCTTGAAGAAGAATTTGCGGTGCCTGGGCATGTAGAGGGGATTCTTTCCCTCCCGCAAATCCGTGGTCTTCAAGGTTCTGAGATTGAGCATGTGAATACGGTAGTCTCCTGCCGTATCGACCAACACTTGCTCTCCATCCACACCGGCCAGCGAGGGACTTCCATGGTGATAGAACCAGTCGATCAACGGCCTCGATGTACGAATGGCCAAATCGAAGGCGTGGAGCTTGTTGCCGCGCTCGTAGATCAGGGTGCCCTGCATGGGTATCTTCTCCTGTGCGCCGCAGCCCGGAATCAGGCACAGCAGGCATATCACGACCATCCAGTGTCTCATGATTCATCCCTCCCTACGGACCCAGGCGGGGTATCGCGGCGCAGTACGCCTGGCAGTTGTTGTGCCAGAAGGTATAGTCGCCGGCTTCGAACCCTTCCATGGATCTCAGATAATTGCCCAGATCGGACGGCCCCTGGAAGGGTTCGCTAAAAAGGAATCCCTTTATATGATCGTTGTCAAATCGAAGGTCGGGACGAACGCCGTCCGGAAAGAAACCCATCGAGACAGGATCACCGTCGGGATCGAGATAGACCACGCCCGCGTGGTAGACCCCAAATCAGATTGATGAACCCGGTATTGCCGAAACTTTCCAGCATCGTTGAAGGTTAAGCGATCCATCAATGATTGCTCTCTCACTGCAAAATTCTTAAGATCAAGAATCTTGCCAACCACTGTCCCTCATATGTCCTGCCACAGATTCTGGATCGAGCTTGCTCAACAAGGGCTCTATAATTCGGTCGAAGTTGCCCAGATGCCAGTCTCCATCCATTCACGAATTACCGCTAGGAATTGCTATGACGTTTAGACTAGAAGCCGGTCAAGACAGAGCCTTCAGGATCAGTAGAACGTGAGCGTATTCCAATCAGGCCCAATTACCTTGCCTTCTTCGAAGCGCACAATCTCCAGTTCGTACAAGCGATCATTTTCGTCAGTAAATAAAATTACATCGAGATAGGCTCCATCCTGATCTTTTGCCCTGCTATCAGCTATCACTCGTCCACCTGATTTCGGCGGATGTTGATATCCAGGTATTTCAAAACGAATAATTGTGTCGTCATCATTCATAGGTAATGCTGTTGCTTGCGCCAAGTCAGCCATGATCTGAGCCCGCTTGGAATCTACCAAGCCCTCACACATGCGAGAGACAACCATCCTCTCGGTCTCCGTTAAAGGCCGAGTCATGGTGTCACCTTGACGATTGTTCCAACCTCTATCGATCCGTTGGGAAGCTTGAATGCTCGGTACTCAAGCATGACATCATCCATCATAAATCGACCGCGGAACGGTGCCTCAACAGCTACATTTGAATGGATAGTATCTATCCTTTCAGCAATCGCTTTTTCCGCACGAGCAACATCCACTCCTTTTGCTCCCAATCGATCAGCATAGTGTCCCGACTTAAATACTGTCGCTCCTGCCTTCACCGCCCCCACCGCCGCCCCACCGACTTTCCGAATGGAGCCTGCGAATGGGATTATACCCAGCAGCCGTTCCCAGGGAGTGAGCTGCTCCCTCCCGAAGAATGTCTCTCCGTACAGGGCGCCATACACCTCGAGGGGGTAGCCGAGCAGCGTGAAGGCACCCAACAGATCGGCGGCCTTGCCTGCATCGAATTCCGGTGTCTCCACCACATTGATGGTCGGCAGGACCACGGGCTCCTCCGATGCTGCGTCGGCGGATTGTACCGCCGGCGAAACATTGTCCATTCTCTGGGCAAAGGCCTGGAATGAAAAGGCAGGGCCGCCCATCCCACCGGATAGCCCGCCAGCCAGGGTGTCACCGAGCAGGGGATTGACGGTCACGAGAGGGTTGATCCATCTGCTTTCGGTTATCTTGATCTCGTTCAGATTGGATTGATACCCCGACGGATCGGTATAGGCCAGGGGGTTGTTGAACACGTAGCCGTAGCGGTTGAGGCTCTGCAGGTCGTGCGGCGCCTGCACCAGGGGGTCGGCGGAGATGAAGCGCGCCAGCACCGGATCGTAGAGGCGCGCGTTCATGTGGGTGAGCCCGATCTCCAGCATCTCGTGCCCGGTGTGCCCCTGCCGGGTGGCGAGGAGGCCGCTGGCCGCCCCGGTGACGATGCTGCGCCTGCCCCAGGGGTCGTAGCGGTACTTGGAGAGCAGGCTGGCGCTGCCGGTGGTCACCGCCATGACGCTGCCCTGGCGGTCGCCGTGGAAGTAGCGCACGCTGGGGGGTGCTGCGCTGTCGAAGGTGATCACCTCGCCGATGGGATGGCCCCCGCCGTAGAGGGTGTGGCGGTGCTCGACGGCGCCGCCGGCGTAGCGGGTGCGCTGGTAGTGGCCACCCTGGTGGATGCCGGGGTTGAAGTACCAGGTGGTGCGGTCGGGTGCAGTCATCTTCACCCGCCGGTGCTCGGGGTCGTAGCTCCAGGTGGTGGCCTGGCCCGCCTGGGTGATCGACGCGGGCATGTTCCAGGCGGTCCAGCCTATGGTGCGCCCGCCTCCGCTGGTGAGGTTGCCGTTGGCGTCGTAGGCGTAGGCTTCGCTGCCCGCACGGCACACCGCGTGCGGCCCGGCGCCGCTGCCGGGGGCGCAGCCCGGGTTTCCGCCGTAGAGGTAGGCGCCCACCCCGTCCTTGGCGGCGATGTTGCCCAGCACGTCGTAGGCCACCTCAGTGAGCGTCTGCACGCCGTTGGTATCGTTCTCGACGCGCGTGAGGCGGTGCAGGGCGTCGTAGGCCAGCACGTCGCCGCTACCGCTGCCGCCGCCCTCGTCCCAGCGCAGGGTCACGTTGCCCGCCAGGTCGTAGCCGTAGAAGTTGTACTGCACCGGCTGGTTCAGCGCATTGCGCGCATCCTGCGTGACCAGCCTGCCGTTCTGGGGCAGGTAGGCGCGCGTGGTGGTGACGCCGTTGCCGTACGCCTCGCGGGTGACGTGGCCCTCGGCGTCCACGTCCAGCGCCTGCCAGTACAGGGCGTTGGTCGCCGTGTCGCGCAGCTCGTGGGCGTAGCCGGTGGCGGTGTAGGCGTGCCGCGTGCCCTGGCCGGTGGTGAAGTACTGCGCCTGGATGCGCCCGGCGGCGTCGTACTCGGTCATCTGCCCCATCTCGATGCCGTCGACGGCCACGACGGTGGTGAAGGGCCGCCCCTTCTGGTCGTAGAGGTGGGTGCGCAGGTAGCCGCCGCCCGTGGCGGCAGTGTGCAGCCGCCCCTTGCCGGCGGTGGGGGAGGTGTCCCACACCCAGGTGCTGGCAAGCCCCGGCTCGGTGCGCTGCACCAGCCGGCCCAGCTTGTCGTAGGCCAGGGAGGTGACCTGGCTGCGCGCGTCGGTCGTGCTCGTAGACCCAGGTGCCCATGTCGGGATCAATGGTCTGCGTCTTGCGCCCGCGGATGTCGTAGGCGTTGACGATGCGGTTGCCCGCCGGGTCGGTGGTGCCGAGCAGGTTGCCGAAGGGATCGTATTCGTAGGCGGTGGCCTGCCCCAGGGCGTTGGTGACGGTGGCCACGGATGGCCTTGAGGCGCTTGCCGGTCTGGTAATGCGAGCCGTTGACGTAGCCCGTGTCGAGATCGGGCCGGGCTTCGTGGATGAGTTCCACCGCGTTGTAGGGGCTGGCGGGGATGGACGCGTTGCCGGTGTAGTCGATGCGCTGGAGGTAGTGCTCGCCGTTGGCGGCGTCCTCGGTGTAGGTGTAGGCGATGTAGTTGCCGGTGGTGTCGCTGGTCCTGTTGAGCGCCCAAGAGCGCGCGATGGCCTTGCCCTGGGCCTCGACGCGCGAGTCGGCGGTGTTGCCGTATTCGAGGATCCGCCCCGCCTTGGTCCAGACCTTGAAGTGGCCGGGGTCGCCCGCGCTGCCGCCGTGGGAGACGATCCGGGCGAAGGTGTCGATCTCGGTGCGGTATTCGGTGCCGGGCTCGCCGTAGCCGCCCGTGATGGCGACGAGGCGCTGGCCGTCGAGGCAGAAGCGGTCGCGCGCGTCCAGGCGCACGCCGCCCTGCACGCCGTCCTGGACGATGGTCCTGCCGCAGCGGGTGATGGCGGACTGGCCCGAGAGCGACCAGCCCACGCCGAGGTGGCCGTTGCCCGCATGGCTGTCGTAGGCGAGGGCGAGTTCGGGCGCGAGGCCCGCGGTGCCGGGCGGCACGGCGATGGGGATGGCGTAGGTGGCCCCGCCGTTGGCGGAGACGGCGAACGTGCCGTCGAGGGTGCCGACCGCCGCGTGGACGCGCGGGAGAACGGCGGCGAGCAGGGCCAGGGCGGCGAGAGACGGGCGAACGTGCGGCGGCAGGGCGGGCATGGCAGGCTCCGGTTCGGGTGCGTGTCTTCCTGGAGCGGTGAGGAGCAGCGGCGGGACAATGTGCGGCCAACCGCGAAGTCGCCCGGGCGCCGGGAGGCATGCGCGTATGCGCTACGGGGCTGGCATACCCGCTCCGGGGAGCGGGAGGCTGGCGGGACGCCTGGCGACAAGCCGAAGCCGTACTGCCGGGCGAGGAACGGTATTGCGGTGCTGCCGCAGCATGCCCCCCGGCGACGGCGGGAGGCGAAACTCATGCGTGATTCAAGGATGAGGCTAATGCATGGAGAGGGCAAATGTCAAGCGTTATTTATCCCGAAAGCCGGCGACCCCGCCTGGGCCCGCCGGCGGAACCCATCTTCATGAGAAGAAACAAGGTGACAAAACAGCCGTGATCGGGTATACAATCCAGTTGCCATGATCAGACGCCATGCCCCTCTCGTGATGCTCGCCCTGGTCGTCAGCATGCTGACGAACGCGCTGGGCTGGGCGTTCAACGGCGAAGTGTTCGCCCACGAACTGGATCACGAGCACCACGTGCTCTCGCTCGACCCGACGGCGCACCTGGAGGCGCATCGTTCCGCGCTGCGCAACGACGAAGGGCATCTGGACGCCGCGACCCACCTCTGCCTCCACGCAGCCGGACAGTACCAGCCGTTCTTCTTCACCGCGCCCCTGGCCGTGCCGCCTGCCCTGCACGCGCAGGCACTGGTGGCGCCCGTCTCCGCCAGCGTCCCCGAAGCCATTCCCGATTCCCCGCTGCACCCTCCCCGGCTTTCCGCCCGCGCCTAGAGCCGTTGCGGCGCCGCCCTGGACGGAGAATCCGTCCGCACGCAGCTGCCGCCCCGTGACGAGCGCCGCATCCGCCGCGTGGAATGCCGACCGCATCCCCATGCGGCGATCCGCCGCGCACCCATGCTTGCGAGGGAGGATTTCCCATGAGTTTCGAGATTCCGTTCATGCCGCCGGGAAACCGGCTGCCGGCCTGCCTGCTCGCCGCGGCGCTGGCGCTGGCCGATGCGCACCCGGCCGCCGGCGGGGCATTCTCCGGCACGATGGCGGGCGTGTTGGACCCGGCCGGCGCGCCCGCCCTGCCACCCGAGGAGAAAGCCGAGCTTTTCCTTCCCGATGCCATGCGCCTGGCGCTGCTGCGCAACCCCGAACTGGCGGCGTTCGCCAAGGAACGGCATGCCCTGGAAGGCCTCACGCTGCAGGCCGGGCTGCTGCCCAATCCCGAACTGTCCGTCATGGCCGAGAACGCGGGCAACTTCCAGAGGACGAATACCAGCGGAACGTCCATCAAGGAGGTGGAGCAGCAGGACACCATGATCCGCATCCAGCAGCTGATCGAGCTCGGCGGCAAGCGCGCGGCCCGCGTCAAGGCGGCGATGCTGAACGAGGATCTGGCGGTGCAGGCCTACGAGGTGAAGCGCCTGGCGCTCATGACGCAGGTGGCCGACGGATTCACCGAGGTCCTCGCCGGCCAGGAGCAGTTGCGGCTGGCCCAGGAAAACCGGCAGCTGGCGCGCGACGTGGCGGACGCGGTGGCGCGCCGCGTCGAGGCCGGCAAGGTGGCGCCGATCGAGCATACCCGGATGGAGGTGGCGCTCGCCGCCACGGAGATTGCCCTGGTGCAGGCGCAGCGCGACCTGGCCTCCGCGCGCAAGCGCCTGGCGCTGCTGTGGAGCAGCCCCGCGCCGCAATTCGAGAGGGCGGTGGGCCACCTCGAGTCGTGGATCGACCTGCCGGGGCTGGAGACGCTCGTGGAGCGCGTGCTGGCAAGCCCCATGGCGCTGCACGCCGCGAAGAACATGGAGCAGCGCCAGGCGCTGCTGGAGGTGGAGCGGACGCGGCGCATCCCCAACCTCACCCTCGTCGCCGGCATCCTGAACCACTCGCAGACCGGCGGCACCACCGCCGTGGCCGGCATCAGCCTGCCGTTGCAGATATTCGACCGCAACCAGGGCAATCTCCTGGCGGCCCACCGGCGCGCGAACAAGGCGATGGACGAACGGGCTGCAACCGAGCTGCGGCTCAGGAGCGAACTGACGCAGGCCCATGAGGCCTGGTCGGCCACCCGGAACGAAGTCCGGGCCCTGCGCGACGACATCCTGCCCAAGGCGGCGGCGGCCTTCGAAGCCACACGCAAGGGCTACGAGCTGGGGAAATTCGGCTTCCTGGAGGTGCTGGACGCGCAGCGCACCCTGTTCCAGCACCGCGTGCTGTACGTACGCGCGCTGTCGAACCACAGGCGCCTCGTCAACGAGATCGAGCGGCTGATCGCCGCTCCCACCGACGGCGCAGCGGATGCCCTCGCCGTGGACGGAGCGGATGCGCATGGTATCGCGGGGAGCGGATCATGAGTACGACCCCGGACGCAAGCCGGCGGCAATCCTTCCTGATCGCCCTTGTCATCATCGCCGGCGTGGCGCTGGGGGGGCTGATCCTGACCCTGGACAAGGCCCCGGTATCCGGGGACGGGCATGGACACGCAGGCGGCTCCCACGCGGCGCACGACGATTCCGGCGACCATGGCGGCCACGAGGATGAGGCGGGCCACGACGGCCACGAGCATGACGATCATGACGACCATGATCACGGCCATGACGAGGACATGCACGCGGATGAAGCCGGGGATGGAAGCGGGAAACACCGGCCCGCCCGGGGTCCACGGGGCGGAAAGCTGTTCGTGGAAGACGGCTTCGGCGTGGAGGTGACCCTGTTCGAGAAGGGCGTGCCGCCGCAGCTGCGCCTTTACCTATATGAAAACGGAAAACCGCTGCCGCCGGCCGCGGCCCGCATCACCGTCACCCTGGCCCGCCTCGGCGCCCCTGCACAGGTGTTCGGCTTCAGTCCCGAGAATGACTACCTGCTGGGAGACCAGGTGGTCGACGAACCGCATTCCTTCGACATGGCGATCGCCGCGGAGTACGGCGAGAAATCCTTCCGCTGGGGATACAGCCAGGTCGAGGCGCGCATCACGCTGTCCGACGATGTGCTCCGGCGCATCGGCGTGGAGATCCGCACCGCCGGGCCGGCCACGATCAGGCCCAGGCTCAGCCTGCCGGGAGAGATCGTGTACGACGAACACACGATCGTGCAGGTGGTTCCCAGGCTGCCGGGCATCGTCACCGCCGTCCACCGCCACCACGGCCAGCAGGTGGAGAAGGGCGAGGTGCTGGCGGTCATGGAAAGCCAGGTGCTGGCGGAACTGCGCGCGCAGTTCCTGGCCGCGCGGAAGCGGCTCGACCTGGCGCGCATCACCCACGACCGGGAAAAGCGGCTGTGGGAGGAAAAAATCTCCGCCATGCAGGACTATCTGGCCGCGCGGCAGGCCCTGGACGAGGCCGGGATCGCGGCGGATCTCGCCCTTGCCAGGCTGCGCACGCTGGGCATCCCGCCCGGGGCGATGCAGGGCAAGGGCAACCTCGCGCGCTACGAGATCCGCGCGCCCAACCGCGGGCTCATCACCGCCAAGGCCATCGCCCAGGGCCAGACGCTCAAGGAGGATGCCGCCATCTTCACCATCGCAGACATCTCCACCCTATGGGCGCACGCCACGGTCTACGAGCGGGATCTGGAGAAGATCCGGGTCGGCAGCCGCGCCGTGGTCCGCTCCACCGCGCTCGGCATCGAGGCGGAGGGCGTCGTCTCCTATGTCAGCACCCTGATCGGCGCCCAGACGCGCAGCGCCACGGCGCGCATCGTGCTGGACAACAGGGCGGGCCACTGGCTGCCCGGCATGTTCGTCACGGCGGATGTGGTCACGGAAGAAATCGCCGTGCCGGTCGCCGTGTCGCGGGATGCGATCCAGACGCTGAACGACTGGTCGGTGGTATTCGGCCGCTACGGGCAGTACCTGGAAGCGCGGCCCCTGAAGCTCGGACGCAGCGACGAGACGATGGTCGAGGTCAGGGGAGGAATCTCCGCCGGGGAACGATACGCGGCGGGCAACAGCTTCGCCGTCAAGGCGGAACTCGGCAAGGCGGGCGCCTCCCATGACCACTGAGCATATCCCCGCCCGCGACAGGCCGGGCCTGGTCGAACGCATCCTGCACCTGTCGATCCGGCGGCGCGTGCTCGTCCTGGGCGCGGTGCTGGCGATGGCCGCACTGGGCGTCCACAGCTACCAGAGGCTGGCCATCGACGCGGTGCCGGACATCACCAATGTCCAGGTCCAGATCAACACCCCGGCGCCCGGCTACTCGCCGGTGGAGACGGAGCAGCGCGTGACCTTCCCGATCGAGACGGTGATGGCCGGCCTTCCCCACCTGCACCATACCCGCTCGCTCTCACGCTACGGGCTGTCCCAGGTCACCATCATCTTCGAGGACGGGACGGACATCTACTTCGCCCGGCAGCTGGTGGACCAGCGGATCCAGGAGGCGCAGGGCAGCCTGCCTGCGGGAATCGTGCCGACGATGGGACCGATTTCCACCGGCCTGGGTGAAGTCTTCATGTGGACCGTCGATGCGCAGGAAGGGGCGCTTAAGCCGGACGGCACGGCGTACGACACCATGGACCTGCGGGAGATCCAGGACTGGATCATCCGCCCCCAGCTGCGGACGGTGAAGGGAATCACCGAGGTCAATTCGATCGGCGGCTACGTCAAGCAGTACCACGTGACGCCCCACCCCGAAAAGCTGCTCTCCCTGGGCCTGACCCTGCAGGACGTGGTGCGCGCGCTGGAACGCAACAACCTCAACGTCGGCGCCGGCTACATCGAGAAGAGCGGAGAGCAGTACCTGGTGAGAGTGCCCGGCCAGCTCGCAAATCTGGACGAGATCGCCGATGTGCTCCTGGAAAGCCATGCCGGCGTGCCGCTGCGCATCCGGGACATCGCCGACGTGGCCATCGGCAGGGAACTGCGCAACGGCACCGCCACGCGCGACGGCAAGGAAACGGTGCTCGCCACGGCACACATGCTGATCGGCGAGAACAGCCGCGCCGTGGCGCGAGCGGTGGCGGAAAAGCTGGCGCAGGTCAACCGCACGCTGCCCGAAGGCGTGGTCGCCAGCGCCGTGTACGACCGCACCCACCTCGTCGACCAGACTATCCGCACGGTGGCCACCAACCTGTTCGAGGGCGCCACGCTGGTGATCGCGGTGCTGTTCCTGTTCCTGGGCAACCTGCGCGCGGCGCTCATCGCCGCGCTCGTCATCCCGCTTTCCATGCTGTTCACCTTCAGCGGCATGGTGGCCCACGAGGTCAGCGCCAACCTCATGAGCCTGGGGGCGCTCGATTTCGGGCTCATCGTGGACGGCGCCATCGTCATCATCGAGAACAGCATCCGCCGCATCGTCCACGAACAGGAAAGGCTGGGACGCGCACTCACGCCCCCCGAGCGGCGCGCGGTGGTCTTCGAGGCCTCCCGGGAAGCGCGCAAGGTGCTGATCTACGGGGAACTGATCATCATGGTGGTCTATCTTCCCATCTTCGCGCTCTCGGGCGTGGAAGGGAAGATGTTCCATCCCATGGCCTTCACGGTGGTCATTGCGCTACTGGGGGCAATGATCCTATCGGTCACCTTCGTCCCGGCCGCGGTCGCGCAATTCCTCTCCGGCAGGCTCGCGGAAAGGGAAAGCCCCGCCGTCGCCTGGGCGCGGCGGGCCTACCTGCCCCTCCTCGACGCCGCCCTGCGCAACCGGGCGCTCACCGTCACGCTGGCGGTGGTGGTCATGGCGCTGTCCGGCCTGCTGACGACCCGCATGGGCAGCGAGTTCATCCCCAGCCTGGACGAGGGCGACATCGCGCTCCATGCCATCCGCATCGTCGGCACCAGCCTCACCACGTCGATCGGGATGCAGAACGAGATCGAGCAGCGCCTCGCGGAATTTCCCGAGGTGGACCGCACCTTCTCGAAGATCGGGGTGGCGCAGATCGCGACCGACCCCATGCCGCCCAACGTCACGGACGTATTCGTCATCCTCAAGCCCGCGTCGGAGTGGCCCCGGCCGCGGCGCACCAAGGCTGAGCTGGTCGCCGCCATGGAGCTGACGCTGCAGCGGATACCTGGCAACAACTACGAATTCACCCAACCGATACAGATGCGCTTCAACGAGCTGCTGTCGGGCGTGCGCGCGGATGTCGCGGTCAAGGTGTTCGGCGACGACATGGAAACGCTGCTCGACACCGCCGGACGCATCGAGGCCGTGCTCGGTACCGTGCCCGGGGCGGCGGACGTGCGCGTCGAGCAGATCACGGGACTGCCGGTGCTGTCCGTGCGCATGGATCGGGCCAGGCTGGCGCGCTACGGCCTGAGCGGTACTGACGTGCAGGACGCCGTCACCATCGCCATCGGGGGCAGGACCACCGGCACCCTCTACGAGGGCGACCGCCGCTTCGACCTGCAGGTGCGGCTGCCCGAGGCCCTGCGCAGCGACGTCGACGCCCTGGGACGCCTGCCGATCAGGCTGCCGCCGATCGGGATAGAGGCAGGCGCGGGTGCCGCTGTCCCTGGCGGAGTGGCCGGCTACGTCCTGCTGAGCGAGGTCGCCGACATCGTGGTGGCGCAGGAACCCAATCAGGTGAGTCGGGAAAACGGCAAGCGCAGGGTGGTGGTCACGGCGAACGTGCGGGGGCGCGACCTCGGTTCCTTCGTCGGGGATGCGCAGGCGCGCATCGCGGAAAGGATTTCCATTCCTCCCGGATACTGGGTGACCTGGGGCGGGCAGTTCGAGCAGCTCGTCGCCGCGGCGCAGCGGCTCAAGATCGTGATACCGCTTGCGTTGGGGCTGATCTTCGCACTGCTGTACACGATGTTCGGCAATTTCCGGGATGGATGGCTGATGTTCACCGGCGTGCCCTTCGCCCTCAGCGGCGGCGTCGTGGCGCTGTGGCTGCGCGGCATTCCTCTGTCCATATCGGCGGGGGTGGGCTTCATCGCGCTCTCCGGCGTGGCGGTGCTGAACAGCCTGGTGATGCTCGCGTTCATCCGTGACCTGCGCAACCGGGGAGAAGCCCTCGACGACGCCATCCGCAACGGCGCGCTCACCCGGTTGCGGCCGGTGCTGATGACCGCCCTGGTGGCGGCCATCGGATTCATTCCCATGGCGGTCGCCACCAGTACCGGCGCGGAGGTGCAGCGTCCGCTGGCGACGGTGGTCATCGGCGGCATCCTGTCATCCACGGCGCTGACGCTGCTGGTGCTGCCGGTGCTCTACCGGCTGGCCCACGCCGGCGACCGCACGCAGGCGGCACCCTCTGGTTCCGGCATGGGCGATCGGGCAACGAATTGAATCAGGCGGATTTAGGTTAGAATGGCGCTTTACCGCATCCGTCCATCCTCCCATGAAGAAGCCCCGCGCCCTGCATCGCACGCGATCCCTGCGCCTGGTCCAGGAACTTTCCAGGCTGGCCGCGGGACTTGCCGCCTCCGGCAGTCGTATCGAGGATGCTTTCTGGGAAAGCCGGCTTGCAGCCAAGATACTTGCGCAACTGCGCGCCGGCGACGACCAGAACCTGGAAGCGGCCCTGGATCAGCTCTATGAGACCGACTCGGTGGCCTACGGCGAATTCATCTACGCCATCGAGGCTGCCATCGAGTGCAGCCTGCTGACACACGAGAACACCGATAACGACGTGCTCATGTTCGCTGCGCCGATACTCACCTGGTCGCGTTTTTCCATTCCCTCGGGCCCGGTTTCCGGCCCGGTGCTCGCCGACGTACGCGTACAGCTGCAGACGCACGTGATGGCGCAGGAAACCCGCTTCGTATTGGCGAACTGCCTGTTCAGCCCCGATCAGCTTCCGCGCGGCTACCACCTCACGCACGAATTCGCCGGCAGGTTGTGGGCCGCCGCAGTGAACGAGGAACACTACCTGCACATCAATCCGCGCCAACTGGCGGAAACCGGACGCTTCCTGTCGGATACGCGCTACCTCCTCGGTGCAGTCGCCGCACCCCAGGGCAAACCCATGTTCCGATGGCAGGAAATCCAGGAAAGCCGCGCGAGCAAGAATGTCCATGCCCCCGATGGCAGGCTTTCCAAGGAAGAAATCCTGCAGGCGTGGCAGGCGCACGGGAGCGAAGCCCTCCGCCCCCTGTTCCAGGGATGCGCATTCGAGCTGCTGCTGCCGGACAGCTTCTTTTCGGCATGGCGCACGGCCGACCGACTCGCCCGTCCCTATTCCACGCACGCCACCGTCAATTTCCTGCAATCGACGCTGAACATCCCGGCGAGCCGCCTGCGCGCCGTCATCGCCCCTTTTCACGACCAGTGGCTGGAGGAGTATCGCGTCAGCTTCACTCTCAACGATCGCGACGACGTCCTCTACGGCATCGTCTGGGCGCTGGTGGGCGACGAGGACGAGCACAGCGACACCGTGGCGCAGATCGAGTCGACGCTGCGGGAGTGCGGCGTCACGCACATCGTCACGCTGGACCACCATTTCCTGCTGGAGTACTGCGAGGAATGCGGCGCACCGCTGTTTCCCAATCCGGAAGGCGAGGCCGTGCACGCCGAATTCCCTGACGAGGGGGAGGTGATGCCGGTTCACCTGCACTGAGAACCGAATCGCCGTCGAGGTGGCGCGATGACCGATACCCTGCTACATTCCGCCCATTGCGCCCGGCATCCGGCATGGGCCTCGAACGCCTTCCGGCGACGGTATCGGCATCCATGAAATTCCTTTTCGACCTCTTTCCCGTCATCCTGTTCTTCATCGCCTTCAAGGCCTACGACATCTACGTCGCCACGGCGGTGGCGATCGCCGCCACCTTCGCGCAGATCGGCTGGGTCTGGTTCCGCCATCGCAAGGTCGAGACCATGCTCTGGGTCAGCCTCGTCATCATCGCCATTTTCGGGGGTGCGACGCTGATCCTGCAGGACGAATCCTTCATCAAGTGGAAGCCATCCGTGCTCTACTGGCTGTTTGCGGTGGTGCTGCTGCTGGCCCACGCGATCTTCAAGAAGAACCTGATACGAATCATGATGAAGGAGCAGATCGTGCTGCCCGAACCCATCTGGGCCCGCCTCAACGCCAGCTGGGCTGCGTTCTTCGCGATGATGGGGGCCATCAACCTGTATGTCGCCTTCAACTTCTCCACCGAGACCTGGGTCAACTTCAAGCTGTTCGGATTCATGGGGCTCATGCTGGTGTTCATCGTCCTGCAGGGACTGATGCTGAACCGGTACATGGAAGACAAGGAAGACAACGAAGCATGATGCTGTATGCAATCAGCGGGGAGGATGTGCCCGACAGCCTGGACAGGCGCCTGGCGGTGCGCACCGCGCACCTGGAGCGCCTCAACGAGCTGCGCCAGGACGGCCGCCTGATCCTGGCGGGACCCTACCCGGCCATCGACAGCCCCGATCCCGGTCCCGCCGGCTTCTCCGGCAGCCTGATCGTGGCGGAATTCGAGTCGCTCGAGGCGGCACGCGCCTGGGCGGAAGCCGATCCCTATGCCACCACGGGGGTCTATGCGAGGGTGACGGTGAAGCCGTTCAAGAAGGTACTGCCGTGACCGGCATCCCCGGAACGATCGATGCGATAAGGGATAGGCTCGCCCCGTTGGAACCGCAAGACGTCCACATCGTGGACGAGAGCGCAAGGCATGCGGGGCACGCGGGCGCACGAAGCGGTGGCGGCCACTACCTCCTCACCGTGGTCTCGCACAAATTCATGGGGCAGTCGGCGCTTGCCCGGCACCGCATGGTATATGGCCTGCTGCGGGAGATGCTGCACGGGGATATTCACGCGTTAAGCGTAAAAGCGTATACTCCCGAAGAAATTTGACCTGACCTACCGTCCACTCACAAGGAAACCCCATGCGTCTCATGAAGCCCTCCCTATTGACGACACTCGGCATCTCCAGCCTGGTCGCCGTAGCAATCGCACACGCGCAGCCCAGTTCGCCTCTGGCAAAGGTGAACGGCGTCACGATCCCCCAGTCACGCCTGGAATTCATCGTCAGGGCGCGGGCGGCTCAGGGGCAGGCCGACAACCCGGAAACCAGGAAGGCACTCAAGGAAGCCCTCATCACCGAGGAGATCGTCGCGCAGGAAGCCCTGAAGAAAGGCCTCGACAAGGACCCGGATTTCGTCTCCCAAGTGGAGATCGCCCGCCTGACGGCGCTGGTGAAGGCGTACGAGGTCGACTATGTGAAGAGCCATCCGGTCGCCGACGAGGAACTGAAGAAGGAATACGAAGCCTTGAAGGCCCAGGTGGGGGACAAGGAGTACAAGGCGCACCATATCCTGGTTGCCACCGAGGCGGAAGCCAAGGACATCATCGCACGCCTCAAGAAGGGCGGCAAATTCGACAAGATCGCGCAGGAAAAATCCATCGACACCGGCAGCAAGGGCAAGGGGGGCGAGCTCGAATGGAGTCCTCCCGTGAGCTATCCCCAGCCTTTTGCCGAGGCCCTGACGAAAATGAACAAGGGGCAACTGAACGAGCAGCCGGTACAGACCCCTTTCGGCTGGCATGTCATCCGGCTGGAGGATATCCGGCCCCTGAAGATACCCTCGTTCGAGGAAGCGAAGCAGAACCTGACGCAGCGCGTGCTGCAACGCCAGTTCGCAGCCTTCGTCGGCGATCTTCGCAGCAAGGCCAGGATCGAATAGTCGGGATTCGGCAGCCAGGCCCCTGGAGGAGCCTGCGAATCCCCTCCGGGGCGAATGTCCCTCCGCACCCCGCTGCTCAGGTTCAGGTCACGATACGCATGCGCGGCGCCAACGCGCATAGCAATTCATAGGCTATGGTGCCTGCCGCGCGAGCCACTTCATCCACCGGCAGGCCCTTCCCCCAGAGCGTGACGGGGCTGCCGACACCGGCATCTTCCATTCCGCTCAGGTCGACGTGCAGCATGTCCATCGACACGCGTCCGACGAGCCGAGTGCGCCGGCCATTTACCAGAACAGGCGTGCCAGTGGGCGCATGCCGTGGGTAGCCGTCCGCATAGCCGCCCGCCACGATCCCGACGCGCATGGGCCGGTCGGCGCGGAATGCATGACCGTACCCCACGCCGTCTCCCCCCTGCAGCGCCTGCACCGCGATGATCCGGCTCGAGACGGTCATCGCCGGACGCAGATCCAGCGCGGCGGCACTCGTGCCCGGAAGGGGCGAGGCACCGTAGAGCATGATGCCGGGGCGCACCCAGTCGCCATGCGTACCGGGACAGCGCAGGATGGCGGCGGAATTGGCCAGGGAGCACGGTAGCCGGCGCCCGCCGGCAGCGGCTTCGAAGGATCGCATCTGCGCAGCAACGCTTTCGTCGCCGGAGGATTCGTCGGCGCGGGCAAGGTGGGTCATGAGCGTGATCCGATGAGGCGGGAAATCGGCCGCCAGCGCGTCCAGCACGGAGGGGATCTCCGCGAGTGAAAACCCGAGGCGATGCATGCCGGTGTTGATCTTCACGAATATATCGACCGGGCTGCGCCGCTTGTATGATGAAAGCATCTCGATCTGCTCGCGGTGATGAATGACCGTGCTCAGGCGGTAGCGCTCGATCCACGCCAGTTCCTCCATCGAGAAAAAACCCTCCAGCAGCAGGATGGCCTGGCGATGTCCTGCCTCGCGCAGCTGTATGGCCGCATCGATCTCGAGCATGGCGAAGCCTTCCGCGCGCTTCAGCGCATCCGCGGCGCGCAGCAGGCCATGCCCATAGGCATCGGCCTTGACCACCGCCATGACCTGCGGACGGGGTGCGTGGCGGCGAACGACGGTGAGATTGTGCTCGATCGCGGAAAGATCGATCAGCGCCTGGATGGGACGCGACATCAGGAGCGGCAGGACAGGCGCGCCACCGGCGCGGCCTTACCCGCCCCCTGCTCCCTCAGGGCGGCACAGCAGGGAAATGCCTTGATGATTCGTGGCGTTTCGCCGGGATAAGCCTGGATGCGCATTGTATAATCTCACGCCTGACCACGAGGGGATCTCTGGAGAACGTTCGAAGTGAAACGCGGATTCTATACCATCATGACGGCGCAGTTCTTTTCCTCGCTCGCCGACAATGCCCTCCTGGTCATCGCCATCGCGCTGCTGCTCGAATTGCACGCGCCCGCCTATCTTACTCCGATGCTCAAATTCGTCTTCGTCCTGTTCTACGTGATACTGGCGCCTTTCGTCGGCGCCTTCGCCGATTCCATGGCCAAGGGACGGGTCATGTTCATCAGCAACGCGATCAAGATCACGGGTTGCGGTCTGCTGTTCCTGGCAGCGCACCAGTACGTCGCGCTTGCCGCCTACGCGGTGGTGGGTCTCGGCGCGGCGGCCTACTCGCCCGCCAAATACGGCATCCTCACCGAACTGCTCCCGCCCGAGATGCTGGTGATCGCCAACGGCTGGATAGAGGGCCTGACCGTCGCCTCCATCGTGCTGGGCACGGTGCTTGGCGGACTGTTGATCACGCCCGAGATTTCCGCGGTACTCCTGGATCTCGATCTGCCGCTCATCGACACCATGCTGGAAGCCGCCATCCTCGTGACCGCCGTATTCTACAGCATCGCCGCCGCCTTCAACCTGTACATCCCGAATACCGGGGTCGACCACCGCATCCTCAGAAAGGATCCCGCATTCCTGGTCCGGGAGTTCGCCCACTGCATGAAGCTGCTGTGGACGGACAGGCTCGGCCAGATCTCGCTCTCCGTGACGACGCTATTCTGGGGAGCCGGGGCCACGCTCCAGTTCATCGTGCTCAAGTGGGCCGATGCCGCGCTCGGCTATCCGCTGAACAAGGCTGCCCAGCTGCAGGGCATTGTCGCCCTCGGCATCGCGATCGGCGCCGTCACCGCGGCGAAGGTGGTATCGCTGCGGCAATCGGTGAAGGTGATCCCTCTGGGGATCGCCATGGGCATCGTGGTGATGGCCATGATCTTCGCGCGCGACCTGTGGATCGCGATCGTGCTGCTCGCCCTGATAGGCGGGCTGGCGGGATTCTTCGTGGTGCCGATGAATGCGCTGCTGCAGCATCGCGGGCATATCCTGATGGGTGCAGGCCACTCCATCGCGGTGCAGAACTTCAACGAGAATCTGAGCATACTCGCCATGCTGGCGATCTATGCGGGACTGGTCAGCCTGGACGTGCACGTGTACACGGTCATCGTCCTGTTCGGGCTGTTCGTCTCGGTCATCATGGCGCTGATCCGCCAATGGCACCTGCACAACCAGAGCGTGGAGGACTCCCTGCACCTGATCGGTGCGCACAAGAGGCACTGATCGCTACAGGATGACGGGAGCGTCGGGCACCACGTTGCCGTTCTCCCGGCCGTCGCCCTCCACGCCGAAATGCGCCCGCAGATGGCGATCGACCGCATCGATGCCGGCAATCACGCCCGGCCCATAGCGTCCCTGGCCGAACGCATGCTCCATTTCACGACAGATTCTCTCCCACTCCCCGGAACCGACATGCGCCGCGATCCCCCGATCGGCGATGATCTCGACGTCGCGGTCCGCCAGCAGCAGATAGATCAGAACGCCATTGTCATGTTCCGTGTCCCAGATCCGCAGATGGGAAAACACTTCCACCGCACGATCCCGGGCCGACTGCCCCCTCACCAGGGGCAGGGTGTCGAGCGCCGCTTCCACCGCGAAGCAGATTTCGCCGGTATGCCGCGCTTCCGATGCACGGATGGCCCTCTCGACGGCAGCCAGGCAGGCCTCGGGAAACCGGTGCCGCACGGCTGCACGGCCCATCAGGAAATGCCGCCATATGCGTCCAAGGCTCACTCACCACCTCCCCGAAGCACCACCACCGCCAAAGCCGCCTCCACCTCCTCCGAACCCCCCGCCCCCGCCAAAACCGCCGCCGCCGAATCCGCCGCCGGGAGGCCAGCCGCTCCGGCCGCCTCGCGCGATTCCACCGCCCATGCCGCCCAGGAAACCCATGACAAACGCAAGCAGTGCGAGAACGATGGCGGCCGCCAGCGACGAGAAAACGATCCAGCCGATGATGCCTCCCGCCGTGCTCATGAGGGTGGCGCCGGCCAGACGCCCGAACATGGATTGCAACACCCTGCCGGCCAGAAGCAGGCCGATGAACAGCAGCAGAACCGCATCCGCGGCACCGGCCATCGGCGCTCCACTGCCCGGTCGCGGCGGCGGCAGCGCTTCGCCCTGGACGATGCGCTCCAGCGCCTCGATTCCCGCATCGATGCCGCCGGCGAAATCCTCCGCCCGAAAGCGGGGCAGGATGACTTCCTCGATGATGCGTTTCGTCACGGCATCCGGCAGGATGCCCTCCAGTCCGTATCCCACCTCTATTCGCAAGGCCCGATCATCCCTGGCCACCACCAGGAGTATTCCGTCATCCACCTTGCTGCGCCCCAGCTTCCAGTGCTCGGCCACGCGGATCGAGTATTGCTCGATGGATTCGGGGTGGGTGGTTGGAACGACCAGCACCGCCATCTGGCTCCCCCGCCTTTCCTCGAAGACGGCCAGCCTGCGTTCGATCGCGGCTGCCCGGTCCGCGGGCAGGATACCCGTCAGGTCGGTCACGCGGGAGACGAGGGGAGGTACCGCCACTTCCGCCGCCACTGCGGCGGCAAGGAAGGGCAGGCACGTCAGCAGGAAAACCCTTCCCCAGGTGGAAATCATGATGACGAGCCGCTGCGCATCGCCGGGAGGGCTATCTGTCCGCCGCAGGGGCGCCGAAATCCACTCTGGGGGCGGAAGATATCGCTTGTTCGTTCTCCACCGCGAAGCCCGGCTTCACCTCGTAGCCGAACAGCTTTGCGGTCAGGTTGCTGGGAAAGGCGCGCACCGTCACGTTGTAGTCCTGTACCGCCTCGATATAGCGCTTGCGCGCCACCGTGATCCGATTCTCGGTACCCTCCAGCTGAGCCTGCAGATCACGGAAATTTGCGTCCGACTTGAGCTGCGGATAGTTTTCGGCCACCACCAGCAGGCGCGACAGGGCGCCCGACAGCTCCCCCTGGGCGCTTTGAAATCGGGCAAACGCTTCCGGATCGTCAACCAGTTCCGGCGTGGCCTGGATGCTTCCCACCCTGGATCGTGCATCGGTCACGCCCAGCAGCACCTCCTTCTCCTGGGCGGCGAAACCCTTCACCACATTGACGAGATTGGGAACCAGATCCGCACGGCGCTGGTACTGGTTCAGCACTTCTGACCAACTCGCCTTGATCCGTTCATCGGCGGACTGCAGGGTGTTGTAGCCGCAACCGCTCAAGGACAGGGCAAGCAGTACCAGGGACAGCAGTTTGAGCATGGCGTTCTCCCGAAAGAATCGAAGCTGAACCTTAGAAATGGCCATCGAAGCGCAGGATCCATGATGCACAACCATGGGCGACCGGATTCCCGGGCATTGGACAGGCAAGGTCGCAGGCGGCGCAACCCGCTTCCCCCATCGGACCGTGGCCGGGCATTCATCCGGCGGGCATCAGATCCTGCATCGTGCTGCGGGCGAAACACAAATCCTCCCAGACTTTGGCCTTGTCGGCAAGCGTGCGCAGCAGGTAGGCGGGATGGTAGGTGACGATCACCGGAATTCCGGCATGCCGATGCAGCCTGCCGCGCAGGCTGGCGATACTGGCATCGGTATGCAACAGGTTCTGCGCGGCGATCCTTCCCAGTGTCACGATGAGCCGGGGCTGGATCAGTTCGATCTGCCGCGCGAGGTAGGGCGCGCACTGCTCCATTTCATCGGGGGCGGGATTCCTGTTGCCGGGCGGACGGCACTTCACGATATTGGCAATGTACACGCCTCGCCCACGCATGAGGCCGACAGCCGCCAGCATGTTGTCGAGCAGCCTGCCGGACGGACCGACGAAAGGCTCTCCCCTGGCGTCCTCCTCCGCCCCGGGCCCTTCGCCTACGCACAGCCAGTCGGCACGCCTGTCGCCCACCCCGAATACCGTATGGGTGCGTGAACGACACAGCCCGCATGCCGTGCATGCCGCCACGCTCGCCTCAAGCTCGCTCCAGTCCATGCTCCGGATCGCCGCGACGCGTCCGGCGATCGCATCGGCGGGAAATGCCGGAGCGATGGTGTCCTGTGCAGCGGAGGGGCCCATCGGGGCCCGGGCACGCCACAGCGGCCCCAGTCCCAGTTCCCTGAGCACCTCTTTGCGCCGGGATCGCCGGGAGGGATTGTCCGGCGTCACAGCATCAATTCCATCACCAGAGAATCCTCGCGCCCACCCATCGCCGGGTAGTAGTCCCTGCGCCTGCCGACCTGAACGAAACCCACCCGCTGATACAGCCGGGCCGCGGCATGATTGGACTCGCGCACATCCAGGAACATCGAGCGGGCATGCTGCTCCCTCGCGATGCGAATGAAGTGGCGCAACAGCTTCTCCCCCCAGCCTTTTCGCTGCGCCCCCCCCGCGACGCTGAGCGTGAGCAGGTGCGCCTCCTCGGCTCCGATCGTCATCACCCCGTAGCCAACGGGGTGATCATAGTACTCCAGCACCAGGCAGTGATAGCCGGAATCGAGCGAATCGCAGAAATTACCGCGCGTCCACGGAAACAGGAAGACTTCGCGTTCGATCGCCACGACTTCGTCCAGATCCGCCGCAAGCATCTTTCTGATCCGCGGAACCTCCTGCAGCTGCGCACTCATCGTTCCCGTTCCTTCAGCGCCACCTTGTCGCGTACATAGAACGGCACGGCTCCGGCAGGGTCCATCCCTCGGCCGCACTCGAACGCTGCTTTCGCCAGTCGCGCCACTTCGCGGGCATGCGGCCGGATTCCGGGCAGGATGCGGTCGATGCGCCCCGCATGACGGGCACGCAATGCCTCACCGTATACTGCAAAGCCGCTGCCGCAGCCTGTCCAGCCGCTGCCCTCCATCCGCGGCGCCTGCTGCGGCGCGCACAGAACGGGCGCGCTCACCGGTTGCCACCCATCGAGCGTCCTTTCATAGGCTGCATGATAGATCTCGCCCATGCGGGCATCAAGGGATGCGACGACACGGTCTCCACCCGCCGCCTCGGCCAATGCCTCCAGCGTGCCGATGCCCGCCACCGGCAGGCCGGCTCCCAGGGCCATTCCCTGCGCGACACCGCAGGCGATGCGCAGACCGGTGAAGGATCCGGGGCCGGCACCGAAGGCGATGCCGTCCAGCTGGGCAAGCGCCAGGCCAGCCTCGTCAAGCAGGCATCTCGCCATCGGCAGGATCAGCTCGGAGTGCCGCTGCTGTGCGAGCACCTCCCGGTGCACGCACGCGTCGCCCGTCAAAACGGCAACGGAACAGTATTCGGTGGAGGTGTCGAAGGCCAGGATCCTCAACGCCGCGCCGGGAATCATGACAGCGGCCAGCGGCGAATGGCACTATAGACCGATCCGCCCGCAGCCGGCATCGATTCGGCCAACACCCATTCGCGCACCCGCCAGCCGATGGGCGCCGCCAATGCGGGCAACGCGGAACATGACGCACCCCGCATCAGCGTCACGTGAGGCACATAGGGCCGCCGCTCCAGCGGAAAGCCGGCCTCGGACAGTGCGTCTTCCAGGGTATGCGCCAGATCCACGAGGGCCCGCGAAGGCTCGCTCACGGCTGCACAGATGATACGGCTCCGCTTCCAGTAGCAGAGCCTGTCCAGGGTGCATTCGAATGCATCCGCATTCCGGCGACCCACGGCGTCGGCCACCCCATGGAGTACCGTCAGTCGCTCCGGTGCGACCTGCCCCACGAACGCCAGCGTCAAGTGGAGATTCGCCGCCCTGACGCCGTGGCCACCGCCGCACGAACCTGCGTACAGACGCTCGGCCAGCGCCGCCAGCTGCCGTCGCGCCGGCTCGTCAGGCCAGAGTGCGAAGAAAATCCGGATGCCGCCCCCTTTCACCCATCCGCAACATGCGGCCGGGCGATCAGGCATACCGCCTGCGCCTCCACACCCTCTCCCCTGCCCACGGGACCCAGATGCTCGGCGGTCTTTGCCTTGATGTTGACATCCTCTCCCGGCACGCCGAGATCCTGCGCGATATTGGCCACCATGGCAGGAATGTACGGTGCCATCCTCGGCGCCTGGATAATGATGGTGGCATCGATGTTCACCACGCGGCACCTGCGCTGCGCCAGCAGATCCGCAACGGCCCGCAGCAGCGCGCGGCTGTCGATATCCTTGAAGCGCGGATCGGTATCGGAAAAATGCCGGCCGATGTCCCCCAGCGCCGCCGCACCCAGGAGCGCATCGCAGATCGCGTGCAGCAGCACGTCGGCATCGGAGTGGCCGAGCAGCCCCTTGTCCCAGGGAATGGCCACGCCGCCGATGACGAGCCTGCGGCCCTCGACCAGCTGGTGCACGTCGAATCCCTGCCCCACCCTGAATCCGTCCATTTCCCTCCCTATCCGGAATTCTTGCGCCATGTGGCGCGCCTGCCCGCCAGGATCAGTTCCGCCAGGGCGAGATCCTGCGGATAGGTCACCTTCAGGTTGAACGGATCCCCCGGCACCAGCCTGGGATGCAGCCCCAGCGCCTCGATGGCCCCGGCGTCGTCGGTCATGGCCGTGCCGCCCGCCCTGCACAGCGCCTCGACCAGCCGCGCGTAGCGGAACATCTGGGGCGTTTGCGCCTGCCACAGATCCTCCCGGGACTCGGTGTGCGCGACACGGCCACCGCTGCCTCCGCGCTTCAGCGTATCCGCCACCGGCACCGCGAGCAACCCCCCCACCGCATCGTCGGCCAGTTCGTCCAGCAGCCGGTCCAGCTGCGCAGCCGCCAGGCAGGGCCGCGCCGCATCATGCACCAATATCCAATCGTCATCATTGATCGCGAAGGCCTGCCGTGCCGCCCGCAGACCGTTGAGCACGCTTTCGGCACGGGTGGCGCCGCCGCATTCGAGCACGGCCAGCCTGGACGAGAAAGCCGACCAATCATGCCGTTCCCATTCGGTATCGCCGGGGGAGAGCACCACGCATACGCGGGCGATCCTGGGAGAGCCGCACAGAAGCTGCAGCGCATGATGGATCATCGGCCGGCCGGCCAGGGGAAGGTACTGCTTCGGAGTCTCTCCACCCAGGCGCGAGCCCGCCCCCGCCGCGGGAATCAATGCGAAGAACGGCATCGGACGAATCCGGAATGAATCGGATGCAGCAGACGCAATTCAGGCCATTTCTCCACGCGATGGGGATTCCATGCCCTTGCAACCGGTTTCACAGGCTACAGAACGTCAGGTCGAACGCGACGTCGTTCTCGTACACCCGTGTTCTCTGCCTCGAACCCGACGTGACGAAGCGGATGTTGAGCGCGTACTTGTTGGCGCTGATTTCGGGAATGCACGGCAGCTTCTCGTCCACCTTCAGGCACAGCATATGGGCGACCCGTCCGGCGGCCATTTGCTGAAACGACCCCCGCCGAGCCACGTAGGAAGCGGTCTTGCCGCTGCGGCGCAGCAGGTCCAGCACGATGTCGATACCTTCCCTGAGGGGCAGCAACGGTGCCAGCCATCCGTCGAGATCGGTACGGCGCAGGCCGGGATTCAGGTGCAGCCAGTAGTGATAGGACGGCAGGTCGAACTCGCACGCGCCGCCGGGTATCCCCACGCGCTGCCTGATGCCCATCAGCCATTCGTCTTCCCGCATGTGCTCGCCGATCTTGCCCGCCATGCCGAGCATGCTGCGGGACGCAGCCTGAATGCTGCCCAGCACCTCGTTCAGCGCCCCTTCCGAGATATTCGGGCTCCTGCGCATGGTCTCCAGGGACTGCTTCTGGCGCTCCAGCTCCTGCAGCAGTTCCGACTTCATGTCCGAGCGGCTCGTCACATCCAGTATCTCGAACAGCGTCACGAGAGCGGAATGATGCTCGATCGCCTCGTCCCTGGCTGTAAAGAACGCCACCCTGTCGAACAAATCCTCCAGCCGCAGCAGTGTACGGATGCGTTCGTTCAGCGGATGTTCGTAACAGATCACAGTGACGATCCAGAAAACAGGGGCCGTTATGGAGAGAAGGGCGGCATTGCCCGGCGAAACGGAATTATACAATCAATTCGGGGCGGGATTCCCGCTCCCTGCCATCGCTGCGAATCATCGGCGCGCACCGGCCAATGCCAGGTATCTCCGATGCAGCGCATGCACCTGCCGGGTCAGACACGTCATGCCGCCGTCGTTGGCAATGACGTCGTCCGCCCGCTGCAACCGCTCCTGCCGGCTCATCTGGGTCGCGACGACGGCGAGCACCGCCTGCCGGTCCAGGCCGGTACGGGAGATGGTACGCGCGATCTGTTCCCGCTCGCTGCAGTCCACCACCACGGTACGCTGGATCATGTCCCGATAGTGGCCGGTCTCGAACAGCAGCGGTACCACGACGATCCCATAGGGTGCGGAAAAAGCGGCCACCTGACGAGCAAGCTGGTCGAGGATGAGAGGATGCAGGATCGCTTCGAGCCTGTGTCTGGCAGCCTCGTCGGAAAACACCAGATTACGCATCCTGGCGCGGTCAAGTGCGCCTTCCGCCGTGATGAATCGTTCCGGAAACGCCCGCCGGATGGGGGCAATGGCCAGGCCCTGCGGTTGGGTGAGCGCGTGCGAAACCGCATCGGCATCCGCCACATCGACGCCCAGTTCGGCGAAAAGGCGGGCGGCAGTGGTCTTGCCGCTGCCGATGCCACCCGTCAACCCGACGACCAGGGACATGGGCTAGGCCGTCAGGCCGGACCATCCGAGCCAGGCACGGTTGGCGCAATCGCCCCAGAACAGGGCGACGCCGCCCGCGCCGGCCAGATAAGGCCCGAAAGGAAGGGGCGCCCGGTGGTCGCGCCCCGCGATCGCCATTGCCCCAATGCCCGCGGCCGCACCCGCCAGCGATGCCAGCAGGATGACCAGCGGCAGCATCTGCCAACCGAGCCATGCGCCTATCATGGCCAGCAGCTTGAAATCGCCGTGCCCCATGCCCTCTCGGCCCGTCGCAAGCCTGAAGCACCAGTATATCAGCCATAGCGCGAGGTAGCCGGCGGCTGCGCCGATGACCGCGGAACGCGGATCGGTCAATCCGCCCTCCAGGCTCGCGAGCAACCCCGCCCACAGCAAGGGAAGCGTGATGCCGTCGGGAAGCAGTTGCGTCCGGGCGTCGATGAAGGCCAGGGCGATCAGCCCCCACACGAACACCAGCGCCATGAGCGCAGCCGGGCCATAGCCGAGATGCGCGGCAGTCAGGCCGCTCAGCGATGCCGTCAGGATCTCGACCGCCGGGTAGCGCAGGGATATGGACGCCCGGCACCGGGAACAGCGCCCTCCCAGCCACACGTAGCTCGCCACGGGGATATTCTCCAATGCCCGCAAGGTATGCCCGCAATGCGGGCAGGCCGAACGCGGAACACAAAGATTGAACGGCGTCGCGCTGGATTCGACGGTCCCCCCGCGCAGCCCGGCGCATTGCTGCATCCACTCGCGCCGCATCATTTCCGGCAGGCGGTGGATGACGACGTTCAGAAAACTGCCCGCCGCCAGGCCAACGACAGTGCACAGCGAGATGAAGGCAGCCGGCGAGTGCTGCAGGAAGTCGTTCAACGGCATCGGGACATCGCGCTACCGGCCCGCAATCCGTTCTTCGGCTTCCGGGGACTCTGTGACGGGTGCCAGGCTGGGGAAAATCCGTACCACCTTCACCACTCGATCCTGAGTCTGGATGATCTCCATCGGATAGTCTGCGATTTTCAGGCCGGTACCGGCTTCGGGAATGTCCTCGAAGTATTCCAGGATGAGACCATTGAGGGTCTTCGGGCCACCCAGCGGCAAGCGCAGCCCGAGCTTGCGGTTGAGGTCGCGCAGCAGGCTGCTGCCTTCCACGATCACGCTGCCGTCCTCTTCCTGCTTGATTGCCATGCCCGCCTGGGTCGGCGCGTGCGTGGTGAATTCCCCGATGATCTCCTCGACGATGTCCTCCAGCGCCACCAATCCTATCCATTCTCCATACTCGTCCACGATGAACCCCACACGTTCGCGATTCTCCTGGAACGATTGCAGTTGTGAAAACAGGGCGGTACCGGAGGGAACGAAATAGGGGTCGCGCATGGTTTTTTCGAGTATCGCCCCGGTGATCGCGCCGTGTCGCATCTGGTGCAGCACCTTGCGCACATGGATCACGCCCACGAGGTTGTCGAGCGTTCCGCGGTATACCGGCAGACGGGTATGGTGGCACGTCAGCAACTGGTTGTGGAGCACGTCGTCACCGGCATCCAGGTCCACCGCCTCGATCTGGCCACGCGGCACCATGACGTCGTCGACGCTGACGGTCTCGAGGTCGAACAGGTTGAGCAGCATGCCCTGATGCTTCTTGCGGATGAAGTGCCCGGCTTCCAGCACCAGGGTTTTGAGTTCCTCCAGACTGACCGTCTGCGCGGCGCTATTCTCCCCGGGCTTCAGGCGCAGGATCGTGAGCAGCGCCTGGACGAACAGGTTGACGAACCATACCACCGGATAGAAGATCTTGAGCAGCGGCGTCAGGACGTAGCTTGACGCGAGGGCGATGGGCTCGGGGTAGGCGGCGGCGATGACTTTGGGGGTGATCTCGCTGAATACCAGGATGGCAAAGGTTACGCCCACCGTGCCGATGAACAGCGCCAGGTCGTTATGCCCGAAGAGGCTGGAGACGATCACCGCCACCAGCGTGGCGGCTGCCGCGTTGAGGAGGTTGTTCCCGAGCAGGATCACGCCCAGCAGCCTGTCGGTGTTCTGCAGCAGCCGTGATGTCAGGCGCGCTCCCCGATGCCCGGTTTTTGCAAGATGCCTCAACCGGTAACGGTTGATGGCCATCATGCTGGTCTCTGAAATCGAGAAGAATGCGGACAGGATCAGCAGAACGGCCAGTGCCAGCAGCAGCGCATACAACGGCAGATCTTCCAATAGAAACGCCTCTCCTTCTCATGCGGTGGAGGAATTCGGAACCTGCGAGCGGCCACGGCGCGCAATCGACAGCCTTGCGGCACGTCAGCGCTTCAGGATCACTTCCAGTACGAACTTGCTTCCGAGGTAGGCCAGCAGCAGAATGACGAAGCCGGTCAGGGTCCAACGGACGGCGATGCGCCCACGCCAGCCGTAGAGCTGCCTGCCCGCCAGCAGCGCTGCGAACACCGCCCAGGAAATGATGCCGAACAAGGTCTTGTGCGTGAACTTGAGTGGCTGGCCAAACACTTCCTCCGAAAAAACGATGCCGCTGAGCAGCGTCAGCGTCAGCAGCACGAATCCCACCCAGATGACGCGGAACAGCAGCTTCTCCATGGTCAGGAGCGGAGGCAGCCCCGCCAGCACCGCCGGCATCGAGGGACGATGCAGGCGGCGTTCCACCACCGCCATCAGCAAGGCATGGAACGCGGCGATGGTGAGCAGGCTGTAGGCCAGCATGGCGATGGAAATATGCGCCTTGAAAGCGGGAAATTCGGTGTTGGCCAGGGGACGCAGCGAGGGAAACGCCAGCGGCAGCAGCACTGCCACCGCCGCCACCGGGGCCACCAGGGTCTGCAATCCCTCGAAACGGTGAAAGAACCCCGACAGCCAGTAGATCGACGCCGTCAGCCAGACGATGGACGAGACCGCGCTGCCCACTCCGAAATTCAGCCCTTCGCCGGAAAATACCGACTGGTACAGCGTGTAGCCATGCAGGCACAGCGGCGCGAGCAACGCGTATCGCTCCCATTCCGCGGCCGGGGCATCTCCTTTCCGCTGCGACACGGGGCTCCATTGGGTGCGCCAGAAATGCCAGCTGATCAGTCCGTACAGCAGACAGGCAACGGCATAGGCTAGAATGACGGGCATTGAACGGGCAGATCTTAAAAATTCAACTGAATTCAACCTATTTCAGTTAGTCTACACCAATTTTTCCCGAGGGGCATTTCGCATGTTCGACAACCTGACGCACCGGCTTTCTGCCGTCATCAAGACCCTGAAAGGCGAGGCAAGGCTGACCGACGACAATATTCAGGATGCGCTGCGAGAGGTGCGCATGGCGCTCCTGGAAGCCGACGTCGCCTTGCCTGTGGTCAGGGAATTCGTCGCACGGATCCGGGAAAAGGCCGTCGGCCAGGAGGTCGTGGGCAGCCTCTCGCCCGGTCAGGCGCTGGTGGGAGTGGTGCACCGGGAGCTGATCGCCATCATGGGCGGGGAAAAGGCCGAGATCAACCTGGCGACCACCCCGCCGGCAGTGATACTCATGGCCGGGTTGCAGGGCGCGGGCAAGACGACCAGCAGCGGCAAGCTCGCCAAATGGCTGATGGAGCAGAAAAGGAAAAAGGTGCTGTTGGTATCCTGCGATACCTATCGGCCTGCCGCCATCCAGCAACTGCAGTTGCTGGCCGGGCAGACCGGCGCGGACTTCTTTCCGGTCCAGAGCGGGCAGCGACCCGGGGAGATCGCCGCCGCCGCCCTGGATTTCGCCCGCAAGCACTTCCATGACGTCATGATCGTGGACACCGCCGGCCGGCTTGCCGTCGACACGGCCATGATGGAGGAGATCAGCGCGCTGGGAGCGCTGTTGAAACCCGTTGAAACGCTGTTCGTGGTGGACGCCATGCAGGGACAGGACGCGGTCAACACTGCAAAGGCGTTCGCCGAGGCCCTGCCTCTGACAGGCATCGTGCTCACCAAGCTCGACGGGGATGCCCGCGGCGGAGCCGCATTGTCGGTACTCCACGTAACCGGCAAGCCGATCAAGTTCGCCGGGATCGCCGAGAAAATGAACGGACTGGAGGCATTCCACCCGGACCGCATGGCCTCGCGCATCCTTGGCATGGGCGATGTCCTGGGCCTGATCGAGGAAGCCCAGCGCGGTGTGGATCGGGAGGAAGCCGAGAAGCTCGCCAGGAAGATGAAGTCCGGCAAGAGCTTCGACCTGAACGACTTCAAGGCACAGCTTCAGCAGATGAAGAACATGGGCGGGATGGGCGCCATGATGGAAAAGTTGCCCGCCCAGCTGACACAGGCGGTGCAGAAGGTGAAGATAGACGACAGACTCATGGGGCGCACCGAAGGCATCATCGATGCGATGACCCCCCAGGAACGCACCCGGCCGGATATCCTGAAGGCATCCCGCAAGCGGCGCATCGCCGCCGGGGCGGGCGTCACGGTGCAGGAGGTGAATCGCCTGCTGGCGCAGTTCGAGCAAACCCAGAAGATGATGAAGATGATGAGCAAGGGGGGCATGGCGAAGATGCTGCGAGGCATGAAGGGCATGCTGCCGGGCATGCGGTGAACCGACGGGTCATCTGGCCGGCGGGACCTTTTCGAGCCCGGTCAGGCGTGCGCCGGCGGCGATCTTGCGCGCTGCGAACCAGCCCAGATTCATCTCCAGCGCATACTTCGCCGCTCCCGCCGAACGATGCGCCGTCAAGGTATAGGGCGCCATGTCGGCAATATTGAGAATCACGCCCGCTTCATCGATGAAGGCCACGCTCAGGGGAATCGCGGTGTTCATCATCCACATGCTCTGCTCCACGGTCTCGGCAAACACGAACAGCATGCCGTCGTTCTCGCCCAGCGACTGCCGGAACATCAGCCCTCTTGAGCGGGTATCATGGGTGCGCGCGACCTCCACGGAGAAAGCATGACCGGAAATTCCAAGGTCTGCCACCGGCATTTCCGCCATGGCTGACCCGGACGTCAGCGGCAGGACAAGAATGAACAGCCACCGGAAGACGCGATTCATTCGTTCTCCTCTTTCTTTAATGCCAGAATCGTGCTCGAGGCCCGGCAATCCGGCACCGATTTCCCGGTGGCTTGACGATTAGCCGGTCGCGGTTCTCGAGAGAATGGGAGCATTTCCATGCCCGCCGGTTCAATGCTTGCCGGTGCTGCCGAACCCTCCGTCGCCCCGCCGGCTCCGCGCAAAGTCATCGACCACCTCGAAAGCCACCTGCACCACCGGCACCACCACCAGTTGCGCGATACGCTCGAAGGGATCGAGAGAAAAGGAGTGCGTTCCGCGATTCCAGCAGGAGACGAGTATCTGCCCCTGATAGTCTGAGTCGATGAGACCGACCAGGTTTCCCAGCACGATGCCATGCCTGTGGCCCAGGCCCGAGCGTGGCAGCACCATCGCCGCCAGGCCGGGATCGGCGAGATGAATGGCGATGCCGGTCGGGATGAGGTCAGCCTGTCCCGGCGCTATCGTCATGGCGTGATCGATGCAGGCGCGCAGATCCAGGCCCGCGGACCCCGGGGTGGCATAGGTGGGCAGTTGATCCCGCATGCGCGGATCCAGGATCCTGACATCGACCCTCTTCCTGTCATCCACCGGCTCTCCCTCCATCCCATTTCGCATACAGTGCCGCGGCATGCCCGATCAGTCGCCGTGCCTGCTCGATCTTGGGCGCTTTCGGTAGGTACGTCCTGCCGCCATCGTCAAACAGAATCAGTATGTTTTCATCGCTGGAAACCGCGTCCTGTACTAGGTTGGCGGCCAGCAGCGGGAGCTTCTTGTCACGCCGCTTGGTCTGCGCATTCTTTTCCAGGTTTTCCGTCTCCGCCGCGAAGCCGACACAGAAGGGCGGCCGGGGCAAATCCGCCACGTAGCCGATGATATCGGGATTCGGAACGCACTCCAGCAGGATACCCTCTGCCTGCTTCTTCAGCTTGCGCCTGCTCGTGCTGGCCGCACGATAGTCGGCGACCGCCGCAACACCCACGAAGATATCGACGCCATCCTCGAGCTGCGCCTTCACGGCCGCCAGCATCTCCAGTGCGCTGACCACGCCCACCCGCCTGACCCGTGCGGGAACGGGAAGGCACACGGGACCGGAGACGAGCGTCACGTCCGCTCCGGCCTCGGCCGCCGCGCGCGCCACCGCATAGCCCATCTTCCCCGAACTCAGGTTGGTCAGCCCCCGCACCGCGTCGATGGCCTCGTACGTCGGCCCTGCGGTCACGAGTACGCGCCTGCCGTGCAGGAGGCCCGGACGGGAAAAGGCATGCACCGCCCCGGCAAGCTCGGCAGCCTCCAGCATGCGGCCCATGCCGGTCTCGCCGCAGGCCTGGGCGCCGCTCGCCGGGCCCAGTATCGTCACGCCATCCTGCGTCAGCGTGGCGATGTTGCGCTGCGTGGCGGGATGCTCCCACATCTGCCGGTTCATGGCGGGCGCCAGCAGCAGGGGACAGTCACGCGCAAGACACACCGCGGAGAGCAGGTCGCCGGCAAACCCATGGGCAAGCTTGGCGATGAAGTCGGCGCTGGCAGGTGCCACCAGGATGGCATCCACACCCCGCGAAAGTTCGATATGCGCCATGCCGCCGGCCGCACCGGGGTCCCATAGATCCGTGAATACGGGTTTTCCCGTCAGGGCCTGCAGCGTCGCAGTACCCACGAAATGGCGGGCCGACTCGGTCATGACCGCCTGCACGTCCATGCCATCCTGCACCAGCAGGCGAGCAAGCTCAGCCGCCTTGTACGCAGCCACGCCGCCGGTCAGCCCCAGCAGCAGGCGTCCGGCGTGAGGGGGGAGTGGATCGATCGCCATACGTAGTGGTAAATAAGAACGCTTCGATGGAGACCGGGAGTTTAACTCAAAAAGCACGTCCTCATGCACGCCCCTGCTTCGGCACTGCAGCGGGATGATGCAGCATGCGAATGGACGATATCCGCCTACCTCCACTGGAAAACAAGGCGCTTCCCTGATACTCTGCTCATTCGAACTCCGCCTCTTCCCTCGTTCACCACATCATGGCGATCCCGGACTGGCCCGAATCCGAGCGGCCACGCGAAAGACTGCTGCTGCACGGCGCATCTCACCTCTCCGATGCCGAACTCCTGGCAATATTCCTGAGAACCGGCATGAAGGGAAAGAGTGCCGTGGACCTGGCACGCGAACTTCTCGGACGCTTTGGCGGACCGACGGGTCTATTTGCGGCAGAGCGGGAAGCTTTCTGCCAGGTGCCCGGACTGGGACCCGCCAAGTACGCCCAATTGCAGGCGGTACTTGAGATGGCGAGGCGTGCGCTCGCGGAAAGGCTGAAGACCGGCGATGCCATGGATTCTCCGGAAGTCGTGCGCAATTATCTGCGGCTGTTGCTCGGAGGCAGGCAGCATGAGGTGTTCATGGGCATCTTCCTCGATACCCGGCACCATGCCATCGCCAGCGAGGAACTGTTCAGGGGAACCCTTGCGCAGACCAGCGTATATCCCCGTGAGGTGGTGAAACGCGCGCTGCACTACAATGCCGCGGCCATCATCTTTGCCCATAATCACCCTTCCGGCGTGGCGGAACCCAGCCGCGCCGACGAGATTCTGACCCAGTCGCTCAAGCAGGCGCTTGCGCTGGTGGATGTCAGAGTGCTGGATCACTTCATCATCGGCAACGGCATCGCCATGTCTTTTGCCGAACGAGGATTGATTTGAGGAAATCCTCGGATCTGGAGTATAATTCCGGATCAATCGATTTCTGGAGCGCTCCACATGGCACGCGTATGCGAATTGACCGGCAAGAAACCCATGACCGGGCACCATGTTTCCCATGCCAACAACAAGACGAAACGGCGTTTTCTGCCCAATCTGCAGCATCGTCGCTTCTGGGTGGAAAGCGAGAAACGGTGGATCAGCCTGCGACTGTCGAATGCGGCGCTGCGCACCATAGACAAGAACGGTATCGAACCCGTGCTGGCGGACCTGCGCGCTCGCGGCATCGTCTAGGTCCAGGATAGACAACTCGGGAAAACATCATGCGGGAAAAGATAAAGCTGGAATCGTCGGCGGGTACGGGACACTTCTACACCACCACCAAGAACAAGCGCACCACGCCGGAGAAACTGGAAATTCTCAAGTTTGATCCCGTGGTGCGCAAGCACGTCAAGTACAAGGAAATCAAGCTGAAATAGGATCCCCGTCACCACCAACAAAAAACCCGCATGATGCGGGTTTTTTGTTGGTGGTGTAACCCTGGGCTCCTCTCAGGCGTAGCAGCGCAGCCTGCGGGAGAATTTTTCGAGCACCTCGATACCGCTTTCTTCCGCACGATGACACCAATCCTCGAGCTGCCGCACCAGATCATCCTTCGAGGCCGTCGAGCGCTGCCAGACAGTCATGAGCTCCTCGCGCATGGTATAGACCTTGTCCAGCGTGACGGCCTTGCTCAGCACCGCGCTCAGCTTCGCGCGCTCGTCCTCCTGCAGGGTCTTGGAATCGGCCAGCACCCAGCGCTTGAGCGTAGGCCGATCCACCCCCAGATGGGTAGTGGCCTCCTTGAGATGATCGATTTCCTTGGCCAGCGTCAGCTTGAGCGACTGGGCATACTTCGCGAGCACCTCGTAGCGATGTGAAATGACGGCCTGGAGGGTATCCAGGTCGCACTTCGTCTTGGCCGCATCCAGGCGCAGCTTGGGCGCGATCTTCTTCACCTGCGCCAGCCCCATCATCTCCAGGATACGGATATACAGCCAGCCGATGTCGAACTCGTACCACTTGTTGGAAAGCCTGGCGGAGGTGGCATAGGCGTGATGATTGTTGTGCAGTTCCTCTCCGCCGATGAGTATGCCCCAGGGAACGATGTTGCGGCTTGCATCCTCCGCCTGGAAGTTGCGATACCCCCAGAAATGCCCCACTCCATTGATGACGCCGGCCGCCATGATGGGAGCCCACGCCATCTGTATCGCCCATACCGTGAGACCCATGGTTCCGAACAGGACGAGGTCGATGACCAGCATCAGCGCGACACCCTTGCGGCTCTGGCCGGCATAGACATTGCGTTCCAGCCAGTCGTCCGGCGTCCCGTGGCCGTACCTTTCCAGGGTTTCCAGATTCTTGGCCTCCGCCCGATAGAGTTCCGAACCTTCCTTGAGGACCTTGCCGATGCCGAATATCTGCGGGCTGTGGGGATCATCGGAGGTTTCACACTTGGCATGATGCTTGCGATGTATCGCGGTCCACTCCTTGGTGACCATGCCGGTGGTCAGCCACAGCCAGAATCTGAAGAAATGGCTGGGTATCGGATGCAGATCCAGTGAGCGGTGGGCCTGATGGCGGTGGAGATAGATCGTGATGCTGGCAATCGTGATATGGGTGAGGCCCAGAATGACCGCAATATAGCCCCACCATGGCAAATCGACAAGACCCGTCACTGTTGAGTATCCTTTTTTTGAATTCCGGGAAAAAGAGATTGCAATTTAAAGTGAAACCGATCTTTAGTCAAGAAATTGTGCTAAGAAGCATCAAGGATCGGCCGGGTCGTGGAACCCTCTCCTATATCCGTTTCCTGCGGATTCCTGCAGGGATGTCCGATGGAATGCCGCGGCGCTCGGTGTCCTTCAATCCGCTCTCGACATCCCTGCCGGCCTGCTCAACCGCATCGCGCGACTTCTTGTGCATCGTGGCTGCGGCAGTGCTTTCCGGCCCGACGGTCTCGTCGCGCTCGTGTGGCAGGAGCACGGCCCGTGATTTCCGTTTTCTTGAAGATGAAGGCTGTCGATGCGCCATGTTCTCCTCGCTTCCCGTTTTCCCGCCTGCACAAAAATTACGACCCGATCCCGTCAGGGGGGTTCAACGCAACGCCGGCAAATTTTTTCGGTTCGGCGTGGATCAGGGCCTGGCAACGCTTAACACCTGTTTCCTGGCCGCGTTGCTGCGCGAAAAAAAAGCGCGAGGGCAAGGACGGGCAGGATGGGCAGAGCGCAGCGCAACCCATCATCTTCCGGACAGCGCTGGGATGCGTTGCATTTCACTTTACCATGGTGCCTGGTTTACGGATGTCACGACCAGAAATGCCTCTTGCCGAAATCCGTGCCGCTTTCCCCGGCAATCTTCGATGGACCCATTTTTTCCGCATGCCGCCATTGATTAGTGGGAGAGACAGGTTCTGTATTAGAATACCCGTCCATTCCCGCCCTCGATGAAAGATGGCACGAGGCCGGCGGTCCGGGATGCACAGCCTCCCCTGCCTCGGCAGGAGAATATCCTGCCAGCGCTCCCTCTCCAGCCGGGCTCGTCGAAGTCGTGATATCCATCAGTACAGTCGGGAGCGACCATTACCCGGAATCCTGCTCTCTGCTGCAACGATCGATTGCCTGGATTTCAGGATGGCTTCAACCAGGACAGGATGACCTCACCCGAAAACCGGATCTATCTTGCTTCGCGCAGCCCCCGCCGGCGAGAGCTGCTGAAGCAGATCGGCGTCGATTTCGCCACGCTGCTGCTGCGCGAGGCGGCGCCTCGCGCGGCCGATGTCGACGAGTCGTCGATGCCGGATGAAGCGCCGCATGCCTACGTCGCGCGCGTGGCGCGGAACAAGGCGGGTATCGGTTGGATGCAGCTCATGCAGCGCAAGCTGCCGCAACTGCCGGTGCTCGCCGCCGATACCATCGTGGTGCTGGGAGACCGTATCTTCGGCAAGCCGGCGAGCCCGGCCCATGCACGGGAAATGATGGAGGCGCTGTCAGGCCGGATTCATCAGGTATTGACCGCCGTCGCAGTCGCCGCGCAGAATGGGCTGCACGTACGCGTCTGCGCCTCCACGGTGCGTTTCCGCTCTCTCAGCGAACGCGACATCGAAAGCTACCTCGCGCACGAGGAGGGCCACGACAAGGCCGGAGGCTACGCGATCCAGGGGATCGCGGCGGTCTTCGTGACGGAGATCGCCGGGAGCTACAGCGGTGTCATGGGATTGCCGCTGTTCGAGACCGCCCAGCTCCTGGAGGAATCCGGGATCAGAATACTGCGCTGACCTGACGCCGCCCCCTCCAGCCCCGACTTCCATGACCAGCGAAATCCTCGTCAACGTCACGCCGCAGGAAACCCGCGTCGCGGTCATGGAGCAGGGCGCGGTCCAGGAACTGCACATCGAGCGCACCAGCAATCGCGGCATCGTCGGCAACATATACAACGGCCGCGTCACCAGGGTGCTGCCGGGCATGCAGTCCGCATTCGTGGACATCGGCCTGGAGCGCGCCGCCTTCCTGCATCTGGCCGACATCTGGAGGGTGCGCCAGGGCGAGGACGCCGACAAGCCCATCGAACGCCTGCTGTACGAGGGCAAGCACGTGCTGGTCCAGGTGATCAAGGACTCCATCAGCACGAAGGGCGCACGCCTTTCCACGCAGGTGAGCATCGCCGGACGCATGCTGGTCTACCTGCCGCAGGTCTCCCACATCGGCATTTCCCAGCGCATCGAGGACGAAACCGAGCGCAAGCTGCTGCGCGAGAAACTGAAGCACCTGCTTCCCACGGGGGAGAAGGGCGGCTTCATCATCCGCACCATGGCAGAGGCCGCCAGCGACCAGGAACTGCAGACCGACATCGACTATCTGTACAAGCTGTGGCACGACATCGAGGAAAAATTCTCGACCGGCGCGCCCGGGCTGCTCTATCAGGATCTGACCCTGGGCCACCGCGTGCTGCGCGATTTCGTGGATGACGGCACGGCCAGGATACTCGTGGATTCACGCGAGACCTTCCAGAAAATGATCGGCTTTTCGCAAGACTACATGGCCAATGTGACGGAGCGGATCAGTCACTATGCGGGAGAACGCCCGCTGTTCGACCTGTACGGCATCGAGAGCGAGATCGAGAAATGCCTTGCGCGGCGCGTGGACCTCAAGTCCGGCGGCTACCTGATCATCGACCAGACCGAGGCCCTCACCACCATAGACGTCAATACAGGCGGGTTCGTGGGGGTCCGCAGCTTCGACGATACCGTCTTCAAGACCAACCTGGAGGCGGCGCAGGTCATCGCGCGCCAATTGAGGCTGCGGAACCTGGGCGGCATCATCATCATCGATTTCATCGACATGGAGAGCGTGGATCACAAGAATGCCGTCCTCGCGGAATTCAAGAAATCCCTGGCGAAGGATCGCACCCGCATGACGGTCAATGGCTTCACGGCACTCGGATTGGTGGAAATGACGCGCAAGCGCACGCGCGAGAGCCTGGCCCATATCCTGTGCGAAACGTGCCCTACCTGCCAGGGGCGCGGCGAGGTCCGGACCGCCCAGACGATGTGCTACGAAATCCTGCGCGAACTGCTGCGCGAATCACGCCAGTTCGATGCCCGGGAATTCCGCATCCTCGCCTCCCAGCAGGTGATCGACCTGTTCCTGGACGAGGAGTCGCAGAGCCTGGCGCAGCTCGGCGACTTCATCGCCAAACCCATCAGCCTGCAGGTGGAAACGACCTACTCGCAGGAGCAGTATGACGTCATCTTGGTGTAGGAAGGGCAGACATGTTGCGCCGCCTTTCGCCAAGCCGTCGTGCGGCGCAGGCGAGCACGGCGCTCATGGCTCTTCCGCCTCCTTCTGCTCCAGGCCCCTTGCTATGTCCGCCGCAATGGTGCGGTAGAGTGACTGCAGGTTGGTTCGCATGTTGCGTATGACGCTGCTCACGCTCATCATCGAGGGAACACGTACGCCATGGTGCTCGATCGGGCGGCCGATATACTGGAGATTGAACCCCAGCTTGTCGAAATGGCTCGCAAGCCGTTCCTCCGTCAGGACAAATACCGTCTCGACCCCGTTCAATCGTGCCAGCTCGGTCGTGGCAAGGTACAAGCCAATCGGGATGAATGGAAAACGGGGCTGGAGCGGCGTGCCGAAATCCGCCTCCGAAATCCCCATTGCCACGTTCGACTCGCCCTTGCGTCGGCGGTAATCGGCCACCACAGCCAGGCGTGACACTTCCCCAATGCTGCAACGCGCTAGTTTTGCGGGATCGACGACGGATCGGTCCAGCGTCGCGGCACACGCCTTCTCGAAAGGCAGAAGGTCGTGCGGATTGCCCGGCCGGGGACGAATGATGCGCGTGCAACCGACGAACCTTTTCGTTTTGCTGCTGCATATCAGAATATGCAGCGAATGCGGATCATGTTCATCGACCTCACGGCCATCCGGTCGCGTTGGCTCGAATTTCAGATCCTCGCAGTAGACCTGATGCCGTATCCGATAGACCTCGTCTTTCAAGGCATCGGAAACTGCGGGCACGATTTCAAAGTACTGCCTGAAAGCGTTACCCAGGGTAAAAGCTTCACCAGAAGTCATTTCGATCTCCTTGGCAAATCGAGATGCGGAAGGCTTCAATAGGGATATTCGAGTTTTTAGGTAGGTGGTACTCGTTGCAGGGTATTACGGCCGTTGCCGACGATTCAATAGGGGTCTACTCGAGTTTCTTCAGGTAGTTCTTGGTAAAGATTTTATCCGGCAAATCCTGCAGCTTCATTTCGGAATATTCCAGTACGGATTTTTCACCCTTCCGCAATGCATCTTCCATGACGAGGCGTGTAGGCCTGTGTTTGCCGAGGAGCAACTTGAAGTCTTCATAATAAGCGGTTTTGAGCAGACGATCGGAAAGCGAGTAAAATTCGGCACGGTATGGCCAATGGTTCGTTTGGCGTATCCAGTATAAAACCTTGTGATAGGTGACTCCCCGGTCGACACCGGTCAGTTCCAATACGTAGAATTTCTCGTCGTCTATGGTGTCCGTGCGCAGGATCGTCGCATTGTAGTCGCCTGTAAAATTGGCGCGGGCCAAGTCGCCATTTGCCACCTGGCCGGTCAGTCTCTGAGATAATGACAGACGTACCGGTTGAGAAACATCCGGAAGGAATATCCACAGATCACGACCCTTCATCAATATCGCCTGGCCACGATCCGAGGCAGGCTCGACAGTCATCACGACGCTGTTTTCATTGCCCTTGGACAAGACCCGGTATTTGCGGATGTCCGCCGCCTGGTCAGGCGCAGTGGAGGTGACGTTGACATCGACCTGGAAGCTTTCCCGCGGGAAGCGTATCTGATCGGCGTTCTCGAGGATGCCTTGCGCGGATATCGCCTCCTCCGCTCTGGCCACCGTGGAAGGCACCGAGGCCAGGAAGAGGCAGGCTACCATCAACCGATACAGGAAGGACTGGTTCATCATGGCTCCTCGCTACAGGTGGCGATTCCTCACGGAATCGCACATTTCAGGACTGGGATGATCTTCATGGCATGCGGGAGCCGCATGCACATGTGACATGGCCGGAAACCCCTCTGCAGACAAATCGGCTGGGTTTCCATCATAGTCCCAGTGAAAGCACTCTGCAATGGGTAAAGCAACGGCGAAGGCTTGATTCGGCGGAGCATCAAAGGAAATCCAGGCACACATCATGGCACGGCGTGAGACATACCCATACGAACTCGGAGGCTCGGTACTGATTGCGGGACTGCTCTCCCTGTCGTCCCACGGTCTGGCCGACGGGACCGGCCATCCGCCCTACTCTCACCCATATGAAGCGCAAACGCCATTGGGCTCGCCGGTCACCAGGGCGGTCGGGCATGCCGCAGTCGGCAACGGGCCCTCCCTGCTGTCCCCGATTCATGCGGCAGCCGGGAATACGGGGGGCAGTCTGATGACGGTGCAGCGCGGCGGGGGAAACGGAAATATCCTCGACACCTCCCCGCCGCCCTCCGGCCCCGACGAATCCGCGTCATCCGGCGCGCTCATCTGGAACGAGTTGACAACCGGCTGGAAAGGATTTTCCCAGCTTGAGATTGCAGGAACCTACAGTCGCCCGGAACATTTTTCCAAAGGAAAACTGCGTACCGAGCTTTCCCGCACCGGGCAGTTCGGCGCGAATGTGAAGTGGAAGATAAGCGGCCGCTTCGACTATGACGCCGCCTACGATCTGTCAGGCTTCTATCCATCCGAGGTTCGGCGGGATCAGCGCTACGACTTCTTCCTGCGCGAGAACTATCTGGACATCTCCGCAGGTGATTTCGATTTCCGGCTGGGCCGCCAGCACGTCATATGGGGTGAAATGGTCGGGCTGTTCTTCGCGGACGTGGTGTCGGCCAGGGATATGCGTGAATTCATCCTCCCTTCGTTCGATATCATGCGCATTCCCCAATGGGCCATGCGTACCGAATATACGAAAGACGACCTGCATGCCGAAGTATTGTGGATCCCCGTGGCAACGCTCGATGAAATCGGCAGGCCGGGCGCCGACTATTATTCCGGCCCGCTGCGAGGGGCCGGCTACCTTCCCGAAGATCGATCGGGGCGCAATATCGGCAACTCGAACTATGGGCTTCGTCTGTCATACCTGAAAGACGGCTGGGACGTGTCGGGATTCTATTACCACAGCCTCGATGCGTCTCCCACGTTCTATCGCGTCAGCGGACCCGCTGCCCCCCCCGTGTTCCAGGCACGCCACGACAAGATCGACCAGGTCGGCGCAACCTTCGCCAAGGACTTCGGGTCGATCGTGCTGAAGGGCGAGTTGATCTATACGGATGGCCGCAAGTTCAATGTCACTCGCCCGGCCGCCGTCGATGGCCTGGCCAGGCAGAATACCCTGGACTACGTGCTGGGCCTCGATTTCAATCTTCCGGCCGAAACCCGCCTGAATCTGCAATTCTTTCAACGCGTCTATTTCGGGCACGATCCCGATCTCATCGCGGACAAAAGGGAAAGCGGCGCCAGCATCCTGCTCAACGGCAAGATCTGGAACAAGCTGGAGGCGCAGGCCTTGCTGATTCACAGCCTGAATCATAGCGACTGGATGTTCCGGCCCCGGTTGTCCTGGAATTTTCAAAAGGACTGGCGCTGGGCGCTGGGTGCCGACATTTTCGGCGGGAGGCCCACCGGCCTGTTTGGGCGCTTCGACCATAGCGACCGTGTCTACAGTGAATTGCGCTATTCCTTCTGATATCTGCGGGCATCGAGTGCCGCATTGACCCCTGATGGGGTTGGAGGTATATTCCCCGGTAGCTTTCATGCTCGCGTATTTGGAATCCAATGGTTGAGCGAGGCACGGGAAGGACGTACGGGCCTTCGATGCAGTCGTGCTTCATTCGCCCGCCTCTCCGCCGCACGCTGTCGTCGCTGCGTCCGTCTCCAGGCCCCTTTTCCAGCCGAGATCGGCGCTTAACAGATTCCCGGATCGCATGCCGTCCTTCAACTATGACGAGGCTTTTTCCAGAAATGTCGGCTGGCTGACCCGGCAGGAGCAAACGCAACTGCGTCATGGAAGGGTAGCCATCGCCGGCCTTGGAGGAGTGGGAGGCATCCATCTTCTGACACTCTGCCGGCTGGGCATCGAAAAATTCCACCTGGCCGATTTCGATACCTTCGATCTGGTCAACTTCAATCGTCAGGCCGGTGCGACTGTGAGCAGTCTGGGTCGGAGCAAGCTCGAAGTCATGATCCAGCAGGCTCACGATATCAATCCCGGGATCGAAATCAGGGAGTTTGCAACCGGAGTCACCCCTGACAACCTGGAAGAGTTTCTGGAAAACGTGGACGTGTACGTCGACGGCCTGGATTTCTTTGCCCTGCAGATTCGCCAGCAGGTCTTTGCGGCGTGCCTGCGCAAGGGTATTCCCGGTGTCACGGCCGCCCCGCTGGGCATGGGGGCGGCAGTTCTCAATTTCCTGCCGGGCGGCATGAGTTTCAGTGACTATTTCCGCCTCAATGACGGCCCTGCAAGCGAGGAACCCGTGCGTTTTCTCATGGGGCTTGCACCCGCCCGCCTGCAGATGGGCTATCTGGCGGACCCATCGACGGTCGATCTCGCCAACCGTAAAGGCCCATCGACCATCATGGCCTGTCAGCTCTGCGCCGGCGTGGCCGCAACCGAAGTCCTGAAGATCCTCCTGAAGCGCGGCCCGATCCGGGCGGCACCCAGGGGCTATCATTTCGACGCCTATCGCAACAAGCTGGCATCGACCTGGAGACCCGGCGGCAATCGCCATCCTCTCCAGCGTCTCGCCATCGCCCTGGCGAAACGCAGACTGGGACTGTAGGCCATGATCCCCCGACTTCTCGCGGATATTCTGGAGTCCGCCCGTTGGGCGCCGAGCGGGGACAACACCCAGCCATGGAGATTTGAAGTCATCGATGACCATCATCTGGCTATCAATGCATTCGACACCCGCGACCACTGCGTCTACGATCTCGATGGCCACCCCAGCCAGATGGCGCTGGGCGCATTGCTGGAGACCCTTGCGATCGCCGCCAGCGCGCACGGCATGCACGCCGAATTCAGGCGCTGCACCGAATTGTCCGATACGCACCCCAGGTATGTCGCGACGCTGAATCCCCAAGATCAACCGCCCGATCCGCTGTTTCCCTGCATCAGGACACGCTCGGTACAGCGCCGGCCCATGCGCACCACGCCGCTGACCGCAGCACAGAAAACGGCGCTGCAACATGCCGCAGGAAACGCCTGCTCCATCAGATGGTTCGATACCCGGGCACAGCGGCGGCAATTGGCCAGGCTGATGTTCGACAATGCCAAGCTTCGGCTGACCTTGCCGGAAGCCTACACCGTACACCGGGACATCATTCAATGGCGATCACGATACAGCGACGACAAGGTACCGGATCAGGCCCTCGGACTGGATGCCATGACCCTCAGGCTGATGCGTTGGGTCATGGCAAGCTGGCAACGTGTCGCTTTCTTTAACACCTACCTGTCCGGGCATCTCGTTCCCCGCATCGAAATGGATCTGCTGCCCGGCCTGTTCTGTGCAGCCCATTTTGCCATCCTGTCCGCGCGCGCGCCGCAGACGATCGACGACTACGTCGCCGCCGGACGGGCCGTCCAGCGTTTCTGGCTGACGGCGACGCACCTGGGATTGCAGCTGCAGCCCGAGATGACCCCTTTGATCTTCGGCCGTTACGTGCGCGAGCAGCGGACGTTCAGCCGTCTGCCCGGCATGATGGATACCGCGACCGAACTGTCCGCACGCCTGTCTCGACTGATGGGCGATTCCCTGGTCGAGCGGGTCGTTTTCCTTGGGCGCATCGGCCATGGCCCCCCAGCAGCAAGCCGCTCCTTGCGCCTGTCCCTGGAACGCCTGGTTGAGCGCGAAAAATAGAATCACGCGGAAGATGCGGCGCAAGCGATGGCAGTCACGCCCCCCTTCCTTCACATTCCCTGGCCGATGATCTGGCCATCGGCCAGCCTGACCAGCCGGCTTGCCATCTCCATGACCCGCGGATCATGGGTCGAGAAGATGAACGTGGTCCCCTCTTCCTGATTGAGCGACTTCATCAGGTTCAGTATGCCTGCGCCGGTCTTGTGATCGAGATTGGCGGTTGGCTCATCCGCAAGTACGATGCTGGGACGGGTGGCGAGCGCACGCGCGATGGCCACCCGCTGACGCTGCCCGCCGCTCAGTTCATTGGGACGATGGTGCGTGTAGTGCTCCAGTCCAACCACGCCCAGATAGTGCCGTACGCGCTCATCCCGTGTTTCCTTGGACATGCCGGCCTTTTGCAGCAAGGGGTATTCGACGTTCTCCCATGCAGACAGGACCGGCAGCAGGTTGAAGGTCTGGAAAACGAAGCCCAGGGTGTTCAATCGCAGGTCGGAAAGCTCATCGGGTGTCCTGCCGCCGATATCCTGCCCTGCGATCAGGATGCTTCCCGACGTAGGGGTATCGATGCAGCCGATCAAATTGAGCAAGGTCGATTTGCCGCTGCCGGAGGGGCCCGCTAGCGCCATGAACTCGCCTCGGCCCACGGTAAGCGAGACCGCATCCAGAGCCATGACCGACTGCTTCCCGAGCGAATACACTTTGCTGACCGCGCGAACCTCGACCATCGCTGCCGACGATCCGGTGTCATGCCTCTCATTCATGACCATACTCCCTCTGGAAGCCATATTGCCCCTAAGACCACGGACAGCGGCCGATTGCACATGCATTCGACGTCCGGCCCGTCATGCCGCCCAAAGTGGCCCGATCGGATGCCTGGAAAAGACCCTCCATGGCCGGCGACGCACGCATGCAGGACCACCTTGCCCATCAGATATTCTGGCGCAACGCATTCACGATCACTAGGCGCGAGGCGCGGCGAGCCGGCAGCAGGGCAGCCATGATCGCCGCCAGAATCCCTATCGTGGCCGCCGTTCCGAGTATCCAGGGGGCCAGTTGTATCGTGGCGGTATAGCCGATGTTCGAGCCGGGCGGCGGCGGCATGGCAATGCCGATGTTCGATATCGCTCCCGCAAGCGCAGTCCCCAGCAGCACGCCGAACATGCTGCCGATCAGTCCCAGCAGCGTGTTCTCGATCATTACGAGCTTGAAGATCTGACGCTGACGCAGCCCCAGCGCAAGCAGGGTTCCGAACTCCCCGGTGCGCTCATGCACCACCATATTGATGGTGCTGGTCACGCTCAGAACCAGCATGACGAGGACGATGAACTGCAGCGCCCCGAGCTGGCGCCGATAGAGCGCTTCCGTTTTCTGATAGAAATCGGCCAGCTCGTCCCAGGACTTGATCTCATGGCCCAGCGATTCCAGTTGCGTCTTAAGGGCTTGCGTCACGGTATCCGTGGTGCGGGTATCATCCAGCAGCACGACCATGTTGTGCACCGACTGGGTAAAGAGAAGCTCCTGGGCGGAGACCAATGAAATACGGATGGCACGGTCGTCGTATTCCTTGGAGAATGTTCGGAATACCCCGACGACTTCGCACTCCAGCGTATTCAACGCACCCTCCAGGGTATTCACCATCAGGGTTATCTGGCTGCCGGGCCGCAGATGCATGGCTGTTGCAACGCCCTCGCCGATCACCGCCCCGAACGTATCGTTGCCGGACAATGCACGGCCGGCGATGATGGCCATGCCGGTTCCCAGCTGGGCCTCCTTGTCCGGTTCGATGCCTTCGCCCACAATGGACAGGTTGGCGCGGCCGTTGTTGATCAATCCGGAAAAATTCAGACGCGCCATGACGGTACGCACATGCGGGATATGCCCTATGGCATCCGCCACGGGAGCGGGCTGCGTGATCATGTAGCGCGAAGGCTCGCGCCCCCCGTATTCGTTGTATCCGTACCTGAACACCTGGACGTGCCCGATACGTGAACGAATCGTCGATTCGCGCAGCTGCACGAACACATCCTCGACGAAACCGCCACTGATGATGATGGCCACCACACCGGTGGTGATGGCCGCCAGCGTCAGGGCAGTGCGCAAGCGATTCCGGAAGATGTTGCGAAAGGCAAGCTTGAGCATGCGGAGATCCGTACTCAGGTGGCCGTATTCAATCGATGCCTCATATATTGTGGCGCAATGCGTTGATGATCTGCAGGCGCGATGCCTGCCATGCCGGATACACGCCTGCGAGCGAGGTGGTAACGAGCGCGACCAGGAAGGCATGCGTCATCACGCTCGCGGTCACCCGGATCTCGCCAGTGTAGCCTTCCGTCATGCCGGGTGGAGGCGGCATGGGAATGCCGATCGCCGAGATCACCTCAGCCAGCGCATACCCGAGGACCAGTCCCATGGAGGCGCCGATCAGGCCCAGCAGCAGGCCCTCCATCGCAAACAGGCGAAGAATCTTGCTGCGCTTGAAGCCAATGGCCAGCAGCGTGCCGATTTCACCCGTGCGCTCCAGCACATTCATCACCAGCATGTTGGAAATGCTGAGTATGATGATGCAGCCGATGATCAGCCGCAACACGTTCATCTGCTGCGAGAACAGCGTCACCGTCTTCTTGTAGAAATCGGCCTGCTGATGCCACGGCACCAGTTCGAGCTGGCTCGCTGCCATGGGAAAGCGCGCGCGAAACCCGGCCAGATAATCGTCCGTACGCTCGGTGTCGTCCAGCAGCACCAGCCAGAGGTGGGCGCCCTTCACCCGCATCAGAGACTGGGCCAGGCCGATCGGGAGACGCAGCGCCGAATCATCATAGACTTTGTTGACACTGACGAAAGTCCCGGCCACCTTCGCTTCCACGGCATTGATGCCTCCGCTCGCGGTGGTCGCCAGCAGGGTGATGGTAGCCCCCGGCTCCACAGCGAGGGTGCGCGCCAGACCGCTGCCGAGAATCACCTCTCTTGCTTTCGCATCGGCGAGGTTCCGTCCCGTCACGATGTTCAAGGACTTGCTCAGCTCAGCCTCCCTGTTCGGGTCCACACCGTCCGCCATGAATGCGACAGTCGTCTCGTCATGGCTGATGAGTCCGCTCAGTGCCAGTCTCGGGGTCGTGAGCTTGACTCCTGCCGTGGATTCGATTGCGCTACGCTGCGGCGAATTCTCCGGTAACATGTAGGCGTAGGGATCGCTGGCGCCCGCAGCGAGGTATCCTGGACGCATGACCTGGATGTGCCCGGACTGGGAGTGGATGGTGCTTTCGCGCATGGCCCAGAAAATCCACTGGATGAAACCGTCGGCAAGTATCAGCGAGACGCCGCCGACGACCACCATGAGCAGGGCCGCAAGCGCCCGCCGCCGGTTCCGTGCGAGGTTGCGGGCAGCAATCCGAAAATCCGCCATCGCGCTTTTGATCATGACATCCTTGCGAGCACCGGTAAGATTGGCTGGAACAGCGTGCCGGTCAATCGAGTGACGGTTCCGTCTGACCGGGAAAGGCCTTCATGACACGACCCGCCCTTCTCATCCCGATGAGAATGACCTCATGTGAACCAGCGTAATTGAAAACGCCAGCCAAGCCCGTCATCCTCCTTGTCGCCGAAGCGGTCACGCTTGCACATTTTGCCCGGATCGCCGTGTTGGCTCGCTCGCTCGATCCATCCGAATATGAAGTGGTGGTCGCATCGGATCCCCGCTATCTGGCGCTGGAGTCATTGTCAGGATGTGCGTTCCGTCCCATATGGTCCATCCCTTCCGCCGCATTCGAGCGCGCCCTTGCCCGGGGCGAGCGGCTCTACAGTGCGGAAACTCTTGCCCGCTACGTCGAGGAGGACCTGGTGCTGCTGGACGACGTCAAGCCGGATCTGGTGGTTGGCGACTTCAGATTGTCCCTGGCCGTCAGTGCGCCACTGCGCAACGTACCATATGCCTCGATGGTCAACGCCTACTGGAGTCCATTCGCAGGGACGGAATACCCCGTGCCTGACTTGCCCATCACCCGCTTCCTCGGGGTCGGTATCGCACAAGCGATATTCGACACCGCCAGGCCCGTCATATTTGCCCTGCATGCAAGACCCCTGAATCAGGTGCGCCGCCGTTACGGGCTGCCGCCCTTGCAGCCCGATCTCAGAAACGTCTACACCTGGGGCAACTATACGCTATACGCGGACATTCCCGAGATTGTACCCACACGTGCCCTGCCGTCCCACCATTATTACCTTGGTCCGGTATTCTGGTCGACATGCACTCCCTTGCCGGCCTGGTGGACCCATCTGCCCCCGGACAGACCAGTGGTGTTCATGACGCTGGGAAGCTCGGGGCAGGCCGGCCTCCTGCCTTCGGTTCTTGTCACACTGTCAAGGCTCCCGATAACGATCATCGTGGCCACCGCCGGGAAGATCGTGATTGCCGATCCGCCCTCGAATGCCTTCATCATCGATTACCTCTCCATCGAGAGCGCAAGCCGGCGATCCCGGTTGATCATCAGCAACGGCGGCAGCCTGACCACCTATTGGGCGCTTGCCCACGGGGTACCGGTCATCGGCCTGTGCTCCAATATGGACCAGCTATTGAACATGAAGGCGGTGGAGCGCTCCGGATCCGGCATCGCGCTGCGCGCGACCAGGAATTGCCTCGCAGACCTGGACAAGACGGTGACCGAAGTGCTGGAAAACACCACCTACGCCGAAGCCGCCGGACGGATCAGCCGTATCCTGGCCCAGACCGACGCCAGCCGGCGTTTCCGGGCGATCACCGCGGAAATCCTGCACGGGAAGCGCCACGGAGCATGAGCATGCATCCGCATCCAACACGGCCGGCCCATCCCGGACGACAAGCCGTCACAGCCGATCGAGCAGCGTTCTGGCCTCTGCCTTCTGGGGAAACTTGCCGTTGGCCGCCAGCAATTTCTCCAGCTGCCGGCGTGCCTTGACCTTTTCTCCCGCCTTGGCCAGGGCCACCGCGTAATGGTATCCGATCTCCAGGTCGGCAGGCGCGCCGGTCGCCGCCTTGTGCAGCAATTCCACGCCTCGGGCGACCTCACCCTGTTCCGTCAGGATCCAGCCCAGGGTATCGGCGACGACGGGCGAGCCCGGGCTGAGCTTGTAGGCCTTCTCGGCCCATGTCAGCGCCTCGGGATTCTTTTCCTGGTGATACAGCCCGGCAAGATTGTTCAGTACCGCGACGTTCTCAGGATTTTTCTTCAAGAGAATCGAATACTGCTCAATCGCCAGCTTGTGACGTCCCGAAGCCAGGTAAGCGTGCGCAAGATGGTATCGCGCATCCGGGCTGTCGTGGCTCTTCAGCCATTGCAGCAGGTCGGCATCGGCCTTCTGTGGATTGCCCGCAAGAATCCGTGCCCGATGGACTTCGATGGCCACCGGGCCACTGTTTTCGATCGCCAGGGCCTTTTCGTAGGCCGCCGCCGCTTCCGCGTGCTTTTCCTGGGCGGTCAGAACCTTGGCTTCGAGCATGAAGCCGGAGGCAAGGCCGGGGGACTGCTTCTGGATTCTCTGCGCGAGCTTCAGCGCCTCCGCCGGCCGGCCGGCATTGTACTCCAGCCAGACGAGCGCCGTTTGCGCAGGCAGGTAGTCGGGCTTGAGCTTCAACGCCTTGGTCAGGGATGCCCGGGTCGTGTCGCTATCCGTCATGGCCGCCTGTACCGATGCCAGCTTGTAGTAGGCGACGGCGGACTCGGGCGGCATCGCGGTGGCAAGCTGAGTAAACGTCGCCAGTGCCTTGTCCTTTTCTCCATTTTCCCATTGCGTCGTGCCGAGCAGGTCGACCGCATCGCGGCTGGCGGGATTCAGGCGCACCCCCTCCTGGGCGAGCGCCAATGCCTGGGCCGGCTGCTGCTTTCTCAGGTAATACTGGGCCAGGAGAATCCTGGGTTCCAGCACAGCAGGATTGGCTTCGACCGCCCGCTTGAGCCAGGTAATTTTTTTCCCCTCGTCGCTCTCCAGTCGCATCAAGGCCAGCATGGACTCAACATCGCTTTTATCCATCACTAGGACAGCCTCGAAATGCTTGCGGGCAGCGGCCAGATTGTTTTCCTGCAGCTCCAGTTTCGCCAGATTGGTCAGCGCGGCTTTGTAATTGGGCTGTATCGCCAGGGCCCGTTCTAAGCTCCTGCGTGCATTGGCGATATCCTTCCTGGCCGCGTAGATCGCGCCACGGAAATTGTGCACGGTAGGATCGTCGGGGTGCTTCTTTTCCAGCCTGGCAAGGGCGGCGAGCGCCTTGTCATATTCCCGCTTGTCCATGTAGCTCAGGATCAGCAGTGTTTCCGCGGTCGTCTGCTCCGCATCCTCCGCGACGACCGACTCCAACTCCGCCACGCCGCGAATCGCGTCACCGGCCATCATCAGGCCCACGCCCAGGGCGGTGCGCAAACGGGTATTCTTCGGATCGTCCGCCGCCGCCTTTTGAAGATAGTCCCTGGCCTGGGCAGGGTGCCCCCCCTGGAGCGCCGCCTCGCTGGCCAGAACCCATACGTCCGTATTCTGACTACCCGCTGTGAGTAGGGGCTTCAGGGTAGTCAGCGCACGGTCGGATTGCCCCGTTTTCAGCAACGCGGCAGCCAGGGCTTTGCGAGCGTGCTCGTTATCGGGGAATCGATCCAGCACCTTCCCGAGATTCTGGATCGCCTGCTGGAAGCTGCCCAGTTCATGAAAAACTACCCCGGAAAGCAGCAAGCTGGGCGTGTCATCCGGAGCACTTTTCAGCACTTCCAGCAGGTTGTCCCTGGCCTCCGTATAATTTTTCTCCCGGAAATTCAACAACCCCTGCAGATACAAGAGCCTGAGATTCTTGGGCGCGAACTTGCGCGCTGCGCCGAGTTGTGTCCGTGCCTTGTCGTACTCACCCGTTGCTAAGTACAGGAAGACCAGGTTCTGATAAGCCTCGACATGATCCTGAGAGATCTCGAGCGCACTGGAGAAGGCCGCCTCGGCCGCCTTGAAATCGCTCGTCATCTGCGCCAGCTTGCCCAGCCATATCCAGGTCTCGGCATTCCGGGCTTCGAGTTCCAGTGCGCGCTCAAGCAGCGTCCTGGCATACTGGAAATCTTCCCTGATGGCGGCACACCGGGCCAACCCCCAATAAACCGGGACATAGGTCGAGTCGACTCGCACGGATTGTTCCAGCAGGTCGCAGGCCTGCTCCGGATGCCCCAGGCCGAATTGAGCTTCCGCACGAAGCTGCTGTATCCTGGCCACATCCTTGGGGGATGCCCCGGGATCCGGTTCGATCTCTTCCAGGATCCGGGTGTAGCTTTCCTGCAGGAGCAGCGCCTGACCCAGCATTATTTTGCTGGATTCGCCATCGGCTCCCAGTTTTCTCGCCCGCGACAATTCCTTTTCGGCGCTGACCCCGTCGCGTACCGCGACATATATCTCCCCAAGCAGCAGCCGCGCTTCCGCGCTGTCGGGATTCTGCTGCAGTGCATTCTTGAGCTCGATGATGCTTGCGCGCAGTTCCCCCTTGTCCTGAAAAACCTTCGCATTCTGCACGTGCTGATCGAAAGTCTGGCCGCCGACCCTGTCGCACGCCGGGAAAAAAAGCAGCAGGGCGACCGCTGCCAGCGACGCGGCCACCACCTTGCCTCGGTTGTTTAACACATACATGAAACGCCACCGATCCATTCTTACAACCTCTCCCATCGACCAAAGAGACATGATGATAAGCGATGTATGTCTAGAATATTGTTTACGGTCGGCTTTACCGGTACATTTGCGGGATCAACCAACGCGCAGCGTCACGGCATCACCCCTGCCCCATGGGTGCATTTCCTTTTAAGGGCATTCGCTTCCGTTCGAGCGAGCTTCAGGGTAATCCGTCCGATCGGTCTGGTTTATTCACCCTCATTCACAAGCTCGTGACAACGCACCGCATATCATGCAGATGCAACTAAATCCGACGCTTTGCCCGGTTTTCTTCCTAAAAGGCTCCATGCCCTTCCGATCGTCGTAATCTACAAACATTGCCCCTGCCGTAAATCTGGTCTATTGTGCCTATACTAGGGCAAAAAGTCCCGCAAATGGTTCAGGAAAATGCAGATAAAAAATATGGTTGTCGGAATATTTTACAATCCGGTCGTGCCCAATTCGTTAAAAGGCGGCCCCACCCCGTTTCATCGTCCGAACTACATAAATATTCCTTATTAAACATTGATATATAATACAACAACAAGAGATGGCACGCGAATTGCTTTATGAAGCATGTCAGGCTAGTTGTCGAAAAATACCGGTTTATTGATTTTATCTCTCCTGGGAGCCACAAGAAATGAACAGTCTCTTTAAAAAAGCCACAATCAGCGCCGCGGTCGCCATGCTTTTCAGCGCTGCCCCGGCGTCAGCCACGTTCTTCACGGACCTCGCTAATTTTCAAATCGATTCCGCGGGAGGCACAACGCCAAATGTGACCGACGTGAATGGCATCACCGGTCGCGGTGTCACTTTCACAAACAACGTTACCAGCAATGCCGCGGGCTCTGCTGGAGCAATTCGCGTAGTCGGTTCCAACCTGCTCGGCAGCTATACGGTACAAGGCGGTACTGGGGCGGATGCCACTTATAACGGATTGGCGATCGTCGGCGTCTTCTCCCTTACGGGTACCGCGAGCGCTCCGGACGCTGCTGGTGTATCGACGGCAACTTTCACCGGCGGCAGCCTGGCATTCTTCACGATTTCCAATCCGAACTCGTACAACCTGAATGACCCGCTTTCGTGGGGGGCGACTAATGGTGCAGGCACACTGCTCAACGCGCCGATCGCGGTTTTCAACCTGGGTACCCCCGATAATGTTGCACCTGGCACTGGCTATTCCGCCTTCAATTTGTTGGCAGGACAGGTCAATACATCGGGCGTAAGCACCACAACAGCCACGGATCAACAAGGCAACATTCTGTTCCTGCCGGAAAACGGTGGCCCGCTGACCAACACGGACGGCACACCTGTGACGCTCGATCCCGGTGCGAACTGGCTGACGGTGACATCGCCTACGGGTAGCGGGGAAGGATTGATCATTCAATCCAATCAACACGTTATTACCGGAACTGCCAATCAGGGGGCGCTGGATTCGATAACGGGACTTGCTGCATTGAATACGATTTCAGAAGTTCTCGCCGGTGTGGAGTTTGCCAGCACCATTTGCAATCCTCTGAATTGCACAGCAGCAGAATTGGCTGATCCGGAGGCGTTCGTAATTGCTTCCACCGTAGGGGCCACTGGCCTGAATAGTGCCGATGCCCGGCTCACCTTGGGCACGATCGCAGCGCCGGGATCCAGCTTCGTGCCGGAACCTGCAACACTGGCCCTGCTGGGATTGGGATTGGCGGGCATGGGATTCACCACCCGGAGCCGCAAGAACAAATAATTCAATCTAAATAATAATATCCTTTAAACGCCTGCTTTAGCAGGCGTTTTTTATTCTGGAAACCGGGAAGGCAAAGGAAGACAGGAAAGAAAGACAGGGTGTAAAAAATTTCGACAGCGGATCGAAGACCGCGTCGATCAATCGGACAAAACCGCTGGCGTCCCGCTCATGATCCTGCTGAGATATCCACTCACCTTGCTCGCCGCCTTTTCTTCTTCGCGCTTGGAGAAGAAGTAGGGATAGAGCGAGCGCTCGCCCTGGTCACACAGCTCCGCGAGTCCCGCCAGCTGGGCAATCTTCTCGTCCACGTAGTCCAGTTCCAGGTGCATCAGGACCGCAGGCGCCTGGACACGCCGGCAGGTGCGTTCCTCGCCAATCTGGCGCAGGCCGAGCATGCGCCGGTAGAATCCGGCATGCCTGGGGTTGACCTCGATGAACAGATCCGTGGCCTTGTTAATGTTGCGCCCCAGGATATAGGCAAGGTGAAACAGGGATGCCAGCATTTCTTTCGAACCATGCTCGAGATCCATGGCAAGCCTGGAAAGCTCGCAAACCTTTCGATTCTGCCGACGGAAGAAATTGATCTCCCGCCCATAGAGCTCATCAGCCAGGAGCCCTGATTCGGAATCCATGCCCAACGTCAATGTTCCCAGGATTCGACAGGGGTCCGAGGCCTCGAGCGTGAGCTGATTGGCACGATTCTGCAGGAGCGCGCAGATATCGGTGTGGTAGCCCCTGCATGAATACATGCGCTCGATGAATATCCCGGTCTTGATGCGCTGCCGGGATGTGCTCACCAGCCGGATATCGTAGTGCTCGCGTTCGAGCAGCAATTCTTCGTGCGGAATATCGCCAAAAGGCCGGTCCGCTCGTGCGGCATGTGACGCGGTGGAATACTCCTCTGCCTCACGATTCATGATTCAGGTACTGGAAGAATGGACTTGGCATGGCTCACTCGTGCAAACATGACCAGCGATCCCTGTCGACGAATCTTTCACTGCGCGGAAATCCTGTCCCCACAAGAGGTAATGGGAGTCATTTCCTTCGAGAAACAATCTGCCAGCAAGTCTCATCGAACAAGGAGTGTATCGTCATGGATTGAAAACAAGGCTAGCAGTTACCTGCTAGTTGGCTTGACCAACGATGGATCCCCCAGGAAAAACCGGGAAATCCGATGCTCCACTGCATGCCCCCCCCGACGTCTGGAGCAGGACGAACATCTATCCCAACCGGAACGCTCTCGATAGCAGTTGACGAACCAGTGGCATGCCTGTCTCAACACGCCGGTCCGGAAAGAATCGATTCGAATGCCATCATCCGGTTTCCATGATACGGATCACTTCGATATCGACCTTGATCGCGGTTCATTCTACCGGAAATGGTCATGCGGTATTTGGCTACATCGTACTACCAAAAATAATGGAGCGGTGTGTTCATTTGCATATGCCGGATGTATCCAGATCAGATCACCAAGTTGATTAGCACGATTCATGCCATGTCATTAAATGATTATTTAAACCAGTCACTTATAAATAATATATTTGAGATTATGTCGTAGAATTACGACAAGATATCCCATATCATTATCAAGACTTTGTTTTATATGAAAATTGATTGTCGCCATATGGCGACAACATGTATTTCCGTATCATGAAAATGAGACGGATGAAAATCCGTACCCGCCCCGATCACGCGTGCGCATCGTCCTGACACGGGTCGGGTGATGCTGCAAAGAACACCGCCTGAAAATCCGGGCTAGCGGTGGCTCCTGACCCAGTCCCGCCATTTGATGAACAGCTCCGGGTCGAGTGCGGCGATGGTGGAACGCTGCCATGGAGGCTCCGCCCAGAAATCATCCTGGTCGAACCCGCACATGCTTCCCCCTGCCTCTTCGAGGATCAGGCTGCCTGCGGCATAATCCCACAGCTTCTGCCCGCCGTGCAGGGAAAGGTCGAACCGCCCTGCGGCGGTATAGCACCACTCCAGTGCGCAGGATCCATAGTTGCGCTGGGAGGAGAAGGGCCGCCCGGTGCAGATCTCCCGTGCCAGCCGGTTGCCCAGCCGCTTGAGATCGACGTTCGCCATGGCGCCGGAGAGAGGGGGGGCATGCGTCCTGATGGGCAGTTTCTCGCCATTGAGATAGGCGCCGCCGCCCTTGGTGGCGTGGAACATCTCGTCCATCACGGGATTGTAGACGACGCCCAGCACACTCCTTCCCCGCCGCATCAGGGCCACCGATACGGCAAAATAGGGCAATCCGTTGACGAAATTGGAGGTGCCGTCTATGGGATCCATGCACCACAATCCCGCATCTCCCGCCAGCCATTGTTCCACCTGCTCGCGCTCCGTCATCTCCTCGCCCACCACCGCGGCGGGCAGGATCTCACGCAAGGCATGCGACAGCGCCTCCTGCGTCGCAAGGTCGGCGTCCGTGATCAGGCTTCCGTCCGCCTTCCGCTGGCGCGCGACGTTGAGGTAACGGGGAACGATCTCCTGCTGCGCGACCGTGCGCACCGCCTGCATGACGGCATCGATCACCGGCTAGCGTTCCCGCCACTTGATCGAGCAGCCGATGCTGGGAATCTGTTCGGCGGGACCACGACTCGTCTCGGCCACCTGCTGCATGGCCTCAAACAAGTCGCGGCGCGCACCCACGGGTGCGGCCTCCTTGCGCGACGCATCCAGCCGGCCGCGGTACTGCAGCTCCAAGCGGGCGTTGAAGCCGAAGAAATCGGGCGTGCATACCGCACCATAGGCCCGCGCCACCTGCTGAGTTTCGTCCCATACGTAGGGAAACGGAAAACGATGCTCCAGGGCGATCCGCGCCATGTTGTCGAAGGAATCCTCGGGATAGTCGGCGGGATCGTTCGACATGATGGCGATGCTGCCGATACCGTACCGGGCCAGTTCTCCAGCATCGCGGACGATGCGATCCCGCACCGCCTTGACGTAGGGGCAATGGTTGCAGATGAACATGACGAGCACCCCCTTCTCGCCGGCCGCCGATGCCAGGGTATGGCGCCTCCCGTCCACACCCGGCAGGTCGAAGTCCACCGCCTTCCAGCCGAAGTCGCACACCGGTGTTTCCAGACTAGCCATCTCTGTTCTCCAGGTTACTGAGGGATCCATGGGCGCTCAGCCGCCACGGTCGGGAATCCGGAACGGAATCAACGGTCCTTGCTTGCCGGGCCGTATAATGTAGCCATCCAGAACTCCGTTATATTATCATGAGAGCCGATGACTGACCGCCCCGCCCGGGTGCCGGTGCTTCCCCGCTTCTACCATCCGGGTGCGATGAGGATCGGCGAGGCCGTCAGCCTGCCGGACACCGTCGCGCATCATGCCCTCCGGGTGCTGCGGCTGAAACCGGGCGCTGGGCTGGTCCTGTTCAACGGCGAGGGAGGAGAGTTCGAGGCCGCCCTGGTTCGTTGCGGCGCGCAGGGCGCGGAAGCCGTGGTCGAGCGCCATCTGGACGTCGAGCGCGAATCGCCGCTGGACATCACGCTGGCCCAGGCGATCTGCGCCGGGGAGAAGATGGACTGGATCGTCCAGAAGGCGGTGGAACTCGGAGTCTGCCGCATCCAGCCGCTCATGGCCGAGCGGAGCACGGTCAGGCTTGCCGGGATGCGCGCGGAACGGCGCCTGCGCCACTGGCGACAGATTGCCATCTCCGCCTGCGAGCAATGCGGACGCAACCGCATCCCGCCGGTGGCGCCGTCGGCGTCCCTGCCGGAGTGGCTGGATACCTGCAGAACGGAGCGTGCCGGCGGAGACGGCACAGCCGCGCCGCGCTTCATACTGCTGCCCGCCGCGGAAAGAGGGTTGCGCGACCTCTCAGGCACTTCATCCCCGCGCCGGTTGATCCTGATGGTAGGTCCGGAAGGCGGTCTTGCGCCGGGGGAAGTAGCGGCCGCCCTGGCATCCGGATGGATCCCCCTGCGCCTGGGCAGGCGCACGCTGCGCACGGAGAGCGCTGCCCTGGCGGCGGTGGCAGGCATGCAGGCCCTGTGGGGGGACTATTGATGCCGCCCGGACGATTGTCCCCCCATCCGTGCTGCGCCTGCATATGGCCCTTAATGCGATGAAACCCCCTGCGTCTCCTTCACCGACATGAAAATCCATACCGGCTTCGTCACCTGGTTCCGCTCGGTGGCACCCTATATCTATGCATTCCGTGGCAAGACGTTCGTCATCGCCTTCGGTGGCGAAGTGGTGGCCGATGGAAAATTCGTCGGGCTCGTCCATGACCTCAATCTTCTGGCGAGCCTGGGAGTGCGGCTCGTGCTGGTGCACGGGGCACGCCCCCAGATCGAGGCCAGGCTGAAGGAACGGGGGCTACGGACCACGTACGCCGGCAGCCTGCGCGTGACCGACGCAGAGGCGCTACAGTGTGCCAAGGAGTCCGTGGGACACATCCGCGTCGACATCGAGGCGCTGCTGTCCATGGGGCTGCCGAACTCGCCCATGGCCAACGCCGACATCCGCCTGGCCAGCGGCAACTTCGTCACCGCCCGCCCCATGGGCGTCATCGATGGCACGGACCTGATGTACACCGGGGAAGTGCGCAGGATCGCGGTCGCCGCGATCCGCGCCCGGCTGGAGCAGGGCGAGATGGTGCTGCTGTCGCCGCTGGGATATTCCCCCACCGGGGAAATCTTCAACCTGACCCTGGAAAACGTCGCCACCGAGACGGCGATGGCGCTCAAGGCCGAGAAACTGGTATTCCTGATGGACACCGCCGGCGCCGAAGCCGCCTCCGGCGAGGCCCCGGAACTGCCCCGGGAGCTGACCGTCGCACAGGGCAAGGCCCTGCTCGCGGGGACTCCCGGCGAAACATCCGCCCTCTGCGAGGATGCACGGCTGTATCTGCCCTGTGCGATCCGGGCATGCGAGCACGGCGTGGCGAGGGTACACCTCATCAGCCGTCACGTCGACGGCGCCATACTACAGGAGCTGTTCACGCACGGCGGCATCGGCAGCATGGTCGCGGAAGGATCGCTGCAGAACCTCAGGAACGCGGGGATCCGCGACGTGGGCGGCATCCTGCAGCTGATCGAACCGCTCGAGGCCGACGGCACGCTGGTGCGCCGAAGCCGGGAGCTGCTGGAAATGGAAATCGATCGCTTCATCGTGGCCGAACATGACGGCATGATCGTAGGTTGCGCCGCACTTTACCCGTTTCCCGACGACAAGGCCGGTGAACTGGCCTGCCTCACGGTCCATGCCGACTACCGCAGTACGGGATGCGGCGATGCGCTGCTCAGGCACGTGGAGACCCGGCTCCAGTCCATGGGTGGCCGGAAGCTCTTCGTTCTCACCACCCGTGCCGCCCACTGGTTCGTCGAACGCGGGTTCCGCGAAACCGGCATCCGGTCCCTTCCCGGGATCAAGCGCGGACTGTACAACTACCGGCGCCGCTCCAAGGTGTTCATCAAGACGATGGCGCCGCGCGTATAGCGCGGACGCATGTTGGCGCCGAGATTCACGGCAAAAGGGCAGGCCGGGGATCGGTGACGGCAGCCGCGTGTTTACGGGGTCGGCCGAAATGGCCATAATGCATCCCTTATCTGTTCATTACGGAGACGCGATCGATGCCAAGACTGGTACGCTGCATCAAGCTCGGGCGAGAGGCCGAGGGCCTGGAATTTGCGCCTTATCCGGGGGAACTCGGGAAGCGCATACTCGACAACGTCTCGAAGGAAGCGTGGGCGCGATGGGTCAGGCACCAGACCATGCTGGTCAACGAGAACCGCCTGAATCTTTCGGAAGCGAAGGCACGCAAGTACCTGCTGGAACAGATGGAAGCGTACTTCTTCGGCGAGGGGGCGGAACAGCCGGCGGGCTACGTGCCCGTAAAATGACCAGAAGCGATGTCAGACATGGCTTTCGTCGCTGAAACGGCGGCACTGCCTGCCTCCCGCCCTCCTGACGGCGGAGCCGGAAGCCGATGGGCAGTGCGGCCATGCTGAGCACCCTCAACGGCAGCCAGTTCATCAACCGCGAACTGGGCCAGATCGAGTTCAATCGCCGCGTGCTCGCGCAGGCCGGCAACAAGCTCACGCCCCTGCTGGAGCGGCTGAAGTTCCTGTGCATCGTCAGCAGCAATCTGGACGAGTTCTTCGAGGTCCGCGTCGCCGGGCTGAAGGAGCAGATCGACCTCGACACGCACGGCTTCGGACCGGACGGCATGCTGCCGCAGCAGGTATTCAGGCTGGTATCCGAGCAGATCCACACGCTGGTGGCACGCCAGTACCAGATCCTGAACCAGGAGGTCCTGCCCGGACTCGCCAGCGAAGGCATCCATTTCCTGCGCCGCGACGCCTGGAACGACGCGCAGCGCGAGTGGGTCAAGGCGTTCTTTTTCCGCGAGTTGATGCCGGTCCTGACCCCGATCGGCCTCGACATCTCCCACCCTTTCCCGCGCGTGCTCAATAAAAGCCTGAATTTCGCGGTCGAACTGGAAGGCAAGGACGCCTTCGGGCGCAGTTCCGGCACCGCCATCGTACAGGCGCCCCGGGTGCTGCCGCGCGTGATCCTGCTGCCGGACGAATTGACCATCGGCAAGTACAACTTCGTCTTCCTGTCCTCGATCCTGCACGCCCATGTGGGTGAACTGTTCTCCGGCATGAGCGTGCTGGGCTGCTACCAGTTCCGCGCCACGCGCAACAGCGACCTGTTCGTCGACGAGGAGGAGGTCAAGAACCTGCGCATCGCGCTCCAGGGCGAGCTGCCGCAGCGCCACTTCGGCAATGCGGTACGCCTGGAGGTGGCGGACAACTGCCCGCGGCACATGGCGGACTTCCTGCTGGAGCAGCTCGGCCTCACCCGCGACGACTTCTACCAGGTGGAGGGCCCCGTCAATCTCGTCAGGCTGATGCAGGTGCCGGACCGCATCGAGTGCCCCCAGCTCAAATACCCGCCATTCGTCCCCGGCCTCCCGCTCACCCTGCAGAAGAAAAAGATCGTCGACATCTTCCAGATCATCCGCAAGAACGACGTCCTCCTGCACCACCCGTACCAGTCGTTCCAGCCCGTGATCCATTTCATCCAGCAGGCGTCGACCGATCCGGATGTGGTGGCGATCAAGCAGACCGTCTACCGCACCGGCGCGGATTCGTCGGTGATGACCGCGCTGATTGCCGCCGCCAGCAGCGGCAAGGAGGTCACGGTGGTGGTGGAGCTGCTGGCGCGCTTCGACGAGGAGGCCAACATCAACTGGGCCGGGCGCCTCGAAGAGGTGGGCGCGCACGTGGTGTACGGCGTGGTGGGCCACAAGACCCATGCCAAGATGGCGATGGTGGTGCGGCGCGAGGAGGGGAAGCTGCGGCGCTACGTGCACGTCAGCACGGGAAACTACCACCCCAGCACGGCGCGCTTCTACACCGACTTCGGGATGTTCACCTGCAACGAAGAGGTCTGCGCGGACGTGAACGAGGTCTTCATGCAGCTCACCGGCCTGGGCAAGGCGGGAAAACTCAAGCACCTGTGGCAATCTCCCTTCAGCTTCCACAGCCAGATGCTCGCGGCCATCAACAAGGAGGCGCAGAGCGCCAGGGCGGGGAAGCCGGCACGCATCATCGCCAAGATGAATGCGCTGCTGGAGCCGGAAATCATCCAGGCGCTGTACGCCGCATCGAACGCCGGCGTCCGCATCGATCTCATCGTGCGGGGAGTGTGCGCCCTGCGTCCCGGCATCGCGGGACTGTCGGAGAATATCCGGGTGCGATCCATCATCGGTCGCTTCCTCGAACATACCCGCATATTCTGTTTTCATGACGACGGCAGCCACGCCATCTATCTCTCCAGCGCGGACTGGATGGACCGGAATTTCTTCCGCCGCATCGAGATATGCTTCCCCATCCTGGAGCCGAGACTCAAGAAGCGCGTGCTGGCGGAGGGTCTGAACACGTACCTTCGGGACAACACGCAGGCCTGGGAGATGGACGGCAACGGCCACTACCGCCTCAAGTCTGCCCGCGCCGGCAAGAAGTTCTGCGCTCAGGAAACGCTGCTCGCGGAACTTGCGCTGACAGGCCCTCCCGCCCTGTAGCGGGAGCGTGACCGGCATGACCACCGAGATCGAACTCAAGCTGCGCCTGTCTCCGTCCGCCGCCGCCCGCGTGCTGCGCAACCCGTGGCTACGCGCGCTGGGCGGCTCGGATCCGGTCACCCGCAGGCTGCGTACGGTCTACTACGACACGCCCGCCTTTCATCTGCGCCGCCACGACGTCGCCCTGCGTCTGCGGCGCGAGGGTCGCCACTGGATACAATCCGTCAAAGGCGGGGGAAGCGTCGCGGCGGGGCTGCATCGACGGGAAGAGCAGGAAGCGCCGGTACTGGGTCCCCACCCCGACTTCACCAAGATCGCGGATCCCGCGCTCGCCCGGCTGCTGGCGTCGGACAAGCTGCGCGAGCGCCTGCGACCGCTGTTCACCACCACCTGCCAGCGCAACACCCGCATGCTGCGCCTGCCGGACGGCAGCGAAGTGGAATTCTGCCTCGATCGGGGCACCATCGCCGCGGGCGACGGCGAGGGACCCGGCGTGCCCCTGTGCGAGATTGAACTCGAACTGCAGTCGGGCCATCCGCTCTCCCTGTTCCAGCTGGCACAGGCGCTGATGCACCACTTTCCCGTCCGGATCGAACATGCCAGCAAGGCCGCGCGGGGCTACGCCCTCGTGTCCGGCGCCGCACCGACACCGCTCAAGGCGCGCCCACCCCGCCTGACCTCCGGCATGGGTATGGATGCGGCCCTCAAGGCGGTGGTGCAGAGCTGCCTCGACCACCTGCACGGAAACGAGACCGGCATGCTGGAGGGAAGCGGCATCGAGTACCTGCATCAGATGCGCGTGGCCTTGCGCAGACTGCGCTCGGCCTTCGGCCTTTTTTGCGGGAAGCAGGCCCGGACGGGGCTGATCGCGCCCGCTGCCGGGGAGCTGCAATGGCTCGCGGGACAGCTGGGTCCGGCACGGGACTGGGACGTATTCACGGAAGAGACATTGGCCGCAGTCGATGCCGCCCTGCCGGACCATGCGGGAATCTCGGAGTTGCGGGATCGCTGTGAACGCATGCGACAGCACCATGGCGAGATCGCGCGCCAGGCCGTGGCGTCCCGGCGCTATACGGAAACGATGCTCAGCCTGGGAGCGTGGCTGTGCGGGGCGCCTATGGAGGCTCAGCAGGAGAATCCCCAGGCGCCGGACGACGCCCGGGCGGACATGGGGGTGGGACCCTTCGCCAGGAAACTGCTGACCCGGCGGCACCGCCAGTTGAGAAAACACGGACGCACGCTGCAGGGCCTCGGCGCTCCCGCGCTGCACGCCGTGCGCATTCTGGCCAAGAAGCAGCGCTACGCAGTGGAATTCCTGTCCAGACTCTACCCCGCCGGCGCAGCGGGTGCCTACCTCGACTCCCTGTCCGCGCTGCAGGACATCCTTGGCATCCTGAACGACGCCACGGTAGCCAGGGGGCTGCTCGGCGAGATGTCGGCCGCCGGAGAGGACCGACATCCAACGGCCAGGGGCCAACAGGAGAAACACGAAGCGATCGGCATCGTGCTGGGATGGAGCCTGCGCCAGGCCTGTCCCAGGCAGGATCTGCTGGACGATGCCTGGCAGCGTTTCCGCAGCGAGCAGCCATTCTGGTAGGCAGGGGCGGCGGTGCGCCCCTTCCCTCGTCAGTGGATGATGGCCTTCAATTCCCCTTTGACGTACTTGCTGGCCATGCTGTCGAGCGCGACGGGCTTGATCCTGCTTGCCTGGCCCGCGCTGCCGAATGCCTCGAAGCGCGCCTTGCAGATCTCCTTCGCCGCCGCGGTGGCATCCTTGAGGTACTTCCTCGGGTCGAATTCGCTCTTGTTCCTGGCCAGGTGCCGGCGGATCGCGCCCGTCATGGCGAGCCGGATATCGGTATCGATGTTGACCTTGCGCACGCCGTGCTTGATCCCTTCCTGGATCTCCTCCACCGGCACGCCGTAGGTCTCCTTCATCTCTCCACCATACTCGCGGATGATCTCGAGCCATTCCTGGGGCACGGAGCTGGAACCATGCATGACCAGATGGGTATTGGGAATACGCTGGTGGATTTCCTTGACGCGCTCGATGGCGAGGATATCGCCGGTCGGCTTGCGGGTGAACTTGTACGCCCCGTGGGAAGTGCCGATGGCGATGGCCAGCGCATCCACACCCGTCTGCTTGACGAAGTCCGCCGCCTGCTCCGGATCGGTCAGCAACTGGTCGTGGGAAAGCTTGCCCTCGGCTCCGTGGCCATCCTCCGCCTCGCCCATGCCCGACTCCAGCGAACCCAGGCAACCGAGCTCCCCTTCCACGGATACTCCCACGGCGTGGGCCATGCTCACCACCTTGGCGGTGACCGCGACGTTGTACTCGTAGGATGAAGGCGTCTTGGCATCCTCTTCCAGGGAGCCGTCCATCATCACGCTGGAAAAGCCGCTGCGGATGGCATTGACGCAGACCGCCGGCGAGGCGCCGTGATCCTGATGCATGACGATGGGAATGTGCGGATAGCTTTCCACGGCCGCCTCGATCAGATGCCGCAGGAACGCCTCCCCGGCGTACTTGCGGGCGCCCGCCGAGCCCTGCATGATCACGGGGCTGTCGCATTCGTCGGCAGCCTGCATGATGGCGTGGATCTGCTCCAGGTTGTTCACGTTGAAGGCGGGCAGACCGTAGTCGTTTTCCGCCGCATGATCCAGAAGTTGACGCAATGATACGAGTGCCATGTCGAGCCTCCTTTACCTTTCAAATTAAAATCCGTATATGAGCAACGCCCGGACTCTCGTCCCCGACGACCGAACCGCCATCCGGAGGATCGGAAGTCCGGCATGTCGCTGGCCCGATCAGGACTTGGCCAGCGCCTTCTTGTATTCTCCCACCCTGACGATCTTCATGGTGTTGGTGCCGCCCGCCTTGCCCACCGGCTCACCGATCGTCATGATGATCAGGTCGTCGTTGCGCACCACGCCCCGCTTGAGCAACTCGTTTTCGGCGTGATTCAGGATGATCTCCGGATCGTTCGAGCCGCCCCCGAATTTTATCGGATACACACCGCGAAACAAGGTCATTTTGCGGCGCGTGTCCTCCTGCGGGCTCAGCGCGAAGATGGGCACGTTGGAGCTTCTGCGGGACATCAGCAGCACGGTCCGGCCGCTTTGCGTCAATGCGGCGATGGCGCGCAGCTTGAGTCCGCCGGCGGTGAACATGGTGGCCCGCGCGATCGCCTCCTCGATGGTGTCGGGCAAGCCTCCCTGCGAGCGGCGCAGCTCGCTGCCCGCCAGGTACTCCTTCTCCGCCTCGAGGCAGACCCTGGCCATGGCCGCGACCGATTCCACCGGATACTGCCCTGCCGCGGACTCCGCCGAGAGCATTACCGCATCGGTGCCGTCGAGCACCGCGTTGGCGACGTCGGAGACTTCCGCCCGGGTAGGCACCGGACTGCTCACCATCGACTCCATCATCTGGGTAGCCGTCACCACCAGCTTGTTGTTGGCACGCGCGGTGCGGATCATGCGTTTCTGCAGGGCGGGCACCACCGCGTCCCCCACCTCGACCGCAAGGTCGCCGCGCGCCACCATGATGGCGTCGGATTCCTGCAGGATGTCGTCCAGCGCGAGGATCGCCTCCGATCGCTCGATCTTGGCCATCAACAGGCTCTTGCCGCCCACCTCGCGCATGACCTGGCGCGCCCAGCGCATGTCCTCCCCGGATCGCGGAAACGACACCGCGAGATAATCCGCCTTGATCGCCGCCGCGGTCCGTATGTCCTCCACATCCTTGCCGGTCAGGGCAGGGGCGCTGAGTCCGCCGCCCTTGCGGTTGATGCCCTTGTTGTCGGACAGCACACCGCCCTGCTCCACCGTGCAATAGACCTGCGCACCCTGGACCTCGGCCACGCCCAGGACGATGCGGCCGTCATCCAGGATCAGGGTTGCGCCGGGCTCGACGTCATTGGGCAGTTCCTTGTAGTCCAGGCCGACCCGCTCCTGATTTCCCAACTCGCACTCGGCATCCAGGATGAAGGTATCGCCGGTCGCGAGCAGGATCCTGCCCTGCTCGAACCTGCCGATCCGGATTTTCGGCCCCTGCAGGTCGGCCAGCACTCCCACGGCATGGCCCGCGGCATGCGCCAGCGAACGGGCCAGCTCGGCACTGCGGATATGCTCCTCGCGCGTGCCGTGGGAGAAATTGATGCGTACCACGTCCACGCCGGCATTGATCATGCGCTCCAGCACCCCGGGATCACGGGAGGCCGGCCCGAGGGTGGCGACGATCTTGGTTCTGCGGATCATTCTGGATCGGCCGGGGAAACGATCATGAGGGATCAGCCTGCACGCTGCTCCAGGATTTCGACGGCCGGCAGCGTCTTGCCCTCCAGGAATTCCAGGAAGGCGCCGCCGGCCGTCGAAATGTACGATATCCGGTCGTAGATGCCGTACTTCTGGATCGCTGCGATGGTATCGCCGCCACCCGCCAGGGTGAACGCGGCGGTCTCGGCGATCGCCGTGGCGATGGTGCGGGTGCCGTCCCCGAACTGCTCGAATTCGAATACGCCCACGGGTCCGTTCCATACCACGGTTCCGGCCTTCATGATGATGTCGGCCAGCTCCTGCGCACTCTTCGGGCCGATGTCGAAGATCATCTCGTCATCGGCCACTGCATCGGCATCCTTCAGCACCGCGGGCTCGTTGGCGTCGAACTTCTTGCCCACCACGACGTCCACCGCGATCGGAATGGAGGCCTGACGCCGGGCCATCTTGTCCATCAGGGCCCTGGCGGTCGGCACCAGGTCATCCTCGCACAGCGACTTCCCGACGCGCTTGCCGGTGGCCTTGAGAAAGGTATTGGCGATGCCGCCGCCCACCACCAGCTGATCCACTTTTTCCGACAGGGATTCCAGCACCGTAAGCTTGGTCGAAACCTTGGAGCCGCCGACGATGGCCACCATGGGGCGCGCGGGATTCAACAGCGCCTGGCCCAGCGCGTCCAGCTCCTGCGTGAGCAGGATGCCCGCGCAGGCAACCGGCGCATACCTGGCGATGCCGTAGGTCGAGGCTTCGGCACGATGGGCAGTGCCGAAGGCATCCATCACGAACACGTCGCACAGGCGTGCATACTTTCGGGCCGTCTCGTCGGCGTTCTTCTTCTCCCCCCGGTTGATGCGGCAGTTCTCCAGTACCACCAGCTCGCCTTCGGCCACTTCGAACTCGCTTTTCGTCCAGTCCCTGATCAGGCGAACCTGCCTGCCCAGACGGGCGGCAATGTCATCGGCCACCGGCTTGAGCGAGTGCTCGTCCGACCATACGCCTTCTTCGGGCCGCCCCAGATGCGAGGTCACCATCACGCGGGCGCCCTGCTTGAGGCAGTGTTCGATGGTGGCCATGGAGGCGGTGATGCGCGCGTCCGAGGTTACCCTTCCATCCTGGATGGGAACGTTCAGATCGGCGCGGATGAATACACGCTTGCCCTTGAGATCGAGGTCGATGAGCTTGATGACTGGCACGGGAATACTCCGGGTTGGTAAGGCACGGGAAAGGGCTGCGGCACCTTCCCGCGCCGGATCAGGATGATGAGCGAAAAGGAGACGTGGACGGGACCCCGCTCCCGCGGTTGCCCCGTTCCACCGATTGCCGCAGGTTATCTGGCCGCAATGACCCGGGCCATCTCCAGTATCTTGCTGGAGTAGCCCCACTCGTTGTCGTACCAGGACACCACCTTCACGAAACTGCCGTCAAGCGACATGCCCGCCTCCGCATCGAAGATGGAGGTACAGCTCTCGCCCCGGAAATCGGTGGACACCACCTTCTCGTCGGTATAGCCGAGTATCCCCTTCATCGACCCTTCCGATGCATCCTTCATGGCGGTGCAGATTTCCTCATAGGTGGCATCCTTGCTGAGCTCCACGGTCAGGTCGACCACCGACACGTCGGAGGTCGGGACACGGAACGCCATGCCGGTCAGTTTCTTGTTGAGTTCCGGAATGACCGCGCCCACCGCCTTGGCCGCCCCGGTCGACGACGGGATGATGTTCTCGAGGATGCCACGGCCTCCGCGCCAGTCCTTGTTGGAAGGACCGTCGACGGTTTTCTGCGTGGCAGTGGCGGCGTGCACCGTCGTCATCAGCCCGCGCTTGATGCCGAACGTGTCGTTCAGCACCTTCGCGACCGGCGCCAGGCAGTTGGTGGTGCAGGACGCGTTGGATATGATGGACTGTCCCGCGTAGGCCTTGTCGTTCACGCCGTAGACGAACATGGGCGTATCGTCCTTGGACGGTGCCGACATGATGACTTTCTTCGCGCCTGCCGCGATGTGCTTCTGGCAGGTTTCCTTGGTGAGGAAAAGCCCCGTGGACTCGATCACGACGTCCGCGTCCACCTCGTCCCACTTCAGTTCGGCCGGATCCTTGATGGCCGTCAGCCGGATCTTCTTGCCGTCGACGACGAGCGTATCGCCCTCGACGGAGACGCTTCCCTTGAAGCGCCCGTGCACCGAGTCGTGCTGCAGCATGTAGGCAAGGTAATCTGGTTCGAGCAGGTCGTTGATCGCCACGATTTCGATGTCCTTGAAATTCTGTACCGCTGCGCGAAACACCATGCGTCCGATACGGCCAAACCCGTTGATGCCGACTTTTATTGTCATGTCTTGAACTCCTCGAATAAAAAATCTTGCCGCGGTGCGAGATTCCTGTCTCCGCAATCAGGCGATGCCGTTGACCGCCTTCACCACGTTTTCGACGGTGAAGCCGAAGTGTCGGAACAGATCGCCGGCCGGGGCCGACTCGCCGAAGGTATCCATGCCCACCACCGCACCGTCGAGTCCCACGTACTTGCGCCAGTAGTCGGTGATGCCCGCCTCCACCGCCACACGCCCGACGCCCTTCGGCAGGATGCTGTCGCGATAGGCTGCGTCCTGCCGGTCGAACAGGCTGGTGCAGGGCATCGAGACCACGCGCACGGGCACGCCCGTCTCCGCCAGCGCCTTCTGCGCCAGGATCGCGAGGCCGACCTCGGAACCGGTCGCGATGATGACCGCCCTGGGCGCACCGCCGTCCGCCTCGGAAAGGACGTAGCCCCCCTTTTCTATCAGCCCGATGGTGGCCGCGTCACGCTTCTGGAAAGGCAGGTTCTGGCGGCTGAATATCAGCGCCGACGGCCCCTCCCTGCGCTCGATCGCATGCGCCCAGGCGACGGTGGACTCGACGGTGTCGCAGGGACGCCAGACATCCATGTTGGGGATGTAGCGCAGCGTCGCGGTCTGTTCTACCGGCTGGTGCGTCGGACCGTCCTCGCCCAGGCCGATCGAGTCGTGGGTGAACACGAACAGGGTACGGATCTTCATCAGGGCGGCCATGCGCAGGGCGTTGCGCGCATATTCCGAGAACATCAGAAAGGTGGCGCCGTAGGGAATGATGCCGCCGTGCAGGGACAATCCGTTCATGATGGCGCTCATGCCGAACTCGCGCACGCCGTAGTAGATGTAGTTGCCGCCCCGCTCCCGGTTGCAGCCCTTGGATCCGGACCACAGGGTCAGGTTGGAGCCGGCCAGGTCCGCGGAGCCGCCCACCAGTTCCGGCAGCACCGGCGCCAGGCCCTCGATGGCGTTCTGCGATGCCTTGCGGGTGGCGATCGTCTCCTGCCTGGCATCGACCTGGCGCAGCAGATCCTGCACATGCTCCCTCCAGCCGGCGGGCAGTTCCCCCGCCGTGCGCCGCCTGAACTCGGCAGCCTCGGCGGGGTACTGGGCAGCGTATTCGGCAAACCTGCGATTCCATTCGCCTTCCAGCGCCTCTCCTTTTGCGCGGCCGTCCCACGCCGCATAGACCTCCTCCGGAATCTCGAACGGCGGATACTGCCAGCCGATGTGCGGGCGGGTTGCCGCGATCTCGGCGTCGCCCAGCGCGGCGCCGTGCACTTCGTGGGTATCGGCCTTGTTGGGCGAACCCATGCCGATGACCGTCCTGCAGCAGATCATGGAAGGTTTTCCCGCGGCCCGCCTGGCCGCCTGGATTGCCGCCTCGATCGCTTCCGGATCGTGGCCGTTCACGTTCGGCACCACGTGCCAGCCGTAGGCCTCGAAGCGCTTCGGGGTATCATCGGTGAACCATCCCTCGACGTGGCCGTCGATGGAAATGCCGTTATCGTCATAGAAGCAGATCAGCTTGCCGAGCCCGAGGGTACCGGCCAGGGAGCAGGCCTCGTGCGACACCCCTTCCATGAGGCAGCCATCTCCGAGGAACACATAGGTGTGATGATCGACGATGTCGAAGCCGGGGCGGTTGAAATCCGCCGCCAGCATCTTTTCCGCCAGCGCCATGCCGACCGCATTGGCGAGTCCCTGCCCCAGCGGTCCGGTGGTGGTTTCCACCCCGGGGGTATAGCCGTATTCCGGATGCCCCGGGGTCTTGGAGTGCAGCTGGCGGAAGCGCTTGATCTCCTCCATGGGCAGGTCGTAGCCGGTCAGGTGCAGCAGGGCGTAGATCAACATCGATCCATGCCCGTTCGAAAGCACGAACCGGTCGCGGTCGACCCATTTCGGATTGGCGGGATTGTGGCGAAGATGGCGGGTCCACAACACCTCGGCGATCTCGGCCATACCCATCGGCATGCCAGGATGGCCGGAATTGGCCTTCTGCACGGCGTCCATGGCCAATGCGCGGATTGCGCTGGTCGAGTTCCTGAACACCGGCGCATCGATATTTCTGAATGTTCCCATGGACGTAGACTCCCTCGTTCGATGGATAAGGATACAGGTGGATACGGCAACGAGATTCCGCGCCCGGCAGCATGCCGGTGCGGATCGAAAGCGCGTTATTATCGCTTAAGATGCGATGTCAGACAACTTCGCTTCCACTCTGCACCGGATGGGGTACAGGCGCGGGACGGGGCCGGGCGCGCAGAGTCGCGCCACCAGCCGCCGCGGCCCCACAGTTCGCGCCCGCGGCTGGCCACGGTTCAGTGGCCGCGCAACCGGATGCCGAGCAGCTTGAGCTTGCGATACAGATGGGTACGCTCCAGTCCCGCCCGCTCGGCCACACGAGTCATGTTGCCATTTTCCTGATTGATGAGCTGCTCGAAATAGACCTTCTCGAACATGTCGCGCGCCTCGCGCAGTGGAACGTTGAGCGGAATGCCACTCACCGCCTGAATGGGTGAGGACGAGGCCAGTATCCGCTTGACGTCCTCCGCCGATATCTCTTCGCCCGCGCAGGTGAGCGCGAGCGAGCGCACCGTGCCTGCGAGCTGGGCGAGATTGCCGGGCCAGTCATGGTTTCTCAGGCTGTTGAGCGCCGCGGTGCTGAACTGCCGCACGGGCGCCTCGCCCGATTCGATGCAGCGCGAGAGCATCTGGCTGGCCAGCTCGGGGATGTCCTCCCGGTGCTCGCGCAGGGCCGGCACGCCGATGCAAAGACCACCCAGTATCTCGTACAGCTGCTGGTCGTAGGCGCCCTGCGCGGTCAGATCCGCCAGCGGCATGGAAGTGGCGCATACCAGGCGCACGCCGTACTTTTCCAGCTTTCCCATGAGCAGCAGCAGGCCCTTCTGCGCCAGCCTGCCGAGGTCGCCGATCTCCTTGAGGAACAGCAGCCCGCCCTTCGCGCGTTCGAGCAGGTCGAGCGGGGCATGGGCAAGAACGGTGAAGGTGTCCGGCTCCACCCAGGGTGTATTCGGGCGGTGCAGGAAGCGCGCGCACAGATCCATGCCGGTTCCCGGTTCGCCAGTGAGCAGCAGCGGCGTTCCCAGATCCGCCACCTGCTCCAGTCGTCGCTTCAGGTCCGCAATCACCGGCCCGCGGCCGAGGCTGGCAAGCGGGAAAATCGTCAGCGGCCTGCCCTGTCCGCCGCGCAGGGCGCGACCCACCGTGCTCAGCAGTTTCTGCAGCGGGATCGGTTTCTCCAGATAACCCGATGCCCCCATGCGCGTCGCCTCCACCGCGGTGTCTATGGTGCCGTGACCCGACATCATGACCACCGGCATGGTCAGCAGCCCGCTGCTCGCCCATTCCTTCAACAGGGTGATGCCATCGGTGTCCGGCATCCAGATGTCCAGCAGCACCAGGTCGGGGCGCATCTGCCGGCGCAGGTGGCGCGCCTGCTCGGCATTTTCCGCAAGGGTGACGTGATAGCCCTCGTCCCGCAGGATTTCGGACAGGAGCTCGCGTATGCCGATTTCATCGTCGACGACGAGTATGGAATTGTTGCCCATGGTTCAGAAGTCGAGTCTCATCGGTAAATGGCCGGAAGCGGTGGCGTCACACGGTGCGGGATGGAATGATACGACAAAGTCGCCGCCCCCTCATCCGACCGGAAACGTGATCGACACGCGGGCACCGCGAGGCTGGATATTTTCTATCTGGATCATGCCGCCGTGCTCCTCGACGATCTTCTTGACGATGGGCAGCCCGAGCCCCGTCCCCCGCGCCTTGGTCGTGATGTAGGGCTCGAACACCCGCGCCTTGACGTGCTCAGGAAACCCGGTGCCATTGTCGCTGACGCTGAGGCGCACGCCTTCCGGCACGGTTTCGGTGCGCACCGTGATGGCGGATTGCGGCAGCCCGATCAGGGCGTCCTGCGCATTCTGCAGGAGATTGTGGATCACCTGGCGCAACCGCACTGAATCGCCCCGCACGGCGGGAAGGTCCGGCGCCAGTTCAGAATGGATGGGGGACGGGGGTTCGGCCGGTACCGCGAGGCTCGCCGCCTCGTACAGGGCGAGCACTTCCCGTATCAGGCGGTTGAAATCCAGCATGTGAAATTCCAGTTCCGGCACGCGCGCATACTCGCTGAACTCGTTGACCATCTTCTTGAGGGCCTCCACCTGGTTGACGATGGTCTCGGTGGAGCGCGCCAGGATGCCTGCATCCTGGGCGTCCAGCTTTCCGGCGAGCTTGTGCTGCATGCGTTCGGCGGAAAGCTGGATCGGCGTGAGGGGATTCTTGATCTCGTGCGCCAGGCGCCGCGCCACCTCCCCCCAGGCCGCGGTACGCTGCGCCTGCAACAGGCTGGTGATATCGTCGAATACCACGACGCCCCCGCCACCCGACTTCTGCGGCAGGCGCGTGCCGCGCAGCAGCAGGACCTGATGGGCGACCTCCGTCGGGCGTTCCACCTGGTATTGCCACTCTCCGCTCCTTCCGGAATGGAATCCCTCCAGTATGCGGGCCTTGAAGGATCCCAGGCGAGGCTCCCGCGCCGCGCACTCTTCGATGGTCAATCCCTGCAGAGCCAGCAGCGGGACGTCCAGGATCTGCTCCGCACTGGGGTTGGCGGTGCGCATGCGCAAATGCTCGTCGAACACCAGCACGCCGGATGACAGGTTGGCAAGAATGTTTTCTAGATAGGCCCGGGCGCTCTCCACTTCCTGCTGATTGCGCTGGGCCATCGTGCGGGCTTCTTCGAGCTGCTGGGTCATGAGATTGAACGACTCGGTCAGTACGCCGAGCTCATCCCGGCTCTGCACCGGATGCCGCCTGCTGAAATCGCCCTGCGCCACCGCGCGCGTACCCTCGGCCAGCATGCCCAAGGGAGCGCTCAGCCGCTCGCTGACGAGGAACGCCGCCGCCAGGGCGGAAAACAGCGAAAGCAGCAACGCAAGCGTGAGCGTCACACCGTACAGGCTCTTGAGCCCCTCGCGCGACAACAGCAGCTCCTGGTAATCGCGATACGCCGCCTGGACGATTTCCGCGTCTTCCGCCAACCGCTTGGGCACCGGCTGCAGGAGTTGCAACGCCCCGATGCCCTCAACCATGGCGACAGGCACCACCACCCTGAGATACAGCCCTTGGTCGGCAATGGATTCGACCACGCTGTACGACTGCCCCGTCCTCATCTGCTGCAGGATTTCCCCGTTCAGGGTGCCGGGAAGCAACGGAGCGCCGGATGCCTCGGACGATGCGATCGCCTCGCCGCGCCGGTCGAACAGGATGGCCTCCCGTATCGCCGATTGATCCAGCAGATGGGCCAACACGGGGCGCGACGCACCGGATTCGTCGGACAGCGTCGATGCGATGGCCTCGGCCCGGTCGCGCAGATCGGCCAACAGGTTGTCCAGGATGGTACGGCCAAGATTCAGTCCTCCTTCCAGCGCCCGATCCACCTTGACGTCGAACCATGTCTCGATGCTCTTTCCGAGAAACTGGACGGAGACACCATATACGAGGGCGCCCGGCAGGATCGCCATGAGCGAGAGGATCAGCAGCAGACGCAGCGCCAGCCGGGAGCCGAACACGCCCACCTTGAGTCTGCGCCTGAGTCTCCACAGCAGGTACCCGACCACCGCCATGAGCAGCAGCACGAACCCTGCGTTGATCCGGATCAGGAGCCGGTACTTGCGCTCGAACAGCCCCGTGTCCGCACCGGCGCTGGCGAGCAGGAACAGCATGACCGCACCCAGACCCGCCATGATTATGACAGCATACTTCACGGCGCAGCGCGATCCTGAAGTCCCGGTACCGGCAGTTTCGTGCCCCAGCGCAGCACGCCGGTACCCAGATCCCATTCCCTGGTACCCAGCGTTTCCACCTGGAAGGGCTTGGGCAGCGCCGATATGTCCAGCCACATGCGCAATTCCAGGATGTAGTCGCGGTCGGGCGCGAGTTCCGCGCTGGCCAGGATGGGGCGGTCGCGAACCCGGCCCAGGACTTGAAGTGCCTCCTCTATCGTATTGAAATTCTGGGATAGCCCGCCACGGCTCAGGCGATACTGCCGGGTCAGCGCGTAATAGCTCAGCCCCTCCCTCACCCTGCTGTGGGCGACGCGCTGATTCAGCCAGTACCAGCGGAAATTCACCAGGTTGAGCTCGGTGACGAAGTACAGCACGATCCCCTTCTCCAGGGCGCGCTCCAGCTTGGAGTTGAGCGTGATCTCGAAATCCGCGTCGAAGCGGTAACCCTCATCCGCCGAACCGATCGCGATCGATTTGACCTGTATGCCTTCTGCATGAACGGGAGCGCCGAGGGACAGCATCAGGCCACCGAGGACCACCGCCCCCCGCAGCAGGCGCCTCAAGGAGTCAGGCTTTGCGCAGCAGGGCATAGAAGAAGCCGTCATGGCGGGAGTCGGGCAGCAACTGCCCGTCCATCGCTCCGATCCGGGACAATGGCAGCAGCCGGGCATCCGGATGTCCTTGCATGAAGCGCTCGATCTGAACCAGGTTCTCTTCGGGAAATACCGAGCAGGTGGCGTAGAGCAATTTCCCCCCCCTGGCGAGCAGCGGCCACAAGGCCTCCAGTATCATCCCCTGCCTTGTTCCGAAGCGGGGAAGATCACCGGGACGCCGCAACCACTTGATGTCCGGGTGGCGGCGCACCACGCCCGAAGCGGAGCAGGGGACGTCGGCCAGAATACGATCGAAGTGCCGGCCGTCCCACCACTGCGCCGGGCTTGCGGCGTCTCCGTGGACCACACGCCGTGCGTCCAGCCCCAGGCGCGCCAGATTCTGGACGATGCGCGCAATCCGGTCACAGTCGCTGTCGAGCGCGGTCAATTCCAGGTTCGCCAGCTCCAGCAGATGGGCGCTCTTGCCCCCCGGTGCGGCGCACGCATCCAGAACGCGCATGCCGTCGCGCGCGTCCAGCAGGTGGGCGGCAAGCTGGGCGCCCGCATCCTGCACCGACACCCATCCACGTGAAAATCCAGGCAGCCTGTCCACCGCGACCGGCCGCGCCAGCATGAGGGCGTCATCCCATAGATGCTGCGCCTGCATGCCTTCCTGCTCGAGGCATGCCGCGTATTCCGCCACCCCGATTCTGCGCCGGTTGACCCTCAGTGTCATGGGAGGACGCTGGTTACCGATCTCCAGTATCGTTCGATAGCGCTGCGGATAGTCTGCGCGCAATCGGTCCATCCACCATTGCGGATGCGAATACCGGCCCATCTCGGTGCCGGCCGCACGCGTCAGAAAATGGGCCCGTCGGCGCTCGAAGTTGCGCAGCACCGCATTGACCAGCCCCTGAGCGCCCGTGTTGCCGTTCAAGGCCCGCACCGACGTCACCGCGTGATCGACGATGGCATGCGCCGGGGCCCTGCTGTATTCCAGCTGGTACAACCCCACCAGCAGCAGGTGACGCACGCTTCCATTCCGGATCGGCTTGTTCAGCAGCAACGCCAGCAATCCGTCGAGCAGGCCATAGAAGCGCAACACGCCGTAGCTCAGGTCCTGGATGGCGCCGCGTTGCTGGCCGGACAGGTCCGAGCGTGCCCGCCACAATTCCTGCAGCACGTCCGTCAGAGCCGCGCCCGCCAGCACCTTGCCGACCATCCTGGCGGCCAGGCACTGGGCTTCGATCATCCCGCCATCCATGCGGCCCGAACCGCACAGGCGAGTGCCTTCCTTCGTCTTCACCGGACGGGTGAAGGGGCTGCCGGGCCGGGAGCGATCGTGCCATCGACCGGCGTCGCCCGGATCAGCCATCATGCCCGGATTCGAAGCGATCGCCCGGCGCGAGCGCGTGCCCGGCAAGAAACTCCGCCACGCTCATTCTCTTCCCGCCGGACTTCTGCACCACTTTCAGAACCATCCCTCCCCTGCCGCACGCCACCAGGACGCCGCCCCGTCCAGCATCGACCACTTCCCCCGGCCTGCCGGAGATGCTTCCAACGACGTCCGCCCGCCATATCTTCAGGAGCACTCCGTGAATGCGGGTGTATGCCCCCGGACGGGGATTGAACGCCCGCACGGCGCGACCGGCCTGCTCCGCATCGGATCTCCAGTCGATACGGGCCTCGTGCTTTTCCAGTTTGGGAGCGTAGATCGCCGCGGCCTCGTCCTGCACGACCCCGTGTATCGTGCCGGCCTGCAACTGCGCCAGCGTCTCCACGATGCAGCGGGCTCCCGCGGATGCCAGCCTGTCGTGCAGCGTCTGCGCCGTATCGTCCGGCAGAATCGCGACGGGGTGCTGCAGCAGGATCGCGCCCGTATCCATGCCGCGATCCATCTGCATGATGCTGATTCCGGTATCCCGGTCGCCCGCCAGGATCGCGCGCTGGATCGGGGCCGCCCCGCGCCAGCGGGGCAGGAGCGACGCGTGGATGTTGAGGCAGCCGAGGCGGGGGATGCCCAGCACCGACTCGGGCAGGATCAACCCGTACGCGGCCACCACCATCACATCAGCATCGATCCTCGTGAGCAGGGCGTGCAGTTCCGGCTGCCTCAGCGAAGAGGGCTGCAGAAGGTCGAATCCATGACGCTCGGCCGCGAGCCGGACTGCGCTGGCGGCTGGTTTCATGCCCCGGCCCGCGGGGCGGTCCGGCTGGGTCAGCACCAGTGCGATCTCGTGCCCCGCATCCGCCAGCGTTTCCAGCGCAGGCACGGCGAACGGCGGGGTACCCGCAAAAATGATCTTCATGGCAAGACGGCGCCGTCAAGTCGATGGAAGGGAAACCCTGCAGAACAGGATCTGCGCACCGAAGGCATGAATGCACGTCCCCGGCACCGGCGACATCAGGCCGGATCGGCGCGCCCCCACATACCACGCTGGTGCGATGTCATGCCGCAACCTTGCGCCGTTGTTTCCTTAATCTGGCCTGCACCCGCTCCTGCTTCATCCTCGACCAGTATTCGACGAATACCCTGCCTTCCAGATGATCCATCTCATGCTGTATGCATACCGCGAACAGGCCCTCGGCGTCGAGGACGAACGGCGCACCTTCACGATTCCAGGCTTCCACCGTGATGCGTTCCGCACGCGTCACCTTCCCGAATATGCCCGGCAGCGAGAGGCAGCCTTCCTCGTAGTCGGATTCGCCGCTGCGGGCGACGATGCGCGGGTTGATCAGCACCTGCAGCCGGTCACGGCTATCCGAGGTGTCGACGATGACGATGCGCTTGTGCACGTCGACCTGTGTGGCCGCCAGGCCGATTCCCGGCGCGGCGTACATGGTCTCCGCCATGTCGTCCACCAGCGCCCGGATTTCCGGAGTCACCGCAGATACCGGCTCCGCCACGGTATGCAGCCGCTCGTCAGGGTATTGCAGTATTTTCAGGCGCGCCATAAAAAACTTGCACGTTTACCGTTCTAAATGCAGAATTCAGGCCGAGTCCTCATCGGTACGATCATTTGACCCGTATTACAGGATCCCGTTCATGGCCTTCGCTCCCGCGATCTTCCGCGCATAGATCCATTATATCCCGATTTTGGCCGGGAACTTCTTGAGTTCGCCCACCCTCACTCGCAACGAATCCTTCCGCACAGCGCGCGGCCGTGGCCCGGAAGAGCGGGTGCCAGCCTCCGGGCAGTGGCTCGTGCGCTGCGCCCGGCCGGCATGAAACCGATGGACGATATCGAATCCTGGTTGGCGCTTGGCCTGATCGACGGCTTGGGCGACGAATCGATACGGCGGCTGCTGGTCACCTTCGGCAGCCCGGAGGCCGTACTTTCCGCCGGACCCGCCGAGTTGGAGCGCGTGGTGAAAAGGAAAGCGGCGGCGGCCGTCGGCCGGGGCGCGGACCCGGCGCGGGTCAAGGCAGCGCTCGCCTGGCTGGAGGATCCCCTCAATACGCTCATGACGCTGGCGGATCCCGACTATCCGTCCCTGCTGCTCCATATCGCCGATCCTCCTCCGTTGCTGTACCTCAAGGGCAGGCGTGAACTGCTGGGTACCCCGGCACTGGCCGTGGTCGGCAGCCGCAATGCCACCCCGCAGGGGCTCTCCAACGCGGAAGCCTTCGCCAGGGCTGCAAGCGATGCCGGACTGTGCATCGTGAGCGGTCTGGCACTGGGCGTGGATGCCGCCGCCCACCGTGGCGGTCTGGGCGGAATATCCGCCAGCATCGCGGTCGTGGGCACTGGGCTGGACATCGTCTATCCCGCCCGCAATCGGGAGCTTGCCCATGAACTGGCGCAGCGGGGGCTGCTGGTCTCGGAGTTCCCGCTCGGCACCCCGGCCGTGGGCAGCAATTTCCCGCGTCGCAACCGTACGATCAGCGGCATCAGCCGGGGCTGTCTGGTGGTGGAAGCCGCCCTGCAGAGCGGCTCCCTCATCACCGCCCGGCTGGCGCTGGATCAGGGACGGGACGTGTTCGCCATCCCCGGCTCGATCCACTCCCCGCTGTCGAAGGGATGCCATGCGCTCATCAAGCAGGGCGCGAAGCTGGTCGAAAGCGCCGGGGACATCCTGGATGAACTGGGGCATGCCCCGGCGGGACACGCGAGCGGCGATGCAGCGGCGACGCCGCCAGCAGCCTCGCCGCTGCTGGCGTACCTGGGCTACGACCCCACCAGTATCGATATACTGTGCAGCCGCAGCGGCTTGACGCCGGAAACCGTATCAGCGATGCTATTGCCGCTCGAACTGGGCGGCATGGTCGCCGCATTGCCTGGCGGATACTACCAGCGGCTGCGTTGACCCGCCGGCGGACAGGCCGCCCGGTATCCGTGCAACATTCACAGGAGCTTCATGGGAAAAACCCTGATCATCGCCGAGAAACCGTCCGTCGCCGCCGACATCGCGCGCGCGCTGGGAGGATTCACCAAGCATACCGATTATTTCGAGAACGACGAGTATGTCCTGTCGTCAGCCATCGGCCATCTGCTCGAACTGGCGGTCCCCGAACAATACGAGGTCAAGCGCGGAAAATGGAGCTTCACCAACCTGCCGGTCATCCCGCCCTATTTCGACCTCAATCCCATCGAAAAAACGGCTCCGCGCCTGAAGCTCCTGACGAGACTCATCAAGCGCAAGGACGTGACCGCTCTGATCAACGCCTGTGATGCAGGCCGCGAGGGCGAACTGATCTTCCGTTACATCGAACGGCACACCGGCACCCGGAAACCGGTCAAGCGGCTCTGGCTGCAGTCGATGACCCCAGCCTCGATACGGGAGGGATTCGTCCGGCTGCTCGACGACGACGCCGTCCAGCCGCTGGCGGAAGCGGCCGTCAGCCGCTCGGAGGCGGACTGGCTGGTGGGCATCAATGGCACCCGTGCCATGACCGCCTTCAATTCCCAGGAAGGAGGGTTCCACAAGACCACCGTGGGAAGGGTGCAGACCCCGACCCTGGCGATCCTGATCGAACGCGAGGATGCGATTAGGAAATTCGTGCCCCGGAACTACTGGGAGGTGCATGGCACCTTTGCCGCCTCGTCAGGAGCCTATTCCGGACGCTGGTTCGACGAGAAATTCTCCAGGAACAAGAAGGATTCCGAACAGAAAGCCGAGCGCCTGTGGGAGTCCGGCCGCGCCGAAGCGATACGGACCCGATGTCAGGGGAAGCTCGGCAGCGTCACCGAGGAAAGCAAACCGGCCACGGAAGTCTGCCCGCTGCTGTACGACCTGACCAGCCTGCAGCGTGATGCCAATGGCCGCTTCGGGTTTTCTGCCAAGACCACCCTGGGACTGGCGCAGGCACTGTACGAGAAGCACAAGGCACTGACCTATCCACGCACGGATTCGCGCGCCTTGCCCGAAGACTACATCGGCACCGTCCGCGAGATTCTCGCCGCGCTGGAGCCCACTCGCTACGGATCCTTTGCCGCCGGAATCCTGCAGGCGAACTGGGTCCGGCCCAACAAGCGCATCTTCAACAATGCCAAGATATCCGATCACTTCGCCATCATTCCGACCTCCATCGAACCCAAAAGCCTGAACGACGCGGAAGCGAAACTGTATGACCTCGTCGTCAAGCGCTTCCTGGCCATCTTTCATCCCGCTGCGGAGTTTCTCGTCACGACCCGCATCACCCGCGTGGAAGGCGAGCCGTTCAAGACCGAGGGCAAGGTGATGGTACACCCCGGATGGCAGGCCGTGTACGGCAAGGAAGCACAGGAAGGCACCGCGGCCACCCTGGTCGCGGTACAGCAGGGCGAGCAGGTGCTGGCCACCGAAGTCCAGGTCGTCGCCAGCAGCACGCGGCCGCCGGCGCGGTTCAACGAGGCCACCCTGCTCTCGGCCATGGAGGGCGCCGGCAAGCTGGTGGAGGATGAGGAACTCAGGGAGGCCATGAGCGCAAAGGGTCTGGGCACCCCCGCCACCCGGGCGGCGATCATCGAGGGCCTGGTACTGGAAAACTACATGCAGCGCGTGGGACGGGAACTGCATCCGACGGCCAAGGCGTTTTCGCTGATCACGCTGCTGCGCGGCCTGAACGTTCCCGAGTTGACCTCGCCCGAATTGACGGGCGACTGGGAATTCAAGCTGCGCCAGATCGAGCAGGGCAGGCTCGAGCGCGACCGCTTCATGCAGGAGATCGCGGGCATGACGAGCCGGATGGTGGCGCAGGCGAAGAATCATTGCGGCAAGACCATTGACGGGGATTTCTCCACGCTCCGGTCACCCTGCCCCCGGTGTGGAGGTATCGTGCAGGAGACCTATAAGAAATTCCAGTGCCAGGCGTGCGATTTCGCGCTGTGGAAGATCCTGGCGGGGCGCCAGTTCGAAACCGAGGAAATGGAACAACTGATCACCCGGCGCGAAGTGGGCCCGCTCCAGGGGTTTCGCAGCAAGATGGGGCGCTCCTTCAACGCCAACATCAAGCTGACCGACGAATTCGAGATGAAGTTCGACTTCGGCGACGATAACGCGGAAGGCGCGGCCGTCGTCGACTTTTCCGGCCAGGAGGCGCTGGGGCAGTGCCCACGCTGCGGCGGTCGCGTATTCGACCACGGGATGGGCTACACCTGCGAGAAGGCGGTAGGGGCGGGGCGCACCTGCCAGTTCAGGATCGGCAAGATCATCCTTGCGCGGCCGCTCGAGCGCGAACAGGTCGAGAAGCTGCTGCGCACCGGAAAAACCGATCTGCTGCAGAAATTCATCTCCAAGAAGGGCAGGCCGTTCTCGGCCTACCTGGTGGCAGGAACGGATGGAAAGGTGGGATTCGAATTCGAGCCGAGACAGCCGAAGACCATTGGACCTGCCTCCCGTCCCAAGGGAGGAACATCGAAATCCAGGGTGCCTGCGGCAGGAAAGTGAGGAGCGGGTGAGGGCCTGCCTTCCGCATCACTCAACCGCCGCACGACGCGGCGGTTGCATGGGGGCAGGTCATGCGGATGATGCCTGATGCTTCTCGATGTAGGAAACGATGTCGCCGACACTGGTGAATCCCTTCGCCTCCTCGCTGTCGAAACTGATCCCGAAGGTATCCTCGGCATCGAACAGCAGTTGTATGGTATCCATGGAATCGAGCCCCAGGTCCTCGAACTTCGAGGACCGGTCGATGACGGCCGCGTCCAGATTCTCCACCTTGGTCGAGATGAACTGTATGACTTTCGTTTCGATATCCGCTGTATCCATGTTCGATCCATTCCTTCATTCAAGTGTTGTGAAGACGATGCTTGCGTTGCTGCCGCCGAATCCGAACGCGTTGCAAAGACCGTTGCGGGGATTCCTTTGCTGCGCGGAATTGGGCGTGTAGTCGAGATCGCATTCCGGGTCGGGCTCGTCGAGGTTGATGGTGGGGTGTATCGTACCGCTGTGGAGCGCCATCACCGTGGCGATGCTGCCGATGGCAGCCGATGCACCGATGGAGTGCCCGACCATGGATTTGGTGGCATTGATGGCGATCTCGCGCGACCGGCTTCCGAACAGGTGCTTGATGGCGCGGGTCTCCACGACATCCCCGAGCGGCGTCGAGGTGGCATGCGCATTGATGTGCTCGACGGCGTCGGGACCCATTCCGGCGTCTTCGATGGCCGCGCGCATCGCCGTGACCTGGCCCTCCATGTCCGGCATGACGATATGCACCGCGTCGCATGCCTGGCCGTAACCGGCCAGGCATGCGTACATTTTTGCTCCCCTCCGCACAGCCTCGTCTTCTCTCTCCAGGATCAGGATGCCGGCCCCCTCCGCCATGACAAATCCGTCGCGGCCCTTTGCGAAGGGCCGGGATGCCCGCGCCGGCTCCGTGTTGAATCCGGTGGTCAGGGCATGCAGCACCTCGAAGCCGGTCATGGTCAGGGGCAGCACACAGCCCTCGGCGCCGCCCGCAATCACGGCATCCGCCCGTCCTGTCCTCAGAAGATCAAGAGCCATGCCGATGGCATTGGCACCGGAGGAGCACGCCGTGCTGCAGGTCAGGTTCACGCCCTTGAACTTGTGCCGGATGGCGATCCAGGCTGCCGCGGAATTCGCCATGGTGCGGGGCACCGTGAACGGCGGTATGGGTTGGTCGCGGAACTTGCGCAGGGCCGAGGATTCGAAGGTGGAAAATCCGCCCATCCCCGAGCCGACGCTCACGGCCAGGCGTTGCGGCGCGTATGCGTCGAGCCCCCCCGCGTCCTCCAGTGCCAGATCCGTGGCCAGCAGCGCCAATTGGGTAAATCGATCCGTCTGGTCCAAATACTTGGGCGTCAGGAACGCGGCCGGATCGAACCCCGGCACCTCCCCCGCCACCCGGGAACGCTGGCCGGATGCGTTGAAAGCGGTGATCGACCGGATACCGCTGACTCCGGCGACAGCTGCCTCCCAGAACCGCTCCACGCCCACTCCGATCGGCGAGACGACCCCCATGCCTGTCACGACTACCCGCATACGCGACAGGGGGGAGCGATCCGGTTGAGGTCTATCCGTACGGTCGTCACGTCACGCAGATGGGAATGGGGCTCTGGCAATCCGGAAATCGTCACAGCCGGTCCGGACTTATTGTGCGTTGAACATCATGGGGAACAGGTATCTCGCAATTCCGCCCATGATCCAGATGATCAGCAACAGGCTGCCTATGATGGCCACCCCTTCGATGAGGGTCGACAGCAGCATGGCACCCATGCTGTCGAATTCCTGCTGCCCCGTTTCATTGCGACGATGGCTGCGGCGATTCTTTACCCAGAGCTGCAGCATGAACACGACCGGAATCAGGGCAAGGGAGATGATCAGGTTATATTCAGCGGTATCCATGGTTCCTTCCATAAAATTTTCCGATTCTGCTGCTCTTTTTTGCCTCCGGTATCCGGCTGGCCATCCCGGTGGATGATAGAATCGCACCCGATCATGGATGCCTGCCCCCGCCCTCTGCCCGCCACCCCGAGCAACACCGGGAAACCGGTGATCGGTTCCCGGATTTCCGCCCTTCGAGCGGTCATTATAATAGCACACCACTCGGTTCACCATCGGCATGGCGTCCATCATGGGACAGGGTAGAACGGGTGGCGGGAATGATGCGAAAAGGATGATGCATCACTACGATGGTCGGAGTCGATCGGGCTTTCGGGCGGATGCCCGGTTGGAAGCCTTGCCGCCTCGCGGACGGCTCAGGAGCGGAAGGTACGCCTCCGGCATCCGCGCTTCACATGGGTGAGCCATCCGGCGGGCTTCCCGAGGGCGCCGTCGCGGTGCGGCCGGTGACCGGTCGACACGGGATGAAGGCGTTCATCGACGTTCCCTGGCGCATCTACGCGGACGATCCGATGTGGGTGCCCCCACTGCGCCTGGAACGGCGCTTCCACTTCTCCCGATTCAACCCGTTCTTCAGGCATGGGGAATGGCAGGCATGGGTGGCGTACCGGGATGGACAGCCGGCAGGCAGGATCAGCGCGCAGATCGACCGGTTGCACCGTCAGCGCTACGGCGGGGATACAGGCCATTTCGGCCTGCTGGAGGGTATCGAGGACGTGGAAGTGTTCGCGGCGCTGCTGAGGGTCGCCGAGACATGGCTGACTGCACGGGATACCCGCCGTGTCAGCGGCCCGTTCAATCTATCCATCAATCAGGAATGCGGCGTTCTGGTGGACGGCTACGAAACCCCGCCCATGGTCATGATGCCGCATTCCCGCCCCTGGTACGGCAGGCTGCTCGAGGCGCAGGGCTACCGGGGCCAGAAGGATCTGCTGGCTTACTGGGTGGAAACCGATCGCGAACTGACCAGACTGATGCGTGCCGTGATCGAGCGATTCGCGGGGCAGATACGACTGAGAACGCTGCGGCGTGGCAGATTTGCCGAGGAAATGGGCATACTGCGTGATATATTCAACGATGCGTGGTCGGAAAACTGGGGCTTCGTCCCCTTCACCGAGGCCGAGTTCGCCGAACTGGGCAGCAGCCTGCGCCTGCTCGTACCCGATGAATTCATCCGGATCGCCGAGGTGGATGGCATGCCGGCGGCATTCATGGCGGGATTGCCCAATCTCAACGAGATTTTCGCGAAGCTCGACGGCCGCCTGTTTCCGCTGGGCTGGGCGCACATGATCCGATCCCTCAGGTCCGGGAGTGTCCGTACCGGCCGAATACCTCTGATGGGCGTGCGCAAGCAATTCCAGAATTCCCCGCTGGGCATGGCGCTGGCGATCACGATGATCGATGCGCCCCGCCAGGCGGCGCTCTCCAGGGGAATACGGGCGGTCGAGCTGTCATGGATACTCGAGGACAATCTGCCGATGCGTGGCATTCTGGATCATCTGGGATGCCGGGAATACAAGCGCTACCGGATCTATGGAAAAACGCTGCCATGAACCGTTCCTGGAACTGCAAACGATGAATGCAGCGTCGCGATTCACCGCCATCGTGCTGGCAGCGGACCGTACCGGCCGTGACCCGGTGGCCACTGCAGCGGGCATGGCGTGCAAGGCGATCGTGCCGATCGCCGGCGTGCCGATGGTCATTCGCGTGCTCGATGCGCTGGAGGACAGCGGCGAGGTCGACGCCATCATACTCTGCGGCCCCCCCCCGTCCGCCATCGCCGACTGCCCGGAACTGGAACGGCGCATCGGGAGCGGGCGCGTCACCTGGGTGCCGAACCTGGATTCCCCCAGCCGCAGCGCCGACAGCGGACTCGCGCAGTGCGACGCAGATACGCCGGTCCTGCTGACGACGGCGGATCATGCGCTGCTTTCGCCCGCGATCGTGCGCCATTTCCTGCATGCGGCGCGACTGGCGCAGACCGACGCCGCGGTCGGCGTGGTCAGGCACGAGGATGTCGCCGCCGCATTCCCCGGCGTCGGGCGCACCGTCATACGCCTGGGCGACGGCGGAATCTGCGGCTGCAACCTGTACGCCTTCCTGAACCCGCGTGGCCGCGGCCTGGTTGCCTTCTGGCAGCAGGCCGAGGATCTGCGCAAGCAGCCCTGGCGGCTGATCGCGCAGGTCTTCGGCCTGCGCATGGTACTGTCCTACGTGCTGGGCAGGCTGACGCTCGGCAAGGCGCTGCATCGCGTCTCCGCCAGGACCGGCATCCGGGTACAGCCGGTGTTCCTGCCCTACCCCCAGGCTGGCATCGACGTCGACAAGGTCGAGGACATGCGGCTCGCAACATCCGTACTCGCAAGCACCGCACCGCCCGCCGATGGAGACAGGCAGATACGACCTGCCGCCAAGGCGGAAAATCCGCCGGCCGAGAAACGGTGACGGCACCGTGAAGATCGTCGAGCGCTACATCACGCGCGAGCTGATGACGCCGTTCACGGTGGTGATCGTCATCCTGGCGGCACTCTTTTCGAGCTTCAGCAGCGCCCGCTTCCTGGCGGGCGCGGTGACGGAATCGCTGGGGATGGCAGCCATGCTGAAACTCGTGCTGCTGAAGACGCTGATCGCCCTGGAAGTCCTGATGCCCATCGCCCTCTACGTTGCGATCGTCATGGGATTGGGCCGCCTGCACCGGGACCAGGAAATCAACGTACTGCGGTCCGCCGGCATCAGCGAGCATCGCATCGTCTACGCCGTACTCCTAGTGGCCATCCCGGTAGGGATCGTCAGCGGCGCGCTGTCGATCTTCGCACGCCCCTGGGCCTACGAGGAAAGCTATCTCCTGAATGCCCAGGCGGAAGCCGAGCTCAACATGGACCGCTTCCAGGCCGGACGCTTCTATGGCAGCGAAAGCAGCGGCAGGGTCGTCTATCTGCGCGCCAAGGACGACACGGGCAAGGAGATGGCGGAAGTATTTCACTACATCAGAAAGAATGGCGGCAGCGAGGTGATCGTGGCCAAGAGGGCCCTTTCGCGGGAACCGGCATCCGGTCAGCGGCCCCAGATTCACCTATTCGACGGCGCTTCCTACCGGCTGACGCATGCCGCCCCGGGAGACACCGCCACCCGCTTCGAGAAGCTGGTATATTTCACCGACAGCGGCAATGCCCTGGACTACAAGCGCAAAGCCGCCACGACCGCAACGCTGCAGGCATCCGACGAACCGCGCGATATCGCAGAATTCCAGTGGCGGCTGTCGCGTCCGCTGGCTACCGTCCTGCTGGCGCTGATCGCCGTACCGTTCAGCCGCGGGTCGCCACGGCAGGACAAGAATGAAAAAACCTACTATGCTGCGGCGCTGGTCTTCGCGATCTACTACATCCTCAGCGGGCTGGCCCAGACATGGGTCGAACAGGGCACCATCGGCAGGTTTCCCGGCGTCTGGTGGCTCTATCTGCTGATGACTGCAATCGCCCTCGCACTACTTTCCCCCGGCTATCGGTGGAAGCAGGCCTTGCGTCGATGACGGTCGCCTATCGCTACCTGGCCCTGCAGGTGCTGCTGGGGCTGTGCATCGCGACCGCCATCCTGCTGCCGCTGTTCGGCTTCCTGGATCTACTGGACCAGCTCGACGACGTCGGCAAGGGCACCTACCGCGTCCCGGACGCATTCATGCACACCGCATTGCTGCTGCCGCGCCGATTCGTGCAGCTGGCTCCATTCATCGCGCTGCTGGGCAACGTGATCGCGCTGGGACGGCTGGCAGTCAGCTCGGAGTTGACGGCGCTGCGGGTGGCAGGCGTTTCTCCCCTGCACATCAGCCTCGCGCCGCTGGGCATCGGGCTGGCGCTCCTGCTGGGTATCGCGATACTGGAGCAATTCGTGGCGCCGCAGCTGCAGCAGCAGGCGATATCCTCCCGTGCGGCGGCACTCGACAAAAGTACCGCACTTGGCAGAAACCTGGGAATCTGGACCCGCGACGAGCACAATATCCTGCGAATCGGCGAGATGCTGCATGCGAAGAAAGCCGTGGACATCGAGATCCTGCACTTCGACGACGCGGGCCTGCTCGCCACCCATATCTACGCCCGGCATGCGGACCTCGTCGCCGACGACCTGTGGAAGCTCGACGACGTCACCATCAAGACCTTCTCGGCGCAGCGTATAGAAACCGCACACAGCGCGTCGATGGACTGGAAATCCTTTCTGAATCCCGATGATATCTCCACCCTGACCAAGTCGCCCGAGAGCCTCTCGCCCGTCGAGCTGTTCCTGCACGTCCGCTTCCTGCGCGCCACGGGTCAGGAAGCGGATGCCTACGCGCTGGCCCTGTGGCGCAAGGTGGGCGGCGCGCTGACGACCATCGCGATGCTGCTCCTGTCCATACCTTTCGTGTTCGGATCGGTCCGCACGGGTCTCGGCAGCAAGCTGGTATTGGCGGCGATACTCGGGATCAGCGTCTACCTGCTGGACCAGATCATCGCGAACGCGGGATTGCTGCTGCGCCTGAATCCGGCGTTCACCGCGCTCTTCCCGGGGCTGATGCTCATCGTCCTGGCCGGCGTCTGGCTGCGGCGGATCATCTAGCCCCCGGTCGACCGATCGCGCGAATGCCATGGCATAACGATGGAACCATCACACCTCGACAACCTGGAAGCCGGCACGGCGACCGTCGGTATCCTGTTCAACCCCTTGGGCGGACGCATACGCAAGCGCGAGCACTCGATCCGGGATGAACTGGAGCGGATTCCCCGTGCCATCTGCCGCCGGGCAAGCGACGCACCGGCCATCCGTGAGGCGATCGACGCGTTCCTGGTCGCGCGGGTCGACGTGCTGCTGGTGGTGGGTGGCGACGGCACGGTGCAGGCGACGCTGAGCCGCCTGTTCGAACAGCGGCCCGCCGAGGAATGGCCTGTGCTGGCAATCGTGCCGGGCGGCACGACCAACATGACCGCGCTCGATCTGGGCATGCACGGCAAGCCGGAGATGGTTCTGCGCGAACTGCGCACGCGGCTGTCGGCGCAGATCCCGCCCAGGCTGATGAAACGCCATATCCTGTGCATCGAACAGCCGGGCGCCGGCAAGATATACGGGATGTTCTTCGGGCTGGGCCTGATCGCCCGCGCCGTGATCTTCTCCCGGGGCAGCATCAAGCGGCTGGGCATCACGGGAGAAGGCTACTCGGCCCTCATCACCGTCGGATACTTTCTCGGCATCCTCCTCGGCCGCCGGAAGGGCGCCTGGGCACCGGCACATCTGTCTATCCGCCATGAGCAAGGCGAGTTCCTTCACGAAACCTGTCCGTTCCTGTTCGCCAGCACGCTCGATCGTCTGCTGTTCGGCATGCGCCCGTACTGGGGACGCGAGGCGGCGCCGCTGCACGTCACCTTCGTGCGCCAGCAATGCAGGCGTCCGCTGCGGGCCCTGTGGAGGGTGCTGGCGGGCCGCGGGGAAATCCTCCGCGAAGTGGAGGGCTACCACAGCTTCAACAGCGCAACGCTGGAACTCCTGGTGGACGACGACTACATCGTCGACGGCGAGTCCTACCGGGCCTCGAGCGCCCATGGGCCGCTGCGCGTCGGGGCGGCCGGGCCGGCCACCTTCCTGGGCATCGATGCGGGCACCCCGATGCCGTCTTCTCCGGTGCCCCCGTCGCCATGACGGCCGTCCATCCGCCAGCCGGTCTGATCGCGGAAATGGCCATCCTGAGCGCTCTGCCGGTGTCGGCGGATTTTCACGTGCTGGTGGAAGCGCTGAGGCAGCGTTTCGGCCCTGCCCTGGATGCGGTGCTGCTCTATGGATCCTGCCTGCGCGCCAGCGAGGTCGGCGAAGGGATCGCGGACTTCTATGTCATCGTGGACCGCTACGACCATGCCTATGGGCAGCGTCATCTGGCCTACCTGAACGCGATGCTGCCACCGAACGTCTTCTACCTGGAGGCGTGCCATCAGGGCAGAACGCTGCGCGCCAAGTACGCCGTGGTCTCGAGGACGCACTTCGAACAGGGCACCCGCGACTGGTTCCATCCCTATCTGTGGGCGCGCTTCGCCCAGCCCACGCGGCTGCTGTACGCACGTGACGACACGATCCGCGCCCGCGCCCACGTCTCCCTGGCAGAAGCGGTCATCGTCTTTCTCGAATCCATCCTTCCCATGCTGGAGGTTCCCGTGGTGAACGTGGAAACCCTCTGGACCCACGGACTGGGTCTGACCTATGCGGCGGAACTGAGGCCCGAGCGGACGACGCGCGCGCAGCAACTCGCCCGGCTCAATCTGGAGGATTATGCGCGCCTGACCGCTCGCGCCGTGCCCGGACTGGCGGGAAAGCTCGAAGAACTGCCGGACGGCAGGTATCGGCATCCGGCGGACGCCTCGGCCCGCCGGCGCTCGGCAAGGCGCTGGCGACTGCGGCGCTGGCAAGGCAAGATCCTGACCGTGCTGCGACTGGCCAAGGCCGCGTTCACCTTCGGCGACAGCATCGGCTACGCCGCATGGAAGATCGAACGCCATACCGGCGTGCACGTCGAGGTCACTCCCCTGCTGCGGCGGCATCCGCTGCTGTGGGGCCTCAAGGTGTCGTGGCGCCTGCTGCGGCGTGGCATCATGCGCTGAGGCTGAAATCGCTCAGCAGCCCCTCAGGTCCGGTACCACCTCCACCTCCGCCGGAAAGGGATTGGCGTCTCCTGGACGCACGCGCCCCAGGAATGCGATGCCGTGCTGCCTTGCACTTTCATAATCGATGAGCGCGTCCCCCACCATCAGGACCTGTTCGCGGGACAGGCCATGGCCAGCCAGAATCTCGCCCACCAGCGTCTGTTTCGGCGTCGGGGATCCGCGCACTCCCGTGAAATAGCCGGACAAGCCGCGGCGTGCCACGATCGCGTTGAGTTCGACCTCTGGCGTACCCGAAGCAATGAACAGGGGGATGCGCGCCGCCTCGCGGCGGATCAGCTCGTTCGCCCCCGGAACCGCCTCGCTTGCGATGACGGCCTCGACCACCAGTTCCGAGAAGCGCCGGTCCAGCTGACGTTCCTCGTCCGCGGTCAGCGGGGGCCGCTTCAGCAGGTGCTCCTGGAAGTAGTGGAACTTGCGGTAGCGTGACATGCCCCCGTGGAGGCGGTGATAGTGCATCACCGCCTCCACGACCGCCTGCCCGTGCGCACGGTACAGACTGCCGAAGGCCTGCGTCTTGATGTCGCCCGACTCGACCACCACGCCATCGAAATCGAAGATGATGGCCTGCCAGCGGCTCGCCCTCATGCCTTGTTGGCGGAGGCCAAGGGCGTGGCGCCGTCGTCGTCTCCGGAGTGATGCAGGGCCTGATGGATGTCTCCGAGGCAGTCGAGCAGTCCCTGGCCGAGGTCGACGTGCTCGTTCAGCACCAGCTTGCGGCCCACCCGGGGCTGGAATGCGTAGGGCGTCACCTCGTAGTGGTGCACGGCACTGCCCTCGTCGAAGTTCAGGGTGACCTCCCAGGGCATGATCTCCGATATCATCGTCATGACATCCCTGATGCGGAGCCGTTCCTGGCCTGTCAGGATCAGGTGGCGATTGGCGAATTCCGGTGCCAGCACCTGGACGCTCATGCGGGCGGCGTCCTCGACATGGATGTATTCGCGCAGCGCCTCGCCGGTTCCATGGTAGGTGATCGAACGTTGCGCCACGGCCTCGTGCAGCATGCGGTAGATGCCGTTGCGCGCATCCGCGCGCCTGCCGTACAGGGAACCGTAGCGCAGGATGCTGTAGTCCAGCCCGTAGCGCTCATGGTAGGTCTCGATGAAGCGCTCCGCCGCCTGCTTGCTTGCGCGGTAGAAAGAGCCCGACTCGGAATAGACGTAGATCGTGCTGGCGAAAACGAAGCGGCGTGCCTGGGCGAGGCGTGCCGCCTCGAGCGCGTGCATGTTGCCCAGCACATTGATGGTGGCGGTGGCGAGCGGCTTGTGGTGGGCCTCGTCGATGTCGGCGATCGCAGCGAAGTTGTAGACGACGTCTGCGCCGCGGGCCGCCTCCGCCACCTGGCCGAGATCCATGATATCGCCGATGATCATTTCCTGGTCGGATCTCTGGTAGCGCGACGGCACCCGGTCGAACAACCGCACCCGGTATCCGGCCGTGGACAGCGCGTCAGCAACGTGGCTCCCGAGAAAGCCGCTCGCGCCGTACACGATCGCGATCTCGTCAGCCATTTTTCAACAGGCCCGCCGCAACCAGCCCCTTGTGCAGGTTCTCGGCGGCCTCGATCTCCATGCGATGGCGCGCTTCCCGGGCGAGCGAGCCGACGTGCGAAGTCAGGATGGCATCACGGCAGCCGAGCAAAGGCCCGTGATAGGGTTCCTGCTCGAACACGTCGAGGGCGGCCGCCCCGATCTGGCCTGATGCCAGGGCCCGCGCCAGCGCCCCCTCGTCGACGAGGCCGCCGCGCGCCGTGTTGATGACCACGGCCCCCGGCTTCATGCGCCCCAGCGCCGCCTCGTTCACCAGGTGATGGGTGGCGGCATCGTAGGTCAGGTGCAGGCTCACGACGTCCGATTCCGTCAGGAGCCGGTCCAGCGGCACCAGATCCACACCCTGCGGCGCGGACGTCACATAGGAGTCGTGGGCCACGACCCTGGCGTCGAAGGCCTGGCACAACCGGGCGACGCGCCGCCCGACACGCCCCAGGCCGACGATGCCGACGGTCTGGGCGGCGAGCAGCCGTCCCTGGGTCCTGGGCCATGCGCCGGTCCGCAGCTCTCCATCGATCCGGCAGATGTGCCGCAAGGCAGCCAGCATCAGGCCCATGGCCAACTCGGCCACCGCCTGGGCCGGCGCCTCCGGCGTACTGAGCACGGTGACGCCATGGCGCTGTGCAGCTGCGAGATCGACGCTGTCCAGGCCGCTGCCGCAACGGGAAACGACCCTCAGGTTCCTCGCCGCCGCAAAGACGCGCTCCGTCAGGGGCTCGATGCCGGCGATCATGCCGATGGCCTCGCTGCCCAGCAGCTCGATCGCCTCGCTCTCGGTGAGCTTGCGCCGGTAGGGATTGCCGGTGACGCGCAGGCCCGCCTGCTGGAGATCCCGGATGTGCGGATTGTTGTCCACGTCGAACGAGGAGGTGGAAATGACGAGTGTGCTCATAGCGCGTCCCTTATGGTCTGCATGTGGCTGCGACACAGGGTGTCGAGGATGCGGATATCCAGACCGTAGCCGAGGAAGTTGAAGCCGGCGTCCACATGGCGGCGCAGAGCCTCCGGATCCGGTTCGACCACATGGATGCCGCCGGGTTTTGCCAGCCGCTGCCCCGCCTCGCGTACCCGCTCGACGGCGGACTCGACGTCCGGGTGGTCGAGTTCGCCGGGCCGGCCAAGCGAGCCGGACAGATCGTAAGGCCCGATGATGTAGGCGTCGACACCGGGTACGGACAAGATCGAATCGATGGCGTTGACGGCATCCACGTGCTCGATCATGACCACGATGACTGCATTATCCTCCAGCCAGTGACGGTATTGCTGGAAGCGCGCGCCGTAGCCCTGCGCGCGCGCCAGACCGACTCCCCGCCTGCCGCGCGGAGGATAGTAGACCGCATCGACCGCAGCCTGGGCATCGGCGGCGGTCCGCACCATGGGCACCATCACGCCCGCGGCGCCCGCATCCATCACCCGCTTGATCTGATCGGGGTGGTTCGATGTCAGCCGCACGATCGCCGGGCACTGCTGGCCGTCGAGCACCTGAATCAGCATCTGCACCTCGCTCAGTTCCAGGACGCTGTGCTCCGTATCCAGCACCAGCCAGTCGAATCCCGCCGCCGCCATGATCTCGGCGATCGCCGGATGTCCCAGCGTGATCCACGAGCCTATGGTCAGGGCGTTTCGGGTCAGTTTCGATTTGAGCTGCATGGAACTTCCCAGGTTCGAAGGAGTTTACGCCGCATCCGCGGAGGGCGGATGCGATTCAATAGGTGCCCAGCAGCGGGTCGGCACCCATCAATCCCGCAACGCGCGCCAGGTCGGCCGGCGTATCCACCGCCTGGGTATTGAAGGGCGTCTCCACCATCTTCACGCGATGGCCATGCTCCAGCAGCCGCAGCATGTCCACCGATTCCAGCCGCTCCAGCGGAGTGGATGGCAGACGGGTGAATTCGACCAGGGTTTCACGCCGGAACGGGATGATGCACACCTGCTTGTACGCATGCACCTGTGCGAAGTCGACGGTGGCAGGCAAGTTCGGAACAGGCTGGCGCGACATGTACAACGCATCGCCCTGTCGGTCCATGACCACCTTGATGGTGTTGACATCATGGAAATCGGCTGCGCTGCCGATGCGGTGCGCCAGATTGACGCAACCCAGCCGGTCGTCATGGCGGAACGGCTCCACCGCGGCATCGATCATCTCCGGGCGGGTCATCGGCTCGTCGCCCTGCACCATGACGACTAGGTCGGCGTCGAGTCCCGTGACTGCCTCCGCCACCCGGTCGCTGGCCCGCTCGTGCGTGTCGGAGGTCATGATGACCGGCGCGCCGAAACCTTCCGCCGCTTCCCGAATCTCCTCGTCGCAGGTAGCGATGTAGGTGGCATCGATGGCGCCACTGAGGGCCACCCGCCGGTAGACATGCTCCAGCATGGTCCGGCCCAGCAGGGGGGAAAGCGGTTTGCCCGGAAACCGGGATGAGCCCATGCGGGCGGGTATGACGGCAATCGTTCTCATTCGTGGCGTAATAAATCGTGGCACCTGCATCGCGGAGAAAAGCCGCCGCTCCCGTCATGGCCCGAGCCGGCATGACCGGAAGGGCGGGCATCGCCCGCTCCCCGGCCACTATCGTATCACCAGACAGGAGACTCCGCGAGGAAAACCGCGGAAACCGAATCCCGTACGGCGCATGCCGGGAAGGATGCGCGTCCTGCGCCGATGCCGTAAAGGGCATCGGGCGGATGCATTCCCGATGCGCGCGCATCGGGCGTGCCATGCTGGTCAACCCCTATCCGCGCGTGTACAATGACGCGCTTTTTCGCCGTTCACCGCTTATCCACCGACTCCCCGGCCACGGAAATCAGTGAATCCGGACTGGCCGGCTACGCGTACGCGAGAGATGGGCATTGGCATGAAGGCTCTTTTTTTTCTTCGCCACTACAACGATATCGATCACATGACCCCGGTAATCCACAAGTGGATCACCTCGGGCCACACGTGCGACATCGTCCTCATCGGCAACTCGCGCTTCCGCAACGACTATCGCATCGAATTCCTGCGCGGCCTGAAGGGGGTGCGCATGGCCTACATCGGCGACGTCCTGCCCCCCGTGGAGTTCATCGGCTGGTTCCTGCAGACGCTGATCCTGATCCGCAGCCTGAGGCGTCCGTTCATCGGCCCGATCATGGCGGCACTCGCCAAATGGTACGATGCCGGGCGAAGGGCGCCGCTGTGGCACAGCACCGCGCAACGCCTGCTGAAGCGCTGCTTTGGTGACGATGCCGCACCCGGGGGCGTAGTGGCGTTCGACTGGATCGAACGGAATTCTTCCATATGCGTGGAATGGGTCGAGATCGTGCTCTCCACGGCCCGCACCATGGGGCTGGGTGTGGTATCGCTCCCCCACGGCGACAGTCCGCATGCAAGCCAGCTGATCCGGCGCCGGGAGCTGCGCCTGGAACCCGATACCACCTTCTCCAATGCAGGAATATTCGACAAGGTGGTGGTGCCCAACGAACTGTGCTCGATACGGTTTCGCCCCTTCATGAACGACGACAAGCTGAAGGTTCTGGGATCCCCGCGCTACTGCGACGAATGGCTCGCCAAGGTGGCCGAACTGATGCCACCCTCGCCGCTGGCGCGCTCCGACAGCCGCCTCAAGGTCGTCCTGTTCCTGAGAAAAAGCAACTTCTCCACCTTCTGGGAGGAGGTCGGCGAGGTCGTGCGCATCGTTGCCGGTTTTCCCGGCGTGGAACTGGTCATCAAGCCGCATACCCGCGGCGGCTGGCAGCAGTCGCTGACCAAGAGCGCTTCCCTGCGGCGTCTCTCGAACGTGAGCGTGGCCGGCAGTATGCACTCCATCCATCTCATGAACTGGGCGGACGTGATCATAGATCTGGCCACCTCGGTCGTGTTCGAGGCGGTCCGCAAAAAGAAGCCGGTGCTGGCGGCAGACTACCTGCACGCGGGGCGCTCGGCGCTGGCCGAGTACCTGCCGGAGACGGAACTGCGCTGCCGGGATGACGTATACCGCCAGATCGAGCGGTTTCTGGCACAGGGCTGCGCCGACTTCTACGTCGAGGCGCACCATCAGCGCTTCGTGAAGGAAATGATCAACGCAGGAGAAGAAACGGATGTGCTATCCCGCTACGTGGCGCTGCTGGAGGAGCAGGTACGATCGCCTGCACGGGAAAGCCGGTCCGATACACACGAACACGACGCGACCCCCTACGCTGGATGACCATCGATCATTCGATGCAAACTGCCCCTTTCCCGAAACATAGCTGAGACGTGACGCCGGTTCCATCGTCGGCCATGCTCCCATTCCCGTCCATGTCGCCCATAGACGTGATCATTCCGGTCTACAATGCACCGGAGTTGACCCGGCGCTGCATCGACTCCGTACTGACCCACCTGGATTCCTCGATGGGACGCATCCATATCCAGGACGATGCCTCCGACGAGGACACGCGCGCAATGCTCGCTGAACTGCCGCAGGCGCGCATAGAGGTACATCGTGCCCTGGAAAACCGGGGATTCGGCGCATCGGTGAATGAGGCGATGCAGCGAACCGGCACCCCCTGCGTGCTGGTGCTCAACTCTGACGTCGAAATCAGCGCGGATATTCTGCCACCGTTGTACGCGGCGCTCGCAGCCGATGCGCGGTTGGCGGTCATCATCCCTGCCGGAAACGACTATGCCCGGTATGATCTGGAACGCTACTCGCGCACGCCCGGCGGCTATATTCCGACCCATCGCCTGCAGGGTCACGCGTTCCTGGTCCGGCGCGACGTCTTCCTGGAGCTTGGCGGCTTCGATCCGGCGTACGGACGCGGCTACTACGAGGATGTCGATCTCGGCCGGCGCCTGGATCGTCATGGCTGGCGCATCGGCGTGCATCCCGAAGTCCATGTGTACCATGCCGGGGGAGGTTCATTCGGACGCGGCCAGGCCTTCAGGGAGCTCGTGCGCCGCAACCGGAGCCTGTATTACGCACGCCACCCCGGTGCACGCCGCAATGTCCTGCTTCTCACCGGCCGCTCCGTTCCCGGGAGCTTGCCCCCGGCCCTCGTGGATGCGACCGAGGATGTATTCCACCAGGGAGGGTACATACACTGGCTCACGCCGGAATCCACTCAATCTCTTTCCTGCCTGCAGATGAGGCACGATCTCATCAGCCCGGGAGCGGTGGCGAAACTCGTGCTGCGAGGCTGGCGCAGCGACAAGCGTATTTCCGATATATGGATGGCTGCGGACGCACCGCGCCTGTTGCGCGCATTTCTCACGCTCTGGGGATACTGTCGAAATATCGAGGTACGCCTTTGGGAGAAACATGGCAGCTTGAAAAAATGAGCCTGGCTGGTTAAAAATGGGGTCAATCCCCGTGGAATCGTCGCCATCCGGTCGATGTCAGCACGATGATCAAGGATGGCGACGGAATGCAGGCGAGGAAGGCCACAGACCTTATGCGCGTGACGATTCTTGGATGTACCGGCGGTGTGGCGGCCGAACTGAGAACCACCTGCCTGATGCTGGACGAGGATGTGCTGGTCGACGCCGGTACCGGCGCGGGCGATCTGACGGTGGAGCAGATGCTGCGAATCGATACGGTATTCCTCACCCATGCCCATCTCGACCACGTGGCGCTGCTGCCGATGCTGGCCGACATGATCGGCCCGCGGCGAACGTTCCCCCTGCGGGTCCACGCCCTGCCCGAGACGATCGCCGTCCTCAGGCAGCACGTATTCAACTTCCGGCTCTGGCCCGACTACACCATTCTGCCTTCGCCGCAGCGGCCGTACATCGTGCTGGAGCCCATCACCGTGGGGCAGACGCTGGAACGGGGTGGGAAAAGAATCACAACCCTGCCGGTACGGCATGCGGTGCCCGCTGTGGCCTACCGGTTCGACAGCGGTGGCGCCAGCTTCGTCTTCAGCGGCGACACCACCTACCACGAACCATTCTGGGATGCGCTGAACGCGATTGCCAACCTGCGCTACCTGATGATCGAGGCGACCTTCCTCGACGACAATACCGCCGCTGCGACGGCTGCCGGCCACATGCGTCCGGAGTTGCTTGCCAGGGGGCTGCGGCGTCTCGATGAGCGGCTACGCGGACGGATGCGCCTGCTGATCACCCATATGGAACCTGGCAATGAAGAGACCATCATGGCGCAGATCCAGGCCACCGGTATCGGACTCGAGCCGGAGAGGCTGCACCGGGGGCAGGTATTCGAGTTCTAGACCGGCCGCCCGAGGCGGAACGCACGACCACATGCCCATGGCACAGACACCCAATCTTCGAATGCCGCGGCGGTCTATTTCTCCGGGGAAACCTGCCGCACCCGGAAATCGAAATTCACGGCCGCCCATTCCTCGATTTCATCGGACAGCGCGGTATCTGTCAGTGGATTGCGCTGCAGCCAGGCCTGCTCGATGGCGAGTTCAAGTCTTGTGTCCTCCGCATGGACGTCCAGCCAGGGTATTTCGATGTCGCTGCGATTGCGGTAGAACAACGTTGCCAGGCGCAGTGCGAATATCAGGATGGGATCCCACGTCTCGGCGGCCCCGTTTTTCGCTTTACCGATCGAGCCGCGATGAGCGAGGGCAAGCAGGCTCAGCCGCTCCTGCTCCATTCTCGAGAAACCAGGCATGTCGGCATTGCCCAGTATGTACGCCGAATGCTTGTGATAGCCGGAATGGGCGACCGAGATGCCAACCTCGTGCAGTCGCGCCACCCACGACAGGCTTTGCAGCCTCTCTTCCCGCTCATCGCCGAACTCCGCCAGCAACTGCCCTCCCAGCAGCAGCGCCAGCGATTCCACGCGTCTGGCCTGCGCAGCATCCACGCGATAGCGCTGCATGAACTGCCTGACGGTCATCTCGCGCATGTCCTGGTTATGGAAGCGTCCCAGCAAATCGTAGAGCACGCCCTGGCGCAGGGCGCCCATGGCCTGGGACATGCGACGGATGCCCAGTTCGGAGAAAGCGGCCGACATGATGGCGAAACCGCCGGGGAAAACCGGCACCCGATCGGCGCGTAGCCCGGCGATCTGCAGCTTCCTGATGTCACCTGCCCTGAGCAGGAGGTCACGGATACGGCTCAATCCCTCCGCCGTGATGTCGCCGTCGCTGTCGTCGGCATCGAGGCCGTTGAGCTCGATGATTTCGCCCAGCGCGTGCGCTGTGCCGGACGAACCGAAGGCATCCTGCCAGTGAGCGCTGGAGAATCCGGCAGCAATGGCCTGGATCTCGCTGCGCGCCGCCAGTTCGGCCCGCTTCATCGCACTTTTCGTGATCCTGCCATCCGGAAAGAAACGCAGGCTGTGGCTGACACAGCCCATGTAGAGGCTTTCCAGCTTGATGGGCCTGAGCCGCTTGCCGATGATGAACTCGGTGGAGCCCCCCCCGATGTCGATGACCAGCCGATCACTGGTGGACAGCGGCAGGCTGTGGGCGACGCCGAGATAGATGAGGCGCGCTTCCTCATACCCGGCGATCACCTCGATCGGGAAGCCTATGGCATCCTCGGCCTTCTTGAGAAAGGCAGGGGCGTTTCCCGCCACCCTCAAGGTATTGGTCGCCACCGCACGCACCGCATGCGGCGGAAAATCACGCAGGCGCTCGCCGAAGCGCTTCAGGCAATCCAGCGCACGCGTCTGGGAATCCTCATCCAGCCGCCCGTCGGCGCCCAGGCCGGCGGCGAGCCGCACCATCTCGCGCAGGCTGTCGAGCGGGTAGATCTGCTTGCCCACCACCCGCCCCACCTGCAGGCGAAAACTGTTGGAACCCAGATCGACGGCCGCAAGTGTAGAGTATTCGAGCATAGTCTTGCCGGTCACTGCGGAACAGCCAGGCTATTCCCTGACCTCGCGCTCGATCTCCTCAACGGTCACGTGCCGCACGTCCTTGCCCTTCACCATGTAGATCACGTATTCCGCCATGTTCTTGGCGTGGTCGCCAATGCGCTCGATCGCTTTGGCGACGAACAGGATCTCCAGTGCCGTGGAAATCTTCCGAGGATCCTCCATCATGAAAGTGATCAGTTGACGCATGATGGACCGGAATTCCTCGTCGACCTGTTCATCCTGGCGCACCACCCTCGCAGCCGCGGTCAGATCCAGGCGAGCGAACGCATCCAGCGAGGTATGCAGCATCTCCATCGCGATACTGGCCACATGCCTGATCTCGAAGAAGCGCGGCACATGCATGCGGTCGACCTTATAGATCAGTTTTGCCATGCGTGCAATCTTCTCCGCCTCGTCGCCGATGCGTTCCAGGTCGGTGATGGTCTTGATGACCGTCATGATCATGCGCAGGTCGCCGGCGGCAGGCTGGCGACGAGCAATGATCTGACTGCACACCTCGTCTATCGAGACTTCCATGGCATTCACCCGGTGATCGTCGGCAACGATGTCGTCGATCAGATTCTCGTTGCCGCTGATCAGCGCCTCGATGGCTCTTTCGATCTGCTCCTCCACGAATCCGCCCATGCGCAGCACGCGCGTACGCACTGCTTCGAGATCAGTGTCAAATTGCTTGGAGGTATGCTCGCTACTGACCATCGGCGCCTCGACCATGGGAGGGAAGAAGGATATGCGAGAGATGTGACAATTTCGTGGCCGCGATCCCCGCATGTATTTCAGACAACAATCGTCTGCACGCCGCCGTCGGCGCCCAGCAACAGCATATCGGCGCCACGTCTGGCGAACAGCCCGTTGGTCACCACGCCGGCTATCTGATTGAGAGTGGCCTCCAGTTCGAGCGGATTCGAAATCCGCAGGTCGTGCACGTCCAGTATGAGATTGCCGTTGTCCGTCACAAAGCCGCCGCGCACGATCGGCCTCCCCCCCAGTCGGACGATCGTGCGCGCGACATGGGTGGAGGCCATCGGGATCACTTCCAACGGCAGCGGGAACCGTCCCAGCACCTCGACGAACTTTCCCTGGTCGGCGATGCAGATGAATCTATCCGCCACGGCGGCAACGATCTTCTCGCGCGTCAGGGCACCCCCGCCGCCCTTGATCATGTGCAGACGGGCGGTGATCTCATCGGCGCCGTCCACATACACCGGCAATGCCTCGACCGCATTCAGGTCGATTACCTTGATGCCATGTCCCTCCAGTCGGCGGGCGGTGGCTTCCGAACTTGCCACCGCGCCGTGAATGGCGTGCCGGATGCCGGCCAGCGCATCGATGAAGTGATTCACGGTGGAACCCGTGCCCACTCCGACCACGCTGCCCAGCGGGATATGCTGAATGGCTGCCTGCGCGGCCAGACGCTTCTGTTCGTCTTGAGTCATGTCGTATGTCTTGGAATAAAAACCGACCTTGCGAGGATAATCCTATTCGTCAATTATCACAATGCGTCAGAAACCCCAGCGGCACGAAACGGCGACCACCGCCGCCAGCGGGGATACGCGACGATACGCTGCACGCGAGGCGATTCATGTGGTTTCTTATTTAAGTTTGACATTGAACCAAGGCTGGCATAGAATTTTCGGCCTTATTTGCGGCTTGTGCGCACGCGATGGTGTGGGCATGATCGAAACCGCGTGCAACAATCTGGAAAAACGGACGCATCGTGAAAACCTTTTCAGCCAAACCCCATGAAGTGACCCGCGACTGGTTCGTAATAGACGCGGCGGACAAGGTTCTGGGTCGCCTTGCCGCAGAGATCGCCCTGCGCCTGCGGGGCAAACACAAGCCCATCTATACACCCCATGTGGATACCGGCGACTTCATCGTGGTCGTCAATGTCGACAAGCTGCGCGTCACGGGCGACAAAGCGAACGCCAAGACCTACTACCGCCATAGCGGCTATCCCGGCGGAATCTATGAGACCAGTTTCGCCAAGCTGCATGCGAGATTTCCCGGGCGGCCGCTGGAGAAGGCGGTCAAGGGCATGCTGCCCAAGGGCCCGCTGGGCTACGCCATGCTGAAGAAATTGAAGATCTACGCCGGCGCCACGCATCCGCACGCCGCCCAGCAACCGCGACATCTCGAAGTCAGGGCCTGAGAACATGGGGACAGTCTACAACTACGGTACCGGACGCCGCAAAAGCGCGGTGGCCCGGGTGTTCATCAAACCCGGGAAGGGCGTCATCATCGTCAACGGCAAGCCGGTCGACGAATTCTTCTCCCGGGAAACCGGGCGCATGGTCGTGCGCCAGCCCCTGGAATTGACCGGAAACCTCACCAGCTTCGACATCACCGTGAATATCCATGGTGGCGGCGAATCTGGACAGGCGGGAGCGGTACGCCATGGCATCACTCGCGCCCTGATCGACTATGACGCGGCCCTCAAGCCGGTGCTGAGCAATGCCGGACTGGTCACGCGTGACGCGCGTGAAGTGGAGCGGAAAAAGGTCGGCCTGCGCAAGGCGCGCCGGCGCAAGCAGTTCTCCAAACGCTAGCACCTCGCCGCGTTCCGGAGCGTACGGCTCCGGGTGCAGTTGCAGGCGGTTCCCCATCCTCCGTGCTCCGTCCGGGGTTCGCCCATGCCGACCCGCGCAGGGATGCTTTGCATCCCCGGGCGCCTCCCGTTATCATGGCGGATCTGGCTCGACCGCGCAAACCCGACCATCCATATCAACGACGCACATCGCCGTGAGAATGCCCATCCGCCACCCTCTTCCCCCCGCTGACCCGGAAGCGCCATGCTGAAGGTCGGTATCGTGGGCGGCACCGGCTATACGGGTGTGGAGTTGCTGCGCATCCTGACGCGACATCCCGAAGTGGAAATACGCACGATCACCTCGCGCAAGGAAGCGGGACTGGCAGTGGAGGAACTGTTCCCCAGTCTGCGCGGGCATGTGTCGCTCAGATTCTGCGATCCGGCGGAAGCAAGGCTGGACGACTGCGCCGTCGTATTCTTTGCCACACCCAACGGGATCGCCATGCAGCAGGCCCGCACCCTGATCGATGCAGGAGTGCGGGTGATCGATCTTGCCGCCGATTTCCGCATTCGGGACGTCGCGGCATGGGAGAAGTGGTATGGCATGTCGCATGCCTGCCCCGAACTGGTGGAGCAGGCAGTATACGGCTTGCCGGAGGTAAATCGGGACGCGATCCGAGAAGCCCGCCTGATCGCCAATCCCGGCTGCTACCCCACTGCGGTCCAGCTCGGATTCCTGCCCTTGATCGAGGCAGGCATCGTGGATCTGGAACATCTCATCGCCGACACCAAATCGGGCGTCTCGGGAGCGGGCCGCCATGCCGCGGTGCATACCCTGTTTTCCGAAGCTTCGGACAACTTCAAGGCATACGGCGTGCCGGGACATCGACATCTGCCGGAAATCGTGCAGGGACTTTCCCGCATCGCGGGAAAGTCGATCGGGCTGACGTTCGTGCCACATCTCACTCCCATGATACGGGGCATCCATGCCACCTTGTACGCCAGGCTGACTCGCGACGTCGATCTGCAAGACCTCTACGAGACCCGCTATGCCGACGAACCGTTCGTGGATGTGCTGCCCGCGGGCGGCCACCCTGAAACCCGCTCGGTACGCGGCTCGAACATCTGCCGCATGGCGGTGCATCGCCCACAGGACGGGAGCACGGCAGTGGTGCTCTCGGTCACCGACAACCTCGTCAAGGGCGCCGCGGGGCAAGCCGTGCACAACATGAATCTCATGTTCGGTTTTCCGGAGACCCTGGCGATCGACCAGGTGCCGTTGCTTCCATGATGATCCCTGCGGCTGGAAATACAGTATCATGAAATGACCGCATGAGGCATGCACCCGATTCTCGGCATCCGCATGCCCGGTTTTCCGAGGCCCGCAACCGCGGCATGTCGAGCGCTTCCGTCTGCCGGAATGAACGCGAACCGGCGGTACGGCGGTTCAAGGTAGATACTCCCGGCCCCGCCTCGCACAGCCTGCAGCGTCGGCCATGATCAAGTCATCCCGGCGCAGAAGACGGTCGGGCATCTTCGCACCCAGGGTCACGGTGCGTCCCCATCGGCCGGCGTATATCCGCTGGCTCATCGTCCTGCTCGCCTGCACGCTCATCCTGGCGCTGTCCTGGGGCATGTACGATGCGGGACACCAGCTAGTGGATTCGGACGAAAAGGAAACCATCGAAGAGATGGACCATCTTTCGCGTTCGAATGCGCGCCTGAGCGAGGAGAATGGAGAGCTGCGCATGAAGATCGCGGCCCTGGAACGCCAATTGCAGATGGATGCAGTCGCGCGCGAGGACATTGCCAGCCATGTCAAAGCCATGGAAGACGAGAATACCCGCCTGAAGGAAGAACTGGCGTTCTTCGAGAATCTGGGAACAGCCATCGGCAAGATCGATCAGCAGATTTTCATCAACCAGCTGAAGCTGGTACGCGGCCAGTTGCCGGGAGAATACCGCTACAGCATGCTGCTGGTGCAGAGCGGGAAACGTGTCAAGGATTTCAAGGGCAGTCTGGAATTCATCGTCCATTTCCGGCAAAATGGTGAAAAGATGGTGACGCCGCTCGCCAGCGAGAATCCGTCGAATACGTTCGATGTGAACTTCAAATTCTACCAGCGCATAGAAAACGGTTTTCGCATGCCGCTGGATGCGCAAGTGGAAAGCATGCAGGTGAAGGTGTTCGAGAAAGGGGTCGCGCAGGCGAGACTCTCCCAGAGCGTCAATCTTTCACTATAAGGAAAGCAGAATGTTTGGCGGCAAAAAAACGGCCATACCCCAGAATCATATCGATTCGCTCATCGGCTCGGGTACCCATATCGACGGGGATATCCGCTTCAGCGGGGGGCTGCGCGTGGATGGGCACATCTCGGGGGACATCGTCGCGGCAGAGGATCGGCCCAGCACCCTGGTGCTGAGCGACCAGGCCACCATCAAAGGAGACATCCGTGTCTCCCACGCCGTGATCAACGGCGCGGTGACGGGCACCCTGCACGGTAGCGAGTACGTGGAATTGCAGCCCAGGGCCAGAATATCGGGCGACATACACTACAAGACCATCGAGATTCAGCTGGGTGCCGTAGTCGACGGCATGCTGCACCACCAACACGACCCCCAGCACGAAAAAAAGGTGTTGGCACTGGTTGCCGCCGGACATGGCGATTGACGCTCGCCCGATGAAGACGCATAATTTTCCATCCCGCGTCGCCTTTTCACGGGCGACACCTTCACGGACATCCGCAGGATGAGCATCATGGCTGGAGAACATCCGGGGACCGAAGCGCATACGCCCCTCATTTTCACCGATAGCGCCGCCAGCAAGGTCAAGGAACTGATCGACGAGGAGGGGAATCAGGACCTGAAGCTCAGGGTATTCGTCGCAGGCGGCGGATGCTCGGGTTTCAAGTACGGCTTCACCTTCGACGAAACGATCGCCGAAGACGACACTATCATGGAAAAGAACGGGGTCAAGCTGCTGGTGGATCCCATGAGTTTCCAATACCTGGTCGGTGCGGAGATCGATTACCAGGAAGACGTCGAAGGCGCCCAGTTCATCATCCGGAATCCCGGTGCCGCCAGTACCTGCGGCTGCGGATCCTCGTTTTCCGTCTAGGCCGGATAGATCGCGCCCAGCAGGCGGGCGCCGCGTGCTCCCGTCACACCCGGAAGGCCGGCAGGAATCTTCAGGAGGATCTGCCGTGCCAGCCAGGCGAAGGCGAAGGCCTCCACCCAGTCCGCGTCAATGCCCAGCCGATCCGTCGGTTCCACCGGCCTGCCGGGCAAGGCGGAACGCAATCGCTCCACCAACGCCCTGTTGTGCACGCCACCGCCGCACAGATAGATCTCCCGGGTATCCGGAAAATCGGCCTGCACCGCCTGCACGATCGCTGTGACGGTCAGTTGCAACAGGGTCGCCTGCACGTCGGCCGGTGCCTCGTTCCCGGATAGATGCCGCGCCAGCCACGCTGGACCAAAGGCTTCCCTGCCGGTGCTCTTGGGCGGCCGCAGGGAAAGGAACGGGTGCGCAAGCAGTGCATCGAGCAGTTCGGGGAGAATCCTGCCCGACTTCGCCCATGCCCCCCCCTCGTCGTAGGGCCTGCCGGTGTGCCGCAGGCACCATGCATCCATCAGGAGGTTGCCCGGGCCACAGTCGAATCCGGAAACCCCGCCGTCGGACGCAAGACCGGTCAGATTGGCAATCCCGCCGATATTGATGATCGTCCGATGGATTTCCGGATGGGCGAACAAAGCGTGATGAAACGCCGGCACCAGGGGCGCCCCCTGCCCGCCCGCTGCCACGTCCCGGCTCCTGAAGTCGGCCACGACGGTGATTCCGGTCAACTCGGCGAGCAAGGCGGCGTTGCACAGCTGTATGGTATAGCGCCTTCCGGGCTCGGGGCAATGCCGCACAGTCTGCCCATGGCATCCGATGGCTGCCACCGCCTGCGGTTGCAGGCCGCATTCACTCAGCAGGTCGGTCACAGCCTGGGAATAAAGATGGGAAAGCTCGTTGCCGAGCACGGCTGCGCGGTGCAATTCGTCATCGCCCGGCCGGGCCAGCGCCAGCAGTCGCTCGCGCAATTCGGGGGAATATGGCAGGTAGCGGGTATGCAGCAACCGCGGCGGCGATGCGCCGAAATCCGCCAGTACCGCATCGATGCCGTCGAGGCTGGTCCCGGACATGAGGCCGATATGACGGACACTCATGCCGGAATGCATGTCCCCTTCATCCGGATGGCGGGATGCCCTGTGCCCCGCACAGCCGGGGGCAGCGGCTAATCCAGGAAGGCCAGGCTGGTTTCACGCAGCATGTCCAGACGCGCCATCAGCGGTTTCGTGTGCGTATAGAACGCCGGCATGTGCTTGGCGGCAACCGATTCCGCACTCGGCATGGCGATACGCGTCGGGTCGCGCTGCACGCCGTTCACGAGAAACTCGTAGTGCAGGTGCGGGCCCGTGGCCATCCCGGTGGCGCCGACGTAGCCGACGACCTCGCCTTGGCTGACGCGCTGCCCCGCGCGCAACCCCTTGGCGAAGGCCGACAGGTGGCCGTAAACGGTGGAATGCTGTCCATGGTGCTGCAGGATGACGACATTGCCGTAGCCGCCCTTCCAGCCTGCAAAGGAAACCGTTCCATTCGCGGCCGCCTTTACCCGCGTCCCCGTCGGCGCCGCATAGTCTATGCCCTTGTGGGCGCGCCAGGTCTTCAGGATGGGATGAAAGCGTCCGCTGGAAAAACCCGAGCTGATGCGGGAAAATTCCAGCGGCGTGCGCAGGAATGCTTTCCGCATGTTCTTGCCGTCGGGCGCATAATAGCCCCCGGTTCCGTCTTCGGATTGGAAATAGATCGCCCGATGGGGCGTACCCTGGTTGATGAATTCCATCGCCAGCACTCGTCCGGGTCGGGCGGGCTCGCCGTTGCCGTACAGCGAGTCGTAGACCACCGTGAAGCGGTCCCCCTTGCGCAGATCACGGTGGAAGTCGATGTCGGACGACAGGATGTCGACCATCTGAGTGGCGACCCCTTCCGGCACGCCGGCGCCGTCAGTAGCCGCGAACAGCGAGCTGTCGATCACCCCGGACTTCATCTGGATGTGGGTCTCGAACCTGACCGGCTGCTCGCTGACCCTGAAGGCACCCTCGACCTTCTCCATCACCAGCTGTTCGCTGCCTCCGGAAAAATAGCGCAGCAGCCGCAGTTCGCCTGCCGCCGTGGTCTGTGCATGGACAACCTTTCCGGCGATCAGCTGGTTCACCCCCCTGCTCCCGCGGGTATCCTGTAGGAAGCCCACCACGTCCTGATTGTTGACGCCGAGCCGGGACAGCAGGCTTGCAATGGTGTCGCCCGCCTGGATGCGCTCCTGCCGCCAGAACGTCATGTCATAGTCTTCGAACGGCTGGATCTCGGGGAGTTCAAGACTGCGGATGACATTCTCGATGGGATGGGCGCCCGTCGAGGTATCGGGGGCGATGCCAAATGCAGCCATCATCCCGAACAGCGGAAAACTGGATAGCAGAACCAGCCACCGCAGTCGTTTTTTTGTCAGCGTAAGCGGTTTGTGCGCTAGAATACCCGTATCGTTCCCTGACATGCCTGCCTCGCGTTCAAGAGCCGAAAGTCTAGCATAAAATCCGCATCGTGCATGTGGGGATGCGATCCACCCGTCCTCGGGTTCCCCGTGTCCACCCCCCTCATCGATGCAGGATTCCGCGAGGCACAGTGATTGCCCCCTCCCACAAACCATCTCCTGGAAATGAACATCACATGTCGACGGAAGAGTCCACAGAAGACCTGACGCTCGATCTCCTGGCATACCATACCTTTCCGCAGCTGGCATCCGCCCTGCGGCAACGCAAGGAGGCCATCCTGCACGCGTGGGAGGCGGCCGTGGTGCAGACCCTGCCTGCAGCCGACACGCTCACTCTGCAGGCGCTCCGCAACTCGGTTCCCCTCATACTCGAAGAGATCATCGACGCGTTCGCCGCGGACACGCCGCGCACCACGCGCACGCTGGTGGAAGGCAGCAAAATGCATGGCGCATCCCGCTTCGAGGAAAACTACAACATCCGTGAACTGGTGGTGGAGTATCGGCTGCTGCGGCGAGTGATCATCGAGCAGGTTTCAGAGGCAATGGACCATCGGCTCTCCATGCGCGAGAACGTCGCGCTGAACATGGCCGTGGATACCGCGCTGCAAAGCGGGGTGGTCAAGTTCATCGAGCACTTGCAGCAGCGGAACCGGATCGCCACGGAGATCCAGGCAAAATACCTCGCCTTCCTGTCCCACGATCTGCGGAATCATCTGCACCATGCCCTGCTTCACGTCCAGATGCTCGAAACCCGGCTTGCGCACGTGCCGAACCTGACGCAAAGCGTGGCAAATCTCGAATCAGTCCGGCACGCCGTCATGCAGACGATGGAAGGCATGGATCGGCTGTTGCAGGCGGAACAGCTGCGCAATGAACCCGTGCGCGAAATCGCTCAGGCGGTGGATCTGAATGCGCTGCTCGGGGAGATCGTCGGCCAGTTCGATCATGAAGCGCGATCCAGGCACATCAGGCTGAGTCTGGACATGCCCGAACATGCGCACGCCATTGGCGACGCCAGCCTGCTGCGACTGGTACTGCAGAATTTTCTGGGCAATGCGATCAAGTACAGTTCGGGCGGCGTCGTCAGGGTAGAGGCCCGAAACCAGGCGGATGGCGCCGCTACCGGCTGGACGCTGAGCGTCAGCGACCAGGGGCCGGGCATTGCAAGCGAGGATCTGGAGCACCTGTTCGATGCCTTCCGCCGAGGGGAGACGTACGGCCAGCCGGGCGTGGGACTGGGACTCGCCATCGCATCCGAGGCGGCCCGGCTCCTGGGCGGCAGGCTGGAAGTCGAATCCGGGACAGGCGTCGGTTCCATCTTCCGGCTGGTGCTGCCCGGCCACTCGGCGGACCCGGATTCCTGACGGCAGTGTCCTGGCGCACATTCCCCACGTTTCGTTCAAAAGCTTTCTGTTCCTTCCTGCTGGGCATCCTTACCGTGCTCGGCTTCGCGCCCTTCTACCTGTTTCCGGTACCCGTTGCGACGCTTGCGCTGCTCTGCCACTTCTGGCGCCGCCATGCCGCCCCTCTGCACGGATTCCTCCTCGGTTTCGCATTCGGAATGGGGTTGTTCAGCGCCGGTGTGACCTGGATCTATGTCAGCCTGCACGACTTCGGTGCCATGCCGATGCCGGCCGCCGTGCTGGCACTGCTGATCCTGTGCGCCTACCTCGCGCTGTTCCCGGCCGTCACGGGCTGGATACTGGCGAAACTGGGCAGCACCTCGCCGGTATCCTGGTCGCTGCTTGCGGGCGCACTGTGGGGGCTGTCCGACTGGCTGCGCAGCGTCCTGTTCACCGGATTCCCATGGCTGACGCTGGGATACTCCCAGGCGCCGGCAAGTCCCCTGGCCGGATACGCCCCCCTCATGGGCGTCTACGGTGTCTCGCTCGTACTCGTACTGAGTGCGGCGCTGCTGGGCCTGCAGACCGGGAAGTCATTCCGGAAATGGTTCCTCCTGCTGGCCATCTGGATCGGCGGCTTAGGTTTGCAGCAGATTCCCTGGACCGATCCGGACGGCGAACCGGTCAGCGTAAGTCTCGTGCAGGGAAACATCGCCCAGGATCTGAAATGGCGGGAGGATCAGCTTGCCGCATCCATGGAGGCCTATGCCCGGCTAGTGCTGGAGAGCAGCGGACGCCTCATCGTCACCCCCGAAATATCGATCCCGCTATACCGCGACGAGGTACCGGCGGCGTACCTCGCACAACTGGCCTCGCACGCCCGGCGGAACCGTGGCGACATCCTGATCGGGATGGTGGAGGCGCCGCAGGTGGGCGGCGAGTATTACAACGCCATGTTCAGTTTCGGCACGGCCCCGGAACAGCGCTATCGCAAGCATCATCTGGTGCCATTCGGCGAATTCATCCCGTTCAAGCCGCTGTTCGGATGGGTCATCGACGTGTTGAAAATTCCCCTGTCGGACTTCGCACGCGGTGACCCCTACCAGCAGCCGATGCATCTTGCCGGGCAGAAAATCGCGGTGAACATCTGTTACGAAGACGTATTCGGCGAGGAAATCATCCGGCAGCTGCCACAGGCCACGCTGCTCGTCAACGTCAGCAACGACGCCTGGTTCGGCCGCTCCATCGGCCCGCGCCAGCACCTGCAGATCTCGCAGATGCGCGCCATGGAGACGGGGCGCTACATGCTGCGCGCCACCAATACCGGCGTCACCGCCATCATCGATGCGCGCGGCCGGGTACGACAGGAGGCGGAGGTGTTTACCGCCACCGTGCTGCATGGAATGGCACAGGGTTACGCCGGCGCAACCCCCTACGTGCGTTACGGCAATGGCCTGTTCCTCTTGCTGGCGGGCATGCTGTTGGCCGCGGGTTGCCTGCCGATTGTTCGTGGCCTGCGCAAAAACCTGTAAAATCGCCGTGCCAACAGAAGACGTCCACCACCCAATCCATCCCGGCCATGCTCACTTTCCAGGAAACCATACTCGCCCTGCAGCACTACTGGGATAACAAGGGGTGTACGCTGCTTCAGCCGTACGATATGGAAGTGGGCGCAGGGACGTCGCACACGGCCACCTTCCTGCGCGCCCTGGGACCGGAACCCTGGAAAGCCGCCTATGTCCAACCCGCCCGCAGGCCCCGCGACGGACGCTACGGCGAGAACCCGAATCGCCTGCAGCACTACTACCAGTTCCAGGTCGTGCTGAAACCGGCACCGCCCGACATCTTGGATCTCTATCTGGGATCGCTGCGCGAACTCGGGCTGGATCTGACACGCAACGACGTGCGCTTCGTCGAAGACGACTGGGAAAACCCCACACTGGGGGCATGGGGCCTGGGTTGGGAGGTCTGGCTGAACGGTATGGAAATCACCCAGTTCACCTACTTCCAGCAGGTTGGCGGACTCGACTGCAGGCCGATCACCGGCGAAATCACCTACGGCCTGGAACGGCTCGCCATGTATCTTCAAGGCGTGGAAAACGTTTACGACCTGACATGGACGAAGGGTGTATCGTACGGCGACGTCTATCGCCAGAATGAAGCCGAACAGTCCGCCTACAATTTCGAACACAGCGATGCGGATTTCCTCCTGGCCGCCTTCGACAGCCATGAGCGCCAGGGCCGACACCTGGTAGGCTGCGCGCTGGCGCTGCCTGCCTACGAGCAGGTGCTGAAAGCCGCCCACGTCTTCAATCTGCTGGAGGCACGCGGAACGATTTCCGTCACAGAGCGTGCGGCCTACATCGGGCGCATCCGTGACCTCGCACGCGGCGTGGCACAGGCCTACTACGAAAGCCGCAGACGCCTGGGATTCCCGATGGCACCCCGCGCCTGGTGCCCTTCATCGGCGGAGGCCGCCCTTGAGTAGTACCGTCCGGAATCTGCTGGTCGAATTGCTGGTCGAGGAACTGCCGCCAAGATCGCTGCAGAAGCTCGGCGACAGCTTCGCGCAGGGGCTCGCGGCAAGCCTCCAGGTCCAGAACCTGATCGAGGACGGCGCGCCGGTCGTCGCCTTCGCCACGCCGCGACGACTGGCAGCGCACTTCGGGAGAGTCGCCCCGAGATCTCCCGATACCTCCACACCGCTAAGACTGATGCCGTCGTCCATCGGTCTGGATACCGCAGCCCAGGCCACGCCCGCCCTGCGCAAGAAATTGTCCGATCTTGGCGTCGATGCGGCAGACATGCCGGCTTCGCATCTCAGGATCATGTCCGACGGCAAGACCGAGATGCTGTATCTGGACCGCCTCATTCCGGGTATCCCCCTGGCTGCGGGGCTGCAGAAAGCCCTCGATGCGGCGCTCGCCGGACTGCCGATCGCCCGGACGATGACCTATCAGCTGGCCGACGGCTGGAGCAGCGTCGACTTCGTGCGGCCCGCGCATGGCCTGGTTGCCCTGCACGGGAGGGATGTCGTGCCGGTGCGCGCCCTCGGGCTGAGCGCGGGGCGCGAGACACAGGGGCATCGATTCGAGGCCAGGGTCAGCCCGATCGTATTGCGGGACGCCGACAGCTACGCGGACCAACTGGAGAGCGAAGGCAGGGTCATCCCCGGCTTCGCGGCGCGCCGCAACGAGATCGTCCGGCAGCTCGACGCCGTGTCGGCCGCCCCGGGATCGAGCCCGGTGCGGGATGCGGCACTGCTCGATGAAGTGACGGGACTGGTCGAACTCCCGAACGTCCTGACGGGGAAATTCGATGACGCCTTTCTGGACATTCCCCGGGAGTGCCTGATCCTGACGATGAAGACGAACCAGAAATATTTCCCGCTGCTGGATGCGGAAGGCAGGCTGCAGCCCCGGTTCCTGATCGTCTCCAACATCCGTCCCGCGGATCCTGCCGAGGTGGTCTCCGGCAATGAACGGGTGCTGCGCGCGCGCCTGGCGGACGCCAGGTTCTTTTTCGATCACGACAGGAAGAAACCGCTGGACGCGTGGCGCGCCGGCCTGGACAAGGTGGTCTATCACAACCGGCTCGGTACCCAGGCCGAGCGCGTGGCGCGGATCGCCGCGATCGCGCATGCGATCGCGGTGGAACTGGGGGATGAGGAACTCGCGGCACAGGCGCGGGTCGCCGCAAACCTTTCCAAGGCGGACCTGCTCACCGGCATGGTGGGCGAATTCCCCGAGCTACAGGGTATCATGGGACGCTACTACGCCTGGCACGACGGGCAGCCGGACGAGATCGCCTATGCCATCGAGGACCACTACCGGCCGCGTTTCGCAGGCGATGCACTGCCGCGCGGGCCGGTTGGCACCTGCGTCGCGCTGGCGGACAAGCTGGAGACGCTGGTCGGCATGTTCGGCATTGGGCGGATCCCGACCGGCGACAAGGACCCCTATGCGCTGCGCCGCCACGCCCTGGGTATCGGGCGCATCCTGATGGAAAAAGGGCTGCGCATTTCCCTGGAAACACTGCTCGGAATGGCGCGGACGGCGTTCGCCGGGGCAGTGCCCCTGGATGACGCAGCCTGCACTCGCCTGCCCGACTTCATCCATGAGCGGATATCCGGTCTGCTGCGCGAGCAGGGCTATTCCTTCCAGCAGGTCGATGCGGTCCTCGCCAGCCGCCCCGGCCTTTTGAACGACATTCGGGCGCGCCTCGAGGCCGTACGCGCCTTCACTGCCCTGCCGGAAGCACAAAGCCTCGCCGCAGCCAACAAGCGGGTCGGCAACATCCTCAAGAAGGCGGGGGACGAGGCGGACGCGACGCTGACCGTCGACCTGCTGCAACAGCCCGCCGAGCACGCGCTGCAGGATACGCTCAACCGGATCGCTCCCACGGTGGATCATTTGATCGATCTGGGGGAATTCAACGATGCCCTGCGGCAGCTCGCGGCGCTGAGAGAGCCGGTGGACGCCTTCTTCGACCAGGTCATGGTGAACGTGCCCGATCCCGTCCTGCGCGCCAACCGGCTGGCATTGCTGGTCCGCCTGCAGCGCGAGATGAACCGGGTGGCCGATATTTCCCGCCTGGCGACCTGACATGAAGCTCGCCATCGTGGATCGGGACGGCGTCATCGCTCATGGCATCGACACCTCGCTGCGCGCGCCGGACGAATGGAAACCGATCCCCGGCGGCCTGGACGCCCTTGCGCGCCTCGGGCAGGCAGGCTATCGGATCGTGGTCGCCGCCCATCAAGCCGGCGACACCCGCAAATTGCCGGACATGGCGACACTCAACGCGATCCATGACAGGATGTGGAAGGCGGTGGGCCAGGCCGGTGGCCGTATCGATGCGATATTCTTCCATGCGCGTGCCGCGACATCCCCTCGCGCCGAACATGCCTCCATCGCCGCCACGCTAATCGAAATCTCGCAGCGCTTCGGGGTGACGCTGGACGGCGTACCCGTGATAAGCGACTCGCTCCGCGACCTGCAGGCAGCGGCGGCGGCAGGCGCCGCCCCGATGCTCGTGCTGACCGGCAGAGGCAGGAAAACCAGATCGGAGGGAGACCTGCCGGCAAACACCCGGGTCTTTCGCAACCTTGCAGCAGCCGTCGACGCCCTGGCATCATGAGGCCAGCCATGCTGCTGCTGCGCGCCACGCTCTATGTCCTGCTGCAGGCCATCATTACGCCGCTCTATTTCCTGATCGTCCTGGCGGCGTTTCCGCTTCCTCCCCTGCACCGCTACCGCATCACCTCCGGCTGGGCCCACCTCATGCTGTTTCTGCTGAGCCGCGTCTGTGGCATACGGTATCGCGTCATCGGCAGGGAAAACATCCCCGGGCAGCCGAGCATCGTCCTTTCCAAGCATCAGTCCGCCTGGGAGACCCTTGCATTCCAGCAGATTTTTCCTCCCCAGGTATGGGTACTCAAGAAAGAGTTGCTGCGCATCCCGTTTTTCGGCTGGGGCCTGGCACTCAACAGCCCCATCGCAATCGACCGCAGCTCGGGAAAGACGGCATTGAAGCAGATCGTCGAGCAAGGCAGGGATCGCCTGCAGGCCGGCTTCTGGATCGTGATCTTTCCGGAAGGCACGCGCATCGCACCGGGGGAAAGGGGCAAGTATCACATCGGCGGCGCCTGGCTCGCCACGCATAGCGTCGCACCGGTCGTGCCGGTCGCCCACAACGCAGGTGCGTTCTGGGGCAGGAACGCCTTCATCAAGCGCCCCGGCACCATCACCGTGAGCATCGGCGCGCCGATCGACCCGAAAGGAATGGAGCCGGGGGATCTCAATGCACGCGTGGAAGAATGGATCGAAGCGGAAATGATGCGGCTCGACGACAGGCAGACACCTCCCCCTGACGCTTCCTCTCCCCTCCCCGTGCCGGAAAGGTAGCATCGATGCCCGCCAGCGAGACTCGCCGCATCCACCTGAATGGCGAAGAGATCGCCTATGCCCTGGTGCGGCGCGCCCGCAGGACGATCGGCCTGAGGATCGACGACCGCGGCCTGACCGTCAGCGCTCCGCCGAGAATGGCACTCTACCGAATCGAATCGGCGCTGCTGGGCAAGACTGGATGGGTGCTGACAAAGCTCGCCGAATGGCGCAGCCGGGAATCCATCGAGCCGAGATGGGAGGAAGGTGCCATGTTTCCATTGCTGGGAGCATCCTGGCAGGTGGTGGCGACTCCTGCCGGCGGCATACGGATGCACCCTGTCCGAACGACAACGAAGGCTGTCGAAGACGGACAGATGCCGTTGCCGCTGCCGTGCGCACTCGATGCCCGACGGATCGAAACGTTCGTGATGGACTGGTACGACCGCGAGGCACGGGCATGCTTCGGCGAGCGCCTCGCACTCTATGCAGACAGGCTCGGCATCGGGGTGCCGCCCCTGCGCCTGTCCCGGGCCCGGAGCCGGTGGGGCAGCTGCAGCGCACGCGGCATCGTGCGCCTCAACTGGCGCCTGATCCGGATGCCGCTTCATCTGGTGGACTACGTGATTGCCCATGAACTGTCCCACCTCATCGAAATGAACCATTCCCCCGCCTTCTGGAAAACGGTGGAGCGCATCTATCCGGACTACCTGCAGGCAAGGAAGGCGCTGGGAAGACTCGGTTAAACCGCAGGATCGGGCATATCCCCAGGTTGTCCGGCTGACCCACAGCCCGATGTGCTAATATCTCCCATCAACCTGGCCGGCCCTGCCGTCATTTCCCATGCGTCGATTCTGCTCCGCCCTTATGCTCGTCCTGCTGCTTGGCGCCTGCGGGCTCAAAGGGCCCCTCTATCTTCCTCAAGAGCACTCCCCGCAACCTGAAGCAAAGAAGAAGTGAGCGGCTTCCCCTGGTTCGACTATCGTCGCGGCAGACTGCATGCGGAGTCGGTCGCGCTGGAGCACATCGCCCGGGAGTTCGGCACCCCCTGCTACGTGTACTCGCGCGCCGCCATCGTTGCGGCCTACCGCGAGTTCGATGCCGCCTTCGAGGAACGCGACCACCTGGTATGCTATGCGGTCAAGGCCAACCCCAACCTTGCCATTCTCAATCTGCTCGCCCGCCTCGGCAGCGGCTTCGACATCGTCTCCGGAGGCGAACTCCAGCGCGTTCTGAAGGCGGGAGGGGATCCGCAAAAAATCGTATTTTCCGGTGTGGGCAAGCAGGCCGGGGAGATGCGCGCGGCACTCGCCGCCGGCATACTCAGCTTCAATGTCGAATCCGAAGCGGAACTGATGGCGCTGGACCGGGTCGCGGGCGAAACGGGACGCATCGCGCCGGTGAGCCTGCGGGTCAATCCGGATGTGGATGCGAACACCCATCCCTACATCTCCACCGGACTCAAGGAGAACAAATTCGGTATCCCCTTCGGCGAAGCCGAGGAACTGTATGCTCGTGCACGGCGGCTTCCCAACCTGCGCATCACGGGACTGGACTGCCATATCGGCTCCCAGTTGACCGGCCTTGCCCCCTTCGCCGAGGCCAGTGGAAAAATGCTCGGCCTGCTGACCCGGCTCGAAGCGCTGGGGCTGCCGATCGAGCACCTGGACCTGGGCGGCGGCCTGGGCATCCGCTATTCGGACGAAACCCCTCCCGCAGTACGAGAATACGTCGCCGCATTGTGCGCCACAACCAAAGGCCATTCCCGCCATCGCATCCTGATCGAGCCCGGCCGCGCGCTGATCGGAAACGCCGGGGTGCTGCTCACGCGCATCGAATACCTGAAGCACACACCCCACCGGAATTTCGCCATCGTGGACGGCGCCATGAACGACCTCATCCGCCCGGCACTCTACGATGCCTACCATGAGATCCTGCCGGTGATGCGCAACCGCCGCCGCGGAAAAATCTACCAGATCGTCGGGCCCGTCTGCGAGACCGGCGACTTCCTGGGGCGCGATCGAAAGCTGCCGCTGTCGCAGGACGACCTGCTGGCCGTCATGTCCGCCGGCGCATACGGCATGAGCATGAGTTCGAACTACAACTCCCGCCCGCGCGCCGCCGAGGTCATGGTGGATGGTGATCGGGCCTGCCTCGTCCGCCGGCGCGAATCCGTCGAGCAGCTGTTTGCCGACGAAAGCATGCTGCCCTGAAACGCGCCTGCCGGCGGACCGTGGATCAGAGCAGAAAGAGGGTGGCCAATCCGAGGAAAATGAAGAAACCGCCGCTGTCGGTAACAGCCGTGATCATCACGCTCGACCCCGCCGCAGGGTCGCGCCCGAGCCGGTTGAGAGTGAGGGGAATGAGCACACCCAGCAGGGCCGCCAGCAGCAGGTTCAGCATCATTGCCAGCGTCATCACCAGTCCGAGCGAAACGCTGCCGTAGATCAGAAACGCGAACAGCCCCACCACTCCCCCCCAGACCAGCCCGTTCACTGCGCTCACGCCAATTTCCTTGACGAGCAGCTTGCGCGCGTTGCCCGAGCTGATCTGGCCCAGGGCCAGGGCACGGACGATCATGGTGATGGTCTGGTTCCCGGAGTTGCCGCCTATGCCGGCGATGATCGGCATGAGCGCCGCCAGCGCCACCAGCTTCTCGATGGAATCCTCGAACAGGCCGATGACCCGGGACGCGACGAACGCCGTCACGAGATTGATGGCAAGCCAGGTCCACCGGTTTCTCACGCTTTTCCATACCGGGGCGAACAAGTCCTCTTCCTCGCGCAGGCCCGCCAGATTCAACGCATCGCTCTCCGCCTGCTCGCGTATGAAATCCATCACTTCGTTCACGGTCACCCGCCCCACCAGCTTTTCCTCCCCATCGACCACCGATGCGGACACCAGATCGTAGCGCTCGAACGCCTGCGCCGCCTGATGCGCATTGTCGCTGGGATGGAGCTTCACGATCTCGGTGGTCATCAGCGACCCCACGGTCGCGTCGGGATCGCTCACCAGCAGGCGGTTCACCGGCAGCACGCCCTTGAGATGCTCGTTCCGATCGACCACGAACAGCTGGTCCGTATGATCGGGCAGCTCGTCCAGGCGGCGCAGGTAGCGCAACACGACCTCCAGCTTGACGTTCTCGCGTATCGTGACCACATCGAAATCCATCAAGGCGCCCACCGCGTCCTCCGGGTAGGACATGGCGGCGCGCAACTGCTCGCGCTCCTCCATCGGCAGCGACTGGAACACATCCTCCATGACGTCGCGGGGGAAATCCGGAGCAAGATCGGCGATTTCGTCGGCATCGAGCTGGCCCGTGGCGGCCAGCATCTCGCCGCTGTCCATCGTGGCGATGAGCGTCTCGCGCACCGCGTCGGAAACTTCCAACAGGATCTCGCCGTCACGCTCCGCCTTGACCAGTTCCCAGATCATCAGCCGGTCATCGAGCGGCATTGCCTCCAGGATGTGCGCCACGTCGGCCGGATGGAGCTCGTCGAGCAGCTTCTGCAGTTCCGCCAGATTCTGCTTGTGCACCAGCGCTTCGACCAGATCGCGGCGCGGCATGTGCTGCGTATGCACCAGCCCTTCCACCAGCTTGTGCTTGTGCAGCAGGTGCGTGAGGCGCCGCAGGGTCTCCTGCAGACTCTCGGTTTTCCTGAGATTGCTCGCTTTGGTCATCTCTGGTCGCTCTGGCGTGTGGAATCGTGCAGGTACCGCCGCCGGACGCCGAGCCGGCGGCATGATCGCCCGGATTTTATCTCATGGGGGTTTCAGACCTGCAATGATTCTTTTCGTTGCCGTTAACTTCATCGGCACAACATCGGACGAATCGGCATCGTACGCTACCCGCCGGCCAACCGGGTATCATGTCAAACGGGAATACCGCGGTTCCGGTGGAAAAGAAGCCGATGCATCATGCCTCCTCCAGGGATGCGGGAAAGCCGTCACGGAATCCGCGCGGCCGCCATGCGCGCCAGGATGGCTCGCATTTTCCGCTTCAGCCCCGCAGTATCGCGATGCCGATCATGGTAGCGCGGATCGGGGATCATGGCGGCGAGGCGAGCCGCCTGCTCCATGCCGGCGGAATCGGCGGAAATACCGTAATAATGGCGCATGGCCGCCTCCGCCCCGAACACTCCATCCCCCCATTCGATGACGTTGAGATAGATCTCCAGGATGCGCCGCTTCGACATCACGCCTTCCAGCATCAGCGTGATGACCGCCTCCTGGGCCTTGCGCCACGGGGTCCTGCTGGCGGAAAGAAACAGATTCTTGGCAAGCTGCTGGCTGATGGTGGATCCGCCCGCGACCAGCCTGCCGGCCTTCAGGTTTCTCTCATGGGCCCTGCGCATGGCGTCATAGTCGAAGCCCTCATGCATCATGAACCGGTCATCCTCCGCCGCGACGACTGCCCGTTTCAGGTGGGATGAGATTCGTTCGTAGGGTATCCACTGGAGATGGAGCCGAGCCTGGGAGCCATTCTCCCGCGCCTCCTCCAGGCGGTTGCGCATGAATGCGCTGGTGGCGGGATCATGGGTGTTCCAATACACCACATGGCCGAAAATCCAAGACTGATAGAGCAGCATTCCCCCGAGCGGGATCAGAAAAAGCCGCCACAGCCAGCGCCGGATGCGCGCCTGCACGCTCAACGGCGGAATGGATGCCTGGCGGGAACGGGACGCCGGTCCAGCATCCCCGGGCAGGCACCGGGAGCCTTGCCGCTCATGGCGCAGCCCGCAGCCGGTCGATGATCCGGCCCGTCTCCGGCCTGACGCCGCGCCAGACGAGAAACGATTCCGCCGCCTGCTCCACCAGCATGCCGGCACCGTCGATCTGACGGGATGCCCCATGCTGCCTGGCGAAATCCAGGAAAGGCGTACCCGTGCCGCCGTACACCATGTCGTAGGCCATGGCTCCGGTGGAAAAGATGCCGGCGGTCAGCGGTGGCAGCTCACCGGCCAGGCTGGCGGACGTGGCGTTGATGACGAGATCGAACGACTCCCCGCCGATATCCTCATAGTCCCCGGATATCACGTTCCCATGGCAGGAGAATCGCTGCTGCAGGGCATGCGCCTTTTGCCGGGTGCGGTTGGCAATGAGCAGTGTCCGGGGGCCCTGCTCCAGCAGCGGCAGGATCACTCCACTGGCGGCGCCACCCGCTCCCATCAGCAGCACCCGCTTTCCCGCGATGGGAAACCCCAGGTTGGTGCGAATGTCGCGTACCAGCCCGACGCCGTCCGTATTGTCGCCCAGCACCCCCTCTCCGTCGAAGACCAGCGTATTGACGGCCTGGGCGGCCTTGGCCCGCGGGGTCAGGCGGTTCGCAAGCGCGCACGCCTCCAGCTTGAACGGAACCGTGACGTTCATTCCCCTGCCGCCACGCCCACGAAAATCCGCCACCGTCGGAGCGAATTCACCCAGGGGCGCAAGAATGGCCTCATAGACCATGTCCTGGCCGGTTTGTCGCGAAAACTGCGCATGGATCCATGGCGACCGGCTGTGGGCAATGGGATTGCCGACAACGGCGTACAGGTCGGTCATGAAACCGGTGCTCCGGGGAAAGCGGGGCCCATGTCCGAAACCGTCCGATTCCCTACCTGGGGCGCAGCCTTCATTGGCTCGTCAGTTCATCCGCTCGGGTGAATACCCAGAAGCGTGTGATGTACAGGACATCGGTATCGCGGCCGATGTCCGGCGGGAACGGCGCGAATCCGTTCTGCCCGGCCAGCTTGACGATGCGTACCGCCGCCTCGTCCAGCACCCTCTCACCCGATGAACGATTGAGCTCGATCGATTCGAGCGCGCCGTCGGATCGGATGCCGACGGTCAACTGCAGGCTGCCGTGCAATCCCTCGCGTCGCGCCGCCTCCGGATAGTTCAGATTGCCGATCCGCTCCACCTTGAGGCGCCAGTCCTCGATGTAGCGCACGAAGCGGTATTCCCGCGTGCGGGCGCTGACGAACCTGTGCCGGGGAGGACGCTGGATCTCATGCTCGCGTCCGGCTCGGGCCTGCATGCGGGCGATCTCGAGGCCGCGCTGCACTAGGTCTCCCGCACTCAGCCCGAAGCGGTCGGGGGCAAGGGTATCGGGATCCGCGTCCATGCCACGCTCGGCGGCCGGATCCTCCTCAGGCGCAGCCGCCGCGGGCGCCGCCTCCTGTCCAGCCGGATCAGCAGCTTCCACGGCGGCAGGCACGGACTCCACGGATGGCGGAGTGGAGCCTACGACCGTCCCGGCCGTGTCGCTCGCGCTGTCCCGCCTGCTCGCACGCGGCCGCAGCGACGCCGTGGCGGACACGGATTCCGGCTCAGGCCGGCTGCCTGCGAGCACCACCTCCAGCGGCCCGGTCACGCTGTCGATTTCAAGGCGGGGAAGCTTGAAGGAAACTGCAAACAGGACGGCCACATGCAGAATGATCGAAATCGACAGCGCCGCTTTCAGCCGCCCCGCGGGACCCCGGCGCCCCGCATGCACCCCGAATGCTGCGTCCATCGCCATGCTATGCGTCCAGCTTGCGCACGAATTTTACCTGGAGGGCCAGTTCCAGCAGGTCGATCTGAGAGATCTCCACCTCGATGGCGGTTTCCGGCGCCATGTCGGGCAGGGGTGTGACGCGCACGGCCAGGGGCAGGTGATCCAGCTTGACCAGATTTTCCCTGAGAACCTGCGCGCCCAGGATACTGACGCGCTCCTGCTGCAGCCAGCGCAGGCACCAGTAGCGTTCCATTCTCCTCTGGAAATCCCCGTATATCTCGTAAGCTTCCTCGAAGTCCCGCATGGCGATCTGCAGCCCGTCGCCCTCCCGGCTGTAGGTCGGCGTCTCCTTCCGCAACAGGGCCACCAGTTGCCGCTGGTTGACGAAATCCACGTAGCGGCGCATCGGCGAGCTGCTCCATGCATACTGGGAGACGCCCAATCCCTGGTGCGGGGCGGGAGAGGTGCTCATCCTGACCTTGCCGCCCCCCTGATTGCGATAGATGCCGGCTACTCCCCCGTTGGCCAGCTGCCTGCCCCACTCGGTGTTGAGGAAGATCATCAGTTCCGATACCACCTTGTCGATCGGCGATCCCCGCCGGCGCTCGGTAATAATGACGCGCTCCCCCTCGACCCGGAAATTGTAGTCGACCTTCTCGCTGTTGCCATCGTTGGCCTTGCCCCGAACCTGCTCCATCCTGCACGCAAACTTCCACAGCGCCAAGAGGGCCTCCCCGAAAGGGTGGTCGATACGTTCCGCCGCCAGTGCGGATTCGTTGAAGTACGCCTCCAGCGTATCGTGCCTGAGATTGGCGGACACCCTGACGCGCTCGATACGGCTCTGGGTGGAAACGACGGTGAAGTCGTCCGAGACGTCCACGTACAGCGAGAGCGCCGGGCACAGGCGATCCTCGCCCAGCGTATAGTGCTGGATCACTCCCTCCGGCAGCATGGTGATTTTCCTGCCGGGGATGTAGACGGTGGAAAGACGCTGTGCCGCCACCTCGTCCAGATGCGATCCCGGAGCGATCCCCAGCGTGGGCGCGGCGATATGGATACCGATGCGAAAACTTCCCAGGGTCAGCGGCGTCACCGAAAAGGCATCGTCGATTTCGGTCGTGGTGGTATCGTCGATACTGAAGGCGATCACATCCGCGCAGGGCAGATCTGCCGGATCGCCAGTTCCCGCGCCGCTGTCGAGCTCGCCAAACCCTGTCCCGCCCGGGAAATGCTCCAGCAGGAAACGGTTGAGATGATAGTCGTGCGTGGACGGTATGGCACCGCACTTTTCAAGCAACCCGGGCACGCTCAACCGCGTTCCGGCGCAAACGGCATCGAGCGCCTTCCATTCGATGGTGGTCTTGTCGGGCCGATAAAGCAGATCCGACACCATGGACACGAACTCATCCGGCAGGCTGAATTTGCTCAGCAATTCGACATAGCGCGCCTGCTGCTGTGCCTGCTGGCGCTTTTTCTCCTGGCTTGCAAGGGCTGCTTCCAGCGCCTTCAATGGCGCTGCCTTGTAACGCCCCCGGCCCTTCTTGTAGAAATACATCGGCGCACTGTGCAGCCGGATCAGCAGGGCAGCAGCCTCCTCCGGGCTGGCAGCATGGCCGAAATAGTCGGCGGCCAGTGCGTCACTGGCGAATTCGGCTTCGTTCTCGCAACATTCCCAGAGAAACCCCGGATCCAGATCATCCGCCATTTTCTGTGCCGCATCCATGAATCCGGGCAACGACGGCGTATCAAATCTCAGCAGTATTGAAGCTGCCTTGATCTTCGCGCGCTTGCCATGAAGCGCCTCCACTTGCAATGACGTCGTGTTATCGGCGAGGATGGTGCCTACCTTGAAAGTACCTTCCTCTTCGTAAAAAACGTTCATGAGATGGTTTTTCGCGGATGCGGTCGGTAAGTGCCATGAATAACGCGCATGGATTCAGAGAGATACCAGCCGTCAGATTATAGCCTGAAACATATTTCCCGCGAGATCAACCCCGGCGGTCTAGCGGGCCCCGGCATCCTTGAGCAGCCTTGTCACGGCGTGATGGCGATATCTTTCGGCCAGCATGAGCGCTGTGATGCCGTTCCCCGCCCGGGCGTTCACGTCGGCCTTGCCGTCCAGCAATGCCTCAACCGTGCCGGCGTGGCCGATCTGCGCGGCCAGCATCAGCGCCGTCGCGCCATTGCCCAGGCGAGCGCCGGCGTCTGCTCCCGCCCCCAGCAATATCTGCACGATGGGGCGCTGCCCTTCCTGCGCGGCCTGCATCAACACCGTGAGGCCCTCGTCCGTGCGGGCATTCACGTCCGCCCCGGCAGCAAGCAATTCCTGCACGACGTCCTTGTGACCCCGGCGCACCCCCTGCATCAGTGCGGTGACGCCACCGCGCGAGCGTGCATCCGCAGGGATGCCTGCGGCGAGCAGCACCCGCACCACCTCCTCATAGCCGTTCGCGGCGGCCGCCGTCAGTGCGGCAGCAGCCTCTTCCACGCCGGCGGCCGAACCTGACAGCAGAGCGCGCACGCGCTCCACATCGCCTCTGCCCGCGGCCGCCGCAAGCTCTGCGGCAGGCGGACCGCCCCAGACGCCCATCGACAGGCACAGCAGCATGCCGCAGAGGAGCGCGCGGCCCCGGACGGCAACCACGCCGCATCTTCCCCGGCGTGCAGCCTCCTTCAACATACCGGCGCGCCCTCGATCGCTTCAAGCAGTTTCTCGTGGATGCCGCCGAAACCACCATTGCTCATGACGAGCACGTGATCACCGGGCGCCACCTCCTCCACGATGGCGTCGACGAGCGCACCGAGATCGTCGCGGCTGGCTGCGCGCGTCCCCAGGCTGCCCAACGCCCGCGCCACGTCCCAGCCCGGGTCCGGCGTATAGCAGAACACTCGATCGGCCGCTTCCAGGCTCGTCCCGAGGCTGTCCTGCCACACGCCCATCTTCATGGTGTTGGAGCGTGGCTCCAGCACGGCGATGAGGCGTGCGTCCCCGACCCTGGCCCGTAGTCCCTCGATCGTTGCGCGGATGGCGGTGGGATGGTGGGCAAAATCGTCGTACACCGTGATGCCGTGAACGCAGCCGCGGATCTCCATGCGGCGCTTGACGCCGCTGAACCGCGCCAGCGCGGCGGTCGCCACCTCCACCGGCACGCCGGCATGGCGTGCGGCAACCAGGGCCGCGAGCGCGTTCATGCGGTTGTATGCACCCGGCAACGCCCAGCGCAACCTTCCCTCGACCCTGTCCCCCTGCAGGATGGCGACGCTTCCGTCGGACTGCATCTGTGCATGCCAGCCGCTCTCTATGCCGATCCGTTCCACTGGCGTCCAGCATCCCTGCTTCAGCACGCGTTCCAAGCTGGCCTCCTGCCCATTGCTGACCAGCAGACCGTTGCCCGGGACGATGCGTACCAGATGATGAAATTGTTGTTCGATAGCTGCAAGATCGGCGAATATATCTGCATGATCGAATTCCAGATTGTTGAGGATGGCGGTTCTGGGACAGAAATGGACGAACTTGGAACGCTTGTCGAAAAAGGCGGTATCGTACTCATCCGCCTCGATGACGAAAAATGGCGATCCGCCGAGCCTTGCCGACAGGCCGAAGTCGCGGGGAACGCCCCCGATCAGGAAACCCGGCTCCATGCCGGCGTATTCGAGTATCCATGCCAGCATCGAACTGGTGGTGGTCTTGCCGTGGGTTCCCGCGACCGCCAGCACCCACCTGTTCCGCAGGATATTCTCCGACAGCCACTGCGGACCGGATGTATAGGAAAGGCCACGCTCGAGTATGGCCTCCATGAGCGGATTTCCCCGGGACACCACGTTGCCGACCACGAACAGATCGGGTTCCAGGCCGACCTGTTCCGCACCGTACCCCTGCGTAAGGACGATGCCCTGGGATTCCAGCTGCGTGCTCATGGGCGGATAGACGCCCGTGTCGCAGCCGCTCACCTGATGGCCGGCGGCGCGCGCGATGGTCGCGACACCGCCCATGAACGTTCCGCAGATACCGAGTATGTGAATATGCAAGACCGGACTCCTGAACATGAGCGGGCGCCGCCCCCGCCGCGGTGGAAATCGTTCGGGCACTGTGCCGCCGCCGTGCGCAGACCCGGAGTCATCCCCTGTTTTTTGCTACACTTACGGCTTTGCCCTTTGCTGGAACCACATCGACACCAGCCGTGCAACGAGGTCACGCGTCGCAGCCACCGATCGAAGTAGCAAAGCACGGTTCGGGCTCCTGCCATCGCCTCCTGTTTTCAGCAGGAAGACAAGCCATCAGGTATTCGATACGGGCCCCATGAATCCCTCGGGCATGGCTACCCATCCGTATCAAGATACCGCACCGGGATGAATACTCGCACATGAAGCCACGTTTCACGGCCTCCCTGGGCTGGTTGATCTGTGCATCCTGCCTCGCGCCTCCGATACACGCCGAGGTGCCGCCAACGGACAGCCCGGGCGCGCGGGAACGCTCGGCCGCGGGGAGCAATGGTGCCGTCATCATCGATACGGATCAGATACGGGGCCAGCACGAATACCGCACCGAATCCGAAGATGCGCTGCGTCCCGACGGAAGCCGCGCCGATACCGTCCGTCTGCACGAAAATCCACCCATCGGCGCACCGCATGACTATACACCATCCTCGAGTGCAACGAATGCCCCTCGCCCGGAATCACCCGCGCTGACGGAAATCGAGCGCGTACCGGGACCTCTCGAACGGGAGAGCGGGACCGGCCTGCGCACCGACGTGCGGGACGAATCCCGGCTACCGGCCGCCGCCGCACCGGAAGACGCAGGCCGGCCGGCGTTGTCAGGCACAACGATGCCGCCCGACCCCCATCCCTCCGTCGTCGTCGGTACCGAGGAGATCCGGGGGTACTCGGAACACCGGGGCGAAACCCGCCTGCGCCTGGGCGACGCCCTGGCGCCCGACGACGCACCGGCCCGCATCACGGCCGCGGAGGAAGACCGGTTCATCGCCGACGCCGTCACGCTGCCGGAGAGAAAAACGGGGCGACCCGTATTCGTCTCGGCGGAACGCCTGGAAGGTCATACCGAGAACGAAATCAATGCCATCGGCAAGGCGGAATTCTTCAGCGGAGACCAGTTCGTCTCCGCGGACCGCATGACCTACCGGCAGGATGAAAATACGGCCGAAGCCCAGGGCAAGGTGCGCGTAGAGCAGCGCGGAGACATACTCGAGGGTTCGCAACTCCGGTTCAATCTGGTGGACAAGACCGGACAGCTGAGCGAACCCAGCTATCGCCTGAAGGATGCCGGCAGCCGCGGCAAGGCCAACATGCTGCTGTTCGAAGGCGAAGACCGCTACCGGCTGCGGCAGGCGTCCTACACCACCTGTCCGGCAGGCGACCACGACTGGTATCTCAACGTCGACGACGTCGAGATCGACAACGAGAAGAAGGTGGGCACCGCGCGCAAGGTGAAGCTGACGTTCAAGGACGTGCCGATCCTCTATACGCCGTGGATGGACTTCTCGTTCAGCGGACAGCGCAAGACCGGGCTCCTCGCCCCCCTCTACGGGTACAACGTCCGGACGGGGGTGGACCTCACGGTACCGTTCTACTGGAATATCGCCCCCAACATGGATGCGACCCTTTCCGCGCGGGCGATGTCGCAGCGGGGGGTTGCGCTCAACAGCGAATTCCGCTACCTGGGCACCACCTGGAACGGCAATCTTCTGGGGGAGGTACTGCCGACCGACATCGACACCAAGGACACCCGCTACCGCGTCTCCTTCGGGCACAACCAGACCTTCGGGCAGCACTGGTACAGCCGGCTGGACTACAACCGGGTATCCGACGACACCTACTTCCGCGACTTCGGCAACACGATGAATCTGACCTCCCGGACCAACCTGCTGCAGCAGGGATTGCTGGCGTACAACCGCAACCTGGGAGAAAACGGCACCCTGAACGTCACATCCCTGGTGCAGCAGTTCCAGACCATCCAGGATCCGCGCAACCCGATCGTCTCGCCCTACAAGCGGCTGCCGCAGCTCACGCTGACGGCGAACAAGGCCGACGTGCTCGGACTGGATTTCAACCTCACCGGCAGCTGGACCAATTTCACCCATCCCACCCTGATCAACGGACAGCGCATCACCTTTTTCCCCACGGCCAGCTACCCGATGCGGAATGCATATGGCTACATCACCCCCAAGATCGGCCTGCACCACACCCGCTATGACCTGGAATCCCCGGGTTCGGGACCCGTCACGCTGCCGGACATGAGCCCGAACCGCACCCTGCCGCTGTTCAGCCTCGACAGCAGCGTGGTGTTCGACCGGAAGATGGAACTGGCCGGGGAACGCTTCACCCAGACTCTCGAACCGAGGCTCTTCTACGTATACGTACCGTTCCGGGATCAAAGCGCCCTGCCGAATTTCGACTCCGCCAAGACGGACTTCAGCTTTGCCCAGATCCTGACCGAGAACCGCTTCAGCGGAAACGACCGCATCAACGACGCGAACCAGCTGACATTTGCCCTCACCTCCCGCCTGATCGACGCGGATACCGGCAGAGAGCGCCTGCGGGTCGCCATCGGACACCAGATGAGCTTTATAAACCGCCGCATCACGCTCGATGCGCCCTCCACCATCATCAGGCGGCCGGACATCATCGCCGCCATTTCGGGGTTCATCACGCCCACGATCAGCACCGACACCAGCGTGCAGTTCGACCAGACCCGGCTGCTCGCGGACGTGGTGCGCTCCGGCCTGAGCTACCGCCCCGAGCCGGGCAGGGTCCTGAACTTCGGCTACCGCTTCACGCGCGACGTGCTGCACCAGGTCGACGCCTCGTCGCAGTGGCGATGGTCGGAACGGTGGCAGACGGTGGCGCGCCTGAACTACTCGCTGCAGGACCAAAGGATCCTGGAAGGCTTGGCGGGCATCGAGTACAACGCCTGCTGCTGGTCGCTGCGGTTCGTGGTGCAGCACTTGACGCTGGCCACCCAGAAGACCACCACGGCCGCGTTCCTGCAGCTCGAACTGAACGGCCTGATGCAGATCGGATCGAATCCGCTGCAGGTGCTGCAACGCAGCATTCCCGGATACGTCCGCACCGGCAGCCAGGGAAGCGGCACCGTGGAAGGACCGTAACGGCGTATCACTTGACCTCCATCTCCGCCGTGGTTACGCTACAGCCACCCGACGCCGGTTGGAACCAACTCACATGGATGCACGATCTCTGTCACGCCTGCCGATCCTGCTGACCCTGTTCATGGGAAGCATCGCCATCACCCAGCAACCCGCGCACGCCCGCGGCATCCAGACCATCGACCGTATCGTCGCGGTCGTCAACGAAAGCGTCATCACCCGCCACGAACTCGACGAGATGCTGAAGGTCGCGGTCAGGCAGATACAGAAGCAGGGCATGCAGATGCCCGCGTACCCGGAACTGGAAAAGCAGATACTGGAGCGTCTGATCGTCAACCGCATCCAGCTGCAGCTGGCGAAGGAAACCGGCCTGACCGTGAGCGACGCCGAACTCGACCAGACGGTCCGCCGCATCGCCCAGGAAAACAAGATGTCGCTGCAGGAATTCTACAATGCACTGGCGCAGGATGGCATCAGCTTCAAGAAATTCCGCGACGAAATCCGGGACGAGATCACCCTCGTGCGGCTCAAGGAGCGCGAGGTCAACAACCGTATCAACGTCACCGAAAGCGAAGTGGACAATTTCCTGCACACGCAGGCGAACACCTCGGCGGACGATCTCGAATACCGGATCGCCCATATCCTGGTCGATGTCCCGGAACAGGCGGATGCCGCGACGATCGAGGTCATGCGGCGCCGCGCCGAGGAAGCCCTGGCCCTGCTGCGGGAAGGCACGGAATTCGCGCAGGTTGCCAGCGAGTTTTCCGATGCCGACGACGCCGCGCAGGGTGGGCTGCTGGACTGGCGTCCCGCCAGCCAGCTGACCCAGCGATTCGCGGAGTACGTCACCCCCATGGAACCCGGCCACATCTCGCCCATCATCCAGAGTCCCAACGGATTCCACATCCTCAAGCTGGTCGACCGGCGCAACCAGGGCGAGGCGGTGACGATGGTGGAGCAGACCCACGCCCGCCACATCCTGGTGAAGATCAGCGAACTGATCTCGGAAAGCGACGCCCGGCGCCGCATCGCCGACCTGAAGGAACGTCTCGAGCATGGCGCCCGGTTCGAGGAGCTGGCGAAACTCCACTCGGAGGACGGAAGCGCGTCGTCGGGCGGCGACCTGGGCTGGCTGTCCCCCGGCGACACCGTGCCGGAATTCGAGCATGCCATGAACGCGTTGGCCGACGGCGAAATCAGCGCGCCGGTGCAGTCTCCGTTCGGGTGGCATCTGATCCAGGTCATCGAACGCCGTTCCCAGGACGTCACCAAGGAACGGCGGCGCCAGACGGCGCGCCAGGCGATCCGCGCGCGCAAGGCAGATACCGCCTTCCAGGACTGGCTGCAGCGCCTGCGCGACCAGGCCTACGTCGAGTACCGGCTGGAGGAAGGCTGATGCTGCGCCGCGAGGCGGACTCCCAGGCGCACGCCCGGCACGCGGCCGGAGCCGGCACGGCATGAACGCAGATTGCCCGGTGCTGGCGCTCACCACGGGCGAGCCCGCCGGCATCGGCCCCGACCTGTGCGTGCAGATCGCCCGGCACAGCCTGCCCTGCCGGCTGGTCGTCATCGCCGACCACGGGCTGCTGCGGGAACGCGCCCGGCTGCTGGGCCTCCCCCTGGACATCGACCTCCTCCCTGAGCAGAGCGACGGGTACGCCACGCATCGTGCCGGCAGCCTGTCCGTCCTGCACGTCCCGCTGGCGAGCCCCGCCGTCCCCGGCAGGCCCGATCCCGCCAATGCGGGCTACGTCCTCGACACCCTGGCGCGCGCCGTCGACCTGTGCGTACGCCGGGAGTGCGGCGCCATGGTGACCGCACCGGTGCACAAGGGCGTGATCAACGACGCGGGCATCGCCTTCACCGGGCATACGGAATACCTCGCCGCGCTGACCGGTGGCGAGGCGGTCATGATGCTGGCAGGCGGCGGCATGCGCGTGGCACTGGCCACCACGCATCTGCCGCTGAAGGAGGTGGCCGGCGCCATCACCCGCGACAGGCTGATGCGGAAGCTGCGCATACTCCACCACGATCTGAGGACGCGCTTCGCCCTCGACGCACCCCGCATCGCCGTGACCGGCCTCAATCCCCACGCGGGGGAGTCGGGTCATCTCGGCAGGGAGGAGATCGACATCATCATTCCCGCACTGGAAGCACTGCGCGGCGAAGGCCTCGTCCTGGCCGGCCCGCTCCCGGCCGATACCGTGTTCCATCCCGCATGCCTCAAGGACTACGACTGCGTGTTCGCCATGTACCACGACCAGGGACTGCCGGTACTGAAGCACGCGAGCTTCGGCGCGGGGGTCAACGTCACGCTGGGCCTGCCGATCATCCGCACCTCAGTGGACCATGGCACCGCCCTGGAACTGGCAGCCACCGGACGGGCCGATCCCGGCAGCCTGCTCGTCGCCGTCGAGATGGCGGCGATGCTGGCCGGCAACCAGCAACGGCTCGAAACGGGCATTCCCGCCGGATGATCCGCCCCGGAATGCCGGCCGCCGAAACGGACGGGTCACGGCATGCGCCCCGCCGGCGCTTCGGCCAGCATTTCCTGGTCGACCGGGACGTCATCGCGGACATCGTGCGCGCCATCGCCCCCTGCAAGGACGACCGCATGGTGGAGATCGGACCCGGCCCGGGCGCCCTGACGCGTCCCCTGCTGCGATCGCTGCGCCACCTGCACGCGGTGGAGATCGACCGTGATCTGGTCTCGCACCTGCGGCAGTCATTCCCGGCGGAACGCCTGACCCTCCATCCGGTCGACGCCCTGCTGTTCGATTTCTCCACGCTCGGGCCCCGACTGCGGGTGATAGGCAACCTGCCCTACAACATTTCCACGCCGCTCCTGTTCCATCTCGCCCGGTTCGCCGGCGCCCTGCGCGACCTGCACGTCATGCTGCAGCGAGAAGTGGTGGCGCGCATGGTGGCCGAGCCCTCCACGCCGGACTACGGCCGGCTGTCGGTCATGCTGCAGTACCGCTTCGACATGGAACAGCTCTTCGTCGTGCCGCCGGAATGCTTCAGGCCCGCACCCAAGGTCGAGTCAGCGGTGGTGCGCCTGCTGCCGCAGGCCCGGCCTCTCATCGATGCGGACAGGGAGATGCTGCTGGCGAGCATCGTCTCCGCCGCGTTCTCGCAGCGGCGCAAGACGCTGCGCAATACGCTGCACGCCCACCTGGGTCCTCGCGACTACGATGCGCTGGGTATCGATCCAGGCTGGCGCGCCGAAAACCTGTCGACGGCGCAGTTCATCGCCATCGCCAACCATCTGTCCAGCCCATCCGGATGAGGGACCTTCGTAAGGCTCATGCATCCCTTGCCGCCGGACAGAAGAAATGGTACAAATGGACCCCATCCCATTGCCGCGGACCCGCTGTACAATTCGTAGGCCGGCGGCTTGACCCGACGCCTGCAGGTTTTGCCACCCGCTACGGGAGCGGGACGGCAGCTGCGCCCTGACTCACCGTCGACCGCTTCCATGCAGACTGGCTTCCATCGTGCCCTCCTCCTGACCGCCGCGCTTGCCTGCGGCCTGGCGTCATCCGCGCGCGCGGACATCTACTGGTTCACCGACGATGACGGCGTGGCGCACTTCAGCAACGTGCCCACCGATCGACGTTACAAGCCTTTCATGAAAACCCCGGACGGCGTCACCAGCCCGTCCCGCACCGGCACGCCGGGCCGGAGGCTGGAAACCGGCGCCCGGATCCGGTACGCCCCGATCATCGACACGGTCGCCCGCCGCCATGCCCTGGACAGCGCGCTGATACACGCCGTGGTGACCGCCGAGTCTGCCTACGACGCCGCCGCGGTATCGAAGAAGGGCGCGGCGGGCCTGATGCAGCTCATGCCCGAGACCGCGCAGCGATACGGCGTGACCGATCGCCTCGATCCGGTCCAGAACCTGCACGGCGGAGCGCGCTATCTGAGCGACCTGCTGAAGATGTTCGACGGCAACCTGAGCCTTGCGCTGGCGGGTTACAACGCGGGGGAAAACAGCGTGGTCAGGCATGGCTACCGCATCCCGCCGTTCGCGGAAACCCGGCACTACGTGCCCAAGGTGCTGGATCTCTATCGCCGCTACCAGGATGAGGCAGCGGCCGGCAAACGCAAGGGCGCCTGATTCAGATCCGGGTAGAATGGGTGGAGCGCAGCGCAACCCATCATTTCCTGTCAGAACCCCTCGAGCACGAGCTTGCCCCGGGTGTGGCCGCCCTCGATCCGCTCATGGGCACGCTTCAGGTTGGCTGCATCGATGGATCCCAATGTCTCCGAGAGCGTCGTTCGCACCTGCCCCGCGTCGACGAGCTGCGCCACCCTGTTCAGCAGCGCCCCCTGCTCCCCCATGTCCGCGGTTTCGAACATGGAGCGCGTGAACATGAGCTCCCAGTGGATCGAGACGCTTTTCTGCTTGAAGAGATTGAAGTCCAGCACGGGGCTGTCGATGAGTGCGAAGCAGCCCTGCGGGGCGATCAGCCGGGCGATTTCGGGCGCATGCACCTGCGTGTGAGTGGTGCAGAAAACGAAGGCAGGCGCACCGAGACCCAGCGCGGCCACCTGGTCCGCAAGCGGCAGGCCGTGGTCCACCACGTGATGCGCGCCGAGATCGAGGGCCCACTGCCGGCTTTCCGGGCGCGAGGCGGTGGCGATCACGGCGAGATGCGTCAGCCTGCAGGCAAGCTGGATCGCGATGGAACCGACGCCGCCCGCGCCGCCGACGATCAGTACCGCGGGCGCGGCCCCGGCAACGATCCTGTTCGCGACGTCGAGCCGGTCGAACAATGCCTCCCAGGCGGTGATCGCGGTCAGCGGCAGCGCCGCCGCCTCGGCCCAGCCCAGGGTAGCCGGCTTGCGGCCGACGATGCGCTCGTCGACCCGATGGAACTCGGCGTTGGTACCCGGCCGCGCCAGCGCCCCGGCGTAGTACACCTCGTCGCCGGGCCGAAACAGACCGGCCTGCGGCCCCGTTTCCACGACGACACCGGCCGCGTCCCACCCCAGCACCTTCCATTGGTCTGCCTCCGGCGCCACGCTGCGCCGTACCTTGGTATCGATGGGATTCACCGAAACGGCCTTGACGGCGACGAGAAGGTCGCGCCCCTCGGCAGCGGGCTGCGGCAATTCGATGTCGACCAGGGACTGCGGCTCCTCGATGGGCAGCGGGATACGGTAGCCGATGGCGTGCATGTCGATGTCCTGCGTTACTTCTTCGGCAGATAGAGGTCGGTGATCGACCCTTCCGCGATCTCGGCGGCGAACACGATCGTCTCCGACAGCGTCGGGTGCGGATGGATGGTGAGGCCGATGTCCTCCATGTCCACTCCCGTTTCCAGCCCCAGCACCGTCTCCGCGATCAGTTCGCCCGCATTCACGCCCACCATGCCGGCGCCCAGAATGCGGCGCGTCTTTCCGTCCAGCAGCAGCTTGGTGACGCCTTCCTCGCGCGCCATGGCGATGGCGCGGCCGCTCGCCGCCCACGGGAATACCGCCTTCTCGTACTCGATGCCCTGCCTGGCGGCCTCGGTCTCGGTCAACCCCATCCAGGCGATCTCCGGATCGGTGTAGGCCACCGAGGGAATGGCACGCGCGTCGAACGCCGCTTCCTGCCCCGCCGGAGCGGCGCGCGCGATGATCTCGGCGGCAAGCTTGCCCTCGTGGGATGCCTTGTGCGCCAGCATGGGCTCGCCGCAGACGTCGCCGATGGCGAAGATGTGCGGCACATTGGTACGCATCTGCCGGCTGACCGGAATGTAGCCGCGCGCGTCCACCTCGACCCCGGCCCGCTCCGCGCCGATGTCGCGGCCGTTGGGGCGGCGCCCGACCGCCAGCAGGATGCGATCGTATACCTGCGGCGCGGGCGCGGCTGCGTCTCCCTCGCCGGAAGCCGCGGCGAAAGTCACCTTCAGCCCATTCTCCTGCGCGTCGATGCGCGTGACCCGCGTCTTCAGATGGATCGCCTCGTAGCGTTTCTGTATGCGCCGGTGCAACGGCTTCACCAGATCCGCGTCCGCGCCCGGGATCAGCTGGTCCATGAGTTCCACCACGCTCACCCGGCTGCCCAGGGCATCGTAGACCGTCGCCATCTCCAGGCCGATGATCCCCCCGCCGATGACCAGCAGGCGTCCGGGAATGTCTTCCAGCTTCAGCGCGCCGGTCGAATCCATGAGGCGCGGATCCTCGTAGGGAAAACCGGGGATGCGCGCCACGCTCGAACCGGCGGCGATGATGCAGTGCTCGAAGGAGACGGTCTTCGTCCCGTCCGCCGTCTCCACCTCAATCAGGTGGGGCGACGCGAAGCGGCCCGTTCCCTGCACCACCCGCACCTTGCGCTGCTTGGCAAGCCCGGACAATCCCTTGGTGAGTTTGCCGACGACGGATTCCTTCCATGTGCGCAGCTTGTCCAGCGCGATGTCCGGCTTGCCGAAGGCGATGCCCTGGCGTGATGCCTCCTCCGCCTCCGTCACCACCTTTGCCACGTGCAGGAGCGCCTTCGACGGAATGCAGCCCACGTTGAGGCACACTCCGCCGAGCGTGGGGTAGCGCTCGATCAGCACCACCTTCCTGCCCAGATCCGCCGCGCGGAAAGCGGCGGTATAGCCGCCGGGACCCGCGCCCAGCACCACGACGTCGGCGTGGAAATCGCCCCGGGGGATCTCGGCGGCGGGAGGAGGCGTCCGGGGAACCGGCCCGCTTCCGCCGTCGTCGGGCGCGGATCCCGTGCCGGGCGCGGGAGCGGCCCCGGCTTCCCCTCTCCCGTCCGCGGCGGGAGACGGCGCCGCCGCCTTGCCTGCGCCGGCATCCTCCGGGGCTCCCTGCTGCGCCGTCTCCAGCACCAGGATCGGCGTACCCGCCGAAACCTTGTCGCCAACCGCGACCTTGAGCGCCTGCACCACGCCGGCGTGAGGCGAAGGGATCTCCATCGTCGCCTTGTCGGTCTCCAGCGTGATCAGGGAGGTTTCCTGCTCCACCGCGTCGCCCGGCTTGACCAGCAGCTCGATGACCGGCACGTCGCTGAAGTCGCCGATGTCGGGAACGCGTACTTCCGTCAGATTGCCCATGGATGCTCCATGATGGGGATGAATGAAATCATGCGCGATACGCCTGCCCGCAGCACGGGACCTCAGGTCCGCACGTGCCCATCCCCCAGCACGATGAACTTCTGGCTGGTAAGGCCCTCCAGGCCCACGGGGCCGCGCGCGTGCAGCTTGTCGGTGGAGATGCCGATCTCCGCGCCGAGACCGTACTCGAATCCGTCGGCGAAGCGGGTGGAGGCGTTGACCATCACCGAGCTGGAGTCGACCTCGCGCAGGAAGCGGCGGGCACGGCCGTAGTCCTCCGTGACGATCGCGTCGGTGTGCTGCGAACCATAGGCGGCGATGTGCTCGATGGCCTGGTCCAGCCCGCTCACCACCCGCACGCTCAGGATCGGCGCCAGATACTCGGCGTGCCAGTCCTCCTCCGTCGCCTCGCCCATCTGCGCGACGATGGCGCGCGCCGCGGCGTCCCCCCGCAGCTCGACCCCCTTGCCGAGATAGATGCGGCACAGGGGCGGCAGTATCTCCCGGGCGACGGCCTCGTGCACCAGCAGCGTCTCCATGGTGTTGCAGGTACCGTAGCGCTGCGTCTTGGCGTTGTCGGCCACCCGTATCGCCTTGCCGGGATCGGCGCCCGCGTCGATGTAGACGTGGCAGACGCCGTTCAGGTGCTTGATGACCGGCACGCACGCTTCGGCGGAGATGCGCTCGATCAGTCCCTTGCCGCCGCGCGGCACGATCACGTCGACGAACGCCTGCATGGTGACGAGCTCCCCCACCGCCGCGCGATCGGTGATCTCGACCACCTGGATCGCGGTCTCGGGCAGCCCTGCGGCGCGCAGCCCCTCCTTCACGCACGCCGCGATGGCCTGGTTGCTGTGGATCGCCTCCGACCCGCCGCGCAGGATGGCGGCGTTGCCCGACTTGAGGCACAGGCCCGCGGCGTCCGCCGTCACGTTGGGACGCGCCTCGTAGATGATGCCGATCACCCCCAGCGGCACGCGCATCCTGCCGACCTGTATGCCGGTCGGACGAAAGCTCAGGTCGCTGATCTCCCCCACCGGATCCGGCAGGGCAGCGATCTGCACCAGCCCCTCGGCCATGGCGTCGACGGCCTTCGGCGTGAGCGTCAGGCGGTCCACCATGGCCGCCTCCAGCCCGGCCGCCCGTGCGGCCTCCACATCGCGCGCATTCGCCGCCAGGAGCAGCTGTGCGTCGCGCCGGATGGCTGCGGCCGTCGCCGCGAGCGCGCGATCGCGGGTGGCGGTATCGGAGCGGGCAACCCATCGCGACGCGCTGCGCGCCTCGCGGCCGACCGCATGCATGTAGGTTCTCACATCCATGATATCCATATCATCTCCCTCCGGGGGGTGCGCCCCGCGCCGTCCCCCGCGCGAGGCGCACCCCCAGCTGCAGCAGCTCGTCCCACGCATCGCCCGCCGCGACACCCTTGCCGATCCGGTCTATCCTCGCGGCCTGCCGCAGAGCACGGATGAGCTGTTTCGTCCCCAGGCGACCCACCGCCTCTTCCACGAGCTTCTGCTGGCTTCCCCATATCCTGGCCTGGTTCATCAACTGCGCCAGCGGCCTGCCCGCGTCCCGTCCCCGCCGGACGGCAAGCAGCGCCCGTATCTGCCCTGCGAGAACGCCGACGATGAGCGGCAGCGCGGTGCCTTCGCCACGCAGGCCTTCCAGGACGCGGGCATAGCGCACCACATCCCCCGCCACCAGCGCGTTCGACAGTTGATAGGCATCGTAGCGCGCCACGTCCAGCACCGCGTCCTTCACCTGTTCGAAGGACAGCATGCCGGCGGGGTGAAGCAGCGCGAGTTTCTGCAGTTCCTGGTGGGCTGCGAGCAGATTGCCCTCCACCCGATCGGCAAGGAACCGCAGCGTCTCCGGCGCGGCATCCTGTCCCTGGGCTTGCAGCCGCCGGCCGATCCATTCGGGCAGGCGGGCGCGCTCCACCGGAAACGCCTGAACCACGACGCCGGCGTGGTCGAGTGCCTGGAACCATCGGGTCGCCATGCCGGGCTTGTCCATCCTGGGCAGGGTGACGAGCGTGACGGTGTCGGGCGGCAGCGACCGGCAGTAGGCCTCGATGGCCGCGCCCCCCTGGGTTCCCGGCTTGCCGGAGGGAATGCGCACATCCATTATACGTCGTTCTCCGAACAGCGAAAGGCTGTTGGCCCGGTGCAGCAGCTGACTCCAGTCGAAATGGGGATCGATCGCCACGACCTGGCGCTCGGCATGGCCGCTGTCCCGCGCGCGCGCGCGAATCTGGTCGGCGGCCTCGATCGCCAGCAATTCGTCGCCGCACACCGTGTAGAGGGAAGCGAGCCGGCCCTGGAGATGCCGGGGCAGCTGCTCGGAACCGATGCGCATGGCGGCGGGACCGGCCGCGGCCCGCTACCGCGCCGCGGCGGCGAGCTTGACCGCTTCCAGCCGCCGCAGGATCTGCTCCGCCGCATCGCTCTGCATTTCCCTGACGAGCATCGCCTCCTCTCCTTCCTTCGCCACCGCCTGCGCGTCGGTGTACGGAATGATGCGCCGCAGCGAAATCTCGTTGGCGGGAATCAGGTCCGTGCCGCGCGCATCGTAGAGGCGGAACGTGACGCGGTAGCGCAACTCGAATTCCCGCACCCGCCCGCCTTCCGACACCGACATGATCTGCCGGTCGTTCGCCACGCTGAGGATGTCCAGCGTGGCCTGCGCGTCCTTCGCCTTCTCGACCACGCGCGTGGTGGTGCCGGCCTGGACGAGCCGGCGGAGATCTATGCCGATCGGATGACCCACGGGAAAGGAGATGTAGATCGTCTCGAACGGCAGGGAAGCCTGCCCGCGCAACTGGAAGCCGCACGCGGCCAGGGTCAGCGCCAGCAAGGCAACCAGGATCTCGCGGAATACGGGGTTCACTCGATCGTTCCTCCCATGGCGGAGTCGAATTCGACCAATCGTAGCCAATTGGTCGCTTCATCGTCGCAGAAATGCTGCACGAATTCCAGTAGAGAGATGTTCATGACGGCCTCTTCATGCGAAGAAGGATGCGCGTCCCGTGACGACGGGATCGGTCCGCGGGCAATCGGCACGCCCACCCCGCTCCTGCAGCGGCCTCAGCGGGCGTTCAGGCTTCATCAACCCGGCACGGACGCGATCCACGTAGTCCCGGTGAATTTCGATGCCGATGGCATCGCGCTGCAGCCGCTGCGCCACGCGCAGCGTGGTGCCTGATCCCATGAACGGATCGAGCACCACGTCGCCCGGTTCCGTGAACAGCCGGATGAACCATTCCGGCAGCGCTTCCGGAAAGGCTGCACTATGGTCGCGATTGGCACACTCGGTCGCAAGATGGAGCACATTGGTCGGATAGACCTTGTCGCGGCTCAGCCAGTTTTCGATCTTCTTGCCGAAACCGCTGCCGACGCGCGATTCGTCCCGCAGCCTGTCGGTTGCGCTCAGGTTGCGCAGGCGTGTCTTTGCCCAGGCGCCAGTATCGACCATGACTTCTTGCTGGAACATCTTGAACTTCCTGTGCTTGTTGAACTGGAGCAGACGCTCCCAGGCGTCCCGGAAACGGTTCGGCCATTTCCCCGGATAGCAGTTTTTCTTGTGCCAGACGAACTCCTCCGTCCACAGCCAGCCCTGGGCCCGCATCGCCATGATCAATTCCAGCACATAGGTATGCCGCTCGCCGCTCACCACCCGCTCCTTGATGTTGAGCATGAACGTGCCGCCGGGCTTGAGCACCCGCAGCAGCTCGATGGAGACCGGCTGGAACCACGCCACGTATTCGTCCGGCGGCACGCCCCCGTAGGTGCGCCTGCGCTGATCCGCGTACGGCGGAGAGGTCACGATCAGATCCACCGAGGCGTCGGCGAGCTTCCGCAGCTCGTCCCGGCAGTCACCGTGCAGCAGCCTGATTCCCGTCATATCCCATGCGCCTGCTTCCTGTCCCGCAAATTTTGGATATCGTGACTATACAACGATATTCACCAGCCGGCCCGGCACCCACACCACCTTCCTCACCGGCCGGTCGCCGATGAACTTCCGCACCTGGCCGTCCTCCAGCGCGGCGCGCTCGACCGCCTCGCGCGCCGCATCGCTGGCGACGCGGATCTGGCCGCGCAGCTTGCCGTTGACCTGCACCACCAGCTCGATCTCGTCCTGCACCAGGGCGGCAGCGTCGGCCTGCGGCCACGCCTGGTCGAGAATCTCGGTACCCGGCCTGAGTTCGCGCCACAGCGCGTGACAGATGTGCGGCACCACGGGCGACAGCAGCAGCACCACATTCTCCAGCGCCTCCTGCATCAGTGCGCGCGCCGCCGCGTCGTCGTCCTCCAGCCGTCCGAGCGCGTTCATCAGCTCCATCACCGCCGCGATGGCGGTATTGAAGGTGTGCCGCCTGCCGAAGTCGTCGCCGACCTTGGCGATGGTCTGGTGCAGCTGGAACCGGAGGGCCTTCAGTTCCTCTCGAGATTCAAGCGCGCCGGCGTCCCCGCGCGCCGCGTCCGCCGGGAGCGCCTGCTGCTGCAGATGCTGGTGCACCTGTTTCCACAACCGCTTCAGGAAGCGGAATGCGCCTTCCATCCCGGCGTCGGTCCACTCCAGCGTCTGCTCCGGCGGACTGGCGAACATCATGAACAGGCGCGCGGTATCGGCGCCGTACTGCTCCATCAGCTCCTGGGGATCGACACCGTTGTTGCGCGACTTGGACATCGTGCCGATGCCGCCGGACTCCACCGGCAGCCCGTCCGCCCGCAGCCGCGTCCCGGTGCGCCGGCCGTGCTCGTCGGTCTCGAATTCGACCTCGGCCGGATTGAAATAGACGGTGCGCCCGGTCTCGGTCTTCCGGAACAGGATCTCGTTCAGCACCATGCCCTGCGTCAGCAGGCTGGTGAACGGCTCGTCGAACCGGACCAGTCCGAGGTCGCGCATGACCTTGCTCCAGAAGCGGGAGTAGAGCAGATGCAGGATGGCATGCTCGATGCCGCCGATGTACTGGTCCACCGGCAGCCAGTAGTCCGCGCGCGCGTCGGTCATCGCATTCCCGCCGCTTCCCGCGCAGACGTAGCGGATGTAGTACCAGGACGAGTCCACGAACGTGTCCATGGTGTCCGTCTCCCGCCGCGCCGGACCGCCGCAGCGGGGGCAGGCGCAGGCGTGGAAGGAAGGCGTCTTCGCCAGGGGATTGCCGGAACCGTCCGGCACCAGGTCTTCCGGCAGCACCACCGGCAGCTGGTCGTCCGGCACCGGCACCACCCCGCAGTCCTCGCAGTAGACCAGGGGAATGGGACAGCCCCAGTAGCGCTGGCGCGAGATGCCCCAGTCGCGCAGGCGGTAGCGCACGCGCTTCTCCCCCAGCCCTTTCCCCTGCAGCGCCGCCGCGATGGCGTCCACCGCCGCCGCGGACGCCAGCCCGGAAAACTCGCCCGAATCGAAGGTCACCCCCGGCTCGACGTACGCCCGCGCCAGCGGAAGCGCCAGCGCCCCCTCCGGCGGCCGCACCACCGGTCTGACCGGCAGCCCATGGCGCGCCGCGAACTCGAAGTCGCGCTCGTCGTGGGCCGGCACGGCCATGACCGCGCCCTCGCCATACCCCATCAGCACGTAGTTGGCGACCCACACCGGCAGCGCGGCCCCCGTCAGCGGATGCAGCACGCGCAGGCCGGTGTCCATGCCCTTCTTCTCCTGCGTGGCAAGCTCCGCCTCCATGGTCGCCCCATGCCGGCATTCGTCCACGAAAGCCGCCAGCGCCGGATTTCCCCGGGCCGCGTGCAGCGCGACCGGATGCTCTGCCGCCACCGCGACGTAGGTCACGCCCAGCAGGGTGTCGGCCCGCGTGGTGAACACCTTGAGCGCCTGCGGCATGCCCGAGCCGGGATCGGCGGGAAAGACGACGTCGACGCCGAAGCTCCTGCCGATCCAGTTGGCCTGCATCGCCCTGACCCGCTCCGGCCAGCCCGGCAGGGCGTCGAGCGTCTCCAGCAGCTCGTCGGCGTAGGCGGTGATCTTCATGTAGTACATGGGGATTTCGCGCTTTTCCACCAGCGCCCCGGTGCGCCAGCCGCGCCCGTCCACGACCTGCTCGTTGGCGAGCACCGTCCGGTCGACCGGATCCCAGTTGACGGTGCCCGTCTTCCGGTACGCGAGCCCCCGTTCCAGCATGCGCAGGAACAGCCACTGGTTCCAGCGGTAGTACTCCGGCGCGCAGGTGGCGAACTCGCGGCCCCAGTCGATGGCGAACCCCAGCCGCTGCAGCTGCCGGCGCATGTAGGCGATATTGTCGTAGGTCCAGCGCGCCGGCGGCACGCCGTTCTGCATCGCCGCGTTCTCCGCCGGCAGGCCGAAGGCGTCCCACCCCATGGGCTGCAGCACGTTGTAGCCCTGCATGCGGCGATAGCGCGACAGCACGTCGCCGATGGTGTAGTTGCGCACGTGGCCCATGTGCAGCTTGCCGGATGGATAGGGAAACATCGACAGGCAGTAGTACTTGGGCCTGCCCTCCGCCTCCCTCGCCTCGAAGGCGGCGCTCGCCTCCCAGTGCCGCTGGGCTTCCTGCTCGATCCGCTGTGGCTGGTATTTTTCCTGCATCGCCCGGCTTCGCCATAAAGCGGAGGATTATACCGTGAACCGCTCTCGCCGGCGCCGCCGCGTCCCCGCGTCCGCGTCCGCGTCCGCGTCCGTCAGCGGATGACGAGGGTCAGCCTGAAGTCTCCGCGCAGCAGATTGAGCACGAGCACATCCGCGCCCGCCCTCAGGATCGCGAGCAGTTCCGGGACGGTGCGCACCTTGCGGCGGTTGGCGCCGACGATGATGTCCCCCGGCCGCAGGCCGTGCAGCCATGCGGGGCTGTTGGGCTCCACCTGGGTCACCACCACGCCCTCCACCCGGCCGCGGCCGGGCTTGAGGTTGGCCACGGTGGCGCCGGCGAGCTGCGGCACCGTCTCCGCCGCCCCGGTGGCCGCCTCCTCCAGCGGCTTGGCGATCCTGACCCTGGCGACCAAGGACTTGCCGCCGCGGATCACCCGCAGTTCCAGGGTCTCCCCGATCGGCACCATCCCCACTTTGTTGCGCAGGTCGGCGGCGCTGCGCACCGTGCGGCCGTTGATGGCCGTCACCACGTCGCGCGGCCGCAGGCCCGCCTTGTCCGCGGGCGAGCCCGCCTCCACCGCGCTGATGATGGCCCCGTCGGTAGAGGCCAGCCCCAGCGACAGCGCGAGCTCGTGGGTGATGTCCTCGCCGCTCGCGCCCAGCCTGCCGCGGCGCACCTCGCCGTAGCGCACGATCTGCTCCAGCACCGCCTTCACCATCACGCTCGGCACCGCGAAGCCGATGCCGACGTTGGCGCCGGAGGGCCCGATGATGGCGGTATTGATCCCGATCAGCTCCCCCTTGAGGCTCACCAACGCCCCGCCCGAGTTGCCGGGGTTGATGGAGGCGTCGGTCTGGATGAAATCCTCATAGCCGTCCATGTCGAGGCCGCTGCGTCCCAGCGCGCTGACGATGCCCGAAGTGACGGTCTGCCCCAGCCCGAACGGATTGCCGATGGCGATGACGAAATCCCCCACGTTGAGCAGGTCGGAATCCCCCAGGCGCAGCGCCTGCAGCTTCTGCGCCTCGATCTGCAGCAGCGCGAGGTCGGTACCGGGATCGGTGCCCACCAGCCGCGCCTGGAACTGGCGCCTGTCCTTGAGCGTGACCAGCACCTGCTGCGCGTCCTTGATCACGTGGAAATTGGTGACGACGTACCCCTTGGCCGCATCCACGATCACGCCGGAGCCGACGCTGCGCTCGGGGCGGGCCGCCTGGTCCGGCAGCTCGAAGAAGCGCCGGAAGAACGGGTCGCGGAACAGCGGATTGTCCTCGATGGCGGAGCGCGTCTGCACCGAAATGTTCACCACGGCCGGCGTCACGTCCCGCAGCAGGGGCGCAAGCGACGGCACGCCGCCCTTGTCGTCGAACGGGAGGGCGGCATGCAGCGGCGCCATCATCGACGCCAGCATCAGCACGAGAACGAAAACAGGGGCAACGCCCCGGCAGCAGGAGGAAACAGGCGGTTTCGTCAGGAACATGCGTGGAATCCGTGGTAATCGGGGAGTGGCCGGGCTCAGTCGCGATCCAGATGCAGAAGCTCTCCCATGGAGGGCTCGAACGTTTCCGGATCGAACGCCCGGTCTCCGTCGGCAACCGGGCCGTCGCCCGTGCTCAGCCCGTGGAAGTCGTACAGCCGGCCATCGGCCAGGTGCGAGGGCTGCACGTTCTGCAGCGCGGTGAACATCGTCTCCAGGCGGCCGGGAAACTTCCGGTCCCACTGCCGCATCATCTCCTTCACCTCCTGGCGCTTGAGGTTCGGCTGCGAACCGCACAGGTTGCAGGGAATGATGGGGAAGTCCTCCATCCTCGCGTAGGCCTCCAGGTCCTTCTCCTTGCAGTAGGCCAGGGGACGGATGACGATGTGCCGACCGTCGTCGCTCACCAGCTTGGGCGGCATGGCCTTGATCTTGCCCCCGTAGAACAGGTTGAGGAACAGGGTCTCCAGCATGTCGTCGCGATGGTGCCCCAGCGCGATCCTGGTCGCGCCCAACTCCCCCGCCACGCGGTACAGCACCCCGCGGCGCAGCCGGGAGCACAGGCTGCAGGTGGTGCGGCCTTCGGGAATGACGCGCCTCACCACGCTGTAGGTGTCCTGCTCGACGATGCGGTACGGCACACCGATGCCGCCCAGGTAGGCGGGCAGCACGTGCTCGGGAAAGCCGGGCTGCTTCTGGTCCAGGTTCACCGCCACCAGTTCAAACGCTATTGGCGAATGCGCCTGCAGGCTGCGCAGGATGTCGAGCAGCGCATAGCTGTCCTTGCCGCCCGAGAGGCACACCATCACCCGGTCGCCCGCCCCGATCATGCCGAAGTCGGCGATCGCGGCGCCGACGAGGCGGCGCATGCGCTTGCGCAGCTTGTTGGCGTCGTGCTGCGCCTTCCTGGACAGGACTTCCATGCCTCGCTCCTTCCCCACCTCTTCCCGTTTCATGCCGTCCCGCAAATCGGGCGCATAGATTGTAAGGCAATTTCCCGCCATGGCAAGCGCGGATTCGGCATCCGGCGCCCGCCACGCCCCTCCGCCGCCGCAGCCGGGCGCGAGAGAAACAGGGCGCGATCTTATGAGAAAAAGTGTGATCTTTACCATTTTTTGTCCTTTGCGGAGCCGTTTGTCCATGCCGTATGCTCTTCCAGCGATCATGGGCATGGATTCGGCCGGCAACTCCGCTTCATATGAAATGGATTCATTGATCCATGCGAATATGTCGTTTTTATTTATAACGAAACTCTTCTACGATGCCGAGGCAGTTCGGGCATTTACGTTCAACTTGAAATCAAGAGGAAATCCATAATGAAATTGAACAAGATCAAATATCTCGCAGCCGCGGCCGCCCTGGCCGTCTCGGGCTCCGCCTTCGCCGTGGTGCATTCCCAACAGGGAAACAGCTCGGTGATATTCAGCGCCTACGAGTCCGTGAGCGGCTACACCTACGTCTGGGATACCGGCTTCCTCAAGGATGACATCGATACCGGCGGCGCCTTCCCGAGCTTCACCTACAACCTCTCCGCCGACCAGAATTGGACCAACTTCATTGCAGCCGCGGGTCCCAACGTGGGCGATATCCGCTGGGCCGTCGTCGCCGGGGACACCAACTCCGGTTCCATCGACAACGATCCCATCAGCTACCTCTCCACCGGTCCGCTGGCAGGCCTGCCCACCGGCATAGAGGCCACGCGCAACGCGCAGTTCCGTAACGGCACGGGTCCCATCAGCAACTACCTCAACTACCTCGGCGCCCACCTCGGTTTCGACGAGTCCTCCGCCGGGCAATCGCTGCTGCACCTCAAGGAAGGTCCGATAGACGCCGCCTCGTTCGAGGTCGCGCTGGGCCAGAAGTGGGGGCCCGCACTGACATTCAACATCACCGGGCTGCTCGGCGACACCTTGGGCCTCTACGCGCTGGAGCAGGATCCCACTACCAACCGCAACACGGGGGCCATCCTCCAAACCCTGATCGGCAACGCCTCGGTGGTCGACGGCGTACTGACAGTCAGCGCCATTCCGGAAGCCGACACCTGGGCCATGCTGCTCGCCGGCCTGGGCCTGGTGGGCACGCTCGCACGGCGCCGCAACGGTTCGCGCCCGGTCTAATCGAGTCTGAGCTGAGCAGCAATCGCGGGCCCGCCGCGGGGGAGGGTGATCATCTCCCACGGCGGGCCGCCAAGAAGGGAAGCATTCTGGTTCGATACCCCCGGCAATTCTGGCCGGGAGGGTAAAGGTTTGCCTCCTGCTTCCCTAAGTATCCAACCGCGGTTTGCGGTGCGCATGAGGAAGAACAGCAAATTGAATACAGACCGTACCACTCCCACAGCAAGCGATAGCACGAACGGTAGATACCGTACCTGTACTTATTGCTGTACCAGCTGAAAAGGTACTACCTGAAACCAACCCGTCTCAATTTGGAGGGATACACCAATGAAACAGAAACTGAAGCTCAACCTACTCGCCGCCTCGCTGGCGCTGGCTTTCGCCGCCCCGTCCTACGCGGTGGGCCCCGGCACCACCCCCGACCACATCCTCTACGTGGGCGGCGGCGCGGAACAGAATAACGTGTTCGAGACCATCGCCACGTCGCTGTTCCAGCCCGGTAGCATCGACTACTACACCGACGAGCCGACCGGCACCGCCAAGGGCCGCTCCTTCCGCGCGGTGTACGGCAAGCTGGCGGCTGCGGCGGGCAACGTGCCCGCGGGCGCCAACGTGCTGGTGATCTACCGCTCGCTCGGCGGCGTGTTCGCCAACGGCATCAACCCCCTGGTGCGCGGCCAGCTGCTGCCCTACTACCAGGTCATCGGCAACGCCACCGCCATCGCCGGCAGCACCAACCCATCCTACCGCATCACCAACACCAGCCTCACCACCCCGAACGCGCCCGACATCGGGCTGGCGAACGAGGAGCTGACCCTCTTCACGCAGATCAACCTCCCCACCGGCATCCCCGCGGTCACCCCGGCCGAACTGGCGAAGGTCAACTCGCGGGCGCTGTACGCGGTGGTGAACGGCATCGCCGCCACCAACAACCTGGCCGCCGCCATCGCAGCGGCGCGCCCGGACGGCGAGGGGCTGCGCAAGGCCGAGATCGCCGCCATCCTGGCGGGCAATTTCGAGAATTGGAGCGACATCGATCCGGCCTTCCCGAACGCGCCTGTCATCCTGATCGACCGCAACTTCGGCTCGGGCGCCAAGGCCGCCGCCAACCAGTACTTCCAGAACAACCCGGGCGGCTCGGGCTATAGCGGTACGGCCGAACCCGCCAACCTGAGCGGGGACTTCGGCGATCCGGTGAACTACAGCCAGCAAACGGTGCGCACCGAGCCCAGCGCGGGCAACGTGCCGGGCGTGCTGGACGGCGTCGCCGCCAAGGGTGCCTACGGCATCGGCCTCCTGGGGCTGGAAAACATCCCGGGGCCGAGCAGCCAGTGGCGCTTCATCCCCATCGGCTACGCCAGCGCGGGATCGACCTCCTTCGACAAGACCGATGCGATCAGCGGCAAGTACGACTACTTCTACCAGGCCTCCGTCAACACTCGCAACAGCGTTGTGAACGGCCAGCGCTACCACCAGGCCGGCACCACGTGGGGCAATCTGATCAATGCCTTCATCAGCAAGGCAGTCAGTCCAGCGGTCATCACCACCGTGCCCGGTACCATCCTGGACCCCATCACCTTCCCTCCCTCTGGCAATCCAGCCCTGGACGCCTTCCGCGCCAGAGGAACGCGCTTCGGTAACTCCACCGCCCCCCTGACACTGGTGGAGTAATGCGGCGCATCCCGCTGCGCGTTCTGCGCAGCGGGTCCGACACCCCCGTGTCCTGCGGGGGTCGAATTTTCCGAGTCCCCGCACCCCGTGCGGGGACTCGCCCGTTTCAGGCGGGCCATATGCATGAGGATTGGATGACAGAGGAGTAGGATGGGTGGAGCGCAGCGCAACCCATCATCTCCCAACAAACGCTGCGATGGGTTGCCTTTCATTTCACCCATCTTACCTGGCGGATGAGAGACGCGGCAGGCATGGCCGCATGAGAACAGTAGAGGTAGGATGGGTGGAGCGCAGCGCAACCCATCATCTCTCAACAAACGCTGCGATGTGTTGCATTTCATTTCACCCATCCTACCTGGCGGATGAGAAACGCGGCAGGCATGGCCGCATGAGGCCGACGCACCGGATGCATACCACACACCCATATAGATCATAAATAAACGATGAATCACGACACGCCGCCTACCCCGCCGACTTCGCCCATCGCCCGCCCTGCCCGCTCGGCCCTGTCCCGGCGTCGGCGGCGCCGGGGCGGCGGCTTCCAGCTACTGTGGGCGGCCAGCGCAGTGCTGCAAGCCTGGTCGGGCCTGGCCGGCGCCGCCGACCCCGCCCTGCCGATACCCTGCGCCGGCGGCGCCTGCGGCGCGGGCGGCAGCCTGCCCTTCGTCGGCGCCGGCCAGATCGGCCACGGCGGCGCGCCCGTCATCGACGGCAACACCATGACGGTGCACCAGCTAAGCCAGCAGGCCATCCTCAACTGGCAGGACTTCAACATCGGCGCCGGCAAGGCAGTCGTGTTCGACCAGCCCGGGGCCACCGCCTCCACCCTCAACCGCGTGTGGGGGCCGGACGCCAGCACCATCGCCGGCCAACTGCGCGCCAACGGCCAGGTCTACCTCATCAACCAGAACGGGGTCCTATTCGCCGAGGGCGCGCGCGTCGACGTCGGCGGCCTGGTGGCCTCGACCCTGGACGTCAAGGATGCGATCTACCTGGGCGGCCTGCTCAGCGCCAACGCCGGCGTGCTGTCCGACAACCCCAACCTCCCCGCGGTGTTCGAGCAGGGCGCGCTGCCCGCCGGCGACGTCGAGATCCGCCCCGGCGCGGTGCTCGCCACCGCCAACGGCGGGCGCATCATGCTGCTCGCGCCCACGGTCACCAACCGCGGCACGATCAGCACCCCCGACGGCCAGGCCATCCTCGGCGCCGGCCACACCGTCTACCTCGCCGCCAGCAGCGACCCCGGCCTGCGCGGCCTGCTGATCGAGGTGGACGCCGCCGGGCTGACCCACTCCGCCGCCAGCAACCACGGCAGCATCACCGCGGAACGCGGCAACATCACTCTGGCGGGCCTGATGGTGAACCAAGCCGGCCGCCTCACCGCGACCACCTCGGTCAGCGCCAACGGCTCCATCCACCTCTCCGCCGGCGACGTGTCGCGCGGCACCGGCTTCTACAGCTTCAACGAGCCCGGCAGTCACCGGCTGCTGCCGAACCAGGGCGGCAGCCTCACGCTGTCGGCCGGCAGCCTGACCCAGGTGGTGGCCGACGCCACCGACACCAAGACCATCAACGATACCCAGGCGTTCCTCCCCTCGGCGGTGTCGCTGGTGGGCAAGACCATCCGCCTCGAGGGCGACGCCGCCGTGGTCGCGCCGGGCGGCAGCGTGCACGCCCTGGCGGCGGACAGCCCTTTCCTGCGCTTCTCCGAACGAAATCTCGCAAAGCCGGCGCCCGTTCCCTCCGACGGCAGCCGCATTTACCTGGATGCCGGCAGCCGCATCGACGTGGCCGGGCTGCGCGGCGTGCAGCTCTCCGCCGAACGCAACCTGGTGGAGGTGGAACTGCGCTCCAACGAGCTGCAGGACGCGCCCTTGCAGCGCGACGGCTTCCTGCGCGGCAAGACGGTCACGGTGGACCTGCGCAAGGGCACGCCGCTGGCGGATCTCGCCCCCTACCGCGACAACCTGGCGCGCGGCATCGCCGAGAAACTCGCCCGCGGCGGCAGCATCACCCTGGATGCGGGCGGCGACGTCATCGCCCGCGCCGGCTCGATCCTGGACGTGTCCGGCGGTACCCTCCAGTACCAGCAGGGATACGACCGCACCACCACCCTGCTGGCCAGCGACGGCCGCCTCTACGACATCGCCGACGCGCCCATCGACGTGCGCTACGTGGGCTTCGCCGACGGTTATACCTTTACCTCCGGGAAGTGGGGCACCACCACCGCCGTGGCAACGCCGCGGCCGGTGCTGCAGGGCTATACGGAAGGAAAATCTGCCGGTACCCTATCGGTCAGCACCCCCTGGGCCGCCCTGCAGGGCACGCTGAACGGACACGCCAGTCCCGGCCCGCTGCAGCGCAGCGCCGCCGAGCTGCCCCGCGGCGGCACCCTCGTGATCGGTGAGGCCAGCCAGGAGATCAACGGCGGTGAGACGCCGGACTACCGCGCCCGCAACATCGTGCTGGGCCAGGGCGTGCCGGCGCTGCCCGCCGGGTTCGGCGCCGACGATACGGTTCCCGAAGAGTGGCGTCAGAGCCTGCAGCTCTCCACCGACCTGATCCGGCAGGGGGGCTTCTCCGAGCTGCACCTCTACAGCAACAGCGACGTCTCCCTGCGGGCGGGCACGCACCTGCAGCTCGCGCCCGGCGGCGCCTTCTCGGCGCTGGCGCTGCGCGACATCGACGTCGGCGGAAACATCAGCATCCTCTCCGGCAGTGTCCACCTGGACAGCACCCATGGCGGCAGCGTGCGCCTCGCGCCCGGCGCGCAGATCGACGCGCGCGGCGGCTGGGTCAACAATTCCCCCCTCATCTTCGCCACCGCGGACAATGCGCCGTTGCTGCTCGACGGCGGCAGCGTCACTCTGGAGGCCGAGCGCGACGTGAGCCTCGGCGCCGGCAGCCGCATCGACGTCTCCGGCGGCGGCTGGGTGGACAGCGGCAACACGCTCACGCCAGGCAAGGGCGGCAGCATCCGGCTCGTCTCCACCAGCGTGAATGAGAGCGGCACCCTGCTGGGCCGGGTCGACCTGGAGGGCGAGCTGCTGGGCTATGGGCTGTTCGACGGCGGCACACTCGCCATCACCGCCGCCACGGTACGCATCGGCGGTGTGCCCACGGGCGCCGCCGGGGAGCTCTGGGTGGATCCGGCGCGCTTCGGCCAGGGCGGCTTCGCCGACTACAGCCTGACCGGCGTCAACGGCCTGGAGATCGCCGCCGGCGCACAGATCCGCCCGCGGATGCAGAACTGGATTCCCGACGCGAGCTACCTGATCCGCCCCAGCGGCAGCGCCCTCTCCACTTTCAGCCGCAGCGGCGTACTGGATCCGCTGTTCCGCAACCCGGTGAACCTGGCACTGGCGGCCACCAGCGTCCTCAGCCAACGGGGTGACCTGACGATGGGCGCGGGCGCAGCCATCGTCACCGACCCGGACGCCACGGTGTCGCTCGCCGCCAGCGGCAGCCTGCGCGTCCACGGCACCATCGACGCGCCCGCCGGCCGCATCCGCCTGGAGGTCGCGCCGAGCGTCGCCTTCGGCGCCGACGCCGACTTCACGCAAGGATACGTCGCCACCCAGCAGTTGCTGCTGGGCAGCGGCGCGCGCCTGCTGGCGGGCAGCGTCGCCCAGATCCGCCGCGACAGCGCCGACGGGCTGCGCAAGGGCAGGATGCTGGACGGCGGCAGCGTGGCGCTGAACGCGTACAAGGGCAGCCTGATCCTGGAAGCGGGATCGCTGATCGACGTTTCCGGCGCGCGCGGCGAAATCGACCAATTCACCCCTTCGGGGGTGCAGACCCTGGCCCTGGCGGGCGCCGGCGGCGCCATCAGCCTGCGCGCGCGAGAGGGCCTGGCCGTGAACGGCAGCCTGCTGGGCCGGGCGGCGGACGTGCCGGGCGCGGCCGCCGGCAGCCTCACCCTCGGGCTGGACCTGTACCAGCGTACCGACAATCCGAACTTGCTGCTGGCGGGTACGCCCAGGGCCTACCCGACCCAGGACCGCGTCCTCACCCTCACCGCCGCCCCGGCCGACGGCCTGCCGGCCACGCCCGCCAACGGCACCGCCCGCGTCAACACCCAGCAGATCCAGGCCGGTGGCTTCGACCGGATCGAACTGCGCAGCACCGACGTGATCGCCATCGACGGCGCCGTGGACCTGGGCGCACGGCGCAGCCTGGTGCTGGACGCGCAGGTGCTGAGAGGCAACCCCGGCGCCACCGCCTCCCTGCACGCCGCCTACGTGGCGCTGGGCAACGCCGATGGCGCGCGCCAGCCGGGCAGCGGCCCGTTGCTACCAGTGCGCAACCCCGCCAGCGGCGACGCCGTGCTGCACGCCCATGCCCAGCTGCTGGACATCCGCGGCCACAGCGTGCTCGACGGCTTCGCGCGCGCGCACTACCACAGCGACGGCGACATCCGCTTCGCCTACAGCGTCACCGCCGCCGCCACCGCCGCCGCGGCCACCGACTTCACCGGCTCGCTGCGCACCGCCGGCGACCTGACGTTCCAGGCGAACCAGCTCTACCCGGTGACGCGGGCGCAGTTCACCCTCAACCCCGAGGGCGCCTATCCCTCCGGCGCGCCCGGAACGGTCACCTTCCTTGCCAACGGCGGCGCCCTGCCCGCCCTACCCGGCACGCCGCTCTCCGCCGGCGGGCGCCTCACGGTCAACGCCTCCACCATCGACCAGGACGGCGTGGTGCGCGCGCCGCTGGGGCAGATCGTCTTCAACGCTCGCGACCGTGTCACCCTGGGTGACGGCAGCCTGACCTCGGTCTCCGCCGAGGGCGCGCTGATCCCCTACGGCAGCGTGCAGAACGGCAGCACCTGGGTATACCGGATCGACGATGCCAACTCCGCCCTGGTCTCCGCGCCGCCGGCCAAGCAGCTGTCCCTGAATGCCCCCACGGTCGACATTCAGGCGGGCGCCACGGCCGATCTTTCCGGCGGCGGCGACCTGTACGCCTACGAGTTCGTGGCGGGACCGGGGGGTTCGCAGGACGTGCTGGAGAACCGCTACTTCGCGGCCATCCTCCCCGCCCTGGGTGCGCGCACCGCTCCCTCGGCATTCGCGCCGCTGGACCACCAGTACGGGCTCGGCTCCAGTGTGGGCGTGGGCGACACCGTCTACCTGAGCGGCGTGCCCGGCCTGGATGCCGGCTACTACGTGCTGCTGCCGGCGCGCTACGCCCTGCTGCCGGGCGCCTACGCCCTCTCCATCGTGCAGGGGGTGCAGGACCTGCCGCTGGCGGCGCTGAGCGCCTCTCTGGGCTACCAGGACCTGCCGCTGGGCACCACATTCGCGCAGATGGACGGCTCCACCGTCGTGGCCGGGCACACCGCGGTCGCGGGCACCGACATCGTGGCCAGCCGCACCACGCTGTTCCACGTCACCCCCGGCAGCGTGGTGCGCACACAGTCGCAGTACAGCGACAGCTACTCCAACCACTTCTTCTACAACGCCGCCGACGCCGGCGCAACCGCCGTTCCCCGGCTCGCCGCTGACGCGGGCCAGCTCCAGCTCGCCGCCACGCAGGCGCTGGCGCTGAACGGCCGTATCGGCTTCGGCGCAGCCGCCTTCGTCACCGGCCAGGACGAGGAGGAGCGCGACGTCACGCGCACCGGCCGCGGCGGCGAGGCCTCGGTGGAGGCCCCCGCCATCAGCCTGGTGGACAGCCTCGGCGCGGACGACGGCACGCTGCAGCTGCAGACCTCGAAACTCAACGAACTGGGCGCACAGAGCCTGATCATCGGCGGCCGGCGCAATACCACGGCGGCAGGCGACCAGCTGCTGGTGAGCGCCGCGCGCGTGGAGCTGCGCAACAGCGCCGCGGCCACCCTGGCCGCGCCCGAGATCATCCTCGCCGCCACGCAGGCGGTCGTCGCGCGCGCCGGCAGCGCCCTCCAGAGCCAGGGCACCCTGGACGGCGCCGCCACGGCCCTGAGCGTGGAAGGCGACGGCGCCCTGCTGCGGGTGGCGGAGGCGCCGCCGCCCGTATTCAGCCGCACCCTCGCGGATCCCTCCGCCACCCTGCTCGGCACCCTGACTGTGGAAGACCAGGCCCGCATCGCCAGCGGCGGCAGCGTCATCCTGGACGCGGCAGCGGACAGCCGCATCGGCGCCGCCGCCCGCATCGACGCCCACGCCCTCGCGCTCTCGTCGAGCCGGATCGGCATCGGCGACGCGCCGGAGGGCGCGCCGGCGGCCGGTCTCAAGCTGACCTCCTCCCTGCTGGCCGGTCTCGCCAGCCTAACCGACCTGACGCTGCGCAGCTACGGCGCCATCGATCTCTACGGTGATCTGGCGCTCGGCGGCACCGACGCCCAGGGCAAACCGCTGCTGCACAGCCTGCACCTCGACGGCTGGGGACTGGTCGGCCACGGCGCGGGCGACAAGCTGCTGCAGGCGGGCACGATCAACCTCACCAACCAGGGCCAGGCCGCCTGCGCCGCAGCCTGCACGGGCGATGGCGGCGGTAGCCTGACGCTGCGCGCCCTGGGCGGCGCCGGGGAACAGACCGGGGAGCAAGCGGCCGACGCCGGGCGCCTGTTCCTCGGCGCGGGCGACAAGCACGTGAGCGGCTTCTCCGGCGTACTGCTGCAGGCGCAGGGAGACATCGCCGCGACCGGCGACGGCAGGCTCGACCTGGCCGACGCCGGCGACCTGCGGCTGCAGTCGGCCCGGCTGGGCACCGCCACCGGCGCGGATCAGTCCATCGCCAACGCCAGCGGCGGCGTGCACATCGAGCCGGCGGCCGCGGCGGAGCAGGTGCCGGCCCTGGCGGACGCCGGCATCGGCGGCAGGCTGGCCATCAGCGGCACGCGCGTCCACCACGGCGGCACGATCTCGGTGCGCGCGGGCGAGCTCACGCTGCACGCCACCGGCGCCCAGCCCGGGGACGACGTCACCCTGCTGGCGGGCTCGCGCATCGACGCCTCCGGCGTCGAGCGGACGCTGGGCGGCGGCAGCGCCTACGCGGCCGCCGGCAAGGTCGGCCTGGCCGCCGACCGGGGCGACGTCGACATCCAGACGTCCGCCCTCGTGGACCTCTCCGGCGCCCCGGCGGCGGCTGGAGGGAGCAGTGGCAGTGACAGCGGCGGCGGCAGCGACGCCGGCACCCTCTCCATCCACGCCGCCCAGGGCCAGGTGACACTGGCGGGTGACCTGCGCGCCAGCGCCGCGGCCGGACGGCGCCAGGGCGCCTTCGAGCTCGACGTCGGCAGCCTGGGGACGGACGGTTACGCCGGGCTGAACCCGGCGCTGGCCGCTGGCGGCTTCACCCGCGCGGTGAACGCACGCATCCGCCAGGGCGACGTGCTGATCGGCGCCGCCGACAGCGTGCACGCCCACCAGTTCAGGCTGAGCGCCGACGGCGGCGCGATCGCCGTGGCCGGCAGCATCGACGCCAGGGGCGCCGACGGCGGCCGCATCGCCCTGAACGCGCGCGACGACCTCACCCTGGCCGACAGCGCCACCCTGCGCGCGGACGCGACTGCAGCCAATGGACAAGGCGGACAGGTCGCCCTGAGCACGGCCGCTGGCACGCTGGACCTGCAAACTGGCAGCCGCATCGACGTCAGCGGCGGCACAGTAGGCGGGGCGGGTGGCGAAGTGCTGCTGCGCGCCCCCCGTACAGGGACCGGCGCCGGCGATGGGGTGGCGATCGCCGCGCTGGACGCGGAGATCCAGGGCGCGGCCGCCACGGTGCTGGAGGCGGTGCAGACCTACGAAGGCGTGAGCACGCTCACGGCGGGCAGCGCCGGCGGCGCCACCCTGGGATTCGACCGCATCGGCGCCGACGTGGCCGCCTTCATGACGCACCAGGGAACGATCCTGACGACGCTGGGCAGGAGCGGCGATGCCGGCTTCCACTTGCGCCCGGGGGTGGAGGTCCGTTCAGATGGAAATCTCACGCTTGCGGGCGACTGGAACCTCTACGCCGCCAGCCGCCCCGGCAACGAGCCGGGCAACCTGACCCTGCGTGCCGGCGGCGACCTCATCCTCGCCGGCAGCCTCAGCGACGGCTTCGCCGGCGCCGCGCCCAACGCCGCCCTGGGGGACGGCCCCTCCTGGTCCTACCGCCTCGCGGCGGGCGCGGACCTCACCGGAGCCGATCCACTGAGCACCGCCGCCACCCCCGACGGCCACTTCATCCTCGCGCCCGGCAAGCTGGTGCGCACCGGCACCGGGGGCATCGACATCGTCGCGGCCGGGGACGTGCGCCTCGGCTACGACCCCATTGCCGGCCACTACGACCACCCCAACGCCCCGGCCTCGGTGATCTACACCGCCGGCACCGCCGGCGTGGAGATCGACCCGGCGCTGTTCCAGCTGCCGGTCAGCTCCAACGGCACCTCGCTGAACGCCTACTACACCACCGGCGGCGGCGACATAGAGGTGCGCGCCGGACGCGACGTGGTCAGCGCCCCGAGCAGGCAGTTGATCGCGGACTGGCTGTGGCGGCGCGGCGAACTCACCGCCAGTGGTGCCATCGCTCAAGGCGGCACCGGCAACAGGGGCCTGCAGACCACCTGGTGGGTGAACTTCGCCCAGTTCCGCCAGGGCATCGGCGCGCTCGGCGGCGGCGACATCGAGGTGCGTGCCGGGCGCGACATCGACAACCTCTCCGCCGTGATCCCGACCAACGGCCGCCTCGCGGGCGCGCCCGGCACGCTGCCCGACGCCGCCAACCTGGTGGTCCAGGGGGGGGGCGACCTCAGCGTGCTGGCGGGCGGCGACATCCACGGCGGCCTGTTCCAGGTCGACCGCGGCCAGGGCCTGATCGATGCCGGCGGCTCGCTGGGCGCCCCCAGCAGCGTGGGCAGCTCGCCCCTGCACACGCTGCTGGCGTTGGCCGACGCCCAGATCGACGTGCGCGCGCGCAGGGATGTCACCCTGGAGTCCGTGCTCAACGCCACCGTCCTGCCCACGGCCAGCGCACTCACCACTAACCCGAATCGCAACATCAAGCCGTCCTTCTTCTACACCTACTCCGCCGCGAGCGCGGTCGACCTGAGCAGCGTCGCCGGTAACCTGACCCTCAACAACGACGCTGGCGCCATCCAGTCGGCCGCTGGAGGACTGAGTATCCTCGTCAGCTATAAAATCGACGAATTCCTGGTCTATCCCGCCCGCGTCCACGCCGCCGCGCTCTCGGGCAGCCTGCAGACCAACAACGGCATGCGCCTGTTTCCCTCGCCCCGGGGCAGCCTGCACCTGCTGGCGCAGGGGGACGTCAGCCTCGGCAGCCTGCAGATGTACGAGGCCGACCCCGCGCGCGCGGCCAACCCGCTGCGGCCCGCCAACCTGCTGCAAGCCGCCGGTGCCACGCCGATACCCGGCGCCAGCGCCCTGATCCACCTGGACACGGTGGCCTGGCCGCTCGTCCCGCTGCACCGCGACAACCCCGAGCCCATCCGCATCGTCGCCGCGCGCGGCAGCATCCTCGGCAACAGCCAGCCGATCTACCTGCCCAAGCAGGCGCAGTTCATCGCCGGACAGGACATCCGCAATCTGAGGCTGGAGGGCAAGAACCTGAACCCGGGTGACCTGACCCTGCTGCAGGCGGGCCGCGACCTCCATTTCGACGTCAACCTGAGCCCGAGCAGCAATCGGCTGGTGCGTAACCCCGACCGTATCCGCGTCGGCGGGCCGGGCCTGCTGCAGATCCTGGCGGGGCGCCACGTCGACCTCGGCAACAGCGGAGGCATCAGCACCCGCGGCGCCACCGATGACGCGCGCCTGCCGGCGCGCGGCGCCGACATCGTCGCCGCCGCGGGCCTCGGCAGCCAGGCGGACGGCGGGCTGCGCGCACCCGAGTACGCCGCCTTCATCGAGCGCTACCTGGTGCCGGCAAGCGCGCACGCGGGCACGCACCCGGCGGCGCTGACTGCCTACATGAAGCAGCTCACCGGCCAGGGCAGCCTCACGGACGCGCAGGCGCTCGCGGCCTTCCGCGTCCTGCCGGATCCGCAGAAACTGCCCTTCGTCTCGCGCGTGCTGTACGCCGAGCTGCGCACCGCCGGCCTGGAGCACAACCTCGGCGAAAGCGAGGAGGGCACGGGCTACGACCGCGGCTACGGCGCCATCGCCACCCTGTTCCCCGGCGCCGGGGCGGACTACGCCGGCGACATCAACCTGTTCTTCAGCCAGATCAAGACCGAGCAGGGCGGCGACATCTCCCTGCTGGCGCCCGGAGGCTCGGTGGTGGCGGGGTTGACCAACCCGCCGGCCGAACTGACCGCCCTGAAGATCGACGATGCCGTCATACCCAGCATCCCAGCAGCGGCCAACCTGGGCATCATGGCCTTTGGCGAGGGCGCCATCCGCACCTTCGCGCGGGAGCACATCACCGTCAACCGCTCGCGCATCCTCACCCTGCAGGGCGGCGACATCCTGCTGTGGGCCTCGGAGGGCAACATCGACGCCGGCCGCGGCGCCAAGACCGCCTCGGCGGCGCCGCCGCCCGTGATCCAGACGGACGCCAACGGCAACATCTTCGTCAACCCCAGCGGCGCGGTCTCGGGCAGCGGCATCGGCCAGCTGCTGACCGGCGGCGGCACCGCGGTCGGCTCGGTCGACCTGCTGGCGCCCCGCGGCATCGTCGACGCGGGCGACGCGGGCATCCGCGTGGCCGGCAACCTGAACGTGGCGGCGGTGCAGGTGGTGGGCGCGGACAACATCCGCGTCGGTGGCGTGTCCACCGGCACCCCGGTTTCCGACAGCGGCGTGCTGGCGAGCGCGGCGGCGGCCGGCTCCAGCGTGGGCGCCTCGGTGGCGCGCTCCACCGACGACTTCGGGCGCGACATGGCGAGCAGCAGCGCGAGCCTGTCGAACACGCGCGACCTGCTGCCGTCGTTCATCCGGGTCGAGGTGCTGGGGCTGGGCAAGTAGCGCCCGCACCCAGGCTTGAAGGAAGCCGCCCCGCCTCACCCGGCGCCGGGGCGGACTCTCCCTGCTCCATCCGTCCAGGCGGCGCGGACGCCACGCGATTGTCATGGCCTCGGCAGCGAGGCCATGTGGGAGAGTTTTTAGCATAAAAAGTCATATCGTAACCATTTTTTATAGGTTCATCTGGCCTGGCATCGATCGTATATTGTCCCGGCCCGACTTTTAATGATGGATTTCGCACTTTATATGACTTTCGGTTGATTCAACCCCGCCGTCATGCGTACGAGGGCATGGCCGCCCAGGCGGGCGGGCCCATTCCAGGCCCTCCCATACGCCCGGAATACCCATAAGAAAGAAACCTCGGATTCGATGAGACTGAAAACAATACCGGGTCGCCGCACGCCGTGCCGCTTCAGGATACTGTGGATACTGCTGCTCGCGATGGAATGCGGGCTCTGGCCGCACATCTCGGCGGCGGAAACATCCCCGCCGCCCGGCGACGCAGAACCGGAAGCCGGCACGGAAACCACGGGGACAGAGGGAGAAGGGAAGGTGTCTTTCGATATCCTGGACATCCAGATCGAGGGCAACAGCGTGCTGCCGCAGGTGGAGGTGGAGAACACCCTCTACCCCTACATGGGCGAGCACAAGACCATCGACGACCTGGAAGCCGCGCGCCTGGCGCTGGAACAGCGCTACAAGGACGGCGGCTATCTCACCGTGTTCGTGGACATCCCCGAGCAGGACGTCAAGGACGGCTCGGTGCGGCTGGTCGTGACCGAGGGCAGGGTCGGGCGCCTGCGCGTCAAGGACGCCCGCTACTACTCGCTGGGGCGGATACGCGAGGCGCTGCCTTCCCTTGCCGAGGGCAGCGTGCCCCATTTCCCCGGAGTGCAGAAGGAGATGGTTGCCCTGAACCGCTCCGCCAGCCTGCGCGTGTCGCCGGTGCTGCGGGCGGGCACGACGCCGGGCACGGTGGACGTCGACCTGAACGTGCGGGACCGGTCGCCGCTGTACGCAAGTCTGGAGCTGAACGATCGCTTCAGCCCCAATACCAGCCGCCTGCGGCTGATCGGCACCCTGCGCTACGACAACCTGTGGCAGCGGCGCCACAGCCTCAACCTGCAATACCAGATCTCGCCGGAGAGCCTCGACCAGGTGCAGGTCTTTTCCGGCACCTACCTGATGGGGCTGGGGGACAGCGGCCTCATGCTCGCCGTCTACGGCGTGCACGCGAACAGCAACGTGGCGATACTGGGCAACACCAACGTGATCGGCAAGGGCGACATCGTCGGCGCCCGGCTGGTGCTGCCGCTGACCGGACTCGACGATTACTACCACAGCCTGACGCTCGGCCTCGACTACAAGAGCTTCGACCAGACGGTGCAGCTCGGAACGAACTCGCTGAACACGCCGATCCGATACTTCCCCATCAGCCTGCAGTACAGCGGCACCCTGCAGGACACCCAGGGCGCGACCCAGTTCGGGCTGGCCGCGAACTTCTCGGCGCGCGCCATCAGCGAACGCAAGATCGAATGCCTGCCCGGATTCTTCGAGGAGCAGTTCGAGTGCAAGCGCCACGGCGCGCAGGCGGACTTCATGTACCTCCGCGCCGACCTGCAGCGGCGCCACACGCTGCCCCGGGACTTCCTGCTGACGGGCCGCGTGTCCGCGCAGATCGCCAACCAGCCGCTCGTCAACAACGAGCAGTTCGGCGCCGGCGGCTTCGAGTCGGTGCGCGGCTATCCGGAAGTCCAGCTGCTGGGCGACAACGGCTTCCAGGGCTCGGTCGCGCTGCAGACCCCCCGCCTGCCGTGGGATCTGGCCGACCTGCGGCTGCTCGCCTTCCTCGACGGCGCCTTCACCCACAACTACAGGCGCCTGGACACGGATTTGTCGTACGGCATCGTGAGCGCCGGCTTCGGCCTGAGGCTCAGGTCGCCCGACAGCCTGAGGTTCCTGAGCGGCTTCAGCAGCGCGCTGGATTTCGCCTGGCCGCTGCGCGGCTTCAGAAACAGCACCACCCACATCCAACCCGGCGACCTGCGCCTGCACTTCAAGCTGCTGCTGGAAATGTAGCGTACGCCCCGGAGAACCCCACCAAGGACATTCGCCCTGATGAACAAAGTATTCGCCCTGCTGCTGACGCTGCCCTGCCTGCTGCTTTCCCCGCTCGCCGCCGCCTACTGGGACGAGGCCTGGACCTCCCGCATCAAGATCACGCTCGATCCGCGCGGCGTGGCTTCCGCGGTCGAACAGGTGCCGGTGGCGGTGCGCCTGCACTCGGGCAACTTCAATTTCCTCGATGCCAGCCCGGACGGCTCCGACCTGCGCTTCGTGGCGGCGGACGACAAGACCGAACTCAGGTTCCACGTGGAGAAGTTCGACGCCCTCAACGAGCTGGCGGTGATCTGGGTGCACCTGCCGAAGGTCGATCCGGCGGACAAGTCGGCCCACTTCTGGCTCTACTACGGCAACGAGTCGGCCCCGGCCGCCGACAGCGGGAGCGGCTGGGATGCGGCAACCGCGGCGGTGTTCCATTTCGGCGCTGCCGCGCTGCTGCAGGACGCTGGCCCCGGCAGGCTGGCGGCCACGGGCGAGGTGGGGCTGCAGAAGGCGGCGCTGCTGGGCGAGGCGGCGATATTCCAGGGCCGGCCCCTGAGCATCGCGGCGGCGCCCGCCCTCGCCCTGAGCGCCGGCGGCGGCCTGACGTACTCCGCCTGGATCAAGCCGGACGCCCTGCCGCAGCAGGCGACGCTCTACCGCCAGGGCACCCTGACCCTGGGGATCGACGGCACCCGGCTGGTGCTGGCGGCCGGCGGTGCCAGCGTGGCAGGCGGCGAGATCAAGGCCGGCGCCTGGCAGCACGTGGGCGTGAGCGTGGGCGACGGCAGGGCGGTCCTGTACGTGAACGGCCTGACCGCGGGCGACGGCGGCCTGACGCTGCCCGACGTGCAGGAGGCGGTGGAGATCGGCGCGGGCTACAGCGGCGAGCTGGACGAGATCCAGATCGCCAGCACGGCGCGCGGCGCGGACTGGTTCAAGCTGGCGGTGGCGGGCCAGGGGATGGACGGGCAGCTGCTGAAGCTCGGCAAGCCCTCCTCCATCGACGGCGACGAGGAGGACGACGGGGACGTGTCCTACATCGGCATCCTGGTGCAGAGCCTGACGGTCGACGCGTGGGTCGTCATCGTCATCCTGGCGTTCATGTTCGCGATCAGCCTGGTGGTGATGGTCGCGAAGAACAAGCTGATCACCCGCACCGATCGCGGCAACCGCCTATTCCTGGACCGTTTCGTGAACGCCGGCGGCGAAGAGCTGCTGGTGCTGGACCAGGGAGGCGACTATCCCGATTCATCCCTGTTCCACCTCTACGGCGCGGGGCTGAGGGAGATCCGCAAGCGCTACGGCAGCGACCACGAGCTGGCGCTGAGCGGCGCCTCGATCGACGCCATCAAGGCCTCGATCGACGCCAACCTGATCCGTGAAACGAAGAAGCTGAACGCCAACATGGTGCTGCTCACCATCGCCATTTCCGGCGGCCCCTTCCTCGGCCTGCTGGGCACGGTGGTGGGGGTGATGATCACCTTCGCCGCGATCGCCGCGGCGGGCGACGTCAACGTCAACGCCATCGCCCCCGGCATCGCGGCGGCGCTGCTGGCCACGGTCGCGGGGCTGGGCGTCGCGATCCCGGCGCTGTTCGGCTACAACTACCTCGCGAGCCGCATCAAGAACATCACCATCGACATGCAGATTTTCGTGGACGAGTTCGTGACCCGCGTGGCCGAACTGTACGGGCGCTAGGAGGCCGGGCCATGTCGAGCGACGTCAAGGAGGACAACCAGCCCTACGACGAGATCAACATCACGCCGATGCTGGACCTGGCGTACGTGCTGCTGGTGATCTTCATCATCATGACGACGGCCTCGGTGCAGGGCGTGAAGGTGGAACTGCCGCACACGCGCAACACGGCGAGCCTGGCCAAGCCGCAGATGCGGGCCATCACCGTCACCCAGGACGGCGCCGTCTACCTGGACGCCTATCCGGTGGACATGGCGCTGCTGGAACAGCGCCTGAGCGAGTTCCAGCGCGGCAACCCGGCGCTGCCGGTGGTACTCAAGGGCGACGCCGCGGCGCACTACGAGAAGATTTCGGAAGTGCTGGAGATCTGCAAGAGGCTGGGCATCACGGAGGTGGGCCTGGTCACGAAGAGAGGAGCCGACTGATGCAGGTGCAGAACGACGCGCAGCCCTACGACACCATCAACATCACGCCGATGCTGGACCTGGCGTACGTGCTGCTGGTGATCTTCATCCTCATGACGACCGCCGGCGTGCAGGGGCTCACCATGAACCTGCCCAAACCCTCCAGCAAGCCCAGCACCGAGCAGCACGAGGTGAAGATCGTGCAGGTGCAAGAGGGCGGCGGACTGCTGATGAACGGCGTGGGCGTGAGCCTGGCCGAGCTCGAAGCCCATCTCGGCGCGACCAAGGCGCGCGATCCCAAGTTCTCGGTGATGATCAAGGGCGACGCCCGGGCGCCCTACGCCGGCGTGATCGCGGTGGTGGATCTGGTGACGCGCCTGGAGATCGAGAACGTGGGCCTGGTGACGGCAAAGATAGGCACCTGATGGCCAACCCGTCCCAGGGCGCATCCCCGCTCTCCGCGCCCGCCGCGCGCGGACAGGCGGGCGGCCGGACGTGGCTGCGGCGCATTGCGCTGGGGCTGGGCGTGGCGCTGGCGCTGGCAGGCATCGCCCTGGTGCTGAAAAGCCTGATGAGCGGCGGCGCTCCCAAGAAACCGGTGACCACGATCAAGATCATGCCGGACAAGCCGCCACCCCCGCCGCCGCCCAAGGAACCGCCCAAGGAACAGCCGAAGGAGGTGAAGGTGGAGCAGCCCAAGCCGCAGGAGACGCCGCAGCCGCCGGCGGAGTCGCTGAAGATGGAAGGCGCCGCCGGGGACGGGCCCAGCCCGTTCGGGGCCGGCACGGTGACCAACGAGTACCAGGGGGGCACCGTCATCGGCGGCAAGGACCGCTTCTCCTGGTTCACCGGCCTGCTCAAGGGGCAGATCGAGGATGCGCTGGCGCGCGACAAGGAGCTGGCCAAGGGGGACTACCGCCTCATCGTCCGCGTCTGGATCGCCGGGAACGGGCGGATCGAGCGCTTCGAGCTGGAAGGCAGCAGCGGCAACGCCAAGACGGACGGGCTGATCAGGACGGCGCTGAACGGCATGCCGCCGCTTTCCGAACCGCCTCCGGAAAGCATGCCGCAGCCGGTGAAGCTGAGGATCATTTCCCGCTCGGCGAGCGGCTGACGCACGCATATACATATGACATAAAGACAAGATGAGATGAGATGAAAATGAGACGACTACCGAAAATCGCACTGGTACTGTTCGGCCTGCTGTCGCCGGACCTCGTGATGGCCGACGCCAGCACGCTCAAGCTGATCGACCTGCTGGTGCAGGAGGGCATACTGTCCAAGGAAAAGGCGGATCTCCTGCTGAAGCAGGTCGAGGAGGAAAACGCCCCCAAGGCGGGCGCCGAGCCGCTGCCGGCGGTCGCGGGCAGTCCGGGGACGGAGAATGGCGGCAAGGGCAAGGTCATCCGCATGCAGTACGTCCCCGAGCTCGTCAAGAAGGAGATGCGCGAGGAGATCAAGCAGGACGTGCTCGCGCACGCGCGCACCGAGCAGTGGGGAGACCGCAAGCCGCTGCCTTCCTGGGTGGAACGGTTCTCGTGGAGCGGCGACGTGCGCCTGCGCCACGAGAATGCGCTGTTCTCCTCGGCCAACGCGCTGCCGGGGATCTTCCGGCTGTTTGGCGTGGATGTGAACAACACCACCGTCGACCGCATGCGCTGGCGCGTCCGGGGCCGGCTCGCCACCAGCGTGACGCTGACGGACCACTTCAGCGCCGGAGCGCGGCTGGTCACCAACGGCAGCAGCGACAACCCGATCGCCACCAACCAGACGCTCGGCGACAGCAACCGCCACTTCGCAGTCCAGTTCGACCGGCTCTATCTCAACTACAGGCCGTACGACTGGCTGCTGCTCAGCGGCGGCAAGGTCGCCAATCCCTTCTACCGCACCGACATGGTGTGGGATCCGGACCTGAACTTCGACGGCGTAATGGTCTCGGCCAAGCCGCGCATCAACGACAGCCTGAGGCTGTTCGGCACGGGCGGCGCGTTCCCGGTGCAGGAGGTGGATCTCTCGAAAAGCGACAAATGGCTATTCGCCGGGCAGGGCGGCGTGGAGTGGAATCCGACGCCGAAGTCCAAGATCACGCTGGCGGCGGCCTACTACCATTACGAGAACATGTCGGGCAGGATCAGCGAGCTCAACGGCGACATCCGCCTCAACACCACCGCCGTGCAGTGGCGCCAGAAGGGCAATTCACTGATACAGCTCAACAATCCTCCCGTGGCCGGACTGGACGGCGGCGGCGTCTACGGGCTGGCCTCGGAGTTCCGGGAAATCAACGTGACAGGGGGGATCGACCTGAGCATGTTCAATCCCCTGCACATCCGCCTCATGGGCGACTACGCCCGCAACCTGGCCTTCAACCCCGACAAGATGAGGCGGCGCGGCGCGAGCCTGAGCGGCAGGGAGGGCGCCACCGCCTACCAGATCCGCCTCGACATCGGCACCACCATGCTCCAGGACATGGGACAGCTGCTCGCGGCGAAGCGCCACGACTGGCTGCTGTTCGCGGCATTCAAGCGCATGGAGTCGGACTCGCTGCTGGACGGCTTCACCGATTCCGAGTTCTACCTCGGGGGCACCAACGCGCAGGGCTGGATCGGTGGCGCGTCGTATGCGGTGGCCGACAACGTCTGGCTCACCGGGCGCTGGCTGAGCGCCAACCAGATCATCGGCCCCAAGCTGGGAATCGATGTCTTCCAGCTGGACCTTACGGCGAGGTTCTAGATGCCGGATACGCTGTCGCCGCTGCCCGTCCGCCTGAAGGCGTCGACGCTCGCGCTCCTGATTGTGCTCGTGTCGACGGCAGGACCCGCGTGGAGCGTCGACAAGAAGGAGACCCAGCGCCGCGCGCAGCAGGCGATCCGGCATGCGCAGGCCAAGGCCGCGGAGCTGGAACGCGCCAATGTGGAACTGGACGGCAGGCTCAAGGAGCAGGAGGCGCGCGCCGCCGAGGCGCAGCAGGGACTGGAGCAGGCGGCCCAGCGCCACCACCGCCTGACGCAGGAGCATGCGCGGGAGCTGGCCCGCGCCGCCGATCTCGAAGCCCGGCTGAAAGCGGCCGAGGAGGCCCTGCAGCAGGTGCGCGGGGAACTGGCCGATACCCGAACGGCGCGGCAGGAGGGCGAACGCCTGCTGGAGCGCGCGGCGGCGGAGAAAACCACGCTGGACGAAACCCTGGCGCAGTGCATCGACAAGAACGGTCGGCTCTACCAGCTGGGACGGACGCTGATCGACCACGTCGAGAAGCCGGGGCCCCTGACCAGCGTGCTGCGTGCGGAACCCTTCACCCAGATCAAGCGCGTGGAGCTCGAGAACATCTTCCAGGATGCCCGCGACGACCTGGACCGGCACCGGCTGAAACTCCCGGGTTCGCGTTCGGAGAGTGCCCGATGAGCGGCCCATGGGAGCGCCCTGCGCCCATCCCACTCCAGCTACTTTCTTAATCACAATTTCTCATATCGAAACCATATTTTATAACTTCATATACGGCTGACAACACGGTAGATTTCCGCTTATGAATTTTCAGCAACTACGGATCGTCCGCGAGACCGTCCGTCAGAATTTCAACCTGACCGAAACCGGGAAGGCACTGTTCACCTCCCAGTCGGGCATCTCGAAGGGGTTGAAGGAGCTGGAGGACGAACTGGGGGTCGAGATCTTCTCCCGCTTCGGCAAGCGCCTGGTGGGATTGACCGAGGCGGGCAGGGATCTGCTGAAGGTGGTCGACCGGATCCTGCTCGACGCCGAGAACATCAAGCGTGTGGCCTCCCAGTTCTCGGGACGCAAGCGCGGCAACCTGACGGTGGCCACCACGCACACGCAGGCCCGCTACGTCCTCCCGAACGTGATCAAGCGCTTCATGCTCGACGTGCCCGAGGTGCACCTCTCGCTGCACCAGGGCAGCCCCAAGGAGATCGCGGAACTGCTGCTCAATGGCGATGCGGACATCGGCATCGCCACGGAAACGCTGTCCCAGATCCCCAACCTGATCAGCTTTCCCTGCTACGAATGGGAGCACGGCATCATCGTTCCCGCCGACCACCCCCTGCTGGCGCTGGACACGGTCACGCTGCAGGACCTGAGCAAGTTTCCGGTGATCACCTACCATCCCTCGTTCACCGGCCGTTCGCACGTGGACCATGCGTTCCGCCAGGCGAACCTCGAACCCGACATCGTCATCACCGCGATGGACGCGGATGTCATCAAGACCTACGTGGGCCTGGGCCTGGGCGTGGGCGTGGTGTCATCCCTCGCCTTCAATCCCGAGCGCGACATCTCGCTGGCGCTGATTCCGGCGGGACACCTGTTCGGCTCCAATTACGCCCGCATCGCGGTGCGGCGCGGGCGCTATCTGCGCGACTACGCCTACGACTTCATCGGCCGTCTGGCACCGGACCTGACCGAATCCGTATTGCGGGAAAAAATATACGCCTGAGCCGAACGCGTGGCGGGAACCGGTTATCCGCATTTCCATCCGGTCCGGGCGGCCATATATGAAAAAAAGAGATAAACAAATCGAAACTTATTGGTTCCGCGACTAAAAAAGCGCTGGTACCTTCTGTCGACCAGCGTCTTCGCTCGGAATATCCGTTGCCGGGACCGCCATTTCCACTTGCAGGCCTCTGGCAACACCATGGAGAAAAGATGCTTCGAATACTGATGGGGCTGTTGTTCCTTGGCGCAATGCCGGCAACGGCAGAGACTTCGTTGCTCAACGTGTCCTACGACGTCACCCGCGAATTCTACAAGGACTACAACCCCGCCTTCACCGCGCACTGGAAGAGTAAAACCGGCGAGGCGGTCACGGTCAGTCAGTCCCACGGTGGATCGAGCAAGCAGGCGCGGGCCGTGCTGGACGGCCTGCAGGCCGATGTCGTCACCATGAATCAGGCCAATGACATCGACCTGCTGGCGGAGCGCGGCAAGCTCCTGCCGCTGGATTGGGCCCGCCGGTTCCCCTACGGCAGCGCTCCATTCACCTCCACCACCGTGTTCCTGGTGCGCCGGGGCAATCCGAAGAACATCCGCGACTGGAACGATCTGGTCAGGCCGGGCGTAGCGGCGATCATTCCCAATCCCAAGCTTTCCGGCAATGGCCGCTACAGCTACCTGGCCGCGTGGGGCTACGTGATCAGGAAAGGGGGTGACGAACGTGCGGCACAGGATTTCGTGGGCCGGCTGTTCCGGAACGTGCCGGTACTCGACGGCGGAGGCCGGGCTGCCAGCACCACGTTCGTGCAGCGCGGCATCGGCGACGCGCTGCTCACGTTCGAGAACGAAGCCTTCCTGACGCAGAAGGAACTCGGGGAGGACAAGTTCGACGTGGTCTACCCCTCCACCAGCATACTCGCGGAAAGCCCGGTGAGCGTGGTGGACAAGGTGGCCGACAAGCGGGGTACCCGCGCGCTGGCGACGGCCTATCTCGAATACCTGTACTCGGACGAAGGCCAGGAGATCGCCGCCCGGCACTACTTCCGCCCGCGCAACGAAAGCATTCTGGCCCGGCACCGGGACCGGTTCCGCGCACTGGATCTGTTCACCATCGACGAGATATTCGGCGGGTGGAAGCAGGCGCAGTCCAGGCATTTCAACGATGGCGCCCTGTTCGACCAGATCTACGGAGTGAGATAGATGACCGCGCCCATCGCGAACAGCGACGATGCTGCCGCGACGGGTAACGATACGACGGGGCACCTGCCCCCGGAAATCGGCCAGCAGATACTGCGGGCCATTGCCGCCGTCCAGTACGGATCGGTGGAAGTGCTGATCCACGACGGCCGCGTGGTGCAGATAGAGAGCCGCAGAAAGATTCGCCTGAGTCACGACGACGCCTCTCGCAGGAGATGAATCGTCACAGCCGCTGATCGAGGGAAACAGCGTTTATCAACCCGACCCCGCCGCTCCGGAGGAGCGGTCGGTACAGAAAGCCGGCGACCCGACCGGAATACCGGGGGAGCCCTATGGAGTCAAGGCATGAGAAGTTTTCGGCGCATCCTGATCGCAGCCGCGATCGGCACACTGCCCGCCAGCCCGATTCAAGCGGAGGAACACGAAATACACGCACACCCGACCCGGCCGGACGCCCGTTCCGTCCGATACGCACAGGCCGATTTGCCGGAGGAGACACAGGCCCCGGCCGGCCGCACCGACAGCGAAGCCACGTGGGCCGTTCCGCTGCCGGTGCGGCGCGAACCCGGGACCGGCGCAGGCCGGACCGAGGCCAGCCGAAGCACGAGCTACTACAAGCCTGCCCGCAGCTATTCGACGCAGCCCGAGTCCGATCCGCCGCGCTACGTCCGCAACCTGTCCGAGACCGGCATCGAAGCCTTCAAGGACATCACCTGGCTGGACGTGGGCCTGGACCATCGCACCCGCTACGAATTCCGCAGCAACGACATCCGGCGCAACCGGTCGACGCTGGACCAGCCGTTCCTGCTGCGCTCGCGCGCCTACTTCGGCATCAAGGAGATTCTGGATCCGCTGCGCGGGGTGGTCGAGTTCCAGGATTCGCGCCGCTACAACGGCAAGTTTCCCCATGACGACCGCGACTTCAACGACTACGACCTGATCCAGGGATACGGCGAACTGTACTTCCGCCAGGCGCTGGGCCAGGACGACCGCAAGCAGGATCGCCCGCTCAGGGTACGGATCGGCCGCATGGCCTACGAGGCGCTCGACCGCCGTCTGATCGGCCGCAACGAATGGCGCAACACGACCAACACCTTCGAGGGTTTCCGCATCAACCTGGGCCAGGAAGTCAACGACTGGGAAATCGATCTATGGGCCTATCAGCCGGTCAAGCGCGTCCTGACCGAATTCGACCAGCGCATCACGAACCAGTGGTTCTACGGCGCGATTGGCCACTGGCGCCGGTGGTCCGACGTCATCACGCTCCAGCCCTACTACATGGGCCTGGTGCAGGACGGCAGCAAGGTGCCGGGGCAGGTCGACCGCGTGATTCACGCCACCGCCCTGCGCGGCTACGGGGTCGTCGGCGGCACGGGCCTGGACTACGACTTCAACCTGATCTACCAGTTCGGGGAGAATGGCGCCGACCGGCAGGACGCGCACGGCTACACCCTCGAGGCGGGCTATACCTTCAAACATGCCTGGAAACCCCGTGTCAGCGCCTTCTACGGCTACGCCAGCGGCGACCGCAACCCCGGCAACCGGGTCAGCAACCGCTTCGAGCGCTTCTTCGGCTTCGCGCGGCCCTGGTCGGCTGACGACTACATCATCTTCGAGAACGTCAAGGCCCCCAAGATCAAGCTGGAATTCCAGCCGGCCAAAAACCTGCGCATCGATGGCGGCTACAACTGGTACTGGCTTGCAAGCAGCACGGATCGATTCAACAACCTGCTGGGCGGCAGCAGCTTCAACCGGGACCCCACCGGGCGGAGCGGGGACTTCATCGGCCACTCGGTCGACGTGCGCGTGCGCTATCAGCTGACGGGGCACATCGGGGCGACGCTGGGCTACTCCCACTTCACCAGCGGCGAATTCACGCGCAACCGGCAGATCGCGGCACTGGGAAGCAGCCCCGGCAGTTCCAATTTCTTCTATGCCGAAGTGGTGATCAGCGCATTCAAGTAGCCTTCATCCAACCGACACTTCAATGAAAGGGAAAAACATGCAAATCAGGAAATGGCTGGTATCGGGCCTGCTGACCGCGGGGCTTCTTTGCGGCGGTCACGCACTGGCGGACAAGGCTCTGCTGAACGTCTCCTACGACCCGACCCGGGAACTCTACCAGGCATTCAACGCCGCCTTTGCCCGGCAGTGGGAAGCGAAGCATCATGAAAAGGTGACGGTCAGCCAGTCCCATGGCGGTTCGGGCAAACAGGCACGCTCGGTGATCGACGGGCTTCAGGCCGACGTCGTGACCCTGGCCCTGGCAAGCGACATCGACGCCATCGCCGAAAAAGCCAGGCTGCTGCCGCAGGACTGGCAGCAGCGCCTGCCGCTCAACAGCACGCCGTACACCTCGACCATCGTCTTCCTGGTGCGCAAGGGAAACCCCAAGGGCATCAAGGACTGGAACGATCTGGCCCGATCCGGCGTGTCGGTGATCACCCCCAATCCGAAAACCTCCGGCGGCGCGCGGTGGAACTACCTGGCCGCCTGGGAATTCGGCAAGCGCCATTTCGGGGAGGCGAAGGCCAGGGAGTTCGTCGCCGCCATCTACCGCAACGTGCCGGTATTGGACTCCGGCGCGCGCGCCTCGACCACGACGTTCGTCGAACGCGGCGTGGGGGACGTGTTCATTTCCTGGGAAAACGAGGCTTTCCTGGCAATCAAGGAGCTGGGCAGCGAAAAGTTCGAGATCGTCGTGCCTTCGCTCAGCATCCTGGCGGAGCCCTCGGTCGCCCTGGTGGACAAGGTGGTCGACAAGAAGGGCACGCGGGCGGTTGCCGAGGCCTATCTCAAGTACCTGTACTCGGATGAGGGCCAGGAGATCGCCGCAAGGAATTTCTACCGGCCCACCAGTCCGAAGGTCGTGGAAAAGTACGCCAGCCACTTCCCCGCCATCAAGCTGTTCAGCGTCAACGACGCATTCGGCGGCTGGCAGAAGGCGCACAGGATCCACTTCGCCGATGGTGGCACATTCGACCAGATTTATCAGAAGTGACACGACCGGGTGGCGCCGCAGCGCCACAACCCACAAGGAGGTTGATATGACTGCATTGATCGTAGGCGGAGACTACATAGAGACGTTCCGGCGGGAGCTCATCGCGCATGGGCTCAAGGATGTCGAGCACTGGAACGGACGTCAGTCCAGGTTCGCCAAGCGAACCATCCCGACCAGCGCCAAGCTCGTGGTGATACTGTACGACTACGTCAACCACAGTGTATCGAACGCCTTGAAGCTGCAGGCCAACAAGAATGGCATCCCGCTGCTCTTTTGCCGCAGTTCGACGCACGAATTGCGCCGCAAGCTGGGTGAGCTGGCGCTTGCGGAGCCTCCCTGTCGCGGCGGCGACCCGCTCCCGTTCATCGCCTCTCTCGCCGCGGCACTGAATCCACCCATCCATCCGCGCCACCCGCATGCCTGAGGATACGGAAAAACGAGCATGAGCAGCCCGCCTGACGAACTGGTGCAAATCCAGGCAACCACCGACTCTCCGCTGCGGCGGTCGGAGGATGGCTGGATAACCGCTCATTTTTCCGATCGGCGGCTGTCGAGCGCGTTCCAGCCGGTCATCGATGCCCGCACCCGCCAGGTCGCGGGTCATGCCGCCTACGTTCGTTGCGGACCCGGCCACCAGCGCATGACGCTGCCGAGGGACATTTTCGCGCTGGCAACGGAAGACCGGTTGCTGGTCAAACTGGATCGCCTGTGCCGTACCCTGCATGCATTCAATTACTTCAACGTCGCAAATGGGCTGGGCTGGCTTTCCGTGAACGTGCAGCCGCGCCTGTTGGAAAGTGTCAAGGACGACCATGGCCGCGCATTCTCGGAAATACTGAATCTGATCGGCATAACGCCTTCGCGCGTGGTCATCGAGATTCCGGTAGAAGTGAACCGCGACTGGCGGTTGTTCAAGCGAGTGGTCGGCAATTACCGCTCGCATGGCTACCGGATCGCGGCCAATCACAGCGGCGCGGCAGGCTGGATGCCGCAGCTGCGGGACCTCTATCCCGATGTCCTGCGGTTGGAGGCTTCCAGCCTGCTGCACCATTCCGATTCGGCCCCATTGCGCGAGGACGTGCACCGCTTCGGCGCTGTCCTGCTGGTGCACGGTATCGAGACCCGGCAACAGATGGCGGCCGCATTCCAGGTCGGTGCCGGCCTGCTGCAGGGACGCCTTCTGGGAGGACCGGTTTCACGTGTCTTCGAAGCAGCGGATCCTGGTATCTTTGTCCTGCAGAGACGCCTTTCCATACGCCTGCCGCATCCTCCGGCGACAGCCTGAGCCATGTCGATGCAGCCGCGCCCGCTCCCGGGACATCACCCATGACACAATCACAGGAGTCTTCACTTGCGCGCCCTCAGACAACATAGCGTCTTGCCGGGATTCAATCTGGCGCTCGGATTCACGCTGCTCTACCTGAGCCTCATCGTGCTGATCCCGCTGTCCGCGGCGTTCATCCGCACCTCCGCGCTGACATGGCCGGAATTCTGGGACGCGGTCACGACCCCCCGCGTCCTGGCATCCTACCGTCTCACCTTCGGCGCGTCGTTTGCGGCGGCGGTGGTCAACGCCATATTCGGTCTGCTGGTGGCATGGGTGCTGGTGCGCTACCGTTTCCCCGGCAAGAAGCTGGTGGATGCCTTGGTCGACCTGCCGTTCGCGCTGCCCACGGCGGTCGCCGGTATCGCGCTGACCGCGCTTTACGCCGGCAACGGCTGGATCGGCCAGTTCTTCGAGCCGATCGGCGTCAAGATCGCCTTCACGCCGATCGGCGTCTTCATCGCGCTCACCTTCATCGGCCTGCCGTTCGTGGTGCGCACGGTGCAGCCGGTGCTGGAGGATCTCGAACCGGAACTGGAAGAAGCGGCGGCGACGCTGGGGGCGAATCGGCTGCAGACGTTCTCCCGGGTCATCCTCCCCGTGCTGCTGCCGGCGCTCATGACCGGCTTCGCGCTTGCGTTCGCACGTGCGATCGGCGAGTATGGCTCGGTGATTTTCATCGCCGGCAACATGCCCATGATTTCGGAGATCACCCCCCTGCTCATCATCACCAAACTCGAACAATACGACTACGCCGGTGCCACGGCGCTGGCGGTGGTCATGCTGGTCATTTCGTTCCTGATGCTGCTGATCATCAATGTACTGCAATGGTGGAGCCGTCGGCGAACCAGCGCCATATAATATGGAAGTAGTGAGATGACCCCCCAGTCCATGACGACCGCTGCACTTCCGACGCCTGCGCCCGCGACCGACCTCGGCCATCGCCGGGAAATCACCAGTGAACCCGCGTGGGTGCGCAAGACACTGATCGGAACGGCGCTCACGTTCCTCACGCTGTTCCTGTTCGTCCCGCTGATCTCGGTATTCTACGAGGCCCTGAAGAAAGGGGTGGATGCCTATCTCGCCGCCATCACGGAGCCGGATGCGGTGGCGGCGATCCAGTTGACCCTGACGGCGGCGGCCATCGCAGTGCCGGTCAACCTGGTATTCGGGGTCGCTGCGGCCTGGGCCATCGCCAAGTTCGAGTTCCGCGGCAAGAGCCTGCTGATCACGCTGATCGACCTGCCGTTCTCGGTCTCGCCGGTGGTCTCGGGGCTGATCTACGTGCTCGTGTTCGGCCTGCAGGGCTGGCTGGGGCCCTGGCTGGCAGAATATGACATCAAGATCATCTTCGCGGTGCCCGGCATCGTGCTCGCCACCATTTTCGTGACGGTGCCCTTCATCGCGCGGGAACTGATTCCGCTGATGCAGGCGCAGGGCAGCGAGGAGGAGGAGGCCGCCGTGGTGCTGGGCGCCAATGGCTGGCAGACCTTCTTCCGCGTGACGCTGCCGAACATCAAGTGGGGCCTGCTGTATGGCACCATACTCTGCAATGCGCGCGCCATGGGTGAATTCGGCGCGGTGTCGGTCGTTTCGGGGCACATCCGCGGCAGTACCAACACACTGCCGCTGCATGTGGAGATTCTCTACAATGAATACAACTTCGCGGCCGCATTCGCCGTGGCGTCGCTGCTGGCGCTGCTGGCGCTGGTGACGCTCGCCCTCAAGACCCTGGTCGAATTCCGGAACAGACAGCAGGAGAATATAGATGAGCATTGAAGTACGCAATCTGGTGAAGCGGTTCGGGTCCTTCGTCGCGCTGAAGAATGTCGATCTGGAGGTCCGCTCGGGCGAACTGCTGGCGCTGCTCGGGCCGTCGGGTTCCGGAAAGACGACGCTGCTGCGCGTGATCGCGGGGCTGGAGGTAGCCGACTCCGGACAGGTCCTGTTCGAGGGAGAGGATGCCACCCAGCAGCACGTGCGCGAGCGGCGCGTGGGATTCGTGTTCCAGCACTATGCGCTGTTCCGCAACATGACGATCTTCGAGAATGTTGCATTCGGCCTGCGTGTACGCCCGAAGCCGCAGCGTCCCAGTGATGCCGACATCCGCCGCCGGGTGCAGGATCTGCTGAAGCTGGTGCAGCTCGACTGGCTGGCCGAACGCCACCCGCACCAGCTGTCCGGAGGACAGCGGCAACGCGTCGCCTTGGCGCGGGCGCTCGCTGTGGAGCCGAAGGTGTTGCTGCTGGACGAACCCTTCGGCGCGCTCGACGCCAAGGTGCGCAAGGAACTGCGGGCCTGGCTGCGCAGGCTGCACGATGAGATTCACATCACCAGCGTGTTCGTGACCCATGACCAGGAGGAAGCGCTCGAGGTGGCCGACCGGGTGGTGGTCATGAATGAGGGACGCATTGAGCAGATCGGCACGCCGGACGAAGTGTACGAGCAGCCGGCCAGTCCGTTCGTCTACGAATTCCTGGGGAAGGTGAACCTGTTCCATGGCCGCCTGCACCAGGGACGCGCCCGGATCGGGGGCATCGAAATCGATGCCCCCGATCATTCGGAAGCCGAGGAACAACCCGCCGTCGCCTACGTGCGTCCGCACGACATCCACGTCGACCGGGTAATCCATGACGGCGGTGCGCTCGCGGCACATGTCTTCCACATCCTTTCCGTCGGCCCCATCGTGCGCCTCGAGCTGACGCGCGATGACGGCGACGCGCAGGATCTGATCGAGGTCGAGATCACCAAGGAGCGCTTTCGCGAGCTGCAACTGGCGCAGGGGGACCAGGTCTACATCAAGCCGTTCCGCCTCGACCTGTTTCCCCAATCGGTGGAGGAGCCGGTACACTGAACTCCGTGCTGCCGGGCGCTGCGCCACCGACTGAAGAGGAAAATAAAAAGCCCCGGTTCGTAAGAACCGGGGCTTTTTCATGGAATGCCTGGCAGCGACCTACTTTCACATGTGAAAACACACTATCATCGGCGCAACTTCGTTTCACGACCCTGTTCGGGATGGGAAGGGGTGGGACCAAAGCGCTATGACCGCCAGGCGTAACCGTGGATCACGATACGGAGCGATTCGTATCGCGTTCCTGAAGAAGTCAAGCGGGTGGATTGCATCCTGCAGACACCTCGCAGCGATACCCCAGGGTATGCTCAAGGTTATAGGATCAAGCCTCACGGTCAATTAGTATCGGTTAGCTCAACGCATTGCTGCGCTTCCACACCCGACCTATCAACGTCGTAGTCTTCGACGAACCTTTAGGGGGGTTTAACCCCCGGGAAGTCTCATCTTGAGGTGAGTTTCCCGCTTAGATGCTTTCAGCGGTTATCTCTTCCGCACTTAGCTACCCGGCGATACGACTGGCGTCATAACCGGTACACCAGAGGTGCGTCCACTCCGGTCCTCTCGTACTAGGAGCAGGTCCACTCAAACTTCCAACGCCCACGGCAGATAGGGACCAAACTGTCTCACGACGTTTTAAACCCAGCTCACGTACCACTTTAAATGGCGAACAGCCATACCCTTGGGACCGGCTACAGCCCCAGGATGTGATGAGCCGACATCGAGGTGCCAAACTCCCCCGTCGATATGAACTCTTGGGAGGAATCAGCCTGTTATCCCCGGCGTACCTTTTATCCGTTGAGCGATGGCCCTTCCATACAGAACCACCGGATCACTATGACCTGCTTTCGCATCTGCTCGACTTGTCAGTCTCGCAGTCAAGCACGCTTTTGCCATTGCACTATCAGCACGATTTCCGACCGTACCTAGCGTACCTTCGTACTCCTCCGTTACACTTTGGGAGGAGACCGCCCCAGTCAAACTGCCTACCATACACGGTCCCCGATCCAGATCATGGACCCAGGTTAGAACCTCAACAACATCAGGGTGGTATTTCAACGTCGGCTCCATGAACTCTAGCGAGTCCACTTCAACGCCTCCCACCTATCCTACACAAACATTGTCAAAGTCCAATGTAAAGCTACAGTAAAGGTGCACGGGGTCTTTCCGTCTAGCCGCGGGGAGATTGCATCTTCACAAACATTTCAACTTCGCTGAGTCTCAGGAGGAGACAGTGTGGCCATCGTTACGCCATTCGTGCAGGTCGGAACTTACCCGACAAGGAATTTCGCTACCTTAGGACCGTTATAGTTACGGCCGCCGTTTACCGGGGCTTCGATCAAGAGCTTGCACCCCATCACTTAACCTTCCGGCACCGGGCAGGCGTCACACTCTATACGTCCACTTTCGTGTTTGCAGAGTGCTGTGTTTTTATTAAACAGTCGCAGCCACCATTTCTTTGCAACCCCCTTCCGCTTCACGCGCGAGGCGCTACACGTACCAGGGGCACACCTTATCCCGAAGTTACGGTGTCAATTTGCCGAGTTCCTTCTCCTGAGTTCTCTCAAGCGCCTTGGAATTTTCATCCCGCCCACCTGTGTCGGTTTGCGGTACGGTCCTCATTCAACTGAAGCTTAGCGGCTTTTCCTGGAAGCAGGGTATCACTCACTTGGCATCCCGAAGGATGTTGCGTTATCACGCCTCAACTAAGCCGCCCGGATTTGCCTAGGCGGCACGTCTACACGCTTGAACCGGGACATCCAACACCCGGCTGAGCTAACCTTCTCCGTCCCCGCATCGCATTGAACGAAGGTACTGGAATATTGACCAGTTTCCCATCAGCTACGCATTTCTGCCTTACCTTAGGGGCCGACTCACCCTGCGCCGATGAACGTTGCGCAGGAAACCTTGGGCTTACGGCGAGGGAGCTTTTCACTCCCTTTATCGCTACTCATGTCAGCATTCGCACTTCCGATACCTCCAGCAGCCTTCTCAAGCCACCTTCGCAGGCCTACGGAACGCTCTCCTACCATCTGCACTTGCGTGCAAATCCCTAGCTTCGGTGCACAGTTTGAGCCCCGTTACATCTTCCGCGCAGGACGACTCGATCAGTGAGCTATTACGCTTTCTTTAAAGAATGGCTGCTTCTAAGCCAATCTCCTGACTGTCTTAGCCTTCCCACCTCGTTTACCACTTAACTGTGTCTGGGGGACCTTAGCTGAGGGTCTGGGTTGTTTCCCTCTCGACACCGGACGTTAGCACCCGATGTCTGTCTCCCACGCTCGCACTCTTCGGTATTCGGAGTTTGCCATGGTTTGGTAGACCTAAACGGCCCCCTAGCCATAACAGTGCTCTACCCCCAAAGGTGATACGTGAGGCACTACCTAAATAGTTTTCGGAGAGAACCAGCTATTTCCAGATTTGTTTAGCCTTTCACCCCTACCCACAGCTCATCCCCTAATTTTTCAACATTAGTGGGTTCGGACCTCCACGAGGTGTTACCCCCGCTTCATCCTGGCCATGAGTAGATCATCTGGTTTCGGGTCTACACCCAGCAACTGAGCGCCCTATTAAGACTCGCTTTCGCTGCGCTTCCCCTATGCGGTTAAGCTTGCTACTGAATGTAAGTCGCTGACCCATTATACAAAAGGTACGCAGTCACGGAACAAGTCCGCTCCCACTGTTTGTATGCATGCGGTTTCAGGATCTATTTCACTCCCCTCCCGGGGTTCTTTTCGCCTTTCCCTCACGGTACTGGTTCACTATCGGTCGATTACGAGTATTTAGCCTTGGAGGATGGTCCCCCCATGTTCAGACAGGATTTCACGTGTCCCGCCCTACTTGTCCCAACCCTAGTTCCACACCCGGATTTTCGCCTACGGGGCTATCACCCGCTATGGCCCGACTTTCCAGACGGTTCGACTAACCCGGATGCTAAAGATTGGAGGCTGCTCCCATTTCGCTCGCCACTACTCTGGGAATCTCGGTTGATTTCTTTTCCTCTGGCTACTTAGATGTTTCAGTTCACCAGGTTCGCCACGCTTGGCCTATGTATTCAGCCAAGGTTGACCCTTGCGGGCCGGGTTTCCCCATTCGGACATCTCCGGATCAAAGCTCGTTTGCCAGCTCCCCGAAGCTTTTCGCAGGCTTCCACGTCCTTCATCGCCTGTAATCGCCAAGGCATCCACCACATGCACTTATTCGCTTGATCCTATAACCTTGAGGGCTCGGAACGACCGGAAAGCTTCCGGATGGACCCGGATATTCCATGTCCTCCAAACCAGCCTGGCTACAGGCGTCTGCGCGCACCGCATACGACTAAACATGCGGCACGTCGATGCAATCCAACCCTATCGTTCCACATCCTCGAACATGAAACCCAAGACACGGGCAACATATTCCCTGGATACGGAACGCTTGACTTCTTCCAAATTGTTAAAGAGCACCGGAGCGGCATGACAACCCGGAACCTCCCGGGTTTCCCCTGGAATTTCCACCCTCCGACGGCTACAGCCGCTGGTCAAAAACCAGAAGTCAGCGACTGGCTGAATTCTGGCTTCTGGATGATGACGTCGTTCTTCGACGCGCAGAACTGGTGGAGGTGAACGGGATCGAACCGATGACCCCCTGCTTGCAAAGCAGGTGCTCTCCCATCTGAGCTACACCCCCATGAGTTGGTGGGTCTGGGTGGATTTGAACCACCGACCCCACGCTTATCAAGCGTGTGCTCTAACCAACTGAGCTACAGACCCTGCACAGAGCTCAAGAACGAGAGCCCGGGTCTGCGGCTTCTCCAGCCTCACGCCGAACCCCAACCCTGCTTCATCGAACAACCGATAGGTTGTGGGCACTTGAATCCGGATCGACTCTAGAAAGGAGGTGATCCAGCCGCAGGTTCCCCTACGGCTACCTTGTTACGACTTCACCCCAGTCATGAATCTCACCGTGGCAAGCGCCCTCCTTGCGGTTAGACTACCTGCTTCTGGTGAAACCCACTCCCATGGTGTGACGGGCGGTGTGTACAAGACCCGGGAACGTATTCACCGCGACATGCTGATCCGCGATTACTAGCGATTCCGACTTCACGGAGTCGAGTTGCAGACTCCGATCCGGACTACGACGCGCTTTCTGAGATTAGCTCCCCCTCGCGGGTTGGCAACCCTCTGTACGCGCCATTGTATTACGTGTGAAGCCCTACCCATAAGGGCCATGAGGACTTGACGTCATCCCCACCTTCCTCCGGTTTGTCACCGGCAGTCTCATTAAAGTGCCCAACTGAATGATGGCAATTAATGACAAGGGTTGCGCTCGTTGCGGGACTTAACCCAACATCTCACGACACGAGCTGACGACAGCCATGCAGCACCTGTGTTACCGCTCCCTTTCGGGCACGCCCACTTCTCGGCGGGCTTCGGTACATGTCAAGGGTAGGTAAGGTTTTTCGCGTTGCATCGAATTAATCCACATAATCCACCGCTTGTGCGGGTCCCCGTCAATTCCTTTGAGTTTTAATCTTGCGACCGTACTCCCCAGGCGGTCAACTTCACGCGTTAGCTACGTTACCAAGTCCGTTAAGACCCGACAACCAGTTGACATAGTTTAGGGCGTGGACTACCAGGGTATCTAATCCTGTTTGCTCCCCACGCTTTCGTGCCTGAGCGTCAGTGTTGACCCAGGGGGCTGCCTTCGCCATCGGTGTTCCTCCACATCTCTACGCATTTCACTGCTACACGTGGAATTCCACCCCCCTCTGCCACACTCTAGCCTTGTAGTTTCAAACGCAGTTCCCAGGTTAAGCCCGGGGCTTTCACATCTGACTTACAAAACCGCCTGCGCACGCTTTACGCCCAGTAATTCCGATTAACGCTCGCACCCTACGTATTACCGCGGCTGCTGGCACGTAGTTAGCCGGTGCTTCTTCTTCCGGTACCGTCATTAGTCACGGGTATTAACCGTAACCGTTTCGTTCCGGCTGAAAGAGCTTTACAACCCGAAGGCCTTCTTCACTCACGCGGCATGGCTGGATCAGGGTTGCCCCCATTGTCCAAAATTCCCCACTGCTGCCTCCCGTAGGAGTCTGGGCCGTGTCTCAGTCCCAGTGTGGCTGATCGTCCTCTCAGACCAGCTACTGATCGTAGCCTTGGTAGGCCTTTACCCCACCAACTAGCTAATCAGACATCGGCCGCTCCAAAAGCGCAAGGTCTTGCGATCCCCTGCTTTTCTCCTCGGAGATTATGCGGTATTAGCGCATCTTTCGATGCGTTATCCCCCACTTAAGGATACGTTCCGATGCATTACTCACCCGTTCGCCACTCGCCACCAGGGTTGCCCCCGTGCTGCCGTTCGACTTGCATGTGTAAAGCATGCCGCCAGCGTTCAATCTGAGCCAGGATCAAACTCTTCAGTTCAATGCTGGTAAAACTCTCGCTTGACGTACGACTGGATCCCGGTGTCTGCAGAAGCAGGACCGGAATCCACTTACATCGTGCGAGCACTTCGACTCTCAAGTATCCGTCATCCCGTTTCGAGAAACGGAACTTCCGGATGCTCCGGCCAAGTGCCCACACCTATCGGCTGTAAATTTTTAAAGAGCGACGGCGACCACGAATTCATGAAGTAGTCGCAACAGAAGGCGGGATTATACAGATACCAGACAGGGGGTCAAGGGGTTTGTGGCATTCCTTCCGTTTCACGTCGGACGAGCGCGATGCGCATGAATCTGCGCTTGCCGACCTGCAGTACCACGGCTGCCCCACAATCCAGCCTGAGCGTCTTGTCGACGACTTTCTCGCCGTTCAGCCTCACGCCCCCCTGCTCGATCGCACGCAACGCCTCGGTGGTGCTGGCCGTGAGTCCCGCCTGCTTGAGCACCTGGGCAATGGGCAATCCCTCGCCATCAGTATGCAACACTTTCTCGGAAATGTCATCCGGTATCGCGCCACGCCTGAAGCGCGCCTCGAAATCGGCGAGCGCTCGTTCCGCGTCCTGTCGACTATGGAAGCGCGCCACGATCTCCTGTGCGAACTGCACCTTGATGTCGCGCGGGTTGCGTCCCTGCTCCACTTCGCGGCGCCAGCGGTGGAGGATATCGAGCGGCTCGAAGGACAGCAGGTCGATATAGTGCCACATCAATTCATCGGAAATCGACATCAGCTTGCCGAATATCTCCGCAGGTGGCTCGGCGATGCCGATATAGTTGCCCGAGGACTTGGACATCTTGTGGACGCCATCCGTGCCTACCAGCAACGGCATGGTGAGGACGCACTGCGGTGGCTGCCCGAAATGCCTTTGCAGCTCCCTGCCCATCAGGAGGTTGAACTTCTGGTCGGTGCCGCCCAGTTCGACATCCGCCTCGAGCGCCACGGAGTCGTAGCCCTGGACGAGCGGATACAGGAATTCATGGATTGCGATGGGCTTCCCGGCCGCGTAGCGCTTGCCGAAATCATCCCGCTCCAGCATGCGCGCAACGGTATGCGTGGCCGCCAGCCGGATGAGATCCGCGGCAGCGAACGTATCCATCCAGCGGGAGTTGAACACCACCTCGGTCCGTTCGGGCCGGAGGATGCGAAATACCTGGTTCGCATAGGACTGCGCATTTTCAGCCACCTGATCCCGGCTGAGCGCGGGGCGGGTGACGTTCTTGCCGCTGGGATCGCCGATCATGCCGGTAAAGTCACCGATCAGGAACAGGGCGTGGTGCCCCAGATCCTGGAAATGACGCATCTTGTTGAGCAGGACGGTGTGGCCGAGATGCAGGTCGGGGGCGGTCGGGTCGAATCCTGCTTTGACTCGGAGGGGACGCGCCAGCGCGAGCTTCTGTTCAAGTTCCGTCTCGATCAGAAGCTCATCGCATCCGCGCCTGATGACCGGCAGCTGTTCGGCTGGCGTGGGGATGCGACCGTTCACGGAAGCACGCCGAACATGTCATGCATGGTTGTCCGCTGCGAAACCCCAGTTGATCAGCTTGTCGAGCACGGCGTTGACGTAGTCCGCGCGGCGGTTCTGATAGTCGAGGTAGTAAGCGTGCTCCCATACGTCCAGGGTCAGCAGCGGCGTCAATCCCTTGGTCAGCGGCACGTCCGCGTTGCCGGTCTTGACCACCTTGAGCGTATCGCCATCCCGCACCAGCCACGCCCAGCCGCTGCCGAACTGGGTGGTGGCCGCCGCCGCCAGTTCCTGCTTGCACGCATCCACGCTGCCGAAGGAGGCCTCGATGCGCTCCCTGAGCGCAGCCGGCGGTTGCCCGCCCCCCCCCGGTTTCAGGCTGTTCCAGTAGAATGTATGGTTCCAGATTTGCGCGGCGTTGTTGAACACGCCCGCCTTGTCCGCCTGACCAGCGGTCGCGGCGATGATTTCCTCCAGGGAACGGTCGGCAAGTTCGGTACCCGCCACCAGTTTGTTCAGATTGTCCACGTAGGCCTTGTGGTGCTTGCCATAGTGAAAACTCAGTGTATGGGCCGAAATGACGGGATCCAGGGCATCATCCGCGTAGGGCAGGGGCGGCAGGACATGCGTGATGCTTCCGGTCTTTTGATCGCTCATCGTTTTCTCTCCTATGTGATCTCTCGAAGAATATCCGTTGCTGCGCTTGCTTTTTCATTTTCATATGGGCCGCACGTGGCGTTGGTCAAGTATATCCGAAATCACGGGTATCCTCGCAACCCGGGCCGGAGATTGGAACTTGGCCGGGCGGCGCGGTTTCCCGATGGGATGGGTATTGCGGGTTGCTGCCGGCACTCGTCCGGCGCGCCGAGGGAAACGCATGCCAGGTCATGAGGCACGGGGCCGAAGCATGGGGAGCGGACCAGGCGGGTGACGGTGCTGCGATGGGCTTATGGGGACCCGCGCTATCGCGGGCAGGGCCCTCTCTTCAGAGAGTCGAGGGGCTGGAACTGGAAGGTGTGAATCTCGGGGGTGAATGAGCTATTCTGCAGCCAACTCACCGTATAATGAAGGATTTGAATAAATCGAAAGGGCAGGCATGGCAACCCAGATTTTCGTGAACCTTCCGGTCAGGAGCCTTTCCCGGTCGGTCGCTTTCTTTACCAAGCTCGGCTTCAGGTTCAATCCTGAGTTCACCGATGAAACCGCTACCTGCATGATCGTGGACGAAAACATCTTTGTCATGTTCCTCACCCGGGAAAAGTTCGCGACGTTTACGCCCAAGGCAGTCTGCGATGCCACGAAAAGCACCGAGGTGCTGGTATGTCTGTCGTGCGAGAGCCGCAACGCGGTCGATGCCCTGGTACGCAAGGCCCTGGCCGCCGGCGGAACCACGCCCACGGAACCCGGAGACTATGGCTTCATGTACCAGCATGGCTTCGAGGATCTTGATGGCCATCTGTGGGAACTCATCTACATGGAACCCGGCCCGGCGGGCGACGGGCAGGGATCTGCCGGAAAGAACTGACGTATGGGACGATAGACCCGGGGAACCACTGCCGATGGCTCCCGTGGGGGCTACCCGGGCAGCTACTCGATCAACCCCACCAGTTCCCTGTCCGGGTAGCGCTCCATCTGATATCGCAGCCATAGCCTGTCGCCGATGTGCAGCGCCAGGGTATCGGCATTGAACTTCAGGACGGGATTCTCCATCTCGCCCGTGGTTTCACGAAAGAGATGCAGCCAGCGTCCAAAGAGTTCCGCCGTGAGGCCAGGAAGCGCAACGTGCTTGGGCATGGGAGCGCCCCGAAAACGGCTGGTGCCGCGCAGCTTCATCGACCAGAAATTGATCATCTGCACGAAGTGCGCATCCCAGTCGCTCACGTGTCCCTCGAAAATCGGCCCCAGCTTCGGGTCCTTTCTGGCTTTTGCGTAAAAGGCATGCACCAGCCACGAAATTTCCTCTTCGGTGCAGATGTCGGGGTGGGGTGCGGCAAACTCGGGTTGTGACATATTCATAATCGGCTCGAGCGCGTGAAGTATCGTACACCGGGACTGTGTGCGACACGGTTGATCGAAGACCCGACCGTGGAGACCGGGTCGCATGGCGCAAACAACCATCATCCAGCGACGATTATACTTCAAACATGAATAAAGGCCACACGCCGGCCCCGCGCCCATCCGGTGCTCCCCGGACGATGGCAGGCCCTAGAATACGCCGTCCCTGGAAACACCCTCGCCGCTCAATACGGTGCGCAGGGCCTCGAGCGCCTCCAGCTGAATCTGCCGCACGCGCTCGCGGGTAAGGTGCAGATGGCCCGCCAGCTGCTCCAGGGTGTGGATTTCGCCGCCATTGAGACCGTAGCGCCGTTCGATGATGTAGCGCTGCTTCTCGTTCAACCGACCCAGCCATTCCTGCAGCCGGCTTCTGAGTTCATGCTGCTCCAGCATGAGATCGGGGCCCGGCGTATTCTCGTCGGCCATGATGTCGCCCATGCACAGTAGCGGATCGACATCGAGCGGAGCATCCAGGGACATCATGCCGAGGTTCAGGAACAGCATGCGCTGCACTTCCTTGACCGGGCGTCCCACCAGGTACGCGATGTCCTCCGGCCTGGGTTCCTTGCCCGTGTGCGCTTCCAGATGGCGGGACGCCTGCAGGACGGTATTCAGGTCCTTGATGACGTGCACGGGCAGGCGGATCGTACGGGATTGATTCATGATGCAGCGCTCGATGCTCTGGCGTATCCACCACGTGGCATAGGTCGAAAAACGGAATCCGCGCTCCGGATCGAATTTGTCGAGCGCGTGCATCATGCCCATGTTGCCTTCTTCGATCAGGTCCAGAAGAGCGACGCCATGATGGGTGTAGTGCTTCGCGATATTCACCACCAGGCGCAAATTGCACTCGATCATTCGTTTCCGCGCCTCGGCGTCGTTCTGCTTCACCTTGCGGGTCAGTATCGCTTCCTCCTCCGCATTCAACAGCGCACTGTGGCCGATTTCGTTGAAGTAGATCTGGGTCGCATCGATCGAGGGCATGTCGCCCGCTCCCCTGCTGCCGTCCGCGACCATCGTTTCCGCCGCAGTATCGGGTGCCGTGCCGCCCGGTTCGATCAGGGTCGGATCGGACACTCCGTACTCCTCGGTGTCATCCTTTCCTTTCATCCAGGAGCCTCCGGCAGGTATTGCAGCGGATCCACCGGTTTTCCATTCTTGCGAATTTCGAAATGGAGCTTTACCGTGCTGGCATCGGTCCTTCCCATCTCGGCGATCTTCTGTCCTTTCGCCACGCTCTGCCCCTCCTTCACCAGAATCTTGTCGTTATGCGCATAGGCGCTGAGGTATGTATTGTTGTGCTTGACGATGATGAGCTTGCCATAGCCGCGCAGCCCTGCCCCGCTGTATACCACTTTGCCTGCGGCAGAAGCCGTCACGGATTGTCCGGCATTGCCGGCAATATCGATCCCCTTGGTGCCCTCCGAGAACTTTTCGATGACCCTGCCGGCTGTCGGCCAGCCCCAGTCTACGTGATCCCGCCCACCGACGGCGGTCTCCGGCGCTCCGGATGGCGCGGTTGCCGTCGAACCAGGCTGGAGCACGCCTTTTTCTGCCATGGGCGCTTCTCGAGGCAAGCCGATGGCAGGAACGGGCGCCACGCCCTGTATCTGCGCCATGGCCTGCTCGGAATAGGGCAGCTTCAACGCCTTGGGTTCAACCTTGAGCCTGTCGGTATTGATCCCCGGTTTTTCTTCAAAGGCGGGCGCGGCATCGGGTACGGTCACCACGGCCGCAACCGATGGTGTCGGCGGCAGCGCGAAGAGTTCAGGTTGCGGTATGGAGAAGGGGGCGGACAGCACCAACTGCTGTCCAATGAGAATCGTGGCCGGATCCTGGACGCCGTTCCAATCGGCCAGTTCCTTCTGATCGATGCCGTAGCTTCGTGCAATACTGTAGAGTGTATCCCCTTTCTGAACGACATGGACACCGCGAGACGGGCCCGTCGCTCCCGAAGCGCCCGGTTCGCCTGCAGGGGAGGGCATCACTGCGCTCTCCGTTACCGGCGCCGGATAGGGCGTGGATTCGCAGCCCGCCAACAGCAGGGCAATCGCAATGCAGGAGATGCGCACAAAAGCAGGCGTGCCCGCGGAGAGCACTGCAGATGCGCAACTCATGATGATCCGGAGTCGTTCGTCATGATGAAAAATTCTGCTGGCATCCCGACCTCGCGCTTGCCGCCGTGGATGGCGGGCGGCCTGTACTGCCCTCTCGCACTGCTAGCCCTTCAGGACGCCCGGCAGCATCGGCACGAACCTGACCTCATCGAATACCGTCTCCACGCAGCCCTCCGCATCCCGTTCGACCACGCACAGTCGCTGATCCTGGCTGCCCTTGGGCAGCACCATTCTACCGCCAATCGCCAGTTGTTCCAGCAGGGACGAGGGAACGTGCGCGGTTGCCGCAGTCAGCATGATGGCGTCGAATGGCGCACACTCCGGCAGGCCCAGCAGGCCGTCGCCATGCTTCAGGCGAACATTGCCGAGACGCAGTTCCCTAAGCCGGGCGCGTGCGCGCATCAACAACGGCCCGATGCGCTCGATCGAGTATACCTCGCGCGCCAGCCGCGCCAGTACCGCCGTCTGGTAGCCGCAGCCCGATCCGACCTCCAGCACTCTGCCCAGGCCCATGCCTGCGCGCAGCAGTTCGCTCATGCGTGCCACGATGAACGGACTGGAAATCGTCTGGCCGAAATTGATCGGCAGGGCCAGATCATCGTAGGCGCGGCTGGCCAGAATCTCCTCGACGAAGATATGGCGCGGAGTCGCGCTCATCGCCCCCAGCACCACTTCGTCGCGGATGCCTTGCTCCCGGAGACGCTCGATCATTCGCGCTCGGGTACGCTGGGACGTCATGCCGATGCCGGAATGGTGCACGTTCACCATCGTCGCCCGCGCAGCCTGGCCGGGAAGCCAGCCGCTATTTCGTGAGCCACTGTCTGACGGCATCCAGCTGACCGTATCGGGTGAGATCGATCTGCAGCGGCGTCACCGATACCTTGTTGCGCTCGACAGCAAGGAAGTCCGTGCCCTCTCCCGCATCCTGGGCGGAACCGGCCGCGCCTACCCAGTAGACGGTCTCTCCCCGGGGAGTCCGGGAGCGTACGACCGGCTCGGCCTTGTGCCGGCGGCCGAGCCGGGTCACCTCCATCCCCTGCAACGCCTCGTGGGCGATATCCGGCACGTTCACGTTGAGCAGCACGGGGCCGAGTAATTTGTCACGCTGGAAGCGCCGCACCATGTCGGCGACAACGCGCGCAGCCGTACCGAAATTGCCGGCAGAAAAACCGGCCAGAGAAACGGCAATGGATGGCACGCCCAGCAGAAAACCCTCGGTGGCGGCCGCCACCGTTCCCGAATAGACGGTGTCGTCGCCCATGTTGGCGCCGTCGTTGATGCCGGACACGACCATGTCGGGCAGGGTGTCCAGCATCCCGGTGACCGCCAGATGCACACAGTCCGTGGGAGTGCCGTTCACATAATAGAAGCCGTTGTGCGATTTGCGCAGATGCAGCGGACGATCCAGTGTCAGGGAATTGCTGGCACCGCTGCGGTCGCGCTCGGGAGCCACCACGATGATGTCCGCGATGCTGGACAGCACTTCGGCAAGGCAGGCCAGGCCCGGCGCAAAATACCCGTCGTCATTACTGAGCAGTATGCGCATTCGAACAATACCGAGTAACCGTATGGCCTGTCATGGGCAGACGCACGCAGACGATCGATTGGGAATTGGGTTTTGGTCGGGGCGAGAGGATTTGAACCTCCGACCACTTGCACCCCATGCAAGTACGCTACCAGGCTGCGCTACGCCCCGAACGTCGGAATTATAGCAAACAAGCCCGCAGCACAGGGAATCTCCTCCGGAAGCCGCCCGCCGGGGAGATTGCCGCGGGATCGAAGGGGTGCATCAGGATCGCAGCAGCGACACCACGCTGCCGATCTCGCTGCGCAGCGATGCCAGATCGACCGATGCGGGAACCGAGGCTGCCCGTGCCGGATCCGGCATGCCCTGGCCCAGGCGGCCGCGGGCGCCCTGGATGGTGAAACCGTGATCGTACAGCAGCTCCCGGATGCGACGCACCAGCAACACCTCATGATGCTGGTAATAGCGGCGGTTGCCCCGCCGCTTGACCGGCTTCAGCTGGGAGAATTCCTGCTCCCAGTAACGCAGCACGTGCGGCTTGACGGCACAGAGTTCGCTCACTTCGCCGATGGTGAAGTAGCGTTTCGCCGGAATGGGCAGGAGGACGCTACCGTGCGTCCTGTTTTCCATGCTGATGGCTCTGCTCGACCATGGCCTTCAGCTTCTGGCTGGCATGGAAGGTCACGACGCGACGTGCGGTGATCGGTATTTCCTCGCCGGTCTTGGGATTGCGCCCCGGACGCTGCCGCTTGTCGCGCAGTTGGAAATTGCCGAAACCGGACAACTTGACGGCATCCCCGTTCTGCAGCGCGGCGCGTACCTCTTCGTAAAAAGATTCCACCATGTCCTTCGCCTCGCGCTTGTTGAGTCCCACCTTCTCGAACAGCAAATCCGCCAGCTCAGCCTTTGTTAAGGTCATGTTCTCCCTCATTCAGTCCATCCACGTCTGCGAGTGGATCATCGCTGCGACTCCTCAATGTCGCAACATGGCCCCACATTGATTTTCTAGTGCGCGCACCAGCCTTTCCATGACAATGTCTACTTCCGCATCCGTCAGAGTCTTTTGAGTATCTTGCAATAACACTCGGAATGCAAGACTTTTTTTACCATCTTCCACTCCCTTGCCGCGGTATATGTCAAACACCGAAATCTCCGCGACCATGGACTGCTGCTGTGCCCGCATGCTATCCAGCAGCGTCCGCACGGTGACGTTTTCCGGCACTACCACGGCAATGTCGCGACGTATCGATGGGAATCTGGGAATCTCCCCGGCGTGGGGTAACGCTCGTTCGAGCAGCACCTCCAGATCCAACTCGAAAAGTACCGCGGAGTCGGCAAGTCCAAGTAGCCCCTGCCAACGGGGATGCAGAGATCCAAGATGGCCGACGGATTTTCCGCCGTGGATGATACGGGCAGACTTCCCCGGATGCAGCAGGGGATGGGAAGCCGGTTCGAAATCGGGCAGCATCGGCCAGAACAGCGCCTCGACGTCCGCCTTGACGTCGTAGAAGTCGATTTTGCGCGCGGGCGCTCCCCACTGCTCCGCCAGTGCATCCCCACAGGCAAGGCCGGCCAGTCTCTCGGGTTGCAAGTACTCCTCCGCTCCCCGCTCGAAACAGCTCCCGATCTCGAACAGCCGTACCCGTGTCTGCCTGCGATTGAGATTGAACTGCAGGTTTGCAACAAGACCTCCCAGCAGGCTGCTGCGCATCACGCTCATCTGCTCCGACAGCGGATTCTTCAGTGCCACCGGCGCGCACTCCCCTGCCGGGCTGTGTTCCCATGCGGGATCCACGAAAGCATAGTTGATCACTTCCTGATACTCCCGCTCCACCAGGATCTGGCGCAGCCGCGACGGCGCGCGCCGGGATTCTGGCACGGGCAGCATGCCCAGCCCCGCGCGTGGGGTGTCGGCTGGAATGTGGTGATACCCATGGATGCGTGCCACTTCTTCGATCAGATCCTCCTCCACGGCAAGGTCGAAACGGTAGCTCGGCGGGATGACGCGCAACACGCCGGAGGTGGTCGAGAATTCGAATCCCAGGCGGCGCAGTATCCCGGCGACCGCGGCCTCGTCCAGCTCGATGCCGAGCACGCGCCGCAACCGGCTCAGACGCAAGTCGATCGGCGGGCGGGATGGAATCCGGCCGCGCGCTTCGACGACGGCTTCCGCACGACCGCCACAGATGTCGAGTATCAGGCGCGTGGCCCGTTCCAGCACGGCGCGGGTGGCGGCAAAATCCACGCCGCGCTCGAAACGATGGGCGGAATCCGAATTGAAGCCCAGGCGAAACGACTTGCCGGCGATCACGTCGGGAGCGAAGAATGCGCTTTCCAGGAACAGGGCCGTGGTACCGGTCTGCACCCCGCTGTCACGCCCACCCATGATGCCGGCGAGCGCCAGCGGCGCTCCCTCATCGGAAATGACCAGCATGTCGGGCTGCAAAGCGAGGTGCACGCCATTCAGCAAATGAAGCGCTTCGCCGGGCGCGGCGAAGCGCACGCGTATCATCCCCTGGCCGCTTCCCGTACCCGCGATCCTGCCAAGGTCGAAGGCATGCAGCGGCTGACCGGTCTCCAGCATGACGTAGTTGGTGACGTCCACCACCGCGTTGATGGAGCGTATCCCGCTGCGCTCGAGCCGCCGGATCATCCAGGGCGGAACGGTGGCGGCAAGGGTCACGTCACGTATCACCCTGCCGCAGTACAGCGGACAGGCCTCCGGCGCCTCGATTCGCACCCCCACGGATCCGTCCATGGTACCCTCGACTGAGGCATCCTCGAAAGGATTGAGTACGGTGGAGGTAATCGCCGCCACTTCCCGCGCGATGCCCCGCAATCCCAGGCAGTCGGCGCGGTTGGGCGTCAGCTTGAGCGTGACCAGCGTATCGTCGAGTTCATGGTAGCCACGAAAATCCGCCCCCACGGGTGCGTCGTCGGCCAGCTGCAGCAAACCTGCGCCGGTGTCCTCCAGGCCGAGTTCCCCGGCCGAGCACAGCATGCCCTGGGAGTCGATCCCGCGTATCGTGGCACGGGCCAGGACCATGCCCGGCAAGCGTGCCCCGACCAGGGCGCAAGGCACCTTCATTCCGCTGCGAACGTTGCCTGCCCCGCAGACGATCTGCAGCGACTCGCGTCCGGCAGAGGCGCCGACATCCACTTGGCATATATTCAGGTGATCGGCATCCGGATGCTTCTCCGACGACAGCACCTGCGCCACCACCACTCCCTCGAAGTCCGCTGCGACGGGTTCGAGAGCCTCCACTTCCAGTCCCGCCATGGTCAGCGCATGCGCCAGCCGATGTGTCGGCAATGGAGGATCGACGAAGGTACGCAGCCATTTTTCCGAGAATTTCATGAGCTATCCGGAAAAAAGGCGGTGCGCCCGCCATCGATGGAACGTCGCGCACGCATGCTCACACAGTATGGAATCATGGAACGCCTCAGCTGAACTGCTTGAGGAACCGCAGGTCGTTTTCAAAGAACAGGCGCAGGTCGCTGACACCATATCTCAGCATCGCCAACCGTTCGACACCCATGCCGAAGGCAAACCCCGTGTACCGTTCGGCGTCGATCCCGACATGATGGAAGACGTTGGGGTGCACCATGCCGCATCCCAGCACCTCCAGCCAGCCGGTGTGGCCGCACACGCGGCAACCGTCGCTGCACATCACGCAGCCGATGTCCATCTCGGCAGACGGTTCCGTGAACGGGAAAAAAGAGGCACGAAAACGGACGCGCAGGTCGTCCCTTTCGAAAAAATGCTGCATGAAGTCGGCAAGCACGCCCTTCAGAGTCGCGAAATTGACCTGTTCGTCCACCCACAGCCCCTCCACCTGATGAAACATGGGCGTATGGGTGAGATCCGAATCGCGACGGTATACTCGTCCCGGCGCAATGATCTTGAGGGGTGGACGACTGTGCTGCATGTAGCGGATCTGCACCGGCGAGGTATGGGTACGCAGGAGATATCCGCCGCGGGCATCGTCGATATAGAAAGTATCGTGCATCGCCCTGGCCGGATGATTGTCCGGAATATTGAGCGCGGTGAAATTGTGGAAATCGGTTTCGATTTCCGGGCCTGACGCCACCGCGAAGCCGATCGCGCGAAACAGGGATTCGATGCGCTCCAGTGTCAACGTGACCGGATGCAGTCCACCCCTGCCCGAACCGCGCCCCGGCAATGTGACATCCAGGGCCTCGCCGGTCAACTGCGCCGCCATCTGCTGTTCCCGTATGGCATCGCGCCGCAGTCGGAGCGCCGTCTCCAGCGCTTCCTTCACCTGATTGATGCGGCTGCCCACGACAGGGCGCTCCTGGGGCGACAACCGGCCCAAGCCTTTCAGCAGATCAGTCAGCTTGCCGTTGCGGCCGAGGTAATACGCCTTGGCCTGCTCCAGTTCAGCGGCATCACCTATGCTGTTGAACCGATCGACGGCCTCGTTGAGCAGAGCATCCAGATTGTTCATGGAACGCGACGGAGATTCCAGTCACAGCAGGAAGGAACCGCCACCGGCCATCCGTGGCCGCTTCGCGCCTTCCCGTGACTACCGGCTTTCAGGTGGCCAGGCTGGCCTTGGCCTGCTCGGCTATCCTGGCAAAGGCCGCCTTGTCGAATACGGCGATGTCCGCCAGCACCTTGCGATCCACCTCGATCTCGGCCTTCTTCAGGCCGTGCATGAACACGCTGTAGGACAACCCGCATTCGCGGGCCGCAGCATTGATGCGGGCAATCCACAAGGCGCGGAAGTCGCGCTTCTTCTGGCGGCGATCGCGGTAGGAATACTGCCCCGCTTTCATCACCGCTTCCTTGGCCACGCGATAGACGTTCTTGCGCCGCCCGCGATAACCCTTCGCGAGCGTCAATACCTTCTTGTGACGGGCATGGGCCGTGACGCCCCGCTTGACTCTTGGCATGGCGTTCTCTCCTTAGGCGTAGGGCAGCATGGTGCGCACAGACACCACGTCGCTGGCATGAACGCCAGTGGTGCCGCGCAACTGACGCTTGTTCTTGGTGGTCTTCTTGGTCAATATGTGACGCTTGAACGCCTGCGAGCGCTTGATGCTGCCACCGGCCCGCACCTTGAAACGCTTTGCCGCCCCGCTCTTGGTCTTCATTTTTGGCATGCTACGACTCCTGTCTTGGATGACGCCGGGCGGTTCCCGCAAGAACACTTCGAAAACCCGGAAATCACTTGTTGTGCATCCGACGCAAACCTGCATTTCGGCCGCATGAACCGCCACGGGATGCAATGTCGTCTGCTAACTCACCGGGAGGTGGCATCCTCGATCCGGGACGCCGTCTCCTGCCTGCTCCCTCCCAACTGGCCGGCACCGCTAGAATCCTCGGGAGCCTTCGGCTTGATGACCTTCACCTCCCGCTTGCGCGGAGACAGCACCATGACCATCTGCCGACCCTCCATCCGCGGAAACTGCTCCACCACCGCATGCATCTCCAGATCGGCCTTGATCCGCTCCAGCAAGCGCACACCAAATTCCTGATGCGCCATTTCGCGACCGCGAAAACGCAAGGTGATCTTGGCCTTGTCGCCCTCCTGCAGAAAACCGATCAGATTGCGCAACTTGATGTTGTAGTCACCATCGTCGGTATTGGGCCGGAACTTGACCTCCTTGATCTGAACCTGTTTCTGCTTGAGCTTGGCGTCGTGTCTTTTCTTGCTTTCCTGATAACGGAACTTGCCGTAATCCATCAGGCGACACACCGGCGGTTGTGCGGTGGGGGCGATCTCGACCAAATCCACCTCGGCCTCCTCTGCCAGGCTGTTGGCAGCTGCCAGGGACACCACGCCGATCTGTTCTCCTTCCACGCCAATCAAGCGCACCTCCGGTGCGGTAATCTCCTGATTGATGCGCGCTGCTTTTTCTTGGACTATAGTAACTCCCCAGGTGTGTTATCGCCGACGGACGCGCCGGCTCCGACAGACGCTTCTCTTCTCAACCGCTCGATCAGCGCCTGCAATGACATTTGACCAAGATTCGAACCCTCCCGGGTTCGCACCGATACCAGCCCCGCGGCAACCTCCCGGTCGCCGACTATGACCTGATAAGGCAGTTTCCGCAAGCTATGCTCACGTATTTTATAGGTTATCTTCTCATTTCTCAAGTCCGCGCAGGCACGTATGCCCTCCCGCTTCAGCGTGTCCGTCACTTCCCGGGCATAGTCCGCCTGCCCCTCTGAAATATTCAGCACCACCGTCTGATCCGGGGACAGCCATAACGGCAGGGCCCCTGCATGATTCTCGAGAAGGATGCCGATGAAGCGCTCCAGCGAACCGAGGATCGCCCGGTGCAGCATCACCGGCACGCAGCGGGAATTGTCTTCCGCGACATACTCCGCACCCAGCCGCTCGGGCATGGAAAAATCCAGTTGCAACGTGCCGCACTGCCATACCCGGCCGATACTGTCCTTGAGGGAAAACTCGATCTTGGGGCCGTAGAAAGCACCCTCGCCTGGCTGCAATGTCCAGTCGAGCGCCTTGCGGGCGAGCGCCGCCTCCAGCGCGGCTTCCGCCGCATCCCACTGCGCCTCCGAACCCACGCGCTTTTCCGGGCGGGTGGACAGCTTGATCAGGATCTCGTCGAAGCCGAAGTCGGCATACACCTTCTGCAGGAGCTCGATGAACTGCACTGCCTCGTCCTGCACCTGGGGTTCGGTGCAGAATATGTGCGCATCGTCCTGGGTGAATGCGCGCACGCGCATGATGCCATGCAAGGCGCCGGAGGGCTCGTTGCGATGGCAGGAACCAAATTCCGCCAGACGCAGGGGCAGATCGCGGTAGCTCTTCAATCCCTGGCGGAATACCTGCACGTGCCCGGGGCAGTTCATGGGCTTGACCGCGAAATCACGCTCCTCCGAATGCGTGATGAACATGTTCTCGCGAAAATTCTCCCAGTGGCCGGAACGCTCCCACAGGCCTTTGTCCAATACCGACGGCGTGCGGATCTCCTGGTAGCCGTTGTCGCGAAATATCCGCCGCATGTACTGCTCCACCTGCTGCCAGATGATCCAGCCCCGGGGATGCCAGAATACCATGCCAGGTGCCTCTTCCTGGATGTGGAACAGGTCCAGCTGCCTGCCGAGCCTGCGATGGTCACGTTTCTCGGCCTCCTCGAGGCGCAGCAGGTAGGCATCCTGATCCTCTTTCCGCGTCCATGCCGTACCGTAGATGCGCTGCAGCATCTCGTTGCGGGAATCGCCGCGCCAGTAGGCGCCGGCAAGCTTCATCAGCTTGAATACCTTCAGCCTCGAAGTCGTCGGCACATGCGGGCCGCGGCACAGATCGGTGAAATTCCCCTGGGTATAGAGAGACACGTCCTCGTCGCCCGGGATGCTTTCAATGATCTGCGCCTTGTAGTGCTCGCCTTGGTTCTTGAAGAAATTGATGGCTTCCGAACGATCCCATACCTTGCGCTCCACCTTCAGATTGCGCGCACTGATCTGCGCCATGCGGTTTTCTATTGCCGCCAAATCTTCCGGCGTGAACGGACGTTTGTAGGAGAAGTCATAATAGAAGCCGTCTTCTATCACCGGCCCGATGGTCACCTGGGCATCCGGGAACAATTCCTTGACTGCGTGCGCCAGCAGGTGCGCGCTGGAATGGCGGATGATCTCCAGGCCTTCGGGATCCCTGTCGGTCACGATGGCCAGATCGCTGTCGTGCTCGATGGGACTGGAGACATCCACCAGCCTGCCATTGACCTTGCCCGCCAGCGCGGCACGAGCGAGCCCCGCACCGATCGAGGCTGCCACCTCTCCTACCGTCACCGGTTGATCATAGCGGCGCTCCGAACCGTCCGGCAGACGCACGACGGTCATGCGCCGCACGCGTTTCTTTGGCCCATAGCGTACCACCCCGCTCGCATATCCCGACGCGAAAGGGCGTACCAGCGACTGGGGTTATGTGTATGCATTTTCCCGGAGGGCATCATCACCACGACAGGCGAACCGCGGCCACTTGCGGCTCCGCATCGGGATCGCGCATGGCGGCACCACGCAATCCGGCATTTTCCCATAGCTCTCGACGACCTACAACTCGAGAACCTCAATTCCTGTGCGCCGGGCCGGAACACCTCCCGGAATGCAACATGACGGGTTCGATCAGACCGGATCCGGAAGGGGGAAACGAATACCGGCCCGCCGCCGTGACGAGATACCGGGCACCTCCCGCGTGCTCAAGGCCGAACGGGGCAACCGGTCGCAGACGAGGAACGACGGGCGTGGGCGCCTGCAGCCTGCCAGTTTGGCAGCACGAGCATCCACGATCCGCGCTCAGAAGCTGGCCTCGCGCTGCAGCAAGTCCTCGATCTTCAGGCCGATCTCAGATTGACCTGAAAATACGGTACCGACCTTTCTCTTCTCGAGGTGCTCCAGATTGACGGTGTAGACCTTTGCGGGCAGAGGAAAGAATTTTACCTCCTTGACCAGCGTAGCCGCATTGCGCATGTAGAACTCCACGAAATCCCGGATTTCCGGTCTTTGCGCAGATTTGATGTTGACATAGATGAAGATGGGGCGCGACAGCGGCTGGTAGCTTCCCTCTTCCACCGTTTTCACGGAGGGCAGAATCCCGCCCCTGCCGCCATCCACGGCGAGCGCTCTGATCTTCTTCTGGTTCTCGACATAATAGGCAAACCCGAAGAAACCGAGCGCATTCCTGTCGCTTGCCACGCCCTGCACCAGTACGTTGTCGTCTTCCGACGCGGTGAAGTCTCCCCGGCTCGACTTGGCCTTGCCGACGATGGCCTCGGTGAAGTAGTCGAAGGTTCCGGAATCCGCCCCCGGCCCATACAGCTTGATCTCCGCATCCGGCCATGCCGGATTGACCTGATTCCACTTCATGACCCTTCCCTGAGCGGCGGGCTCCCAGATCTTCCTCAGATCGGCAACCGTGATGGTCTTGATCCAGTCGTTCCTGGGATTCACCACGACCGTCAGCGCATCATACGCCACCGGCATTTCCACGTACTGCACGCCGGCCGCCTTGCAGTCATCCATCTCCTTCTTCAGAATGGGACGCGATGCATTGACGATGTCGGTTTCCGCACGACAGAATTTCTTGAAACCTCCGCCAGTACCCGAAATACCCACGGTGACCCTGATCTTGCCTTTCCTTGCGATCTGGAAGTCCTCCGCCACCGCCTCCGTGATGGGATAGACCGTACTGGAGCCATCTATCTTGACTACTGCATTGGCGCTCGCGACACCCATGGCGCCGAGCAGCAGGCCCAGTGCAAGCGATGCCTGCACTGTTCGTACGACAGGCGATTCTGGCATTCTCTTCTCCTTTGTGACCTGAATCCGGTAGCGAACCGGCCGGTACCGGACTGCGCAGGGCCTTCTTCCCCGACACGGCATGAGCATGCTAGACCACCCATGTTACAACGGCAAGACAGTCGTCCGCCCTCCCATCCCCGTCATTGTTTCCCGCCATCCCTCCCTGCTCACGCCTCCGCCGCATCGTGTACCACATCCGCTATTTTCTGCGCCCAGTGCTCGACCTGCTGCAGGGACTCTCCCTCGACCATGACACGTATCAGCGGCTCGGTGCCCGAAGGCCGCAGCAGGACGCGGCCACTCCCGTTCAGGCTGCGCTCCGCCTCGTCCTGTATCGCCCGGATCGCTGCGTTGGCATGCGCATCGAATCCTTTCGACACCCTGACATTGATCAGTTTCTGGGGATAGAGCGCGACACCGTGCGCCAGTTCCGGCAGGGACAGTCCGGTGTCGCGCAGGGCGTAGAGCACCTGGAGGGCGGAAATGATGCCGTCGCCGGTGGTATGTTTGTCGGTGCAGATGATATGGCCCGAACCCTCGCCCCCAAGCTGCCAGCCTTCCCGCTGCATGAGTTCCAGTACGTAACGATCGCCCACATTGGCCCGGGCGAACGAGATGCCCAGCTTTTTCAGGCCCTTCTCGACCGCAAGATTCGTCATCAGCGTGCCTACCACTCCTCCGTCAAATACCCCTTTTTGCTGGCGATGCCGGGCAATGACGTAGATCAGGCGGTCACCATCGTAGAGCATGCCCTCGCCATCGACCATGATGACCCGATCACCATCACCATCCAGGGCGATGCCGATGTCCGCCTGGTGGCGCTTGACCGCGTCGCGCAAAGCAGCATCATGGGTGGCGCCGCATTCCTGATTGATGTTGAGGCCATCGGGCTGCACGCCGATAGCGACGACATCGGCCCCCAGTTCGTGCAGCACATGTCCAGCGATCTGGTAGGCCGCCCCGTGGGCGCAGTCGATCACGATGCGCAAGCCGCGCAAATCCAGATGATTCGGGAAGGTGCTCTTGCAGAACTCGATGTAGCGCCCCCGGGCGTCATCGACACGACGCGCCTTGCCAAGCTGGGCTGAAGGCATCGTCCGGATGGGAGCTTCCAGTCCCGCTTCGATCTCGCGCTCGGTCGCATCGGGCAGCTTGCTTCCCTCCGCTGAAAAAAATTTGATGCCGTTGTCCTCGAATGGATTGTGCGAGGCGGAGATGACGATGCCGGCCTGCAGGCGCAGCGCCCGGGTCAGATAGGCCACCGCCGGCGTCGGTGTCGGCCCCGACAGCAGCACATCCACGCCCGCCGCCGACAGGCCGGCCTGCAGGGCAGACTCCAGCATGTAGCCGGAAATGCGCGTATCCTTGCCGATCAGTACCGCTGGCCGCTCTCCCCTCGACAGATGCCAGTCCGAAGATGCCAGCACCTTGCCGGCGGAATAACCAAGGCGCATGATGAATTCTGGAGTAATGGGCGTTTCCCCCACCCGCCCGCGTACTCCATCCGTGCCGAAATATCTACGCATCATCGTATCTCCCAGAAGGAATCAGAGGAAAGTCGAAGGAACATGCCGGGATCAGGCCGCATTGACCGCTTCGTATACCGCCAGCGCGTCCCGCGTCGCCCGTACGTCGTGCACGCGCAGGATGCGGGCACCGCCGGATCGTGCCAGAAGCGCTGCCGCTACGCTGGCATGGGTGCGATCGCCAGCCTCCCTGCCGGTGACGGTCCCCAGCATGGACTTGCGCGACAGGCCAACCAGCACCGGCACGTCCAGCTCCGAGAATCGGGTGAGGTGCCGCAACAGCTCGAGGTTGTGCTGCAGCGTCTTGCCAAAGCCAAAACCGGGGTCGATCACCAGTCGCTCGCGCGCGATGCCCGCTGCCAGGGCGGCATCCAAGCGCTGCCGCAGGAAATCCCATACCTCTTTCACCACGTCATTATACTGGGGATTGATCTGCATGCTGCGCGGATCGCCCTGCATGTGCATCATGCATGCCGCGACGCCGCTCCGGGCCACCACCTCCAGCGCACCCCGGGCCTGCAATGCATTGACGTCATTGATCATCGCCGCCCCGGCCTCGATGGCCGCCTGCATCACTTCCGGCTTGGAAGTGTCCACCGAAACACATGTGCCCGCATCCGCCAGCGCCCGCACCACCGGAATGACGCGATCCATTTCTTCGCGCACACCGACGGGGCAACTGCCTGGACGCGTGGATTCGCCCCCGATATCCAGCATGTCCGCCCCCTCCTCCACAAGGGCTGCTGCGTGTCGCAGTGCGCTTTCGGTCGAAGCGCACAATCCGCCATCGGAAAAGGAATCCGGCGTCACGTTGATCACGCCCATGATCAGGGCACGACCGGAGAAAAGGGCCGGGAACGGTTTCAAGCCGAAATGATGAATGGGGACGATTCCTGCTGGACCCTGCTCATAGGAGACCGTGCACGGCCTCGTACACCCCCGGGCACCCCGCGAAGGAAATCCTCCGCGGGGGATGGGAGACCCCCTATGCTTCCTGAGCAGGTGCCGCCGTGGTGGCGGGTGCCGCAGGAGGCGACGTGTCCTTGGGCGGAGGCGGCGCCATCCGGGTCGGCTTGGGCGGCCGTGGAGCACGGCCATCCATGATGTCCCCGATCTGGTCGGAATCTATGGTCTCCCATTCCAGCAGCGCCTTGGCCATGACCTCGATCTTGTCGCGATTCTCCTCGATCAGCTTGCGGGCCAGTGCGTATTGCTGATCGATGATGCGGCGGATTTCGATATCCACCTTCTGCATGGTGGCTTCGCTCACGTTCTTGTGCGTCGTCACGGAACGGCCCAGGAAGACCTCCCCTTCGTTCTCTCCGTATACCATCGGCCCGAGGGAATCCGACATGCCCCACTGCGTGACCATGCGACGCGCCATCTCGGTGGCACGCTCGAAGTCGTTGGAGGCGCCGGTGGTCATCTGACTCATGAACACTTCCTCGGCGATGCGCCCCCCGAAGAGCACGGCGATGTTCTGCAGGATTTCCTCGCGATCCATGCTGAAACGGTCTTCGGTCGGCAGTTGCATGGTCACACCCAGTGCCCGTCCGCGCGGAATGATGGACACCTTGTGCACCGGATCGGTCCTGGGCAGGAGCTGCGCCACTACGGCATGACCGGATTCATGGTAGGCGGTATTGCGCCGCTCGTGCTCCGGCATCACTACGGAGCGGCGTTCCGCACCCATGAAGATCTTGTCCTTGGCACGCTCGAAGTCGTCCATGTCCACCAGTCGCTTGTTGCCCCGGGCCGCAAACAGCGCCGCCTCGTTCACCAGATTGGCAAGATCCGCCCCCGACATCCCCGGGGTACCGCGCGCCAGCACCTCCGCATGCACATCCGGAGCGATCGGCACCTTGCGCATGTGGACATGCAGTATCTGTTCGCGCCCCCGTATGTCCGGCAACGGCACCGTGACCTGGCGATCGAAGCGGCCGGGACGCAACAAGGCCGGATCGAGCACGTCCGGACGATTGGTGGCCGCAATGACGATGACGCCGACGGCACCTTCGAAGCCGTCCATCTCTACCAGCAGCTGATTCAGGGTCTGCTCGCGCTCGTCGTTGCCACCCCCGAGCCCTGCCCCGCGCTGACGACCCACCGCGTCGATCTCGTCGATGAAGATGATGCAAGGCGCATGCTTCTTGGCCTGTTCGAACATGTCCCGAACCCGTGCCGCTCCCACGCCCACGAACATCTCCACGAAATCGGAACCCGAGATGCTGAAGAACGGAACCTTGGCTTCGCCCGCGATCGCCCGGGCCAGCAGCGTCTTGCCGGTACCGGGGTTGCCCACCATCAGGACGCCGCGGGGGATGCGCCCGCCGAGCTTCTGGAATTTGCTGGGGTCGCGCAGGAACTCCACCAGTTCGGAAACCTCTTCCTTGGCTTCCTCGCATCCCGCCACATCCGCAAACGTCACCTGGTTGGTGGATTCATCCAGCATCCGTGCCTTGCTCTTGCCGAACGAGAACGCACCTCCGCCACGACCTCCGCCCTGCATCTGACGCATGAAGAAGATCCACACGCCGATCAGCAACAGCATGGGGAACCAGGAAACGAAGATGTTCATCAGGAGCGACGGCTCTTCCTCCGGCTTGGCATCGATGATGACGCCGGCTTTCAGCAGATCGCTGACCATCCAGGGATCCGATGGCGTATAGGTCGTGAATCGCCTGCCATCGGACTTGGTCCCCTTCAGGGTACGACCTTCTATGGTGACCTTTGCAATCCTGCCCTGCTTCACTTCCTCGATGAACTGGGAATACTCCATCGGGGCCTGTGCCGTCTGGCGGGTGCTGAACTGGTTGAACACCGTCATCAACACCAAAGCGATCACCAGCCAGATGGCCATGTTTTTAATGAGATTGTTCAAGATAGCTCCTTGGCTTGCGCCGTCAATATCCTTGAATGCTTCATTCTAAACCCATTTCCGGTTTAATGACAGCCAAGGGCCGCACCCCGGAAACCGCCACCGCCTCAGCTGCCAGGAGTGGTGCACATTTCCCCTGAGACCCTGCTTCATCCGCCTTCCCGCTTCGGCCGGGGAGCCGCCATCGGCCTCCGTTTGCCCCGGCCCAGCAGGTACACCTCGCGACTGCGATCCCGAGATGCATCCGGCTTGCGCGTCAACACCCGATCGAACCCGGCCCGCATGTTCGCCAGGAACTCCTCGAATCCGGAACCCTGAAACACTTTGACGAGCAAGTCGCCATCAGAGTTCAATCGCTCCAGGGAGAACTCCAGGGCCAGTTCGGCCAGATGCATGCTGCGCGCCTGATCACTGACTCCTATACCACTTATATTAGGCGACATGTCCGAAATTACAAGATCGGGCGAGGATTCTCCCAGCACCTCGGCCAGTTCCGTCAGCACCGGGACTTCACGAAAATCGCCGCGGATGCATATCACGCCCGGCAACGGCGCCATCTCCAGCAAATCCAGCGCGATCACCTTCCCTCTGCCGCCGAGTTTCTCGACAGCCACTTGCGACCAGCCCCCTGGAGCCGCACCCAGGTCCACCACCGTCATGCCCGGCCGGAACAGGCGATCGCGCGCGGCGATCTCCAGCAGCTTGTACGCAGCTCGGGAGCGATATCCCTCTTTCCTGGCCTGCCGTACGAAAGGATCGCTCACGTGCTCCTTCATCCACGCCCTGCTGGTTTTGGCACGCTTCATTACGTAGAATGACGGCTTTCGGAACACCCCATGCTATCCCTCGCTCTCGATCATCGGCACACGCTGCGAGCGCTTGCCCACGCCATCAGGCCGATCGTCTGGATCGGTCCGGACGGTCTCTCGGAAAACGTTCTGCGCGAATTGGATCTGGGGTTGACCAGCCATGAACTGGTCAAGATCAGGGTATTCGAGGAGAAGCGGGAAGCACGGAACGCTTTACTCGAAGAGATGTGCCATCGTCTTGGTGCGGCTCCCGTGCAGCACATCGGCAGGATACTGATCATCTATCGCCCCAAACCGGATGGCGCGCCCCAGCCGGTTGCCCCGGCAACTCGTAGAAAACACGAGCCGCGCCGCAGCAAGCGCAGCTTCCAGGGATGACGGCCCGGGAAGCGCTAGACGTACCTCACATCGAGAATCTCGTACTCCCTGATCCCGCCCGGTGCCTGAACCTCGGCAATGTCGCCGGCATGCTTGCCGATCAGGGCGCGCGAAATGGGCGAACTGATGGAAATCTTCCCCTCCTTGATGTCGGCTTCGTCGTCGCCGACGATCTGATAGGTGACAACCGTATCGTTCGTCATATCCTGGAGATCGATCGTGGCGCCGAACACGCAAGCGCCGTTGGCATCCAGCAATGTCGGATCGATGATCTGGGCATTGGAAAGCTTGTTTTCCAGTTCGGCGATACGCCCCTCGATGAAACCCTGCCGCTCCTTGGCCGCCTCGTACTCGGCATTTTCCGAAAGATCCCCGTGGGAACGCGCCTCCGCGATCGCGGCTATCACCGCAGGCCGCTGCACCGTTTTCATTTCATGCAGCTCGGCGCGCAGCTTGCTCGCGCCGATCACGGTCAATGGAATTGTACTCATGATCTGTTCATGCCTTTGTGTAGTGTCATTCGATGCCATCCTCCGGCGGCCGGGCGGATATCCGCTGCGAGGCGCGACCGGCGATGGATTTCACTGCATCGTGTCGAGCAGCGGCGACGCCGCCGGCGCATGCAGCGACTGCAGGCGATAGGGCTTCAATTCCTGCAGATCCGCCATGCCGATGCATGCGGCGCGCGCGCCCGCCAGGGTGGTGTAGTAGGTGACCCTCGCCTGCAGCACGGCGTGGCGGATCGAGTATGAATCCTGGATCGCACTGCGCTTGTCCTCGACCGTATTGATGATCAGATCCATCTCGCCGTTCTTGATCATGTCCACGATGTGCGGGCGTCCCTCCGCCACCTTGTTGACCGCCGCGACCGTCAGCCCGGACTCGGCCAGCACTGCCGCAGTACCGCGGGTAGCATAAAGGGCAAACCCCAGTTTCGCAAGATTGCGGGCGATCTCCACCACCCGGGCTTTGTCCGACTGGCGTACGCTGATGAAGACCTTCCCGCCGCGCGGCAACCTGACCCCGGCGGCCAGCTGCGATTTGACGAAGGCTTCGGCAAAGGTACGCCCCACTCCCATCACCTCGCCCGTCGATTTCATTTCGGGCCCGAGGATGGTATCCACGCCGGGAAACTTGATGAACGGGAACACGGCCTCCTTCACCGAGCAGTGGGTGGGCACTCTTTCCGCGATGATCCCCTGGCGGGCAAGCGTGGTGCCGACCATGCAGCGCGCGGATATCTTCGCCAGTGGCAGACCCGTCGCCTTGGATACGAAAGGAACGGTTCGCGAGGCCCGTGGATTGACTTCCAGAACGTACACCGAGTCCCCCTGGATGGCGAACTGCACGTTCATCAGCCCCACCACTCCCAGCGCATGCGCCATCGCCGACGTCTGGCGCCGCAACTCTTCCTGAAGGACGGCCGAAAGGCTGAAGGGAGGCAGCGAACAGGCAGAATCCCCGGAATGCACCCCCGCCTGCTCGATGTGCTCCATGATGCCGCCGATCAGCACGGCCTCGCCGTCGCATACCGCATCCACATCCACTTCGATGGCGTCGTTGAGGAAGCGGTCCAGCAGCACCGGCGAATCGTGCGATACCTTGACCGCCTCCCGCATATACCGCTCCAGGTAAGACTGCTCGTGGATGATCTCCATGGCGCGCCCCCCGAGCACGTAGCTCGGGCGCACCACCAGCGGATAGCCGATCTCGCTGGCGGCGGCAAGAGCCGCCCCGGGGTCGCGGGCGGTACGGTTCAGCGGCTGCCTGAGCCCCAGCTCATGCAGCATTCCCTGGAAACGCTCGCGATCCTCGGCGCGATCGATCATGTCGGGACTGGTGCCGATGATGGGCACGCCGCAGGATTCGAGATCGCGCGCCAGCTTCAGAGGCGTCTGTCCGCCGTACTGCACGATCACCCCGAACGGCCGTTCCACTTCGACGATCTCCAGTACGTCTTCCAGGGTGAGCGGCTCGAAGTAGAGGCGATCGGAAGTATCGTAATCGGTCGAAACGGTCTCGGGATTGCAGTTGACCATGATGGTCTCGAAGCCGTCCTCCCGAAGAGCCAGCGCCGCATGGACGCAGCAGTAGTCGAATTCGATGCCCTGGCCGATGCGGTTGGGGCCACCGCCCAGCACCATGATCTTCTTGCGCCCGCTCGGCAGCGCCTCGCACTCTTCCTCGTAGGTAGAGTACAGATAGGCCGTGTGCGTGGCAAATTCGGCGGCACAGGTGTCGACGCGCTTGTATACCGGGTGCAGACCGAGCTGATGGCGCCTGGCGCGCACTGCGAGCGGGGTCGTGTCCATCAGTTTCGCCAGGCGCTGGTCTGAGAAACCGCTGCGCTTCAGGGTGCGTAGCGACACCATGTCGAGTGCTTCCGGCCCGGCACCGGCAAGCAGCCGCTCTTGCCTGATCAGGTCCTCGATCTGCGCCAGAAACCACGGATCGATATGCGTCAACTGATGGATCTCCGGGAGCGTCATCCCGCATCGAAATGCATCCGCCACATACCAGATGCGCTCCGGCCCCGGGTCGCCCAGCTCGGCCTTGATGACCTCGACGTCGACACTTTTCTCGTCCAGCCCGCTGACGCCGATCTCGAGCCCCCGCAGGGCCTTCTGCAGCGACTCCTGGAACGTGCGCCCGATCGCCATGACCTCGCCCACCGACTTCATCTGGGTGGTCAGGCGGTCATCGGCCTGGGGGAATTTCTCGAACGCAAAGCGCGGTATTTTGGTGACCACGTAGTCTATCGCCGGCTCGAACGAGGCCGGCATCGCCCCGCCGGTGATGTCGTTGGCAAGCTCATCCAGCGTGTAGCCCACCGCGAGCTTCGCAGCCACCTTGGCGATGGGGAATCCGGTTGCTTTCGAAGCCAGCGCGGAGGAACGCGAGACGCGCGGGTTCATTTCGATGACGAGCATGCGGCCATCCTGTGGATTGATCGCGAACTGCACGTTGGATCCGCCCGTCTCCACGCCGATCTCGCGCAGCACCGCGATCGACGCGTCGCGCATGATCTGGTATTCCTTGTCGGTCAGCGTCTGGGACGGCGCGACGGTGATGGAATCCCCGGTGTGGACGCCCATGGGATCGACGTTCTCGATCGCGCAGACGATGATGCAGTTGTCCTTCCGGTCGCGGATCACCTCCATCTCGAATTCCTTCCAGCCGATCACCGATTCCTCGATCAGCAGTTCCCGGGTGGGCGAAGCCTCCAGCCCGCGCTCGCAGATGCCGAGGAATTCCTCGCGGTTGTAGGCAATACCGCCACCGCTCCCGCCCATGGTGAACGACGGACGTATGATGGCAGGATATCCGACCATGGCCTGCACCTGCAGCGCCTCCTCCACGCTGTGCGCGATGGCGGAACGCGCGCTGCCCAGGCCGATCCGGCTCATGGCCTGCTTGAACTTCTCCCGATCCTCGGCCTTGTCGATCGCCTCCCGCGAGGCGCCGATCAGTTCGACCCCATACTGCTTCAGCACGCCGTTCTTCGCCAGGTCGAGGGCACAGTTCAATGCCGTCTGCCCCCCCATGGTCGGCAACAGCGCATCCGGACGCTCCAGCGCGATGATCTTCTCCAGCATGGGCCAGATGATGGGTTCGATATACGTCGCGTCCGCCATCTCGGGATCGGTCATGATCGTGGCGGGGTTGGAGTTCACCAGAATGACGCGATATCCCTCTTCGCGCAACGCCTTGCACGCCTGTGCCCCAGAATAGTCGAACTCGCACGCCTGGCCGATGATGATCGGGCCAGCGCCGATGATGAGTATGGAATGCAGATCGGTGCGCTTAGGCATGGCCGCGGCCCGAGGCGAAGCATGCGGAAGAAGGGCGCTCAGGCCCGCGTCCCCCGCATCTCATCGATGCTCCTCCATCAATCCCGTGAATCGGTCGAAAAGATAGTCCAGGTCGTGCGGTCCAGGGCTGACCTCCGGATGCCCCTGGAAACAGAAGGCACGTCGGCCGCTCAGCTCGAATCCCTGCAGGCTGCCATCGAACAGCGACACATGCGTGACGCGCGCATGCCCGGGCAGCGTATCCATATCGACCGCAAAACCGTGATTCTGGCTGGAGATCATGACCCGCCCGGTATCCACCTCCTGTACCGGGTGATTGGCGCCGTGGTGGCCGAATTTCATCTTGACGGTCCGGGCCCCGCTGGCCAGCCCGAGGAGCTGGTGCCCCATGCAGACGCCGAAGATCGGCACGTCCGCCGCGAGCAGTTCCCGGGTGGCAGTCACGGCGTAACCGCAGGCTTCCGGATCGCCGGGGCCGTTGGAGAGGAACACGCCGTCGGGTCGCAGGGCCAGGACTTCATCCGCACGGGTAGCTGCGGGCAGGACGGTGACGCGGCATCCGCGCTGCGCCAGCTTGCGCAGGATGTTGCGCTTGATGCCGAAATCGAGAGCGGCCACATGAAACCGCGGGTCTTCCCGAACTGCATGGCCCGATCCCCATTCCCACTCGCCTTCGTTCCATTCGTAGCGCTGCCCGCAGGTCACCTCGCACGCCAGATCCATGCCGACCAGGCCGGGAAATTCGCGCGCGCGCGCAAGCGCCGCAGCTTCGTCGCAGTCGCCCGCCATGAGACACCCTCCCTGCGCGCCCTTCTCCCGCAGGATGCGGGTAAGCCTGCGCGTATCGATGTCGGCGATCGCCACGACGCCCTGCCGCTCGAGATATGCCTGCAAGGTCCCGGTCTGGCGCCAGCTGCTGGAGACAAGGGGAAGGTCGCGGATTACCAGGCCCGCCGCGTGTACCCGCTCGATCCCGCCGGATTCGACATCCTCGGCGTTGACGCCGGTACTGCCGATGTGGGGATAGGTCAGCGTGACGATCTGCCGGCGGTAGGAAGGATCCGTAAGGATTTCCTGATACCCGGTCATGGCGGTGTTGAACACCACCTCACCGGTACTGGTGCCCGGCGCGCCGATGGAGGTGCCGCGGAACACGGTGCCGTCGGCAAGTGCGAGAACAGCATGCGGGCGTTGCGGCACGAAGAACTCCTGAGAATGCACGGGCACAGCGTGAAAAACGGGACAAACCAGTCATTCGCCCCGTTTACAGGGTCGAGATTATACGCCCAAAGGGCAGACCCCACAACGAAACCCGGCGCACAGCCTGTTTCGGACGACAGGGATCAGGAGGCGGAAGCGCGCAGCCCGAGCACGTCCTGCATGTCGAACAGGCCTCGTCGCCGGCCGGCAAGGAAACGGGCGGCACGCAACGCCCCCTCGGCGAAGGTGGCGCGGCTGCTCGCCTTGTGCGAGATTTCGATGCACTCGCCCGTGCCGGCGAACAGCACCGTATGATCGCCTACGATGTCGCCGCCGCGCACTACCGAAAAGCCTATGGTGCCGGGCATGCGCTCGCCGACGTTGCCTTCCCGGCCATATACCGCAATCTCCGGCAGGCTGCGGCCCAGCGCCTGCGCCACCACCTCGCCCATGCGCAAGGCAGTGCCGGAAGGCGCGTCGACCTTGTGCCGATGGTGCGCTTCGATGATTTCGACGTCATATCCCTCGTTCAGAACGCCGGCGGCCATTTCCAGCAGCTTGAGCGTGATGTTCACGCCTACGCTCATGTTGGGCGCGCACACGATGGCGATGTCTGCCGAGGCCGCCTCGATATCCCGCTTCTGGAGTGCCGAAAATCCGGTGGTGCCGATCACCATGTTCACGCCCAGCCTGCGGCAGGCCTCGAGATGAACGAGCGTTCCCTCCGGCCGGGTAAAGTCGATCAGCACGCCGCTGCCGCTCAGCGCCGCATCCATGTCATCCGTGATGGCGACACTGCAGGAAGCGCCGATCAACTCCCCCGCGTCCCGATCCAGGTAGGGGCTGCCTTCCCGCTCCAAGGCCGCGGACAACCGCATGTCCGCCGTCCGCGCGAGCGCCTCCAGCAGCGCCCGGCCCATACGCCCGGCGCTGCCGGCGATCGCCACGTTGAGAATCGTCATCTATCCATGTCCCGGAGGTTCGGCGAATGCTGCAGATCGAGGGCTCGTTGCCTGGATCCACGGCGCCGACCCCATCATCGCGGGTCCTGCGATACCGCTTGCGGCTCCAGTCTTCATCCCATTCGGCTCTTCTTCCTGCTTTTTTATTCCTTGGGCAGGTCCACTCCCGCGTGGCCCCTGTCAGCCGCCCGCAACGGAACCTGCCGCGGCACCACCGGTTGCAGTGTCGGCAGAACGGGAGCCTTGCCCGGGATCGACGCACCGCCAAGAACCGCACCTCTGCCCGAATCCCGGACGTCATCCGTCGCGATGGCACTCAGCACCGGCGCATCCTCCCCGGTCTCCTCCCCCGTCTCCGCCTCAGCATGCGGCGCGGACTGCCCGGTTGTATCGGTGAAGGAAGCCATACCGGCTTCGCTCTCCGATGGAGGCGACGTGAAGGCAACCGGGGGAGCGAAGCTGCCTTCCGTGCGCACCACCTCGTCGCCCTCAAAGAATACCGTCAACTGACGCTGCTCCATCAGCCTGCCGCGTTGTTCCAGTCGATAGACGTAATCCCATCGATGGCTGTGGAAAATGTCACTGATCATCGGCGAACCCAGGACGAAGCGCACCTGCGACCGGGTCATGCCCGGCTTCAGCTTGTCCACCATTTCCTGAGTGATCACGTTCCCCTGCTGGATCTCGATCTTGTAGAGCAACGAGGGAACGGAAGAGCATCCGGCGAGCGGCAAAAATGCCAGCAGCGTGAGTATTTTCGCGCGCATCGCGGCAGCGTATGTTTTCAAAGCAGGCCTGACGTTATATGATACCGTAAATGACCTACCGGATGAACAAGCCATGAGCAAGCCAAGCGACCTGAAGACCATGGGACTCAAGGCCACGCTGCCGCGGCTCAGGATACTCAGGCTGTTCGAGAACAGCCCGGTGCGGCATCTGTCCGCCGAAGACATCTACAAGACGCTGATCAACGATGGCGACGACATCGGACTTGCCACCGTCTACCGCGTATTGACGCAGTTCGAACAGGCGGGCCTGCTGGAGCGCCACCATTTCGAGAGCGGCAAGGCCGTGTTCGAACTGGCCAGCGACGCCCATCATGATCACCTGGTGTGCCTGCAGTGCGGTCGCGTCGAGGAATTCTACGATGCGGAGATCGAAAGGCGTCAGACCAGGATCGCCAAGGAGCGCGGCTTCACCATCAGCGAGCACTCGCTCGCGCTCTACGCGGATTGCACCAAACCGGCCTGTCCCCACCGCAAAGAGTAACATAAATCCAGCACCCGGACCGTCGCCTCCGCATCCGTCGAGCACCCATCCGGCTCCGCCGCCGGGATCGGTGCAAAGGGATTGACCAAAGACCGGGTAACCATTACTGTTCACTGTTTCACTCATCGTCATTCACCATTAACTGTCGCCACTCAACGGAATCCACGAAAGCATGAGCACGGAATTGACAGGCGCGGAAATCACGGTGCGCTGCCTGCAGAAGGAGGGGGTGGACTACGTCTTCGGCTACCCTGGCGGAGCCGTGCTGTATATCTATGACGAATTGTTCAAGCAGGACAAGGTCAAACATATCCTGGTACGGCATGAACAGGCGGCACTCCATGCCGCGGACGGCTACGCCCGGTCGGGGAACAAGGTCGGCGTGGCCCTGGTCACCTCTGGCCCCGGCGTCACCAACGCGGTCACAGGCATCGCCACCGCCTACATGGATTCGATCCCTCTGGTCGTCATCAGCGGACAGGTGCCCACTCCCGCCATCGGCCTGGACGCCTTTCAGGAGGTCGACACGGTGGGCATCACGCGTCCCTGCGTCAAGCATAATTTCCTCGTGAAGGACGTGGATGAGCTCGCCAACACCATCAAGAAGGCATTCTACATCGCTTCGACCGGCCGGCCTGGTCCGGTGCTGGTGGACATCCCCAAGGACGTGAGCCAGCAAAAAGCGCATTTCGCGTATCCGGAAAAAATCAGCATGCGCTCCTATAACCCGGTCACGAAGGGCCACTCGGGGCAGATCAAGAAAGCTGCCCAGCTCATTCTGGGCGCCAGGCGGCCAATGATCTACACCGGTGGCGGCGTGATTCTGAGCGATGCTGCCGCAAAGCTGGGAGATCTCGTGAGAACCCTGGGCTTTCCCTGTACCAACACCCTGATGGGGCTGGGAGGCTATCCGGCCACCGATCGGCAGTTCGTCGGGATGCTGGGGATGCACGGCACCTACGAAGCCAACATGGCGATGCAGCACTGCGACGTGCTGATCGCCATCGGCGCCCGCTTCGACGACCGCGTCATCGGGAACCCCAAGCATTTCTATAATGAAGACCGCAAGATCATCCACATCGACATCGATCCCTCGTCCATATCCAAGCGCGTCAAGGTCGACGTTCCCATCGTCGGCAGCATTCCCGACGTGCTGGAGGCGCTCCTCAAGCTGCTGAAGACCGGCAAGGACAGCCCGGACCACTCGGCGCTGGACGCATGGTGGGCGCAGATCGACTCCTGGCGTGCGCGCGACTGCCTCAAGTACGATCGCGCCAGCGCCATCATCAAGCCGCAGAGGGTGATCGAAACTCTCTACAAGGTCACCAAGGGCGCCGCCTTCATCACCTCCGACGTCGGCCAGCACCAAATGTGGGCGGCACAGTTCTACAAGTTCGACCAGCCGCGCCGCTGGATCAATTCCGGCGGTCTGGGCACCATGGGCTTCGGCCTTCCGGCGGCGATGGGGGTACAGTTCGCCAACCCGAAGGGGACGGTAGCGTGCGTCACCGGCGAAGCGAGCATCCAGATGTGCATACAGGAACTCTCCACCTGCAAGCAGTACGGACTCCCGCTCAAGATCATCAACCTGAACAACCGCTACATGGGGATGGTGCGACAGTGGCAGGAATTCTTCCACGGCAATCGCTACGCCGAGTCCTACATGGACGCGCTGCCCAACTTCGTCAAGCTGGCCGAGAGCTACGGGCATGTCGGCATGAAGATCGAGCAGCCCGGCGACGTCGAGGGGGCGCTGAAGGAGGCATTCAAACTCAAGGACCGGCTGGTGTTCATGGATTTCATCACCGACCAGACGGAAAACGTGTTTCCGATGGTGCCCGGCGGCAAGGGACTTTCCGAGATGATTCTGGTATGAGCCCGTTCACCAAAGCGGGGGATGTCGTGGCAGAACCCGCCGTGCAGGATTGTGCGGCAGGGGCGCGCCGAACCACTGCCGGACTGCCGTAGCCATGCGACACATCATTTCCCTGTTGATGGAAAACGAGGCGGGCGCGCTGTCGCGCGTGGCCGGGCTGTTCTCCTCGCGCGGATATAACATCGAATCCCTGACCGTGGCGGCTACCGAAGACCCGACCCTGTCGCGCATGACGCTGGTCACCGCCGGATCGGACGATGTCATCGAGCAGATCACCAAGCAGCTGAACAAGCTGATCGAGGTGGTCAAGGTGGTGGATCTGAGCGACGGCAACCACATCGAGCGCGAACTGATGCTGATCAAAGTGCGCGCGATCGGCAATGATCGCGAGGAGATCAAGCGCATGGCCGACATCTTCCGGGGCCGGATCATCGACGTCACCGACCGCTCCTACACCATCGAACTCACCGGAACCGGTGCAAAGCTGGACGCCTTCATCGAGGCCATGGAGCCCAGCGCCATCCTGGAGACAGTGCGTACCGGCGCCTCGGGCATCGGCCGGGGCGAGCGCATACTCAAACCCTGAGGCGCCGGCAGGACGAGGTCTTCCAGCTTTCGGCCGCGGTAATTTTTCATCTGAGCGAAAAGGAAATCATGAACGTCTATTACGATAAGGATGCCGATCTGTCGCTGATACAGGGCAAAAAAGTCACCATCGTGGGCTACGGGTCGCAGGGCCACGCGCACGCCAACAATCTCAGCGATTCCGGTGTGACGATCACCGTAGGCCTGCGGCGCGATGGCGCATCGTGGAGCAAGGCCGAGGCAGCCGGACTGACAGTCAGGGAAGTGCCCGATGCGGTCAGGGAAGCCGACGTCGTGATGGTGCTGTTGCCGGACGAGCAGATCGCCGCCGTCTACGCGTCGGACATCGAGCCCAATCTCAGGCAGGGTGCCGTGCTTGCATTCGCGCACGGCTTCAACATCCACTACGGTCAAGTTTCGCCGCGTGCGGATCTCGACGTCGTCATGATCGCCCCCAAGGGACCCGGCCATCTGGTGCGCTCCACCTACCTGCAGGGCGGCGGAGTGCCTTCGCTCATCGCAGTGCACCAGAATCCGTCCGGGCAGGCGCGCGAACTGGCTCTCTCCTACGCCGCCGCCAACGGCGGCACCCGGGGAGGCGTGATCGAGACCAATTTCCGCGAAGAAACCGAGACCGACCTGTTCGGCGAGCAGGTCGTCCTGTGTGGGGGCCTGACAGCCCTGATCCAGGCCGGTTTCGAAACCCTGGTGGAGGCGGGATACGCACCGGAAATGGCCTATTTCGAATGCCTGCACGAGGTCAAGCTGATCGTGGATCTGATCTACGAAGGCGGGATCGCCAACATGCGCTATTCCATTTCCAACAATGCCGAATATGGTGATGTCTCGCGCGGACCGCGCATCGTGACCGATGCCACTCGCGCCGAGATGCGCAACATCCTGCGCGAAATCCAGACGGGACAATATGCCCGGGAATTCATCCTCGAGAATCGTGCCGGCGCACCCATGCTGAAGGCCAGTCGGCGCCTGGCGTCCACGCATCCGATCGAGACGGTGGGTGCCAGGCTGCGCGACATGATGCCCTGGATCAGCAAGAACAAGCTGGTCGACCAGGCGAAAAACTAGCGATCGGCCCCGCCCTGCGCGATGTCGATCGGTTATACCACGACGCCGGCACCCCCGGCGCTGCACGCTATGATGCATGATCCCCATCTCCCGCGCCTCATGCTCAAATCCAAGCTGCGGCGGCGTGGCATCTATCTGCTGCCCAACCTGTTCACCACTGCGGCATTGTTCGCCGGGTTCTACGCCATCATCCAGGCGATGAACGGACGCTTCGAGCACTCCGCGGTATCCATCTTCATCGCCATGATGCTGGATGGACTGGACGGCCGGGTGGCACGCCTGACGCACACCCAGAGCGAGTTCGGCGCAGAATACGACAGCCTGGCGGACATGGTCTCGTTCGGGGCCGCACCCGCCCTGGTGGTCTACGAGTGGGCCCTGAAGGATCTGGGCAAGCTGGGCTGGATCGCGGCATTCGTCTACTGCGCCTGCGCCGCGCTGCGGCTGGCTCGCTTCAATACCAACCTGGGCATCGTGGACAAGCGTTTTTTCCAGGGGCTGCCCACCCCGGCCGCCGCCGCACTGATCGCCGGACTGGTGTGGGTGATGCTGGACTTCGACTTCACCGGACGGGACATACGCTGGCTGGCGTGGGGAATCACCCTGTTCGCGGGCCTGACGATGGTCAGCAACCTCCCCTATTACAGCGGCAAGGACATCAACCTGCGCAAAAGCGTACCGTTCATCACCATCCTGCTGCTGGCCCTGTTCTTTTTCGTGCTGATACCCAGCCATCCACCCATGGTGCTGTTCTGCCTGTTCCTGCTCTATGCCCTGTCGGGCTACGCCCTGTGGCTGTGGCGACGGGTCAAGAAAAGAAAGGCCATGGAAGCGACACCCTGACAACGGTGCCATGACCCGAATCCCGCCCCTGACCGACCTCCCCGCCTGGCAGGCACTCAAGACGCACCACGCAGCGATCAAGGGGCTGCACCTGCGCCAGCTCTTCGCGGAGGACGCCGGACGAGGCCAACGCTTCGCGGCCGAAGCGGCAGGCATCTACCTCGACTACTCCAAGAACAGGATCACCGCCGACACACTGCGACTGCTCGTGCGACTGGCCGAGGCATGTGGCCTGCGCGAGCGCATCGACGCCATGTTCTCCGGCGAGCGCATCAACCTGACGGAAGACCGCGCCGTCCTGCACGTCGCCCTGCGCGCGCCGGCGAGCGAACGTATCCTCGTCGACGGCATCGACGTCGTTCCTGTGGTGCACGCCGTGCTGGAGCGCATGGCCGCGTTCTCCGACCAGGTGCGCAGCGGCCGATGGCAAGGCCACACGGGCAGACGCATCCGCACCGTCGTCAACATCGGGATCGGCGGCTCGGACCTGGGGCCGGTGATGGCCTATGAGGCCCTGCGCCACTACAGCACGCGAGATATCGATTTTCGCTTCGTCTCCAACGTGGATGGCACGGATTTCAAGGAAGCCGTATCCGATCTGGCGCCGGAAGAGACGCTGTTCATCGTCTGCTCGAAAACCTTCACCACCTCCGAGACGCTCGCCAATGCCCACGCAGCACGCCAGTGGCTACTGGATGCCATGGTGAGCAGCCGCGCCGTGCGCAGGCATTTCGTCGCAGTCTCGACCAATGCCGAGGCGGTGGCGGCGTTCGGTATCGATCCCGTCAACATGTTCGGTTTCTGGGACTGGGTCGGGGGACGCTACTCGATGAGCTCGGCGATCGGCCTCTCGACCATGCTCGCCGTCGGTGCGGACAATTTTCGCGCCATGCTGGCCGGCCTGCACGCCATGGACCAGCACTTCCGCCGTACCCCTTTCGAGCGGAATCTTCCTGTTCTGATGGGGCTGCTCGCGGTCTGGCACGCCAATTTCTTCGACGCCCGGACGATGGCCGTGCTGCCCTACGATCAGTACCTGAAGCGCTTTCCGGCATACCTGCAGCAGCTGACGATGGAAAGCAACGGCAAGCACGTCACCCTTGCCGGCGCGCGGGCCGACTACCAGACCTCGCCGGTGATCTGGGGCGAACCCGGTACCAACGGCCAGCATTCGTTCTATCAGCTTCTTCACCAAGGCACGCAACTGATCCCTTGCGATTTCATCGGATTCTGTCAGACCCTCAATCCCGTGGCGCACCACCATGACCTGCTGATGGCAAATCTGTTCGCCCAGACCGAGGCCCTAGCGTTCGGCAAAACCACCGAGGAGGCCAGGGCCGAAGGAACGCCGGACTGGCTCAGCATGCATCGCAGCTTCGAGGGAAATCGCCCCACCAACACCCTCCTGGCGGAGCGGCTCACGCCGCACGCGCTGGGAGCACTGATCGCGCTTTATGAGCACAGCGTTTTCACTCAGGGCGTAGTCTGGCAGATCGACTCGTTCGACCAATGGGGAGTCGAGCTCGGCAAGGCGCTGGCACAGCGCATCATGCCGGAACTGCAGGCCGCGGACCGGTCGCCGCTGGCGCACGACAGCTCGACCAACGCGTTGATACGACGCTATGTCGGGATCCGCGATACCCGCACCTGAGCGGCGGTATTTCCGGCAGGGGTGGTCGTGACGGATCGCGCCCCTGCAGCGTACGGCATGGCCGGACAGGTCAATCCCCTGGCGGGAACGCCGGCGCCCCCCGCAATGCTGTTGAACGTGCCCCGGCTCGTTACCGCCTACTACACCCAGCAGCCCGACTGGTCGATACCCACGCAGCGGATCGCCTTCGGTACCTCGGGGCATCGCGGCAATGCATTCGATGCCAGTTTCAACGAATGGCATGTGCTGGCCGCCACCCAGGCCATCTGCCGATACCGCAAGCGGCAGGGGATCGACGGCCCGCTGTTCCTGGGAATCGACACGCATGCCTTGTCCGAACCGGCCTACGCCAGCACGCTCGAGGTGCTGGCCGCGCACGGCGTCGACGTGATGTTGTCGGCAGGGAACGAATATACTCCTACCCCTGCCGTCTCTCATGCAATCCTGGCATACAACCGCGGCCGCGCGCGAGGTCTCGCGGATGGTATCGTCCTCACACCCTCGCACAACCCGCCCGAAAGCGGAGGACTCAAGTACAATCCGCCCCACGGCGGCCCGGCCGGCGTCGAGGCCACCACCGTGATCGAGTCCATGGCCAATACCTTCTTGAAGAACAGGCTCAGGGGGGTGAAGCGGCTGCGCTTCGAACAGGCCCTGTGCGCGGCAACCACGCACCGCTATGATTTCCTGGGCGCCTACGTCGGCGATCTCGGCCACGTCATCGATCTGAAAGCGATCCGTGACGCAGGCATCCGCATGGGAGTGGATCCGCTGGGTGGTGCAGGGGTACGCTACTGGCAGGCCATCGCCGAACGCCACCGGCTGGATCTGAGCGTCATCAACGACACCGTGGACCCCACCTTCCGGTTCCTGACCCTGGACTGGGACGGCCGGATCCGCATGGATCCCTCCTCTCCCTACGCCATGCGCGGCCTGATCGGCATGAAGGATCGTTTCGACATCGCCTTCGCCTGCGACACCGATCACGACCGGCACGGCATCGTCACTCCCAGCGCCGGGCTGCTGCCGGCAGACCGCTATCTGGCCGTGGTCGTACGCTACCTGTTCCGCCATCGCCCTGCCTGGCGCGACGGGGTGGCGGTGGGCAAGACGATGGTGAGCAGCCGGATCATCGATCGCGTGACCGAGGCGCTGGGTCGGCCGCTGTACGAGACGCCGGTCGGCTTCAAGTGGTTCGTGGCCGGCCTCCACGACGGCAGGCTCGGGGTCTGTGGCGAGGAAAGTGCAGGAACATCGTTCCTGCGCCGGGACGGCACGGCCTGGACCACGGACAAGGATGGCATCGCGCCGGCACTGCTATCGGCCGAGATCACCGCACGCGAGGGCCGGGATCCCGGCCTGCTCTACCAAACGCTGGAGCAGCAGTTTGGCGCCTCCCTGTTCGAACGCCAGGATACGCCGGTCACACCGGAGCAGAAGAACCTACTGGCACGGCTTTCGCCGCAGCAGATACACCTCCCCCGGCTGGTGGGCGAACCCGTCGAGGCCGTGCTCACGCACGCTCCCGGCAACGACGCGCCCCTGGGCGGCTTCAAGGTGATTGCGCGAAACGGCTGGTTCGCAGTGCGCCCGTCCGGAACCGAGAATCTCTGCAAGCTGTACGCCGAGAGCTTCGCGGGAAGCGACCATCTCCACCGCATCCTGGAAGAGGCCCGCCACCTCGTCGCCGCGGTGCTGACGACAGCGTAACGCGCCAGAACCGAATCAGTATACGTCGGGAACGAACATCTCGCGCGGCACCGGATGCCGCGAATAGTCCGGATGATGGATGCGATCGGGCAGGATGACGGTTTCGCGCTCCACCTCGGCGTAGGGAATCTGGTCCAGGAAATGGCGGATACAGTTGAGTCTGGCCTTCTTCTTGTCCACCGCCTCGACGATCCACCACGGCGCCTCGACAATGTGGGTGCGCTCCAGCATATACTCCTTGGCCTGGGTATACTGCTCCCACTGGCGCCGGGACTCCAGATCCATCGGGCTGAGCTTCCACTGCTTCAGGGGATCATGCATGCGCATCCGGAAGCGCAGGTACTGCTCCTCGTCGGTGATGGAAAACCAGTACTTGATGAGGACGATACCGGAGCGGACCAGCATCTTCTCGAATTCCGGAACGCTGCGGAAGAATTCCTCGTACTCCTCATCATTGCAGAAACCCATGACCCGCTCCACGCCTGCCCGGTTGTACCAGCTCCGGTCGAACAGCACGATCTCGCCGCCCGACGGCAGGTGCGACACGTAGCGCTGGAAATACCACTGGCTGCGTTCGCGCTCGTTCGGCGCCGGCAGCGCCGCCACCCGGCATACGCGGGGATTGAGCCGCTGGGTGAAGCGCTTGATGACACCCCCCTTGCCCGCCGCATCGCGCCCTTCGAACAGCACGGCCACCTTGAGCTTCCTGTGCACCACCCAATCCTGCAGCTTGACCAACTCTCCCTGCAGACGGAAAAGCTCCATGAAATAGAACTTCCTGTCCACGTCCCTACCAGCCGCATTCGCCCCAGTGTCGGCGATCCATTCATCCAGGCGGCGGTCGTCGAACTCCATCTCCAGTTCCTCGTCCAGGCTATCCGTCCTGTCGGCCCGGATATGGCGCTCCAACTCCAGGCTTGCCGGATTCTCGCAGTGCGCTTCGGCGTCCAGCGGGACCTGGGCGGATTGGATGGGAGTCGGATGGTCCAAGGAGTGAAAACTAGAATAGGGTTGCGAACAACCAGTACAGGGAACCGGAAAGCAGCATCGCGACAGGCAGCGTCAGCACCCAGGCCATGGCGAGGTTGCGCACGGTACCCCATTGCAGGCCGGACTGGTTGGCCACCATGGTACCAGCCACGCCCGATGACAGCACCTGGGTGGTGGAAACCGGCAGGCCGTAGAGGTCGGCGGCGCCGATGGTGGCCATGGCCACCAGTTCCGCGGACGCGCCCTGGGCGTAGGTCAGGTGGGATTTTCCGATTCTCTCGCCCACCGTCACCACGATGCGCTTCCATCCCACCATGGTGCCCAGCCCCAAAGCAACTGCCACGGCCACCTTCACCCAGAGCGGAATGAACTTGGTGGCATCGTCGATATTTTTCTTGAAGGCCTTGAGGTTGGCGCGGGTATCCTCATCCAGCCCCACTGCCTCATCCTTTTCCAGGAAACGAATGGTTTCGGAAGTGAGGTACATGTCGTTACGGACGTTGGAGATCGCCTGCATCGGTACCCGAGCGAGGCTGCCATACTGTTTCACCTGCCTGCCGATGTCGCCGACCATGCCGGCAAGCGCCGGCAAAACCGCGGCATCGTACATCCGCGTGCGCACGTACTCGGAAAGCACCTGGCGAGGATCGGCAGGAACCGCCCCGGTGCCGGTGCCGAGCAAGGCCTCCTCGGTGACATGCGCAACTGCCGCGAACTGCGTCACCCGGTCCACGGGCATCGCGCGGTTCAAGGCATAGGCAGTGGGCACGGTACCGATCAGTATCAGCATGATCAGCCCCATTCCCTTCTGTCCATCGTTGGAACCATGGGCGAATGAAACCCCGGTACAGGTCAGGATCAGCAGGCCACGAATCCACCAGGGCGGCGGCGTATTGCCCTTCGGTTCCCGGTAGAGCGCCTGGTTTTTGACCAGGGCGCGCAGCGTGAGGAGCAGGAGCGCAGCGCAGAGGAAGCCGATGAGGGGCGAGAGCAGAAGAGAGTAGCCGACCTTGCTCGCCTGGCCCCAGTCCACGCCACTGGTGCCGTCACGTCCGTGCATGAGTGCATTCGCGATGCCGACGCCGATGATGGAGCCGATCAGGGTATGGGAGGAAGACGCCGGCAGCCCCAGCAGCCATGTAGCTAGATTCCAGACGATGGCCGCGATCAGCAAGGCAAACACCATCGCGAACCCGGCACTGGAGCCCACCTGGAGGATCAACTCCACCGGCAGCAGGGAAATGATGCCGAAGGCAACGGCGCCACTCGAGAAAAGCACCCCGAGAAAATTGAACAGCCCGGACCAGAGCACGGCGAAGTTGGCGGGTAGCGCGTGCGTGTAGATGACCGTGGCCACCGCATTCGCCGTATCGTGGAAACCGTTGACGAACTCGAAGCCGAGCGCGATGAGCAGCGCGATTCCCAGCAGGATATAAGGCAGCCAGGCGATGGCCACGTCTCCCGCGGCGCTGATGTCCGTCGTCAAGCTGTATGCGGCAAACGCCAGACCCGCGGCCAGCAGGCCGAAAAAAATGAGGACGGTGGCGAGGCCCGCATGGTGATCGAGCTCGGGACGAGGATCGGAGGAAACCGGCGTGAAATGCCCAACTGTGGTCATGGAGGAACCTGCTTGCGGAAACTGGATGGAAAAATCCTAGCAGCGTTATTATGCAGAAATATTACAATCATCCTCCAGACGGTCCGGGGTGCGCATCACCTTCCCTGCATCGGTTCGCAAGTCTTCCACGGCAGGCGGAATCCGACGGGAGGCCTGCTCATCTGCCTGCACCCGCCCATGCTGGTATCGAGCGCGCGGGCTGCCACGGTGCGCCGGGGAGAATATATTGCACCCACCGTGGAATGACCTCCGGAATGCGCTGCAGACCATCCGTGCATACGGATGACGGCAATGGCCGTCATTATGGCCGACCCCTGCCGCGATCTCCCTCCTGGGTGATACCGCAGCATGCGTCTGGAGGAAGAAGGAATCGGCGGGGCACTCGCCGCCGTATATCTGAAAACCCGGCAGAAAGCGGAATGGATGGACCCGGAAACAAGCTGCTCCTTGCCATCCTGATGAATCTCTTACAACAAGATGACATTTTCTTCACCGGTGCTGTGCTAAGCTGAATAGACATGGGCACCGGATTCGCATATAGATGCCATCAACATATTAACGCGCATGATGGGTCTTCCCTGCTCTGATAGGGCTGCCAAAGGCGTCCATCACCATCGCCCCGTACTCTCCGAACATGAACGGACAGACTGGAAACGCAAGACCGTTTCGGCGAGCGCACTCGACGAGCGCGCATCCGTCAACCGGATGAATAAGGTTCATCACGGAACAGCGTGGAGCGAATCAGCGGGGCATACGAAGATCGGACCAGGAATACTTCTTCCTGAAGATCCGTGCCGCTTTTCCGGCGATCTTCGATGGACCATGAGTAAGCATATGGGGTGCCGGCTACCGGGTACGGGACGCCTTATGCCATTCGCTGCCGGTATGTTGCAGCGCCGCAACAAATCAGGAGAGAATATGGATCGGGCTGCCTCACCTGCGCTCATGAATCACTCGGTCCGCAGCGCGCAACCTTAACGGGAACCTGGCGAAATGGAAGAAGCAGCTGGACGGACGGAACATGGATCCCTCTTGAGGAAGGGTATCGCCCCTGCCCTGTCCCTACTCGCGACCTGGAAGGCGGCAATGCATGGTGACACGTTCCAAAACACCGCCTCCACGGGACTTGCCGTGATCCTGATCGGAATTGCGAGCATCATTCCTGCCGAGGTACTCCATGCTCGGGTCGATCCACATGGCCACGAGCCTGCGGTGCTTGAACTGCCGGGGACCGCTCTCGCCGAGGAGAAGAAGACTCCGCTGAGAAGTGCCGATGCGAAAACACCGAATCGGGGCGAGAAACCCTCCGATCCTCCACGCCCTACGCAACGCCAATGGGGAGAAGACCCATCCTTGCCCCCTGAGGAAGAAGGATTCCTCGACAAACTCATACGGATTTTCTACGGGCCCGATCGTCCTCGAGGACCGGATCCGGACGTGGACACCAATATTTCAGCTGGGGGTGCAGGAGGGTAGAGTCCACCAGACCTGCCTCACGTTCTTGCAGACTTTCCCGCAACGCCAGCCCCGCATTTCTCCGATCCACCCATTTCCGCCCGACCGATCGCACCCTTGGCGTCCGCGCCGCCAGGTCGCCTTGCGCATGGAAATTGCCGCCCTTAACAATTTAACAACAAATCCATGATGTTTGCTTGACATCGGGCATGCTAATTTCTTCTCTTCCATGCTGGTGTTTCGAATTGCAGGGACGTCGCGGCGACGCCTTCGCATACCGCCCACTACGGGCAAGCATCCTTGCATATATCGCGTCTTTTCATTCTAGAGTCCGGAGCGCCTGATGAAGCCAAGCTTGCCACTTACCCTGATTACCTGCTGCCTCCTGCCCAGCGCCGTGTTCGCGCAGGCCATCGATCTGTACGTAGACACCGCAACCAAGCAAATCTATGCGGAGCCCGGCCCGGGACGCGTGCACATGGGTTCCTTTCAGAAGATTCCCGACGCACCGGCCTCGTCGTCCGCCAATCCAGTTGCAGGGCAGCAGGTCCCGGCTGCCCAGAAGGACCAGGATGTTGGCGTCGCGCAGATACAGAAGTATCCGTCCATCGCCGTCAATCCCGATCCCGCCGGCCAATCGACGGGAAAGGACTCGGATTCCCAGAAAGACGGATTCGGCTATGCAAACTGGAAGGAAAAGGATCCCTTCAAATGGAACCTGAACGGGGATGGAAGCCAGTACGTCAAGATCGGCTTCCTGAACCAGGCATGGTTGCGGTATGAGCAGAACAATCCCGGTTCCAGTGTCTTGGGCCAGCCTGTGGATGACACGCAGGACATCGCGCTGCGCAGGACCCGTTTCGTATTGCAAAGCCAGCTCACCGACCGGGTATATCTCTACGCCCAGTACGGCATGAACAATTTCAATTTCCTGTCGCAAAACGGCAGCGGCACCAATAGCGGACCGGACAATCTCGGCAACAGGAAGATCCAAGCTTTCTTTCACGATGCCTTCGGGGAATTGCGCCTGACGCAGGGCCACCAGATGATCGTGGGGGGAGGCCTGGTCATGGCCAATGGCATGTCCCGTTTCAGCAGCCCCAGCGTCAGTACGATCATGACGATGGATATTCCGCTGTTCGCACAGGCAACCGCCGACCGTGCCGATCTGTTCAATCGGAGCCTGAGCGTCTACCTCAGGGGGCAGATCGGCAAATTCAACTACCGATTCACGGCCAGCGATCCGTTTCCCATCAATACCGACGGCGTGGCGATCGAGCCCATTTCGCCGGATAACGCTCAGTTTGCCAGGGTCGGGCATAAAAAACGCTATCAGGGCTTCTACGTCTGGAATTTCTGGGATACGGAGCCGCTCACCAATCCCTACTGGCAAGGAACATATCTGGGCAAGAAGAGCATACTCAACCTGGAGGCGGGGTTCATTACGCAGAAGAATGCGACCTGGACCGGAACCACCGAAGCCAATGCCCAATTCCATGACATGACGTTGTGGTCGGTGGCAGGCTACCTGGATGCTCCGATCGACAAGGTGAAGGAAACGGCCATCTCCGCCTATATAGGATATTTCAACACCAATTACGGGCCCAACTATCTGCGCACCAACGGCATCGGGATGACGCCTGCGACCGGCGGCAATACGCTGAACGGGGGCGGGAATGCGTTTCCCATGTTCGGCACCGGCGATATCTGGTACGGACAAATCGGATATCTCATGGCAAGAGATCTGCTGGGGGGGAACAATGGTCAGCTGATGCCTTATTTCTCCTTTACCAGCGCCAATTTCAAACGTCTGCACGATCAGATGAATGTATTCAACGCCGGCGTGAACTGGCTGATCAAGGGACACAACAGCAAGCTGACCTTCGACTATCAGAATAGACCCATATTCAACACGGATGGCTACAAGATCTCGAATCGCGGCCAATTCGTTCTGCAATATCAGGTTGCGTTCTAGGAACGCAGGTAATCGGCGTGGGGAAGGCTCCGCCAACAGGGGCCATCTTAAGGTGTGGATGACCCGTGTCCGGACAACCGTGACTGGCCAGAAGCAGGCAGACATGATCACCCTCTCCGGTGCCCCGCCCACGCCCTGCACCCTGGTGCTCCCCCTTCATCTTGGCGGCATGCCTCCGGACCGTTGATCCCGGTCTGCATGAGGGCAATTCCGCCGGCATTGAGGGTTATTAACGGGATTGATCACAAATTCACAACAAATTACTTTCTATAATTTCACATATATCATGCTACGTTTCCCCAATACCTACTTTGAATGTAGTGCTTTATTCATACAGAGGGAAAGGGGCATCGCGCATGACATGCTTGCCATTCAGCAGAGGCCGGATGATACCGGCCTTCGTAGGTAGCCTGCTGTTCCAGCCATTCGCCGATGCCGTCGCCACTGAGGCCATCGTCTCCGGCGTTGCTTCAAATGATACCTCCCGTACCCTGCTCGATCTCTACAAGGAAAGCGAAATACGGATCGGAGGCTGGATCAATGGAGGAGCGACCTTCAACCCGAGCAATATAGATGGTTTCAACGGACCGGTGACCTTCGATGATCAGGCGAACCGATTCCAATTGAACCAGTTGAATATCTTCGTTGAGCGCGCCGTGGTGGCGGAGGGGAATTCCTGGGATTTCGGCGGACGCTTCGACATCCTGTTCGGCACGGATGCGATTTTCACCCAGGCGTATGGCGTGCCGGCATTCGACGTCAATTCCGGGCAGCCTCTGGCCAGAAGCAATTGGGATCTGGATCTGTGCTGTGCCTCGACACGATACTACGGAATCGCCATCCCGCAGGCCTATGTGGAAGCATATGTCCCGGTCGGCAACGGCATGAATGTCAAGCTAGGGCACTTCTATACGCCCATTGGCTATGAGTCTGTTCCTGCGCCCGACAACTTCTTCTATTCCCATGCCTATACCATGCAATATGGTGAGCCCTTCACCCATACCGGCATACTGGCGAATTACTACATCAGCAAGAATTGGATGCTCATGGCGGGAACCACGACGGGCAGTGCGACCGGTGGCTGGGATGGCGGCTTTGACAAGCAACTGGGAAACTGGGGCGGACTGGCCGGCATCACCTGGTCCAGCGACGATATGGGCAGTTCGGCCAATCTCAGCGGGAGTTATGCCGAAACCTCCACGCGCAGTACCGAGCCATGGGGGATGTACAGTGTCGTCCTGAAGCACCGTGTCGGCACGAGAATGAATGTCGTCCTACAGCATGACCACGGCTACGCCGGAGGGGTTTTGCTGAATGGAATCACCAGGAATGCGGAATGGTATGGCATCAACACGCACGTGTACTATGACATTACGCCCGACTTGTCGATCGGTGTCCGTGCCGAGTGGTTTCGGGACAAAGACGGATTCCGTGTCTTCTCCCCGGGTCGCGTGGGTGCCGCGACCAACAACCGCGGACTCAGCTACGCATTGGGATCGGGGCAGCTCGGCAATGCGGTCAGCGCACCGGCGGACTACTATGCCGTGACGCTGGGGATGAACTGGAAGGCCATGAAGACCCTGAAGAAGGATTGGAGCGCGATGAAATCATTCAACGTTCGTCCAAATGTTCGCTACGACTCCGCCGATGGCCTGCACGGGGTCGACTACCGGCCCTTCAACAGGCACAAGGACCAGGTGGTATTGTCGCTGGATTTCATGCTGTCGTTCTGATATCCGCGAGCCTGCGCATCCGCATCTGCGAGCTCAAGTGAGTTTCAGGCTCATTCTTATGTGACAGATACCTGCGTCCGAAAATGTCTCGCCGCTGCCCCGGAAGCCGAACCTGGTATAGAATGCCTGGGCCCGCAATTGAGCGTTCAGCACCACCTCCTGCATCTGCCGTTTCTTCGCTTCTTCCACCATCCGCGCAAGCAGCGCACTGCCGATCCCGCATCCCCGCACTGGCTTGAGCACCGCCATGCGTCCAAGAATGCCGTCCGCCAGCAGGAGGCGTGCCGTGCCGAGCGCGCGTCCAGCAGCATCCACCGCCAGCAGATGCAGGCAATGCGCGTCGAGACCGTCCCACTCGAGTTCCGGCGGGACGTGCTGTTCCTGGACAAACACGCTTTCGCGCACGCTGCGCAATGCCGCCTCATCACGCTGCCAGCTTGCGGCACGCAACGTGTAGGCAGGAATCGCGCTCACGATGCGCGAATCATCCATTCTGGACGACCACTCTGCGCCGGAATTGCGGCTATCCGAAGGGATGGCGCAGCACGATCGTCTGCTCTCGGTCCGGCCCGGTCGATATCATGTCCACCGGCACCCCGCACACCTGCTCGATGCGCTTCAGGTAATCCCGGGCTGCCTTGGGAAGGTGCTCGAGATCCCGGATGCCGAGAGTGCTGTCGCACCATCCCGGCATCTCCTCGTAGATCGGTTCGCAGTAGGTCAACTCGTCGGCTCCCATGGGAAGAATGTCGCTGAATCTCTCCTCCTCACCGCCAATCACCCTATAGCCCACGCCGAGCCGCAGCGTCTCGACCCCGTCGAGCACGTCCAGTTTGGTCACGCACAGTCCGGATACGCCATTGATCTGAATGGAACGTTTCAGTGCGGCGGCATCGAACCAGCCGCAACGACGCGGACGTCCCGTGGTCGCACCGAATTCCTTGCCGCGCTCGGCGAGGTGTCTCCCCACCGCATCATCCAGCTCTGTGGGAAAGGGCCCGGCACCGACCCGCGTCGTGTAGGCCTTGGTGATCCCCAGCACATGGTGCAGCATCTGCGGCCCGATCCCGCTGCCGGTGGTTGCGGCGCCCGCAATACAGTTGCTTGAGGTGACGAAGGGATAGGTGCCGTGGTCCACGTCCAGCAACGTTCCCTGTGCGCCCTCGAACAGCAGTCGGCTACCTGCGGCGCTGGCGTCGAACAGAAGTTTTGGAACATCCGCCATCATGGATCTGATGCGTTCCCCTAGGAGCAGCGTATCGTCCATGGTCCGCTGGAAGTCCACGATCGGCGCGTGAAAGTAGTGCTTCAGTACAAAGTTGTGATAGTCCAGCATCTCACCGAGTTTGGCGGCAAAACGATCCCGGTGGTACAGATCCTGCAGGCGGACGGCACGTCGGGCCACCTTGTCCTCGTAGGCCGGGCCGATGCCGCGCCCCGTCGTGCCGATCTTGCCCGTTCCCCTGGCGGCCTCACGAGCCCCGTCCAGGGCGACATGGCACGGAAGGATCAGAGGACATGCCTCGCTGATGCGCAATCTTTCCTGGACGCTGATTCCCGCCTGCTCGAGCATGTCGATCTCGTCCAGCAGCGCCTGGGGCGACAGGACGACGCCGTTGCCGATGTAGCAGGCCACGTCGCTGCGCAGGATCCCCGAGGGAATGAGATGCAGGACGGTCTGCTTGCCGGCGATGACCAGGGTATGCCCGGCATTGTGTCCTCCCTGGAAGCGCACCACACCCTGGGCATGATCGGTGAGCCAGTCCACGATCTTGCCTTTGCCCTCATCTCCCCACTGAGTGCCGACGACGACCACATTCCTTGTCATACTTCAGGTATCCGGTTGGTTCTGTTCATGGGTTTATTGGCACCATGCCATGTCAGCCATCGACGACAATCCAGCAGTGCTCCTGGCATACCAATCTTCTGTCGCAGTCGAACGTTTCCTCCGCGACCTCGTGTCCCGGCAGCGCCGTGATCACAATCTCCCCCTCGCTGCGAAGCTGCCGGACCTTCTCATCCAATGTGGGGTCGTTGCCGGCATAGGGAGCCAGTATTCCCCTGGGACGACGCTCGGACGGCACCAGCCGTGCCAGTTCCCGCAAATCCATGCTGAAGCCCGTCGCCGGCCGGGCCCTTCCAAACGCCTTGCCGATCTCGTCGTAGCGCCCCCCCAGTGCGATGGCGTTGGGATAGTCGTCAGTATACGCGGCGAATACCATACCGCTATGATAGTGATAGCCTCGCAGATCCGCCAGGTCGAATGCCAGCGAGCTCACGATGGATTTCAACTGCAGGGCGATCGTTTCCAGTTCGTCCAGTGCCAGCCGGATCTCGGGGTAGTCCGGCAGGGAGGCGCGTGCGACCGCCAGGATCTCCTCGCCGCCGTAGAGCTCCGGCAGCAGCAGCAGCGCTCGCCGCACATCTGCATCCGCGTAGTCTCTGAGGGTGGTGGCGCAGAGCTGGTCCAGCCCGGGAACGTCCTTGGCCTGCAGCAGGCCGAAGAGTTCCGTTTCCAGATCGGGCGGGATGGCCGCACCCCTGATCAGTCCCCGAAACACGGCAACATGGCCCAGATCGAGATGGATGGCTCCCATGCCGGCAATATCCAGCGTGTGCAACATCAGCCGCTGCACTTCCAGGTCGCTCTCGAGCCCGGCATGACCGTACAGTTCTGCGCCGATCTGCAGCGGCTCACGGGTCCGCGTCAGTCCCGACGGCAGCGTGTGCAGCACGCTGCCCGCATAGCAGAGCCGGGTGACTCCCCGGCGATTCAGAAGGTGGGCATCGATGCGGGCCGTCTGGGGCGTCATGTCCGCCCGCAAACCCATCATTCGACCGCTCAACTGATCCACGACCCGGAACATGCGCAGATCCGTGTCGCCGCCGCTGCCGGACAGCAGGGATTCCACATATTCCAGTAGAGGAGGATGCACCAGCTCGTAGCCATGCACCAGCAGACAGTCGATGATGCGCCTGCGCAGCCTCTCGATGCGCAGCGCATCGGCAGGAAGAATATCCTCGACATATTCTGGAAGAAGCCATTTTCGCATGGCTCAGTCGCTACGACGTGGAAATGGAGAACGACGGCGAAGGCCGCCGCTTGCGGATGTCATCAGATTTCCGCCTTGAAGTCCGCAGGAGTCAGCATTCTTCCCGCCAGGCACGGGTCTTCGGTATTCCGGACACACTTCGATTCTTCAAGCAGGCTGCTAGTTCACGAAATAGAGCAACAGCAATCCGATCAACATGGATGTCAGACCGATGAACCGCACCTGGCCGTCTCCGGCTTCGGTCAGCCTCCTGAAGGTTTGGCGCCACACGCCGGGCATCAGGAAGGGAAGAATGCCCTCCATCACCAGCATCAGCGCTACTGCGAGCAACAAGGTATCCCACATGCCACTTCCCCGGTGAACGATCCGGCAGTTCACGACGCTACACGGATGACCGGCTCGATACGGAACCCCCCACGTCTGACGGCATTGCCCTCGGGGCTACTTGGCAGCCCTTCCCGCACTTTTCAGATACTTGAAGAATTCCGAACTGGGTTCCAGCACCAGCATGTCGGTTCTGTCCTTGAAGCTTTGCTTGTAGGCTTCAAGGCTGCGATAGAAGGCATAGAATTCCGGGTTCGGCTGGAAGGCCGCAGCATAGATGGCCGTTGCCTTGGCATCCCCCGAGCCCTTTATCTCCTGGGCCTGGCGATAGGCCTCGGCCAGGATGACTTCCCGCTGGCGGTCTGCATCCGCGCGGATCTTCTCCGATTCCGCCGCACCGGTCGACCGCAGTTCGTTGGCGACGCGCTTCCGTTCGGCTTCCATGCGCCGATACACCGATTCGCTGACTTCCTGGGGCAGATCCACGCGCTTCAGGCGTACATCCACCACTTCCACGCCGATCTTGCGGGCATCGGCATCCGCCTTCTGCCGCATGATCTCCATGATCTTGTCGCGTTCCCCGGAGACCACGTCATGCACCGTCCGGTTGCCGAATTCGTCGCGCAGGCTGGAGTTCACCGTTTGCGACAGCCGGGTCTGCGCCAGTATCTCATCGCCTCGTACGCTCACGTAGTACTGCTTGACGTCCACGATGCGCCATTTGACGAACAGGTCCACCAGCACGTTCTTCTTCTCAGAAGTGATGAATCGCTCCGGTTCCGCCGTATCCATAGTCAGAATGCGCGAGTCGAAATAACGCACGTTCTGCGCCACGGGGATCTTGAAGTAGAGGCCTGGACTGGTCTTGACATCGACCACCTCGCCCAGTTGGAACAGGATCGCCTGCTGGCGCTGATCCACGACATACAACGACGAACTGGCCAGCAGGAACAGGCCGACGAGAATACTCAGCAGGATAGGGGTTTGATTTTTCATTTATCGTGTCTCCCGTTCGCGCCCACGGAACGCGTCGCGCGAACGCGACGGGTCGGGGATGGCTTCGGGGATGGCGGCAGAGGCCGGATCGGATGCCTGTGCCGCCGCACTGGAGGCGCCACTGGCCTGCATGAGCTTGTCCAGCGGCAGGTAGAGCAGATTGTTGCTGCTCTTCTGATCCACCAGAAGCTTGCTGGTACTCGACAGCACCTGCTCCATCATGTCCAGGTACAGTCGATCACGCGTCACGCCTGGCGCCTTGTTGTACTCGGCGAGAATCTGCTTGAAGCGGCTAGCGTCCCCTTCGGAACTGGCGATCACTCTCTGCTTGTATCCTTCGGCCTCTTCCAGCAGGCGGGCAGCGTTACCTTTGGCTTTCGGGATAATATCGTTGGCATAGGCCTGCCCCTCGTTCTTCTGCCGCTCCCTGTCCTGTCCTGCCTTGACGGCGTCGTCGAAGGCGGCTTGCACCTGCTCCGGCGGCTGAGCATTCTGCATGGTTACCTTGCTGATAGCTATACCGATCTTGTATCGGTCGAGAATCTCCTGCATCAGGTCGGTCGCCTTCGCCGCCACCTGTTCGCGCCCTTCGTAGAGGACGAAATCCATCTTGCTCTTGCCGATGATTTCACGGATGGCGGTTTCAGCGGCTTGCAATACCGCATTTTCGGGCTCGCGGTTGTTGAACAGGAATTCCTCCGGGTTCTTGAGGATATACTGCACCGCAAACTGGATGTCGATGATGTTTTCGTCATCGGTCAGCATGAGCGATTCCTTCAGCACCTTGCTTCTGACATTGTTGCGGTAGCCGATCTCCACGGTCCGCACCTGGCTGACATTGACCGTCTCCACGATCTCGATCGGATAGGGCATATGCCAGCGCAGACCCGCCTGGGCGGTTTCGACATACTTTCCGAATCGCAGCACCAGGCCACGCTGTCCTTCGTTGACGATGTAGAATCCGCTGGCGATCCATGTCAGCAGAAGCAGCCCGGCCAATAACCCGATACTGATGCCATAGCGTCTGGGGCCACCCCCGGATCCCTCCCCACCGCCCGTGCCATTGCCGCCCGGGCCGCTCTTGCGCTTGAACAGACTATTGAGCTTCCTGTTGAAGTTACGCCATAATTGATCCAGATCGGGTGGTCCCGAGTTTCCCTTCTTTCTTCCCCACTGTGGATCGTTTAATCCCATGATGATTCCTATGTTTCGTTCTGATATCAATACGCAATATACTTGCTTATTGAAAGCATTGGAATAGGAGCGATGATTCCAGCATTCCGTCTGGCATCAATGCGGGCGCTCGCGCCCGCGCATTATCAATACCCCGTTCCGCTATGCTCATGCGCGAACACGGGGCTGGCAGGCCGCGCACAGGCGTCGGGGGCAACGGCGCGACAGGGTTGGCCGCGACCTACCCCGCAATACCCGCATGCTGTCGCCCGGCGTGCTCCTGCATGACCTCTGAAAGGGCCAGCTTGATGAATTCCAGCCCCTCCCCGGTTTTCGCACTCAATCGGATTTGCTCGATTCTACCACACTCGTTGCGTCCATACCCTGCCGTGCCGGTCGGCAGGCGCATCATGTCGATCTTGTTCAGCACCAGTATCTGGGGAATCGAGTCGGCACCGATTTCCTTCAGCACCTTGTTCACCTCGGCAATCTGCTCATCCCGTCCAGGGTTGCCTGCATCGACCACGTGCAGCAGGACATCGGCCTGCACCGTCTCCTCCAGAGTCGCCCGGAAGGCCGCGACGAGCGTATGCGGCAGGTCGCGGATGAAGCCCACCGTGTCGGAGACAACCAGCGGCCCCCGGTCCGGAATGAACAGCTTGCGGGTGGTGGCGTCCAGCGTGGCGAACAACTGGTCCGCAACATAGGTCTGTGCGCGGGTCAACCGATTGAACAAGGTCGATTTGCCGGCATTGGTGTAGCCGACGATCGAGGCCGACAACGTCCGGGCACGCTGCCTGGAACGACGCTGCAGCGTCCGTTGCCGCTGGAATTTCACCAGCTTTTCCTTGAGCAGCTTGACGCGCTTGCCGAGCAGGCGGCGGTCGGTTTCAAGCTGTGTTTCACCGGGACCGCGCAGGCCGATGCCACCTTTCTGCCGCTCCAGGTGGGTCCATCCCCGTACCAGACGGGTGGCAAGATGTTCGAGTTGTGCAAGTTCCACCTGCAGCTTGCCCTCGTGGCTCTGGGCGCGCTGCGCGAATATGTCCAGTATCAGGCTGGTGCGATCGATGACGCGACATCCGAGATCCCGCTCCAGATTACGTTGCTGCGCCGGAGAGAGGTCGTGATTGAATACCACCAGGGATGCCCCGGTTTGTTCCAGGGCCGCCGCGATCTCGCCTATCTTGCCGCTGCCCGCAAACGTGGCGGAATCAGGCCGGGAGCAGGTTCCCCGGACGACTGCCGTGATTGCAAGCGCATCGCTTACCGCCAATTGCCGGAACTCCTCCAGGCCTTCTTCGGCATGGCCACCGCCACCGAGATCCAGACTGACCAATACGGTGGCATGCACCTGAGGTACGTTGCCGGCAGGATGATCAGGCATCAGGTGCGGCAGGCGCCTCGGATGGAATGGTGACGGTTCTGGCGGGGACGACGGTGGAAATTGCATGCTTGTACACCATCTGCGTGACGGTGTTCTTCAGCAATACCACATACTGGTCGAACGAATCGATGTGTCCTTGCAGCTTGATGCCGTTCACCAGATAGATCGACACCGGAATATGCTCTCTACGTAATGTATTCAGAAATGGGTCTTGTAGCAATTGCCCTTTCGCGCTCATCTGGGACTCCACATTTTAATTGTTCGGAAAGTAACTCTACTTGATTTCAGGGCTTAAATCCATATCCCCGATAGAAGATAAAATAAGGATATTCAGCATTTTGCCCCGGCGGATGCCGCCGGTCTTTCGATTGCCACATGGCATTGAAAAGATTCTACACGGTTTCCATCAGCGTGCCATCCGCATGCACGCCGGGGTATGGGCAGAATGCCTGGACTCCGATGCGCCCGGCCGTATTCACGGCCCGGGCGCATCGCGGTGGCAGAGACGGGCGCGCAACCCGCATTGCACGGAAATCAACCAAAAGGCTTGGGTCGCGGGGTCTCGTTGGTCGAGGGAGGCAGGATCGGCAGCGTGATGTCCGGTTGCTTGCCCGTGAGGGTTTTCAGGAAAGCGACGATCTTGTCGGTTTCATCCTTGCTGAATTTTCGTCCCAGTTGCAGCCTGCCCATCAACTCCACCGCTTCCTCCAGGGTAACGGCTGCGCCATCGTGAAAATACGGGTAGGTCAACTCCACGTTACGCAGGGTGGGGACCTTGAACAACAACCGGTCGGCGTCTTCTCCGGTCACCCCAAAGCGGCCCTGGGCGGCGTTGGTGGTCTTGTAGGCCTCATGGATGCCGAACTTCTGGAACGACCCCCCCCCCACGGCGGGGCCGTTGTGGCAGGCAACGCATCCACTCTCCTTGAAAATCTGGTAGCCTTCGAGCTCGGTTTTGCTCAATGCCTTCTTGTCCCCCTTGAGCCACTTGTCGAAGCGGGAATCAGGCGTCACCAGCGTTTCCTCGAAGGCCGCGATCGCCTCGGTAACCATGCCGATGTCGATCTTGTCGGAGCGGAACAGTTGCTTGAAGCGCTCCCGGTATTGCGGAATGGAGTGCAGCACGCCTATCGCCAGCTCATGAGTGAATCCCATTTCGCCCGGGTTTGCGATGGGGCCACCCGCCTGCTCCTTCAGATCCTTGGCGCGGCCATCCCAGAATTGAGCCACGTTCATGCTTGAATTCAGTACCGTGGGCGCGCTGATCGGACCTTCGAACCATTTATGGCCGATGGAGGTCGGCAGGTTGTCCGTGCCCCCCAGGCTCAGATTGTGACAGGAATTGCAGGAAATGAAACCGGATTTCGACAGACGCGGGTCGAAGAACAGCATTTTCCCCAGCTCCACCAAACCTGGATTCTTTGGCTTCGCCGCCTCGATTGGCTGAATCGGCTCATCAGCGGCAGGCGTCCCCGCTGTGGCTGAGATGGCTCCAATGGACAGCAGCGATATGATCAACGTCCGCATAATCATCGATGGTCTCCTAAACTGCGGCTGTAATGGCGCAGCCGATTACGCCTGCGAATTATCCGTGACGGCATCTCTTCGATGGATGCCTCGGTAAGGCTCAAACATTGAAATCGGATACAAAACCGGGCGGCCTTGCAAGGCGGCTGAAGCCCCTTCTGGACGGCGTACGTGGAGGCCGGGCATTTCGATGATGACCATGGAACAGACTGGCAGGCCGGAGAGGTATCGCGTGCCGTTGATCGATCAGGCCCCGCTTCTTTTTTCCGACTCGATCTGCCTTCGGTCGGCCCGGGACCCATCGCCATAGCCGACCTCGGGGGGGGCCTGCTCGAGCAGGTGGGCGAGTTCGGTCAACGCCTGCCGGTAGACCTGGCGTTTGAATTCGACGACGGATTCCAGTTCCACCCAGTACTGGTTCCAACGCCACGCATCGAATTCCGGGCGGATGCTCGCGCGCAGCGAAACGTCGCAATCGCGGCCGATCAGACGCAGGAGATACCAAATCTGCTTCTGTCCCTTGTAGTTTCCACGCCAATCACGGCGAATCCACTGGTCCGGGACCTCATAGCGCAGCCAGTCACGCGTCCGGCCGATGATCTCGACATGCCGGGGATACAATCCCACCTCTTCCGTCAGTTCCCTGTACATCGCTTGTTCCGGGCTCTCCCCCGGTTTGATACCACCCTGGGGAAACTGCCAGGCATCCTGCCTGATGCGTTTGCCCCAGAAAACCTCATTCTTCGAATTCAGCAGAATAATGCCCACATTGGAGCGATATCCGTTACGGTCGATCATGGATTCACCCGTTGTTGGTGTCCCTTGCAGGAAAGAGGACAATTTTTTCATATTCTATCCCATATTGAAAGTTGCCACGAAATTAATGAAGCGCCGATGGATCGCAAGCTCCATGGCTGTCTGCAAGGCCCATGGCGACATTCCAGCGGGTGGCGAAAGTATTTCAGGGTAGAATGGACATCATCCAATCGCCATGAAGGGGCAGGTATGCGAGTAACGAATTTCTTCCTTTCCACGCTCAAGGAAGCGCCGGCGGAGGCGGAGCTGGTGAGCCACAAGCTGATGCTGCGTGCCGGGCTGATCAGGCGTCTGGGCAGCGGCCTCTATACATGGATGCCTCTTGGCCTGCGGGTTCTGCGCAAGGTGGAAGCCATCGTACGGGAGGAAATGGACAGGAGCGGTGCGCTGGAACTGCTGATGCCGGCGGTGCAACCCGCCGAACTGTGGCAGGAAACGGGACGCTGGGAGGTATTCGGCCCGCAGATGCTGAAAATCAGCGACCGTCACCAGCGCGACTTCTGCTTCGGCCCCACGCACGAGGAGGTCATCACCGACATCGCACGGCGGGAAATCAGGAGCTATCGCCAGCTGCCTCGCATCTTCTACCAGATCCAGACCAAGTTCCGCGACGAAATCCGTCCCCGCTTCGGCGTGATGCGGGCACGGGAATTCGTCATGAAGGATGCCTATTCCTTCCATGCCGGAAGCGCCAGCCTGGAGCAGGCCTACGCCGCCATGCGCGACGCCTATCACAGGATATTCACCCGGCTGGGACTCGAGTTTCGGATCGTGACCGCAGATACCGGCGCGATAGGCGGAAGCGGATCGCACGAATTTCATGTACTGGCGGAGTCGGGCGAGGACGCCATTGCCTTCTGCCCGGATTCGGACTACGCCGCCAATATCGAGATGGCCGCATCGCTGCCGCCGTCGCAGCCTCGGAAGCCGGCCGATGCCGCGATGCACAAGATGGAGACGCCGGGCATGAAAACCTGCGAAGCGGTTGCTGGGTTTCTCGGCTTTCCAGTCGAGCGGACGGTGAAGACCTTGGCGGTGGTCGCGGGGGGAAGAATGCACCTGCTGCTGTTGCGCGGCGATCATCAGCTCAACGAGGCGAAGGTGCGCAGAATTCCCTTTCTGGCAGATTTCCGCCTGGCAACGGCGGCCGAGATCCTGGAGGAAACCGGGTCTCCCCCGGGCTATATCGGTCCGGTCGGCTCGGGCCTTCCGGTCGTTGCCGACCGTTTCGTGAACGTGATGGACGATTTCGTATGCGGTGCGAATCAGGAGGGCCATCATCTCGTCCACGTCAACTTCGGCCGCGACGCAAAGGAACCCGATCATGTGCTGGACATCCGCGACGTGGTGCCCGGGGATGCATCCCCCGATGGCAGAGGATTCCTGGAGATCTGCCGTGGCATAGAGGTGGGGCACGTCTTTCAGCTGGGAACCAAGTACTCGGAGGCAATGGGCGCCACCTATCTCGACGAGTCCGGCGTGGCGCAGCCGATGGAGATGGGATGCTACGGGATCGGCGTATCGCGTGTCGTGGCGGCCGCCATCGAGCAGTCCCACGATGCGCGCGGTATCGTCTTTCCCGAGGCGATCGCACCGTTCCAGGTCGCGATCGTACCCATCGGGCTGAGGAAAAGCGCGCAGGTGGGCGCACAGGCGGAAAAGCTGTATGCGGCGTTCCGGCATGCAGGGGTCGACGTCCTGCTGGACGATCGCGACGAGCGTCCAGGCGTGATGTTCGCCGATATGGAACTGATCGGTATCCCGCACCGTGTCGTGATCGGGGAGCGCGGACTGAAGGATGGAAACGTGGAGTGCCAGGGACGACGGGAGGAAACGCCTCGGGCCATTCCTCTGGCGGATGCCGTCCATCATGTCAGGAGGCAGATGGCCGGAGCATGAGGCGACAGCGCGGCCTGCGTGAGGAACGGCTCCGGGATGAGCCCTCAGGGTTTGCGCGATCTGCTCCCGGGAAGGCCGCCGCGGGAGGAAGAGGAATTTCCTTGCATGAATGCCTCCAGGCTTTCTCGCGAGACCAGCCCGACCTTGTACGCCGCCGGCTGACCGGTGGGATCGAACAGGTAGGTGGTGGGCAGCATCGATATGGGGCCGATCTGGGAAGCGATTTTCCTGTTTCCCAGCACGATGGGGTAGGTGATGGACAGCGAGTTGACGAATTCCAGCACCGTCCGCGGGTTCTGGTACTCCATGGCCACACCGATCACCACCACGTCCTTGCGGCTCTCATGCAGGGATACGAGGTCAGGAATCTCCTTCAGGCAGGGTGGGCACCAGGTTGCCCAGAAGTTGATCAATACCCACTTCCCCCTGTAATCGGAAAGTGCGAGTCTTCTACCGTTCGAGTCCGTAAACACGAAATCCTTTGCCGCCAGGGCGCCGGACGGCAGCCAGACGAGCAGGCACAGGAGCGCGGCGACTATGCCCCGCATCATGTGCCCCGACCTTCGGTCGCGGATGGAATGGCATGCTGCACGACGTCCTCGTCCAGCAACGACGTGAGCGGCATGTCGATGTGCTGGTCCATGCCGGCCGAGATTCCGTCGAGCAGGTGTCTCAGGGCAGGATCGTTTTTCGTCGCGGCACGCATCGTGTCCGGGCGGAATACGACCAGCCGGTAGACATCGGCGACCTTTATCCGGGCCGGATCCATGGCCAGTACCCAGCCGCCGGCCTTCACTTGCTGCACCCAGTCGGCGCGGCTCATCAGCTCAAGTATCTGTTCCATTTCCTCGAAGCTTAGCACGAGGCGGGTGCGCAGAGATGCGTAGGTTTCGACCTTTCCCTTCCGGAAAGCTTCGGTCAGCACCCGCAGCAAGCGCAGGGTGTCGACGAATCGCCTGCCTTGGGCCGCCTCATGCCGCCATTCGGCAAAGTGCCAGCTCCCGAGCGATGCTGCGATCACCGCGCCCAGCAGTACCATCAGCCAGGAAAGATACACCCACAGCAGGAATATGGGGATCGTCGCGAATGCGCCGTAGACGGCCTGATAGGTCGGGAAATGGGTGATATAGAAGGCAAACCCCTGTTTCATGAATTCGAATCCCACCGCTGCCGCGATGCCTCCGGCCACCGCATGGCGCCAGGCAACTCGCCGGTTGGGCACGATGAGGTAGGGAATCGAAAACGCAAGGCTCGTGAGCAACAGCGGAACGAGTTGCAGCAGGGCGATCTTGATCCCCGGGATATCCCCCGTCACCCCCATGGACAAACCGATCAGCCAGGAGGTCAATGACAGGCTCGCGCCGATCAGCAGCGGCCCGATGGTCAAAGTGGCCCAATATATCAGCAGGCGATGATGCAGCGGACGCAGCCGGGTGACCCGCCAGATGGCGTTCAAGGCCTTGTCGATGGTCAGCATGAGCGCAAGCGCCGTGACACCCAGGAACGCGGTACCGATGGAAGTGAGCTGTACCGCATTGTCGGCGAACTGCTGCACATAAACCGCAATGACGCGATTCGCGGCCTCCGGCATCATGGTGGTGAGTATGAATCCCTTGATCTGCTCCGAAAATCCCGCGAATGCCGGGAATGCCGCCACCACGGACAATCCGATGGCGATCAGCGGCACCAGCGACAACAGGGTGGTGAAGGTCAGGCTGGCGGCCACCTGGGTGCAGTTGTGCTGCATGAAGCGGAGCAGCACGTAGTGCAGGAAATCCAGGAATCGGGAAGATTTCATGGACGGGGACCCGCAGCGCCGGAGGCGGCGCGTGTCACGGACCGGCTGCGGGTGAATGCTTCATGCTGCGCCGCCATCCGGGGTCATACCTGCGGGTGTGCCCGGTCCAGCGAGCCGTGGAGCTTGTTGAGCGCACTGAGATAGGCTTTGGCGGAGGCCACCACGATGTCGATGTCGGCGCCGTTGCCGTTGACGATGCGCCCCGATTTCTGCAGTCGCACCGTCACCTCTCCTTGTGAATCGGTGCCGCTGGTGATGGCATTGACGGAGAACAACTGCAATTCGGCGCCGCTGGCCAGAATCTTCTCGATGGCGCGGAAGGTGGCATCGACCGGGCCGCTGCCGCTGGATTCGGCGCGCGATTCCCTGCCATCCTCGGCGATCACGATGCTGGCGTACGGATCCTCGCCGGTTTCGCTGTGCGCGACCAGCGACAGTAGCTTGTAGTGCTCGTGCGGCGTCAGCGCATCCTCCGACACCAGGGCGTGCAGATCCTCGTCGAAGATGTCGTGCTTCTTGTCGGCCAACTCCTTGAAGCGCATGAAGGTGGCGTTCAGCGCCTCTTCGGATTCCAGTTCGATGCCCAGTTCCGCCAGGCGGCTGCGAAACGCGTTGCGCCCGGAATGCTTGCCCAGCAGCAGCTTGTTCGTGCCCCAGCCGACATCCTCGGCGCGCATGATTTCGTAGGTTTCGCGGTGTTTCAGGACACCATCCTGGTGGATGCCGGACTCGTGGGCGAATGCATTCGCCCCGACGATGGCCTTGTTCGGCTGCACGGGAAAACCGGTAATGCCCGATACCAGCTTGCTCGTCGGCACGATGTGGGTGGCATCGATGCGCGTTTCGCAAGGGAAATAGTCCTGGCGCGTACGCACCGCCATCACGATTTCTTCCAGGGAGGCGTTTCCCGCCCGTTCTCCCAACCCGTTTACCGTGCATTCCACCTGCCGGACACCGTTTACGACCGCCGACAGCGAATTGGCCACGGCCAGCCCAAGATCGTTGTGGCAGTGCACCGAGAACACGACCCTGTCGGAATTGGGAATGCGTTCACGCAATGTACGGATGAGCTGGCCAAACTGCTCCGGCATGGTGTAGCCGACGGTGTCCGGAATATTGAGGGTCTTAGCGCCCGCGTCGATCACCGCCTCCAGCACCCGGCAGAGAAAAGTGATGTCGGAACGGCCGGCATCCTCCGGGGAGAACTCCACGTCATCCGTGTACTGCAATGCCCATTTCACGGCCTTGACCGCCTGCTCCACCACCTGTTCCGGGGACATGCGCAGCTTTTTCTCCATGTGAATCGGCGAAGTGGCGATGAATGTGTGGATGCGCGCCGAGTCGGTTCCTTTCAGCGCTTCGCCGGCGCGCCGGACATCGGCCTCCATTGCCCGTGCCAGCGCACAGACGGTACTGTCCCGGACCGTGTCCGCTACCGCCTTCACGGCATCGAAATCGCCATTGGAGGCAGCCGGAAAACCGGCCTCGATGACATCGACCCGTAGGCGCTCGAGTTGCCGGGCGATGCGCACCTTCTCCTCCCGGGTCATGGATGCGCCGGGACTCTGCTCGCCGTCGCGCAATGTCGTATCAAAAATTATCAGATGATCTTTCACTCTGGCCTCTCCATTTCAGAAACTGCGTCATGGATACGAGACCCGGGGAACGGGTTTCGCGGGAAGGGTAAAGCCTTTGAGAAGAAATGGATGTCGTCAGCGCACGGGGCGCAGCAGCGGCCCCGCCGGGAAAGGCAGGGGGTGCAGAAAGCAACCTGGGAGGACTGAATGGGTTTGATCCATATGGGAAATATAAAGGGTTTCCGGAATTCCTGCAATAGTCTCCGGACCGGACAGGACACCCTCCGCCGGGTTTTCCCACAGGACGGGACCGCTTTCCTGGCGGAGGACATCGTTTTCATGCACATGCACTCCGAGAAGGCGACACGGCACCCGGTGCGACGGCATTCTTACCCACGATCATGCCGCTTGCCGCATCCCGGGAGTCATCGTTCACCCGCGTCTTTTCAGGGGCTTCTCCACCTTCGTTCCGGCGAAGGGCTGGTTCACGTTATATCAGGGCGTCCTCCCGGGCTCCGGAAGACTGCGGGGCGATCCGACCCACGCTTCCACCCCTGGAGAATGGCTCTGCGCATGCAAGGCTAAAAGGGGATCATCACATCCAGGGAAAGGAGAATCTGGTCTTTCCTGTTATCGAACGGCCGATAGGCCTGATGGATTCCGCTCGCCCGATCATAGCGGATATTGGGCCGGATATTCAGTTTCTGCACTGGCTCCCAACTGACTCCCAGTCTCTTCCCCGGCTTCCAGTTCATGCCCAGAGTCACTGCATAGTAATCGGCGGGAGCCACCGTAGGCGCGAAGTCTCCGGCAAAATTCGGGCGGGCGTGATTCGTGGCGGCCGCGACTCGGAACGGCGAGTAGGTGCGAAAACCATCCCTGTCGCGGAACCACTCCCCCCGTATCCCCACGGACAGGTCTTCCAGAATATCGTGATACAGATACGTTGCCACTCCCAGCCACTCGGCATCTCCAGGCACGCCGTCCAGCAGGACGCCCCCGGCATACCCGTGAGTATGATGCAGCACCCAGTGGGTCCGGGGCATGATCCTGTGTTGCAGAACGATGCTGTACATCCCCCAGAACCGGCTGCTTCGCGTGGAGATCTCGCCGTAAGTACCCGTAATGCTGAGCGAGCTGCGCAGATCATCGCTGGTCCAGGTGGCTCCCCCCAGGCCGCCCCAATTCCCCAGTTGCCTGTCGAACCCCCCGTCCCATCCCCCGGTGGCGCTGCCAAAGGTGGCCCCCGCCATCAGCGACCAGTTTTTGCCGATCGGATAATTTCCGACTAGCCCGGTGTGCGTGATCGGCTCGCCGTTATTGTAGATATAAGTGCGCGTATAGAAGAAATTGTCCGGGGCGGCAGCGGTCTCGTATCCGGTCGGCGAATAAAAATGGCCCATCTTGACACTCAGGCCGTTGCCAACCGGAATATAGGCCTGGACATAGGCTTGCGGAATCGCGATGCCATAGGTACGGGTCGAGGAGCAGCACAAATCCAGGTCCCAACTTGCCCGGCCCAGCGGCTGTCCGGAATGGACGTCATAGGCAGGAATGCCGAAAGCCTGGGTATAAATGGCGTCGGTCCCGAACATCACGTCGAAACGCCCCCCGATATCGAATGACGCCCCCTCTGTCAGGACGGTGCGCTGCACGTACATATTGAGCTGGTTCAACTGGATACGATTCGCCCGGTCGGCGAATGTCACGGGGCCGTTGTAGCCATTGCCCGGAAATCCCGGGTTGAAGGTCACGCCGGCGTTGATCCATCCCCCCACTTTCACGCCGCTGTCTTGCAGGAAATCCGCCAGGCTATCCGCATGGGCACCACCGAGGAATACGGAGAGTAGCAACACGCTGCCGGCCATGGGAACCCATGTCCGTCGGCATCGACGTCCCATTTACGCGCTTCTCCGGTACTCTGGATATCTCATTGGTTCCCGGAGCGGGAAGCCAACCGGATTGCCGCCATCGCTTCAAGAAGGCTCGTCAGTCCTCTGGAAGAAACCGGGAGCTCGATCGCTGCCCCAAGGCGAGCGCGCACGTCGATCAGGAATCGTGTCATCGCCGTCTCACGATGATATCCCGGAACCTGACGATTCACGAACGATCAGCCGAACGGCGGGAAATTCTGCGGAGCGGCAACAATCTCGCTCCATTACCCGGCACTACCGGTGTCGACGCAGAAATCGGGCATACCGGACATGCACCCTCTTTTGAGGTCAACTGGACGATATCGAGTGCTCGTGTCCGGTAGCGACGGCATCGGTGAAAGGCTGGAGCAGCGGCGGTGGGTTTAATCGAAAATCATTCGATTCTTGTCAAACGGCAGGCAAATCATGCCATGGCATCACCATCCCATGAAGTCGCGAGACGGTAACACAACATATGTGAAATTATCGTAAATAATTCGTTATAAATTTATTGTTCATCACGAATCTGATCCACGCACTCCGCAGCAATGCGTGCGCTCCTTACCCCAGAAACAATCTGTATGCCGGGTTATCGCTCTCATCCCAGTAACGGTTGCCCGTCTGCTTGAGGAAGGCCCTGAACTCGGTCTTCTCGCCGGGTGGAACCTCCATGCCCACCAGCACACGGCCGTAATCGGCACCGTGATTGCGATAGTGGAACAGGCTGATGTTCCAGCGATGACCGATGCTGTCCAGGAACTTCATCAGCGCGCCGGGGCGATCAGGGAACTCGAAGCGGTAGAGAAGCTCATGCTCGACCTGGTGGGCGCGCCCTCCCACCAGATGGCGCACGTGCAACTTCGCCATCTCGTTGTCGGTCAGATCCACAGTGTGCAGGCCGCTGTCCTCCAGACTCAGGATCAGCTTCGTTGCCTCGTCCCGGTTGCGTACCGACACTGCCACGAACACGTGGGCTTCCTGCGGGTCCGCATAGCGGTAGTTGAACTCGGTGATGCTCCGGGTGCCCAGCATGGTGCAGAACTTCCGGAAACTGCCGGGTTCCTCGGGGATGGTGACCGCCATGACCGCCTCGCGCTGCTCGCCGAGTTCAGCGCGCTCGGAAATGTGGCGCAACCGGTCGAAATTCATGTTCGCGCCGGAAGTGACCGCGACCAGGCTGCGGTCGCGAAGCTTTTCCCGCTTTACGTACAGTTTCGCACCGGCAACCGACAACGCGCCTGAGGGCTCGAGGATGCTCCGGGTGTCCTCGAAGACATCCTTGATGGCAGCGCAGATGGCGTCGGTATCCACCAGGATGACCTCGTCCAGCAACTCTCGGCACAGGCGGAAAGCCTCGGCGCCCACCTGCTTGACCGCCACGCCGTCGGCGAACAATCCGACCTGGGGAAGCCTGATGCGGCGGCCGGCACGCAGCGAGTGGTGCAGGCTCCCCGCATCCGTCGGCTCGACACCGATCACCTTGACCTGAGGATATAGCCGTTTCACGTAGGCGGCGATGCCGGAAACGAGGCCTCCCCCGCCCACCGGCGCAAATATCGCATGCACCGGCCCGCTGTGCTGGCGCAGGATTTCCATCCCGATGGTGCCCTGCCCCGCGATGATGTCCGGATCGTCATAGGGATGCACGAAGGTCATGGCCCCCTCCTTCGCCAGTTTCAGCGCATGGGCGTAGGCTTCGTCATAGGAGTCGCCATGGATCACCACGGTGGCGCCGCGCGCCTCCACCGCCTGCATCTTGATCTGTGGCGTGGTGACCGGCATCACGATGAGCGCACGGCACCCCAGGCGCTGCGCCGCAAGCGCCACACCCTGCGCGTGGTTGCCCGCGGACGCCGTCACCACGCCCCGCTCGAGCGCAGCGGCCGACAGCCTTACCATCTTGTTGTAGGCTCCGCGCAACTTGAACGAGAACACCTCCTGCATGTCCTCGCGCTTCAGGAACAGGCGATTGCGAATACGGCTCGACAGATTGGCGGCCAGCTCCAGCGGAGTTTCCCTTGCCACCTCGTAAACACGGGCGGTCAGGATTCTTTCGAGATAGTCGTTCTTGTTTTTCATCGCGACGCGCAGGGTCGTGAACCGGAAGCCCGGGATTTTAGCACGCGTGAAATCTCCTCATCCGCAAAAACAGGGAAATGGTGACGCGGGGAATACCCGATTGCGCCCGCCATCCCGCTCATTGTCCACCAATATTTCCGGGAAAACGGGTATCATACCGACGGTCGGCGGCGGTCGGCAGCGCACTTGCGCTGGCTGCATCCAATAATAATTATTTTCATCCGAGGAGAGCGTTTTATGTCACAAAAGCACCCCGTCATCGCCGTCACGGGATCATCAGGCGCCGGCACGTCGACCGTCAAGAACAGTTTCGAACACATTTTCCGCCGGGAAAAACTGACGGCCGCCGTAGTGGAAGGCGACAGCTTCCACCGTTACGATCGCAACGCCATGAAGACGGCCGTCGCGGAATCCGAAAGGGATGGCAACCACCCTATCAGTCACTTCGGACCGGAAGCCAATGAGTTCGAGAAGCTGGAGGCCTTGTTCAAGGAATATGGCGAAAGCGGCGGTGGCATGACACGCCTGTACCTGCACAATGACGAGGAAGCCGCGCCCCATGGGCAGGCAGCCGGCACATTCACGCCGTGGGCGCCCATCGAGCCGGGTTCCGACCTGCTGTTCTATGAAGGCCTGCACGGCGGGGTGAAGAGCGATACCGCCGACGTGGCAAAATACGTGGATCTGCTGGTCGGCGTGGTACCGATCGTGAACCTGGAATGGATCCAGAAGATCCATCGAGACATGAACGCTCGCGGCTACTCCGCAGAAGCGGTGACCCACACCATTCTGCGCCGCATGCATGATTACGTGCACTATATCACGCCGCAATTCTCACGTACGCACATCAACTTCCAGCGGGTACCGACGGTCGACACCTCCAACCCTTTCGTCGCACGGGACATCCCGACCTTGGACGAAAGTTTCGTGGTGATTCGCTTTCGCGATCCCAAGGATGTGGACTTTCCCTACCTGCTTTCCATGATCCACAATTCGTTCATGTCGCGCCCGAACACGATCGTCGTGCCGGGCGGAAAGATGGGGCTTGCGATCGAACTGGTCCTTACGCCGTTGATCCTGGATCTCGTTGCCAGGAGTCGGAGAGAGTAGCGACCAGCAAGCAGCTCATGAAAGGTGGCGTTCATTCGGACGTGCCTGCTCCTCGCATGCATCTGCAGGAAGGTAGTTCCCGCGCAAGCGAAGATGATTCACGCATGTCTCCTCTCGTTTCGGATCTGAATCCCGAGCAACTGGAAGCGGTGACGCTGCCACATCAGTCGGCGCTGATCCTCGCAGGGGCAGGCAGCGGCAAGACGCGCGTGCTCACCACCCGGATCGCGCACCTGATCCAGTCAGGTCAGGCCAGTCCTCACGGCGTGCTCGCCGTCACCTTCACCAACAAGGCGGCAAAAGAAATGCTGGTGCGCATCGGCGCCATGCTGCCGATCGACACGCGCGGCATGTGGGTGGGCACGTTCCATGGACTGTGCAATCGAATGCTGCGCGCACATCACCAGGACGCCGGGCTCCCGCGGACATTCCAGATCATGGACGGAGCCGACCAACTGGCGCTGATCAAGCGGCTGGCGAAAGCGGCAGGCGCCGACGACGGCAAATTTCCGCCGCGTCAGCTGCAGTGGTTCATCAACGGCGCCAAGGAGGAGGGCCTGAGGGCGTCGCAGGTGGAGGTGCACGACGATTTCGCACGCGGGATGGCGGAGCTCTACCGAATCTACGAGCAGCAGTGCAACCAGGAAGGCGTGGTGGACTTCGCCGAACTGCTGCTGCGCAGCCATGAACTGCTGACCCGCAACGAATACCTGCGGGACCACTATCGCGGCCGTTTCGACCATATCCTGGTCGACGAATTCCAGGACACCAACCGCCTGCAGTACGCTTGGCTGAAACAGCTTGCGGGCGAGCAATCGGCCGTTTTTGCGGTCGGGGACGACGATCAGAGCATCTACGCGTTCCGCGGCGCCAATACCGGAAACATGCGGGATTTCGAGCGGGACTTTCGCATTCCCAAGGTCATCAAGCTGGAACAGAATTACCGTTCGCACGGCAACATCCTGGATGCGGCCAATGCCTTGATACGCAATAATGGCAGTCGGCTGGGAAAGAATCTATGGACCGCGGAAGGCCATGGCGAACCGATACGCGTCTACAACGCTCCGACCGATTTCGATGAGGCCGCATTCATCGTGAACGAGGTGAAATCCCTACAAGCCGCAGGCACGCCGCTGTCGCAGATCGCACTCCTCTACCGCTCGAACGCCCAATCGCGCATCCTGGAACACGCGCTGTTCAATGCCGCACTCGCCTACCGCGTATACGGCGGCATGCGTTTCTTCGAACGTCAGGAAATCAAGCATGCTCTGGCGTATCTGCGGCTGATCGCGAACCCGGAGGATGACAACGCACTGCTGCGCGTGGTCAACTTCCCGGTACGCGGGATCGGCACGCGCACACTGGAGCAACTGCAGGATGACGCCCGCCGGCAAGGAAGCAGCATATGGGCAGCCATCCTGCAGCGCTGCGGAATCGCATCCAACCCGCCGGAACGGACACCAGGCGGGCCTGCGCGTCTCTCCGAACCGGATAGGCCGAAGAAAGGCATCGAAAGCTTCGCAGTACTGATCGAATCGATGCGTCGTGCATGCGAGGCCCTGCCCTTGGGGGAAATCGTCGAACACATGCTGGCCCACAGCGGACTGGCCGCGCACTACCGGGCGGAACGCGAGGGCGCAGAACGCCTCGAGAACCTGAACGAACTGGTCAATGCCGCCACCGGCTTCGTACACGAAACCGAAGACGACAGCCTCGCCGCATTCCTCGCCCATGCATCGCTGGAGGCAGGCGAGCACCAGGCCGGCAGCGGCCAGGATGCGCTGCAACTGATGACGGTGCATGCGGCAAAAGGCCTGGAGTTCCACAGCGTCTTCCTGAGCGGACTGGAGGAAGGCCTGTTCCCCCATGAGAACAGCCGCAACGAGACCGGGGGCGTGGAGGAAGAGCGGCGCCTCATGTATGTAGCGGTGACGCGGGCACGGCGACGCCTGTACCTGAGCTTCGCCCAGAGCCGCATGCTGCACGGCCAGACCCGCTACAACATCCCTTCCCGTTTCCTGCACGAGATTCCGGAAGGCCTGCTTCTATGGTTGCGCCCGCTTCCGCAGGCGGCGGCCCTTCGCGACGAACGGCAAGTACGGCTGCCGGAACCGGGCAGCCTCTCCAGCGGGAGGATGGGACAGGGTGTCCCGGACGTGCCGGTATTCCAGGATTCGGCGACGCGCTGGCGCATCGGACAAAACGTGACTCACGCAAAATTCGGTACGGGCGTGATCGTGAACTGCGAAGGGCGGGGAGCGGATGCCCGCGTCGAAGTGCGCTTCCGCCGTAGCGGCACGAAATGGCTGCTCCTGGAGTACGCCAGGCTGATGCCGGCCGACGCGTAACCGGCCTCGACGCGCACGGCCTACACCGGTTCTTCCGCCTCCCTGAATATATCCCGATAGCTCACGTAGATGGACGCGAACATCGTCGGCACCAGCACGAACAGGCCCAGCCCATAGGGCATCGCCGCAAGGACGATGAGAACCACCAGCGTGACGCCATAGATCTGGAATGCGATGATATTCTTCAGGCAGGCCACGAAGCTCATCCTCATCGCCTCCAGGGGTACCATGTCGTTGAATACCACCAGCAGGGGAGAAAACCACGTGGCCATCATCAGGGGAATGGAAAGCATCAGCCCGATCAGCGAGGCGGTCAGCATGTCGCCGGACACACTCTTCAACTCGTTCTCATCCACCCGCTTGCCATCGATCAGCAGGTCCATCAGCACGTCGCCCCCGACGAACATGAAGACGCCGAGTATCAGCACCTGCCCCACGAGGTAGATGCCGCCTATCGTGATCAATGCCGCAGGGTCGCGCCTGAAACCCGCCAACAGATGCGCAACCTCGAGATTTCCACCCTGCTCCAGGGCTCTGCAGCCCAGCATCAGCCCGGCGAGGAATACGGGCGAAACGAGTGTGAAGACGAACTGCCCCACCACGGGAATGAGCGCCAGCGTGGCGGCGATGAGCAGCAGCACGGCGCACAATACGATCCACATCACCGGAATCTGGCGAAACAGGTAAAACCCGGTCACGATCCACTGCCACCCCTGCTTTGCATCGACTTGCCTGATCTCCATGTTCCGTATCTCCAATGCCAGTGACCCCGCTCCCCTCCCGGGCCACACCTTCGCCGTCTACACCCAGAAACTCGCCAGTTCCGGATGGGCCGCCACATGATTCCTCAGTATATGCATGAAATGCACGGGGTTCTTGGTGTGCGTCAACTCTCCCACGCGCGGCAGGTGATGATCGTACAGCCGCGACAGCCAGAAACGCAAAGCCCCGGCGCGCAGCATGGCCGGCCAGGCGGCATGTTCGGCAGCGGTCAACCGGCGCACGCCCTGATAGGCGTCGAGCAGGTATCGCACGCGCTCCGCGTCCAGCCTGCCGCCCTCGTCCAGGCACCAGTCGTTGGCCGTGATGGCGATATCGTACAGCAGTCTGTCGTTGCAGGCGAAATAGAAATCGATCACCCCTCCTATCGCATCCCCCCAGAACAGGACATTGTCGCGAAACAGGTCCGCGTGGATCACCCCGTGCGGCAATCCGTCGAAATCGCAGGCCGCCTGGAAGCGCAACTCCTCTTCGAGGAGAATGACCTCGTCCGTGGCAAGGAAAGGCATGACATGGGGCGCCGTGGCCTCGCACCACCTGGCACCCCGCGGGTTCTGCATGACTTCCGGATAACGTGAACCGGCTTCGTGCATGGTCGCCAGCAGCCTGCCGATCATGGTGCAATCGGAAGGCGTCGGACGCTCCCTGGATTCGCCGGGCAGGCAGGTGACGATGCTGGCCGGCCGGCCGCTGAGTTCGCCCAGATACTCCCCGTTGAAATCGGCGATGGGACGGGGACAGGGAATGCCACGTTGCGACAGGTATGCCATCAGATTCAGATAGTACGGAAGCTCGAAGGCTGTGAGCTTCTCGAACAGGGTCAGAACGTACCTTCCCTGGGTGGTGGTAACGAAGTAGTTCGTGTTCTCGATGCCGGAAGAGATGCCTTCCAGACCTACCAGCGTACCCAGCGGATAGTTTTTCAGCCATGCGGACAGTTGGCCTGGCGCGACGGTAGTGAAGACGGACATGAACGAAAGGGAAAAGGGGAAGAGGCGGTTAGAATCCCGCGCGACCTTCTTGCTTGTGTGGATATATTAACCCAAAGAGGCCAGGATCGGGGACATTCCGGTTCCACGGCCCGGGTCCGGCACACGCACGAGCATGTCGCATCGGGTGTCATCCCGCCCCCCGCGGGACAAGAATCGTGCGCCAGGCCCTAGAACTGGCGCAATATCCACATGGGCGGACGGACGTTCTGATCCAGTCCTCCCGAGCCGCCTGCGGAAAACGTGCCGTCGCCCTGATTGTCGATCAGATAGTACGGCAGGCCGATGCGAGGAGTCACCTTGATCATGTAGAGGTGTCCATTGATGCGGTATTCCTCGATCTGATCCTCGCCGCGCTTGATGATGGTGACCTGCGGCTCGAGCATGGGATCGTCCGTGTCGCCGGGAGACGGCATGGGTATCTCCGGAGGTTCCGGCACATCGGGGATCGGCTGCAGGTCTTTCGGCCCGGACTGCGCCGCCGCCGGCAGGCTGATGCTCAGCAGCAAGGCTAGGATCATCGGATGCATGGACTGCTCCTGGCAGGTCGAGCACCCATTCTATCCGAAAGGATGCGCGCATGACACTTCACAGATTGAGCTGAATCTCCCTTTCCGCCGCAGAAGGTTCGAACCCGCTGGTCTCATAATAGCGGAATATCGCCTTCACCACTTCGTCTGGCGCATCGATTACCTGGATCAGATCCATGTCCTCCCGCGCGATCATGCCCTCGGCAACGAGCGTCTGCCGCATCCAGTCGAGCATGCCACACCAGAAATCGGTGCAGACCAGGATGATCGGCATCTTGCGGGTCTTGCCGGTCTGGACCAGGGTCAGGGCTTCCATCAGCTCGTCCAGCGTGCCGAATCCGCCGGGCAGCACGACGTAGGCGGTGGCGAATTTCACGAACATGTACTTGCGCGCGAAAAAATGCCGGAATGTCTGGCTGATATCCTGGTACACGTTGCGATGCTGCTCGTGCGGCAACTGGATGTTCAGGCCGACACTGGGCGAAACCCCGAGGTAGGCGCCCTTGTTCGCGGCCTCCATGATTCCCGGACCACCGCCCGAGATCACGGAAAAACCGGCGTCGGACAGCTGTCGGGCGATCTGCTCGGCCAACGTATAGTAGGGGTGGCCTGGATGGGTACGTGCACTGCCGAAGATGCTGACCGCAGGCTGGATCGCGTTCAGACGTTCCGTCGCCTCGACGAATTCTGCCATAATGCCGAACACGCGCCACGACTCTCTGGCCGACCAGTTCTTTTCATGAGCATCGTCCGTCATCAGGCGGGCCATCTTGTCTTGCGTACTCATTGGACACCCTTGGAAGTAAGATGAAAACGTTGCTGCTGGTGGATGGCTCATCCTACCTGTATCGCGCATTCCATGCGCTTCCGGATTTGCGAAACCGCGCCCAGGAGCCGACCGGTGCGATCTACGGCGTGCTCGGCATGCTGCGCCGACTGCTCAAGGACTACCGCGCCGATTATATCGCGTGCGTATTCGATGCAAAAGGCAAGACCTTCCGCGACGACATCTATCCGGACTACAAGGCACACCGTCCGCCCATGCCGGATACCCTGGCAACCCAGATCCCCCCATTGCACGCGTGCATCAAGGCCCTGGGGTGGCCTCTGCTGATCGTGGACGGGGTGGAGGCCGACGATGTGATCGGTACGCTGGCAACGCAGGCGGCGCGGGAAAACATGCGCTGCATCATTTCCACTGGCGACAAGGATATCGCGCAACTGGTGAATCCCCAAGTAATGCTGGTCAATACCATGAGCAACGAGACGCTGGACGAGGCAGCGGTGCTGGCGAAATTCGGTGTACCGCCTGCACGCATGCTCGACTACCTGGCACTGGTGGGCGACGCGGTGGACAACATCCCCGGGGTGGAAAAGGTGGGTCCGAAGACCGCCCTCAAGTGGCTCAACCAGTACGGTACGTTGGACGCGGTCATCGCGCACGCCAGCGAGATCAACGGTGCAGTCGGCATGAACCTGCGCACCGCACTCGGCTGGCTGGATCGCTCCCGCGAACTGCTGACCATACGATGCGACGTGCCGCTGCCCGTCGGCCTGCACGACCTGGCACCGGGAAGAGCCGACACCACGAAGCTGGCCCAGCTGTATGCGCAGCTGGACTTCCGGTCCTGGTTGCGAGAGATACAACTGGAAGCTTCCCCCGGGCAGGAGAGCACGCAGGACGATGCCGCGGCCGGGGGCACGGCCATGGATCAGCCCGGGAAGGAGGCCGCCCCAGCCGAATACCACACTCTCCTCACGCACGCCGACCTTGATGAATGGCTCGTACGGATGCGGGCAGCGCCCCTGGTGGCATTGGATACCGAGACTACGGGACTGGATCCGATGCGCGCCCGGCTCGTCGGCATCTCCTTTTCGATGGAACCCCATCGGGCAGCCTATCTGCCGCTGGCGCACCGATATCCGGGAGCACCCCAGCAGCTGACGACTGACGCCGCCCTTGAAAAGCTCAGGCCATGGCTGGAAGACGCCGGCCGACCCAAGGTAGGCCAGAACCTCAAGTACGACAGGCATGTCCTGGCCAACCATGGCGTTTCTCTGGCAGGCATCGCGCATGACACGCTGCTGCAGTCCTACGTGCTGGAATCCCATCGTCCACACGACATGGACAGCCTCGCCTCCCGCCATCTCGACGTCAAGACCCTCACCTACGACGAAGTCACCGGCAAGGGATCGGCGCGCATCGGCTTCGACCAGGTCGAGATCGAACGCGCGACGCAGTATGCTGCGGAGGATGCCGACGTCACGCTGCGACTGCACCTGTGCCTGCATCCCGCCATCGAAGCGGACGAAAAACTCGCATACGTCTATCGCTCGCTGGAGATACCGGTATCGCACATCCTGTTCGACATGGAACGCAGCGGGGTGCTGCTGGATCTGAAGCTTCTGGAAGTGCAGAGCCGTGAACTGGGCGAAAAAATGCTGACGCTGGAAACACGGGCACATGCGCTTGCGCGCCAGCCGTTCAATCTCAATTCACCCAGGCAGATTCAGGAGATTCTGTTTACCCAGCTGAAGCTTCCCGTCATCAAGAAGACACCGGGCGGAACCCCTTCCACCGACGAGGACGTGCTGCAGCAACTCGCGCTGGATTATCCCCTGGCAAAAACCCTGCTGGAGTACCGCGGCCTCGCCAAGCTCAAGTCCACCTACACGGACAAGCTGCCGCGCATGGTGGATGTCGCCACCGGGCGCGTGCATACCAACTACGCGCAGGCGGTGGCGGTGACCGGGCGGCTCGCCAGCAACGAGCCCAACCTGCAGAACATCCCGGTGCGCACCGCCGAGGGCCGCCGCATCCGCGAAGCGTTCATCGCTCCCCCCGGGCATTGCATCGTCTCCGCCGACTACTCGCAGATCGAACTACGCATCATGGCGCACATCTCCCAGGATGCAGGCCTGCTTCGCGCCTTTGCGGCTGGAGAGGACATCCATCGCGCCACCGCTGCGGAGATTTTCGGTATCGCGGCGGAAACGGTCGACAGCGAGCAGCGGCGCTATGCCAAGATCATCAATTTCGGACTGATCTACGGCATGTCCGAATTTGGCCTGGCCACCCAGCTGGGTATCGAGCGGGCGGCCGCCCGTGCGTACATGGATCGCTACTTCGCACGCTATCCCGGGGTGGCGCAGTACATGCAGCACATTCGGGAAACGGCGAGGGAGGCCGGTTACGTCGAAACCGTGTTCGGCCGCCGGCTGTGGCTGCCGGAGATCAACAGCCCCAACGCCAACCGCAGGCAGGGTGCGGAACGTGCGGCCATCAACGCACCGATGCAGGGAACCGCAGCGGATATCATCAAACGGGCCATGATCGCAGTCCATGCATGGCTGAACGGCGCCAAGCTGCGCAGCAGGCTGATCATGCAGGTCCACGACGAGCTCGTGCTGGAAGTCCCGGATGATGAAATGGAAATCGTCAGCACCACCCTGCCGGGGATGATGAACGGAGCAGCACGGCTGGATGTCCCCCTGCTGGTGGACATTGGGACAGGCCCGAACTGGGAACAGGCGCACTGAGAAGACCGATCGCGCATCCTGCGGGCAGGGGCGCCTGTACGAGCGCCCGACCCCCGACATGGATCCCGCACGTTCGCGCGGGGGGTATTTATCCGCTTGCTAACAGGATGAAAATTACCGTAAAATCACACCCTTTTCAGTCCCGGGCAGGCAAAGGCACATATACACATGGTCATTATTCGATTGGCACGAAGCGGCGCCAGAAAGCGCCCGTTTTTCAACCTGGTGGTCGCAGATTCCCGCAGCACACGTGACGGCAAGTTCATAGAGCGCATCGGTTTCTACAATCCCAGGGCCGCCGAAGGCGAGGAGGGATTGCGCGTCCAGCTGGACCGGATCAGCCATTGGCAATCCCAGGGCGCACAGCTGTCCGATACCGTCAGGAAACTGGTCAGGCAGTTTGGTGCAAGACAGGCAGCCGCAGGCAGCAGTACCTGAACCCGATGAATCAGCCATGGTCGTCATGGGGCACATCGCCGGCCCCTTCGGCGTGCTGGGCTGGGTCAGGGTGACCCCGTATACCGAGCATCCGAATGGCTTGCTCGATTATCCCGTCTGGTGGCTGGGGAAGGACGGCCCACCCTGGAGAGAGGCCAGGGTGGGCCGGTGCGAGGTTCGCGGAAGCACGCTGACCGTCGCGCTCGAAGGCTGTACCGATCGCGCTGTGGCCGCGCAGTTGCAGGGCCTGCAGATCGCGGTGCCCAGGAACAGCCTGCCGGATCTGGCGAAGAACGGCAGGGAGGGCTACTACTGGGTGGATCTGATCGGCCTGGAAGTGATCAATCTCCAGGCTGAAGAACTGGGAAAAGTGACCGGCCTGCTGGAAACCGGCGCCAACGACGTGCTCAGGGTGTGCAATCCGGTGGAAGGCGACAAGGAGCGGTTGATCCCTTTTGTCGATGCCGTGATCGCCGGGGTCGATCTGGAGAAAGGACGGATAACGGTAGACTGGGGAGTGGATTACTAGCGTGCCGAAACGGGTACTCGGGGCCGGATCCGACGGGACGGCCGGCTGCCCGGAAGCAGAATGACCTTCGAGTTCGACGCGATTACGCTGTTTCCCGAGATGTTCGACGCCGTCACCCGGTATGGCGTCACCGGTCGGGCCGCGGAAAACGGGATCTATCGCCTGCGCGCCTGGAATCCACGCGACTTCACGGAGGATGCCCACCGTACGGTGGATGATCGGCCCTACGGCGGCGGACCGGGCATGCTGATGCTGGCACAGCCGCTGGAACGGGCGATCGGCGCAGCCAGAGCCCGGCAGGCGGACAGCGGCATCGCGGAGGCGAAAGTGATCTACCTCTCGCCGCAGGGACGCCTGCTGGATCACGAGCTGGTGATGTCTCTCTGCCGGCTGCCCGCATTGATCCTGCTTGCCGGACGCTACGAAGGAGTGGATGAACGCGTGATCGCGCGGGCAGTGGATGATGAAATCTCGATCGGCGACTATGTGCTCTCGGGAGGAGAGCTGGCGGCGATGGTGCTGATGGACAGCATGGTACGGCAGATGCCCGGCGTACTGGGGGATACGCATTCGGCCACCCAGGATTCCTTCGTGGACGGGCTGCTCGACTTTCCTCAATACACGAGGCCGGAAGTATATGAGGGGGATCGCGTACCGGATATCCTCTTATCGGGCAACCACGCCGATATCCGGCGATGGCGCCTGCGGCAGGCACTGGGCAGGACATGGCTGCGCCGCCCGGATCTGCTGGCAGTAAAAATGGAGCAGGGCCTCACCGGCGAGGAAGCGAGGCTACTGGAAGAATTCAAGCGCATCCATGGGCGCGATGAAGCCCTGGGACAACAGCAAGGAGCGGAAAATGAATCTGATCGAACAGCTTGAGAACGAGGAAATCAATCGCCTGGGCAAGACCATCCCGGACTTTGCACCGGGCGACACGGTCATCGTCAGCGTGAGGGTGGTCGAGGGTGATCGCAAGCGCGTTCAGGCCTATGAAGGGGTCGTGATCGCAAAACGCAACCGGGGACTCAATTCTGCATTCACGGTGCGCAAGATATCCAGCGGCGAGGGCGTGGAACGTACCTTCCAGACCTACTCGCCACTGATCGCCAACATCGAGGTCAAGCGTCGCGGAGATGTGCGCCGTGCCAAGCTTTACTACCTCAGGGAACGTTCCGGCAAGTCCGCCCGCATCCGCGAGAAGCTTCCGGCCCGGGCAACTTCGAAAAAGGAGGCTCCCAAAACGGCGGACCCGACACCGGAATAGCGAGAGCTCGAAGCCACCTCGCATCCCCTCGCCCTATCCAGGTTGCGAAGGATGCTCGATTTCCTTGTACCAGATATCGTAGATCTCATCCGACCATAGTGACTTGATCCAGGCGACCACGTCGCGGATCTGCTGATCGGTCAGCCTGCCGTCCCATGCGGGCATGCCGCTCCCCCCCACTCTGATCATCTTTTCCAGCGTTTCGCTGGAATGATGCCAGGCGTGGGCGCTGTCATCCAGCGGCGGCGGTGGATACTTGCCGTCGGCACCGGGCGTCCGCCAGCCGGTGGTGGCCTCTCCCTGGCGCCCGTGGCAATTCGCGCAATGCGCGCGATACACCGCAGCGCCCCGATCGACCTCCGCCGTATCGAGCTTGCGCGCCACCTGCTGCACGGGAGCGACGGACGGAGCTGATTCGACCGCAGGTTCGGCGGCCGGATTGGCGGCTCCGGCGGAAGGAGAGGCCGGATCCCCGGAAGATGCTTCCGGCCCGGCAACGGCGGGTACCGCCGGAGCGGAGGGAGCACCGGACTGACCGCAACCTCCGATCAGGATGGCGACAAAGACCGGCAGCAACATGCGGACACTGCAAGACGCCCTCGCTTCCGGCGCCGTCTCCTCCCGCCCTCTTTGCCCACGGACGGCGACGACCGCGGATCGCCCCACCCTCACTTGAGTCTCATCAGGGAACCGGGCCGATCAGATGAAGGATAACTGCTGTATACGGAAGTGCCGCCCTGCTTGTCGATCAGAAGCACGTCATAGGGATCGCTGCGCCCGCCTTCCATTCCGGGAGAGCCATGCGGCATGCCCGGTGCGGTCAGGCCGATCGCCCTGGGACGTTCTTTCAGGAACCGCTTGATATCCTGTGCAGGCACGTGGCCCTCGATGGCGTAGCCGTCGACCAGCGCGGTATGGCACGAGCCCAGCCCAGTGGAGATGCCTGCGCGTTTGCGGGCCTCCTCGTTGCCTACGTCATGGACATTGACGTTGAAGCCGTGCGCGCGCATGTGGTCGACCCATTTCGCACAGCAGCCGCAGGTCGGGCTCTTGTAGACCTCGACCGTGGCCGGAGCGGCAGCCGCAGGAGCGCCCGACAGCATGCCCATGAGCATGCATCCTGACAGCCACGCATAAACTGGTTTATTCATTTGACCTCTGTTCGGTTCTTGCATATCGCATGAGTCCCGTCCTCCCGGTGTTACCGCGGCGATTGCGATCCTCACCAGGGGCAGACATTCTACACCATTCGACCCCGTTTCCAGACGATAGACTGAAAAGCACCCCTGGAGTTCCGGCACCAACGGTCCCGGCGCCGCCCGTTTTCACGTCCGATGATACGGGTGCCCCTTGATCAGGGATACCGCACGATACAGCTGCTCCGCCAGGATGACGCGTACCAGTCCATGGGGCAGCGTCAGCGCCGAGAGGGCCAGCACCCTGTCCGCAGACGCCCTGATGGTGCCGTCCAGTCCATCCGCACCCCCCACGACGAAGGCGACGTCCCTGCCGTCCCGCATCCATCCGGCGATGGACTCGGCCAGCCCGGCCGTGGTCCACTGCTCGCCGCGCTCGTCCATCGCCACCACCCGGCACCCTGGCGGCAGCACCGCCCGGATGCGGGCGGCCTCGACCACCAGCCGCTGCGCGGCACTCCTGCCATCGTTCTTCTCCGGCTTCACCTCCCGAAGTTCCACGGCAGCCTCACGTGGCATTCGTATGGCATATTCCTCGAAGCCTGTCGCGATCCAGTGCGGCATCCTGTTCCCCACCGCATAGACAAGAAATTTCATCGCGCGGGCCGAATGAAGCGGAAACGACGGCCGCTCAGGCCGCCCCCCCGGAGCCGGCAGGCTTTTTCCTGGCGGACGAGGCCGGCACGGTGGGTGTCTGGCGCATGCCGGCGGGCAGTGGCCGGGAAGCTGCGAAGGCGGGAACGGATGCTGCCTTGCCTCCCGGGGCACCGGGGGATCCGTCCGGCTGCCCCCCCTCTCCCCACAACCCTTCGAGGTTGTAGTGCGTCCGTACCGCAGCCTGCATGACGTGAACCAGAACGTTCCCCAGATCCACCAGTATCCACTCTCCCGTCTGCTCGCCTTCCACGCCGTATACCGCGCCTCCGCCCGCCTTCACCTTCTCCACCACATTGTGGGCGATGGCTCGGGCGTGGCGGGTGGAATCCCCGCTGGCGATGATCATGCGGTCGAACAATGCAGTCATGCGGGCCACATCCAGCGACTCGACATCGCGCGCCTTGATCTCCTCCAGCGCGGCAACGACGATTTGCACCAACTTGGCGAGTGTCATCCTCCTCCCGAATACAGATGATTGGCCGAAATATATCCGATAACCGCCTCTGGAAGCAGATAGCGCACGCTTCGACCGCTGGCGATGCGCGCCCGGATGACGCTCGCGGAAATATCCAGAAAGGTCGTCGGCGCAACGAAAATCGATCCGCAGGACGCCCGGTCGAGATCCTCCGCGCTGGGCACCCAGCGGTGCGCACACGCTTCTTCAAGCACCGGCGGCAGGATCGGACGATGCGCCGCGGAAGTCCATCCGGGACGTCCGACGACGACGAAATGACACAATTGGAACAGTTCGCGCCAGCGATGCCACTCGGCAAGCCGCGTGAACGCATCCGCCCCGATGATGAAGCAGAGTCCACTGTCCGGCCCCAGCTCATCCTTCATCTCACCCAGGGATTCCACGCTGTAGCTGATGCCGGAACGGTGTATCTCCCGTGCATCCAGCCCGAACCGAGGATTCCCCTGTATCGCGATCCGGGCCATCATCAGGCGATGGTCGGGCGACGCCTCGGGGGTCTCGCGCAACCGAGGCCTACCGGCAGGCAGGAAGCGCAACTCCCGCAAACCAGCCATCTCCGCGACCTCTTCCGCGACACGCAGATGCCCGTGATGAATAGGGTCGAAAGTCCCTCCCAGAACCCCGATCAGCGATCCCTCGCGGGCCGTCACCTGCGGATGCCCTGCGCCCCCGTGCGCCGCTCACTCGCCACGGTCGGATGCCGCGAATTCCCGGCTGCATGCCTGCACTGCGATGCACGCGACGAAAATCTCACAGCAGTATCCGGCGCATGTCGGCCAGCACTTCTGACAGGTGCGAGGTGAACCGGGCAGCGGTCGCGCCATCGATGACCCGGTGATCGTAGGACAAAGAAAGCGGCAGCAGCAGGCGGGGCACGAACTCGCCTTCGTGGTAGACCGGCCTGATGCCGGCGCGCGACACGCCCAGGATCGCGACTTCAGGCGCATTGATGATGGGCGTGAAGGCGGTGCCGCCGATCCCTCCCAGGCTGGAGATGGTAAAGCTCGCGCCCTGCATCTCGGCCGGCCCCAGCTTGCCGTCGCGCGCCCGGTTCGCAAGACCGGCCGCCTCCCGGGCGATATCGATCACGCCCTTGCGGTCGACGTCGCGTATCACCGGCACCACCAGGCCGTTCGGCGTATCCGCAGCGAACCCGAGGTGGTAGTAGGATTTCATGACCAACCCCGGTTCGCCGCCCGAGCTGTCGAGCGAGGCATTGAATTCGGGAAACTTCTTCAGCGCTGCCACCGCCGCGCGCATCAGAAAGGCCAGGATCGTGACCTTGACCCCCTCATCCTTCAGGGTATCGTTGGTCTCCTTGCGCCAGGCTTCCAGATCGGTGACGTCGGCCTCGTCGAACTGGGTGACGTGCGGGATCATGACCCAGTTACGATGCAGATTCGCGCCGGACAGCCGCTTGATGCGCGACAGCGGCTTGAATTCGACCGGACCGAATCGCGCGAAGTCCACCTGGGGCCAGGGCAGCAGGTCGAGTTCGCCGCCACCGCCGCCGCGCCGCCCGGAAAGCTGCGCCTTGACGTAGGACTGCACGTCCTCCCGGAGTATGCGCCGCTTCGGCCCGCTGCCGTCCACCCGAGCGAGATCCACGCCCAGTTCGCGCGCGAAGCGCCGCACCGAGGGACTCGCATGCGCCTTCGCGAACGCGGCCTCATCGATCGGCCGCTGCATGACGGCCGGGTGGCGGGGCGGGGCCTCGGGCGCCGGTTCCGACGCACCGGAACCGGTCTTGCCGGAAGAACCAGGAGCATCGGCGGCGTCAGGTGCGGTCTCGACTTCCGCCGTCGCGGGTTTTTCCGGCTCATCCACCGCCGCCTCGTCCGCCTGCAACGCGAGGATGGGAACACCTTCCGAAACCTTGTCCCCCACCTTCACGAACACCTCGGCAACCACCCCGGCGTGAGGAGACGGTACCTCTATCGTCGCCTTGTCCGACTCCAGCACGATCAGCGAATCCTCGGCCTGGATCGCATCGCCCGCCCGCACCAGCACTTCGATGACGGGAACGTCGCTGAAGTCGCCGATGTCCGGAACCGATACCTGCCTGGTATTCGCCACGCCTTGCCCCTTCGCGCTCATGCGGTGGCCGGATTCGGCTTGTCGGGATCGATGCCGAACCTGCCGATCGCCTGCGCCACCTGTTTCGCCGGTATCCTTCCCTCGTCGGCCAGCGCCTTCAGGGCGGCCACGACGACACAGCCGCGGTCTACCTCGAAAAATCGGCGCAGCTTCTCGCGCGTATCGGAACGGCCGAAGCCGTCCGTTCCCAGCACCTTGTACGGGGCGGGCACGAACTCCCGTATCTGGTCCGCGTACAACTTCATGTAGTCGGTGGACGCAACCACGGGATCCCCCCGGCCGCCAAGGCAGGATTCCACGTAGGATGCCCTGCGCGGCTCCTCCGGGTGCAGCAGGCTCCAGCGCGCGGCGGCCAGGGCCTCGCGCCTCAGTTCGTTGAAACTGGTCACGCTCCAGACGTCGGCGGCGATGCCGTACTCTCCCTCCAGCAGCTCCGCCGCCGCGATCACCTCGCGCAGGATGGTGCCGGAGCCCAGCAGTCGCACGCGCAGGCCCGCACCCTCCCCCTGCGCGCCTTCCTTGCCGCGCCGGAACAGGTACATGCCTTTCAGTATGCCCTGTTCCGCATCCGCGGGCATCTCCGGATGCGGGTAGTTCTCGTTCATGACGGTAATGTAGTAGTAGACGTCCTCCTGAGCCTCGACCATGCGGCGCAGGCCTTCGCGAACGATGACCGCGAGCTCGTAGGCGAAGGTGGGATCGTAGGAGACGCAGTTGGGGATGGTCGAGGCGAGGAGATGGCTGTGCCCGTCCTCGTGCTGCAGGCCCTCCCCGTTGAGCGTCGTGCGCCCCGCCGTGCCGCCCATCAGGAATCCCCGGCAGCGCATGTCCCCCGCCGCCCAGGCCAGATCGCCGACCCGCTGGAAGCCGAACATGGAGTAGAAGATGTAGAACGGGACCATCTGCACCCCATGCGTGCTGTATGCGGTGGCGATGGCCATCCAAGACGACATCGCGCCCGCCTCGTTGATCCCCTCCTGCAGGATCTGCCCTCCCTTGTCTTCCTTGTAGTACATCAGCTGATCGGCGTCCTGCGGCGTGTAGAGCTGGCCCGCCGAGGACCAGATGCCCAGTTGCCGGAACATGCCCTCCATGCCGAAGGTGCGGGATTCGTCCGCCACGATCGGCACCACGTGCCGCCCCATGTTCTTGTCCTTCACGAGCACGTTGAGGATGCGCACGAACGCCATGGTGGTGGAGGATTCCCGTCCCTCCCCGCTCGCCTTGAGCAGCGTCTCGAATGCCGAAAGCGGCGGCACCTGGAGCGGCCCGGCCCTGCGCTGGCGGCGGTGGATGAATCCGCCCAGCGCCTCCCGCCGCTGCCGCATGTAGGCGTACTCGGGCGCATCCTTGTCGAACCGGAGATAGGGCACGGCGTCGATCTCGTCATCGGGGATCGGAAGCCCGAAGCGGTCGCGAAACGCCTTCAGCGACGTGGTCCCCATCTTCTTCTGCTGGTGGGTGATGTTCTGCGCCTCGCCCGCCTCGCCCATGCCATAGCCCTTGATGGTCTTCGCCAGGATCACCGTCGGCTGGCCGCGGTGCCGGACCGCCGCCGAATAGGCGGCATAGACCTTGTGCGGATCGTGCCCGCCCCGATTCAGCCGCCAGATATCGTCGTCGGACATGTTGGCGACCATCTCCAGCAGCTCCGGGTACTTCCCGAAGAAGTGCTCCCGCACGTAGGCTCCGTCGCGCGACTTGAAATTCTGGTACTCGCCGTCCACGCATTCCATCATGCGCTGCTGCAGCAGCCCCTTGGTATCCTTGGCCAGCAGGGAATCCCAGTAGGAACCCCAGATCACCTTGATCACGTTCCAGCCGGCGCCGCGGAACGCGGCCTCCAGCTCCTGGATGATCTTGCCGTTGCCGCGCACCGGGCCGTCCAGCCGTTGCAGGTTGCAGTTGACGACGAAGATCAGGTTATCCAGGTTCTCGCGCGATGCGAGCGAGATCGCGCCCATGGACTCGGGCTCGTCCATCTCGCCGTCGCCCAGGAACGCCCAGACCTTGCGCCCCTGCGTCTGCACCAGGCCGCGGCTGTCCAGGTACTTCATGAAACGCGCCTGGTAGATCGCCATCAGGGGCCCCAGCCCCATCGACACCGTGGGAAACTGCCAGAAGTCCGGCATCAGCCAGGGATGCGGATAGGAAGAGAGGCCCTTGCCATCGACTTCCTGGCGAAAATGATCGAGCTGCTCCTGGGACAGTTCGTCCAGCAGGAAAGCGTAGGCGTAGAGCCCGGGCGAAGAGTGCCCCTGCGCAAATATCAGGTCGCCGCCATGGTCCGCCGAACGGGCATGCCAGAAATGGTTGTAGCCGACGTCATAGAGCGTCGCGGCGGAGGCGAAGCTGGCGATGTGGCCGCCGACGTTGGTGTTCCTGTTGGCGCGCAGCACCATCGCCAGGGAATTCCAGCGCACGTAGGAGCGGATGCGGTGCTCCAGCGCGTGATTGCCGGGGGAGCGCTCTTCCTTGCCGGCGGGAATGGTGTTGATGTAGGCGGTGGTGGCGCTGTAGGGAAGATAGGCGCCGGAACGCCGGGCCTTTTCCACCAGCTTCTCCAGCAGGTAGTGCGCCCGCTCCGTGCCCTCCTGCGTCAGCACGGATTCCAGCGCGTCCAGCCATTCCTTCGTCTCGGTCGGATCTATGTCTGGTATGGGTTCCATGGCTCGTCTCGCATGGGTTGGCGTTCAGCAGCTGGACCGTTGCACGGATGCCGTCCGGGCGGCATGGGCACGCTCCGCGGCCTCTATGGTATTGCACAGCAGCATGGTGATGGTCATCGGACCCACCCCGCCGGGAACAGGCGTGATATGGCCCGCCTTCTCGCGGACTTCCTCGAAGTCCACGTCGCCCACCAGCCTGCCGTCAGGCAGGCGGTTGATGCCGACATCCACCACCGTGGCACCGGCCTTCACCATGTCGGCAGTGATCAGGCGCGCCCTGCCGGCCGCCACTACCAGGATGTCGGCACGTTGCGCATGGCCGGCCAGATCGGGCGTCTTCGAGGTGCAGATGGTGACGGTCGCGCCCCGCTGCAGCAGCATGAGTGCCACCGGCTTGCCGACGATGTTGCTGCGGCCGACCACCACCGCGTGCCGGCCCTCGATCGGAATGCCGTACTTCTCCAGCATCCGCATCACGCCGTGGGGCGTGCACGGCCAGAGGGCGGCACTGCCGAGGACCAGGGCGCCCACGTTGCAGGGATGAAAACCGTCCACGTCCTTCTCCATGGCGATGGCCGCAAGGATCGCATCGCTCGCGTAGTGCCGGGGCAGCGGCAATTGCACCAGGATGCCGTGGATCGCCGGATTCCGGTTCAACTCGTCGATACGCCGCACCACCTCGTCCTGGCCCGCCCGTTCGGGAAACGCATGAATCTCCGAGTGGATGCCGATCTCGTCGCACGCCCTGGCCTTGTTGCGCACATAGATGGCGGATGCCGGATTCTCGCCCACGATCACCACCGCCAGCCCGGGCCGCATGCCAATGCGGGACAGGCGCTCGGCACGCAGCCTCCATTCCGTCCGCATCTCCCGGGCAAGCGCACTACCATCCATGATCCTGGCATTCATATGTGGACTGTCGGCTGACGGGACGCTGCCGTCCCGAGGAGGGTGGATGAAAGAGGAATTATACGTCGTCCGGATACGGCTTTCACCTTTCGTACCGAATCGTCGCAAACCCCCCCTCACGGAGGGCCGGCGCAAGCCCGGCCCGATCTCAGCGGCAGGCGGACGCCTGGCGCATCCCTGTGCACGGATTCGCCCTGTTCACGCCCGAGGCGGGCTAGCGGCATCCGCTTTCCTGATCTTCGCGCGATAGATCAGCAATCCGATCAGGAACGCCGGCAGCATGACCAGGATGGCGGCCAGCAACCCCGCGGCAAGGATGTCCACCCCCTCCGTCTTGGGAAGAAAAATGGTGACGAACCAGATGGTGATGAAGGCTGCGACCATCCCTCCCAGGAACATGATCTTCTTGCCGCGCTCGTAGGTACGCCAGAGCGCGCCCGAAACCCGCACTTCATCGCGATATTCGTCGAACACCACCGCCAGGCTGTCGTCGTCCGGTCCTGCCTCGTAGCCCGCGGTGACGGCGTAGGCGTCGCTGCCATCCTCGACCCGGGATTTGTCGCTCAAGAACTCGATCCGCCGCCGCGCCCTCTTCCTGCTCATGCCTTCCTCCACGAGCATGGACTGCAGCGCCTGGAACGCATGCTCCCGGGCATTCGGCAAGTCCAGGTTTTCACCGTGACGCCACATGACCCCCACCAGATACAGCTGCACCGTCATCTGCCGGAACGGGGGCGCAAAATCATACCCCTTGTCCTTGATCTTCTCGAGCTGTGCAACCAGCAATACGCGCGCGTGCTGCACGCAGATATCGGTCTCGCCTGCTTGCGAGCCGGTTCCGGAGTCACTCATGGCCATGGAGGGATGAGACGACATGTCCGCCTCAGCTATCAACTTTTGAAGAAACTCATTATATACTGGCTATACTGCTACCGGACCCGCCAGATACATGAAATCATCCGCCCGTACGATCGTCCGCCCACACGTTTTCTCATCCACGCCCACCCTACCCACTCAACCAGCCCGATGAAAGGAAACGACCATGAAACACCACAAGTACGTCATCGTCGGCGGCGGCATCGCCGCTGATTCCGCCGTCCACGGCATCCGCAAGGTCGACCCGGACGGCGCCATCGCGATCATCGGCGAGGAACGCCACCTCCCCTACGACCGGCCGCCGCTGTCCAAGTCGCTGTGGAAGGATGCCGCCTACGAGTCCATCTGGCGCAGCACCCAGGGACCGGGCATCGCGATCCATTTGGGCAAGAAAATCGTCGCGATCGATCCCGCCGGGAAAACCGCGACCGACGATGCCGGCAATGTCTACACCTACGAAAAACTCCTCCTCGCCACGGGCGGATCGGTGCGCCGCCTCCCCGGCGCGGGCGAGCACGTCATCCACTACCGCACCGCCGACGACTACCGCAAGCTGCGTGAGCTGAGCGAAAAAGGTTCGGACTTCGTCGTGATCGGTGGAGGCTTCATCGGTTCCGAAATCGCCGCCGCCTTGAGGATGAACGGCAAGAAAGTCACCATGGTCTTTCCGGAAAAAGGCATCGGGGAGCGCGTCTACCCAGGATCGCTGGTCGAATTCCTCAATGCCTACTACCGCGAGCAGGGCGTGACCGTGCTCCCCTCGGAAACCGTCGGGGCGGTGCGGGTTGACGGCAACCGGGTCGTCGTGGCCACGGGAAGCGGCACGGAGCTCGCCGCGGACGGCGTCGTCGCGGGGCTGGGCATCCTGCCGAATACCGATCTTGCCGCCGCGGCAGGGCTCGCGGTGGACAACGGCATCGTCGTCGACGAGCAGTTGCGCACCAGCAATCCCGACATCTACGCCGCCGGCGACGTGGCCAACTTCCACAGCGCCCTGCTGGACAAGCGCATCCGCGTCGAGCACGAGGACAACGCCAACGTCATGGGAGAGACCGCGGGCGGGAACATGGCCGGGCAGTCGAAGCGCTACCTGCACCAGCCCTTCTTCTACTCCGACCTGTTCGACCTGGGCTACGAGGCGGTGGGCGAGCTGGACGCCCGCCTGGACACTGTCGAAGACTGGCAGGAGCCCTTCAGGAAAGGGGTGGTCTACTACCTGCGCAACGGGCAGGTGCGGGGCGTACTGCTCTGGAACACGTGGGGACAGGTCGACGCCGCCACACAGCTGATCGCGGAGGGCGGCACGCACACTCGCGAGACGCTGGCCGGGCGCATCACCGACTAACCGCCGCAGTGCCGCCTTGACCGCGCTGACGCTCGTCCGGCCGGACGACTGGCACCTGCATCTGCGCGACGGCGCGCACCTGCGCGCGGTGCTGCCGGATACGGCGCGGCGCTTCGCGCGCGCCATCGTCATGCCGAACCTGAAGCCACCGGTCACCAGCGTCGGGCTTGCGGCGCGGTACCGGGCGAGCATCCTCGACGCCCTGCCGCCGGGGATGCGCTTCGAGCCGCTGATGACGCTCTACCTGACCGAGGCCACCACGCCGGCGGACATCGCCGAGGCAATGGAAAGCGGCATCGTGGCGGCCGTGAAGTACTACCCTGCCGGCGCCACCACCCACTCCGCCGCGGGCGTGACCGACATCGCCCGTTGCCACGGCGTGCTCGCGGCCATGGAAGAGGCCGGCCTGCCGTTGCTGGTACATGGGGAAGTCACGGATCCCGCCGTGGACGTGTTCGACCGGGAAAAAGTGTTCCTGGAACGCGTGCTCCTTCCCGTCGTCCGGCGCTTTCCCCGGCTGCGCGTCGTGGTCGAGCACATCACCACGCGCGAAGCGGTGGACTTCGTCGAGGCCGCATCCGAAAACGTCGCCGCCACCCTCACCGCCCACCACCTGCTGCTCAACCGCAACGCGCTGTTCCAGGGCGGCCTGCAGCCGCACCACTACTGCCTGCCGTTGCTGAAACGCGAAATCCACCGCGGCGCCCTGCTGCGAGCCGCAACCGGCGGCAGTCCGAAATTCTTCCTCGGCACCGACAGCGCCCCGCACACCCGCGCCACCAAGGAGACAGCCTGCGGCTGCGCCGGGATCTACACCGCGCACGCCGCGATCGAGCTGTACGCGGAAGCGTTCGAGCAGGCGGGCGCGCTTGAACGGCTGGAGGCCTTCGCCAGCTTCCACGGTGCGGACTTCTACCGGCTTCCGCGCAACGAGGACCGCATCACCCTGGAAAAAACGCATTGGAACGTTCCCTCGCAGCTGGCGTTCGGCGACGAGGTGCTGATTCCCTTCCGTGCGGGAGAGCGGGTGGCATGGAGGCTGGCGGAACAGCCCGCGCCCACCGGCGCGGAGGCGTAGGGATCGAACCGTCACCAGTGTTTCCGGGCGCGGTTCCATCGATACAACAGCCGAGCGAACGCATCGTACGCCAGACGCGCGGCCGGTCCAACCCCGGGCACGCGCAGCAGGCGGGCGCCCCAGCGCTGACCCGGAGTCAGCGCCCAGAGCCGGGCAAACGCATCCGCGCCCACGTCGATATGGCCGTCGGCGGCCCTGACGTGCAGGCGCTCCCGTACCGCCTCCAGCGATGTCCCCACTTCCAGGGCGGCATCGGGATGGGCGTGCACGTCGATCCATGCAATATCCGAAACGCCGCAGGCCTCCATGCGCCGACGCTGGCTTTCGATCCCCGCCCTGCAGACCGGGCAGGCGCCGTTGTAGTAGACCGTACCGGACGCTCTGTCCGGAGCGTGCGCGCCGGCATCCTCACGCATGCCTCGGGCCGAACATGATGATGGCCATCCCGGCCAGCGCCACCAGCGAGCCCGCCACATCCCACAGCGTCGGCCGTATGCCCTCGATCAGCCAGAGCCAGAGCAGCGCGAAGCAGATGTAGATCCCGCCGTAGGCCGCGTAGGTGCGCCCCGCGGCGTCGGGATGCAGGCTCAGCAGCCAGGCGAACAGCGCCAGGCTGGCGGCTGCGGGCAGCAGCAGCCACGCGCTGCGGTCATGCCTGAGCCACAGGTAGGGCAGGTAGCAGCCGACGATCTCGGCAAGCGCGGTGGCGGCGAAGAGCAGCAGGGTCTTCAGCTCGAACATGCAGGTATCTTACGCCAGACTTCCCCTGCCAGGGAATGTCAGCCCTTGACCAGGCGAATGCTGCGGAACCAGCCGCCGGCCAGCACCGGTGCGTCATGCTCCAGCCTGAGTTCCGGCACGGCCGCGAGCACCTCCTCGAACACGACGTCGAGGCGGGTGACGACGTGCCGCGACAACCGGTTCAGGGCACGCCTGAACGGAGCGGCTTCGCCCGGCCGGAGGAATTTGTCGAGTATCAGCACGCTGCCGCCGGGCTTGAGCACGCGCGCCGTCTCCCGCAGGCAGGCGGTAGCGTCGGGCACGATGGCGAGGATGAGGTGCAGCACCACGTGGTCGAAGCAGGTGTCGGCAAACGGCAGGGCCATGCTGTCGCCCTGCACCAGATGGAGATGGCGGCCGTTCCCGCGCGGCCGCGCCCGCGCCAGCATGGCGGCGGTGAGGTCCAGGCCGACGTAGCGATGATCCGGAGGCAGGTGCGGAACGTCGAGGCCGGAGCCGATGCCGCTGACGAGGACGTCGAGCCCGCCCTGTCGCGGCAACTGCGCAAGGCTGGCGGCACGCAGCCCGGTGCCGGCCGCCGCCAGCACGGCATCATAGAACGGGGCGATGAGCGTGTACGCACGGCGCAGGGAGGCGCTCATCCTTGCCCTACTTGCGCTTGCGCGGTCGCGGCACCGGCCCACTGCCCGCCTTCGGGGCCGATCCGCCCGCACCCTCCGGATTCCCTGCGCGCACCGGAGCCGGCGGCATACCGCGGCCGGCACGATACGCCCACGCCAGCATCGCCAACCCGGCTCCCATCATCGGCAGCGACAGCCACTGCCCCATGGTGACACCCAGCGTCAGCACCCCCATGAAACCGTCCTCGGGCTCGCGATAGAACTCGGCGAACGAGCGGAACGCGCCGTAGCCGATCAGGAACACGGCGGACACCGCACCGGTGGGGCGCGGCTTGGCGGAGTAGATCCACATCAGCAGGAAGAACGCCAAGCCTTCGAGGGCGAATTCGTAGAGCTGGGACGGATGACGGGCAAGGTCGTCCACGTGGGGGAAGACCATGCCCCACGGCACATCGGTGGGGCGGCCCCAAAGCTCCCCGTTGATGAAATTGCCGATGCGTCCGGCCCCCAGGCCCAGCGGCACCAGGGGGGCGATGAAGTCGGTGACGGCCAGCCAGGGAAGCCGGTACTTGCGGGCGAGCAGCGCCATCGCGGCGATCACGCCGAGGAAGCCGCCGTGAAAGGACATGCCGCCCTGCCACACCGCGAAGACTTCCAGCGGATGGTCAAGGTAGTAGCCGGGTTGGTAGAACAGGATGTGCCCCAGGCGCCCACCCAGCACCACCCCCAGCACGCCGTAGAACAGCATGTCGTCGAGCATGGCGGAAGTGAACGCGCCTTCGGGGCGCGCCCGGATGCGGCGCCGGCCCAGCAGCACGAACAGCGCGAACCCCACCAGGTACATCAGCCCGTACCAGCGCACGGCGAGCGGGCCCACGGCGACGGCAATCGGGTCGAACTGCGGGTGGACGAGCATGAGGCGGGCGGGTTATGCGGTAAAATAGCCGATTATACGGCAACGGACCGCACCGCCGCCGCGTGCGCACGATCATCAATCACAATATTCTCAAGGAGTTCCCATGCCACACAATACGCGCAGCCGCGTCATCACCGAGGGAGCGCAGCGCTCGCCCAACCGCGCCATGCTGCGGGCGGTGGGCTTCGGCGACACGGATTTCGACAAGCCCATCGTCGGCGTGGCGAACGGCTTCTCTACCATCACCCCCTGCAACAAGGGCCTGAATGACCTGGCGCTGGAGGCCGAGCGCACCTTGAAGCAGGCGGGGGCGATGCCGCAGATGTTCGGCACCATCACCATCTCCGACGGCATCTCGATGGGTACGGAAGGCATGAAGTATTCGCTGGTGTCGCGCGAGGTGATCGCGGACTCGATCGAAACCGCGGTGCAGGGGGAAAGCATGGACGGCGTCATCGCCATCGGCGGCTGCGACAAGAACATGCCGGGCGCCATGATCGCGATGGCGCGGATGAACGTGCCGGCCATCTTCGTCTACGGCGGCACCATCAAGCCGGGCCGCTTCCAGGGCCGGGATCTGACCATCGTCAGCGCCTTCGAGGCGGTGGGGCAGTACACCGCGCACCGGATCGACGAGGCGGAACTGCTCGAGGTGGAGCGCCACGCGTGTCCGGGGGCGGGATCCTGCGGCGGCATGTACACCGCCAACACCATGTCGTCGGCATTCGAGGCGATGGGCATGAGCCTGCCCTACTCCTCCACCATGGCGGCGGAGGACGACGAGAAGCGCGCCAGCACCGCCCGCTCCGCCGAGGTGCTGGTGGAAGCGGTCAAGGCGCAGATCCGCCCGCGCGACATCATCACGCGCAAGTCCATCGAAAATGCGATCGCCGTGATCATGGCGGTGGGCGGCTCGACCAACGCGGTGCTCCACTTCCTCGCCATTGCCCACGCGGCACAGGTGGATTTGACCATCGACGACTTCGAGTGGATGCGCGGCCGGGTGCCGGTGCTGTGCGACCTGAAGCCTTCGGGCCGCTACGTGGCGACGGACCTGCACCGCGTGGGTGGCGTTCCACAGGTCATGCGGATGCTGCTCGACCACGGCCTGCTGCACGGCGACTGCATCACGATCAGCGGTCAGACCGTGGCGGAGGTGCTGCGCGACATTCCCCCGACCCCGCGCGCGGACCAGGACGTGATCCGGCAGTGGGAGAATCCCATGTACGCGCAGGGCCACCTCGCCATCCTGAAGGGCAACCTTTCCCCCGAAGGTTCGGTCGCCAAGATCACCGGGGTGAAGACGCCCCGGATCACGGGACCGGCCCGGGTGTTCGAATCCGAGGAGACCTGCATGGCGGCCATCCTCGAGCGCCGCATCCAGCCCGGCGACGTGGTGGTCATCCGCTACGAGGGCCCCCGCGGCGGGCCGGGGATGCGCGAGATGCTTTCGCCCACTTCCGCGCTCATCGGCGAGGGCCTCGGCGATTCGGTGGGGCTGATCACCGACGGCCGCTTCTCGGGCGGCACCTACGGCATGGTGGTGGGCCACGTCGCCCCGGAGGCGTTCGCCGGCGGCGCCATCGCCCTCGTCCAGGAAGGCGACTCGATCACCATCGACGCCGACCGCCGCCTGCTGCAGCTCAATATCTCAGAGGACGAGCTCGCACGCCGGCGCGCGGCCTGGCAGCAGCCCGCGCCGCGCTACGTGCGCGGGGTGCTGGCCAAGTACGCGAAGCTGGTCTCCACCGCCAGCCGGGGAGCGGTGACGGACTAGCGCGCACACCGTCCATTCCGCCACGGACCATGCCCAACCGTCTTTCCGGCGAAACCAGCCCCTACCTGCTCCAGCACGCCGGCAACCCGGTGGACTGGCATCCCTGGGACAGCGAGGCGCTGGCGCTGGCCCGCAGTGAGAACAAGCCGATCCTGCTGTCCATCGGCTACTCAGCCTGCCACTGGTGCCACGTCATGGCGCACGAATGCTTCGAGGACGCGGACGTCGCCGCGGCGATGAACCGGCACTTCGTCAACATCAAGGTGGACCGGGAGGAGCGCCCCGATCTCGACCAGATCTACCAGACCGCGCTCTACATGCTCACCCGGCGCCCCGGCGGCTGGCCCTTGACGCTGTTCCTGACGCCCGAGCAGAAACCCTTCTTTGGCGGCACCTACTTCCCCAGGAGCGCGCGCCAGGGGCTGCCCGGCTTCCTCGACCTGCTGCCGCGTGTCGCCGAGGCCTACCACGAGCGCGGCGATGAGATCGAGCGGCAAAGCGTCTCGCTGCTGCAGGCGTTCGCCAATTCTCTGCCCTCCGCGGAACAGGCGTACGCCGGATTTTCGCAGCGGCCGCTCGACCTGGCGCTGGCCGGTCTGCAGGAGCAGTTTGACGCCGCCGACGGCGGCTTCGGCGCAGCCCCGAAATTCCTGCATCCTACCAAGCTCGAATTCTGCCTGCGCCGCCACTTCACTACTGGCGACACACAGGCGCTGCACATGGCAACCCATACCCTGCGGCGCATGGCGGAGGGCGGGCTCCGCGACCAGCTGGGCGGTGGTTTCTACCGCTACAGCACCGATGCTCACTGGAGCATCCCGCACTTCGAGAAGATGCTGTACGACAACGGACCGCTGCTGTCACTCTATGCCGATGCCTGGCTCGCCAGCGGCGAGCCGCTGTTCAGTCAGGCCGCCGAGGAAACGGCGGTATGGATCATGCGGGAGATGGAACAGCCGGAGGGCGGCTACTATTCGAGCCTGGACGCCGATTCGGAGAACGAGGAAGGCAGATTCTATGTCTGGGACCGCGACCAGGTCGCCGGGATCCTCGACCACGATGAATATGCCGTGCTTGCACCCCGCTACGGCCTCACCCGGGACCCCAATTTCGAAGGCAGGCACTGGCATCTGGAGATCGCCCGGCCGCTTGCCGAGGTTTCCCGGGCGGTCGGCATCGACGAGGACGCTGCCCTGCAGCGGCTCGCCTCCGCACGGGCGAAGCTTCTCGCGGCACGCGCGCTGCGGGTGCGTGCCGGACGCGACGAAAAAATTCTTCCCGCCTGGAACGGACTGGCGATCAAGGGCATGGCGCATGCCGGGAGCATTCTCGGACGCGACGACTGGATACATTCAGCCGCCCGCGCCACCGACTTCGTGCGCGCCGCGCTGTGGCGAGATGGTCGCCTGCTGGCCTCCTTCAAGGACGGCAGGGCGCACCTCAACGGCTACCTGGATGACCATGCATTCATGCTCGACGGCGTGCTGGAGCTGATGCAGGCCCAATTCCGCCCGTCCGACCTGGAATTCGCCATCGCCCTGGCCGACGCGCTGCTGGAACACTTCGAGGACCGGGAGTCGGGCGGATTCTTCTTCACCAGCCACGACCACGAAAAGCTGATCCATCGCCCCAAGCCGGGAATCGACAACGTCATGCCATCCGGGAATGGAATGGCGGCGCAGGCCCTGCAGCGGCTTGGATACCTGACCGGGCGATTCCACTATCTCGAAGCGGCGGAACGCGCCCTGGCGCTGTTCTACCCCTACGCGTGCCGCAACGCCGCCTCGTGCTGCAGTTTCCTGGCGGGAGTCGAGCAGTCGCTCGCGCCCCCCGTGCTCGTCCTCCTGCACGGTCCGGCAACGACCGTACGGGAATGGAAAAGCGCCTTGCGGTCGCGCGCGCCGCTTGCCCTGGTATTTGCGCCGCCGCCGGAACTTAACGTTCCGCTCCCGGGTCTGAACTGGGCGGCCAAGGCGGAGCATACCGCCGGCGCCCGGGTATGCCTGGGCACCCGATGCCTGCCGGAAATCGCCGACCTGCGTGAACTGCTGCGCGTCTGCGAGGTTCGTGACAATACATCATCATAATCATTCAACGGATAAAGGAGCAAATATGAAAGCTGTCTGGATAGGAGTCCTTGCAGCCTCGGCCCTCTTGCTGGCCGGCGGCGCGCAGGCGGATGCCGAGCTGGCCAAGAAGAGTGGCTGCCTGAACTGCCACAACCCCGACAAGAACATGGCCGCCCCGGCTCTGAAGAACATCGCCGCCAAGTACCGCGGCGACGCCAATGCCGAAGCCTATCTGGCAGGAAAGATCAAGAAGGGAAGCGCCGGTGTCTGGAAGATGCCGATGCCGGCCATGCCGCCGAACAACGTCACCGAGGCCAACGCCAAGGTCCTGGCCAACTGGATCCTGTCCCTCAAGTAGGTCGGACGGCAGCACACGAAAGCCGGTACATTCGTACCGGCTTTTTCATTTCAACATGACTCCAGCACCGTGCATTGCCGGACGACGACGCCGCTCATTTCGCCTGCGCCTTGTGCGCCTCGACGTAAGAGCGCAATACGGCATTGATGCGGGACTGATACCGCTTACCTGTATGCCTGAAAAATTCCAGCACTTCGGCATCAATGCGCAGCGTGATTTGCTGCTTGGTGTGGGGCAACTCCGCTGCCGCTTTCATCCATGCAGCATCAGGCAAGCCAAGCGCGTCGCTGTAGTCGATCTGCTCATCAGGCATCGCAGCCACAGCATTCAGCCGGGCCTTTTGCTCCGCACTCAAAAGTGGCGGCTTCTTGAGGTCAAGAGTTCGCTTCACGATATTGCTTTGTTTCGTCGGCATTTGCTTTCCTTGCAGAGATAAGGCGGATGGTGTCCTCGTGTCGAACGGTGTAGATCACATAAAGGACAACCGAATAAGCAAACCCAATCGTGGCCCAACGATCTTCCTCGTAATCCTCGCGTCCGTCGTAGGCGTCAATCCGCCCCGAGTCATAAAAAACAAGCTCGGCATCCTCGAAGGAAACACCGTGCTTCTTCAGGTTTTGCGCCCCTTTGTCGGCGTCCCACTCAAGTTTCATTGTGTAGTTACGTCAAGATTTTGGCTATCGCCTACGCAAGCTCCGGTCTCAGAGCCTTGACCGCCTCGATCTTGCCGTGCTCCGCCATGCGGCAATATACATTCCCCACCCGCCCCACATCGAGGTCAGGTCGATGTATGACTTTTTCATTTCAGGATACTCCACCGCACCGCACCGGAAGTCCAGCCACTTTACACTGCGCCGGCTTTGGATAATACTGGGCGTCGGAAAATCGCGAATACGCTCAACGGCCCGGCCGCCATTCCACACCTTGCGCGGCACCGCCCGATTCCGGATGGCGACCGCTCCCCTTCCCGCAGACCATGGACTGATCCGTGACCAGCCTGCTCGGCGCGCTCCTGCTCCCCCCGTTGAACCTCGTTCTGCTGGCCTTGGCGGGCGTCCTGCTGCGGCGGCGCCACCCGAGGACCGGCCGCGCGCTGGTCTGGCTGGCAGGCGCCCTGCTGTGCCTGCTCTCCACTCCCTTCTTCGCGGATACGGCGCTGCGCCAGCTCGAACCCACGCCTGCGGCGCCCCGCCTCAATAGCGTGCAGGCCATCGTGGTACTGGGCGCGGGAACCTATTTCGAAGCGCCTGAATACGGAGCAAGCACGGTCGACCGGCTCGGCCTGGAGCGTGTTCGCTACGCCGCTCGGCTGCATCGGCTCACCGGCAGGCCGATACTGGCGTCGGGCGGCTCGCCCCGAGGCGGCGACTCCTCCGAGGCGGCCCAGATGCGGGCAGCGCTGCAGCAGGACTTCCAGGTCCCGGTCGCCTGGGTGGAAGAGGCTTCGCGCACGACCCGCGAAAATGCCCATCGCAGCGCGGCCATCCTGGATGCGAACGGCATTACCCGCATCGCGTTGGTCACCCACGCCTGGCACATGCAGAGGGCATCGCGGGAATTCGAACTGGCCGGACTCGAGGTCGTTCCCGCCGCCACCGCCTATACCACGCGGCGTGCGATCGACCTTCACACCTTTCTTCCCGCCGCCGGCGCCCTGCAGAGAAGCGGCTGGTTCTTCCACGAGGTCATCGGGATGCTGTGGTACCGCCTGCTTCCCGCTCCCGCTTCCACGTGAATCATGGTTAAATGATCGTTTTGGCATCGCTGGGGCATGGCATGAAGGCACGGGTGGCGTGGAAGGAGGGAATGAGCTTTCTGGGAGAGTCCGGCAGCGGCCACGCAGTGCTGATGGACGGCCCCCCGGAGGCGGGAGGGCAGAACCTGGGGCCGCGGCCAATGGAGATGCTGCTGCTGGGAACCGGCGGCTGCGCGGCATTCGACGTGGTCCTTATCCTGAAGAAGGGCCGCCAGGACATCCACGGCTGCGAGGTGGAGATCGAGGCGGAACGGGCGCCCGGGGAGCCCAGGGTGTTCACCCGCATCCACTTCCACTTCGTCCTCAGGGGAAAGCAGCTCGGAAGCGAGCAGGTGGAGCGGGCGATCCGGCTGTCCGCGGAAAAATACTGCTCGGCCTCGATCATGCTGGGAAAGACGGCGAAACTGACCCACGACTTCGAGATCGTGGAAGCCGGGGAGACTTCTCAGACCCAGTAGGCGGTGCCCGTCATGATGCGGGAGCCCAGCTTCATGGCCAGCCTGACCGGCAGCGGCAATTCCGCGCCGCCATGGGAAATGGCGACGTCGGCATGCCCGGCTTCGTCCACCTGCATCTGCGCGACAATGGCGCGGCTCTTGCCGTCGTGGTGGGGCAGGCGCTGCAGGTGCCCCGCGAGATGCGCCTCCACCTGGCGCTCGGTCTCCGCGAGGAATCCCAGGTTCCACTTGTCGCCCAGCGTGCCCGCGAAAACGCCGAGTGCGAACGAGCCGCCATACCACAGGGGATTCAACAGGCTCTTGCGCCCGTTGAGTTCCACGATGCGCCGCTCGGTCCAGGCGAGGTGCTCGGTTTCCTCCCGCGCCGACTGCGCCAGCGTCTGCTGCACCCTGGCGTCGCGCGCGGCGAGAGCCTGCCCCTGGTACAGCGCCTGCGCGCAAATCTCGCCCACGTGGTTGACGCGCATCAGCGCGCCGGACTCCTTTCTCTCCGATTCGCTCAATTCGACTTCCGGCAACCCGGCGCCAGGCACCGGGCGCAGGGTCTGCGCCGGGGAAAGCAGCGTGCGCAGCGCGCGATCGAAACCAATGATGAGCTTGTCGAGATCAGGCACCTTTTCCCGTCCGAAACGATTACGATGGCATACCCATCTGCCGCGCCAGCAGGGTCACGGGGTGCAGCACCTCGATTCCCGAGCCGCGTTCGAGCAGTCCGCTGGCGATGTGCAGGGCGCATCCCACGTTGGAGGTGGCGAGATAACGCACGCCGCTTGCATCCAGCGCGGTCATTTTATCACGCAGCAGCGCCTGCGCCATCTCCGGTTGATCCAGGAAATAGGTGCCGGCGGCGCCGCAGCACTGGTCGTTGCCCGCCAGCGGCACGACGCGCGCGCCGGGGATGCGCGACAGCAGCGCATAGGCGTGCGCCGAGGCGCGCATGACATTGCGCAGGCTGCACGGTTCGTGCACGGCGATCCCGTGCGGCAGGGGCGCGAGCGGGACATCGTCCCACACCGGATGGGCTGCCAGGAACGCGCCGATGTCCATGACGCCGGCGGAAAAGTTCTCGGCCTGCCGCTTCGATGCCGACGCCGCCGGGAACGCATCGGCGACGCCGTACTCCGCCAGTCGCGCGCCGCAGCCCGACGCGGTGCTGAGGATGGCGCGCACACCCGGCAATCCATCGAAAGCTGCCACGTTCTGCCGAGCCAGGCGCGCTGCGGTGGGCTTGTCCCCGCCGTGCCGGTGCAGGGCGCCGCAGCATGCCTGCGCGGGAGGAATGTGCACCGTGTAGCCCAACCGGTTGAGAACGAACAGGGTGGCGTTGAGCGTCGCCGCATCCGCCAGCCGGGCAATGCAGCCGAGAAACAGGCCGACCTCGCCGCGCACGCGGCCCGTGGCGGGATAGACGGCCTGCCACCCGCTTGCCGTACCGGTGCCGCGGCCCTTCCCGTCCCCTTCCTGCGGCACGCAGGGGAGATCCACTCGCGGCAGCTGACGCTCCAGGACGGCCAGCCGGCTCTTTCCCAGCAGCCTGGAGCGCCGCACGACCGCCTGCAGGCCACTGCGCTGGTAGACACGCACGAGCGGCCGCAGCGCATCGAGCCGCGCCGGCCGGGCGAGGATCCGGGTCTCCAGCCAACGCCGCAGCCAGGACGATCGCGACGCGCTCCGCTCCCCGTCGGCATCCGCGGACATGCGGATCATGGCGCGAGCTTCATCCACCAGCCCCCCGTAGCCGACGTGGTTGGGACATGCCGCCTCGCAGGCGCGGCAGGTCAGGCAGCGGTCGATGTGCAGGATGAAGCGCTCATTCATCGGGATACGCCCGCCGGCGACCCCGCTCATCAGGGCGATGCGCCCGCGCGGCGAATCCGCCTCGGACTGGGTCACGCGGTAGGTCGGGCAATGCGGCAGGCAAAGCCCGCAGGCGACGCAGCGATTCGCCTCGGCGATCAGCGACTCGATGGAGGCATCGCGGGATGAATCCGGAACGCACTCCGATGGGTTCCCGGAAAACTGGAACCCGAGCCCGGCAGCCGAGCGCTCGCTCAACATGCCCGGAGACGAACCTCGCGCCGATCTGTTTGCATGAATCGATCCATCCATTTGACAGGTTCTCCGCGGTCCGCCATCGTCCACCCGCAGCACACCCGAAAAGTCTACGCCCTAACCCCCGCAAAAACAAAAATAGGTGCCGACACGATCCCTCAGGGGAATCACGCTACAATGTCCCGCCGTGTTGCCACCCTGCCCCACTGTTGCGGTTCGCGCCTTGGAAGCCTTTTTCACCTCCACCCTGCTGGTCGCGCTCGCCGAAATCGGCGACAAGACCCAGCTGCTGTCCTTCGCGCTGGCAGCCCGGTTCAAGCGTCCCTACACCATCATGGCGGGCATACTCGCCGCCACGCTGCTGAACCATGCGCTGGCGGCGACCGTGGGTGCCTGGCTGGCGGGTCAGATCCCACCCCGAACGCTCGGCTGGGTCGTGGGACTGTCGTTCATCGCATTCGGTCTGTGGACGTTGAAGCCCGACACTCTCGACGACGGTCCGCCCACCTTCGGTGCCGGCGTGTTCGTGACCGTGCTGCTCGCCTTCTTCATCGCGGAAATGGGCGACAAGACGCAACTGGCGACCATCGCGCTGGCGGCGCGCTACGATGCCCTGGCGACGGTCGTCTTGGGCACCACGCTGGGCATGATGCTGGCCAACGCACCCGCGGTCTGGATCGGCGGCGCGCTTGCCGAGCGCATCGACATGCGGCGCGTGCGCTGGGTGGCGGCCGCCGCGTTCGTGCTGATGGGGATCTGGTCGCTGAGCGGGCATCCAGGCTACCCCGGCTGACCGGGCGCGCGGCCGGCGCCGCCCCTTTCACAGCTGGCGACTTCTGTCACTGCCGCCGAACCCGGCGAAGCCGATGAGAGGTCCCGAAACGTCCCTGCCGAAGGCGATGGCCTTGAACAGCTCGCCCATCTCGGCGGGGCTCACCAGCGTCTGCAGCTGATTCGCCAGAGGCAGGTACTCGGCAGCACGCTCAACCGGCGTGCGAGCCAGTCTGGCGGCGATGCCGCAGCCGACAAGGAAGTGCGCCTGGGTGGTGTAGCCCAGCAGATCCAGTCCGGCCCCTGCCGCGGCGTCGGTCACGGCGCTGAAGTCGACGTGTGCAGTGATGTCCTGCAGGCCCGGCAGGTGGAAGGGATCGTCATGGGCATGATGGCGGTAGTGGCACATCAGCGTCCCCTGCGTACGCTGCGGGTGATAGTACTCGCTGCGCCCGAAGCCGTAGTCGATCAGCAGCAGGACGCCCCGCCGCAGCACGCGCGCGGCGCTGGCGACGAACCCCCGCGCGGCCAGCCCGATCTCGCTGACATGGTCCGAGGCTTCGTCCGGCCCGCCGGGACCGACGAAAGGAATGAGTTGCCGGGCGGCCTCGAAGAGCGCGCCGTCCTGGAGCAGACGGTCGCTCCAGGCGAACGCGCCGCTGCCGGGCGCCCCCGCCGCCACGCCGCGCTCAAACAGACCCGCGTTTCGCCATACCACCCGATGCACCGGCATTGCGTCCAGCACTTCGTTGGCCAGCATCAGGCCCTCGAACGCATCGGGCAGGCGGTCCAGCCACTCCACGCGACTCGCCAGGGCTGGCGCAAGCCGCTCCAGCGACTGTCGCTGACGCTGACGCAGCTCCCCGCTGAGCTCCAGGATGCAGTAGCGTCCCGGCAGGGCATCCAGCTCTTCCAGTCCGGAGAGCAGGTCGCATGCAAGCCTGCCGGTGCCTGCGCCGAATTCCAGGAGGTCGCCCCCGTTCGGGAGGGACTCCAGTATCTGCGCGGCTTGGCGCGCCAGCGCCCAGCCGAACAACGGCGATATTTCCGGTGCGGTGACGAAGTCGCCCGCCCCGCCGAACTTGGCCGCGCCCCCGCTGTAATACCCCAGTCCCGGGGCATACAGGGCCAGCTCCATGTAGCGGGAGAATGAAATCCAGCCGCCCGCATCGGCGATCTCGGCGACGATGCGATCCTCCAGTGCGCGGCTGTGCCGCAGGGCGGCTTCATCGGGAACGGGCAGCGGCATTGGTGGCGGATGCGAGGTTGTGAGACACTACGATGGGTCGCGCAAGTGTACAGGGACACGTCAGGGAGGGATACCGATGCGGGGAAAGGTCATGCTCGTCACCGGCGGCGCCAGGCGGGTGGGCGCCGCCATCTGTCGCATCCTGCACGCGCGCGGCGCGAACCTGATGGTGCACTACCGGAACTCGGCACAGGATGCGCAGGCGCTGCAGGCCGGACTGGAGGCCGCACGCCCCGGCTCGGTGGCGCTGGTGCAGGCCGACCTGCTGGAGACCGCGCGGCTGCCGAGCCTGGTCGAGGCCGTGCTGGACCGGTTCGGCAGGCTCGACGCCCTGGTGAACAACGCCTCCAGTTTCTTCCCCACCCCCATGGGAGAGATCACGGAAAGTCACTGGGACGAACTCATCGGCAGCAACTTGAAGGCGCCGCTGTTCCTGGCACAGGCCGCGGCACCCGTGCTGAGGAAGCAGCACGGGTGCATCGTCAACATCGTCGACATCCATGCCGAGTGGCCGCTGAAACGGCACGTGGCCTACAACGCGGCCAAGGGCGGTCTGGCGGCGCTCACCCGCTCGCTGGCCCAGGAGCTCGCCCCCGAAATCCGCGTGAATGGCGTCTCGCCCGGCCCCATCCTGTGGCCGGAAGAGGGGGAGTGGCAGGAGGAGGATGCACGCAGGCACATCATCGAGAGAACGCTGCTGAAGCGCACCGGCGAACCGGCGGACATCGCACGGACGGTGGCCTTTCTCGTGGCCGACGCCCCCTACGTCACCGGCCAGATCATCGCGGTGGACGGAGGCCGCAGCGTGAACCTGTAGCGGGCCTGTGGCGGGCGGTTACCCGGTCAGCTTCTTCTTCAGGAGCTCGTTCACCCGCGCCGGGTTGGCCTTGCCCCGGGCCACCTTCATCACCTGCCCCACCAGGGCGTTGAATGCCTTTTCCTTGCCCGCCCTGAATTCTTCGACGGACCTGGCATTGGCTGCGATCACCGCATCGATCCACCCCTCCAGCTCGCCTTCGTCCGAAACCTGCCTCAGGCCCTGCGATTCGATGATCCGGTCGGCGAGATCCTCTCCCGCCTGCTCTTTCCGGTCCTTCCACGCCACGGGATCGTCGCCGGCCTGGGCCCACATTCGCCCGAATACGTCCTTGGCCATCCGGCCGGAGAGGGTGTCGTCCCGGATGCGACCCAGCAGCCGCGCGAGCTGGGCTGGCGACAGCGGGCAGCCGTCGAAGGATTTCCCCACGCCGTTGAGGTGGGCGGAGACCTCTCCCATCACCCAGTTGGCGCACAGCTTGGGGTCGTCGGGCAGCCTCGCGACCACGGCCTCGTAGTACTGCGCCATCTCCCTGTCGGCGGTCAGGGCCGCGGCATCGTAGGCGGACAGGCCATGGTCGCGTTCCAGGCGCTGGCGCATCTGCTGCGGAAGCTCGGGAAGATCGCGCCGCACCTGCGCGATCCAGTCCTCTCCGATCTCCAGCGGCAGCAGATCCGGATCGGGAAAGTAGCGGTAGTCCTGGGCATCCTCCTTGCTGCGCATGGCGCGGGTCTCGTTCCGGTCCGGATCGTAGAGCCGGGTCTGCTGCAGAATCTTCCCACCATCCTCGAGTACTTCCATCTGCCGCCCGGCCTCGTAGTCGATGGCCTTTTCGAGGAAGCGGAACGAGTTGAGGTTCTTGATCTCGCAGCGGGTGCCGAGCCTGTCGGATCCCGCGGGCCGGACGGACACGTTCGCATCGCAGCGGAACGAGCCTTCCTGCATGTTGCCGTCGCAGATGCCGATCCAGCGCACCAGCGCATGCAGGGTTCGGGCGTAGCTGACCGCTTCGGCGCTGCTGCGCATGTCCGGTTCGGAGACGACCTCCAGCAGGGGCGTACCCGCCCGGTTCAGGTCGATGCCGGTCATGCCATGGAAATCCTCGTGCAGCGACTTGCCCGCATCCTCCTCAAGGTGCGCCCGCACGAGGCGGATGACCCTGTCGACCTCGCCCGAGCGTATGGCCACGCTGCCGCCTTCCACTATCGGAAGCTCGTACTGGCTGATCTGGTAACCCTTGGGCAGATCGGGATAGAAGTAATTCTTGCGCGCGAAGACCGAAGGCGAGCGTATCCGGCCGCCTACCGCAAGACCCAGCCGGATCGCCCGCTCCACCGCGCCGCGGTTCAACACCGGCAGCACGCCGGGCAAAGCGAGATCGACCGCGCAGGCAGCGGTGTTGGGTGCGGCACCGAATGCGGTGGAGGCGCCCGAGAATATCTTGGAACAGGTCGAGAGCTGGACATGCACTTCGAGGCCGACCACGATCTCCCATTGCACTGCGCGCATTCCGCTCACTCCCGCGTTCCGGGCGCACCATCGGGACAGGCCTGCGGCACCCGCAGATGCCAGTCGGTCGCCTGCTGATAGCGATGGGCCGCGTTCAGCATGCGCGCCTCCGCGAAGTAGTTGCCGATGATGTGCAGGCCGACCGGCCTGCTCCCTTGGCCGAAGCCCACGGGGATGGACATGGCCGGCAACCCCGCGAGGTTCGCGGCGATGGTGTAGGCATCGGACAGGTACATCTGCACCGGATCGCTGCTGCGCTCCCCCAGGTCGAACGCGACCGTGGGTGAGGTTGGCCCCATGATGAGGTCGCACTGCCGGAAGGCCTCGACGAAGTCCTGCGCGATCAACCGACGCAGTCTCTGCGCCTGGAGGTAGTAGGCGTCGTAGTAGCCTTGCGAGAGCACGTAGGTACCGATCAGGATGCGGCGCTGCACCTCGGCCCCGAACCCCTGCGCGCGCGTCTTGCGGTACATGTCGTCGAGGTCGGCGTACGCCGGCGCACGGTAGCCGTAGCGCACCCCGTCGAAACGGGAAAGATTGCTCGACGCCTCCGCCGGGGCCAGCACGTAGTAGACCGGCACTGAAAGCCGGGTGGCGGGCAGCGATACCTCCACGGCCGTGGCGCCGAGCCTGCGGTATTCCCCGAGGGCAGCCTCGACGGCACGCGCGACGTCGCGATCCACTTCCTTGACGAAGTATTCCTTGGGCAGACCGATGCGCAACCCCGCCAGCGGCTTCTCCAGGTCGCGCGCGTAGTCCTCCGGTTCACGCTGCAGGCTGGTGGAGTCGCGCGCATCGAATCCCGCCATGACGTTCAGCATCAGGGCCAGATCCTCGGCGGTCTTCGCCATCGGCCCGCCCTGGTCGAGACTGGATGCGAATGCGATCATGCCGTAGCGCGACACCATTCCATAGGTGGGCTTGAGGCCCGAGATACCGCACAGCGCCGCCGGCTGGCGGATCGAGCCGCCCGTATCGGTACCGGTCGCCGCCGGGGCCATGCGCGCGGCCACCGAACAGGCGGAGCCGCCCGAACTGCCACCGGGCACGGCCGCAACGTCCCAGGGATTTTTTACCGGTCCAAAGTAGGAGGTTTCGTTGCTGGACCCCATGGCGAACTCGTCCATGTTGGTCTTGCCGATGTTGACCGCTCCCGCCGCATCGAAGCGCTCGATCACGTGCGCATCGTAGGGGGAGACGAAATTGGAGAGCATCCTCGATCCGCAGGTGGTAAGCCGTCCGCGCGTGCAGAATATGTCCTTCTGGGCGATCGGGATGCCGGTCAGCGGTTGCGCCTCTCCGGACGCAATCACTGCATCAGCGGCGCGCGCCTGGCCAAGGCTCGCTTCCTCGTCGACGCTGATGAACGCGTTCAGCACCGGGTTGAGCGACCTGATGCGTTCCAGAAATGCGGAGGTCAATTCGACGCTGGAAATCTTCCTTGCCGCGAGCAGGGCGGACAGGCGCGCGACACTGGAATTCAGCATGACGTCGTCAAAACCGGACAGATCATCAAAGGCGGTGGATGCGATGTCGATGATTGGAAGGGATCCGGATGGGAGCGGACGTGCGCGAAAACCTTCAAACCTATTCGATGACCCTGGGTACCAGATAGAGTCCCGCTTCGACGCTGGGCGCCACCGACTGAAACAGCTGGCGCTGGTCGGCTTCGGTCACCGCATCCGGACGCAGGCGCAGCATCACGTCCTGTGCGTGGGACAAAGGTTCCACCGCCGCTGCCTCCACTGCCTGCATCTCCTGAATCAGGTCGAAAACGCCTGCCAGCTGCGCAAGTACAGCGTGTGCCTGCTCCTCTCCGACCTCGATGCGCGCCAGGTCCGCAACACGTTTCACGTCGTCCAAAGACAGCGGCATTTGCCCCGAAACCCTTATATTCAAATAGCTAATAGAGTATCATAGCCTGCCTGATCGGCGTATTCTTTTCTTGCGCGGCCTGCTCCAGTCATCTTCGACCGATATCGTCCACATGCTCAATTTCATCAACAACAACGTCCTGAAGGGCTATTTCTCGACCGACATGGCGATCGATCTGGGTACCGCGAACACCCTGATCTACGTGCGCGGCCAAGGCATCGTGCTCAATGAGCCCTCGGTGGTGGCGATTCGCCAGGATGGAGGACCCAACGGCAAGAAGATCATCCAGCAGGTGGGACTGGCCGCCAAGCAGATGCTGGGCCGCACGCCCGGCAACATCACCGCGATCCGTCCCATGAAGGATGGCGTCATCGCTGACTTCACCGTCACCGAGCAGATGCTGAAGCACTTCATCAAGAAGGCGAATCCTCCCCGGTTGTTTTCCGCCAATCCGCGGATCGTGATCTGTGTCCCGTTCGGCTCCACCCAGGTGGAACGCCGCGCCATCCGTGAAGCAGCCTATGGCGCGGGGGCACGCAAGGTCGAGTTGATCGAGGAGCCGATGGCCGCGGCCATCGGTGCCAGCCTGCCGGTGGAGGAAGCGACCGGTTCGATGGTGGTCGACATCGGCGGCGGCACCACGGAAGTCGGCGTCATCTCGCTGGGCGGCATCGTCTATTCGAACTCGGTGCGGGTGGGTGGCGACAAATTCGACGAGGCGATCATCAACTACATCCGCCGCAACTACGGCATGCTGATCGGGGAAGTCACCGCGGAATTGATCAAGAAGGAAATCGGCTCGGCCTTTCCAGGATCGGAAGTACGCGAGATGGAGGTCAAGGGACGCAATCTGGCGGAAGGCATTCCGCGCAGCTTCGCCATCTCCAGCAACGAGATCCTGGAAGCCCTGACCGATCCGTTGAACAGCATCGTCAGCGCGGTCAAGTCTGCACTGGAGCATACGCTTCCCGAATTGGGCGCGGACATTGCCGAAAAGGGCATGGTGCTCACTGGTGGTGGCGCGTTGCTGCGCGACATCGACCGGCTGCTGATGGAAGAAACCGGCCTGTCGGTGATCATCGCCGAAGATCCGCTGACGTGTGTCGTGCGCGGATCGGGAGTCGCACTGGAGAACATGGACAACCTGGTCGGCATCTTCGCCAGCGACTGATGCCTGCATAGGGCCTGAATCGGGGTTTTTCTGAACCGGTACGCAATGGAGACAACACCCCAGTTTTTCAGGCAGGGTCCCAGCCTGCCGGCCCGCCTGGGGTTCTTCGTGCTGCTCTCCCTGCTGCTGATGGTAATCGATACCCGGTTCAAGTACCTGCGCGAGATTCGCCAGGCCCTCAGCGTCATCACCTATCCATTGCAACGGCTGGCGAACGTTCCGGTGGTGGTCCATGACAAGGTGGATGATTTTTTCGCCAGCCGGCATGCGGCGGAAGAAAATGCCCACCTGCGGCGTCAACGCCTTGCGGATCGGCGGCAGCTGCAGCAACTGGATGCGCTCAAGACCGAGAATGCGCAACTGCGCAAGCTGCTGGATGCCACCCAGCGGGTTGAAAATGATGCAGTCATGGCCGAGATCCTGCACGTGCCGCACGACCCGTTCAATCGCAAGGTGATCCTCGACAAGGGCAGCCGGCATGGAATCAAGCCTGGCCAGGTCGTGGTGGACGACGTGGGCGTGGTGGGGCAGGTCACCCGCGATGCTCCCTGGTTGTCCGAGGTTACGCTCATTACCGACAAGGATCACTCGGTACCGGTGCAGATCGTGCGCAACGGCCTGCGTTCGGTGGTGTCAGGCACCGGCAAGGACGGCACGCTGGAATTGCGCTACGTCGCGGTCAATACGGATATCGAGGAAGGCGACATGCTGGTTACTTCCGGAATAGACGGCGTCTATCCGCCCGGCCTCCCCGTGGCGACGGTCTCCAAGATCGAGCGCAACCCATCGTATGTCTTTGCCCGCGTCACCTGCGCCCCCGCAGCGAATGTCGGCCACCACCGACAACTGCTGATCCTGTCCATGCTGACGCCCGCCATGGAGAATCCTGCGGAAGCATTCCCTTCCGACTCCCAGCCCGAAGGCAGGAAGCGAAAAGAAGTTGGCGTTCGCTGATCATCCTCGAGAAGAGATCCTTCGACCCGTCAGAGGCTCCTTCATCCTTCTGAGCCTGGTCGCGTCGATACTTCTGAGCCTGGCACCCCTGACCGACGTCCTGCATGCGCTCTGGCCGGATTTCGCCGCCATGACGCTCCTCTACTGGTGCATCAATCAGCCCCAGCGGGTGGGCATGACCAGCGCCTTCAGCATGGGGCTGCTGATGGACGTGGGCAATGCAGCCATCTTCGGGCAGCATGCCCTGGCCTACAGCATCATGGCATTCATCGCCCTGCTGTTCCATCGGCGCCTGCACAACTTCGGCTTGCTGCAGCAGGCGCCCCAGATGGGGCTGATACTGCTCGCCGGGCAGTCCGTCATGCTGCTGACCTGGCTGCTGAACGGCATGGATTTCCCACCGTGGGATTTCTTCCTCGGCAGCGTGACCGGTACCCTGCTGTGGCCGCTGCTCGCCTCGGTGCTGAGGGCTCCCCAGAAGCCCAGAAGGACCGAATCGAATACGCTATGAAACGCAGGGTAGAGCTTCGCAACCATCCACGCGAACTTCGCTTCTTCCACATGCGGCTGGGAATAGGCGCAGGCTTCGTATTGCTGCTGTTTCTTCTCCTGTTTTCGCGCTTTTTCTACCTGCAAGTGTCGCAGCGAGACCACTACCATACGCTGGCGGAAGCCAACCGTATCTCCATCGCGCCCATCGTCCCGAACCGGGGACTGATCTTCGATCGCAACGGCGAAGTACTGGCGCACAACTACTCGGCCTATACGCTGGAAATCGTGCCCAACAGGACAGCGAATCTGGAGGCGCTCATCGATGAATTGTCCACCATCGTCGAAATAGGCGCCAGGGATCGCAAGCGTTTCAGGAAATTGATGGACGAGAGCAAGCGGTTCGAAAGCCTGCCTATCCGGACGCGCCTGTCGGACGTGGAAGTGGCGCGCTTTGCCGCCAACCGCTACCGCTTTCCGGGTGTTGAGATCAAGGCGCGCCTGTTCCGGCAATATCCGAAGGGAGAGATCGCATCGCACGTGGTGGGCTATATCGGCCGCATCAACGATCGGGATCTGGAGCAACTGGAGGCGGGCAAGAATCTGGCCAACTACCGTGGCTCCCTGTACATGGGCAAGATCGGCATCGAACAGAGCTATGAACAGGAACTGCATGGCATCACGGGCTTCGAGGAGATGGAAACCGATGCGGCCGGGCGGATCATACGGGTGATCTCCCGTACTCCCCCGGTATCGGGCAACGACCTGACCCTGTCGCTCGACATCAGGCTGCAGGAAGTCGCGGAGAAAGCCTTCGGGGACCGGCGCGGCGCACTGGTGGCGATCGATCCGGCCACCGGCGACGTCCTGGCGTTCGTCAGCAAGCCCGGATTCGATCCCAACCTGTTCGTGGACGGCATCGACTCCGAGAACTGGGACCTGCTGAACAACTCCATCGACCGGCCTCTGAACAACCGCGCCCTGCGCGGCCTCTACCCTCCCGGCTCCACCTTCAAGCCATTCATGGCGCTGGCGGGTCTGGAACTGAAGAAGCGCACGCCACGACAGGAAATCAGCGACACCGGGTACTTCAGCCTTCCCGGCAGCAGCCACCGCTTCCGCGACTGGAAGGCGGGCGGCCATGGCTACGTGGATCTGCACAAGTCCCTGGTGGTATCGTGCGATACCTACTACTATGGCCTCGCCCACGATCTCGGCATCGACAGCATCTTCAATTTCGTCAGCCAGTTCGGTCTCGGGAAGAAAACCGGCATCGACATCGAAGGCGAAGCCGGCGGACTTCTTCCCTCTCAGGAATGGAAGATGAAGCGCTACAAGCAGAAATGGTATGCGGGGGATACCATCTCGGTGGGCATCGGCCAGGGCTACAACCTCGCCACACCGCTGCAGCTGGCGTTCGCAACCGCGATTCTCGCCAGCGGAGGTACCGCTTTCCGGCCCCATTTGGTCAAGCGCATCCGCAACAGCAAGGACGACGACATCCAGGAGATCACCGCGCAGCCCCTCTACACGCTGGATCTCGATCCCGTCAATCTGGAGCACATCCGCAACGCGTTGGTCGCAGTCACCCAGCCCGGCGGCACCGCAGCACTGGCCGGCGCCGGCGCCGCTTACACCTTTGCCGGAAAAACGGGGACATCCCAGGTGATCGGCATGAAGCAGGGAGAAAAGTACGTGGAGAACAAGATTCAGGAGCGCCACCGGGACCATGCGCTGTTCGTCGCCTACGCCCCTGCCCAGGCGCCACGCATCGCCCTGGCGGTGCTGGTGGAAAACAGCGGGCATGGCGGCGCGGCCGCCGCGCCGGTCGCAAGGCTGGTGATGGATTACCACCTGCTCGGCAGGTTGCCTGCCGAGCAGGTGGCCAACTCGATTCCGGAAGATGAGAACGGCGCCTACGATTGAGCGGTTGCGCTGGTGGCACTATCTCACGCGCCATGTGGACGGCTTTCTGCTGAGCGGCATCCTGCTGCTGATGCTGACAGGGCTCGCCACGCTCTACAGCGCCACCGATGCCAACCTGGGCCGTGTCACCAATCAGGCGGTCAACATGCTGGTCGCGCTCGGCATCATGTGGCTGGTGGCGTACATCCCCCTGCAGCATATCATGCGCATCGCGCTTCCCCTGTACGTGATCGGGTTGATCCTGCTGCTCGGTGTGGCGCTGTTCGGCGAGATCAACAACGGCGCCCGCCGCTGGCTGAACATCGGCGTGACCCGCATCCAGCCTTCCGAGCTGATGAAGGTGGCGGTGCCGCTGATGATGGCATGGTACTTCGACAAACATGAAACCACCCTGCGGCTGCGCGACTACGCGATCGCGACGGCACTGCTGCTGATTCCGGTGGTGCTGATCCTGCGCCAGCCGGACCTGGGAACAGCGTTGCTGATCACGGCCAGCGGCTTCTACGTCCTGTTCCTCACCGGATTGTCCTGGCGCATCATGGCCGCGCTGCTGGTCGCGGGCGCAGTGAGCCTGCCCATTCTGTGGTCGATGATGCACGACTACCAGCGGCGGCGTGTCATGACGTTGCTCGACCCGACTCAGGATGCGCTGGGGGCAGGGTATCATACCATCCAGTCCACCATCGCCGTCGGTTCGGGAGGCATACTGGGAAAGGGGTGGCGAAAGGGCACGCAGACCCACCTCGACTTCCTGCCGGAACGGAGCACCGATTTCATCTTCGCAGTATTTTCGGAGGAATTCGGCCTGATCGGCAACTCGCTGCTGCTCCTGCTGTACCTGATCGTCATCGCCCGCGGCCTGATGATCGCCGCCAACGCCTCCACCCAGTTCACCCGGCTGATCGCCGGATCCATCACGCTGACATTCTCCACCTATATATTCGTCAACATCGGCATGGTGATCGGCATCCTGCCGGTAGTGGGGGTACCGTTGCCGCTGATCAGCTACGGCGGAACCTCGATGGTGACAATGCTGCTCGGGTTTGGTATTTTGATGAGCATCCGGACGCACCCCAAATTGGTGAAAACCTGAAGACGCCTCCGAAATGCTCTTCGCCGTGGAAACGAAACATATGAGTTGCTACAGACTATGTGGCGTGGCCGTGATGGTGATATTCCTGGCCGGCTGCGGCAGCTTCCTGAAACGCGACGGGAGCGGGAGGACGCCTTCCGCCGCCCCGGTGAAATCCGGCACCGCTGCAAAGAAGGGCGGCTATTATCTCGACGACGGGCCGGGCGACGATCCGCCGGGCGACCTGGCCTCGATCCCGGACGCCGTTCCACGGGCCGAGCCCCTGCGCGCAGCCAACATGCGGCCGTACGTCGCGCTGGGCAAATCCTATACGCCGATGACCACCCTGGATCCCTATCGGGAACGGGGCATCGCCTCCTGGTATGGCCGCCGCTACCACGGTCAGAAGACCGCGTCCGGTGAGGTCTATGACATGTACGCCATGACCGCCGCGCATCCCACGCTGCCACTGCCCAGCTACGCCCGTATCACCCACCTTGACAGCGGACGGTCCGTGATCGTGCGCGTCAATGACCGCGGCCCTTTCCATTCCGATCGCCTGATCGATCTCTCCTACACCGCCGCCTTCAAGCTGGGCGTGCTGGATGGCGGCAGCGGCTGGGTGGAGGTGGAAAGCATCCTGCCGGGTGCGGAGTCTCCCGCCGCCGCAGCGACGACGACGTCTGCTTCACCTCCACAGGATGCGCCGCCGGTGCAGAACCGGGCCGGGACGGCCGATGCCGCAACCACGAATATGCCGGCTTTGCCGGACACGGGCGGCATCTACCTGCAACTGGGCGCCTTTGCCGCCTACGACAATGCGGACAGCTTCCTCGCCCATATGCGGACGGAACTGCCGGCGCTGAGCCATGTACTGGGCATCGTCCCCCGGGATGGCCTGTTCAAGGTGCACGCCGGACCCTTTCCCGATCATGCCGCAGCACGGCAGGCGGCGGACGGGATCGCACGAACGCTTTCCATCCGGCCCATGCTGCTGGTACGCTAGCCTAGGGCCGCATCCCTTGATAGAATCGACGTTTTCATCAAGCCCGCCCGCCCACGAGACCAGGACCAACCCATGACCACCCCTAATTTTCGACCCGCCGCGCAGATCGGTACCTTCTATCCCCCGCAACGCGTCCTGATGGGGCCTGGGCCCTCGGACACGCACCCGCGCGTGTTGTCGGCCATGGCACGGCCGACGCTGGGCCACCTCGATCCGGTCTTCACGGAGATGATGGAAGAGCTGAAGAGCCTGCTGCGCTACACCTTCCAAACCTCCAACCTGCTGACCTTTCCAGTATCCGGTCCGGGATCGGTCGGCATGGAAATGTGCTTCGTCAACCTGGTCAATCCCGGCGACAAGGTGATCGTCTGCCGCAATGGCGTGTTCGGTGGACGCATGATCGAAAACGTGCAGCGTTGCGGCGGTACCGCGGTCGTGGTGGAAGACAAGTGGGGGGCTCCGGTCGATCCGCAGAAGCTGGAGGATGCGCTGAAGCAGAATCCCGACACCCAGGTCGTCGCCTTCGTGCACGCGGAAACCTCGACCGGCGCCCTCTCGGACGCCCGGCTGCTGTGCGAGATCGCACAGCGCCACGACTGCCTCACCATCGTGGACACCGTCACTTCGCTGGGCGGCTCGCCGGTGCAGGTGGACGAATGGAAGATCGACGCGATCTATTCCGGCAGCCAGAAATGCCTGTCCTGTCCGCCGGGGCTGTCGCCGATCAGCTTCTCGGAACGCGTGGCGGAGCGGGTCAGGAACCGCAAGAGCAAGGTGCAGAGCTGGTTCATGGATCTGAACCTGCTGCTCGGCTACTGGGGCACCTCCACCCGCACCTACCACCATACCGCGCCCACCAACGCCCTGTACGGCCTACATGAAGCCCTGGTGATGCTGTACGAGGAGGGACTCGAACATTCCTGGGCGCGCCACCGGCGTAACCACATTGCCTTCAAGGCCGGACTGGAGACGCTGGGTATGGGCTACCTGGTCGAGGAGGCGGCGCGCCTGCCACAGCTCAATTCGGTGCATGTCCCGGCCGGCATCGACGAGAAGGAGGTGCGGCGCAGGCTGCTCGACGACTACAGCCTGGAGATCGGCGCCGGCTTGGGCGATCTGGCAGGCAAGATCTGGCGCTTCGGCCTGATGGGCTACTCCAGCAAGGTCGAGAATGTCGTGCTGTGCCTGAATGCGCTGGAAACGGTATTCTCCGACATGGGCAGGAAGGTCGAGCCTGGGTCCGCCGAAGCGGCGGCACACCGCGCTTATGCGAGCCACCCTGCCCTGCAGCAGTCCAGCCCCGCCAAGGAAGAGGCGATAGCCTAGGCAGGAAGCAAGCAGCGGCGAGGTGTGTGCTACAGGCCCAGCCGCTGCCAGATGGTCGTCGTCAGCCCCGCCGAATTCAGCGTGTAGAAGTGCAGCCCCGGCGCGCCGGCACTGAGTAGCCGGTCGCAGAGGTCCGTGACCACATCCAGCCCGAATGCGCGGATGGAAGCGCCGTCATCCCCATAACCCTCCAGCTTTTTCCTGATCCAACGGGGAATCTCGGCGCCGCAGGTATCCGAGAACCGCGCCAGTTGGGAAAATTTGTTGATGGGCATGATACCGGGCACGATGGGAACATCGATCCCCATCGCCTCGCAGGCATCGATGAAATTGAAGTAGGCGTCCGCGTTGTAGAAGTACTGGGTGATCGCAGAATCCGCCCCCGCCTCCACTTTCCGTCGGAAATTCAGCAGATCGTCCTGCGCCGAGGGTGCCTGGGGATGGTACTCCGGGTACGCCGCCACCTCGATGTGGAATGCGCTTCCGAACTCCTTGCGAATGAATCTGACCAATTCCTCCGCGTAGCGGAATTCCCCCGACTGCGCCATGCCCGAAGGCAGGTCACCCCGCAGAGCGACGATGTGGCGGATGCCGACCTCCCGGTATCTTTCCAGCATGGCACGTATGCTTTCCCGCGTCGAACCGATACAGGAAAGATGCGGCGCCGCGGCATGGCCTTCTGCCTGGATCTTCAGCACCGCCTCCAGCGTGCGGTCCCGCGTGGACCCCCCTGCCCCGAACGTCACCGAAAAAAATTTCGGATCGAGTTGCGCCAGTTGCCTGCAGGTCGCGCGCAGTTTTTCCATCCCATCCGCCGTCTGTGGCGGGAAGAATTCGAAACTGAAAGTCGGCACGAATCTCTTCTGGGATTCCATCATCCGGGATTCGATCGGGTACGATGCCTGCGCGCGAATCAGTACCGGTACATCGCGGGCTTGTAGGGTCCGTTCCTGTCCAGGTTCAGGTACCGCGCCTGCTCGTCGGTCAGGATGGTGAGCTTCGCGCCCAGCTTGCCCAGATGCAGGCGCGCCACCTTTTCGTCGAGGTGCTTGGGCAGTACGTAGACGCCTTGTGGATAATCCGCACCGTTCTTCCACAGTTCGATCTGCGCCAGCACCTGATTGGTGAAAGAACTGGACATGACGAACGAGGGGTGGCCGGTGGCGCAGCCCAGATTCACCAGACGCCCCTGCGCCAGGACGATGATGCGCCGCCCTGTCGGAAAGACGACGTGATCCACCTGCGGCTTGATGTTCTCCCATGGGTACTGCTGAATGGAAGCGATGTCGATTTCCGAGTCGAAGTGGCCGATGTTGCAGACGATGGCCTGATCCTTCATCCGCAGCATGTGCTCATGGGTGATCACGCGCAGGTTTCCGGTGGCCGTGACGAAGATGTCGGCCTGGTCGCAGACCTCGTCCAGGGTGACGACGCGGTAGCCTTCCATCGCCGCCTGCAGGGCGCAGATCGGATCGATCTCGGTCACCCATACGGTCGCACCCAGGCCACGCAGGGACTGGGCACAGCCCTTGCCCACGTCGCCGTAGCCGCACACCAGCGCGATCTTGCCGGCGATCATCACGTCGGTGGCGCGCTTGATGCCATCCACCAGCGATTCGCGGCAACCGTAGAGATTGTCGAACTTGGACTTGGTGACCGAGTCGTTGACGTTGAATGCGGGAAACGGCAATTCGCCGCGCTTGTGCATTTCGTACAGGCGATGCACGCCGGTGGTGGTCTCCTCGGTCACGCCGCGAATCGCCGCAAGCCTGCTGGAATACCATCCCGGCTGGCGCTCCAGCCGCTTGCGGATGGCCGCGAACAGCACTTGCTCCTCCTCGCTCCCGGGATGCGCAATGACCGAAGGATCCCGTTCCGCCCGGCTTCCGAGTAACACCAGCAACGTCGCGTCGCCGCCGTCGTCCAGTATCATGTTGGGCCCGTGATCCGCGCCCGAGGCATCGGTCCATTCGAAAATGCGGTGGGCATACTCCCAGTACTCCTCCAGCGATTCGCCCTTGTAGGCGAAAACCGGCATACCTGCCGCAACGATGGCTGCAGCCGCGTGATCCTGGGTGGAGAAGATGTTGCAGGAAGCCCAGCGCACCTCGGCTCCCAAATGGATCAGGGTCTCGATCAGCACCGCTGTCTGGATCGTCATGTGCAGGGAGCCGGCGATGCGCGCACCCGCCAGGGGACGCGCATCGCCGTATTCCTCCCGCAACGCCATCAGGCCGGGCATCTCGGTCTCGGCGATGGCGATTTCCTTGCGGCCCCACGGCGCCAAGGACAGGTCGGCTACCGCGTGGTCGGGGAGGGCTCTCTTCGGGGAGGATGCAGCGGTGGAAGTGGAACCAAGCACAGCGCTCATGGAATCAGTCTCCGGAAATGGACGAGCGCAGTTGTGACGATCCTTCCCGGCCGAGCCTCGCGGGATATACCCGTTGCAGCGCTCCTCGACCGGGGGAATTGAATCCGGTATGTCTGTGGCCTGGACCTGTCTGCCCGGCTATATCACTGCGACCGCAGCAGCCGTACCGAAGCCGGCATCGGCGCGCAGCTGCGCGGCCTTGTCGAGGGCTTCCCAGGTGAATTCCGGCTCGTCGCGCCCGAAGTGGCCGTAGGCAGCCGTCTTCTGGTAGATCGGGCGCAGCAGGTCGAGCGTATGGATGATGGCGCGCGGACGCAGATCGAAGTGCCTTTCGATCAGGGTGACGATCTCGGTATCGGGAAGTTTGCCGGTGCCGAAGGTGTCGACCATGAGCGAAACCGGCCGTGCAACCCCGATGGCATATGCTATCTGAACCTCGCAGCGACTGGCGATGCCGGCAGCGACGATGTTCTTGGCGACATAGCGACAGGCGTAGGCGGCCGAGCGGTCGACCTTGGACGGGTCCTTGCCCGAGAAGGCGCCGCCGCCATGATGAGCCGTCCCGCCATAACTGTCCACGATGATCTTGCGACCCGTCAGTCCGCAGTCTCCCATGGGCCCTCCTACCACGAAACGGCCGGTTGGATTGACCAGGTAGCGGGTCTGTCCGTTCAGCATGTTCTTCGGAAGCACCGGCTTGATGATCTCCTCGATCACCGCTTCACTCAATTGTTCATGGGAAACCTGGGGGTCGTGCTGGGTCGAGATCACAACGGTTTCGATACGCTGCGGCTTGCCATTGTGATAGCGCACCGACACCTGGGACTTGGCATCCGGACGCAGCCACGGCAGGCGCCCGTCCCGCCTGAGCTCCGCCTGCCGCTCCATCAGGCGATGGGCATAGTAGATCGGCATCGGCATCAGTTGCGGCGTCTCGTCGCAGGCATAGCCGAACATCAGCCCCTGGTCGCCGGCCCCCTGGTCCATTTCCTCTTCCTTGGTGCGATTGACTCCCTGGGCGATATCGGGAGATTGCTTGTTGAAGGCGGTCAGGACGGCGCAGGTATGGTAGTCGAACCCGATGTCCGAGCCGTTGTAGCCGATGCGCCTGACGGCCGCCCGCGCAACCTGCATGTAGTCGACGTTGGCCGTGGTGGTGATCTCGCCGGACATCACGATGAGGCCGGTGCTGCATAAAGTCTCGCAGGCCACCCGGGCATTGACGTCCTGCTCCAGGATGGCATCCAGGACGGCGTCTGAGATCTGGTCGGCCACCTTGTCGGGATGGCCTTCGGACACGGATTCGGAAGTAAACAGGTAGTCGCTCATGGGTACGCGGTCGGTTGGCATTCAGGAAAAACCGCAGGATACCAAATTATGTGCGGATTAAGAAGGACAAGCTCGAAAAACGCGATACCCCCTGGTTAATCTGGCGGTGGCCAGGGCGCCCGTGCAAATCCGGCGTGGGCCCCGGCTCGAAATGACGGCATGACTGCTGCGACCGCCGATTGACAGGAATTTCGTCCTGTAACACACTCGCACTGATCCATGTACGCTCGGGACCAATTCGCGATGAAGGCAGGAATCACCGGCCGATGAAGCTCAGATTCACCAAGATGCATGGGCTGGGCAATGATTTTGTCGTCATTGACGGCATCCGCCAGTCCATTCACCTCGATCCGGCACAGCGGCGACACCTGACCGATCGCCACTTCGGCGTCGGTTGCGACCAGATCCTGCTTATAGAGTCTCCTGCCACGGATGACGCCGATTTCCGCTACCGGATCTTCAACGCCGATGGAAACGAGGTGGAGCAGTGTGGAAACGGCGCGCGCTGCTTCGTGCGATACGTTCATGATCGCGGGTTGACGAACAAGGATGAAATCCGTGTGGAAACCCGCGGCGGCCTGATCACGCTGCGGCTCGAACCAAATGGCAACGTCGCCGTCGACATGGGCGTACCGCGATTCGAACCGGATGCCATTCCCTTCATCGCGGATGGATACGCGCCGGTCTATCCGCTCGAGCTCGATGGGAAATGCGTGGAAATCAGCGCCGTTTCCATGGGCAATCCTCACGCGGTGCGGTGGGTGGATGACGTCGATCGGGCGCCGGTGCAAACCGAGGGTGCGCTGATCGAAGGCCATCCTCGCTTCCCTCGCCGCGTCAATGTCGGATACGCACAGGTGCTGGATCGAGGACACATCAGGCTGCGGGTGTACGAACGCGGCACGGGCGAGACGCTGGCGTGCGGTACGGGCGCCTGCGCTGCAGTGGTGGCCGGCATCCGGCGGGGCCTGCTCGCTTCCGAGGTCGAAGTCCGCTTTCGCGTGGGCAGTCTGGCTATATGCTGGGAGGGAGAAAATCGGCCAGTATGGATGACGGGGCCCGCCACTTTCGTGTTCGACGGCGAAATCGACCTGGCGAACGCTTCATGAAGGACATTCCGGCTGCTCCTTGCGGCATGACGACCGGGAGATGGAGACAAAAGGGGTGAAGCTCGATCCGGAAGAGGTCGTTCGCTATCTGCAGGAACACCCGCAATTCTTCGACGAACACGCCGGCATCCTGGCAGAGATACGGATTCCATGCCGGCACGACGGCAGGACCATCCCCATCAGCGAGCGGCAGGTAGCAGTACTCCGGGACAAGAACCATATCCTGCAGGACAGGCTGGCTGAACTGATCAGATTCGGGGAAGAAAACGATACCCTGGGCCAGAAACTGCATCGCCTTGCAATCATGCTGCTCGGCTGCACCTGCCTGGGCGATCTTCTGCAACGGCTGGATTCCCACCTGCGCGGAGAATTTCTGATTCCCCACGTGACGTTGCGCCTGTGGGACATCGTCGCCGATCCGGCACCTCCCGAACTGGCGCCCGTGAGCCCGAGTGCCCGCACCCTGGCGGAAGACCTGCTGCAGCCCCGTTGCGGCCACCACGTGCCGGACGAAATCAGGAACTGGTTCGGAACAGGCGCGGGCCACCTGCGTTCCTTCGCGACGATCCCTTTGCGGAGGCAGCGCACCTTTGGCCTGCTGGTACTGGGAAGCGAGGATCCGCAGCGCTTCTACCCGGAAATGGGCACCCTTTATCTGACGCGGCTCGGTGAACTCGTAAGCGCCGCATCGGTGCGATATCGGCCATCCACGGGCAATGGAGGCACCGAGGCGTGACTAGCACCGTCAGCGCGCGCAATGACACGGGATCCATGCTTGCCGCGAGTTATGTGTCCCATCTTGCCAATGAGCGCCGCTTGTCGACGCATACCTGCGGGAACTATTCGCGCGACATCTCGGTGCTGCTCTATTCGGCAGGGGAAACGCCGCTCGACCAGTTGCGGGTATATGATATTCGCCGCTTCGTGGCGCAGCGCCATGGCAAGGGATTCTCGGGAAAAAGTCTCGCCAGAATGCTGTCGGCATGGAGAGGATTCTATCGCTACCTGATGCGCAACCACGGCTACACCAGCAACCCGTGCGCAGGCGTGCGCGCGCCCCGGTCTCCCCGCCCCCTGCCGCGTACCCTGACTCCCGACGAGGCTGCGAGACTGCTGGACTTCAACCCCGGCGGCGATCCGATGGCGATGCGGGACAAGGCCATGTTCGAGCTATGTTACTCCTCGGGGCTCAGGCTGGCGGAACTCACCAACCTGCGATCGCAGGATCTGGATCTGTACGACGAAACGGTGCGTGTCGCCGGCAAGGGCGGCAAGACCCGGATCGTACCAGTGGGCGCGGCGGCAAGACGCGCCCTGCATGCCTGGCTGGCACTGCGGGAGACGCTGGCCCGGCCCGGCGCCACCGCCCTGTTCCTGTCCCGGCACGGAAACGACATCAGTTCGCGGTCCATCGCCCAGCGACTGAAGAGCCAGGCCGTCCGGCAGGGTATCGACTCCGGCATCCACCCCCACGTGCTGCGACACTCGTTCGCATCCCACGTGCTGCAGTCCAGCGGCGACCTGCGCGCGGTACAGGAAATGCTGGGGCATGCCAGCATCAGCACCACCCAGGTCTACACGCACCTCGATTTCCAGCACCTTGCCAAGGTGTACGACGTCGCGCATCCGCGGGCTAAAAAGTCCCGCGCAGGCATGACCGACCATGCGCCCGACGGGGACTCCCCGAAAGATGAAAGGTAAGGAGTGTCCCCGGAACCCGGAGCGGTTCATGTCACCTCGACCCCATTTATCGAATCGGCATCAAGGGTGTGGATGATCCGGGTGCCGGAAGCCTGAACCGTGCATGCGGCCGACGCCGGCCCTGACCTCGATGCGGACAGGGCCACCGGGACGATCCGGCGACCGCCATCGAAAATACGCCGATAACGAGTGCCTCTCGCCCGATTTGAGTATAATCGACGCTTTCCTTTTTCATTCCGGGACGTGGCAGACTTTCGCGGCACCACCATACTCTCTGCGCGGCGCGGCGCCCAGGTGGCGCTTGGCGGCGACGGGCAGGTCACGCTGGGTGCCATCGTGGCCAAGGCCAGTGCCCGCAAGGTACGCCGACTCTACCATGGAAGGATACTGGCCGGTTTTGCAGGCGGTACCGCGGATGCCTTCACCCTGTTCGAACGCTTCGAGGGCAAGCTGGAAAAGCATCAGGGACATCTCATGCGTTCGGCAGTGGAACTGGCCAAGGATTGGCGCACCGATCGCATTCTGCGCCGCCTGGAGGCCATGCTGGTGGTGGCGGACCATGAGAGCACCCTCATCATCACGGGTTCCGGCGACGTCATCGAGCCCGAGTTGGGACTCGCCGCCATTGGCAGCGGCGGTTCGTATGCACACTCGGCAGCGCGGGCGCTGCTCGAAAACACCGATCTGCCCCCATTGGAGATCGTCAGGAAATCCTTGACCATTGCCGGCGACCTGTGCATCTATACCAATCAGAATCATGTGATCGAAACCCTGGGGTGATTGCTGCATGCAGAATCCTTCCGTCCGCCATGACTGAGGGTCCACCCTCAACCAGCCAGATACCCTGTCGGACCTCGGGTATTCCCTTTTTTCCTCGTACCCCCGCCTTGCCACCGACGCCCTTGAAATCATGTCGCAACTGACCCCGCAGGAAATCGTCCAGGAACTGGACAAGCACATCATCGGACAGGATGCCGCCAAGCGCTCGGTTGCCATCGCCCTCCGCAATCGCTGGCGCAGGCAACAGGTGCAGGAACCCCTGCGGCAGGAGATCACGCCGAAGAACATCCTGATGATCGGCCCGACAGGTGTCGGAAAGACGGAGATCGCCCGCCGGCTCGCTAAACTTGCGGATGCGCCCTTCATCAAGGTGGAAGCAACCAAATTTACGGAGGTGGGCTACGTGGGGCGTGACGTGGATTCCATCGTCCGCGACCTGGTGGAGTCCGCCATCAAGCAGGCGCGCGAGAAGGAGACGCAGAAGGTGAGGGCGCGCGCGGAAGATCATGCCGAGGAGCGTATCCTCGACGTACTGCTGCCTCCCGCACGAGAACTGATACCGCAATCCGAAACGGTAGAGAACGAGGGTACGGCGCGGCAGAAATTTCGAAAAAAATTGCGCGAGGGCGAGCTCGACGACAAGGAGATCGAGATCGAGGTGGCGGGGGCGCATGCTCACATGGAGATCTTTGCACCCCCTGGAATGGAAGAACTCACCACGCAGATTCAGGGCATGTTCCAGAATTTGGGCGGGGAAAGAAAAAAGACCCGCAGGCTGAAGATTCGCGAAGCGATGAAGCTCATCATCGACGAGGAGGCCTCCAAGCTGGTCAATGATGAGGAGCTCAAGGTGCAGTCGGTACGGAACGTGGAACAGAACGGCATCGTCTTCCTGGATGAAATCGACAAGATCACGAGCCGCTCCGAAACCTCCGGTGCGGACGTCTCGCGACAGGGTGTGCAACGGGACCTGTTGCCGCTGGTGGAAGGCACAACCGTTTCAACCAAGTACGGCATGATCAGGACGGATCACATCCTGTTCATCGCCAGTGGTGCCTTCCATCTCTCCAAGCCTTCCGATCTGATCCCCGAGCTGCAGGGCCGTTTCCCCATCCGCGTGGAATTGGGCAGCCTGACCGCCCATGATTTCGTGCAGATACTCACCAATACCGACGCCTGCCTGGTGCGCCAGTACGAGGCGTTGCTGAAAACGGAGAACATCACGCTGGAGTTCACGCCCGAGGCGGTCAAGCGACTGGCGGAGATCGCCTATACGGTCAACGAGAAAACCGAGAACATCGGTGCAAGACGGCTTCACACCGTCATGGAAAAGCTTCTGGAGGATGTGTCCTTCGATGCCGAAAAGCACAGTGGTGATGCCATCACCATCGATGCCACCTACGTCGACGTGCGTCTCGGCGGCCTGTCGCAAAGCGAGGATCTGGCCCGCTACGTCCTCTGAGTCGCAAGGGGTTCGTCAGCGACCCTCGCGCAGGACTCCCAGCAACGCTCCGCGCGATCGCAGGTCCTGCATGGCTGCGGCCCCCCCCTGGATCACGGCGTCGGGAACGGGGTGGCGGCTCTCCGCTGCTATGATCGCGAGCGCCTCGCGACCGGTATGCTCCTCCCTCTCCAGCAGACTCATCAGACGCGCGGTGAATGCATTGATCTCGATGAAGCGGATGCGCTCTCCGGCATCGCGGAATACCAGCAGCCGGGTCTCCCCCGGCGTGACGCGGGTCCTTGGCCGGATGCGATGCACGGGCCAGCGGTAGCACAGGTTGGCCAGCGCCGGTGCGGCCACAGGACGCCGGGCCAGCAGGTCCCCGTCCACGTCGATCCGCTCCCAGTCCAGCACTCCCATCGACGTGGCGAGCGCCAACTCCACCCATTCGTAGTGCGCCAGTTCCAGCATGAACTCGGGATAGTCGGGCAGCGGCACCCATTCGTCCTGAAGAAACCCCACGAATTCATTCGGGATGTCCCGGAAATAAGGCGATCGGCTGCGATGCACGGCCACAAACGCGCGCACCAGCCGCTCCCAGCGGCGCGCGCCCAGCACTTTCCTCAGCACGGGAAAACAGGTCAGCAGGAAGCCGTCGATGTTGCCGTAGACCAGCCTCCGGTACACCCGCATGCGCGCCGCGTCGGTCCCCTGGGGCCGGGCATTGTTCCGCGGGTCGCGGAGATGGGCGGCGAAGGCATATTGATAGCGCTGGAATTCAGGCAGTGGTGCAGGCATGGCCCACTCTCGCATGCCGCGACTGGATGAGGCCGATACGCTCGACCTCCTGCACCAGTTCATGCAGCGGCGGAATATTGAAATCGCGTTCCAACAGTGTGGGTGCCACGCCATGGATGCGATAGGTCTGATCCAGCAGCGACCACACTGCATCGATGACATCCGCGCCGTGCGTATCGATGATCAGGCGTTCACTTTCCCGGTAATGGCCAGCGACGTGCATATAGGCGATGCGCTCGCCCGGCATCGAGCGGATGAATTCGACAGGATCATAGCCATGATTCACGCTGTTGACATAGACGTTGTTGACATCGAGATGCAGATCGCAGTCCGCTTCCTGCAGGATGGCAAGGATGAATTCCGCCTCGCTCATGTCCGCGATCGGGGCCTTCACGTAGAACGAAGCGTTCTCCAGCGCGATGCGGCGCCCCAGGATGTCCTGGGCGCGGCGTATACGCCCGGCCACATAGCCCACCGCCTTTTCCGTGAATGGGATGGGCAGCAGGTCGTAGAGATGGCCGTCGTCGGAGCAGTACGAGAGATGCTCCGTATACAGGTCGATCCGATGGCAGTCCAGAAACCGTCGTATCCCGCGCAGCAATTCCTCATCCAGGGGAGCAGGGCCGCCGATGGAGAGCGACAGGCCGTGGCAGACGAAAGGATAGCGCTCCGTGAAGCTGCGCAGATCCCTTCCTGCCGCGCCCCCCAGGTCGATCCAGTTCTCGGGCGCGATTTCGAAGAAGTCGATGGCGGCGGGAACGCGCACCTTCAACTCGGCAATCAGCTCACGCCGGAAACCGAGGCCTGCGCTGATACGCTGCAAGGATTTCATCATGGTCTTCACGATGACGAGACGGCAGGGGAACGAGGGTCATCGACGCAAGGATGCGGACTCAACCCGAAAACCGATGGAAGAAGCCGGGTTCGCTCACATGCACGCAGCATCCCCCGGCCCCTGGCCGAACGAACGGCCGGTATCTCTATCGCCGCCTACTTGGCACCGCCACACTTGCCTTCTTTGGCCTTGCTCTTCGCTTCCTCCTTGGTGATGTAGCCGTCCTGGTTGGCATCCATGCGCTTGAACATGGCGTCGTGATGCGCAGCCCACTCCTCTCGGGTGATTCTGCCGTCATTGTTCGCGTCCGCCATGGCTGCGCCGCATTTTCCTTCGCCGCACGCATTCTGGCTCTTGCCGCCACACTTGCCTTCCCCGCATTTCCCCTCGCCACACTTGCCTTCCCCGCTGGTCTTTTCCCCGTATTGATGGGCATCGACCACCATGTAGCCCTTTTCTAGAGGCTGCACCGAAAAAGGGTTGTCGGCCGCGGAAACCGTGGCCACGTTACCGAAACCGAGGACGAAGGCAGATCCGACAGCGACGGAAAGGATGGATTTTTTTCTGGACATGACGTTTTCTCCTGTATGGGTAATTCCGATGAGTGTAGGTGCCCAAGCCAGCCGGAATCTCCCCCTTATTCCTTCCGGGACGACTCGACACGCGAACATGCATATAGCCACCGAGACCATTCTTGTCGAAGCCAGCGATGGCCTGCCGGTAACATAGCACAGTTTCCGGCGAGGTGCGACAGGCTGCCATTCCCCTCTGCAGGCTCCCGGCAGTCCGGCCGGAAGGCGAGGCGGATTCCCGGCTCATTGCTGCAAACCTGCGGGCATTCCAGTAAAATTCCAAGCCGGCGCCTGCCTGCACCCGAAGGTGCGCTGGCGCGGTGAGCGCGAGGCTACGGCCGGACGCCGAATCGCGGCGTCCGCACACGCTGCTTCAGTCGTGCATCCCGGCCACACTCCGGCAGAAACGATTCCGTTGCGCCCAACCCCTCCGATTTAGGATATGATCTTTTTCTGCACCATCCACAACCTTGATACGTCACCGAATATAAAAGGGACCTCACATGCCGCAAGAATTGCGTAAACCAGCGGCCCCCTACAAGCCGAAAAAGGGGGAAAGCTACATGAGTTCCAGACAGCTCATGCATTTTCGTAGCATATTGGAGGGAATCAAGACCGAATTGGGCCAGGACATCGAGCGCACGGTTCATACGATGCAGGACGAGGCCACCATTTTTGCCGATCCCAACGACCGTGCCAGCCAGGAGTCGGACATGGCATTGGAGTTGCGCAATCGCGATCGCGAACGCAAATTGATCAAGAAGATCGAGGAAACCATCGCCAAGATAGATACCGGAGATTATGGCTACTGCGAAAGCTGCGGCATCGAAATCGGCCTCAAACGCCTGGAGGCCCGCCCCACCGCCACACTCTGCATAGATTGCAAGACGCTGGACGAAATCAGGGAAAGACAGGTCGCCAAGTAGAAGAGGATGTCTTGGCCATCGCTGGCGCATCGGCACGTTTCCCGACCGCAGCGGCTCTCCCGGTCACAAGGGAGAATGGATTCTCCCCCGTTTTCTGAGGCCCGCGCCCTGCCAGGCGCAGGAGAGCGGCGACATGCGTTCCGGTATCAGGAAATCGTGCTGTCGGTGCTGTCGACGATCTCCACCACGGTGACCGCCTTCATGCTGAGCCGCAGCCGCCCCTTGTCGTCGGCCTCCAATACCTTGACGCGCACTGCCTGACCTTCCTTGAGGTAATCGGCAACGCTGTTGACACGCTCGTTGGCGATCTGGGAAATGTGAAGCAGGCCATCCTTGCCCGGGAGAACGCTCACGATCGCACCGAAATCCAGCAGCTTCAGGACGGTACCGTCGTAGATCCGCCCCACCTCCACCTCGGCGGTGATGTCCTCGATGCGCTTTCTCGCCAGCTCGCCGCCCTCGGCATTGATACAGGCGATCATCACCGTGCCGTCGTCGGTGATGTCGATGGTGGTGCCGGTTTCCTCGGTCAGCGCACGGATGACCGCCCCCCCCTTGCCAATCACGTCGCGTATCTTTTCCGGATTGATCTTTATCTTGATGATGCGCGGGGCATGTTCTGAGATGTCCTCGCGCGTGGCAGGAAGCGCCTGTTTCATGATCTCCAGGATGTGCATGCGGCCTTCTCGCGCCTGCACCAGGGCGGCGTGCAGGATATCGCGGGTGATGCCCTGTATCTTGATATCCATCTGCAACGCGGTGATGCCCTTTTCGGTGCCCGCCACCTTGAAATCCATATCGCCCAGGTGGTCCTCGTCCCCGAGTATGTCCGTCAGCACCGCGAACCGATTCCCCTCCTTGATGAGCCCCATGGCGATCCCCGCCACATGCGCCTTCAGGGGCACACCGGCGTCCATCAGGGCCAGACAGCCGCCGCATACCGAGGCCATGGAACTCGAACCGTTCGATTCGGTGATTTCCGACACGACCCGCAACGAATAGCCAAATTCCTCGGCAGAAGGCAGCACCGCCACCAGGGCCCTCTTGGCCAGGCGGCCATGCCCGATCTCGCGGCGCTTGGGGGTGCCCACGCGACCGGTCTCCCCGGTGGCGTAGGGGGGCATGTTGTAGTGGAGCATGAAACGCTCGGAGTAGTCCCCCTGGAGCGCATCGATCTTCTGCTCGTCGCGCCCCGTTCCCAGCGTCGCGATCACCAGCGCCTGGGTTTCCCCGCGAGTGAACAGTGCGGAACCATGCGTGCGCGGCAGCAGCCCGCTGCGGATCGTGATGGGACGGACGGTGCGCGTGTTGCGACCATCTATGCGCGGCTCGCCATCGAGAATCTGGGAGCGCACGATCCTCGATTCGAGGGCGAAGCAGATCTCCTTGACGCGCTGACCGTCCGGCCCGCCTTCGGTATCGACCCCGACTTCGGCAAAAACCTTCTTCCAGACATCATCTATCGCCTCGGATCGCGCCTGTTTCTGCTTCAACTGGAACGCATGACGCAGATCGGCCTCGGCCAGGCCGGCAATTCTCTCGGCGAGCGCACCGTCCGTTTCCGCGGGTGCCCAGTCCCACGCAGCGGCCCCCGCTTCATCGGCAAGTTCATTGATGGCGTCGATCACGGTCTGCATCTGCTGGTGGCCATGCATGACCGCACCCAGCATGACCTCCTCGGATAATTCCAGGGCCTCGGATTCCACCATCAGCACGGCCTGCTGCGTACCCGCGACCACGAGATTCAATTCGGTCTGCTTCAATTCGGTCGTGGTCGGATTGAGCACATACTCGCCGTTCAGATAACCGACCCGCGCAGCGCCGATGGGACCGTCGAAGGGAATGCCCGAAAGCGCCAGCGCGGCCGAAGCGCCTATCATGGCGGGAATATCCGCGTCGATCTCGCTGTCGGAGGACAGGACGGTGGCAACGATCTGCACCTCATTGTAGAAGCGCTCCGGAAACAGCGGCCGTATGGGCCGATCGATCAGACGGGAAGTCAGAATCTCCTTCTCGGAAGGGCGTCCCTCGCGCTTGAAGAAACTTCCGGGAATCCTGCCGGCGGCATAGCTCCGCTCCTGGTAGTCCACCGTCAGTGGGAAAAAATCCTGGCCTTGCTTGGCATTCCTCGCACCCACCACGGTAACGAGCACCACGGTATCTTCCAGGGAAACCATGACTGCACCATGCGCCTGCCTTGCGATTTCGCCTGTCTCCAGGGTCAGTCGATGGCGCCCGTAGGAAATGCTCTTCTTGATTGGTTTCAAAATTGACTGCCCTTTATTTATACAAAGATTGCGTTGTCCGTGCCCATCATCGGGAACCGCATCGGCACGCCGGAAAGAACCGCCTTGCGCTCTTCTCTTACATGCTGCGCCGAGCCATCCCTGGACGGAATCGGGCGGTCACTTGCGCAGACCGAGGCGCTCGATCAGTACCCGATAGCTGTCCATGCTGTTACGCTTGAGGTAGTCGAGCAGCTTGCGACGACGGCTGACCATCCGCAACAGGCCCCGGCGGGAATGATGATCCTTGACGTGCGCCTTGAAATGGGTCGCCAGATCATTGATACGGGTGGTCAGCAACGCCACCTGTACCTCGGGGGAACCGGTATCGCCAGCCGCGCGCTGGTAGTCGCGCACGACCTGTGCTTTCCGATCGGTTGTGATTGGCATGTGCGTCTCCATTAAATGCCTGATACGAAAGGCCGGTATTTTACTCTTTAACGACGCGAATTCTCAAGTAACGCGAAAATTTTATTTTATCCGCGGCCGATCCGGTGGCCGGGAAACGTTCATCCGGCACTACCCGGCGAACCCCAATTCCCTGCCGGCATGGCGCGACACCGCCGCCAGCGTGGCGCATGCGGCGCGGGAATCCGCCCCCAGGCGCAGCAGCGTGCCGATTGCCACACGACCCCGCAGCAGCAGCATCGCCAGGCGCACCGGATCGGGGCTGCCGTCGCGGCGCAGCGCTCCGAGCAGCGCCGCGGGAGGCGAGCACTCCACCGGATCCGATATCGCGCGCACCGCCAGGAACGCCGTTCCGGTGCGGAAGGCGACTTCCGCCACGGCGCCGCTCTCCATGTCCACCGCACGTGCCCCTGCGGACTGCGCCAGTTCACGCTTGGCCGCAGCCGAAGCCAGCATGTGCGGACTTGCCGCCAGTATCCCGCCCGCTATCCGCACGCGCGCCGAAAGCAGTTCCCGCACCCGGCTGCGCCACTCGGTATCGATCGGGAGCAAGCGATCGGCGGAAACCGAATCCGGCAACATCAGGTCCCCCGGTCGCAAGCTGGAATCCAGCGCTCCGGCAAACCCGAAGCTCACCAGGGCGGAGGCGCCTCCGGCGTGCAGTCCCTCTGCCGCCTCACGCGCCGCCTCCGCGCCGATTCCGCAAAGCCATATCGCCGCGCCGGGTCCCAGGCTGACCCGGCTGTTGAAGGGCAGGCGCCGCGAAGTGACGCACCGTGCTTCCATTCGCATCGCGGTCACGATGCCCACGCCCGTCACGTGGAGCGGATCCGCGTCAGCGCGTGATACCGGACCAGTGCCCAGAGCGGGAAATAGCTCGTGTACCCATGATACTTGAGGTAGAAAACCCTGGGAAAACCCGGGGCGGTGAACCACGGCTCATGCCACAACCCGTCGTCGGACTGGGTGTCCAGCAGATACGCGATCCCCCGCGATACCTCATGGCTCTCGCCTTCACCCGCAGCCATCAGGCCGAGCACCGCCCATGCCGTCTGGAAGGACGTGCTGGTTTCGAAACGTCCCGCCAGTCTCGGATCGGCATAGGTATCGTTGCCTTCTCCCCAGCCCCCGTCGTCGCGCTGCACCGACTTCAGCCACTGCACTGCACGGCGCACGGCGAGGTGATCAGTATCCACGCGTGCCAGCCGGCAGGCCTCCAGCACCGACCAGGTACCATAGATATAGTTGCTCCCCCAGCGCCCGAACCACGCGCCGCTGGACTCCTGCTCGCGGAACAGGTAGGCCAGGCCGCGTTCCACCGCTTCCCTGTGGCTCGGATCGCCATGCAGCGCCAGAAAACCGGTGCATCGGGCCGTCACGTCGCTGGTAGGCGGATCGAGCAGGGCGCCATGGTCGGCAAACGGGATTTCGTTCAGGTAATAGTAGGTATTGTCGCTGTCGAATGCCGCGAACCCGCCGTTGCGAGACTGCATGCCGGCAAGCCAGTTCGCCGCGCGGACGATACTGTCGCGATAGGCCTGCGGATCCGCCTGGTGCAGGGCCCATGCAACCGCAGCGGTATCATCCAGATCCGGATAGTGGGGATTGGCATATTGAAATGCCCAGCCGCCTCCTGGCAGATCGGGATGCTCCACCTGCCAGTCGGCGGGCGCATCCAGTATCTGGTTGGGAATCAGCCAGTCCAGGGCCCGGCGCACCGGCTTCTCATCCACCTTTCCGCCCTCCTGCAGGGCAAGACCCGTCAGCACGGTGTCCCATACGGGCGACGTGCACGGCTGGCACCACGCGCGTTCGCCCTCCTCCACCAGCAGCCCCCGGAGCGCGCTGCGGCACTGCTCGCGATAGGGATGCTCGTAGGGATACCCCAGCAGGGCCAACGCCTCGTTGGCGTTGACCATCGCCGGGAAGATGGCCCCGAGGCCGCATTCGCCATTGAGCCGTTCGATGATCCAGGATTCGGCGCGCTTCAGCGCGAAGCGGCGCAGGAAAGACGGAATGAACGGTTCGAGCGGCGAGGCGAGGCGCTCCGCCCAAAGAAATATCCGGTTCAGCCGGGTACGCACCGGGAAATAGCCCCGCTCATTCTCCGGAGGCACCGTGAACAACTCCCGGATATCGACATTGCGCGGGTTCGCCGCACGCGCCTTCAGGCTGCAGAGGATGGACAGCGGAATGGTCACGGTACGCGACCAGTAGGCCACCTTGCTCAGGTGGAAGAAAAACCAGCGCGGAAAGAGAATGATCTCCACCGGCACGAAAGGAACGCCGCGCCAGGGAATCTGCCTGTACATCGCAAGCAGCATTCGTGTGAACACATTGGCGCGCGCGGCGCCACCATGCGTCAGGATGGCCTTGCGCGCACGCGTCATGTGCGCGGCGTCGGGTGAATCGCCCACGAGCTTGAGGGCATAGTAGGCCTTGATCGTGCAGCTCAGGTCGATGTCGCCGCCATGGTACAGTGGCCAGCCGTCATGCGCAGGCACCTGCTTCTCACGAATGAACCGGGCCAGCCTGATCTCCAGCGCCTCGTCTATGTCATCCATGAAGTGCATCATGAGGATGTACTCCGCTGGAATCGTACAGTCCGCCTCCAGCGGAAAACACCAGTGGCCATCCTCCTTCTGCAGGGCGAGCATCGCCTCGCGCGCCGCTGCCAGCCCATCCTCCAGCGCCCCCGGAGTCGGCGACTCATCCTGCAAAGGCAATCTCGCAGTACGTTCCAGTCTTTTCATACCCTCCCACCTCTCTCATTCCATCCCTGGCGGCATGGAAGCTGTCTTTTCACGTCATGCATTCCCATATGTGACAGTCCTGCATACGCAGCATCCTCCAACGGGATGAAGTATAAACAATAATCGTCCAAAAAGTGTACGACTTGGCACGCGTATCCTTGCGTGCGCGTGGGTGAGGACTCATGCACCCGCCCTTCGAGCGGGCGCCCGCAGGATCGCCGGCAGGATCACGAGCGTGCAGATCAGCGTGAAGGCCAGGCCCACCGTCAGCATGATGCCGATGCTGGCGGTGCCATCGTGGGCCGAGAACATCAGACTGGCGAAATCCACGAGTGCGGTGAGGGCACTGTAGAAAATGGCGCGCGCGGTACTCGTGTGGATCAGCATCTCGCTCACCATCTCGTTGTTCAGGCTCCTGTGCACCATGTGCAGGCTGCTGTCGATGCCGAGGCCGAGCAGCAACGGCAGCGCAATGATGTTGGCAAAATTGAACGGGACGTTCAGCAGGATGGTGAACGCAGCAGTGAACAGGCTGGACAGCAGGAGAGGAATCAGCACCAGCAGCGTATACTTCACGCTGCGCAATATGATCAGCAGCGCCACGATGATCCCCAGCAGCGCCAGCAGGAATGCGTGGATGAACGCCTGGACGACCGCCTCGCCCGCTTCCAGGCCGATCATGGGTGCGCCGGTCGCGTTGGGCGCCACCTCCAGCACTGCCCGCACGAAATGCCGCAACGCCGTGTTGTCGTCGAGATTCTCCGCCGGATACACCGCCAGCCGGTACTCCCCCGTCGGGCTGCGCCAGCGCCGGCTCAGCGCCTCGGGCAGATCCTGCTCCTCGAACGGAGCCGCTTCCATCGCCGCGCGCAGGCTGCGCAGGGCATTCGGCAGCGTCATCAGCATGTCATCCTCGACGTCCGCCAGCAGCTTGCGCCTCTCGGGAACGGATGCCGCGTCCAGCCGTACGAACAGTGCCCTGAGAGAGGCGGCGAGCGGCCGCGCCACTGCCGCCGCGGCATGCCCGGCGTGCCCGGCCACGAATCGATCCAGCGCAGCCGCCAACTCCTCGAGTGCCTGCCGCTGACGAGGCGAAGCGTCCTCTGTCTCGCTTCGAACCCTTTCGGACAGCTGGATCGGCCCCATCGTCAGCGCCACATCCTCGATCAGTCCCATTTTCACCTCCTGCTCGGCGGGCACGAAATCCAGAATCGTGACCACCTTGCTCACTTCGGGCAATTCGGCCAGCCGCTGCGCCAGCCGCTGCGTCTCCTCGCTGCCGCTGGCCAGTGCCATCGCATGCCAGGGCGACTGGTCCGGATCGGCCAGCAGCTCGCGAAAGGTCTTGACCGCCTGTCCGGTCTGATCCTGCAGGTTGAGCAGATTGTAGTCGAACCGCACCTGCGGCAGCAGCAGGACTGCTGCAATGGCAGCGGCCGCCGCGACGGCATAGGTCAGACGATGCCATCTCAGCGACCACTCGAGCATGCGCCCGACGGAAGCCTTCGTGCCGGAAATGTCCGGCAGCCGACCAGAGGAATAGCGCAGCAGGGCGGGACCCAGGGTCAAGGTCACGAGCAGGCTGATGATCATGCCCGTTCCGGAGATGATGCCCAGTTCCGCCACACCGCTGTAATCGGTGGGGATGAACGCATAGAAGCCGATGGCGTTGGTGATCGTGCATGCGGTCAACGCAGCGCCGGCGTCGCCCCCCGATACGTACACCGCCCCCGTCGGCGGCAGGCCGTTTTTCAGGATTTCACGATACCGGAGCAGGAAATGGATGGCGAAATCCGCCCCCAGGCCTATGTACAGCACCGCAAACGCGATGGAGATCAGGTTCAGGTGGCCCACCGCCGCGGTGGCAAAGGCAGCGGTCAGGACCAAGCCCATGCCGAGGCAGAGCAGCACGTTGAGTATCAGTCCTGGGGTACGCATCGCAAAGTACAGCACGATCACCACCAGCAGGAAGGTGATGACGCCTGCGGACTCCATGCCCCGCAAGGAACTGTTGAGCTCCTCCTCCGCCAGCGCCACCTCCCCGGTGATGCGCATCCGCACCGGCCCGGCATCCGTGATGCCGATCTCCTCTGCCGCCGCATGCAGCGCCGCGATGGACTGCTCGGCCGGAAACATCTGGCTATAGTCCAGCCTGGGCTTGATGACGATCAATTCCTGGTACGTCTTCTTCCGTTCCCCCCCATGGAACAGGGCCTGCCATGACAGCACCCGGGGCGAACCCGCAAGCCGCGCATCCAGCGTCGTCTGCACCGCCGCCAATACCGGCTGCAGCTCCAGGCTGCGCCCCTTGCCCAGCTCCTCCACGGCGCCGGTCAGCACCGAGGCGAAGGCGGGCAGCGTGGGATCGGTGGCGATGTATGCGATCAACGGCTGCGCCTGGGCCAGGCTGTCGGTGATCTGCTCCAGCTCCGGCACGCTCAGGTAGAGCAGGCCGTTACGCGCAAAGAAACTGTTCACGGTCGGCGGATAGACGTCGTGGAAATTCCCGGGATCCGTTCTCAGGCGCTCCGCCAGATGCTCCGCCGCCAGATGGGCCTGCTCCGGCGCCGGCGCGTCCAGCACGACCAGCAGGGTATCCATGTCCTGAGGGAAGGTCTGGTTGTAGTGCTTGAGATTGACGCGGAACGGCAGGTGCTCGGACAGCATGTCCGCGGTATCGGTATTCATCCCCAGATTGCGCGCGACGTAGACGCCGCACGCCGCCACGGTCAGCAGCGATGCCAGCAGGACCCAGGCGCCGTGCCGATAGCAGAAGCTGGTCCAGCGTGCGAAAACAGCGTAGATATGACCGTGGGAAGCGGAAGCCGAGGCAGTCATCCTTCAGGGAACGATCAGCCCAGTCGCAATGGGAAAATCGGGGAAAAACAGCTCAGGCCGCCTTTGGCCGGACCCATCATGGAAATGCGATCCGAACGCGCCGGAACGCATGGAAACCAGGACATCCCCCTGGAAACGAATCCGCGCACCCCCGACGGGCTGGTCGATGCATGACGGGATTCTATTCCTTCTCGGTCAGGGCGATCTTTTCCCTGAGCATGTCGACCAGCGTCTGAAAGCCGTCTCGCTGCAGAATGGCGCGGTATTCGGTGCGCTTGAGAGCGAGGTCGCTGACCCCGTCGGCGAGAATGTTGACGATGCGCCAGCCGTCCTTTTCCCGCCGCATGATATAGTCGAAACGAACGGGATTGCCCTTCGGCAATACGAGCCTGCTGCGCACCATGATCTGATCCCGCGGCATGGCCTGCTGCTCCAGAATCTCGAAGCGCTCGCCCGCGTGGCTCTTGAACCATCCTGCATAGGTGCCGATACTGAGCTTCCTGAACACGTCCATGAAGGTGTGCTGCTGGCTCGCGTTCAGGTCGGTCCAGCCCGCCCCGAGGATGGTCCGGGCGATGAAGTCGAAATCATGGGACTGCTCGATGACCGGCGCCAGCAGTTCAAAACGGCCGCGGTAGCCGAGCCTCTTCCCGTCCTGCATCGTCTTGATGAGGGAATCCTGCAGGTGACCCACCACCCGCTCCGGATCGTCGGCGCCGATTTCCTTCGCCCAGGACGCCGATGCGACCATCAGCGTGAGGGCTACGATCGCCTGAACATGCAGCATGAATCTGGTCACATTCAGGAGCCTCATAAGATTACTCGTACCACATACTCCGTACCAGCGTCTTCATGCGGCCGGAATCGTACTCCAGCCGGCCGGCTCACTCCACCCTGACGGGGATTCCGCCTATGGTGGGACGGGACTTGCGGTCTTCCGTCATCCATTTGGGTGTGGGTTCCGCCACCATCGGACCGGTTGTCCTCGGTCCCCTGATCGAGGCGATGAGCGCCTTGAAGGGGTGCTGCAGGGTATCCTCGACGGCGGTCGCCTCGTATCCGCAGTGGGCCATGCACTGGGCGCACTTGGGATTGCTGCTGTTGCCGTACTTGTCCCAGGGCGTGTCCTCCAGCAGTTCCTTGAAAGTGGCGGCATACCCTTCATCCGGCAGCAGGTAGCAGGGTTTCTGCCAGCCGAATACGTTGCGCGTGGGGTTGCCCCACGGCGTGCATTCGTAACTCTGGTTGCCCGCCAGAAAATCGAGATAGAGCGTGGAGTGATTCAGCTTCCAGTTGCGCTTCTTCCTGCCGATCTCGAAAATGCCGCGGAACAGCTTCTTGGTGTCCTGGCCCTTGATGAAGATGTCCTGCCTGGGCGCACGCTCATAGCTGAATCCGGGAGCGATGGTCGCGCCTTCCACCCCCAGGCTCATGGCATAATCGAGGAACTCCGCGACGTCGTCCGGAGTCTCGCCCTGGAACAGGGTGCAGTTGATCGTGACCCGGAATCCCCGCTCCACGCAAAGCTTGATCGCCTCGACCGCCCGATCGAAAACGCCATCCTGGCACACCGAGGCGTCATGCCTCTCCTTCATGCCGTCCAGATGAATGGAGAAGGTGAGATAGGGCGACGGCGTGTAGTCGCCGATCTTCTTCTTCAGCAGCAGCGCGTTCGTGCAGAGATAGACGTACTTCCTGCGCGCGATGATGCCTGCGACGATCTGCGGCATCTCCTTGTGGATCAGCGGCTCGCCTCCGGGAATCGATACCATGGGGGCGCCGCACTCGTCGACGGCCTGCATGCACTCTTCATACGAAAGGCGCTTGTCGAGTATCTCGTCCGGATAGTCGATCTTGCCGCAACCGGCGCAGGCGAGGTTGCAGCGAAACAGGGGCTCCAGCATCAGCACCAAAGGATACTTCTTGACCCCCATCAGTTTTTGCTTGAGCAGATAGGTACCGACAGTGATCTGCTGGCGTAAAGGCACTCCCATGAACGCATCCTCCTAAGACTTCAATACCCCACCGATGACCGTAGAGATAATTTTTATTGTGAACCCGCACACCTGCATGCCGGATTCCTCCCGCCGGGTCGGCGAGGCGATCCGCTCATGTTCCGACTGCCTTCCTGTTCGACTCCGGGGTGGTGCCGGACTGCATCAGCATGGTAGCACGTATGCCCTGTAAACTAAATACACAGCGGCTTTAGGGTTATAGGGCACGAAATTCCGGAACGATCGCCGTCGATTCGGCAGAGCTCATCATTCGAAAAAAATAGGGCGCCGAAGCGCCCTATTCCGATCCGATCCGATTCGATCAGAAGTTGTGGCGCACGCCGATCGTGTAGGTCGCACGATTGCCGGTTGCGTACACGGGAGCGATCGCGCCACCGATGTCGTTCGCCGCGGCGCCGTTGGCATTGGTCACGTACACGTGCTGGTAGCCGCCGAACAGGCTAGTGCGCTTGCTCAGGTTGTGGATGGCACCGACCGTGAAGCTGTCGGCCTTGCGACGGGCGGAATTATAAATGCCGCCGGCATCCGCACGGGTCATGCCGCCTTGGGCCACCAGCGTGGTGTTGCCCCACCGGTACTGCGCGCTGGCAAACCAGGTATGGCCATCGCCGCCCACGTTCATGGCGGAATTGCACTGGCCGGAAGTGCCGATATCTGCAGGGTTCGACACCAGGGCCGCAGCGGTGCTACACGTTGCCGCGCCGATGGCGTTGTTGATGTCCTCATACTGGCCGCTGAGCTTGAAGTTCTCGATCGCCCAGGAAGCGCCCACACGCCATACTTCTTCGGCCTTTCTCAAACCCACGAGATTCTTCTGCGTCTCGTTGACGTTGTCGCGGGAGTAGCCACCGAAGATATCGAAGCCGCCGAAGCCGTCGACATCCACGTGGTACTTGGCAGCGGCCTGGCCGTCGAATTCGCCGTTCCTGCCGCCGGTATTGCCGTTGCTGCCCAGACCGCCGGGATACAGGCCCGAGAAGATGCTGCCGTTCTGGAGGGGATCGAGCGAATTGGAGTCACCCGGCAGCAGCACGCCCGAGAAGGAGAAGCCTTCGATGTTGGCCGAATCGTAGCGGATCGCGCTGTTGAGGAAGGTGTTCGCACCCGCGCCCAGGCCATTGGCGCTGGCGGTCATGGTGCCGCCGGAACCGGCCGCCTGGAGGGTGGTGTAGGCGAACGGATCGATCGTCTGGCCACCGGCGAAGTCCTTGAACGGAGACTGGAGGCGACCGAACCGGATTTCACCCCATTCGTTGCTGGAGAGACCCACCCACTGCTCGCGCGGCGTCGTCGCCGAACCGGAACCGGTGTTCAGGCCGAATTCCAGGCGGGCATTGGCCCTGAGCCCGTTCCCGAGATCTTCGGTGACATGCAGACCCCAGCGCGACGAACGGGAATTGTCCTGCAGTGACCCCTGGCTGGGCGTGCCGGCAAAGTCAACCAGGCTGTATTCCGCCTGCACCCGGCCGAATATCGTGACATTCGTTCCCTGAGCGGATGCGGCCACCGGGACTGCGAGTGCTCCGGCGGCAGCCAGTGCAATCAGCTTCTTTTTCATGTGGAAAATCTCCTTTAAAGTTGAAACATCTGGGCCATCTCACCGACCCTATTTCGGCAAAGTGCGTCCCGCTGCTTGACTAGACCTCTCCTACCTCGTGAGAGGGTTGAAGGCGATTGTGCCTAAAGCGACCACGCGTAGCAAGGAAATCAATAAACTTTCCGAATCTCGGACGGCATTATGTTGCTTTTTTGCAACAAACAATCCTGGGCCATATGAAGTACACGCCGGAACACGCCAGAAAAATTCCCGGGAGACGGTTCGGGCTGCATGTCCGCGTCGACCTCATCCGAACAGCCGCTCCAGCTCGACCCCCGGATCCGGGGCACGCATGAAGGCCTCCCCCACCAGGAAGGCGTCGACTCGATGATCGCGCATGGACGCCACGTCGGCAGGCGACAGTATCCCGCTCTCGGTCACCACGATGCGTCCCGGTGGAATACGGCCGAGCAGCCCCAGCGTCGTCTCCAGCCGCGTTTCGAAGGTGTGCAGGTTGCGGTTGTTGATGCCGACCAGGGGAGAACGCAACTGCAGCGCAAGCGCCAGCTCCGCGCCATCATGCACCTCGACCAGCACCGCCATGCCCAGGTCATGGGCGGCCGACTCCAGCCTGAGCATCCGCGCCACCGCCTGGCTTTCGGATGGTCCCGCACCGGCCGAGCCTTCGGGCAGGAGAAACGCCGCCACGATGATGAGTATGCAATCCGCCCCCAGTACGCGGGCCTCTGCCACCTGGTACTCCTCCAGCATGAAATCCTTGCGCAGCACCGGCAGCTCGCAGGCGGCGCGGGCCTGACCCAGATAGGCCCCGTCTCCACCGAAGAACTGCCGGTCGGTCAGCACCGACAGGCAGGCGGCGCCATGCCGGGCATAGCTGGCGGCGATGGCGGCGGGATCGAACGCTTCCCGCAGCACCCCCCGGCTGGGGCTGGCGCGCTTGATCTCCGCGATGACGGCAGGACGGCCGGCCGCGATGCGCGCCCGGATCGCACCGAGAAAGTCACGCGGGGGCGGCGCGGCCGCCGCCTCCCGGCAGACGGCGGACAGGGGCCTGGACACCTTGGCGGAGGCGATTTCCGTCGACTTCACGGCCAGGATCCGCTGCAGGATGGTGGACATGGAATCAGCCGGTCGTGACATGGGGCGCCCGATCCTGCCGGGAATGGCTTACCAGAGCGCGCAGTTTCGCCCGCGCGGCGCCGGTCTCGAGGGCTCCACGGGCCTGCAGCACACCCTGACCCAGCGATTCGGCCAGCCCCGCCGCATAGATCGCCGCACCCGCGTTGAGCAGCACCACATCGCGCGCAGGCCCCGGCCGATCGTCCAGCACCGCGAGCAGCATATCGCGGGCATGGGCGCCGTCGCGGGTACGGATGGCTTCCAGCGGCGCCCGTTCCAGGCCGAAATCCTCCGGCCTGATCACGTATTCGCGCACCTTCCCATGCCTCAGCTCGCCGACACGGGTCTCGCCGGCGATGGTGATCTCGTCCAGCCCGCCTTGCCCCTCCTGCCCGCTCTCGCCGTGCACCACCAGCACATGCTCGCTGCCCAGGCGTTGCAGCACTCGCACCAGTATGCCGACGAGATCCGGATGGAACACCCCCAGGACCTGGTTCTTTGCCCCGGCCGGATTGGTGAGCGGCCCCAGGATATTGAACAGCGTACGCACGCCCAGCTCGCGGCGCACCGGCGCGGCGTGCTTCATCGCACCATGGAAGTTGGGGGCGAACATGAAGCCGATCCCGACCTTCCCGATCGCCTCCGCCACCTGCGTGGGCGTCTGGTCCAGATCGACGCCCAGGGCCTCCAGCACATCCGCGCTGCCCGACCTGCTGGATACCGAGCGCCCGCCGTGCTTGGCGACCCGCGCCCCGGCGGCGGCGGCCACGAAGGCCGCGGCCGTGGAGATATTGAACGTGTGCGCGGCATCCCCGCCCGTGCCGCAGGTATCGACCAGATGCGCGGGATCCGCCACCTCGACCCGCGTGGCGAACTCGCGCATCACCTGTGCGGCGGCGGCGATTTCCCCGATGGTCTCCTTCTTCACCCGCAGTCCGGTGACGATGGCAGCGATCAGCTCGGGCGAGAGTTCCCCGCGCATGATCTGGCGCATGAGCGTAAGCATCTCGTCATGAAAAATCTCGCGATGCTCGATGATGCGTACCAGCGCTTCCTGCGGCGTCATGAGCTTCAGCCCGAGAACCGGAAATCCGCGGCATGGCGGCGGCCGCGCACGACACGGCCTGAAGACGGAGTGCTCACCGGTTCAGGAAATTTTCCAGCAGCCGATGCCCGTGCTGGGTCAGGATGGACTCCGGATGAAACTGCAACCCCTCAACCGCAAGAGTCCTGTGCCGGACACCCATGATTTCCCCATCCTCGGTCCACGCAGTGATCTCGAGAGCCTCCGGCAGGCTCGCGCGCTCGATGGCAAGGGAGTGATAGCGCGTCGCCATGAAGGGGCTGGGCAGCCCCTTGAACAGGCCGGCGCCATCGTGGAATATGGCGGAAGTCTTACCGTGCATGAGCTGCCGGGCATGCACGATCCGGCCACCGAAGGCCTGGCCGATGCTCTGATGGCCGAGGCATACGCCCAGGATCGGTATCCGGCCGCTGCAGGATTCGATGAGCGGCACCGATATCCCCGCCTTGCCGGGAGTGCAGGGACCGGGCGAGACGACGATGCGCGCGGGTTGCATCCGCGCCACCTCGTCGAGCGTGATCTCGTCGTTGCGAACCACCACCACCTCCTCGCCCAGTTCGCCGAAATACTGGACCAGGTTGTAGGTGAAGGAGTCGTAGTTGTCGATCATCAGCAGCATACCGAGGATATTCCTTTGCTCTGCAAGGCCATGGTCCCGGATGATTCTCTTGGATACCCGCTGTTTCCTTCGATGCTCCCGCACCGATGGCTTGGAACCGAATGCACGAAAGCCGTCATTATCCCCCATATCGGCCCCAGCCGGACGTTTTGAACGCTGGATTTGCAGCTACCCGATGGGTTGCGTTCCACTCCACCCATCCTGCCTTTCTACCCTTCCTTCCGCCCTACCCGTAGGATGGGTGAGCGTAGCGTAACCCATCAAAACCGCTTGCCCCGTGATGGTTGCCACCTGCTTTTCTTCCCACCACATCTGAAATTACCCGATGGGTTGCGTTCCACTCCACCCATCCTTGTATGATCAGAGATATTCAGATTTTGTTTGTGATGCAAGTAAGATGATGCTTCACTGGGGAAGCCGTCCCATCCTGAAGACAGGTTTTTTAAGGTCTGAGCTTGTGATGTAGATTGGCTCCCCGCCCTATTCGCCAATACCGTGGAGTATCCGAGGCTTTGAGCCTGTATACACAAGGATGGTAGGCGCGTGTGCAGGGTCGGGGAACCCGTGACATTGTATCGCGACTTCATTCGAGGATTCATCATGACACTTCAAACGACTGAACCCGGAACACCTGCACAGATTGCTGTTCCCGTTGCTGCTGGTATCGATGTGGGAGCCACAGAGCTA
>NZ_FPIQ01000021.1 GCF_900119085.1 Nitrosovibrio sp. Nv17 | reverse complement strand
TCAGAAGCCTATTCCGAGGTATGCTCCTGCGGTGAGGCCGTCGACCTTGACGCCATCGTTCCTGCCGCTCAGGTGGTAGCGTGTATCGACTCCCACGAAGAAGTCCTTCCATATCCTGTAGTCGACACCGGCACCGAACATGATGCCCGGGATCAGCACCGTGATGGATTCGGAGGGGGGGCTGATCACGTGGATGCCCAGGCCGGCGGGGATGATCCAGGGGCGGAAGTCCGATCCTTCCATGAATCTGATCTTGGGTGCTGCCGTCAGGGTGAACTGGCTGACGTTCACTCCGGCTCCCACGGGTGTCAGCGCATTGCCACGGGTTCGTGAGGCGAACTCCTTGTACTCGAACATCAGTTCGGAGGCGACGCTGATGCCTGGCGCCAGGCCCCAGGCGTCATTCGTCAGATTCCAGTCGAAGCCTGCCCCGATGTACCAGGCATCCCGGTCTGGCCGCCCACCGGCTCCGCCGGCGCCATCGCTGTGGATGGAGACACCGTCGCGATGGTCAAAGTTGTGGGAGTAGCCGCCCCGGAAGAACACCATGTGGCGCTTGCCGGACTGTTCCGGAAGAGCCGCTGCCGCGGGTGCTGCCTGCCGGGTATCCTGCTGTCGCTCCAGCCGGGTGGAGCGCTCCTGTATTTCCGCCAGCTTGCGCGACTCGCGCGCCGACTCCGCCTTGATCTGATCCAGTTCCTCGCGCACAGCCCGCAGGCTTGCCTCCAACTGCCGCAGCGACTGCTCCAGAGCCTGCGTCCGCGCGTCTCCGGCAAACGCCGGCAATGGAAATGCCAGCACGGCGCTGCAGAAGATCGCTGCGGAAATGCATGAATTGGGACGTATCGGGTCAAGCAAGTATTGCATGGGTCATTCCTCCATGGATGGTTCAAAAGTCCAGTGCCGGCATAATCCGCAGGCAGAAGTCAAGACGGCTACCGGGCACCACGCGAAGTGCATGGTGCCCGGCTGCTGCGGAACCTGGAATTGCCATGGCCGTGGAAGGCCGGGGCTCACCCGGGATCGTTCGGACAGCGACAATCCCCGGGCTGGACAGGTCGGGCTTCAGCGTCCCGTCGATATAAAGCTCGGATTATCCAGAAAAGCGCATTGCCATCTCCTCATCTATCTTATCTCATAAAATTAGGTATTTACACCCGAATCCCATCATGGGTATTCAATCATGCTTGACCTCTTGATTTGCAGCACCTGGACCGATGCCGTTCATGGCAGCCGTAATGCACGAAGGAATGGAGAGAAAGGGATCAGCAGGGCTACGCGCGCCCGCAACCGACATGAATCATGAATCTACTTGAATAATATATTATAATATACTGATTATTAAATATAAAAAATCAGATTTAACCGAGGCTTTCCTACTTTTTCTCCGTGTCCGCGTCCTGACAGGCTCGAACCCGCCGACGCTGCGGCAGGAAAGGGTGAAGCCGCCTCGGAATGGACGTGCATCCGATCTCAAGGTCGTCGCACATGCTTCTGTACCCCATCGATCCCTCGCCTCTTGATTATTGTTCATTTGTACAATAATATTGGGCCATGCCCCGCCCGAACCACGACCCGAAGCATCTCGCCATCCTGCAGGACTACTACGCGGCGCACAGGCTGATCCCCTCTTATGCGGCGATCAGCCGGCTGCTCGGCTTTCGCGCCAGGAATGCCGCCGCCGCGCTGGCGGGCCGCCTCGAGAAGGCGGGCTATCTCAGGCGCACCCCCGAGCATCGCCTCGTCCCCACCGACCGCTTCTTCGAGCGGCCGCGCTTCATCGGCGCGGTGCGGGCCGGCATGCCGGAAGCGGCGATCGACGCGCCTCCCGACATGGTGAACCTGGATGCCATGCTCGTGCACCGCCCCTCGATCACGTTCCTGGTCCCGATCAAGGGAGACTCCATGATCGACGTGGGCCTCATGCCCGGCGACACCGCGGTCTGCGAGCGCCGCCACGTGGCCGATGCGGGCGACATCGTCGTCGCCCTCCTCGCCGACGAAACGACGGTCAAGACGCTGATCAGGGAAAACGGTCGCTATGCCCTCAGGCCGGAAAACAGAGCCGGGAACTACCCCGTCCTGCGCCCCGATCCCCTGGAAATCCTGGGCGTGGTGACGGGCAGCTTCCGCTCCTACCGGCGATAGCTTTCCTCTCCCTCCACGCCCCGATGCAGCGAGTCTTCGACAATATCCTGCGCGATCCCGCCCTCTGGTATGGGGGGCAGGTCGCGCCGGCAGCGTACCGGGGCATTTCCAGCGGCTTCCCCGCGCTCGATCGCGCGCTGCCTGAGGCTGGCTGGCCGATGGGCGCGCTGGTCGAGCTGCTCGTCGACAGGACCGGAGCGGGCGAGCTGTCGCTGCTCATGCCGGCGCTGCGCACGGTCTGCGCCGAGGGCAGGCGTGTCGCGCTCGTCGCGCCGCCGCATCTGCCGCACGCCCGTGCCTGGGATGCGGCGGGCATCCCGCTCGATCGTCTCCTCGTCGTCGAGGCCGAGGGCGCGGAACTCCTGTGGTCGGCCGAGCAGATCCTGCAGTCGGGAGAATGCGGCGCCCTTCTGGCATGGATGCCGGCCGCCGGCCGCGTGCTGGACTACCGCGCCCTGCAGCGGCTGCATCTGGCCGCAGGCAAGGGCGATGCGCTCTGCATCGCATACCGCGGCACGCACGCGCAGGCCGCGCCGTCGCCCGCACCGCTGCGGCTCCGGCTCGAAACCGCGGACGGCGCACTGCGGATCCACATCGCCAAATGCCGCGGTGCGGCGCGCGCCCGCCCGATCCCGGTGTATCCCTTCCCCGCGCACTGGATCGCGTCGGACGTCACGACGCCTTCCGTCTTCCCGGCGACCGCATCGCCTCCCGCCCGCATGCGGGTGAGCGCCGGATGAGCGCCGGCATGCTCTGGATCGCGATCTGCCTGCCCGACCTGCCCCTGCAACTGGCCCAGCGCGCGAACAGGGAAGAGCGGCCCTGTGCCGTCGTCGACGGCCCGGCGGCCCAGGCGGTGGTGCGCTGCGCCAATCCGGCCGCCCTCGATCGCGGCGTCGAGCCCGGCATGTCCGTAGCAGCCGCACGGGCGCGCGTCGGCGAACTGGCCGTCGTGCAGCGGGATGAAGCCGCCGAGACACGGGCGCTGCACAATCTCGCCTGCTGGGCCTGCCAGTTCACGCCGGGCGTGACGCTCCATCCCGCCGGAGGACTCATCCTCGAAGTCGCATCGACCCTGAACCTGCACGGCGGCCTGGCCCGCCTGCTCGGACGCATCCGGCAAGGCATCGCCGGGCTGGGCTATCATGCCGAACCCGGTATCGCACCCACTCCCCGGGCGGCATGGCTGCTTGCCCGGGCGCGGCATGCCGGCCTGCGGGTACGCATGTGCACCGCTCCGGCAACGCTGCCGGAGCGTCTGGCAAACCTGCCGCTCTCGCTCCTCGACTGGCCCGAGGGCACGACCGCGCCGCTCCGATCGCTGGGCATCCGCCGCATCGGGGCATGCCTGGCCCTGCCGCGCGACGGCTTCATCCGTCGCTTCGGCGCCGCGGCGCAACTCGATCTCGACAAGATCCTCGGCACCGCCCCCGATCCGCACTCTGCCTTCACGCCTCCGGACAGATTCTCGGCCCGCGCCGAATTCGGCTTCGAGGTCGCGGACGCACTGGCCCTGTCGTTCCCGTTGAAGCGCCTCCTGCAGGAACTGGAGGGTTTCCTGCGCGGCCGCGGCGCCGGCGTCCAGCGGTGGCATCTGCTGCTCGAACACATGAACCACGGCAGGACGCGCATCGAAATGGGCGTGGTTGCCCCCGAACGCAGCGCGGAACGCTTCCTCGCGCTCGCCCGCGAGCGGCTCGCGCGCACGGCATTGATGGCCCCGGTGCTCGCGCTCGAGATCTGCGCCGACCGGCTGCTCCCCTACGAGGCATGCAGCCGCAGTCTTTTTCCCGATCCACGTACCCGGGCGATCGGATGGGGGCACCTCATGGACAGGCTCGCCGCCCGGCTCGGCCACGGCAGGATCTACGGCGTGCAGCCGCTGGACGGACACCGCCCCGAGCGCGGCTGGCGGCTGCGCGAGGCCGCCGGCCCGGCGGGCCCGGGCCGGGCCGTCCCCCTCGCGCCCGGGCCGCGACCGCTGTGGCTGCTGCAGCCGCCCCGCGCATTGCCCATCCACGCAGGCAATCCCATGTGCCACGGCCGGCTGGATCTCCTCGCCGGCCCGGAGCGCATCGAATCGGGCTGGTGGGATGACGAACCGGCGCACCGGGACTACTACGTCGCGCGCAACCCGCGCGGGGAAACGCTCTGGATCTACCGCGAGCACCGCGACAGCGCATGGTATCTCCACGGCGTTTTTGGATAGGCATGCCGCCCCCCTACGCGGAACTGCACTGCCTCACCAACTTCACCTTTCTCCGCGGCGCTTCGCATGCGGAGGAACTGGTCGCGCAGGCATCCAGGCTGGGCTATGCCGCGCTCGCCATCACCGACGAATGTTCGGTGGCCGGCGCGGTGCGCGCGCACGTCAAGGCTGCGGAAACGGGCATGAAACTCATCATCGGGGCAGAATTCCGCCTCCAGGACGGGCTGCGCCTGGTGCTGCTCGCCGAGAACCTGGCCGGCTACGGCAACCTGTGCGAGCTCATCACGCTCGGCCGGCGCCGCGCTCCCAAGGGCGAATACCGCCTCGCCCGCGCGGATTTCGCCGGCATGTCGGCCTGCACCGTCCTGTGGCTGCCGGACGATCCCCCCGAGCGCGAGCAGGCGCACTGGATCGCAGGAGCCTTCCCCGGCCAATCCTGGATCGCGGTCGAGCTGCATCGCGGCCCGGACGATGCGCATCGGCTCGCCCGGATCGCCGGGATCGGCGCCGCCACCGGACTGCCCCTGGTGGCGGCAGGCGACGTGCACATGCACGTGCGCGCACGCCAGCCGCTGCAGGACGTGCTGACCGCCATCCGCCTCGGCCTCCCCGTCGCCGGGACGGGTTCGGCCCTCCATCCGAACGGCGAGAGGCACCTGCGCGCGATCGAGCGGCTCGCAGCGATCTATCCCGCCGCGCTTCTGCTCGAGACGCAGGCCGTCGCCGATCGATGCCGCTTCTCGCTCGACGAGATCCGGTACGAATATCCCGAAGAGCTGGTGCCGCAGGGAGGGACGCCCGCCGGCCACCTGCGCGAACTCACCTATGCGGGCGCCGCGGCCCGGTATCCGGGCGGTCTTCCGGACAAGGTGCGGAACATTGTCGAGCACGAACTCGCGCTCATCGAGGAACTGCGCTACGAATCGTTCTTCCTCACCATCGAGGACATCGTGCGCTTTGCGCGCGAAAAGGGGATCCTGTGCCAGGGCCGCGGCTCCGCCGCCAACTCGGCGGTATGCTACTGCCTCGGCATCACCGAGGTCGATCCCGATCGCATGCAGACGCTCTTCGAGCGCTTCATCAGCCGGGAGCGCAACGAACCGCCCGACATTGACGTGGATTTCGAGCACGAGCGCCGCGAGGAAGTGATGCAGTACGTCTTCGATCGCTACGGCCGCGATCGTGCGGCCATCGCCGCCAGCGTCGTCACCTACCGGCCCAGGAGCGCGGTGCGCGACGTGGGCAGGGCGCTCGGCCTCGGCCTCGACCAGGTGGGCAGGCTTGCCCGCGACCTGGCCTGGTGGGACGGACGCACCGTCGGAGACGACCGGCTCGCCGCCGCGGGCCTCGATCCGGCGAACCCGGCCATGCGCCACCTCCAGGCCTTGGTCGGGACGCTCGTCGGCTTCCCGCGCCATCTCTCCCAACACGTCGGCGGCTTCGTGATCGACCGGCGCAGGCTCTCCCGCCTCGTCCCGATCGAAAACGCGGCGATGCGGGGCCGCACCGTCATCCAGTGGGACAAGGACGATCTCGACGCGCTGGGGCTGCTCAAGGTGGATGTGCTGGCGCTCGGCATGCTCACCTGCATCCGGCGCACGCTGGATCTCGTGAACGGCTATCGCGGCTCGGCCATCCGTCTGCAGGACATCCCCGCCGAGGATCCGCGCGTCTACGCCATGCTCGGCCGCGCCGACAGCATCGGCGTCTTCCAGGTGGAATCGCGCGCGCAGATGTCCATGCTGCCGCGCCTGAAGCCTCGCTGCTATTACGATCTCGTGGTCCAGGTCGCCATCGTGCGCCCGGGACCGATCCAGGGCGGCATGGTCCACCCCTATCTCAGGCGCCGCGCCAAGGAAGAACCGGTCAGCTATCCGTCGCCGGAGGTGCAGGGAGTGCTCGAGCGCACGCTCGGAGTGGCGATTTTCCAGGAACAGGTGATGCAGATCGCCATGGTCGCCGCGGGATTCACGCCGGGCGAGGCGGACCGATTGCGGCGCGCGATGGCTTCCTGGCAGCGCAAGGGTGGACTGGAGCCCTTCCGGGAGCGTCTCACCGAGGGCATGCTGGAGCGCGGCTACTCCGAGGAATACGCCGGGCAGATCTACCAGATGGCCCAGGGCTTTGGTGAATACGGCTTCCCGGAGAGCCATTCCGCAAGCTTCGCCCTGCTCGTCTACGTGTCGGCCTGGCTCAAGCGCCACGAGCCTGCCGCCTTCTGCGCGGGACTGCTCAACAGTCAGCCTCTCGGCTTCTATTCCCCTTCTCAGCTGGTGCAGGATGCAAGACGCCATGGCGTCGAGGTGAGGGCCGTCGACGTCGCCGCGAGCGACTGGCTGGCGACGCTGGAGCCGGGCCCGCGCGGAGCGCCGGCCGTACGGCTCGGCCTGCGCGCGATCAAGGGACTCCCCGAAACGGGCGCGCAACGCATCGTCGCGGCCCGGCGAGCCGCTCCCTTCATCGATACGGACGATTTTCTCCACAGGACACAGCTCGGCAGGTGCGAGCTCGACGCCCTGGGCGAAGCGAACGCGCTGTCCGCACTGGCCGGCCACCGCCGCATGGCCCTGTGGCGCACGCTGGCCTTCATACCGGATGATCTCCCGCTGGCGCTCGGCGAGCGCGTGGAAACCGAGCCCATGCTAGCGCCGCCCACGGAAGGCGAGGACATTGCAGCCGACTACCGGCGGCTGAGGCTCACGCTCGGCCGCCACCCCCTGACGCTGCTCAGAAAAAGGCTCATGGCCATGCGCTTCGGAAATTCCCAGGATGTGAGGAACGCACGCCACCACCAGCTCATTCGTGTCGCAGGGATCGTCACCGGCCGCCAGCGGCCGGGCACGGCGAGCGGCGTCGTGTTCGTGACCCTGGAGGACGAAACCGGCTATATCAATGTGGTCGTGTGGAGCGATCTGGTCGAACGCCAGCGCCGGGAGCTTCTCGGCTCACGCCTCCTGGGCGTGTACGGCATCGTCGAGCGCAAGGACAACGTCATTCACCTGGTCGCCCGCCGGCTCTTCGACCACAGCGGCCTGCTGGGCAGCCTGGAGACCGAGAGCCGGGATTTCCACTGAGCCTCAGCGCAACCCGTATGGGAGAATCATCGTTCCCCGTACGGATTCTCGGTGGCGGGCTATCCTGAAGCAGTTGAAATTGATGGGGTCCAGTCCCATAATCAAGCTTTGCAACAGGAGCGACGACATGAGCGAAGAGCATGAATGGTGCAAGAACAACGCCGGGAAGATGAAAACGCTGGTCGAGAATTTCTACAGGCACGAGCCCGGCCGCGAACAGCGTCCCCCACAGCTGGATGCCTCAGGTTTGATCCGCCTCGAAGGAGAAATCTCCTCCGATCTGGGAACGCTCAGATATATCACGAAGCCCAAGAGCCTGTTGAAGGAACTTGGCGGCATCGTGGGCAACGAACGCAGCCCGGACAATGCATACTTCGGGCCGGCCCCCAACCTGTCCCTCGGCGATCCTGGCGGAATATCCGCCGCGGTAGGAACGTTCGCAGATCTCGGCAGCGCGGTCATCACGATCTTCAAGGTCGCGCGCGCCGAAAATAAAATGGTCAAGAATCTCACCAGCAACGCAGAGGCCCGAAGCGCCTACAAGCTCCAGATACTGCGGAACTACGAGCAACTGGTGCAACTCCTGCGCTTCGTGATCGAATGCGGAGCCGTGAGCGAGAAATCTGCCGGCATCCTTTGCAAGCAGGGATTGAACGTGCAGATCCTGGGGCGATGCTGGAAAACGGTGAGAAACAATCAGTGGCTGGTGCTGGCTGGGTAGGACGCTCTAGAAACTGCTACGCCATGCTATCGAGTCGATGACCGTAAAATATGTGCGCCCGAGCGTCGGGGAAAGAATATCTCCAATCCAGAAATCCAGAAATCCAGATATGACAAATGTCGAAGACAGGCAATCGTAGGAAACGTTTCCTAAAACCCTGCCGAGCCTCGTGTAAATCATTGATTCAATGGAGGCGGGGGTCGGAATCGAACCGGCGTAGACGGCTTTGCAGGCCGCTGCATGACCACTCTGCCACCCCGCCATTTGATGCGCCGGAAACCACCGCCCGGCACTGCGATGCAGAAAACGACATGGAAACCAAAAAGGGAAAACGGCTTCTGCGAGGGCGCATGGTCTGCACGTGCACGGCCCTGCTGAAGAATCCATTTTCCCTTCGAACTGGAGCGGGAAACGAGACGTTTACTAAGCGCGTAAGTCGTTGTTTCCCGAACACTTTCTTCGCCGAGGTGGCCAGCGAAGACCTCAATTGTAGCCTTGTTTTTCGTCCCCGGCAACAAGTTCGTCCAAAGAAATCCATCGACGTCCAGAGACGCACACTCCGCGCACCAGACCCGCACCCCGCACATCGCCATCCGCGTGGACTCGAACTAGCCACCCATATCCCGTTCTCTGCTTCTGCGTCTTCACCGCGATGCCGACTAGGCAGCAGGCTTCCGATGTCGGGGCAGTTCGGATGCCACGGTGGAAAGGCGCGCACCGCACATCGCGGCGCCCATCTGCGCAAGCCACGCCGGAAGAACGCACACCCTAGCCATGGTGCGTCGGCGCGCGATTCTTTATGGATATATCAGGATGCCGGGATGAGCATGACGGGAGCGCATTCGCTGCGTCCGGCTGGACGTTGGATGACGATTGCCATCCCCTTCGCACCCCTTGAGACCGTTGGCATATCAGGCCATACCCAGACGGTTTTGCAGGGGCCGCAACTTCTTACGACCCTGATAGCGTGAGCGTCACTGTCGAGCCTGCGTCCTGATGCTCGACCTTCTAATCGATGAATTTTTACACATCGAGCACACGACGGCTACCAGTAGCGCCGACTGGTAAGAGGTACTCAAGCCCAATGACGAAGCCGCCCTTGGGGCTCGCTTCCTGCACAGACAACAACACGCCGGCCATGAGGTCGGCGGCAAAGGAGTCGGCCATGTAGTTCTTCTCCTGGAAGGAGACGGAGCATGCAAGAGAACAAGAATGATGCACCCACATCAAAGGTGTTCTATCGCCCGATCGAAGCGTCCATCCGCTGGACCGGGCTGCTGCGGTACGAGCAGGTGATCCTGGCCTCGATTTCGTCGCCCCGGAACCTGCCACTTTCGCTGGACTGCCCACGCTGGGGCGAACTGCGGCTGTACACCGAACGCATCTATGACGGCATCCTCAATGGGGAGCTGCCCTTCGGGCGGGACGGCATCACGATGCACGACACCGAACTGATCGACTCTCCCGACCTCACCGTCCGCCATGTCGATCTGAAGCGCTGGATGCGCCAGCACTACCCCGAACAGCGACCAGGCTTTCTCTTCTCCCGCAGCGAGCGCATCACCCATCCCTTCATCTCGCTGGAGACTGGGCAAGCCATGCTGGTTGAGCAGCTCGCCCTGAAATCCGCCTTGGAACAGTCCAAGCGTCAACTTCGCGAGCTGCAGGACAAGCACGACGCGCTGCTCAAGCAGTCCACGGTGATTCCCGCCTGCGCGCAGTGCCCGATCAGCGATCGGGCCGAGGCCACCTACCTGAACATCATCGGGGGCATGCTGGAGCTGATGCTCGGCCAGTCGCCATCGGGCACGCCGTACTCCAGCTTCAAGACGCAGGAGGCTGTGGTCAGCGCACTGGTCGCCCATCACCACGGCGTCATGGGGATCGCCGAGCGGACGTTGAACGGCAAGTTCGCCACGGCCAGACGCCGGCTGCATAGCGCCACGCTCTGAGGATTGCCAGCTTGTATGTGCAGTCGCGGAGATTGCATTTGCAATGTCTTTCCGCAGCCGTGTCTATTGAATAGAGGTCACGCCAACAAACGCCACTGAGCGTTCAGGAGTGACCGCCATGTCGCAAACACCTGTACTGCCACCCAACGAGCGCCGCATTCTGCGTCTGGAAGAAGTCGAAGCGAAGTCCGGCTTCAAGCGCGCCCACATCTACAACCTGATGAAGAAGCGCCAGTTCCCGCAGGCGCTGCGCCTGGGTGTGCGCGCCGTCGGCTGGGATTCCATCGAAATCGATCAGTGGATCGCCGAGCGCGTCAACAACCGGGCCTGACCCGTTCTCCCGCGGACCTTCCATCCTCACACGGAGAACGCCATGCAGGTTGTATCCATCATTTCAACGAAAGGTGGCGTCGGCAAGACCACCACGGCCGCGAACCTGGGCGGGCTCGTCGCCGACGCGGGGCTGCGCGTGCTGCTGCTCGATCTCGACGTGCAGCCCACCTTGTCGTCCTACTACGAACTGGAACACCGTGCGCCTGGTGGCATCTATGAGCTGCTGGCCTTCAACGAGCGCGACCTCGGCCAGCTCGTGTCCCGCACAATCATTTGGGGCCTGGACCTGGTGCTCTCCAACGACCACCGGGGCGAGTTGAACACCTTGCTGCTGCACGCGCCGGATGGGCGCCTGCGGCTACGGCACCTGCTGCCGGTCCTGGCTCCCCTCTATGACCTGGTGCTTATCGACACCCAGGGCGCGCGCTCGGTGCTGCTGGAGATGGCGGTGCTCGCCTCCGACGTTGCGCTGTCGCCCGTGACCCCGGAAATCCTCGCGGCGCGCGAGCTGCGGCGCGGCACCATGCAGTTGCTCGAAGACATCGCACCGTACCGGCACCTCGGCATCGAGCCGCCACCGCTGCACCTGCTCATCAACCGCGTCCACCCCGTGTCGGCGAACGCCCGACTGATCCAGCAGGCCTTGCGCGACCTGTTCCAGGACCATGCCGGCATCCGCGTGCTGACCACCGACGTGCCGGCCATCGAAGCCTATCCGCGCGCCGCGACGCGCGGCCTGCCAGTGCATCGGGTCGAATACCGCCAGCCACCGGGCAGAGTCGCCCCCGCCGCGCTCGACACCATGCGCGGCCTCGCCGGCGAGCTGTTCCCGCAGTGGCAACACCGATTTGCCGCGGTGTCCGGCCGTTCGCCAGTCCCTCTTGATACCGGGAGGCCCCATGGCGAACGCACATGAACTTGCCCGAGGGCACAAACGGCTGCGCGCCCTGATCGAGTTCGCTGTCGGTGAAGGCTGGCACGTCAAGCGCACGCCGGGCGGCCACCTCAAATTCACCAAGGCAGGCTGTGCCGCGATCTACACCAGTTCGACGGCCAGCGACCACCGGGCCGCCCTCAACGCCCGTGCGCAGATCCGCCGCGCCGAGCGCGAGGCACGATCCCAAGCGCAGGGAGGCAGCCATGGCTGAGATCACCTCCCAGCAAATGGCCGGCAAGCTGCTCGCGGCAGGGTTCGAGCGCAGCGGCCCGGCCGCGTCGGCCTTGAGCGACCCGATCGCCGACACACCCATGGTCGTGACCCTGGACCAGTTACGCCCCTACGACCATGACCCGCGCAAGAAGCGCAATCCGGCCTATGAGGAAATCAAGGCATCCATCCGCGAGCGCGGCTTGGATGCGGCACCGGCCATCACCCGACGGCCTGGCGAGGACCACTACATCATCCGCAACGGCGGCAACACGCGGCTGGCGATCCTGCGCGAACTGTGGTCCGAGACCAAGGACGAGCAGTTTTTCCGCATATCGTGCCTGTTCCGGCCGTGGCCCAGCCGCGGCGAAGTCGTCATGCTGACCGGCCACCTGGCCGAGAACGAACTGCGCGGCGGCCTCACCTTCATCGAGCGCGCCCTCGGCGTCGAGAAGGCGCGCGAGTTCTACGAGCAGGAAAGCGGCGCCGCCCTGAGCCAGTCCGAACTGGCCCGCCGCCTGGCCGCCGATGGCTTCCCGGTCCAGCAGTCGCACATCAGCCGCATGAACGACGCGGTGCGCTACCTCCTGCCGGCGATCCCCGCCGTGCTCTATGGCGGCCTCGGCCGCCACCAGGTCGAACGCCTGTCCGTCATGCGCAAGGCCTGCATGTTCGCGTGGGAGCGCTACGCCAAGGGCCGCACGCTGGTCCAGGACTTCGACGAGTTCTTCCAGGAAGTCTTGTCGCAGTTTGATGTACAGGCCGACGAGTTCTCCGCGCAGCGCGTACAGGACGAACTGATCGGTCAGATAGCCGAGCTGCTGGGCGTCGATTACGACGTGCTCGCGCTGGACATGACCGAATCCGAGATCCGCCAGCGCGCTCTGGTCAGCGATCCGACGCCATCCTCGACACCGCCCACCTTGCCGGAGCCTGGGGTTATCGCGCGCCCACCTGCCAACGGCTCTCCGCCCACCACAGGGCCAGCACCGGCAGCGCAGCCTGCAGGCCCTGCGTCTCCCACCTCAACGCGCGAGAGCGACGCAGATGCCAACGAGGCGGGCACGGCCAGTCCGACAGCGAACGACCACCTGCTTCAGAAGCACATCGTCTCACCGGCGCCAACGACCGAACGGCTCCAGTCCATCCAGCGCATGGTCGCCGACCGGTTGGGCGATGCGCTGCCGCCCGACTTCTCGGCGAACGTCTTGCAGTCCATCCCCGTGCAGGCCGGCGGGCTCTATCCGATCTCTGATGTCTGGTACATCGACGCGAGCCTGGACACGCCCGAGCGCCTGCGCATCCACGTCGCGCAGTTCGCCCGCGAGATCGCGGGCGAAGCCCGCCTGGACGAGTGCATCGATGACCGTCCAGACGGCATCGGTTTCGCCTGCCGTACCCACGCCCAAGACCCGGGGCCGCTGGGCCGTGCCGCCCTGGCGCTGCTGGCATGCCTAGCCGGTCAGCAGCCCGCCGACGTCGGCTTGGATAACAGGCAATTCGTCATCGACCTGTCGGCGCTGCTGCACGGACAAGGCGACGCAACCCGGCGACTGAGCGACACCGCACTGGTCAAGCTGTTCCGGCTGCTGCGGCTGGCCCGCCGTCTGCTCGACCTGGACGCCGGCGCTGCGGACCCTGGAACGTGACCGAGGGAGACCAGCATGTCCGCACCACACCCACTCAACCAGGCCGTCATCGCCCAGGCCCTCTATGACCTGCGCAATGGGCAACTGCGCCGCTGCAAGCTGATGGGGTTTGGCGAGGAAGAGCTGGACGCCCTCAAGCATCCCGCGCTGATCAGCGTGCTGGCCAACGCCAACGTCTCGTGGTGCTCGGTGACGGTCAACCGCGAAGTGCTCCGGCGTCTGCTCAGGCAGGCGCAGGATGTGGAGAAGGAGATCGCCACGGTCGATCGCATGCTGCGCGTCGGCGCGAGCACCGAAATGGTCAGCCGCTTCTACGGCCTCACCCACCAGGAAGTGGCGCTCCGCCGCGAAATCCTCGGCCTGCCCAAGCGCAAGGGTCGCCATCCCGTGCTGGACGAGAAGCAGGACACGGAGCTGTGGCGGCAATGGAAGGCCGTGACCAGCAGCAGGAACGTCGATCTCGAAGACGAGACCTCCATCCTCGATGCCGCCATGGACTTGGCCGAAGGCATGTCGCTGCCTCTGTCGGTGGTCTGGGCCTCGATCAAGAGCTGGGTCGATCAGGGATTAGGTTGACCATGGCCGTGGACGACACCGCACCACGTCGTGGCCCCATCGCACTCGCAGACCTGTTCGACGCTGCGCTGAAAGACCTTGTGCCCAAGCCCAACGCCGACGCGCCCCCGCCCACACCTGTCGCCATGGCCACGGGCCCGGCGTCTGGCGATGCCTTCCTGTTCAGCGGCAACCGGCACGAGACCGTACCGCGACGGCTGTTCCTCGACCGTCGCCTGACGCCGCTGGAGCGCAACGCCTGGCAGGTCTTCCGGCTGATGCTCAACGACGATGGCGTGACGGCGTTCCCGACGTATGAACAGCTTCGGCCCTGGCTGGCGTCGATGCCCTGCGCCGGGCAAGCCTCGCACGAAACCGTGGCGCGAGCCCTGACACTGCTGCGCCTCACCCGATGGTTGAGCCTGGTGCGGCGCCGCCGCGACCCCAAGACCGGCCGCATCCTCGGCAACCTCTATGTCCTGCACGACGAGCCGCTGACGCCCTTTGAAGCGATGCAGCTCGACGCCGATTACCTGGCGCTGGTCAGCCAGTCCCTCGGCCACTCGGCCAAGGCCGTCCAGATGGTCGGCCTGAACACGCTCAAGGAAATCGCGGAAGACCCGCTGCTGTCCGGCCGCACGCTGCCGTCACGGCTGCAGGTCCTGGCCGAACGCCTCGCCAGCCCAGGCATCACGGCGACCGCAAGTTATCCACAGGAGGATGCCACACACGAATCCGAAGAAGGGCCGACAAGCCTTCTTCGGAATTCCGATGACCTCACTTCGGAATCCGAAGCAGGGTCGAAACCCGCGCCAGACGCCTCTCTTCGGAATCCGAAGCAGGCCCGTACAGTACGTAGTAGTCGTATTGATGAAGTACGTACTACCGCGCATGCGCGCGCGCTGGGCGATCTGCAATGGCCCAAGCGCTTCGCGGAACTGAAGGCAGAGCAGCAGACGGGTGCGCGGGTGGCACTACAGCAGGTCGATGCTGCGCTGAGGCAGGCGGTGCTGGACGAATGGGCTGCACGATGCAGCAACCATGGCATCCGCAATCCTGCGGGGTACCTGTTCGGCATCATCCAGCGGGCCATCCATGGCGAGTTCAACGCCTGGGCCAAGAAGGACGCGCCATCGGCACCCGTTGCGCCGAACGAGCGGCCGCCACCACCAGCACCGCCACCATCCCAGCCGCAGGGCAAGCCAGTGCCGCCAGAAGTCGCCAAGCAGCACATCGAGCGGCTGCGCAACCTGCTCGCCAGCAAGTGATCAGGTGTGCAAGGCGGTGAAGTGGATGCCGGTGGACGTTGATGGAACTATCCCCAGGGGATAGTTCCACTGACGGCTACGACGTCGAACCGCTGCATGCCAGGCCTTAATCGCCTGCGGCGGGATCGGCCTCGTCCGGGCTGAGCCGGTTGTGCAGCGTTCCTTGGCGCTCCATGGAGCTATCCCCTGGGGATAGCTCGCGACGCATGCACCCACCGCGCCCTGAACCGGGGACGGGCGGGTTTCGGTTTGTTGACTGACTGCCTTCCGCTTCCTGCCGAAGCTGGCCGCTCATTTCCAACAACGAGCGGACACCATGGCAACGACCAACGAACCCTTGCAACTGAATCTCGGCTCCTTGCGCAGCGCGATGTCGCTGACGCTGCACACGCACCACGCCTCGCGCATCTGGCACGGCCGCGCCGCCGCCGAGGGGCGACCGGGCATCGTCGGCCTGAACGGCTACATCGCCCAGATGAACAAGATGCGGCGCGGCTCGGAGCAGGACGACCCGTACAGCGACTTCTGGATGCTGCGCATCGAGGACAAGCTCGACCAGACCAAGGCCACGCTGCAATCGCTGCGCGAACAGGTGGACCAGGCTCTCGCGAGCGTGCCGCCGGCACTCACCCTGGGCGAGAACCTCAACGTACAGCCGGTCAAGCTGCCGCTGTTCGTCAATGCGCAGCTCGGCTTTGCCGCCGTTTATCTGCTCGCCGACTACGACGACATCGCCCGCAAGCTGATCCTCGCGCACCACACCGCGCTGATCGATCGCTCGACGCTCGAACGCTGGCTCAACGAAGGCGCGCATGCGCTGCGCAGTCTTTTCAGCCTGGCGCAGCAGTACCGCTACTCGGGCTGCACCCGCGACGACTTCGCCGCGAAGAATGCCGCAGCGCGGGCGGCACTGGAGAAGTTCGGCGAGCTGCCGCAGGACGTGCTGGAAGGCACGCGCCGCTCGAAGTTCGCGCCGCCCATCGTGCGCCGTGGCCTGCAGCAGCGCGGTGACGGTCCTGCCGCAGCACCATCCGCCAGTGACGAAGCCGCCGCCACCGAGGCTCCCGAAGCGACGGCCGGCGAGGACGAGCAGGCATGAGCGACCCGAATCGCGAAACCCGCTACTTCCGCCCGCTGCAACAGACCGCCTTCATGCGACTGGAACACGCAGGCTCTCTAAAAGGCTTTTTAAGACCTTTTCCTTTTAAAGGTAAGGGGAGTCTGGAGGATTGGGCCAGCCAGTGCTTCGCCATGCGCGACGAGTTGATTGGCTTGGCGCAGCGACAGGTGCTGCAACAGGCCCTCGGACATCCCTTCCACCTGCTCCCCATCGAACTGGCCCTGCAGACCACTGGCGCGGGAACGGCGTTTTTGCGCTGGCGCAAGCACGACCGCTCGGCCATGGGCGTGGCCCTGTGGCAGGAGCTGATGGCGAGCACCAGCACGCCGGTCAACCTTCTGGCCGACCTGCACGCGATCGAGCTTCAGCGCATCACGCTCAACATGCAGATCAGTTTGTTGCACACCTTGGGCAGGCAGGCGCAGGAGTGCGCCAGCAAGGCCGCCGAGGCGGAAGACGCCTACCTGCGCCGGCTCAAGTCCACACCGCCCACCCTGCGCGATCGGTGATCGCGCCAGGCACCCCAGCACGCGCCCGCCGCCGACCAGGTGCGGGCATTTCAACCACCAAGGAGATTGCAACATGAGCACGCATTTTTCTGGCGAGGGCAACATCGGTTCGCCCCCCGAGTACCGGGAGTTTCCCAATGGCAACGACGAGCCGGGACGCCTACTGCGCCTGAACGTCTATTTCGACAACCCGGTGCCGAAGAAGGACGGGACCTATGAGGACCGCAGGGGCTTCTGGGCGCCCGTCGAGCTTCGGCACCGCGATGCCGAACGCTGGAAGGACCTCTACCAGAAGGGCATGCGCGTGCTGGTCGTCGGCCGGATGGAGCGCGAACCCTGGACGGACAACGAGGATCAGCCACGCGAGACCTGGCAGATCAACGCGCGCAGCGTCGGCATCCTGCCGTTCCGCATCGAGTCCGTGACTCTCAGCCCCAAGCAGCAGGAGACCGCGCAGGACACGCAGCCGAAACCCCAGGCCGCCCAGGAACCGACCGCGCCGAAGGAGCCGAAGCGCAGGAAGTGATTCTGCATGGGGCGCCGGCAGCCGTCCGTCGCCCCATGCCCGTGCGAGCTATCCCCAGGGGATAGCTCCATCAACGTCCACCGGCTTCTACGCGCTCCCGAAAACCGCGGCTCCCGAACCGCACCCTCCCGGCCGCACGCCACTCCCGTCCCCGCCATTCCATCCCGTGAAAGTGGTCGCCACCGCATGCGGCTTGTTTGCTGCTGCCCCAGGTGGTGCTCGGCATCCTCGATTCCAGCAACTCAATGAACCACGGAATTCGGATGGACGGACATGCGGCTGTTCTTGTGCGAGAAGCCATCGCAAGGCAAAGACATTGGTCGAATCCTCGGCGCGACGCAGCGCGGTGAAGGCTGTCTCAGCGGCTCCGGCGTCACCGTTACCTGGTGCATCGGCCATCTCGTAGAAGCGGCAGCTCCCGAGGTCTATGACGCGGCGCTCAAGCGCTGGTCGCTTGAGCAGTTGCCCATTGTTCCGCAGCAGTGGCGGGTCGAGGTCAAGCCGAAGACCGCCACACAATTCAAGGTCGTCAAGGCGCTTCTGGCGAAAACGACCCATCTCGTCATCGCCACCGATGCCGACCGTGAGGGCGAGTTGATCGCCCGCGAAATCATCGAACTCTGCGGTTATCGCGGCCCCATCGAACGCCTGTGGCTCTCGGCGCTCAACGATGCGTCGATCCGCACCGCACTCGGCAAGCTGCGGCCCTCGGGCGACACGCTGCCGATGTACTACTCGGCGCTGGCGCGCTCGCGCGCCGACTGGCTCGTCGGCATGAACCTCAGCCGACTTTTCACCGTGCTGGGGCGGCAGGCAGGCTACGACGGCGTGTTGTCCGTCGGGCGCGTCCAGACGCCAATGCTGAAGCTCGTCGTGGACCGCGACCGCGAGATCGCGGCCTTCAAGTCGGTGCCGTTCTGGGCCATCGACGTGTCCTTGTCCGCAGGCAGCCAGGCTTTCACCGCGCAATGGGTTCCGCCCGATGGCTGTACCGATGACTCGGGCCGCTGTCTGCAGCAACCCGTCGCCCAACAGGCCGCGCAGCAGATCCGCGCGGCGGGTGCTGCCCAGGTGGCGTCAGTGGAGACCGAGCGCGTGCGCGAAGGCCCGCCGCTGCTGTTCGACCTGGGAACGCTTCAGGAGGTTTGTTCCAAGCAGCTTGGGCTGGATGTGCAGGAGACGCTGGAGATCGCCCAGGCCCTGTATGAGACCCATAAAGCCACCACGTACCCGCGTTCCGATTCGGGCTACCTGCCCGAAAGCATGTTCGCCGAGGTGCCGACTGTTCTGGACAGCCTGCTCAAGACCGACCCCTCGCTGCGCCCGATCATGGGCCAGCTCGACCGCTCCCAGCGCTCGCGCGCCTGGAACGACGGCAAAGTGACGGCGCACCACGGCATCATTCCCACCTTGGAACCCGCGAACCTCTCGGCCATGAGCGAGAAGGAACTGGCGGTGTACCGGCTGATCCGCGCGCACTACCTGGCGCAGTTCCTCCCTCACCACGAGTTCGACCGCACGATCGCCGAGCTGTCCTGCGGCCAGCAGAAGCTGGCGGCCGCCGGAAAGCAGGTGGCCACCCAGGGTTGGCGCCTGGTGCTGGCCGAGCCGCAAGCGGACGAGGACGGGGAAACCACCGCGCGCAGCCAGGTACTCCCCGCGCTGCGCCAGGGCATGGCGTGCCAGGTGGCCGAGGCCGAGATCAAGGCGCTCAAGACGATGCCGCCCAAGCCCTACACGCAAGGCGAACTGGTCAAATCCATGAAGGGGGTCGCCAAGCTGGTGACAGACCCGCGCCTGAAGCAGAAGCTCAAGGATACGGTCGGCATCGGCACCGAGGCGACACGGGCCAACATCATCAGCGGGCTGATCACCCGCGGCTACATCGTGAAGAAGGGGCGCTCCATTCGCGCATCGGATGCGGCGTTCACCTTAATTGATGCCGTACCCGCGGCGATTGCCGACCCCGGAACCACCGCCGTGTGGGAACAGGCGCTCGACATGATCGAGGCCGGACAACTCACCCTGGACGTGTTCATCGGCAAGCAGGCCGCATGGATTTCGCAACTGATCGCGCAGTACGGCAGCACCTCGCTGTCCATCAAGGTTCCCCAGGGGCCTGCTTGTCCGCAGTGCGGCGCACCGACGCGCCAACGCACCGGCAAGGCCGGCCCCTTCTGGTCGTGCAGTCGCTACCCCGACTGCAAAGGCACGCTGCCGGTCGAAACCGGCGCGTCCAAGCGCGGTGCCTCGCGCCCGCGCAGTAGCGGCCGCAAAGGCTCTTGACCGACCCCGTTCCCCGAGAGCCGTGCCCGCCATCGGCGGCGTGGCCCATGTCCCGCACGCCCTGCGGGACGCCCAGCGCGCAACGCCTTCTCTTGTCCGTGTGCGCGTCCCGCCCAGCCGTCCCCGGCCGCGGGGCCTGAAGGTAGCTTCTCCACGAACCATGTCCGGGGTTTCCCGGCGCGTTCTGCTGATCTGCATTTTCCGCCTCTGCGAAGGGTCCCCCGATGGCTTGCCAGCCTGCGAGCCACCCGGAGACCCTTCGCGGTCAGCGGTATTCGATGCCGTGCCCAACGGCGAAAAACTGGGCTCCTTTTGTGCGCGGATGTGCGCCAGAAGATGCCGGCGCCAACCACGATATGCGCCGGGTGCGATTGCTGACAGCAGACGGTTCTAGCGACGACCGGCCTGCAACAGCCCACGGGTGGTTCCGTCCTCCCGAGCCGAAGGCCGCAAGGCCTTCGGCGCCTTTCTCCTGCCAATCAACGTCCGGCCAGGCCACACGGTCCAGGGCCACACGAACAGGAGACCCGACATGAACCCGCAACCTCGCACCCTACGCGGTGCGCCCCAGGCCGCGCCACTGCTGTACGGCAGCGTGTGCAGCGGCATCGAGGCCGTGAGCCTCGCCTGGCAACCCCTCGGCCTCGAAGCCGCGTGGTTCGCCGAGATCGAGCCGTTCCCGAGCGCCGTGCTCGCCCACCGTTACCCCCGCGTGCCCAACCTGGGCGACATGACCACGATCGCCCGCCAGGTGCGCGCCGGCACCGTGCCGGCGCCCGACATCCTGGTCGGCGGCACGCCGTGCCAGTCGTTCAGCGTTGCCGGTGTGCGGCGCGGGCTGGATGACCCGCGCGGTGCCTTGACCCTTGCCTACGTGGAGTTAGCCGATGCCATCGATCAAACCCGCCACCAAGACCGCCGCCCGGCGGCAACGCTCGTCTGGGAAAACGTCCCCGGCGTCCTCAACGACCGCAGCAATGCCTTCGGGCATTTCCTGGGGGCACTGGCAGGAGAAAGCCGTGCGCTCCAGCCACCAGGGGATCGGTGGGCGCACGCTGGTTGTGTGTCTGGACCCCGCCGCCGCATCGCGTGGCGCGTGCTCGACGCTCAATATTTCGGTGTCGCCCAACGCCGCAAGCGCGTGTTTCTTGTGGCAAGTGGTGGAGATGACCTCGATCCCGCAGAAGTACTTTTTGAGCGCGCAGGCCTGCTCGGGGATTCTTGTGCGGGCCGCGCGCCGTGGCAAGAAGCTGCCCACGATGCTGGACCGGGTGCTGAAGCAGCAGGCGCATGCGCAGGACTTGCAGGATTCGCAGGACTGAAGCAGCCCTACGGCAAGGTCACGACGACGTTCGGATTCAGCGGCGGCATTGGCCCCGTCGATGTGGCCGCATGCCTGATGGCCGCAGGCCCCAAGCACGACATCCGCACCGAGACGTTCATGGTGCAGTCGGTCGCCGGCAGCATCGCCCACACCCTCGACACCGCCAACAACGGCAAGGGCAGCAGCGAGGACGGCACCGGCAAGGGCGTTCCGATCATCGCCTTCACCGCCCAGGGCAGCGGTGCGGATGCCACGCTCGACCTGACGCCGACGCTGCGCGCTGGCGGCCATCGCAACAGCCATGCGAACGCCGGGGTCGTGCCCGCCATCGCGTTCGCGCAGAACAACCGCGGTGAAGTGCGCTTCGAGTCGGGCCACCCGAGTTCGACAGTTACGCTCGCAAGTGCTTGTTTTTGCTAGATCGCACTTTCAAAAATGCCACTACAACAGCGCCAACTGCTCCGGCGCCGCTGGTTTTTCTATCCCCAATGCATGAAGCACCTCGTTCTGTTCCGTGCTGAGCGTCGACACCCCCGCCACCGGCTCGCCGCCGTTCAGGCGCACGCGGTGATGCTGGATGCGCTGCAGTTGCTCGAGCGCCCGCTCGGGCGTGTAGCCCGCATTGGCCGCCTTCAGGCGACTGCGCATCACCCGGTGAAGGATCAGCGCCATGAAGCAGATCGACGCGTGCGCGCGGATCCGCTCGGGCAGGCGGTGATACACCGGGCCGATCTCGATCTCGGACTTGAGCACCTTGAAACCGCGCTCGATATCGGCGAGCGACTTGTAACGCTGAATCACGCTCTGCGCGGCGAGGCCCTCGGCGTTGGTGACCAGCAGCAGCTTGCCGTCCATCATTTCGGCAAGACGCTTCGCCTTGTCGTCGATGTGGTAGCTGAAGAGCTCCTCGCTCAGATCCACCTTGATGATGCGCGACAGGTGCGCTTCGCTGACCGCGTGGTAGAAGCGCGCCTTGGCGCCGCTGTCCGAGAGCTTGCGCCCTCGGTGCTTCACGCCTTCATCCTGCTCGGTGAGCTTGCCCGACCATTGGTCCGCCTGGCGGATCAGCGCGTCGACACGCTCATTGCGCTGCTCGGTCTTGGTTGCGGCCGTCGCGGGATCGTGCGCGACCGCCAACCGAAGGTCGTTCCAGGTGTGCTCCGAGATGACCTCCTGCGTGGCGCCAGCGCACTGCGCTTCGTGGAAGGGTTCGAGCAGCTCGATGAACTCGTTGTAGCGCCGACCGGGCACGGCGACGATGAATTCGAGCGGCTTGCCGCTGGCCAAGCGCACGGCCTTCAGCGCTTCGAGGTTGTCCAGGCTGAGCAGTCCCCGGTCGGCCACCAGCACCAGGCGCTGCACCGACGGGAAGCGCTCGAGCACCTTGGTGAGCGTGGGCAGCAGAGTGCGCGTCTCGGCCGTGTTGCCGTCGAACACCTCGTGGTAGATCGGCAGCCCCTCGGCGGTCTGCACCACGCCGAGCATGAACTGGCGGGCAATCAGCCCCTCCTTGGCCATGCCGTACTGGCGCACGTCGCCGGCCTGCTGGCTGAGTCCTTCGCTTCGGATCGTCGTGAGGTCGTAGAAGACCACCGAGAGATCCTGATCGATCAACGGGCGAAGCAGCCCGGCGACCACCGCATCGACCTCGTCCTGATGATCCATCAGCGCATCGAGGCTGCGCAGCAACTGCTGGTGCGTGACCGCCTTCGGCCCGAAGTCGGGCAGCGCCACCGTCTGCACCCAGCGCAGCACGCCGAGTTTGGATTCAGGGTCGCACAGGCGGTTGAGCACCATCAGCCGGATCAGCGCTTCCACGTCCGTGGTGCGGCGCGTACGGCGAAATACCCGCCGCAGCTCCGAGAAGCCCAGCGACTTCCACAGCTCGGTCAGCGCCCACACGTTACCGAGCGCACGCGCGGACTCGAACGACACCGTGGGCGCCGGCGGCTTGGCGCCCATCGGTTCGCGACCGGTGATCTTGAGCAGGCCGTTGATGACCGCGTCGAGCGACCCATCGACCTGTTCGGCGCGGCCGAGCGTGGCGACGGTGCGCTTCTTCACCCGTCCCGCTTCGTCGCGATAGGACTCGACGAGCTGGACGTAGCGGCGGCCTCCGGAGGTGGTGAGCTTGACGTGCATGCCGCCACTTTAGCGACCTACAAAGTGCCGTCAAGTTTGGCGGTGGCTGTTACAAACGTGCCACCACAGCACTTTTGCGATCATGGCCTTCAAACCCGCGCCGGAACTGGAGTCACTTTCCGAAAAGGCGCGAAAATCGGGGTTAAGTGTCGAACCCCGGGGGCCATGGCCAGGTCGCTTGCACCGTACTGTCCAACGGCAAGCCGGGCTACGGCGTGCCTATGGTGGCCTGCGTGTCTCTGCGCGGCCGCGAGCAGGGTCTTGCCGCCGAGCTGGGCGGCAGCGTAGCGGGCGCACTGCGCACCAGCGGCGGCGGCGCGGACAAGCCCTATGTCCTGGCTCCCGACTTCGAGGCGCATTTCCGCTACGACTGGAACGCCCTTGGCCCCGGCGACTGGTCGCATTGGCGGGTGCGGCGGCTGATGCCCGTGGAGTGCGAGCGGCTGCAAGGCATGCCCGACGACTACACGCTGATTCCGTATCGCGGCAAGCCCGCCGCCGACGCTCCACGCTACAAGGCGATCGGCAACTCCATGGCTGTCCCGTGCATGGCATGGCTGGGCCGGCGCCTGGTGCAGTGCCTGCACAAGACGGGCTCGACCGCTTCGGATTGATCGGCGACGCAGCCTGCGGGCCGCGCCATTCTCCCTCCTGCATTGCCGATGTATCGGCAGCAGCCCGCAGCCAGGGTGTCAAGGCTGCCGCGGGTTCCACCCGCGCCACCCGCCAGTTCGCCTCGGCATCTCACCGGCGAACGCTGCCCACCGGGGCATCGATGCCTCTTTTCTCCAACCCACGGGATGGCCGCCACGTCCCGTCGGGGGCATGTCGCCACCCGGTCGATTTCAGGACTTCCCATGGACAACATCACCAAGCAAGACCGCATCACGCTGAAGAACCTCAAGGTGGCCGACTTCGCCAGCGAGGAAACGATGTGCTTCAGCGCCACCGTCGTGTTCGACGGCACTCCCATCGCCGAGGCCCGCAACGACGGCCACGGCGGCTCGACGTTCCTCCACGCGCTCAACGGCAAGGCGGCGCTGCTGGCGCAGGCCGAAGCCTTCGCCAAGGGCCTGCCGCCTGCGCCGCTCGACCTCGGCCAGGAGGGCGAAGACCCTCACTACATCGACATGACGCTCGACTTCCTGGTCGATGAACTGGCCGACGCCATGCACGCGGAACGCAAGGTGCGAGCCGCGTTCAACCGCGACATCGGCAACAAGGTGCTGTTCATCAAGGACGGCAAATTGCTGTTCATCAAGGGCATCAAGCTCAAGGCCATCGCCGACCGCAAGGCGTACTTCGCTTCGCTGCGCGCTCGGCAGGCCCAGCCCATCGTCATCCTCGCCGAGCTTGCGCCCGAGCAGGCATTCGAGCTGTGGAAGCAGCATGTCTTGGGCGACAAGCCCGACTGACACAGCACCGACGCACTCTCCTGACAGCCCCGCACTCGATGCGGGGTTTCTTTTTCTCTGCGCACATCAATCGGGGGTGGGCCGGTTGCCGTTTTCCAACTGACGCGACGCGGCCCGCGCACGAAGCTGCCCGCATGTTCGCTGATTCGTCAGCACATGCCAGCAGCCAGGGTTCCAGGCTGCCGCGGGTCTCTCCCGCGTTGCCCACCAGTCCGCATCGCATCAATTCCGCGGACGCGCGTCCTCGTGACGCTGATGCTTTTTATCAACCGCGTGCGGGAGCTGCCATCCCGTGAGGGACGAGGCCCCGCTTTTCCAAGGAGCCCGTCCATGTCCGAGCAAGCCTCTTTCGGCCAACTGGCCCTGACCTACTGCGGCAAGTTCCTGCCGCTCGAAGTCCTGCAAAGCGCCGCCGGTCACTACATCGGCACGCGCGATACCGAAGGCCCCGTTTCGCGGGAATCCCGCGAGTACTTCCGCAGCTACGCCGCGGCTCAACGTGCCCTCGAAAGAGGCGGCTGGTCCCAGCTCGCCATCCCCTGATCCAACTGGAGGAATCACGTCATGAACCAGCTACTGCCGCAGGAAGTCGTCGATCAGATCATGCGGGAAGAGCAGCATTTCGCTGCTGCGCCCCAAGCCTTTTTCGAGGCGTGGAAGCGCGGCGTCGAGATCGCTGGCCCCGAGTGGTTCGGCGACGGCACCCGTGAAGGTCTGAACCAGGCCAAGAGCAAGTGGGATCTGCGTCCCGACATGCTGCGGCTCAACGATGCCCTCGGCGTCCTGAGCAGCGGGGAACGCATGTTCCTGTCCGCCATGGTCAGCTTCTACAACGCACGCGAGGGCGGTGCCATGCTCAAGCGCTGCCACTTCCACGGACTGTCGGATTTCGACGGTCTCGATCTGCAACGCCGCAAGGTCATCGCCGACCTGCTCGTGAACTACAACGGCTGGTGAGCCGGTCTCCGGCACATCACCGCGTTTCTGTTCACGCCCCACGAGGGACATGCGCCCACAAGGCCATGTCCCTCGATTCATTTCCCGTCGTCCAGCGCAGTGCTGACACCGCCAAGGTCAGCGTTGCCTGACGCATTTTCCATTTTCAACCCACCGGGTCCAATTCCCGGTGGCGGGAATTGGCTCCATTATTCAATCTGGAGAGTTCCATGTCCCAGAAACCCAATCCCTTTCTCCGCGGCTACTGGAATCTGAAAATCGTCCGCACGCTGTGCATCAGCTACGACGATGGAAGACCGCATGTCTGGCGAACCATCCACGCGAGCCAAGATCACCTCTCCGACGAGACGCTGATCTCTTCGTCCTGCATCGTCACCAACGATTTCGCGGTGGTCAGCAATGGCCCCGAACCCGTGGGTGCCGAGGTACTGGCCGAATGCAGTGCCGGTGGAGGCGTCAGCGGCGAAGGCGTGATCGGCGCCGTGGTCTATGCCATCCGTGGCGACGACTTTGACGGTCGCGCGGCCCACATCGGTGACACCTATTCGGCCGAAGCCGCGCGGGAAGTCGTGCAGCGCCTAAGTTTCGAGACCGGCTATTACAGCCGGTGCTGGGAGATCAGCCGTGAGCACATCACGGTCGAGACCTGGCACTACCTCGCCAACCTGGCGGACCTCGCCACGCCGGAGGCCATGCTGTTCATCGCCTTCCGGGTGCCGTACAGCCCGGCGATCGGCGTCAAGCTGATCTCCACGCCCTGGACGGACCAGAACCTGGAGCACGCCGAGGGCATCACCGCCGAGCAGCTTCGGCAGGAGCACCGGAGCAAGGGCATGCCGGACGACCTGGCAAACATCCTTGAACTGGCCGGCCAGGCCGATGTGCGCATCCTCATCCTCGATGCCGACGCACCCGCGCTGCTGGGCCTGCCGCTGGCCGAGTCCTAGCAGCCGCGCTACGCGCCGTCTTTCCTCTTCGTTCTCCCCATGCCAGCCCGTCTCCTGCCCGGAGCCGGGCCGGTCCAATTTCATAGGAGCACCCTCATGTTCCCCGACCTCATCTCGCCCGTAAGCGACTTCGAGCATCAGCTCGGGGCCTGCGTCAACGCTATGGGTCAGGACGACGCCATCGGCCAGATCCTGGTATTCGAGCGCATGCGCGGCACGCTGCACATGCGCCATATCGCCAGCGCCGACCTGGCGGACACCGACATCGACGACTACGAAATGGTCGTCTTCGACGGTGGCAACACCAGCGGCGACACATGGAAGCATGTCTTCTTCCCGCGTCAGCGCGAGCACTACTTCGTGTACGAAGCCTGACCCAACCAGCCCCTTTCGAGGGGCTTTTTCTTGCCCACGGATCAGGAAAGTGGGTACGGCGCGGTGCGGTTTCCTGCGGGCAATCCGCCCATTCCGGGGCCATCTTTAACTCATGTTCGTCGGCGTCGCCGACACATGCCCAGGCAGCCAAGACCTTCGAGGTTGCAAGTACGGGAGACCGTGCTGGTCGTTTCTTCCTACGGACGCACCGCGTCCATCCACCCACAAGGGACCTCTCCCTTGCGGGCGGGGAATCCCTTGTTTCTTCCTCAAGGAGATTCCCATGAACCGTTCCCTCATCAAGACCCTGATGCCCTCGCTCGTCGCAGGCCATGTGCCCCGCAACGTGCGGTCGTTCAAATATCGCGTGTTCGATGACCAGCCGCAGTCCTCGTCGCTGGGCTTCGCCGTCGACCCCCAGCCCTTCGACGGCAAGGTGGTCGCGGCCAACGACGACGCCATCGTCGTCAAGCTCAAGCCCAGCGAGTTCGCGGTGCTCGATCCCAACCTGGTCACCACCGTTCCCAGCGAGGGCGTCAAGGTGCATGTCCAGCCCTACGCACGGCGCCGTTTCGACGGCCTGCGCGCGGACACGCCGGAAGAGCGCACCGAGTACACGTCGGATGGCAGGCCCTACACCATCAAGACGCACATCCTCGGCTCCGCGCCGGCCAAGCTGCCCATCCCCGTGCCGCAGTGCATGGAACTGGGCCAGCTCATCCAGCAGTTGGAGGAAATGCCGGCGCCCGACGGGTTCCGGCGCATCACCCACATGCTGGTCGATGCGGGCGCCCGCGACTTCACCTGGGTCGATCCCAAGCCGTCCAAGATCATCGACACGCCTCCGGCGATCAGCTTCACGGTCTCGACCGCGAAGTTCGAAGGCCAGGTGACGATCCTCTACGACCGCGGCGGCGACACCTACGTGGTGGAACTGCATAGGGATGGCGAACTGGTCGATCGGCATGACGAGGTGTATTTCGACATGCTCGGCGAAGTGCTGGAGAGACTCATCGACGACGGGAACTGGCGCCGGATCGACGTGAGCGTGATCGACGCCAAGGCTTCCCGGCGACGCCAGGCGCTGCCGGCGTGATGTCCCAGGCGAAGTTCGCAGCCTGACGGCAACTTGCCCCCACAGGCCTTCCATCCGTTCGGGTGGAGGGCCTTTTTTTCTTCATCCCCACAGGAGATTCCAACCATGTCACTGCGATTCAAAGGCACCGATCTGCGACCCGTGCTGGCCGAGGCCGTCGCCAACCAATGCCGCGTCGTCCTTGCCAAGGACCAGGGCGTGTACTTCCTCGCCGAGCGCGCCGAGCGCCGCCCGGACGGCCGCGTGAAGCTGCTGGCGTATGCCGTCGGCTGCAACCCGGATACCGACCCGTTCGATGACTGGTGGGACCTGGCGCGTATCGAGCTGGGCGGCGACGACTTCGGCGAGTTCTTCGATCCGAAGGATGGCGTCTTCGCACGCATCCTGCACGGCACGGACGATCTGATGCTGTCCGCCACCGCCACGCACCTGTCGCTGGAGGTGGTCCCATCGGCTTAGCGCGGCAACCGCCGCACGGCCCTCGTAGCCCCCGTATCGGGGGCTTCCTTTTTCCGCACCGCGGCCATCGCCCGCGGGCGCGTTCGTCTCCGGCCGGCATGGCCCGCCTCGTCGGCCAGTCCGCCGACATACCCACGGAGACGACCGCATGCACGACTCACCATGTCTGCAACTGCTGCCCGTGTCGCTGCGCGCGGCCAATGCCTTCGTGCAGGGGCATCACCGGCACCACCGCCCGGTCCAGGGAGCGAAGTTCGCTCTGGCGGTCACGCTGTCCGGCAGCGACCGCATTTGCGGCGTGGCGATCGTCGGCCGGCCGGTTGCCCGCCACCTGGACGACGGGTGGACCCTCGAAGTCACCAGGCTCTGCACCGACGGCTCACCGAACGCGTGCAGCAAGCTCTACGGCGCGACTTGGAAGGCGGCCAGGGCCTTGGGCTACACGCGGCTGGTCACCTACACCTTGCCCGCCGAAGGCGGCACCAGTCTGCGCGCCGCCGGCTGGCGACTGGTCGGCACGCGCGGCGGCGGCGCCTGGGGCCGCCCAAGCCGTCCTCGCGCCGACACGCCCCGGCACCTGCGCGGACCCAAGTACCTGTGGGAAGCGCCGGGCGGCGTGGACAAAGGGAAACGCCCGGATGCCGATTGATTGCTGTCGCCCGCGCGAGGCCCGGCCATGCTGACCCCATGCCTGCTGACGTTGTCAGCGACATGCCAGGCAACCATCGGTCTTCGAGGTTGCGCGCAGTTCCCACTGTGTGACCGAGCCAGCTCGCACCGCATCCATCCGCGAGCGGCCACCAGTCTCTGGTGGCGGATGCTTTCGCCTTATCAACCCACCGCGGGGTTACGCACCTTTCCCCGCATGCGTGGGTCGGTGTGTCTCCGCTTCTTCCCTATGGAGATTCACCATGAACACCACGTCCAACGAGAAATCGTATTTCGACCTCCACACCTCGGGCATCGGCTACATCCAGCGTGCCCGCGAGGTTCCCGTCCGGGGCGGCCGCCGTGCGCAGCCGTTCCTGGCATGCACCATCGCCGCGCTGGTCGGTCCCGCCAAGGACCCGACCTACCGCTACTTCGACGTCAAAGTTTCGGGTGCCGAGGCCAAGAAGCTGGTCGAACGCTACATCGGCGTTGACGACCCGAAGCAGCGTCCGCTGGTGCGCTTCCGCACCGGCGATCTGCGCGGTGATCCGTACATCCGCGACAAAGGTGAAAAGAAGGGCCAGGCCGGCGCGTCCCTCAAGGCACGTCTGCTCAAGTCCGAACTGATTGACCGGGCCGAACTGGCCTCGATCAAGCAGCATGAACTGATCACTCGCGGCATTGGCTACCTCAGCCGTGTGAAGGACGTCACCCCCAAGGATGGCGACCCCTTCCTGTCATGCACCATCGCCGCCCTGACCGGGCCTGTCGATGAACCGGAATATCGGTACTTCGACACCATCGTCGCCACCCCCGAGGCCGAGCATCTGGTTCGCCGGTGCATCCAGGCCATCGAAGGGGACCGCAAGGTGCTGATCGCCTTCCGTCTGAACGACATGAAGATCGATCCGTACATCCGCACCAAGGGCGAGCGCGCCGGGGAACCGGGAGCAAGCCTGGAATCGACGCTGGTTCACATCGGTCTCATCAAGATCGATGGCACCCAGGTCTATCCGACGAGACAGGCGCAAGCCGAGGCGCCGCAGGCCGAGGATGCACCCGCGCCCGAAGTCGAGGTTGCCGCCGACACCGTTGCCGACCAGCCGGTCGAGCCCGCCGAGCGCGAGCCCGCAGGTGAAGTCGAGGAGCAGGAGCCGGCATTGGCTGCTTCGTTCTGATACGGCATGGCCCCTCACGGGGCCTTGCCTTTTTCCTATTCCCCAAGGAGAACCATCATGGCAGCCACATCGGCACCTGCAAGATCAGTCCTGCCCATCGTCGTCCCGGGCCAGCTCACGTTGCGGACCATCCGCGGCAAGAACGGCCCGTTTACGGTCGGTCGCCTCACCACTCCCATCGGTGAATTCGCGGTCAAAGACGCGGAGCTGGAGCAGTACCCCGAAGGCAAATACGACGGAGATTTCGTCATTCGCTACATCTTCGCGAAGTCCTACCCGGTCGCAGGTGGCGCGCGGTTTGAAGTCCGCGCCAACCTCGACGGGATGACGCTCAATGGCATCGACAAGCTGAGTCGTGACGAAGCTCGTAGCTTCGCCACCCAGGAAGTCGATCCGCTCGATGAAGAGCAAGGGACGCAGCCTGCGGCAACGCCGGCCAAGCCCGCCAAAGCGTCCAGGCCCGCCAAGCCCGCACCCGTGCAGGCATCCGCGGACCCGCTGGTCGATACCACACCCTTCGGTGTGGATGCGCCGCCGCCCGCTACGGCCACTGCCTCCGGCAGTACCGAAGATGGTGACGCCGCGTTGTTCGGCACGCTGTGGCCGCTGGGCGAATCGGTGAAGCTGGATTCGACCATCGACCGCCGCGCCCTGCGCGCACAGATCGCCCGCCTGGGCGAACTGGGTTTCACTTTGGACTTCAAGACGCAGGAATGGAGCCGTCAGGCCGAACTGCAACCTGCGTGATCGCAGACACCGCATCCGCGGTGATCTTCACACCCGCCGGGGTTCCTTCCCCATGCGGGGGAGACCCCGGCCCTTCTTCTGGAGGTTTCCATCATGTCCACCATCGCTTGCGATACCCCTCGCTCCGCCCTGGATGAACCCGCGTGGCGGGCTCTCTGCAAGGCAGCAGCCGAACGCGCCCAGCGCGGTTGCGGCCTGGCCTACGAGCACTACGTGACGCTCTTCAGTTCGGAGATCGACACGCAAGCCAGTCGATTGCCGGAAGACCAGCGCTCACAGGCGCTGGAAATCGCGACCCGGGAATGGGATTACGCAACACCTGCCGAGCGGCAGGAAACCCAGGACTGGCTCGCCGACAACGACTGCTGCTCGCACGGAATCACGCTGGGCTGCTGCCCGGCTGGTTGCGGTTCGTACTGATCCTTCCACCCGCCAGGGCAGCACTTGCCCATGCGGGCGGTGCTGTCCCTGTTCATCCAAGGACACCACCATGAGCCAGCACTACTTCGAGACCCATCACAAGGGATTTCCCATCACCATCATGCTCGGCTGGGATCGGCCGCTGCGCTATTTCTTCATGACGATCCGCAAGCCTGCCGAGTTGATCGACAGCGCCATGCAGGTCGAGGACGAGGATTTCCTGTACAGCAATCTGCACGAGGAAGATCCGTTCGGCCACGGCCTGGACTACTACCGTGCAGTCCTAGGCCATTTCCACATCGACGTGCCCGACAGCATGTTCACCGAAGTCCAGAGGGACTATGCGGGGAATGTCGGCAATCGCGTCGTCAAGCATGAGGCCAATGGTTCGTTCGCCGAACTGGGAGCCTGACGTCACCCGCGGCGCAGCCGGGGCATTCGCCCCGGGCACTGTGCTTTTCATCCCTAACGGGGCATTCACTGCCCCTGCGGGCGGTGCGCCCCTCACATCGAGGAAACCACCATGCCTGCCATTTCATCCGACCAGCCCCTGTACCGCATTGACGAATGCAGCGACCTCATGGCCGATGCCTGCGTCTGCGGCGACCAGGGCGACCTGATCTTTCTCTCGGTCTGGGCGCGCGACACCGCCATCCAGCAGTTCATCGGGCGGCTCACCCTGGGCCGCAGCGAGGACGGCCTGGATCAGTTCCACGTCGTCACCGACCAAGGCGGTTCGCTGCCTGTGTTCGTCGGCTTGGTCGAGCGCCTTGAAAAGCGCCTGACCCGCAGTTATCGCCGCACGCTGTTCGGCTCGATGGTCAATCTCTGGCTGTTCGATCGGCGCTGCATCCGGCCCGACAAGAGTTCGGCCAGCGCCTTGGCGCTGCTGCCGCGCTCCGCGGCCGATCCCACGTCACGCCTGTGGCACCTGGTCAAGGACACGTGCCCGCTGCCGCTACTGGACCACTGGCAATCGCCAGTCCTGGCGATGCTGCGCGAGCGCGAAATGCTGTGCTCCCTGCGCATGGCCCTCGGGCCGCTGCAAGGGTTCCGGCTCGCCATCGACGTGCCCGCGCTCACCAACGCGCTGGGCGACCTCATCCGCCAGGGCGTGCTCACCGCCTATCCCTATCCGGCCAAGATCTGGACGCCGGAAGTGGTAGCGGCTTGACCCCACCGCGGAAGCACGCCTTGGCGTGCTTCCGTCCTTCATCCCCGCCAGACAGGAGACTTCCCATGGCACTCATGTTCCCCAGGCTCGCTCGGAATTTCGCCAAGAACGGGTACTACCCGACCGACGAAGCCACCCTCGAAAGAACCCTCAGCGCGCTCGCGCCCAGCGATGGGCCAATGTGCATTCTTGATCCCTGCGCAGGCGAAGGCGTTGCCATCGCCGAGGCCGCCCACGCCCTCGGGCCTGAGCGGGCCAGCGCCTATGCCGTCGAGTTCGACCAGGAGCGGGCCAACCATGCCCGGTTGCTGGTTGATCACTGCATCCACGGTGACCTAATGGACACCATGATCTCGCGGCAGGCCTTCGGCCTCCTATGGCTCAACCCGCCTTATGGTGATCTCGCAAAGGATGCCAACGGCAACCTGGGCTACGAAGGCAAGGGCCGTGGTCGTCTGGAAAAACTCTTCTATCAGCGCACGCTCGCCTTGTTGCAGTACGGCGGCATCCTGATCTTCATCATCCCATCTCACGTGCTGGATCAGGAGATGGTCGGCTGGTTGACACGCCATTTCGCGGACCTGTCCGTGTTCCAGGCGGTGGACAAGCAGTTCAAGCAGATCGTGGTGTTCGGGCGTCGTGTCCGGCAGCGCGACCAGGCGGGCGATGACGTGAAAGCGTCCCGCGCCCGGCTACTGCAAATCGGCTTGGGCGAACAGGAGGTGGACGAGTTGCCGCCCGAATGGACGCTGCTGCCGTATGTGGTCCCCCCGGTCCAGGCCGAACCGGAGCATTTCTACCGGATCAGCATGGAGCCGGAGCAGTTTGCCGACGAAGTGCGGCGTCTGAAAGGCCTGTGGCCCGCGTTCGAGACTCACTTGGGCGCGACGCAGCAAACCCTGCGTGCTCCGGCACGCGCCTTGTCCCAATGGCACCTGGCACTGGCCCTCGCGGCTGGTGCTATCTCCGGTGTCGTGCAGTCACCCAGCGGCCGCACTCTGGCCGTCAAGGGCGACACGTTCAAGCAGAAGTCTTCCGCCGTGGAATACCGCGAGCGCGACGACGGCTCCTTTGCCGAGACCCGCATCCTCACGGACAAGTTTGTGCCGGTGATTCGGGCCTGGGACTTGACGCCCGACTCAGCCACGCTGGGCCAGGTTCTCACCATCCACTAACTCGAAGGCGGCTTGCCGCCTTTCTTTCCACCCACCGGGGTTTCTCGCCCCGATGGGGCGAGGTGCCTCTTTTTCTGAAGGAGCCATCTCCATGTCCACCGCTACCCAACACGCTTTTCCCAGGTTCAACCCCGGCCAGGTCGTCATGACCTCGGGCGTTGCCAGCCTAGTTCAACAAGGCCAGCTCAATCCCCGTCCGTACCTGTTGCGGCATCTGTCCGCTGACTGGGGCGACCTCGATGACAGCGACCGACGCCAGAACGACGCCGCGTTGAAGTCGGGCGAGGACCGCCTGTTCTCGGCCTACGAGGTCGGCCCGGGCCTGAAGGTCTGGGTCATCACCGAATGGGATCGCAGCGTCACCACGGTGCTGCTGCCCAGCGAGTACTGATCGTCACAACCACCGGCCCGCGCCGGAACTTCCTTCCCACCCTGGGGCATGTCACCGCCCCTTGGGGAGTGGTGCATGCCCCGTTCTTTTTTCGGAGCATCACCATGAACGCGCAAGCCATCGAAGCGGCCTCGGCCGCTGATATCTCTTCCCCCATGGACGACCTGCTCGAACAGGAATCGTCCGAGCTGTCCATGAGCCTTCAGGACTTCGTTTCCGAGTTCGGGGACGAGCTGCTGGAATCCCTCAACCGGGCGAACCCGCCCGTCTATGGCGGCACGCCGCGCCCGCACCGGCAACTGGTGCTGGCCGGACTGAAACGCCAGTTGTTCCCCGCCCAGGCCGAGGTCGTGCATGCGGCTTCGGAACTGCTCGTCAACCAAGGCGAACGGGCCGTCTTCGTCAACGGCGAAATGGGCACCGGCAAGACCACGATCGGCATTGCGCTGGCCGCGGTCCTGCATGCCGAAGGCTATCGCCGCACGCTCGTCCTGAGCCCGCCGCACCTTGTTTACAAGTGGCGCAGGGAAATTCTCGAAACCGTCGCGGGCGCGAAGGTCTGGGTGCTCAATGGCCCGGACACGCTGCTCAAACTGATCAAGCTGCGCGAGCAGCTTGGCGTGCCCTCACCGGCGCAGGAGTTCTTCGTACTCGGTCGCGTCCGCATGAGGATGGGGTTCCACTGGAAGCCTGCCTTCACGCGCAAACGCACCCGTCATGGCGCCGTGGGGGCCTGCCCGCACTGCGGGGAGGTCGTCACCAACCTCGACGGCGAGCCGATCAGTGCTCAGGAACTGGAGGCGGAGGAGTTCCGCCGCAAGTGCAATGGCTGCGGCAGCGCGCTGTGGACGCTGATGCGTCCGCGGGCACTGTCCGGCAGCGATCAGTCCTCGGCCGTGCTGCGTGCCTTGAAACGGATTCCCACCATCGGCGAAGCCACCGCGCAACGTCTGATGAAGACCTTCGGGGACAGCTTCCTGGCCTCGATGCTCGGCGACAACCTGCACAACTTCATCAACCTGATGGACGCGAGCGGGAAGCTGGTCTTCTCCGACCGCCAGGCGCACCGCATGGAGCGGGCCATGGCAAACATGGAGTTCGGGTTTGGCGAAGGTGGTTACCAGCCCAGCGAATATGTGAAGCGGTATCTGCCGCGCAGCACGTTCGACCTGCTCATCGCCGACGAAGCGCACGAGTACAAAACGGGCGGTTCGGCACAAGGCCAAGCCATGGGTGTCATCGCATCCAAGGTTCGCAAGGCGGTCTCGCTCACCGGCACGCTGATGGGCGGCTATGCCGACGACCTTTTCCACTTGCTCTTCCGCGCGCTTCCGGGCCGCATGATCGAGGACGGCTACATCCCCGGCCGCAACGGCAGCATGAACGCCGCCGCCATGGCCTTCATGAGGGACCACGGCGTCTTGCGGGATATCTACTCCGAGTCCGACGGTCCGGCGCACAAGACGGCCAAGGGCAGCAAGGTCACGGTCAGAACGGTCAAGGCTCCCGGCTTCGGTCCCAAGGGCGTGCTGCGGTGCATCCTGCCGTACACCATCTTCCTGAAACTGCGAGACATCGGTGGCGTGCTGCCACCGTATGACGAGGAGTTCCGGGACGTGGCGATGAGCGCCGAGCAAGGCGAGGCGTATCAGAAGCTGGCTTCCAGCCTCACGCAACAGCTCAAGGAGGCGCTACGCAAGCGGGACACCACCTTGCTGGGCGTGGTCCTCAACACGCTATTGGCGTGGCCCGACTGCTGCTTCAGGGCAGAAACGGTCCGCCATCCGCGCACGCGCGAGGTGCTGGCATTCACCCCGGCCCAGTTCAACGAACTGGAGGTGATGCCCAAGGAACACGAGCTGATCAACATCTGCCGCGAGGAGAAGGAAGCGGGTCGCAAGACCCTGGTGTACTCGGTCTATACCGGCACGCGGGACACCACGAGCCGGCTGAAGATGCTGCTGGAGCAGGAAGGTTTTCGGGTGGCGGTACTGCGCGCAAGCGTGGATGCCAGCCAGCGCGAGGACTGGATTGCCGAGCAGATCGACCGCGGCATCGACGTGCTCATCACGAACCCCGAACTCGTGAAAACGGGGTTGGACCTGCTCGAATTCCCGACGATTGTTTTCCTGCAATCGGGGTGGAACGTGTACACGCTGCAGCAGGCTGCACGCCGCTCGTGGCGGATCGGCCAGAAGCTCTCCGTGAAGGTGATCTACCTGGGGTACGCCGCCTCTTCGCAGATGGCATGCCTCGCGCTGATGGCCAAGAAGATCCTCGTGTCCCAAAGCACGTCGGGCGATGTACCCGAATCCGGGCTGGATGTGCTCAACCAGGACGGTGATTCCGTCGAGGTCGCACTGGCCCGGCAACTGGTCGCCGCCTGATCCCCACGCCAACGCCGGCCTCGCGCCGCCGGCCTTCCGTTGTTCCCACCTTGCAGCCACGCCCACGGTCTCCGTGGACGTGGCTGCGCTTTCTTTTCATCCCAAGGAGATTTCCATGAACACCCATACACAAGCCACACCCGAAACCGTGAAGGCTCGCCTGACGCTGGACGTGACCTGTTTGCTCAACGGCGAGGCCGCGTCGGAAATACTGGCACGCCTACAACGCATGTGGGTACGCGCCATCGGCGAGAGATTGCTAATCGATGAGACCGCCGCGAAGGTGGATGCCTGGTCGATCGAGATGACCGAGTTGCCCTCGGCAACTAACAGCGATGCGCTCGAATCCGAGATCGCCGCCTTCATGCAGCAGCGCATCGAGGATGGCAACCTCTGTGCAGAGGACATTCCCTTGCGCCTGGCGCGCTATGGCCTGATGGCCCCCGAGGATTTCGTCGACGAAATGCGCGAGCGCATGGGCATGGCCGACGAAGTGCCCTCGGGCCAAGCCATCATCCCCTCGACCGAACCTGCCGACGGCGGTGAGATCGAGATGCAAGTCGCAGTTGCCTGCATCGATGCCTCTGGCAGTCCCGACATGCCGGTCTTCAAGGTCTGGATCACCCAGGAGGAATACGACCTGGGTATCCACTACGGCAAGGCCAAGGACCTGGCCGAAGAAGCTCGGTATGAAGGGCCGTTCATCTGCTTCGACGCTGCCGAATATGGCCCCATCCTGTCGGCCACCCGCGAACTGAGCCTTGTTCCGCAGGTCGTCGTGGTCGATATGACCGACGGCCAGATCCACTCCATCCGCTGCGACAACGGCGAGATCAAGGTCATCTGCTACGACACCAGCGACACCGACGAGTATTCGGCGGCGGTGGCGAACCGGCCGCTCGGCGAGAACGGCCAGCTCGTGCGCTGCTGGGCGCACACCCAACTGGCACAGGTCGATCCCGGCCTGAAGCTGGCTCGAGATTGATTCGGCGAGGTCGATGTGCGTTTTCACTGGCCCCTTCGGGGGCCTTTTTCTTTGGAGCGAGGCTGCCGGGAAATCGGGCGCTGCCTGGTTCTCATTGTTTGCTGCCGCTCGTGGCCCGAGCGGCGATGGTGAGGGCTCGATGTTTCAGGACGACGCGCCATGTGCCCCTCTCCACCCTGGTTTCACCATCCCGAACGCCGCCTGCTGGCGGGTTTTCTCGGCCTGCTTTGGTCGGTGCTGGCTGGCGGCTGCGCGACGACGAGCGCGCCGGTCGCGCCCGACACCATCGAGGAAGTCTCGGCCGCGCCCGTACCCGAGGCGCCCGAGTACATCCCCGTCGTGCGCTACGGCCGCTACACCCTCGTGGAGCTGGCACCGACAGCAGCGCAGCGCGACCTGCTGTTGCAGACCATCGACGTGTCGATGCCCGAGGATGCACGCGCCACGGTCGGCGACGGGCTACGGCATGTGCTCAAGCGCAGCGGTTACGGCTTGTGCCAGACGGCGCACGCGGTGATCGAGCTGTACGCACTGCCGCTCCCGGCGGCGCACCTGCACCTCGGCCCCATGACCCTGCGCGATGCGCTGCTCACGCTGGCTGGTCCGGCCTGGGAACTGCACGCGGATGACCGCGCGCGGCAAATCTGCTTCGAGCGGCCCGGCGACAGCATGACCTCCGACACCGCACCCGCGCTGCCCGCCACCGAGGCGGTGCAGACGTTCCCGCTGGCGCCCACGGCATCGGGAGGCCAGCCATGAACGGCCCGCAGCCCGCCCATCGTTCAACGGCCGCCGTGGTGGTGCAGAGCCTAATGTGGCTCTGGCTGATCGGCCTCAGTGTCCTCGTTGCCCTCGGCTACCAGGCGATGAACGACCAGGCCGACCAGGAGCGCCTCGATTCCCGCCTGCAACGCCTCGAAGCGCAGGCAGCAGGCCTCGCCGAGACCGTCGAGGCCATCCAGCAGCGTCCGGCCGTCGCCACGGCGGCAGACCTCAAAGACACCCGCCAAATCCTGGAAGCACGTGCGGCCCAGGTCGAGAAATCGCTGAGCGCCTATGCCGCTGCCGACGACCTTCAGGCATTGCGCGCCGAAGTCGAGCAGGTCATGGCGCGCCAGACCGCCGCACGCGCCGCAGCACCCGCCCAGCCGCGCGCACCGAGCAAGTCAGCCGCCAAGCCTGAACCCCCGCCGCTCTCGTTCCGCATCGTCGGTGCCGAACTGCGCGCCGGCGAGCGCAGCGTGTCCGTCGCGCCGAGCAGTGGCGACTTCACGCCCGACCAGCTTCAGGTGCTGCTACCCGGCGATGCGGTCGGCCCGTGGCGCTTGCAGGCCGTCGAGGGCAACACCGCGGTGTTCCAGGCCGGCGACCAGACCCGCCGCGTGGCGATTCCCTGACCGGAGCAGATCGCATGAAGCCATCGATCATCCTTTCCGCGCTCCTGCTGGTGTCCACCCAGTGGCCCGCGTGGGCGCAGCAGTCGGCCACCCCTCCCGCCCGCAATGCGCAGAGCCAGGAGCGCCCGCTGGTCGCCCGCATCCTGGACGACCGCGTGGCGAGCGAATGGGGTCTGCAACCGCAGGAGTGGGCACGCTACCGCGAGCTGATGGACGGGCCGCTGGGCATCTACTCGCCCAACCTGGACCCGCTGTCGGCCCTGGGCATCGAGGCCCGCACCGATGGGGAACGGCGCCGCTACGCAGAACTGCAGGTGCAGGTCGAGGCGCGCCGCGTCGAGAAGCTGCTTGCCTATCAGCGCGCCTACGACGAGGCCTGGCAGCGACTGAACCCCGGCATGCAGCGGGTGAACCTGCCGGACGACAAGCCGGTCGCCGGAGCCACGCGCGGCTCCGGCCGCACGGCGGTGTTCGTCAAGGACGGCTGCGATGCCTGCGGCCAGCTCGTGCAGCGCCTGCAATCCTCGGGGACCGAGTTCGACCTGTACATGGTCGGCAGCCGCCAGGACGACGGGCGCATCCGCGACTGGGCCAAGCGCGCGAACGTCGATCCGGCGCGCGTGCGCAGCGGCAGCATCACGCTCAACCACGACGGCGGGCGCTGGTTGACCTTGGGGGTGCCCGGTGACCTGCCGGCGGTCGTGCGCGAGGTGAACGGCCAATGGCAGCGCCAGCCATAGCCGCACCCCTGCGCGCACTGGTGCTCGCCGCTGGCCTGTGCGCCTGCGTCGCCCAGGCCCAGGAGGTTCCGCCACCGGCCTACCAACTCGCTGCGCAGCGCGCAGGCATTCCTTCGACGGTGCTCTACGCCGTGGCCTTGCAGGAGAGCGGCATCCGCCGCAACGGGCGCATCGTCCCGTGGCCGTGGTCGCTCAATGTCGCCGGCCAGTCGCGCCGCTATGCGACCCGCGCCGATGCCTGCGCCGGCTTGCAGCGGGCGATGCGCTCCACGCCCCCCACGCGCATCGACGCGGGCCTGGGCCAGATCAACCTCGGCTACCACCAGCAGCGCTACGCCAGCGCGTGCGACCTGCTGGACCCGTACCGCAACCTCGCCATTGCCGCCGAGATCCTGCGCGAGCAGCACACCCCCGGCGAGGACTGGTTGCTGGCGATCGGCCGCTACCACCGTCCTGCCGGGGGCGAGCCCGCTGCCCGCTACCGGCGCAGCGTATCCCGCCACCTTGCCCGCGTACAGGGCGCGCGCGCAACCGCCGCGGTTCTCGCCGCACGTCAGGAGACATCCCCATGACGAAATCCCATCTGGCCTTGCAGGGCCTGCTCGTATTGCTGGCGGGTCTGCCGCTGGCCTCGCTTGCCGGCGAGCCGCTGATCGTGGTCGAAGACCGCGGCGGCGCGTCGGCGCTGCCGTACTACGAAGCCTTGAACCTCCAGCCGCGCGCCAACGCGCCGGCCCGGCCGCCGATCCCGACGCCCCAGGTTCCCGCCACGCCGACAGACGAGGCCGCGATGCTGCCGGTGCGCAGCGCCAAGCTCACGCCCGGCACCGTCGCGCGGCGGGTCATCGAGGCACCGGGCCTGCGGCCTTTCGTGGTCGTCGGCGACGACGAGGCGTCCCAGGCCTGGCTGCGCCGCCAGGCGGCAGCGCTGCGCGAGCGCGGCGCGGTCGGCCTGGTGGTCAACGTCGAGACCGTGCAGGGCCTGGCGCGGCTGCGCGCCCTGGTGCCCGGCGTACCCCTCGCGCCCGTGTCCGGCGACGATCTGGCCGAGCGCCTGGGCCTGCGGCACTACCCGGTGCTGATCACGGCCACCGGCATCGAGCAATGAAGCCATGTCGGGGAAACAGCCGGTCGAGGTGCTGCTTCGCCCAGCGGTGGAGCTATATACCGTCGCGGCGTGTGCAGGCGCCGCGTTTCTGTCCCTGGTGGCCCCGTGGTCGCTCGCGCTGAGCCCCGCCATGGGCGTCGGCGGTGCGCTGGCGTTCGGCGCCTACGGTGCCATCCGCTACCGCGATGCCCGCGTCATCCTGCGCTACCGGTGCAACATCCGCCGCCTGCCGCGCTACGTGATGACCAGCAAGGACGTGCCGGTCAGCCAGCAGCGGCTGTTCGTGGGGCGCGGGTTCCTGTGGGAGCAGAAGCACACCCATAGGCTCATGCAGACGTACCGGCCGGAGTTCCGCCGCTACGTCGAGCCCACACCAGCCTATCGGCTGGCGCGACGGCTGGAAGAACGGCTGGAGTTCGCGCCGTTCCCGCTGTCCCGGCTGTCGAAACTCACCGGCTGGGACGTGCCTTTCAACCCGGTGAGGCCGTTGCCGCCTGTGGGCGGCCTGCCGCGCCTGCACGGCATCGAACCCGAGGAGGTGGACGTCAGCCTGCCGCTCGGCGAGCGCGTCGGGCACTCCCTGGTGCTGGGCACCACGCGCGTGGGCAAGACGCGGCTGGCCGAACTGTTCGTGACCCAGGACATCCGGCGCGTGAACACCGCGGGCGAGCACGAGGTGGTGATCGTCATCGACCCCAAGGGGGACGCCGACCTGCTCAAGCGGATGTACGTCGAAGCCCTGCGTGCCGGCCGCGAAGGCGAGTTCTATGTGTTCCACCTGGGCTGGCCGGACATCTCCGCACGCTACAACGCCGTGGGCCGCTTCGGCCGCATCAGCGAGGTGGCCACCCGTGTCGCGGGGCAGCTTTCCGGCGAAGGCAACAGCGCGGCGTTCCGCGAGTTCGCCTGGCGCTTCGTCAACATCATTGCGCGCGCGTTGGTGGAACTGGGACAGCGCCCGGACTACATGCTGATCCAGCGGCACGTCATCAACATCGACGCGCTGTTCATCGAGTACGCCCAGCACTACTTCGCCAAGACCGAGCCCAAGGCTTGGGAGGTGATCGTCCAGATCGAGGCCAAGCTCAACGAGAAGAACATCCCGCGCAACATGATCGGGCGCGAGAAGCGCGTGGTGGCGCTGGAGCAGTACCTCTCGCAAGCGCGCAACTACGACCCGGTGCTGGACGGCCTGCGCTCGGCCGTCCGCTACGACAAGACGTATTTCGACAAGATTGTCGCGTCCTTGCTGCCACTGTTGGAGAAACTCACCAGCGGCAAGATCGCGCAGCTCCTGGCCCCGAACTACTCCGACCTGGCCGACCCGCGCCCGATCTTCGATTGGATGCAGATCATCCGTAAGAGGGCCATCGTCTATGTGGGCCTGGATGCGCTCTCCGACGCCGAGGTCGCCGCAGCGGTCGGCAACTCGATGTTCAGTGATCTCGTGTCGGTCGCCGGGCACATCTACAAGCACGGGATCGACGATGGCCTACCGGGCGCATCGGCCGGTGCGCGCGTGCCGATCAATGTCCACGCCGACGAGTTCAACGAGTTGATGGGCGACGAGTTCATCCCGCTGATTAACAAGGGCGGCGGTGCCGGCCTGCAAGTCACGGCCTACACGCAGACCCTCTCGGACATCGAGGCCCGCATCGGCAACCGCGCCAAGGCCGGTCAGGTCATCGGGAACTTCAACAACCTGTTCATGCTGCGCGTGCGCGAGACCGCGACGGCCGAACTGCTGACGCGGCAATTGCCGAAGGTCGAGGTCTATACGACCACCATCGTCAGCGGCGCGACCGACAGCTCGGACATTCGCGGAGCGACGGATTTCACGTCGAACACCCAGGACCGCATCAGCATGTCCAGCGTGCCGATGATCGAGCCGTCGCACGTCGTCGGCCTGCCGAAAGGCCAGTGCTTCGCACTGCTGCAGGGCGGCCAGCTTTGGAAAGTGCGCATGCCGCTGCCGGCGCCGGACCCGGACGAAGTGATGCCGGCAGACTTGCAGCAACTGGCCGGGTACATGCGCCAGAGCTACAGCGAAGCGACGCAGTGGTGGGAGTTCACCAGTTCCCACGCCTTGCAGGACACGGACCTGCCCGACGACCTGCTGGATGACGCCGCTGCGGCCGAACCTGCCGCGGTGGCCATTGCCACCGACGAGGACACCGGCAACGAGGCCTCGCCATGAAGGACGCCGCCTCGACTGCGCAACGGGAGCAGAACCAGCGCCAGGGCCTGATCGTCGGCACCATCACCTTGCCTTTCCGGCTGCTCGGGGTGCTGATCGGATCGCTGCTGTTCTCGATCGTCGTGGAGTGCATCGGCATGCACCTGTTCTGGAAGGACCAGGGCTGGCGGCACTCGCAGCAGATGTTGCAGTACGAACTGGGGCACCTGTCCAGCCACTTCACGCGCAGCGTCGTCGTGCAGGAGCCGGGGCGCACCGCGCACGACCTGGTGGATACCGGCTACGAATGGGTATTCGTTCGCTCCGGGCTGCTGGAGCGCATGTGCCAGACCGCCGAGCGCGCCCGCGCACCCAGCCACGGGCAGACGCGCAACTTCCGCTACTACATCAGCCAGGTCTATGTCTGGGCCGAGAGCTACCTGATCGCCGCGGCCTTCACCACCCTCACGTTCCTGGTGCGCCTGCTGGTTCTGGTGCTCACGTTGCCACTGATCTTCACTGCGGCGTTCGTCGGCCTGATCGACGGTCTTGTGCGCCGGGACGTGCGCCGGTTCGGCGCAGGCCGGGAATCCGGCTTCATCTACCACCGCGCGAAGGCGAGCCTGATGCCGCTGGCCGTGCTGCCCTGGGTCACGTATCTGGCCTTGCCGATCTCGGTACATCCGCTGCTGATCCTGCTGCCGAGCGCGGCCTTGCTGGGACTGGCCGTGAGCCTGACCGCAGGCAGCTTCAAGAAGTACCTCTAGACCATCAATCCGGGCATGCGCGAGTTCCTATTGTTTGCGGCCTAAAAGCCCCTCGCTGCCCACGATCAAGCCATTGCTGATCACACAGGAATGGCGCGATGTTGGCTCCGATCTGGCAGCGCGCCGCGCATCGCGGCGTGCCCATTTTTCTCGTGACGGCCCTACTGATGGGGCAGTCTTCGATGGCGTTGGCCGAATCCCCGATGCAGCGTCAGGAGCTGGTTGCCGCGCTGCGCCAGCTCGACGCGCTGGAGCGCACCGTCGCAGATAGCGCGACGCATACCCCCATCACACCGGGCGAGCGCTACCACTTTGATTACCCGCGGCTGCTGGCTGACCTGGCGCGCGTGCGCGCCGGCATCCAGGCCCATCTCACACCGTCGCGTGCCCAGCCGCGCGACCCCTCCGAACTGGCCGGCGACTACCGCACCGAGCGGTCCGCTTCGCCATCGCCGACGACTACGGAAGCCAAGCAATGAACGGCGCCCAGGTCTCGGCATTTCAAGCCAACAGCGGCATCGCGCCTTCGGCGATGGCGACCGTCCTGGTCGGCGTCGTGTTCGCGGTCCTGCTCGTGTGGGGCGTCTGGGCCATCCGAACGGCCTACGTGGGGTGGTCCGAGAGCCGCCTCAACCAGCGCCAGTTCCTCGGCGTCTGCATCCGCTTCGTCGCGATGTACCTCGTCCTGAGCTTCTTCCTCCTCTCCTGACCTGAAAGGCACGACCATGCAAAACCGCATCCTCCATTCCCGTCTTGCCCAGCGCGCCGCTGTGGCACTGGGCGCCGCCGCGCTGCCCGCGCTGTCGTTCGCGCAAGGCTTGCCGCAGTTGGAGAACCCAACCCGCGGCACCGGCAACGGCATCATGGAAACGATCAGGAACTATGGCTACGACATCATCATGCTCGTAGCCCTCCTGGTCGTGGCATCGATGTTTATCGGCGTCTGCTACCACGCCTACGGCACCTACGCGGAAATCCACACCGGCCGCAAGACCTGGGGCCAGTTCGGCCTCACCGTCGCGATCGGTGCCGTGCTGCTGGTGATCGGCATCTGGCTGCTCACCGAAGCCACCGGCATCCTGTAAGGCGAGGCCGGTATGTCCGAGCAGCAGCACGTCCGTGCGGACGGGACGGTCACGTTCCTTCCGCACCGGCTCAACCGCCATCCCGTTGTCGTGCGCGGCCTCACCGCCGACGAACTGTGGATCTGCTGCGGCCTGTCCGGCGCCGCCGGCCTGCTGGTCGGCGCGCCGCTGTCCTGGGTGTTCCGCACGATCGCCATCGCGCCGACGTTCGTCGTCCTGGGCGTGGCCCTGGGCGTCTTCATCGGCGGCGGCATCCTGCGCCGGCTCAAGCGCGGTCGTCCCGATACCTGGCTGTACCGGCAACTGCAATGGCGCATCGCCACGCGCCATCCGCTGATGGCGGGCTGGGTAGGCGGGCACGTGCTGATCTCGCGCTCCGGCTTCTGGTCCACCCGAAGGAGCGCACGATGAGCCGCTTCAAGAACGAGATCACCCACCTGCAGGCGCACATCAAGACGCTTCGCCTGGGGGCAGGCGCGCTGGTGATCGTCGCCCTGGTTATGGGCGGTGGCTGGTGGAGCGCGCCGCGCGACCTGACCATCCACGTCCCGCCCGACCTGCGCTCCGGCAGTACCCGCAAGTGGTGGGAAGTGCCGCCCGAATCGGTCTATGCGTTCACGTTCTACGTGTTCCAGACCCTGAACCGCTGGCCGACGAACGGTGAAGAGGACTACGCGCGCAACCTCCACACGCTCTCGCCGTACCTCACCCCGTCCTGCCAGGCCTTCTTGCGCGCGGACTACGACTACCGCCGCAGCACGGGCGAGCTGCGCCAGCGCGTGCGCGGAATTTACGAAATCCCCGGCCGCGGCTACGGCGACGACCCCACGGCGCGCGTGCGCGTGGTTTCCGACCGCGACTGGGTGGTGACGCTCGACATCACCGCCGACGAGTACTACGGCACCGAGCAGGTCAAGCGCGCTCTCGTGCGCTACCCGGTGAAGGTCACGCGGGTGGACGTTGATCCGGCCCGCAACCCGTTCGGCCTGGCGCTTGACTGCTACGACGGTACCCCCCAGCGCATCAGCGCCCCGGAGCCGACGCGCCCGGCACCTGGCGGCCTGTCTCCGCAAGCGCCCCAAGGAGGAAACACCCCATGAAGCACCCTGTACTCGTGCTGCTGGGGCTGCTGGCCGTGGCCGCGGCACCCGTCTCCCATGCTGTGGAGATTCTGCGCTGGGAACGCATGCCGCTCGCGGTGCCGCTGAAGGTGGGCCAGGAGCGCATCGTGTTCATCGACCGGAACGTCCGCGTGGGCGTGCCCGCAGGCGTGGGCGAACGCCTGCGCGTGCAGAGCGCGGGTGGCGCGGTGTACCTGCGCGCCAACGAACCGATCGAGCCCACGCGGCTGCAATTGCAGGACGCCGACACGGGCGCGCTGATCCTGCTCGACATCGCGGCTGAGCCGCCCAAGGACGGCGAGGCCGAGGTGGAGCCGGTGCGCATCGTCGAGGGCAGCAGCACCCCAGCGCGCTACGGCGATCAGGCCGGCGGTGCCGAAGAGGCCCCCGCACGCGCCCAGGACCAAGCAGGTACGCGGGCGACCCGGCGCGAAACCCCGGTGTCGGTCGTCCTGACGCGCTTCGCCGCGCAGAACCTCTACGCGCCGCTGCGCACCGTGGAGCCGCTGCCGGGCGTCATGCGGGTGAACCTGCGCCGCGACCTCGACCTCGGCACGCTGATGCCGACGCTGCCCGTGCGCGCGGTCGCGCTCGCGTCATGGCGTCTGGAAGACCAGTGGGTCACTGCCGTGCGCCTGACCAACACCGGCGCGAGCTGGGTCACGCTCGACCCGCGCGTGCTGCAAGGCGACTTCCTCACCGCCACCTTCCAGCACGAAGCGCTCGGCTCCCGCGGCACACCCGAGGACACGACCGTCCTGTACCTGGTGACGCGCGGGCACGGCCTCGCGCAATCGCTGCTGCCGGCGATCCACCGCTTCGACCCGGCTGCGCACCTGCCGCAGCCGGACGCTGAAGCCGGCGACGGCAAGGAGATCCACCATGCGCAGTAACGGCTTGCTCAAGTGGCTGATGATCCCGGTCGCCTTGCTGGTGCTGTTCGTTGCCATCCGGCTGTTCTCCGGCGGAAGTACGTCGGCCCCGCCCGTCGCGGATGCCGGTTCCAAGCTCACGCCCGAGGAAATGAAGGTGTTGGGCATCGAAGGCGATACCCCGCGCGATACCGTGGCAACGCTCGTCGCCCAGGTGAAGCAGTTACGCACCGAGCTTCAGGGCGCGCTGACCGACAACAAGTCGCAGCGCGAGGAAAACCAGCGGCTGCGCCAGCGCGAGAACTCCATCGATCAGCGCATCAATTCGGCCCTCGAATCCGAACGCTCGAACCTGCGCCGCGACCAGGAACAGGCGGCCAGTTCGCGCCAGCAGACCGAGGGGTTGCTCGCCGACCTGCAGCGGCGCCTGGACAGCATCGGCGGGCGCGGCGGCGGCCATGCCGACCTGCCCGTGGGCTTGGGGCTGCGCGATGGCGACGAGGCCGGCATGGAAGGCGGCATGCGCTGGGTCGAACCGGACGACGCGAAGAAGACCGAGGGACGCAACGGCAGTCGTGGCACGGGCAGCGGCATGAGCTTCCCGACGAGCTTCGGCCCGGCGCAAAGCACGCTGGAAACCACAGCAGAAACCATGGCGAACGCCGGCGCACGTGCGGCAGGCGTCAAGGGCGCCAAGCCGGTCTATACCGTGCCGACCAACTCGACGCTGATGGGCTCCGTGGCGATGACGGCGCTGATCGGTCGCGTGCCGATCGACGGGACGGTGAATGATCCGTACCCCTTCAAGGTGCTGGTCGGGCCGGACAACCTCACGGCCAACGGGATTGATATTCCCGATGTGGCCGGCGCCGTGTTCAGCGGAACCGCATCGGGTGACTGGACGCTCTCGTGCGTGCGCGGTCAGGTGCGCAGCATCACCTTTGTCTTCAACGACGGCACGATCCGCACCATTCCCGAAGACCGCGAAGGCAACCAGCAGCGCGACGGCCTGGGCTGGATCAGCGATCCACACGGCATCCCCTGTGTCAGCGGTGATCGGCGCAGCAACGCCCAGCAGTACCTCGGCTCGCAGGCCCTGATCACGGCGGCCGGTGCCGGCGTAGCCTCGCTCATCGAGAGCGACAACGGCCGTATGTCCTACGTCGGCTCAGACGGTTCCATCGGCACCGTGGGTATCAGCGGGCAGGAAGCAGTCGGCCAGATCCTCGCGGGTGGCGCCCGTGACATGTCGGCTTGGGTCAACAAGCTCTATGGCCAGGCCTTCGCAGCCGTCTATGTGCAGCCCGGCGCCCAGGTCGCCGTCCACCTCGAAAAGCCGCTCACCATCGACTTTGATCCCGAAGGCCGCAAGGTCGATCACCGCGCAGGAGAAAGCCATGCTCTCGAACTTGATTAAGGGCCTCGCGCTGGCCGCGGCTGTCGCCGTACTCGGCGGCTGCGCCACCAGCAAGGAAGAACTGCTGACCCATAGCGATCGCACCATGATGGACATCTGGCAGCAGGAAACGGGGGGCGGCGGCAGTGGCACCGGCCAGGTCGCACGCCGGCAGTTGCTCGACGCGCGCCAGAGCCTGCGCCGGCCGCTGACCGACGCCGACGTAGAGGCTGCGCCCGCCGAGCAGATGCGCTACACGCGTACCGCGCGCAACGAGGTCCATCGCCAGTTCCAGCGCCTGCCCAATCCCGACTTGGTGATGTATGTGTTCCCCCACCTAGCGGGCACCGACCCCGTTCCCGTGCCGGGCTACACGACGATTTTCCCGCTGTACCAGCGCGTGCAGTACGCCATGCCGGGCGAGCGCGTGGAGGACTACTGATGCGCTGGAAGTTCCCCTGGCTCAAGCAGGCCGCATCCGGCGCTGGCGATGGCGAGCAGCCGGACGGCTGGCAGCGCCACGTCGAGGCGTTGCGCCAGGCCGGCATCCCCGAACCCGGCGCGGCGGTCCAGGGCCGCAGGCCGGCGACGGTAGCCGACGAGCAGGCGCTGTACGACGTCGCGCCGTCGTTCGTGGAACTGCTGCCTTGGGTGGAGTTCGTGCCGCATTCGAAGTCCATGCTGCTGGAGGATGGGCAGTCGGTCGCTGCCTTCTATGAGCTGGTGCCGCTGGGCACCGAGGGCCGGGAACCTGGGTGGCTGGCGCATGCCCGCGATGCCCTGGAAAACGCCCTGCAAGACAGCTTCGATGAACTGGACGAGAACCCCTGGGTGCTCCAGCTCTACGCCCAAGACGAGCCCAGCTTCGACCAGTACATGCAGACCCTGCGCGACTACGTGCAGCCGCGCGCCCGCGATACCGCCTTCACCGAGTTCTACCTTCGCTTCTTCGGCCACCACCTGCGTGCGGTCGCCAAACCGGGCGGCCTGTTCGAGGACACGGTGGTGACTCGCCTTCGCTGGCGCGGCCAGACGCGGCGCGTGCGCATGGTGGTCTATCGCCGGTCCACCGGACAGGTAAGCCGCCGCGGCCAGACGCCCGAGCAGATGCTGAACATCGTCTGCGACCGCCTGTGCGGCGGGCTGGCCAACGCCGGCATCCAGGCACGGCGCATGGCCGCGGCCGACGTCCACGACTGGCTGCTGCGGTGGTTCAATCCGCGTCCCGCATTGCTCGGGCCAGAGGCAGAGGACCGCGAGCGCTTCTATGCGCTGGCCCGCTACCCCGACGAGACCGAGGACGGCGAAATCGAACTGGCGAGCGGGCGGGATTTCAGCCAGCGGCTGTTCTTTGGCCAACCACACTCCGACGTGACGCACGGCACCTGGTGCTTCGACGGCATGCCGCACCGCGTGCTGATCACCGACCGCCTGCGCATGCCGCCCGGCACCGGACACCTGACCGGCGAAACCCGCAAAGGGGATGCCATCAACACGCTGTTCGACCAGATGCCGGAAGACACCCTGATGTGTCTCACGATGGTCGCCACGCCGCAGGATGTGCTGGAAGCGGACCTCAACCACCTGGCGAAGAAGGCCGTGGGCGAGACGCTGGCGTCGGAGCAGACGCTCAAGGACGTGCAGGAAGCCCGCTCCCTGATCGGCAGCGCCCACAAGCTCTACCGGGGAACGCTGGCGTTCTACCTGCGCGGGCGCGACGACGCGGAACTGGACCGGCGCGGCCTGGACCTGGCGAACGTCATGCTCAACGCCGGCTTGCAGCCGGTGCGCGAGGATGACGAGGTGGCACCGCTCAACAGCTACCTGCGCTGGCTGCCGTGCTGCTACAACCCCGACCAGGATCGGCGCAAGTGGTACACCCAATTGATGTTCGCCCAGCACGCGGCGAACCTGTCTCCGGTGTGGGGCCGCGCTCAGGGTACGGGGCACCCCGGCATCACGATGTTCAACCGCGGCGGCGGCCCCATCACCTTCGACCCGCTCAACCGCCTGGACCGGCAGATGAACGCCCACCTGTTCCTGTTCGGCCCCACCGGCTCCGGCAAGAGCGCCACGCTCAACAACCTCTTGAACCAGGTCACGGCCATCTACCGGCCGCGGCTGTTCATCGTGGAAGCCGGCAACAGCTTCGGCCTGTTCAGCGATTTCGCCAAACGTCTGGGCCTGACCGTGAACCGGGTCAAGCTGGCCCCCGGCTCGGGTATCAGCCTCGCGCCATTCGCAGACGCGCGCCGGCTGATCGAGACGCCCAGCGACGTGCAAACGCTCGACGCCGATGCGCTGGACGAAGACCTGTCGCCGGACACCTCGGCGATGGAAGCCGACGAGCAGCGCGACGTGCTGGGCGAACTGGAGATCACGGCCCGGCTGATGATCACCGGCGGCGAGGACAAGGAGGAAGCCCGGATGACACGGGCCGACCGCTCGCTGATCCGCCAGTGCATCCTCGACGCCGCCGAGCATTGCGTGGCCGAGAAGCGCACGGTGCTTACGCGCGACGTGCGCAACGCACTGCGCACCCGCGGCCAGGACTCGACGCTGCCCGAGATGCGCCGCGTTCGGTTGCTGGAGATGGCGGACGCGATGGACATGTTCTGCCAAGGCACGGACGGCGAGATGTTCGACCGCGATGGCACGCCGTGGCCCGAGGCCGACATCACCCTGGTCGATCTGGCTACATACGCCCGCGAGGGCTACAACGCCCAGCTCTCCATCGCCTACATCAGCCTGATCAGCACGGTGAACAACATCGCCGAGCGCGACCAATACCTGGGACGCCCGATCATCAACGTCACTGACGAAGGGCACATCATCACGAAAAACCCACTGCTCGCGCCCTACATAGTCAAGATCACGAAGATGTGGCGCAAGCTCGGTGCATGGTTCTGGCTCGCGACACAGAACATCGACGATCTGCCACGCGCCGCAGAGCCGATGCTCAACATGATCGAGTGGTGGATCTGCCTGTCGATGCCGCCGGACGAGGTGGAGAAGATCGCCAGGTTCCGCGAACTCTCGCCCGCACAGAAAGCGCTGATGCTGTCGGCGCGCAAAGAAGCGGGCAAGTTCACCGAGGGCGTCATCCTCTCCAAAAGCATGGAAGTGCTGTTCCGTGCCGTGCCGCCGAGTCTGTACCTCGCACTCGCGCAGACCGAGCCCGAGGAGAAGGCCGAGCGCTACCAGCTCATGCAGCAGTACGGCTGCACCGAACTGGAAGCGGCCTTCAAGGTGGCCGAGAAGATCGACCAGGCGCGCGGCATCGATTCGCCAGCCCTGGAACTGCCGTAAGCCGGAGAACGCCATGGAACCGAAACGTCCTTCCATTCCGATGCAGGTTCAGGCGTTCCGCCGCCGCAATCGGCGGCTGCGCTGGCCCTGGGTGTTGGCTGCTGTGCTGGTCGGTCTGCTGATCTGGCTAGTGTTCCGGCCGCCCGGCGAATCCCCGCCGCAGTCGCCCGCTCCGGTCAGCATGACGCAGCCTTCGGGGCCGCCCTGGCAGATGGGCAACCCCGAGGGCCGATTCACGCTGACGTTCTATGCCGACCTGGAATGCCCGTTCTGCCGGGAGTACTTCCCGCAGCTCAAGCGGTGGGTCGGCAACAACACCGACGTCGCACTGCAATGGCATCACCAGCCGCTGGCCGCGCATGAGCCTGCCGCGTCGGCTGAGGCACGTCTGGCCGAATGCGTCGCCGAAGCGGGCGGACATGCCGCGTTCTGGCAAGCCGTCGAATGGGTCTATGCCCATACGCGCAGTGACGGCCAAGGCTTGCCCGATGGGTTGCGCTACCCCGAATCCACGCCAGCCATCGAGCAGTGCATGGCGAGCGAGCGTGCCGACGTGCTCATCCGCGCCCAGGCTGCGGAAGCCACCAAGAGCGGCGTGACCGCCACGCCATCGCTGCGACTGCTCAATCACCAGACAGGCCAGGCCATCCTGCTACAGGGGCCGATCGAGGGCGATGCCTTGCTGTCGGCCATGGACATGCTGGCGGCCGAAGATACGGCCAGCGACGCGGCGGCTTCGCCCGCCACCCCCACATCCGAAATGCCTGCCGACGTTGTCGGCGACATGCCCAGGTAGCCCTCGGTCTTGGAGGCTACGGCGCAGCTTGCCGCGCTGACCGCTACCCGTTGGCTTCGCATCCTGGCTGCGAACAATCACCTCTGCGCGGTGGTGGATGCACCTTGTTCCGCTGTTTCCATCCCCAGGAGGGCTTGCCCTCCCAGGGTGGCGTCCTCCGTTCACATTCTGGAGGTTCGCCATGTCTGTCGTCATCAATGACTCCTGTCTGGAGTCACTTTCCGATATTGCCGCTCAGCACGAAGACTGGATCGTTCAGCAAGCCATCGTGCTGCTGGAGCGACGGGTTTTCAAAGCCGGGCCACGTCTTGAACGGCCCGCTGCGGTCAGGGACTACCTTCGCTTGAAGCTGGTCGCCGAGTCCAACGAGATCTTCGTCGTTGTATTCATGAACAGTATGCACGACGTGCTGGCCGTGGAGCCGATGTTCCATGGAACGATCAATGCGACCTCGGTTTATCCGCGCGTCGTGTTGCAGCGCGCTTTGCAACTGAACGCCGCTGCGGTCATCTTCGCCCATCAGCACCCCTCGGGCTCCACCGAGCCATCCAATGCGGATCGCGTGCTGACCGAGCAGTTGAAAACCGCCTTGGCGCTTATCGACGTGCGGGTGCTCGACCATTTCGTGATTGGTCAGGGCACGCCGTACTCGTTCGCCGAGTCGGGTCTTTTGTAGGAAAGCACGTGGTTCACTGATCACAGCGGGGGCTTCGGCCTCTGCTTTTTTCCATGCGGCAGCACCGAACAGGTATGTGGGGTGCCCGCGATGCGCATTGTTTGTTGGGGC
>NZ_FPIQ01000038.1 GCF_900119085.1 Nitrosovibrio sp. Nv17 | reverse complement strand
TGCTCCCGGGTGTCGCGTGTCTTCCAGATCCAGCCCCACGTGATCAGGGCAAACAGCGGCATCACGATCATGTGCACCCGCCACAGCCCCATCCATACCTTCTCGAACTCGGGTTCCATCGAGTCCATCCCGTGCGAGTAGGCAAAGGTGCGCTGGTACCAGATCCAGAAGATCGCCACCAGCAGCATGGTGATCAAACCAAACTTGTACCACCGCGAGTCGTACCACAGGGACATGTCGTAGTCGCGGTCGCTCGACCCCGCTCGACTGCCCGTCGTTCCTAGTGTCGTTGCCATATCGATTACCTCCGTGTCACGTGTTGAAGATGCCAATTCCTGCAGCGGACGTGTGCACGATATCCCTGGCTCGAAGCGTCACGGGTGCGTAAAGTTCCGCTGACGGAACTTCGACCGCCAGGATTCCGCATAGTTCCACATCAAGAATGGGGTTTTCCTCATCCGGGCGTTTTCCGTCCCGGAGGGTTGCGGAAGCCGGTAAAATCAGGTGCGGACGTCGTGCATTGCCATCGGGAAGCGCCATGAAGTGTCTGGAGCGGTTTCATCTGATTCTACTGCTGTCCTTGCTTGCCTGCGGTGCGCAGGCAAGCGCGATCGAGAGCCTGCGGGCGTTCGTCAAGGATACGCGCACCATGCGAGCGACATTCGTGCAGACCGTGCTGGACCGCGATGCCCGGGTGATGCAGCGGAGCGATGGCGTCATGCAGTTCGAACGGCCCGGAAAATTCAGATGGGCCTATGAGAAACCTTACGAACAGCTGATCGTCGGAGATGGCGCGCGGGTATGGTTCTACGATCGCGATCTGGATCAGGTCACGGTACGCCGGCTGGATCAGGCCATCGGGGCCAGTCCTGCCGCACTGCTGGCAGGCAGTGGCGATATCGAGTCCGGTTTCGACCTGGCAGAGCTCGGAGCCCAAGGCGACATGGAATGGCTCGAAGCCAGGCCGGGTGTACGGGAAGGTACCTTTGAATGGGTGCGTCTGGGATTTTCCTCTACGGGAGAGTTCAAGGCGATGGAACTGCGCGATCATTTCGGCCAGACCACGGTGCTCGTGTTTTCAAGGGTGGAGCGTAACCCGCGGTTGGCGCCGGAACTGTTCATATTCAATCCTCCCGCCGGGGCGGATGTGATCAGTGACTGATCTGTTCGAGAAGCGGGCACCGGCTGCCCCGCTTGCGGAGCGGATGCGTCCGGAGACCCTGGATGATGTCGTGGGACAGTCGCATCTGCTCGGGGCGGGCAAGCCGTTGCGGCTGGCCTTCGAATCGGGCAGGCCGCATTCGATGATCCTATGGGGGCCGCCCGGCACCGGCAAGACCACGCTGGCGCAACTCATGGCGCGGGTATTCGACGCGGAGTTCATCCCCCTGTCGGCGGTCATGTCGGGCGTGCGGGATATTCGAGAGGCCATCGAGCATGCGCGTGCCACGTTGCAGCGATCGGGACGGCATACCCTGCTGTTCGTGGACGAGGTGCATCGCTTCAACAAATCGCAGCAGGACGCGTTTCTTCCTTATGTCGAGCAGGGTCTCGTGACATTCATCGGCGCCACCACCGAGAATCCGTCGTTCGAGGTCAACGGTGCCCTGCTGTCGCGTACGCAGGTGTATGTGCTGACCGCGTTGTCCGAGGAGGAACTCGCCGTTCTCTTCGAACGGACGCATGAGCAGGCATTGCCGCATCTCCACTTCACCGGTGATGCACGGCAACTGTTGATCGGATACGCGGACGGGGATGCGCGCCGCCTGCTCAACTGCATGGAACAGGTGGGCGTCGCGGCGGAAGTCGACGGTATATCCGAAATTTCGGCGGACTATGCCGGCAACATGCTTGCCCGAGGCAGGCGTCGTTTCGACAAGGGTGGCGACGAATTCCATGACCAAATCTCGGCGCTGCACAAGTCCGTGCGCGGTTCCAGTCCGGATGCCGCACTTTACTGGATGTGCCGCATGCTGGACGGCGGTGCGGATCCGCTCTACATCGGACGGCGGCTGATCCGTGCCGCCACGGAGGATATCGGCCTTGCGGATCCGCGCGCGCTGCGGGTCGCGATGGATGCGGTGGAAGCGTACGAGCGGCTGGGAAGCCCCGAGGGCGAGCTGTCCCTGGCGCAGGCGGTCCTGTATCTCGCCTGTGCACCCAAGAGCAATGCCGCCTATCTTGCGTATAATAAGGCGCGCGCATGCGTTGCGGACAATCCGTCGCAGCCGGTTCCGGTTCATCTGCGAAATGCTCCGACCAGACTGATGAAGGATCTGGGTCATGGGCACGGATACCGTTATGCCCACGATTACCCGGAAGCCTATGCGGCCGGAGAGAACTACTTCCCCGAGGGCATGCGGGAGATTCATTTCTATCGGCCGACCACGCACGGGCTGGAAGCAAGGATTTCGGAAAAACTGGCGTACCTGCGCGAACTGGATACGCAGGCAAAGGACGCGTAATGATCCCCTGCTGCACCGTTTCGGGGATCCGTTGGAGCACGGATGCTGGACATACAGTTGTTGCGTAGCGATCTGGAAGGTACCGTCGCTCGGCTTGCCAGGCGCGGGCATCGTTTTCCGGTCGAGGAGTTCAGTACCCTGGAAACCGAGCGTAAGCTGTTGCAGACGCGTACCCAGGAGTTGCAGGCGCGGCGCAATACGCTCTCCAGGCAGATCGGCCATGCCAAGGGGAGGAGTGAGGACGCAAGCGCCATCATGGCGGAGGCGGACGGCCTGGGCCACGACATCGGCCAGGTGGAGAGCAGGCTTGAACGCATACAGGCCGAGCTGCAGCACATCTTGTTGCAGACTCCCAATCTTCCCCATGTCAGCGTGCCGGTGGGGAAGAGCGAGGCGGACAACCGTGCGGTGCGCAGCTGGGGCACGCCGCGCGTGTTCGAGTTTGCCGCGAAGGATCACGTGAGCCTGGGCGAGAGTCTGGGCCTGCTCGATTTTTCCACCGCGGCGAAGCTGAGCGGGGCACGCTTCAGCCTCATGACCGGGGCCCTGGCGCGGCTGCATCGCGCGCTCGCACAGTTCATGCTGGATACGCATACGAACGAGCATGGCTACGTGGAGGCGTACGTGCCCTACCTGGTCAATGCGGAAAGCCTGCTGGGCACCGGACAGTTGCCGAAGTTCAAGGAGGATTTGTTCGAGATTCCGCGGCGGCAGGAGGGAGGCGGGCGGGGCTTCTCGCCGGAGGATGCGCGATCCGGGGCGGATGACGGCAACCTGTACCTGATCCCCACAGCAGAGGTTCCGCTCAGCAATATCGTGCGGGACCGCATCGTTCCACATGAATCCCTGCCTCTCAGGCTGACGGCGCACACACCGTGCTTTCGCTCCGAGGCGGGAAGCTATGGGCGGGATACGCGCGGCATGATTCGGCAGCACCAGTTCGACAAGGTGGAACTGGTGCAACTGGTGCACCCACGACAGTCCTACGAAGCGCTGGAGATTCTCACCGGCCATGCCGAGAAGATCCTGCAGAAACTGGGGCTGCCCTATCGTGTCATGGAACTTTGTACCGCGGACATGGGATTCTCGGCGACCAAGACCTACGACATAGAGGTCTGGCTGCCCGGTCAGGACGCCTATCGTGAGATTTCCTCGTGCAGCAACTGCGAGGCATTCCAGGCGCGGCGCATGCAGGCGCGCTTTCGCAACGAGAAGGGCAGACCCGAGTTGCTGCATACGCTCAACGGCTCGGGGCTGGCGATCGGGCGCACGCTCGTGGCCATCCTCGAGAATTTTCAGAATGCCGACGGCAGTGTTTCGATTCCCGAGGCACTGCAGCCCCATATGGGAGGCATGGATCGGCTCAGGGGCAAGGCATAATTCATCATCAGGAGGGTGTGTCATGGAAAGGGACATTGAAAGCGGGGCAGCACCAGATGCTCAGGCGGACATCGCGGCGCTCGAGAAGGGTGTATGCGACGCCATAGCCCGCGAGGGCGACGTGCGAGGGGTGGTTCGCGACCTGACGGTGCAGGCGCTGAGCACGCAGAACCGCGATCTCGAATCCCTGCGGCGCATCATGACTGCGGTGATGCGGGGTGTGCACGAAGGCGCTCGGCAGAAGCTTCCGCCCTCGCCCGCTTCTGCACAGGCGGCTCTGGCTCCTGTGCGCGATGCAGTTGCCGGACTGGACGCCGGGCTTGCACAGTTTGCCGAAGCCTCCAAGCTGGCGCTGGAAGAGGCGCGGGGCCGCGCCCAGGCATTTTCCAGCGAAGAATTGGCCAGGCTGCGCACCGAACTGGAAGGTGTAGAGGCGCTGTTTTTCGAAATCGTGCAGACATCGGCAGCGACTGCGCACGAGGCAGTGTCGGAAACCCTGCGCGATCTGGTGGCGCACGCACGGCGCAGCGGCACGTCGGTGGGGGCGCAGCTGAAGGATACGCTCGCGGCGTTCAATCGCGAGATTGCCGCCGCGGGTCAATCCCGGGTCGAAGCCGGACTGCAGTTGACCCAGGCAGTCACCGGCCTCATGCGCCAGATCGCCGCGGGCGTGCTGACCGGTATCGCGGAGCGGATCAGGTCCGATGGAGGTTCCGAAAAACCCGGCTAGGCCTCCTCAGACACTGCAGCCGTCATCGTCGCAGGCCGATCCGGCCTGCGTGTCGATCGTGGCGGGCGGATCCGCCGGAGTATCGGTTTCTTCGACTTCCTCGGAAAGCAGCGCGCCGATCGAGAATCCGATGGACAAGTCGCTGACGTGCCCGAACTTGTGCAAACGCAGGCGTCCGGACTTGTCGATCAGAATGAGGGTGGGCGTGCCCTGCATCCGGTATGTGCGCATGGTCAGCGGAATGCCCTCGGGCTCGCCCTCGTACCGGTCGATACCGATGGGAAAGCGCAGCCGGTATTCATACGCAAATACTTCCAGCGCCTCCCGGTTCATCGCTGCATGATGTTCGAAAACGGTATGCAAACCGATTACCGCGACCTTGCTCGAGTCGAATTCCTGGAAGATTTTCTGTGCCTGGGGAATGCCGAGCTGCACGCATCCGGGACAGAAGATTTGGAAGGTATGCAGCACGACCACCTTGCCGCGCAGGGATGCAAGCGTGATCGGCTGCGTGGTATTGAGCCAGCCCGATGTTTGCAGTTCCGGCGCCATGCCCGCGCTTGCGATGTTTGCAGTACCAGTCATATATATGCCTCCAACATATTTAAAGGAAGAATCGCAGATGAGGGATTATCTCATGGCATGAAGGCCGGTGCGTATCCCCGGTGTGTCGGCATTGCCTCCTTTGGGTCGCGAGCCTCTGCTTTTTCCGTACAGCGCCGGGATCGAGGATATTCTTCCCCGCATCCTTCATCGGAGGCGCCCGGGAATGATGGCATCATCGAATCGAAGTGCCATGTCCTTGAATCCCGGATTGCGTAAATTCCCCTGTTTCAAAAAGGGAAAATACCGATTTTTAGAATATGGGCATTGAGGGGGAATCGGGTTGCCGACGTGCGTTTATCTTGTATGCGCAATTTACGTGTGGTAGAATTTTATATTAGCTTACAAGTGCGTGCCCGTTTGGAAAAGGCATGGGAAGCGCCTTGTTGTCGAGATGCGATACGGCGTCGATTTGAAGGATGGGAGGGAATGGCGGATTCCTGCGTCTGTTCGGGGAGGAGGCGTCAGGAAAGGCGAATGATTTGACAGGAGAGCCGGTTCGGACATGCTTCTGCCAGGAGGGGTGGAATCGGGCAAGCGGGTTGCAGGCGTGTTTCCGCATATGGGTTCTTCCGCTTCACCGTTATTCCGCTTTGAGTTCGTATCAATCAAGTCGAGTCCGATTGGTTGAGTGATATTGTTCCCGGGTGAGTGGGAAATATGGTTGCGATCTTGTTTTTTGGCCGGCGTTGAAACTTATATGGCTGCCCGCACTCTTAATGGGTGGTGTTTTTGGAGACCATATGATAGCACAAATTACCGACAATCCAAATAGGGTTATTAATAAAAATATAAAATAAAGTCGGTTGCCGGTGAGGGTCGTGGCGACAATTTCCATGTGTGAGCACCTTCCGGGATGGCTGGATGGGAGACCGGGATGATCCAGATGTCATTCCGCGGCCGATCCGTCGGAAAGATTTCTTTGTCATCGAACTGTAATGGTCATCAGCAATCAAGTAGGGGGGAATATGAGTAGTAGACTGGCAGCGCTATCGTGTGCTCTGACGTATGGGACGTATTCCGGGCTTGGTATGGCGGCGGCGGATCCCTACCAGTTGAATCTTCCGGCGCCGCAGACGGTGATAGCGCAGCAGATATACGACCAGCACACGCTGGCGCTGTGGATATGCCTGGCGATCTTCATCGGGGTGTTCGGGACGATGTTCTACTCGGTGCTGAAGCACCGTAAGGATGCGGGGTACAAGGCGGCGAACTTTCACCACAGCACGACGGTGGAGATCATCTGGACGACGATACCGTTCTTCATACTGATCGGGATGGCGTACCCGGCGACGCAGACGGTGATTGCGATGAAGGACACGTCGAACCCGGACATCACGGTGAAGGTGACGGGGTACCAGTGGAAGTGGGGGTACGACTACCTGACGGGGGAAGGCGAGGGGATCAGTTTCCTGAGCGAGCTGTCGACGCCGCGGGCACAGCAGGAGAACCGGGAGTCGAAGGGGGAGCACTATCTGCTGGAGGTTGACAACCCGATGGTGGTGCCGGTGGGGAAGAAGGTGCGGATTTTGCTGACGGCCAATGACGTGATCCACGCGTGGTGGGTTCCGACGCTGGGGGTGAAGCAGGATGCGATTCCGGGTTACATCCGGGATGCATGGTTCACGATCGACAAGCCCGGGACGTACCGGGGGCAATGCGCGGAGCTGTGCGGGAAGGAGCATGGGTTCATGCCGATCGTGGTGGAGGCGGTGGAGCCCGGGAAGTACGCGCAGTGGGTATCGCAGCAGAAGGC
>NZ_FPIQ01000034.1 GCF_900119085.1 Nitrosovibrio sp. Nv17 | reverse complement strand
CTGGCTGTGCGGCGAGCCGCCGTTTCCCGAGGGTGCCCGCTCCTCGAATAGCTCCTGTGTTCTCATGAATATCTCCTCCTCGATGATCGCAGGGTGGCTCTGCGTGATGATCCAGTTTTTCCTGGGCCTGATTTTTCCGGTCAGGTGATTGGTTCGATTGAAGATCGTCTTCCCGGTGTACACCTCGTTTTTCAACGTGGCCGCGACGAGATTCTTGTTCCATTTCTTGAAGTCGCGCCTCAGCCGGGTGCTCTCATTCAGCTGCACGGCAATGAGTTTGCACCCCATCCCCGCGACGTAGAGGTCGAAGATCTCGCGCACGATCTGCGCCTCATCCTCCAGGATGGTCAGACGCTTGCGCTTGCCCTCCGGCACGGCGGAATAGCCGAAGGGAACCCGGCCCCCATTGAAAAATCCGTCCCGCGCGTTCTTCGTCATGCTGCGCAGGGTGTCGGCGCTGATCTGGCGGCTGAAGTGCTCGTCGATGACTTCCAGCATCGACTCCATCATCCAGCCGGAGTCCGTGTCGCTGTCGAGATCGATGTTGACGTAAACCACCCGGGTCCCGCGTTTCTTCAGCTGCAGCTTGTGGAAGGCCGCGTCGACCTTGTTGCGCGCGAAACGCGACGTGCTCCAGCAGATGAAGTAGTCCACGTGATGCGTTTTGCAGTACGCCACGGCATCCTGGAAGCCCGGGCGGTCGTCGGTCCTGCCCGATATCCCCGCGTCGCAGAAGACCTGGAGCACGCTGGCGTCCAGCCCTGCCGCCCGCTTGTGGCACTGCTCGATCTGGCTCTCGATCGGGAGCCCCTCCTCCGCCTGGCGCAGGGTGGAAACGCGGGTGTAGATGATGGCCGTCGCTTTATTCATGGGCACAGTTTACCCACGTTTTTTGGTTTGGAATAGATTAAAAATCCATGTTTTTTAATACATTACGTCGATTGCCCCCCGTTCCGTTCCACTACGAACCACCAAAGAAAAACCCCGCCGAAGCGGGGTTGGTAGAGTGTATTGCTACCTTATTCTCTACTGCGAAATTCTGACCATCTTGCTGCGCAATGACAGCGGAACGTCATCCAGAAGCATGATTCTGGCGCTCGGCTCAGATTTGGCTCCTTCCTCCTCAGGCTTATTCTCGTTCAGGGTGACATTTATCTCGTTGGTATCCAGCTTCCACATGGCACCCGTCGCGGGATCGACGATCAGCCAGCCGATGAGCGCTCCAAACAGTAAATTGCCGCCGATGTACCAGCCATTGACCTTCGTGTCGACTGATATGGTGTGATCGGCATATCCATCTTTTCTAATGACAACAGAGTATTTCTTGCCGCTGAAATACCCCTTCTTTTTTTCCAAAGGCAGTGCGGTTGGGGTTTTGCCTTCAAATATCTTGGTGCCTGTTTCATCTGAGATCGATACATTTGCCTGATCTGGGGCGCTGCGTACATTCAGTGTTTCTGGAGCACTTTGCCCCATGATTGTGGCGCAACCGGTGAGCAGTGCCACGGTCCCAAGGACACCGATGGTTTTCATTTGGTTTTTTTTCATATACTCCTCTTGTAATTCAAGTGATTATCAATGATTGAAGTCACCATATAGCCCAGAAAAAATGATGAGCTGAGACATTAAACAGCGGAGTAATATGATAAAGAAACTGTAATTTCTTACAGCTAGACAGGGGAGAAAATGAGAACCCCGCCGAAGCGGGGTTCTTGGCTGAGGGTATGGGAGAGCTACCCGATGGCGGCCTCGATCTCGCCGCAGGCCTCGTCCACGAGCTGCTTGATCGGCCGCATGAGCGATGCCAGCAGGTAGGTCTCGACGTCCACCGGCGAATTCTCGGAGGCGGCGATCAGCACGATCAGCGCGCCGAGCTGCAGGCGCGCCTCCTCCAGGCGATCGGAGGCGGTGACCAGGGATTCGCGCTTGCTCATGGCCTGGCCCTCCCGGGAAGGCCGCTGTCGATCTCCACCAGCGCGTTCATGATCGCGTCCTGGATCGGCTGGATCAGCCAGTAGAGATCTTCCGGGTCGAGGTCGTTGCGGGCGCCGGAGAGCAGCTGCTGCAGCGCCTCCAGGGCGTGGGCCGCCTGCTTGAGCGACCCGTAGGCGCTGGCGACGGCTGCGACCAGCTCCCGGACGGGGGCTGGCGTGGTTGTGACGTGGGTCATGATGGTTCCTTGTGATTGATGTTTAGTCAATTGCCCCGGAGGGCGGCCGGGCGCTAAACACCGTCACAAGAAACGGCGGACTTCTTCCCCTTGCGGGTCTTGTATCCGTCGCACACCCGGCCATTGAGGTGATTTTTGCCCGGAGGAGCGAACTCTGGGCGAAAAAATACCACGGCTGACGGGCGTGGGCGGCTACCGTCTTGTGTCAGTGTGTTTAGCACTTGAGGAAAGGGTAAGGCAGGGGATGGAAAAAGTCAATATGATGCCATTGACATGATTAGGGCGCCCCGGTACTATGCGAAATGGTTATTTCGGCGTAGGCGGCCCTGGCAGAGCCTATACCACGGAAATCACTTTGTAGGAGGGGGTGACAGCGAAAATAAAAATGCGTACCACAGTGGAAAAACCCTTTCGAATCGTAGAAGATGGGCGGAAATGATGAGGGTCCCGGTACTGGTGGTACCGGGACCTTCGAAGATGAACCCATCCGCTTGGCTCGCGGAAGCATAGATAGCAATGCAGGGCTATCAAGGAGGATTCACATGATCACGAAAGTCTGAGGGGCGGGGGCAGAAACTGCCCCCGCCCCTTTCCTATTGATCGATCGAAGTGTAAGTCATCTCCATGGTGGCGCGCAAGCCGGATCCGAGCTTCCCTATTGGGCACAAATTAGCATTATGCTAATATCTGCAAATGTTCAGGGTCGAATATACCCGTGAGGCCTTCAAGGTCCTGAGATCGTTGCCGCGCAACATGGCGGCCACCATCCGCGGAAAAATCGGCCAACTCGCCAGCGATCCACATCGGCCGAATCCACATGTGCGAAAGCTGGAAGGCCGCCCAGGGTTCCGGCTGCGGGTCGGAGATTGGCGGGTGATCTATGAAATCGACGGGGACCGCTTGGTCATCATCGTCCTGGCGGTCGGTTCACGTGGAGGGATATACAAATGAGCGGCATCCAGTTTATCGAGCGGGACGGGAAGCGGGAATACGCCATCGTTCCCATGGAGATATTCGAGCGCCTGGTGCAGGTCTCGGGTGCGATTGATGACGTCGCGCTCTATGACCAGGCCAAGGCGGCGGATGACGGCGCCCGCGTGCCGGACGAGGTCGCAGGCGCCATACTCGAGGGAATGCATCCGGTCAAGGCATGGCGCAAGTACCGCAGCCTGACGCAGCGGGCGCTGGCCGAGGAGGCGAAGATCAGCAAGCCATTCCTCAGTCAGATAGAAAGCGGCAAACGGGTGGGCACCATAGCCGTGTTGGCCGCGCTGGCCCGCGCCCTGCAGGTGCCGGTGGATTTCCTGGCCGACTGAATCACCGTCTGCGCACCCGCAGCGTCGCGGTCACGGCGAGATGCTGTGAATCGGGGGCCGCGTCCGCGGTGCAGCGGAATCGATAGTCCGCCCCGTCCACCCCGCCCACCACTTGCTGCAGTACCTGGCTGCCGCTGATCTGGGGCATGCCGGAGCGCATCGACGCAGCCTCGGGGTCGGCGCCCGACACCTCCCTGGTTTATCTGGCCGGAAAACATGACACGACGATCTGCTTGAGCAGGCGCCCCTCTTCGTCGTAGCGATCCCATCGCGCCTCGCGTATGCCCGCCTGGCTCAGGTGATGGCGGATCGCGGTCGCTTCCCGCCTCGTGGGCCCGCGTTCCGCTCCGTGAATCATGACTACGCCGGGCGCCGTCTCCTCCACGAAACAGTAGAAGGCCACCTTGCCCGGGATGCGGCGCGTCTTGTGCACCCGGATAACGCCGGAGCGGCCGGTGGCCCACGTCAGCGTGGTGCGGTCGATCAGGTGATTGTGATCCATACCCGTTCGCCGGCTGTGAGCGCCGCCTGGATCTTCTCGAACAGGGGAACGAAGGCCTCGCGCGAGCGCCCCAGCCACGCATCGTCGGGATTGCCGTCGTCGGCGCCGACGAGGATGCAGCCCTCGGTGTCGGCGGCGGTGTTGCCGGGATGGATGCGTATGCCGGTGAAGCCCGGCACGTCGAGCAGCAGCGGCAGGGGCCGCTTGAACCGGTTGGAATGCGTCACGACCACTTGGTACCGTCCGGCCGGAATGGCGGTCTCGCCGGCGATCTTGCGTTCCCGCTCCTGGTCTTCCAACGTGTAACATTCCAGCAGGTAAAGGCTTCCCGCCGTGTAGCCGGCGGTTTCGTGTTTTCGTGTTAACAGCATCTCCATCATCGGATCCTCGACTCGAATTCCGCCATGAGGGCCTGGAACAGATAGGTGGGCGTGCCGTTTCGGGCGCCTCCCGAGATGCCGTCGCGCATGGCGACGGGTTTCGTGGTGTTGCGCATTGCGAGTTCGCGCATGGCTTCCGCCTGGGCGCGCAGCAGCAGCAATCCCCGATCCTCTTTTGTCACCGTCGTATGCGCGGCATCCTCCGCGACGCGGTAGGCGGCGAAATAATAGAATCGGTAGATGGCGCCGAGGCTGCCGATCTGATGCGATGTCGGCGCAGGTGACAGATGCAGTTCGCGCACGTCGCCGGCGATCACCAGCTGAGCATCCGGCAGCGGCCCGGTCCATTCCTTTTCCCATGGACGCGGCGCACGAGCCATGCCCCACAGGGAAGACTTGAACGCTGCAATGTCCGGCGGAGCGGCGTATATGCACTGCTCCGCCACCAGCGTGACGCTGCCCAGCAATGTGCGCGGGCGGACGCGGGCCATGTCCAATGCGGCGACGTCGAGATGGCGGCCGAAATCGGCGCCGTCCTCTCCCGCGAAAATCTCGGCCACATCGTGCAGGCTGTCGGCGAGATCCGCTACCAGCTCGGCACGAGACATGATCTCCGGCATGGCCGTGCGCTACTCCGCCCGCTTCAGGATCTCTTCCGCCACCGCGGAGAGCACGCCTTTGCGTGGCGCGGCACTCAACTGCTCGAGCTGACCGAGCTGGTCCAGATCGGCCTGCGACAGTGCCGGCAGGGCCGCGACGATCTCGGGCACCTTGCCCTGCAGCAGCTCCGCCAGCGGATCGGGCGACGGGACGGAATTCTCGATGGACTCCGGCTCAGGTGGAGGCGGCAGGAACTGCGCGGGGACGTCCCGCTCGTCGAAATGCCGGGTTTCCCCCGGCAGCACGATGCAGGCACCGACATAAATGGGCAGCTTGCCGGAGTTGTGTACTGGCACTCTCATATGCGTCTCCTGGTGGATACCCGCCAGCTGGCGGGTATATATGCTATCGGTATGGGATTATCGCGACACGCGAGCCGTGGTGCTGTACAGCGCGATGGAGGTGTAGGCCCCTTTCAGCTGCGTGGGCGTATGCAGCACGATGAACTGATCGCCGTAGGCCTCCTTCTTGCCGGTGAAGCGGCCGTTGTTGTCGCGCTGGTCCTGGAGCTGCCCCATCGCCCAGGGCTTCATCATGCGGTAGCGCGTCTGGCCGCGCTCGCCGATGATGATGCGCTGGTCGCCCATCGCCAGGCCCGGCGCCGTGGTGCGGTAGTTCGGCACGTCCTTGACCCTCCCCAGGTTGCCCTCGCTGTCGAGATCGGTGCCGTTGCGCTTGCCGGATTCGACGAAGCTTCGCGCCTGCTCGATCTGCGTGCGGATGGTGCCGCTCATCAGCCCGAAGTTCGCCACGTAGTAGCGGTCGGCCTCAATGACGTTCTTGCGCAGCCCGTATCGATACAGGAAGCTGTCCCAGAAGAGATCCGTGGCCACCGCCCCCTGGTCGGTGTCGAAACGGTAGGCGTTGGTGGTGTAGTGGTAGGTCGCCACGATGGCGTGCCCGCTCGTCACGTTCGCCACGGCCCCGAGCTGGTTCACGAAATGGATCTCGCCCAGGTTGTAGTCCAGCCACCAGTAGGTGCCGGCACCCTGTGTGCCGGTGAAGTCGTATTCGTTGATCGTGACGCTGTTGACCTTGATGGTGATCGGGTACAGCGTGCTGCCCACCTGGTTGCCCTGCAGGTCGAATACCTTCTTCGGCCGCACCACCGGAAACTGTGCCAACGGCCAGATGCTCTTGCTGCCGTTGCCGCTGCCCACCGCCTCGTTGACGATCGCGGCCGCGCCGAACTGGTCGGATGCGTTCAGCACCTCGTTGAAGATCAGGCGCTCGCCATCCTCGCCGATGATGCGCGTGGCGTTGCGGGCATTCTCGGCCACCGCATCCCAATTCAGGATGCCGTTGTTGGTGAGATAGCGCAGTTCATCCGATACCTCGAAGGCGATTTTCTGCGGGATGGGATAGGCCGTCTCGCTCGTCTGAATCACGCCGGCGCGCTTGATGGGGCCACCCTCGTAGACGCGGGTGTGGTCGATGCCGGCCGCGGTGAGATCGCGATAGCTGTAGGGGATCAGTGCCGTGGCCGAGAAGGGCGACACGTCCACGTTCACGAACTGCAGACCGATCATGGTATAGAGCGCATCGCGGATCACGGTGCGCTCGAAGATCGCGGGTACGGAGATGTCCGAGACCACGCCGGCGCCGGCGGCGAGCTGCTTGTGCTCCGCATGCAGCCTGTGGCCGTTGGCGCCGTCGAATTCCTTCAGCACCTTCTCCACGAAAGCCTTGTTCGCCTCCTGCAGCTTGCCGCCGGTCGTGGCGTAGCGGCGCGAATCCGGCAGGGTATCGAGCCCCAGGCGCTTGTCGACGGATTCCTGCAGCGACTTGACGGTGTTGCCGGAGTCGACGTCGATGTGCACGTTCCCTGCAGGCCAGCTGAAGCCCATCGTGGCAAGCTTCTTCGCTGCAGCGATCTTGTTGCCCTGGGCGATCTGCAGCGCCGCGAGCTTCCTGATCTGGTCCTCGCTCATTTCGGGAGTGATCAGGGCGAGCGCGCCTTCGGCAAGCTCTTTTTTCGTGTCCTCGTCGAGGCCTTTCTCGGCCTGGATTGCTTCCGTCAGCAGTTTCGCGTGGCCGGTGCGCGTCTCCTCGAGCTTGCGCGAGGCTTCCGCCTGGCGCGTGGCCTCCGCCGCCATGAGTTTCTTAACATCCTCGGCGGTGAGGCCGGAGGCCAGGTTCGGCGCCTCGATCGACAGCTTGATATTTCTGTCTTTTCCGTCCTTTGCAGAGATCTCTTCACCCAGTTTCTTGCCAGACTCGGCAAAAGCCTCCATCAGTCGTTTCGCCTGGGCCTCGTCGGTGACCGGCGCCACCGCCGTCTCGAACGCGGCGAGCAGCTGAGCGCGGATCGGCTCGGACAACGCCACGATGGCGGCGAGTGTCGCGGCCAGGGCCTCGGATAGCTTTTTGTGCATGGTGTGGATCTCCTGTAAGAGTAGGGATTGCAGTTCGGGATGGATCAGCGTCGGTACGCCGCCGCTGTCCTCGGACAGCTGGATGGGATCGAGGCGCTTGACGACCGGGCGCGTCACCAGCCCGGCACCCATCATGACGGCCCCGTGCCTCTGCCCGGTCTCGTTGTCCTGGAAATTCTCGTGGTATTCGATGGAGCTGTAGACGTAGCCCTTGTGGCGGATCGCCTCGACGCCGTAGGGCGTCCACGCCACCTGGGCGCGCAGCCTGTCGCCCTCGAGCTTGACCTGCAGGATCCTGCCGGCCGCGCCGGCGTCCGGCCGCGCCGGCGTCCGGCCGGTGCGCGACGTCGTAGAAGATGTCCTGCCCGTACACACGCCGCTCGAAGTTCTCGACAATCTGCTCGAGCATGCTGCGGCTGATCTCGAACTGCCCGTAGCGCGGATCGTGGAATCGGCCGGTGCGCGTGACCGTGACCCAGCTCGTCGACTTGCCTTCCTCCAGCGTCACATGGAGCCCGGACAGGAATCGCACTGTGCCGGAGCGGCTATCGGATAAGCGGATGGTGCGCGGTTGCATGGCTGGCCCTTTCATGGAGTCCAGCCGCGGGTGAGCGGGAGGGGGGAGCGATCCGCTGACCGCCCATCCACGTTGGACTGAGCGGGATGATCAGCGATTGCACAAGCCGGAAACAGGGAGGATTGCGGCGCACAAGGCGGTAGCACGGGCGCCGAGCCTTGATACGGCTTGATACGGGTCGGCTGCGCACAGGTTTATCCACAGAAAATGTGGATAATGAAATCATGAAAAGAAAAAAGCCCGCGTGGGGCGGGCTTTCGGGAACCTATGGCAGGGGCGTCACGCCCGGATTTGCGCCATGTAGTGATTGTTACGCTTCTTGTGCAGCCGCAAGGATTCGATCTCGGATTGCGTCAGCATTCTCGATCCGCTCGAGGTAGCGTGCTTCGGACTCCGTGAGGAACTCGAAACCGTAGCCGTAACGGGCTTTCCACCATTCTTCAAGACTGTTTCCATGCTTTTGTCTCAGTTGCGTGAGCGTTGCGGGCGACAGGCTCAATTTTACGGAATAAGCCTTGCCTGTCAATGTCGTGGCAAGCAGCACCTGTCCTCCTCGATTCTCGATGAAGCCGCGAAGATTCGCCAGGGTGCCGCCTTGCCCGATGAAATCATCGACCAGAAGATAGTTCATGCCGCGCACCACTAGGCCGTCGAACAGCGCGGGGGTGGCAAGGCGATAATCTCCTTTTGCGCCTGTATGGCTGACTCGATTGATTTGTACGATGTCACTCTCGGAAGCAAGGTCCAGCGTGCGGCCAATGATTCCCGCCAAGGCCGTAGGGATGACGTTTTCCCCCTGCTCCTCGATGGCGCTGACGGCGACGAGGGTTGGCCTTGCAGTTCCGACGGCATCCGCAATCCTGCGGATGGCCTCGGGATTGTGCATGTCACGTACGAGGTGCGCCGCCGCCGCGATGTCCCCGGATTTGGCGGCCAGATAACCCTCGTGCCCTTTGACGGTGGATATGTCGGCGTGAATGATCACGTCCGAAAAATCACGCCACGGCGATCTGTCGGGATGTGGGGTATGCAAGGCTGGCTTCACAGGGTGCATTCTAACCCTTGCCGAGGCAGTCTTCCCTGGTACTGCTCGCTTCTGGGCCTTGGCCATTCCCTGCTGCGATCTGCCTGCATCGAATGCCTTTGCCTTGTTGACCCCCAGGACTCCCTCGCGCTGCGCCGGCGTCATCCTCGCCAGGACCTCGGCGACCGTCTCTTTTCCCGCTCGGTCGGCATCCGTGATCTCGTCCTTGAACACCACCTCCACGTAGGACAGCGTGTTCGGATGCGCGGGCCAGGGGCAGGCCTCCCGGGTGGGATACACCCCTGGGCCCAGCCCGTACAGGTTGGCGGTTGCGTGCAGGTCGCAGATATCGGGCTCGGGATGCGCGGGAGAAAGCAGGAACCGCACTCCCGCGGCATCCGGGTGCGCAAGCGCACCAGCGATGTAGGCTTCTCCATGGGCCCGGTTGATCTCCGTGCGCATGAGACGCATGGCATTGTCCATGGGACTGCCGCGGCCGGTCAACAGCCCGGCCGCATGCTCCCCCGTTCGGGCGGCGTTCGCCGCATTCATCTTGTCGGCGAGCTCCGCCGGCACCGCCTGCCCCCGCATCAGCAGCTCGCGTGCCGCCTGGGCCGCGCCGTGGCCCTGGATGATGGCCATTTCGATGGCATTGGTTACAGCCTCGCGTGCATGGCGATCCAGGCGCCAGATGCGGTCGGAGAGCTGCAGGCCGTCCTCCGCGATGAAGGCCCGCACGAAGCGTACCGCCTCGTCGGAGACTCGCATCGCCGCGTCGGATTCCAGCAGCGTCCCGGGCTGCGCGCCCATGGCCGCAGCCGCATCCACCCCAGCGCCGGCGGCGGTAAGCGGTGCGGCGCCGAACCGGGCCGCATTCTCCAGCCCGTTCTCCAGGAGGGCATTGCGCTCGGCCGCCAGCTGGTGCAGGCGTGATTCCACCTGGCCCAGCACGTCCTGCAGCTGCTGCAGGGGGATGTTGCCGTCGGTACCGCCAGCGGCCGCAATACGGGCGCGCAGCTCGGTGGCGGCCCGCGTGTAGATCTGCTCGAGTTCCTTGAGGATGTCCGCATCCAGCGTGTCCATGGCCCGCTGGGCGGCCTGGGTCGCGCGCCGGATGGCGAGCTGGATAGCACGAGGATCTATGTCCTCCATGATCAAATGACGATCAACCAGGGGGATCGTTCTCGGTTCCAGCGTACATCGCCTGCGGAGATGCGATAGGAAATTTGGGAGAGGTGCCGCAGCACAAATAATAGCTGCCATCCGGATAAACCTGACGTAGCCCCTGACACCACACTGTCAATTCGTCCAACCCCACAGGATAACTTCCGGGAGCATAGATTCCTTGCTTCCACCAACATCCTTTACTGGCGCCTGGATACACAGTTGGTCCATTGTGCCGGTAAAATAACCGATCATCGACATACAACTCGAACACACCATCGCGACCCGTCGACCAATAAATATAGGCGACGACATCATGCCATACGAGTGAGTCAACCGGCCATGCTGCGGCCAAATCCCAAAGAGGGCCGTCATCCATCCGCCACCGGCGCAAGCAGACGCCACGCTCATTTACCGCCACTGTCCATGGTGGATGAATCAATGGATCAGGATTGTGAGTATGAAATTGTTGGATGTTGATGGATAAGTCGTTATAGGGAGGGTTGGCTATCAACAGATGATGTTTTCTCTTCCACTCCGGATCGAGCATGTAGCTCCACCAGTACCAGCCTCCGCCAGTGCCGAAGGCATATTCAGAGGTGTAATAGTCTCTGGACAGTTCGGTTCGATATGAACCTGCAATTTTCGGATCGCCACGCACCAGACGCACCTGTGCTACCTGCCCCCGTTGCCCAACGGGATCGTCCACCATCATGATCCGATCGGGATAGGCGCGCTCCTTCGCGTAATGTCTTGGGTTTTCGATCCCGGCTTCGAGTATTTCTGTGCTCGTGATGCGCACCACGTTCGGATTGATTGTCATGACGACAACAGATCAACGGAATAGCCAACCAGCCGGAAAGTATCAGCAGTGTTTGCCGACGCTACAAGAAACGAAACTGTAATCGGATCACCAAGAGCCGGGATAGGCACGTCTGTATAAGCGTTTCCTGTTGCGCTCGATCCCGGTGCCAGGTAGGTTGCGGATGTCGCCGTCAAATCGTTGAATCCGACAGTAACAAACGCTCGCGTACCTCGATTGTTGTCCGCTGGAACGGAACCGATGGCGTACACGGCGCTATCGGATACCGTACCAGTGCTGCCCAATCTGATGTTCCAGGTATTCTGGCCTCCGGTCCCAAGTCTCAGCAGAAATGCCTCGATCTGAATTCTGGAGCGCCCAGGCAGCAGCATCCCACCAGGAATGATTAAAGAGCCTCCACCGCCATTGATAGCAAACACGCCCGATTTCACCCCAGTAATACTGGAAATTGGCGAGTTCAATGTCCCCCAGTTTGAAGCCAGCGCCATGCGTCCATTCATAGGAACCCATCCAGCAAGAGTGGCTGTCCACAGTGAACCTCCATCTCCACCAACATCAGCAATATGGATGATTCGACCTCGGTTTGGGCCAGGCGACGGTCTGTTCACCCAAGGATAGCTCACGATCCAGTTTTTTTTGAATGGATACTCAATTTGCTCCAGCCTCAACGCGTCACTCATGAATCCTCCTGTCAGTTTGCGATATCCGTTCCGCTCTCGCCCTGGCGCCCATTGCCGGGGGTGATGCTGACGCGAGCGGGGTTCGCGCCGCCGTGCGCCTCTGGATAGGGATCGTAATGGCTCGCCTCCCATTCCCTGCGCTCCTCGACATAGGCGGGGTCGAAACCCAGCTCTTCCCACACCATGCCCTGCGGCAGCCCCAGGGCTTTCAGCTTGAGGCCCCTGTCCACCGTCTGCGATGCGGTCTCGGTCCTGCGCTCGGCGAAGGTGATCGTGAAATCCTCCGCATCCGGATTGATGCCCTTCAGCAGGAGGTGCAGACGGAAGCCCGCCTCATAGCCGAACGACAGGGTGTCCTGCAGCACATCCACCTCGTCGTAGTAATCCCGCTTCAGATCCTCGAGGATGTCGCGCGCCAGCCCGTCGGTGTAGCCCATCATCCCTTTCGGCAGGGGCGAGCCGGCGAAGAAGGTATCCAGGAGGTGCACCACGTCGCGTATCTGATCGAGATTGCTGTCCCCCTGGATGGCGACGACTTCCGCATCCTTGTTCACGTAGTAGTCGGTCATGATTTCGTGCTGATCCTTCTCGACGCGGGCGCGATAGGCCTCCACTTCCGCCTCGGTCCAGCCCTTCAGGCGATGCGTCAGCCGCAGGGGCGCGCGTACGCGCCGACGGATCACCAGGTCTTCTTCCGTCATGTCGAGCTTGCGCCAGGTCTTGCGGGCGGCATCGAGGAAGGGACGTCCGAGACTGCCCAGGTCATCGAAGTTGTCCGGATCGAATCGGGCATGGAACAGCTGCCAGAGCGGAAAAACTGCGAGCTCCCTGCCCGTCATGACGTCGACCTGCGTGTAGGCTTTCTTCACGTCCTTGAACCTGCCGGATTCGCTGACATTCGGCAGGATGGTCTCGGACGGCATGCGTACGGCCGCCACCACGTTGAATCCCTTGTCCAGCACCCACTGCACCGGCCAGTTGCCTTCCATCACGAGTCC
>NZ_FPIQ01000032.1 GCF_900119085.1 Nitrosovibrio sp. Nv17 | reverse complement strand
CTGGAGGTTCGCCATGTCTGTCGTCATCAATGACTCCTGTCTGGAGTCACTTTCCGATATTGCCGCTCAGCACGAAGACTGGATCGTTCAGCAAGCCATCGTGCTGCTGGAGCGACGGGTTTTCAAAGCCGGGCCACGTCTTGAACGGCCCGCTGCGGTCAGGGACTACCTTCGCTTGAAGCTGGTCGCCGAGTCCAACGAGATCTTCGTCGTTGTATTCATGAACAGTATGCACGACGTGCTGGCCGTGGAGCCGATGTTCCATGGAACGATCAATGCGACCTCGGTTTATCCGCGCGTCGTGTTGCAGCGCGCTTTGCAACTGAACGCCGCTGCGGTCATCTTCGCCCATCAGCACCCCTCGGGCTCCACCGAGCCATCCAATGCGGATCGCGTGCTGACCGAGCAGTTGAAAACCGCCTTGGCGCTTATCGACGTGCGGGTGCTCGACCATTTCGTGATTGGTCAGGGCACGCCGTACTCGTTCGCCGAGTCGGGTCTTTTGTAGGAAAGCACGTGGTTCACTGATCACAGCGGGGGCTTCGGCCTCTGCTTTTTTCCATGCGGCAGCACCGAACAGGTATGTGGGGTGCCCGCGATGCGCATTGTTTGTTGGGGCCGCATCGGCTTCGCGTTTGACTACTGCCCTGATCAACTTCAAGGGCACGCGACATGCCAGCATCTCTTTCCAGGTTCGCGTCGGGCTGGCGAACCCTCGGCCTGGCCGTTGCGCTGCCGGCAGCCCTGGCCGTTTTCAGCCCGGCCACCTTCGCCGCCGACGTGGTGGTCGTCACCGACAGCCGCCACCCGGTCAAGACCATGGGTGGAGAGCGGCTGATCGAGCTGGACGAAGCCCACAGGATTGAAGCGGAGCTTTCAGCGGCACTGCCCACCAACCCCGAACAGGCCACGGCCATCGTCAAGCACCGGCTCTCCAGCGGCGGTGCCGACCTCCAACGCCGCATCGCCTCCGCCTACCAGGGCGTCACAGACGCATGGAGCCTGGGCATCACCAGCCTCCCGGCCGTCGTGGTGGACCAGCGCTACGTGGTCTATGGCGAGCCGGATGTGGCTCGCGCTGTCGCGCGCATCGAGCAGCACCGGAGGACCCAGCCGTGACCCGACCATTCGACCTGATGCGCCGTCTGCGTGCTGGCGTGGCTTCGTTGCTGCTGCTCAGCGCCACGGGCAGCTACGCCCTCAACACTGCCACCATCGTCGGCTCGGTAGCGTCACCCGACTGCCTCGAATACCGCGTCGTTGGCATCTGCTACTGGCTCTACTGCACATGGACCGGCTGTACGGTTCGCACATCGATCAAGGTGCGCCACTACATCCCCGATGCGGTGGTGTCGTCGTACTCGAATACCGGCGAAAACCCCTGGGTCGAAGTCCGGGCAATGAGCACGCCCAACCCGTCCGCCCAAGCGGGCGGCGACGGGACGACGAACGAGGACCACGAAAACAACCTCGCCAAGTTCAAAAACTCGGACGTTATCGGCCACCCCGGCGTCGAGGTGTTCAACCAGTTCGTCTCGTCGTCGGGTTACTTCTGCGAGGGCGCGGGCACGGCGTTCATGCCGTACTTGCTCAGCACCTTGGACACGCTGGCCTGGCGCTACAACTTGCCCGAGATGGCCTACCCGGAAGCGCTGATTCCGGGCCGGCGTGAGGTCGGCGCACGCACCACGATGAACCTGTGGGGCAACGTGTATCCCCGCGGCGGCTTCCTGCACCAGACCGACGACTTCAAGGCCGGTGCAGTGGTGGCCCAGCGTGCGGGCGATGTCGTCACGCGCCGCGGGCAGATCCACGTCTATCAGCCGTTGCTTGCCAACTCCCGCGACGGCTACTGGCCGGCCGGCGCGCTGATGGAGGGCGATGCCTCCACCGGCAAGTGGCAAGAACTCACACCCGTCCTGTCGTCGTCCTGCACGGTCTTTCCGCGCAGCGGCTTCCTTACCCAGGCGCAGCAAGGCGACTACGCATGGGCGCTGTGGCGGCCGTATGCCTGCTGCGAACGCCGGGGCCAGGTGTTCCTGGGCAGCGTCGATTTCCTCTGAGGTAGTGCCATGAAGTTCCGTCCTGCATTCAATCCGTTCTCCCGCCGGGCACGTCGCACGGAGATCGTCCTGGCGCTGGCCGGCGCCCTCGCGCTGGGCAGCGGCGTGGCCTGGGGTCAACTGGGATACCAGACAAGCGGCAGCGTCATCGGCGATGACGTCATGTACTCGATCGGTGGCGGCAACGCCGTGTCGATGGGACGTGCGGCTGGCATGCGCTCCCTCGGTGTTGGCGTGGGCTGGAACAGCAACTTGATCTGCGGTGACATGAGCATCCAGACCACCTTGAGGAACCAACTCAACGGCATCACCAACGGTTTCCAGCAAATCATGTCGTCGGTGATCCAGAGCGCCACCAGTGCGGTGGCATCGTTGCCCGCGCTGATCATCCAGCGGGCCGATCCCGGCCTGTACAACCTGCTCACCAATGGCGTGCTGCAGGCCCGGCTGGATTTCGACCGCTCCAAGCTGACGTGCCGTGCCATGGCAGAGAAGATGGCCGAAACGGCGGGCGGCCAGCTCGGCTGGAGTCAGATGGCCGAAGGCCTGGCGCTGCGCGACGCCGTGTCGAGCACGGATGCGGTCTCGGCCATCGAGCAAGCCGAGACGCGCCGCGGCAATGACGGCGTGCCGTGGGTCGGGGGCAGCAACGCGGGGGGCTCCGGCCAGCCCGCGATCAGGGTCGTCGGCGATGTCACCCGCGCCGGCTACAACCTGGTCAACGGCCGCGGCGTGACTGACACGTCTTCGATCGCCCCGGCCAGTTGTGCCAGCCTTTCGTGCCAGACCTGGACCTCGCCGCAGGCCGCCGTCGAGTGGGCTACGCGCGTGCTCGGCGAGAAGGAGCAGCGCACGTGCGATACCTGCACAAAGACCGAAACGACACCCGGCGTCGGGCTCACGCCGCTGATCCAAGAAGAGTACGACGCCAAACTCCAAGCGCTCCAGGATCTCGTCTCCAAGGCGAGGAATACGACGCCGGAGAACCTGCGCGAGGCTGGCAGTGCGTCGCTGCCGATCACACGCGGCGTGATCGAGGCGCTGCGCGACGAGCCTGACCAGCACCTGCTGTCGCAGCGCCTGGCGTCTGAGGTCGCGCTGGCATCCGTGCTGGAGAAGGCGCTGCTGCTGCAGCGCACGCTGCTCACGGGGAAGAAGGAGCCCAACGTCGCGGCCAACGAGCTTGCCGTGGAGGCCGTGAACCACGAGAGCGACACGCTCGACCGCGAGATTCGCAACCTCAAGACCGAACTGGAACTGCGGCGCGAGCTGGCGAACAACTCGCCCATGGCAATCATCCAGCGCCACGGCACGCGCGCGGCCGGCTCGCGCGGCATCTACGAGGGCGATCCGGTGCCGGATCGTCTCGACCAGCTCCAGAAGGGCAATCCGGGGAGTCGGCCATGAGCCCAGCGCGCATGGCCTGGCGGCCGCTGCGCTGGTTGTTCAGCCGGCGCGCGGCGAAGACGCTGCTGTGGCTGGTGCTGATCGTTGCCGCTGCCGTGGGAGCGAACGTCGCGGGCATCTATCTGGTCGGCAGCGTTGCAGGCTGGGAACGGTGGCTGGCGGCCTCCGCAGGGTATTTCTTCATCTGGCGGCTGTGCGTGTACGCGGCAACGGTCTATGGATGGTTCTGGATGCGCCGCCGAGTGCTGGCCCGCGAAGACCAAAGCGGGACAGATGGGCAGGCGCGGCGCCGGCTGATCCGCACCGAGGTCGCCGGCGTCGTCGCCATCGTCGCGCTGGAAACCAGCCTGTTGATGCAGGCCGCTTGAGGGGAGATCGGGGCCATGACGCTCTTCACGACCGACTATCTGGAGTACTACCTCACCCTCGTGTCCTGGATCGTCAACAACGGCATTGGGGCCGTGCTGGTGTCCAGCGGGGTGTTTGCGCTGCCTTTCGTCGCCATCGTCGTGCAGGAGTGGCTGAAGGCCCGTGCGGAAGGCGCTGACGAGGGCAACAAAGGCGTCCTGAGCGCCGCCCGTATCGAGAACCGGGTGTTCGTCGCGATCGTGGTGGTGATGTTCGCGGGCATTCCGTTCATCGACGTGGACCTCAGCACCATCCAGTACGACAGCTCGCGCTCGGCACAATGCCAAGTCAGCGTGCCGCAGCCCACGGAAACCGGCTGGTCGCAGTCTTTCAGCACCATCAACAACCAGTCGGCGAAGGTGCCGGTCTGGTGGGCCTTCATGCACGCGCTCTCGCGCGCCGTCACGAGCGCCTCGGTGGCTGCGATCCCGTGCGGTACGGACCTGCGGCAGATGAGGATGGAGATCGACGCGACGCGCATTGACGACCCGGTACTGGCTCAGGAGGTCGCGGACTTCTCGCGGGATTGCTATGGGCCTGCGCGGGCCAAATTGTTCATGCAGCGCCCGGATCTCGATGAGCAGCAGATGCACGACGTGACCTGGATCGGCTCGCGCTTTTTCACGGACACGGGTGGCTACTACGATAGCTATCGCTCCAGTACGGCGCGCGAGGCCTGGCCCTACGACGACACCCGCGATGCTGGCCTCGCGCAGGTTGCCAATGGTGGCGGCTATCCGACTTGCAGGCAGTGGTGGTCGGACGGCAGCAACGGCCTGCGGGCACGCCTGCTGGGTCAGGTGGACCCGAGCCTGCTGAATCGCCTGGCGGGCTGGGCCGGGTTCCTGAGCCGGGCCGAGGTGGACGATTCGGTGATCCGCGCCATCGCGTCACCGCGGCAGCAGAAACTGAACCAGGGCAGCGTCTATACGGACTACGGCGGCCAGATCGACAAGACCCTGCCGAACATCGTGACGCGGGCCACAGGCGACGTCGGGATGGCAGTCGGCGCGATTGCTGCGTTTCCCGCCATGGATGTCGTGCGCCAATCCCTGCCCATGATCCTCGCCTTGCTGAAGATGGCGCTGGTCATCTGCATCCCGCTCGTGCTGGTTGTGGGCACCTATGACCTGAAGACGGTCGTCACCGTCAGCGTCGTGCAGTTCGCGCTGTTCTTCACGGATTTCTGGTTCCAGCTCGCACGCTGGATCGATTCGACGATTCTGGACGCGCTTTATGGCTGGGGCTTTGGCTGGAATCGGCCGCACACCAACTTTGACCCGCTGGTGGGGTTGAACAACGCCTTCGGCGACATGCTCCTGATGTTCGTCATGGGCACGATGTTCCTGGTTCTGCCGGGATTCTGGCTGGCGAGCCTTACCTGGGTTGGGATTCGGGCCGGGCACGTCATCCAGGGGCTTTCCGATGGCAGCAAGAGCGCCGGCCAAGCTGGCGGCAAGGGTGCCGGGGCGCTCACGGGAGGAAAGCTGAAATAGCGCGAGGCCGGTCAGTCGTCGGTGTACAACTCGTGCGACGTGTCGTTGTACAGGTTGGGAGCGTAGCCCGGCGTCTTGCGCAGCTCGGTGAGGTCGGTGAAAGGCCACTCGTCTTCATCCGAAGTATTGGCAGCAGCAGCCCATCCCGCCGCCGCAACGCCCAGCAGCACGAGTGCGAACCAAAACGCAACGTAGAGCAGCACCCCCAGTACAGCCAGCTTGGCTACCCGCACGAGCGCGGTAGCGCCAGCTCGCGGCATGCCCTTGGACACCAACCAGTTCGACGCCCGCCGTTCGCCGCGCGCATAGGCACGCCATCCGCGGCCAAAGGCGCGGCCGAAGCGTTCTGCGGTGCTGGTGCGGGTCGTTGTGTTCATGGTCGTCTCCTGCTGCTGAGGAATGCCTATTCCGGTTTGCTCCACTTCATTCGGTTTGCTGCTTCAGGGTACTTCGTCATCCGGCACCACCGGGCCGGGGTCGGGTTCGACGCCGATACGGTAGGTGGCAACGAAACGCGGCCAGTCCACATGGTCAACCAGGTCGATGTCCTCGATGACGCTGATCCTCGTTCCGGCCCGCTCGAACAGGGCGATGCTCGCGGCGGGATAGTTGTTGCGCGAGGGGTAGAGCACCCCATCGAACAACGGCTGGCCGTCGTTTCCGAGCATCGCATGCACCTGTGCGGACACCTGCTGCGTGTGCGTGTAGTCGCGGCTGGCCAACTGCTCCAGGTTCAGGCCGAAGTAGCCCGCCATGACGCCCGGCGCCGTGAGATCGGCCAGAAGCACATCGTCCATCACGCCTACTGCGCGCACCATCCTGGCCCGGACTTCTTTCAGCGCGATCGAGCGTTGCGTGTCCGCAAGCCACTGGTGCTTGTGAAACACCGACTCCATCAGCGCCGTGGGCAGGTCACGTCCCAGGTAGAGCACGCCGTAGGCCCGCGCCGGATCATCGTAGCGATTCGTGCCGCTGCGGCCATAGTACAGCGGGCTGCCCCGATAGACGACGCGGCTCACATGCTGGAGCAGTTCACCGGCATCGATCAGCAACGGAGGCAGCTCGTGGCTCATGGCGATCTTGCTTCAATGCACCTGGACGCCCAGCACGTTGAACACGACCTCGGCCACGTCATCGATCGTGCCATGCGTCACCGCATCCACCGGCGAGCGGCCGCCCAAGCCTTCGAGCGGTTCGGACAGCGCGCGGTAGATCGTCCAGTGGTCGATGCCCTCGACCTCCTGGAGCACGGTTTGGGTCAACTGCTGCTTCACCGGGTCGAGCTGCCAGTCGGGCAGCTTCTGGCCGCGCGGCCCCACGTTCAGCGCCAGCAGCCGACGGGCGAGGATGTCCTTGTAGATTTGCTGGCGCGACTTGTCCGCCAGCTTGGCGAACTCGGCAGGCGGCAGGTTGTCCGGCTGGTTGAAGGCTTCCAACAGCACGGCGCGGCCTCGCTGGACATCGGTTTCATTCGGTGCCCAGCGCGTGTCGGAGCGCAACGCGGCCGCCTTGCGCTGCAAGGCCTGCACCACCGTTTCACCTTCCAGGTTGGCAGGCAGCGTCACCGCCTCGACGCGCTCGTGGATGAACGCCTGCAACTCGGCCGCGAAAGCCGGGGCATCCCGGATTTCGACGGTATCGGCGAAGCGTCGCACATCCTCCACCGTGACGCGCGGCAGCCGGTCGGCAATGAATTCGATCGCAGTGGGCATGGTCAGCTCCCAGGTAGGTTTGAGACAGGGTTCACTATAGTCTCCTTTGTCGCGTTTGTCAACTTAGTCGCCCGAGTGGGAGCCTACCTGGCGGTGTAGCGTCCCGGCAGCATAGGCCGAGGCCAGCGCCAGGTCGCCGTCCAATCCATTCGTGCGGGTTCCACATTGACGCTGGAGCCGCAGCCCAGGCCCCGCTATACCGAAACGGTTAAAAGCCAAAGGGTCGAAACGGCAAGGGAATGGGGTGCAAGGGGAAAGGCCCTACCTCGAAAAGGCAAAAAGGCCTCCCGCCCGGCCCGCGATCAGGACACCGACATGCTCTCCCTGTTCCAGCGAAAACGCCCTCCAGTCGCTGCAGCACCGTTGCCGGCCCCCGCCACTAACCTCCCGAAAGGGCTGATGTGGCCGGAGTCGGCCGCATCGCTGCTGGGCACCCCGCGCCGGCAGAAGCTGATGGAACACATCTGGCAGCGCACCTCGCTTTCGCGCCAGCAGTTCGCCACTCTCTACCGTGCTCCCCTGGAGCGCTACGCCGAGCTGGTGCAGACCTTTCCTGCTTCCGAAGCACATCACCACGCATACCTGGGCGGCATGCTCGACCATGGTCTGGAAATCGTCGCCTACAGCCTGAAACTGCGGCAGTCCCATCTGCTGCCCATCGGCGCCAGTCCCGAAGACCAGGCCGCGCAGTCCGAAGCCTGGACTGCGGCCGTCGCCTATGCCGCGTTGTTCCACGACATCGGCAAGGTGGCGGTCGATCTGCACGTCGAGCTGGCCGACGGCGGCACCTGGCACCCGTGGCACGGCCCCCTGCGTCAGCCGTACCGCTTTCGCTACCGCGACGATCGCGAGTACCGGCTCCACAGCGCCGCGACAGGCTTGCTCTACCGGCAACTGCTCGATCGCGATCTGCTGGACTGGCTCAGCGGCTATCCGTCCCTGTGGGCGCCGCTGCTCTACGTCCTGGCCGGGCAGTACGAGCACGCCGGGGTGCTGGGCGAGCTGGTCGTGCAGGCCGACCGCGCCTCCGTCGCCCAGGAGCTGGGCGGCGATCCCGCGCGCGCCATGGCCGCGCCCAAGCACTCGCTCCAACGCAAGCTGGTCGACGGGCTGCGCTACCTGCTGAAGGAAGAGCTGAAGCTGAACCAGCCCGAAGCCTCCGATGGCTGGCTCACCGAGGACGCGCTGTGGCTGGTGAGCAAGACGGTATCGGACAAGCTGCGCGCGCACCTGCTGTCCCAGGGTGTCGATGGCATCCCTGCGAACAACACCGCGGTGTTCAATGTGCTCCAGGACCACGGCATGTTGCAGCCGACGCTCGACGGCAAGGCCATCTGGCGCGCGACCGTAACCAGTTCGACCGGCTGGTCCCACTCGTTCACCCTGTTGCGGCTGTCACCTGCGCTGATTTGGGAGCCTGGCGAGCGGCCGGTGCCGTTCGCCGGGACGGTGGCGATCGACACGGCTTCTGCGGACAAAGCGGCCGATACGTCGCTCCCACCCCCCACGGCTGATGCGAAGGCCGCCTCGGCAAGCCAAGAGGCGCTGCCATGGGAAGAAGCTGGAAGCACCGCTTCTATTCATCCGCCCAAGCCTCAGGTCATGTCCGACGTCGTCGAGGACATGCTGGCGATGGTGGGAATGGCCTCTGCGCAGGATGTGGAAACTGCCTCACACGATGCGCCCGACATGCGCCCCGACGTGCCCGAGTCAGCCTCGGTAGCGGCGCTGCCTTCGTCACAAACGCCAGCGCCCGCGCTTTCGGCGACGAAGCCTTCGGGCGAGCACTTCATGGCGTGGCTGCGAAAGGGCATCGCTTCGCGGCGCCTCATCATCAACGACGCGAAGGCGCTGGTGCATTCGGTGAGCGATACCGCGTACTTGGTCAGTCCCGGCGTGTTCCAACGGTATGCGCAGGAACATCCACAGGTAAGTGCGCTGGCCAAACAGGAGGAGCAGTCGGATTGGCAATGGGTGCAAAAGCGATTCGAACGATTGCAACTGCATCGCAAGCAACCCAATGGCCTGAACATCTGGATCTGTGATGTGGCTGGACCAAGGAAGGCGCGCCGCCTCCATGGCTACCTTCTAACAGACCCTCTGCAACTGTTCCAGAACCCGCCGCCGAACAATCCGTATCTTTCTCTTGTTCAAGCGAACCACGACCAGTGAAAGTGGATTCGCCCGGTGCAGCCGCCAACGTTGCTCAGCTCAACTGGGCACACCCGCATGCAACCAGCGCGGAATCTGGAGCGGACTTAGCCTCGGCCCAGACGGCGCAACACCAACAAGATACCGGGGTTGCTCGGCGCCTTGTCTCAGCGTCGAACGTTCCGATCCTGCTCCATGTTTACCGCCTAAACAAGGCGGCTCAGGGAATTTATCGCCAAATTTACGGAGCGCGCTCGTCCTCCAACGTAGCATTTCCACCTGTTGCCTAGTTTTTTTGTGCAGTTCCATCGCTGCAGTTGGGAGCAGAGAGGTCGTATGAGCGGCAGGTTGATTGTGCTTTCAAACCGTCTGGCGGATCTACACACTCCAGATGCAGGTGGACTTTCCGTAGCCTTGGGCAAGCTTCTTCGAGAGCATGGTGGATTATGGCTCGGATGGAGCGGGCTGATCACAGCGGAGACAAATGGAGAAAACCGAGTTGAGCGCTCCATTGATGGGAATGTTGAATATCTCTGCGTCAACTTCAGCCAAAAAGAACACGATGGCTACTACAAAAACTATGCCAATGGTCAGCTGTGGCCGTTGCTGCATCAGCGCGTTGATTTGGCAGAATTCGATGGATCAGGCGAGTTGATTTATCGAGCGGTCAATAAGCGATTCGCCAATACACTTACTTCCATCCTTGACGACGACGATATCGTCTGGGTTCATGACTATTATTTCATCACGTTGGCGGAGGAACTGCGCGCGGCCGGAGTCATGAATCGTATCGGCTTTTTTTTCCATACCCCACTACCGCCCTCTGCAACGCTGGCAGCACTGCCGAATCACGAATCGCTTTTTAGCGCGCTGTTTGCCTATGATTTGGTCGGATTTCAGTCGCACGAAGACAAGGAAAACTTTTTATCCTACGTTCGGACCTATTTTGGAGACCAGGCTGTTGAGGGCTCCGTGGTCACACGGCGCGGGAGAACTTTGGTCGACGTCTTCCCTCTCGGGATAGATGTGGAAAACTTCCGAGCATTCGCGCAATCCCAGGGTTCACAAGAGGCTTTGCAAAGAATTCAGCAGGAGTACTCAAGACGCAAACTCCTCATCGGTATCGACCCCTTGGACTACGCCAAAGGCATTCCTCATCGAGTTCGAGGTTTTGGTGAGTTCTTAAATAAGTTTCCTGAGTTCCGTTCTTGCGCCACCTTGATTCAGGTCGCATTCCCCGCAAGCGACGAAACCAATTCTTGCACCGATATGCAAAGTGAAATTGAATCTTTGTGCGGCGCGCTCAACGGGGACATAGGGGAACTGAATTGGGCGCCTGTTCGCTACATCCACAGGACGCTGAGCCGCGAGGAACTTGCCGGACTCTATCAAGCAGCGCAGGTTGCGCTCGTAACCCCGCTTAGAGACGGCGTGAGTTTGGTGGCAAAAGAGTTTGTCGCGGCACAGAACCCCGATGCCCCCGGGGTTCTGGTTCTCTCGAAGTTTACGGGGGATGCCGAACAAATGCCGGCTGCCCTGGCTGTCAACCCCTACGACAAGGAGTCCATGGCCTATGTCATGCACCGCGCTCTCACCATGCCTCTTGCTGAGCGACAAGAGCGGCACCGAGCGTTGATGGAAACAATTAGTCGGTATGACGCACGCTGGTTGTGCGACCGGTTTCTGCGAGCATTGAGTCGGCCTGACCCAGCCCCGCAGCCGAAGATAAAAAATCTTCTAAGCAAGGTTTTGCGGCACCGCGAAACGGATTCTGGTCGATTCTGATGAGCGCGGCAGCTGCGTTCTTCTGGACTCTTGCCGGGGTGCACGTGCTCCTTGCCATGCGAATCCAAGTGAGGGCTGCGGTGCTTCGATCACAAAACGGGCTCAGGCACGCCAATAGCCAGCGTAAGGATAGTTGGCTATCGACGGCCCTTATGCTCGCTGCGATTCTATTTGACGAGACATCTTTGGCAGGATGGGCCTACCTCAAAATCAAGGAATTCATGGTTTCCTCGTTTGGCAACATGCCGAACGTGACGGGCGTCATCTATCTGTTGGGCACCATCACCATGGCTTGGCTCATCAAGCGCGCGATACAGCGGTTAAACCTACCGCCCGCCCAGTGGTAAGAATGCCGATCAGCACTCGACGATATGCGACTCACCCAGCTCTTTTGTCATGACAGTGAGCGTCAATCCGGGGATGTAGTTGCACAGATGATGCGTGACTCGATAGCCCCTCGCCAAGTAAATCCGAGCCGTCTTCCTCGATAGCGTTTCAATCTGAGATTCGACGCAACCTCCATCCCTTGCCGCGGATTCGACCGCTTGAAGCAAATTGGAACCGATGCCCTGGCCGCGAAATCGGCTGTCCACCCACAGGTACTCGACGTACAAGCGGTCTTTCTCGATACGGCCGCACACTCCGCCCACGAGCGTATCTTTAATGCGGGCGCTGAGGCCAATGGCCCGCGGCATACCCACGCCTACCGGCGCGCGGTCATGGCGAAGGACTTCATTCACGATGTGCTGCCGCTCATCGACCGACAACGATTTCGAATACTCTATATGCATAACTTCATGCGCGACACACGAATGACTGGATGGCTCTGTTGCCAACTCAACGCATTCAGATCCGCTCCTTACCGACGAACCTCAATCCGACACCCGGCTCTGTCACGATGTATGTTGGCGCCGATGCGTCGTCCCCCAGCTTGTTTCGCAACTTCCCCACGAGAATCCGCAGGTAGTGCGCATCTTCCTCGTGGGTCGGGCCCCACACCTCTTTCAAAAGCTGAGGCTGTGGCACCAGACGGCCTGCTTGCTCGACCAGGAGGGCCAGCAACGCGAACTCCTTACGGGTGAGGGTGACGACCTGCCCCTGGAGCTTTACCTCGCGCTGGGAAAGGTCGATGTGCAGATTCCCGTCATCGTAGATGGGCCCTGTCTCGCTACGCAGTCCACTCACCCTGAGAAACGCGCGAATGCGTGCCATGAGTTCCTCGATCCCGAAGGGCTTGGTCACATAGTCATTGGCACCGGCGTCGAGCAACGCGACTTTCCCCTCCTCGTCCGAGCGAACGGTCAGGACGATGACCGGGACCCGTGACCACCGACGCAGCTCTTTGAGAACATCCTCGCCATCGCGATCTGGAAGTCCGAGGTCCAGCACCACGATGTCAGCCCCTTTCCCCGCGAGCATGCTCAAGCCTTCCTGGCCAGTCGCAGCCAGCAACGTGAGATAGCCTTGCGATCGAAGACTGATGTCGATGAATTTGCGAATATGCGGCTCGTCGTCGATCACAAGAACGCGCGGCGCGGGCGCGGAATCGATAGCTGCACTCATGGTCTCATTCCTCGCTCGGCTGCTCGCCCATGGGCAACGTCAGCCGAATCAATGTGCCTCGTCCCTGCGGACCGGGCAACGCTTCTACTTTTCCCATATGGGCACCCACGATGCCCTGCACAATCGTCAGGCCAAGGCCCGTCCCCTGTTTTCCGCGATCACCGCGCTCCATGCTGTAGAACATGTCGAAGATCCTGCGTCGCTCGTCCTCCGGGATACCTGGCCCGCGGTCCGAAATGTCGATGCGCACTGCGTTGCCATCAGCTGGCCTGGCTTGAACACTGATCGGTTCGCCCGGTGGGGAAAACTTGGCGGCGTTCTCCATGACATTGAAGATGGCCTGTTCGATCAATGCCGGATGAACATGGATCAGGCCGATTTCGGGATCGATGTCGCTCTCCACCTTCACTGTCGGCTCATAGCGCTGCAGACGCCGCGAGGCAGAACCGATCAACTCATCCACGCCAATCCAGTCGCGCGACAGGGTGAGGCCCTGCTGGCCCAGCCGGGTCATGTCCAGCAGGTTTTGAATGTAGCGATCCAGTCGCTCACCCTCGACGCTGATGGTTTCCAGCAGACTTTGGCGATCTTCTGAACTCATATCCTTGCCATAACGGGACAGGCTATCGGCCGCACCGATCATGGAAGAGAGTGGTGAGCGCAAGTCGTGGGACACCGACGACAGCAAGGCCGAGCGCAACCGCTCCGTCTCGCCCGTCACTCGGGCCACCTCAAGTTCCGAGACCAGCCGGGCGCGCAGCGCTGCCTGACCGATGTCTTCCGTCATGCTTTCGGCCAGACGCCGCTGCTCGAATGAGAGCCGCCCCATCGCCGAAGGAAATCGCAATCCCACGACGCCGATGGTGTCCTGATCGGAACGGATCGGCAGGAACCACCAAGCGGAATTGGTCAGGGTGTCCGTATAACGGCCACTGGCCTGGCCATGCTGCTGAGACCAGTCGGCAGCGACCATATCTTTCTCTGACAGTTCGCCTTGGACTGCGGTTGGACCAGATTCGCCATTGATACGCAGCCAAGCCTGGGCGTTCAAACTCGACTGGAGCACGGAGGAACTGGCGGAGATGACCTGCCCAAGATCGGCCGCCTTGGACAATTGCCGGGCCATATTCTGCATGGCCGTCGCATGAGTGTTCGCGGCGCGCAACGAGATCACCTGCATTCTCAACCGCGAAGCCAATCGTCCGGCGATCAAGGCGGCGGTCATGAAGAGCAGCACGGTGGCCACACCTCGCTGCGCGCTGATGAACAATGTAAAGCGCGGTTCGATGAACAGAAAGTCATACGCAACGAAGCACAGTACCGCGGTGATGACCGCTGCGACCATGCGCGTCCTCGAAGCCACCAGCAAGACGGCGACCAGGAACACCGTGGAAAGATCCTCCAGCCCTACGAAGCGCTCTGCGATGAACGCCGCAATCACGGCCCCGACGGTGGCCAGCAGGATCAGCCCAGGTTCGCCCTTGGCCAAACGCTCCCCCCTCAAATCGTAGAGTCCCCGGGATTTCTGCCTCGCTTGCGGCGTGCTGACAATGGTGAGTTCGTAGCGAGCCCCCCTTTGCAGCAGCTGTTGAGTCAGCGTTCGATTGAAAATTCTCGCGATGGGGCGCTCGCGCGTGCGACCGATCACAATGGACCGAGCACCTCGCGCAGCTGCGGCATCCAGCAGCCCCTGCGTGATGTCCGTGTTTCGCAGCAACTCTGTCTCCCCACCCAGGCTTCGAGCCAGAGCAAAGGCCTTGTCGAGTTCCATCTGGCGCTGCTGCTCGGAGCGTGCCATCGAATTGAACTGTGATGAAGCCCGGTCGAGGTCCTCGGCATGAAGCGCAGCTTCAGCCGAATGACCCGTGTCCACCGACACCACAGACCAAGGCGCGCCGCGGCGCTCAGCGATCCGCGCGCCGGCGCGCACCAGATACTCCGATTGGCCTTTACCATCGATGGCAATGAGCACATGACGCTGGATGCCAACGCCGGACAGACCGCGAGCTGTTTGCTTTTCACGCAGATCGGCATCCACGTGTTCAGCAACGGTCTGCATGGCCAGTTCGCGAAGCGCTGTGAGGTTGGAAGGCGAGAAGAATCCCTGAAGCGCCTGCATCGCCTGCTCAGGGAGATAAACCTTGCCTTGGTTGAGACGTTCGATCAGCTCCTGTGCTGGGAGGTCAACCAGCCGGATGTCCCGCAGGCGCTCGAATACCGAATCCGGAACTGTTTCGCTGACGCGAATTCCAGTGATCTGATGCACCACGTCATTCAAACTCTCCAGGTGCTGAATGTTGACCGTGGTATAGACGTCGATGCCCGCGTCCAGGAGTTCCTCGACATCCTGCCAGCGACGTTCATGGCGACTGCCGGGCGCATTGCGATGCGCCAATTCGTCCACAAGGGCGATGGCGGGCTTGCGCGCCAGGAGACCATCGAGGTCCATCTCTTCGAGCGTTCGCCCCTGATACTCGACCTTTTTTCGTGCCAGATGGGGCAAGCCATCCGCCATTGCCTGCGTCTCACCGCGGCCATGTGTCTCAACGATACCGATGAGCACGTCAACGCCCTGGCGATGCAGGTCTCGCGCACGCGCCAGCATGGCGTAGGTGTCGCATCCCGGACGATTGCATAGACTCTAAACGCTATCCCCTCTTCATGGCCAGAGCGGTCCTGCAAGAGTTGATAGAGTCCTTGCAATCTACCCAGGGAGTAAAGCCATGTTGATTGCCCTGCACAAGAACGCCCGCACCACGCCCGCCGTGCGTGCCGAGATCGCAGCCAGCAACGAGCCAGCCAACGTCCTGGCCCTGCGCTTCGGGATCACTGAGCAGACGGTTTACAAATGGAAGAAGCGCGATGTTTTTGCAGACCGCTCGCATACGGCCCATCACCTGCAGACCGTGCTCACGCCTGCGCAA
>NZ_FPIQ01000039.1 GCF_900119085.1 Nitrosovibrio sp. Nv17 | reverse complement strand
CAAGAGCAGTACGCCCATGCAGGCCATGAAACAGTGGTATCAGTCGCACCCGCATCTGTTTAACAAGCGACCATATGATCGTCCGGGATGCGACACGTAGGTCTTCCCTACACCAGGGGCAGCGCCCAGGAAAACAGTCAGTCTGCCGGCAGCCTGGCGCCGTAGTTCTCCAACGAGGGCGTCAGCTTTTTCTGTATTCTCAGACCCCATGGCTACCTTTTCAATTCACTGTGCATTCAGAACGGTAAGTCGGAAGTTCGCGGTGTGCAAGCAAGGCCGCGATTTAAGGCTGGTGCCATGCGCGGGCGGCCAAAGCAGCCGAGGGCATCGGCTGAAACAGCAGGATCACTTCCCGCCTGTGACCCCGTCCCAGTAACAGCGCGAAATCCAAGGCGCGAACTCCGCTGATGACAATCCGCATGGGTTGCCGAAATCCAGCACAGAACATGCGGACCACCGCCCGACCCACGGTGTTGGCGGGAAAGAACGATTGGAACAAGCGCCCGCCAGGCCTGCTGTTCGTCGTGACGGCAATGCGATCGACCTCGCAGGCGATGCCCACGCACATCACCGATGATCCCTCATACCCTGAGCCATCATCGGTATGGGCTCCTTGCTGTGCTCTTCTCAATGTGGCCAGTTCGCAATGACTTCCATGACTTGACCCGGTTCCTCGCATGTGTGCAGCGCCTTTCTGAACGCCTTCTCCGAAAAAAGTGAAGCGACGTGAGCAAGCACGTCCAGATGCTCCTGCGTCGCGGGCGCAGGCACCATCAGCGCCACGATGTCCGAAACCGGCTCACCGTCGGGACTGTCGAACACGAGCGCCGGAGCCAACCTGAGGTAGAGCAGACGAATCCGCTCCAGCTCGTTCACACGGGCATGCGGAATCGCTACGCCACAACCAAGTGCCGTTGATCCAGCCGCTTCACGGCGATGGAGTGCCGATGCAACCGACTCCGCCGATATCCCATGAAGGGCCTGCATGTGCTGACCGATGGCCTCGAAGACTTCGCGCTTGCTCGCGGCCTTGAGGCCCAACAGGATGTCTCTTTCATCCAGGTGCTTGCTCAACGTGCTCATGCGCCTCCCGTTCTTATCGTTGAGGAACCGCCGATTCGCTCTGTGCCCCCGCCGCAGGGGTGGCCGGGGCCGCCTTGTGCGCATCCAGAGCGAGATTGAGCTTCAGTACGTTGACCCGTGCCTGCCCCAGCACACCGAGTTGTTTGTTCTCCGTGTATTGGACGACGAGCCCTTCGACAATGCTCGGCTCCAGGCCGCGCGCACGAGCCACCCGCGCGACCTGGACCGAGGCACCTTCGGGGCTGACGTGCGGGTCGATGCCTCCTCCAGACTGGGTGATCAGGTCGTTCGGCACCGCGGATGGCTCGATGCCCTCACGCTGGGCGACGGCCGCGCGCGTTTCTTCCAGGCGCTTGCGCATGTCTGGGTTGGTCCGCGCCTGGTTGCTGCCAGCCAGTGACATCGTGTTGTAGCTGGCGGCAGAGGGGCGTGGCTGGAAGTACCGCTCGCTGACGAAGGGCTGGGCTACCAGTTCGGAGCCAATCACCTTGCCATCGAGTTCGACGATGCTGCCGTTGGCGGTTGAGGGAAACAGCGCCTGCCCGATGCCAACGCCGGCGAGCGAGTAGAGAAAGCCGAAGCCAGCCAGGGAGAGAACCGTCAACCCGATAGCGCCACGCCAGACCCCACGGTCTGCTACCGGTGTGTCATCAGGACGGCCCTTGTGTGCCCGAGAAGTGAGAGAAGTTGTCATGGTCATGGGAAGTTCCTCAGACGTTGAACAAGGCCGACAGAATCACGTCGATGAGCTTGATCGCGATGAATGGAAGCACCACGCCACCCACGCCGTAGATCAGCATGTTGTTGCGCAGCAGATGGGTGGCGCTGGCCGGCTTGAAGCGAACACCACGCAATGCCAGCGGAATCAGCGCGGGAATGATGAGCGCGTTGAAGATCAGCGCCGACAGCACGGCACTGGTCGGGCTCGTCAGGTTCATCACGTTGAGCGCCGCCATCGACGGAATGGCCGCAGCGAACAGCGCCGGCAGGATGGCGAAGTACTTCGACACGTCATTGGCCAGCGAGAACGTCGTCAGCGCACCGCGTGTGATGAGCTGCTGCTTGCCGATCTCGACCACCGCGAGCAACTTGGCCGGGTCGGAGTCCAGATCGACCATGTTGCCGGCTTCCTTGGCGGCCTGCGTGCCGGAGTTCATGGCCAGACCCACGTCGGCCTGGGCCAGCGCCGGTGCGTCGTTGGTGCCATCACCCACCATCGCCACGAGGCGTCCGCCAGCCTGCTCCGCGCGGATACGGGCGAGTTTGTCTTCCGGCTTTGCCTCGGCGATGTAGTCGTCCACGCCGGCATCGGCGGCGATGTTGGCTGCGGTCAGTTTGTTGTCGCCGGTGATCATGACGGTCTTTACCCCCATCTCGCGCAGGCGGGCAAAGCGTTCCTTGATGCCGCGCTTGATGACGTCTGACAGTTCGATGACGCCGAGCACGTGCCTGCCGTCGCTCACCACCAGAGGCGTTGCCCCCTTGCGAGCGACATCATTGACACGCGCTTCGAGTTCGGCCGGAACGTGGCCGTCCAGCGACTTGACATGCTTGATGATGGCGTCGATGGCCCCCTTGCGGATCACACGCTCACCCGGCAGGTCCACACCTGACATCCGGGTTTGCGCGGTAAAGGCCACGAAGTGCGCCTGTTCCGGATCGACGAGCTTCTCACCCTTCTCGCGAGCGAGCTTGACGATCGACTTGCCTTCCGGCGTGGGATCGGCCAGCGAGGCCAGCAGAGCGGCCTGACGCAGCTGGGTGCCGTCCACACCTGCAAGCGCATGGAACGCCGTGGCCTGACGATCGCCGTAGGTGATCGTGCCCGTCTTGTCCAGGAGCAACACGTCCACATCGCCTGCCACCTCCACGGCTTTACCGGACTTGGCCAGCACGTTGGCCTTGAGCGCGCGGTTCATGCCTGCGATGCCAATGGCAGGCAACAGGCCGCCAATGGTCGTGGGGATGAGGCAGACCAGCAGCGCCACCAGCAGCACCACGTTGATCTCGACGCCGACGAAACCGCCGATAAAGGGCAGCGTGACGACCACGATCAAGAAGGTCAGGGTCAGGACGGCGAGCACGATGCCCAGGGCGATTTCGTTGGGCGTTTTTTGCCGATTGGAGCCTTCGACCAGCGAGATCATGCGGTCCAGGAAGCTGTGGCCCGGCTCTGCCGTGACGCGCACGACGATGCGGTCGGACAGCACCTTGGTGCCGCCGATCACGCCGGAGCGGTCAGTGCCGGCTTCACGCAGCACCGGCGCCGATTCGCCGGTCACGGCCGCCTCGTTGATGGTCGCCACGCCTTCGACGATTTCACCGTCGGCTGGCACCAGTTGGCCTTCCTCCACGACCACCAGATCGTCGGGCCGAAGCTCGGTAGCAGGCACCGTGGTTTCCTTGCCCGCCTTGTCGAGCCGACGGGCGACCAAATCCTTGCGCGCACGGCGCAAAGAGGCCGCCTGACCGCGCCCACGCGCCTCGGCGACGGCTTCGGCGAAGTTCGCGAACAGAACGGTCACCAGCAGGATCAGCGTCACGGACCAGCCGAAGCCGGCGGTCGTCCATCCTGCGAGGGTAGCAATGGCCGTCAAGACCGTACCGAGCCAGACGACGGCCATCACGGGATTCTTCACGGCGTGCTGGGGCGCCAGCTTCTTGAATGAATCGATGAGCGCAGGCTTGAAGCTGTGGCCTTCGGTCACCGGGGCGTTTGCATGTGTGGTACTCATTTTCAGATTCCCTTTACCGAGCCAGCAGTTCGGTCAGCAGCAAATGGTCAGCCACAGGGCCAAGGACCAGCACTGGCATGAACTGCAACAGCGTGAGGATGATGACGATGCCAATCAGCGTCAGAGCGAATGTCGGCGTCTCGACGTGCAAGGTGCCGGAGCCTTCCGGTGCGCGCCGCTTGGATGCCAGCATCGCGGAGATGGCCAGCGGGATCACCAGCGAGGGGAAGCGCCCCAGGGCCAGCACGATCGCGCAGCTCACGTTCCACCACACCGTGGCGTCACCCAGGCCCTCGAAGCCCGATCCGTTGTTGGCGAAAGCCGAGACGTATTCGTAGAAGACTTGGCTGATTCCGTGAAAGCCGGGATTCGAGTTCCCTGTAATACTGGGGATAGCCAGCGTGATCGCGGTAAAGCCAAGGATCACGAGCGGCTGCAGCAGCACCAGAATCGCCAGCAGTTTGACTTCCGGCCCCTCGATCTTTCGGCCAAACAATTCCGGCGTGCGGCCGGTCATCAGGCCGGCCAGGAAGACCGCCAACATCAGGTAGACCAGGAACTGCATCAGGCCGCAGCCCACACCGCCCCAGATGGCGTTGATCAGCATGTTGATCATCGACATCATGCCGGTGAGCGGCGCCGAGGAATCCAGCATCAAATTGACCGAGCCATTGTTGATCTGCGTTGTGGTGGATGCCCACAAGGCCGATGCTTCAGCACCCAGCCGAACCTCCTTGCCTTCCATCAGCGCGACATCCAGCGTGGTCGCGGAATTGTTCTCCGACCACAGGCTGATGCCAGCCGTCAGCACCGACATGGTGAGCATCGTGCCGAGGACCATCGCGCCGAACTTGCGCCGGCCCGTGAACGGCGCCACCATGAAAATGATCGAGACCGGGATAAGGGCAATCGCAAACACTTCGAGGAAGTTGCTCAGCGGTGTCGGGTTCTCCAGCGGAACCGTGCTGTTGGGGCCGTACCAGCCACCGCCGTTGCTGCCCAATTGCTTGATGGCCACCATCGGGGAGACCGGGCCCAGCGGGATCTTTTGTTCCTTGAACTCGGCCGTGGCCTCCACTGGACTTGCGACGGGGCCGGCGGCCAGCGTCGCTGGAACGCCTTGCCAGGTCAGGAGCGCCGACAATACCAGGCACAGCGGAAGCACGAAGCGCAGCGTTGCCCGCGTCACGTCGGCCCAGTAGTTGCCGACATCAACGACGACCTTGGCATCTGTCGCTTTGACTTGGGCGGAATCCTGCGACATGGCCTGCCGGCCACCGAACAAACCGCGCAGCGTGGCCGCCACCATCGCCAAGCCCATGACAGGCGTGACGACCTGCAGGCCGACGATGCCGGTCATCTGCGACAGGTAGGACAGTTGTGCTTGGCCCGAGTAGTGCTGCTGGTTGGTGTTCGTGAGGAACGAAACCATGGTGTGCAGGGCCAGGTCCCAGCTCATGTTCGGCACGCCGTCCGGGTTGAGCGGAAGCCAGGCCTGCGTCATGAAGATCACCCACACCACAATTGCGAGTAGCAGGTTGGACAGCAGGAATGCGCCCGCATACCCACGCCAGCTCATGCCGACATGAGGGCGGGTGCCAAGCGCTGCATAAATGGGGCGCTCGATCCATGAGAACAGCGCATCGCTGCGCATGGGGGCGCCACGCATGACCGCGGCAAGATAGCGCCCCAAAGGCCAGCCCACAACGAGGAGCAGGGAAAGTAGGAGAAGTGGCTCAACCATGATTTGATACTCCGTGGATGCCAGCGAGGCGTGAGGTCAAAGACATGGGGAACTCCTAGAAGGACGCCTGCAGCGCAAATTCCGCGCGCGAGCCAGCCATGCCGGGGAACAACTGCTTGGTCGCCGAGTCGGTGCCATGCAAGGTCAGGCGAGCCTCGAAGGGCGCCTTGAACGCCCAGACGACGCCAATGGAGCCGTGGGTGTAGCTCTTCGCATAGGTGCTATCGAGGAAGTAGCGCGCCAGGGTTCCCTCGACCCGCCATGTGTCGTTGATCGGGTAGCGCGCACCTACGAGTGCATAGGTGCCGGTGGTCTTGCTTGCCATGGCGTTCGTGGAATGCCCCACGGCGACCCAGTAGTTGTCGCGCCAGGTCACGGCGGCATTGACCTCGTTCCAGTTCAGGTTCACATCGGAGCCCGGGTACTGGTAGCGCAGGTAGTAGACGTCGAGCGCCCAGTCCTGGGCGACTTTGCCGCTCCAGCCCAGCGCAATGTCGAACTCACTCGACGCGCCGTTGTCGGGCTTGAACTTGACGTTCGAACCCCACACCGAGGCATAGAGACCGGACTCGTGGGCGTACTTGAACGACCCTTGAATGGCGGGCTTCTCGCGGGTCTGGGAAGACCCTCGCCACACGTAGTCGGAAGTCAAGGCCACGCTGCCAGTTGTCGCATCCCGGACGATCATATGGTCGCTTGTTAAACAGATGCGGGTGCGACTGATACCACTGTTTCATGGCCTGCATGGGCGTACTGCTCTTGAGCGCTGATTGCGGCAATTGGTGGTTGTACAGCGCCACATAGCGCAACAAGGTTTGCTCCATGTCCTCGCGGCTGTTGAACCTGTGGGTCTTCAGGACGTCTGCAATACGCCCATTGAACCGCTCCACCATACCGTTGGTTCTCGGTGTTCTGGGCTTGGTCAGCCGGTGCTCTATGCCCAGCTCCTGGCACAGTTGATCGAACTCATGGTTGCCGCTGGGTTCGCGTTCCCGGCTGGCA
>NZ_FPIQ01000028.1 GCF_900119085.1 Nitrosovibrio sp. Nv17 | reverse complement strand
TGTTCCGGGTTCAGTCGTTTGAAGTGTCATGATGAATCCTCGAATGAAGTCGCGATACAATGTCACGGGTTCCCCGACCCTGCACACGCGCCTACCATCCTTGTGTATACAGGCTCAAAGCCTCGGATACTCCACGGTATTGGCGAATAGGGCGGGGAGCCAATCTACATCACAAGCTCAGACCTTAAAAAACCTGTCTTCAGGATGGGACGGCTTCCCCAGTGAAGCATCATCTTACTTGCATCACAAACAAAATCTGAATATCTCTGATCATACAAGGATGGGTGGAGCGCAGCGCAACCCATCATTTCCCGGAGAACGTCGCGATGGGTTACATTTCATTTCACCCATCTTGCCGGGCTGCCATTGAGCTACACCCGCCGCTGCCTGGATTATACGCTACCGCGGACGTGGCAGATATCGGTAGCAAACGGGTTATCCCGAAGCCCGGCTGGACTGGAGCGCGGCCAGCACCAGGTCAGCCACCGCGCCACCCGAGGCTGGGTTCTGTCCCGTGATCAGCCGTCCGTCCGCGATCGCGAAGGAAGCCCAGGGTTCCGCGGCTTTCCTGTACACGGCGCCACGGGCAGACATCTCGTCCTCGGTGAGGAAGGGCACGAATCTGTCCAGCTCCGCGAGCTCTTCTTCCTTGTTGGAAAAGCCCGTGACCTTCCTGCCTGTGATGAGCAGCGAGCCGTCGGACAGCTTGATGTTGAGCAGGCCCGCTGCCCCATGGCATACCGAGGAAACGACCCCGCCGTTTTCGTAGATCTTGCGGCTCAGCGCCTGCAGCTTGGGGTTGTCGGGAAAATCCCAGATCACCCCATGCCCGCCCGCGTAGTAGATGGCGACATAGTCGTCGGAGTCGACCTCGTCCGGAGAGAGCGTTGATCCCAGGCGATTCATGAAGGCTTTATCGTGATACCACTCCCAATCGACCGGGAGCGCCATGGACAGGCTGTGCGGGTCGATGGGCGTATAGCCGCCCTGGGGGCTCACATAGTCGACTTCGTAGCCGGCCGCCTCGACCTTTTTCACGAAGTGCACCGCCTCGCCCAGCCACAGGCCCGTCGCGCGCTCCAGGTTCGGATACTTCTCGATGCTGGTCAGCACCACCAGGATTTTCCTGCTCATGGTCACCTCTGGTTCTTGAATGGTCGTCCCCGGCGGTTTTGTCGGGTTTTTCAGTCATTATACCCATGTCGCGGCCGTGGTTCCGTGACGCCATGCCTGATACTCTACGGACAGGGTTTGTCGACGGGGCTATCGCATCGCCGTATAATTCCCTCTTCGGTCGTTGACCATATCGTCTCCATGACTCATCCGCATTCAGGCGGTTCCGGATGATACAACTCACCATCAACGGGCAATTGCAGTCTCTTCCTGTGCCCGAGCGGACGCAGGGATCGGAAGGCTGTCCGGTATCCGGGCCGACCGTCGCGCAACTGCTGGCGCACATGGCGCTGCAGGGCAAGCGTATCGCCGTGGAGCGCAACGGCGAGATCGTGCCGCGTAGCCAGTACGGCGAGCAGGTGCTGGCAAGCGGGGACAGGCTCGAAATCGTGGTGGCGGTGGGAGGGGGCTAGGCAGATGGATGATTTCGTCGTCGCCGGGACGGCCTATTCCTCGCGGTTGCTGGTGGGCACCGGCAAGTACCGCGATTTCGACGAAACGCGGGAGGCGGTCGACGCCAGCGGCGCCCGGATCGTCACCGTGGCGATCCGTCGCACCAATCTCGGGCAGAATCCAGGCGAACCGAACCTGCTGGACGTGCTGCCGCCGTCGCGCTACACCATTCTGCCCAACACGGCCGGGTGCTACACGCTGGAGGACGCCGTGCGCACCCTGCGTCTGGCGCGCGAGCTGCTGGAGGGGCACACGCTGGTGAAACTGGAAGTCCTGGGCGATCCGCGCACGCTCTATCCCAACATGGCGGAGACCCTCAAGGCCGCCGAGATTCTGATAAAGGAAGGCTTCCAGGTGATGGCCTATACCTCGGACGATCCGGTCGCGGCGCGGCAGCTGGAGGAGATGGGCTGTGTGGCGGTGATGCCGCTGGCCTCGCTGATCGGTTCCGGCATGGGGATACTCAACCCCTGGAACCTCCAGATCATCATCGACAATGCCAACGTGCCCGTCATCGTCGATGCCGGAGTCGGGACGGCGTCGGATGCGGCGATCGCGATGGAGCTGGGGTGTGACGGCGTGCTGATGAACACCGCCATTGCCGCGGCCAGGGATCCGGTGCTGATGGCGTCCGCCATGAAAAAGGCGGTCGAGGCGGGGCGCGAAGCCTATCTGGCTGGCCGCATGGAAAAAAGACTCTACAGCGCGAGCGCAAGCTCGCCCACTTCCGGCCTGATCGCCGGCGGCGCGAAGAAAACCGCCTGACCCTGGCCCGCAGGGCCTTTTCCGTTCCTTACTCCAGCATGGCGGAACATCGTCCCATCCGCAGTTATGTCCTTCGCCAGGGGCGCGTCTCGGAGGCGCAGCGGCGCGCTTGTGACACCCTGATGCCGCGTTTCGGCATCCCGTTTGCCCAGGTGCCGCTGGATCTCGACGAGGTTTTCGGCAGGCGTGCTCCGCGTTTCCTGGAGATCGGTTTCGGCATGGGCGAGACCACCGCCGCCATCGCCGCAGCCTGTCCCGGGCACGACTATCTCGCCGTCGACGTGCATACGCCGGGGGTGGGCAGCCTGCTCAAGCGGATAGACGAGGGGGGGCTGGAGAACGTGCGCGTCATCCAGCACGACGCGGTGGAGGTGCTGCGCTGGATGTTGCCGCCCGGCTGCCTCGATGGGGTACACATCTTCTTTCCGGATCCGTGGCCCAAGGCGCGCCACCACAAGCGGCGGCTGGTGCAGGCGCCCTTCGCGGCGCTGCTTTGCCGCTGCCTGAAGGAAGGGGGCTATCTTCACGTCGCGACCGACTGGGAGGACTACGCCGCCCGGATGCTGGAGGTGCTGGGGGGCGAGCCCTGCCTCGTCAATACCGTCGACTGCTACGCGCCCCGCCCCGCATACCGCCCGCTGACCAAGTTCGAGCAGCGCGGGTTGCGGCTGGGCCATGGCGTGTGGGATCTGGTGTTCAGGCGCACCGGCGCAATGCCGGAAGGGACCGGTCGCGATATCCCTGCCTGACACCGCACTCCTATTCCTGTTGTTCCGGCAGGAAGATTTGCAGCAGGTCGTTCAGGAAGCGCCTGCCCAGGGGCGTGGGCGCGATGTGCTCGCCGTCGCGCGTGATCAGCCCTCGCCGCTGTGCTTCGTCGAGTTGGCTGACCAGGCTTTCCAGCTGCAGGCCGGTGCGCGCCGTGAAAATTTTCGCCTCGAATCCCCGCGTGAGACGCAGCGCGTTCATCATGAACTCGAATCCGCGGTCCGTCCCGTCCACCTCGTGCTGCGCCATGATGGGCGTGGCCTGCGGGGACGCGTCCAGCGCACGGGCGAGATACTGCCTCGGCTGCCTGAAGCGTACCTGGCGCACGATCCGGTCAGCCAAGCTGATCTTGCTGTGCGCCCCCGCGCCTATCCCCAGATAGTCGCCGAACAGCCAGTAGTTCATGTTGTGGCGCGATTCGCGGCCGGGCCGGGCGAACGCGGAGACTTCGTAGTTCAGGTAGCCGTGTTGGTGCAGCGCCTGTTCGACCGTCGCCTGCATCTGCGCCGCCGTGTCGTCGTCCGGCAGCGGCGGCGGCTGGCGGTAGAACAGGGTGTTCGGCTCCAGCGTGAGGTGGTAGGCCGAGATGTGCGCGACACCGTGGCTAGCGGCGGCGCCGACGTCGCGCCGCGCGTCTTCCAGCGTCTGGTGCGGCAGGGCGTACATCAGGTCGAGGTTCACGTTGTCGAAGTTGTCCAGGGCGATGTCGACTGCGCGGCGCGCCTCGTTGCCGTCGTGCACGCGTCCGAGGGCTCGAAGGTGCCGGGAGTCGAAGCTCTGGATGCCGATGGAGAGGCGGTTGACGCCCGCGCTGCGGAAATCCGCGAACTTTTTCGCCTCGAACGTCCCCGGGTTGGCCTCCAATGTGACCTCGGCGCCGGGTTCCAGCGGCAGCAGCATCCGCGCCGCGGCCAGCAGCGCCTCGATCGAGCGGGCGGAGAACACGCTGGGGGTGCCGCCGCCGAAGAACACGCTGGCGACCCTGCGGCCCCATATCGAGGGCAGGGCCGTCTCCAGGTCGCGGGTCAGCGCCGCCACGTACTCGGCTTCGGGCAGATTGTCCCGGCCGCCGCGAATCTCGTGCGAGTTGAAGTCGCAGTAGGGGCACTTCTTCACGCACCAGGGGATGTGGATGTAGAGGCTCAGCGGCGGCAGGGATTGCAGCGCTTCCGGTTCCGCGTGTGAGAGGGGCGAAGCCAGGGCCGCCGCCGTCATGGGTGCGGCGCTTTCACCCGGATGGGGTGCTGCCGGTTTCCGCGCGCAGGCATTCGACGAGCCGCGCCAGCGCCTTGCCGCGATGGCTGATGCGGTTCTTCTGCTCCAGGGGCAGCTCGGCCGCCGTCTTTCCCAGCGCCGGGAGGAAGAAATGGGGATCGTAGCCGAAGCCCCCGCTCCCGCGCGGCGCGCCCACGATTTCTCCATGCCAGGCGCCATCGGCGATGATCGGCTGGGGGTCGCCGGCATGGCGCACCAGCACCATGACGCAGTAGTAATGAGCGCGGTGGTCGGCATGGTCCGCGAGCGCATCGACCAGCTTGCGGTTGTTGCGCGCATCCGACCGGGGCTCCCCGGCGTAGCGTGCCGAGCGGATGCCCGGCCCGCCGCGCAGCGCGTTGGCGCAGATGCCGGAATCGTCCGCCAGCGCCGCCAGCCCCGACGCCGCGCTGGCATGGCGCGCCTTGGCGAGGGCGTTTTCCACGAACGTATCGAAGGGTTCTTCGGCCTCCGCGATGCCGAGGACCGACTGCGGCAGCACCTCGAAGCCCAGGGGTTCCAGCAGGTGGCGGATTTCCCGGAGCTTGCCCGCATTGCCGCTGGCGACCACGAGGCGCCGGGATTCCCCCGCTGCGCTCATGCGCCTGCCAGCGCCGCCTTCTGGATCTCGATCAGGCGCTGGATGCCAGACTGCGCCAGGCCGAGCATGGCGTCCAGATCCTCGCGGCTGAACGGCGCCCCTTCGGCGGTGCCCTGCACCTCTACCAGGCCGAGGTCGCCCGTCATCACCACGTTCATGTCGGTGTCGCAGGCGGAGTCTTCGAGGTAGTCCAGATCCAGCACCGGCACGCCCCTGTAGATGCCGACCGATACGGCAGCAATGTGCGTCAGGATGGGCGTGGCGTGGATCAGCTGGCGCTGCAGCACTACGTCCACCGCATCGCACAGCGCGACGAATGCCCCCGTGATGCTGGCGGTGCGGGTGCCGCCGTCGGCCTGGATGACGTCACAGTCGACCTGAATGGTGCGCTCGCCCAGCCCACCCAGATCCACCACCGAGCGCAGCGAGCGGCCGATCAGGCGCTGGATTTCCATCGTGCGCCCGGATTGCCTGCCCTTCGCGGCCTCGCGCTGCATGCGTTCGTGGGTGGAACGCGGCAGCATGCCGTATTCCGCGGTGACCCAGCCCTGGTTCTTGCCCCTGAGAAAGGGGGGCACCTTTTCCTCCACGCTGGCAGTGCACACCACCTTCGTATCGCCGCAGGCAATCAGCACCGATCCCTCTGCATGCCGGGTATAGTGGCGGGTGATGTGGACGTTGCGAAGCTGGTCGGGCGTACGGTGGCTGGGGCGCATGGTGGTGGCGGTCCTTGCAGGGCAGTGGCTAGGGGGAGTATGCCGGTTGCACATGGGTGACTGCCTCGATGGGCAGTCTTTTGATCATCGAATCTCGGTAGGCACGAAGCACAGGCGTGTTGTGGCATAATCCCTGATGGCTTCATGGGACTTTCGCATGCTTCTTGCGGCGTTCTTCCATTTTAACGCATTCTCGACGTAACCAGACTGAATCCGGCGGCGTACCCTGGCAATGGGTCCGGGGCTTCCTGCGGAGGGGTCCGCCGGGTTCGGGATCGGGAGGTTAGCGGTGACGCGGACATGATTCACAGCATGACCGGCTACGCGGCGGAGACAAAGGCGATGCCCTGCGGTTCGCTGAGCATGGAACTGCGTGCCGTCAACAACCGCTACCTCGACATCCAGTTCCGCCTGCCCGACGAACTGCGCACGCTCGAGCCTAGGATGCGGGAGCTCCTGGTCGCCCGGCTGAACCGGGGCAAGATCGAATGCCGCGTCAACGTGGTGCGGCTGGCTCATGCTGATGAAGCGCAGCATATCAACGCCGGGCTGCTGCAGAACCTGATGGAGCTGGATCGGGCCGTCAGGGTGGTGCTGCCGGAGGCGCGGGGCCTCGAGGTGGCGGACATCCTGCGCTGGCCCGGCATGCTCGGTGCCGATCACCTGCCTGCGGAAGTCGTCGCTGAATCCTGTATGGAGCTGCTGCGCACTGTCCTGGAGGGGTTTTCCGCCGCGCGCGCGCGCGAAGGTGCGAAGCTCGAGGCCATGCTGCGCGAGCGCCTCGAAAGCATGCGCCGCCTCGTGGCCGAGGTCTCGCCGCGCATTCCCGCCCTGATCGCCGCCTTCCAGGAGAAGGTCAAGTGCCGGCTGGACGAGGCCATGATCGGTCAGGATGACGATCGCATTCGTCAGGAACTGCTGCTGTTCATGGGCAAGATCGACGTGGACGAGGAACTCTCCCGGCTGCAGGCGCACCTGAACGAGGTGGAGCGCATCCTGTCCGGCGGCGGCACCGTCGGCAAGCGCCTGGATTTCCTGATGCAGGAGCTCAACCGCGAGGCCAACACGCTGGGTTCGAAATCCGTCGACGTGGAGGTCTCCAGGATTTCCGTGGAGCTCAAGGTGCTGATCGAGCAGATGCGGGAGCAGGTGCAGAACATCGAGTGAGGTTTTGCCAGTTCCTGTGATCTCCTCCTGAGAGAATGCCGCATCGACTGTCGACGCCCGGTTGCAACGCATCTGTCACGAAATGATTTCATCATGCTGAAGCTCGAACAGATCCAGAAGAGCGATGTCATCTCGGGCCTGGAGCCAGGAGAAGTCGTGCGTATCGTCACGCCCGGCAGCTTGGTCGCGCAGCGGCAACCCTTTCGACGACTTTGACCTGCTGGTCGCCCGCGTCGATCAACTGGCGCGCGCCGAAAACCTGCAAGAAAAGCGGATGCTCACGCAATGGGACTTGGTCGTGGTCGACGAAGCCCACAAACTTTCTGCCAGCTACTTCGGCAACAAGATCAACAAGACCAAGCGCTTCCTGAAGAACGCGGCGAGAATGAAGTCGCGTCCAGATTGGAGCCGCTGCTCGACGTCTTCGACGAGGCTTGCGTGCAGATTCGGAATCGTCGGAATAAATATGTCGGACATAATGACTCTGCCATATTAACCAGCAGCCGATCCACTTCGCTATTCAATGCCTCGCGCGACGAAATCGAGTCAGCCCTGTCAGCCCCGCGGAACGCCATGAACTGCATTGGGCAGCACTACACCGGAACATCGACGCTGTATCAGGAGTTCTTGATGAATCAAGACGGCGAGCATCTTGTTGGCGCACTTGCTCAGGCAAGGCGCTACCGGGAACTCCTTGCAACGGGATCGGCGAATTATTTATCGGCGGCAGGGAGATCGACATCTATCAAGAGATCGCCAAATGACAACTCAACATAATGTATAATACACACATTAATATCTATTAATCTCATTTTTCCCATATAAAGAACATTTAAATGGTTCTTTATTTTTCATCGACAGATGAAATTCTCCAGGCCCTGGGCCAGCGTCTTCGCGTGCAGCGGTTGGCCCAGGGCCTGCCCCAGCACGAGCTGGCCAAGATGGCCGGTTTGTCGTTGGGGGCGCTTCGCAAGTTGGAGGGCAGCGGGCAGTCTTCGCTGGAAACCCTGGTTCGCGCGGTGCGGGCGCTCGGTCTGGCGGACGAGCTGGAGAGTTTGTTCGCGCTCAAGCGCCAGTCCATCGCCCAGATGGAGCAGGCCGAGGCGGCAACCCGGCGGCGACGGGCCCCGCACCGTAAGCGTTCGTGAGAAGGCTGTCCGTCCATTATCGTGGCTGGGGCGAGGATTGGCCGCTGGGCCTGCTGGCCGATGACGGCGCTACGCTGCTGTTCGAATATTCGTCTGCGGCGCTGGCGCAAGGATTGGAATTGTCGCCACTGCACTTGAAGCTGAGCGCGGCAGCCTATGGCGGTTTTCCGCAGCATTTGCATCGTTTGCCGGGCCTGATCGCCGACAGCCTGCCTGACGGCTGGGGCCTGCTGCTGATGGACCGGCTGTTTCGCCAGCGGAGTTTGCGCCATCCAGGGCCACTGGATCGTCTGGCCTTCATCGGGGATCGCGCCATGGGCGCCCTGCGCTTCGTGCCGTCCGCGGAACCCGATGCGCAGGAACCTGATTGGAATCTGCTGGCCCTGGCCAAGGAAAGCGAGCGCGCCGTGGCCGGCGAAGCGGGTGCCGCCCTGCGCGAACTCGCGTTGACGGGAGGCTCCCCGCAAGGCGCACGGCCCAAGGCGCTGGTGCAGTACGACGCAGGATCGGGTCGCATCAGCACGCGCGGCGACGCCCCAGGCGAACCCTGGCTGGTGAAGTTCCCCGCCCAGGGCGAGCACAAGGAAGTCAGTGCCATCGAGCAGATTTATGCCGAGTTGGCCCGCGACTGCGGGCTGGAGGTGCCAGCTACCGCATGGTTCGACCTGTCGCCCACGCTGGCCGCCTTCGGTGTGGCGCGCTTTGATCGAGAACGGGGCCTGCGCGTGCCGCTGCACAGCCTGGCGGGCCTGCTGCAGGTCGACTTCCGCCTGCCCGGCAGCGCGGACTACACTGCCCTCCTGCGCGCCACATGCCTGCTCACCCGCGACGAGCGCGAGGTGGAGAAGGCCTACGCGCGAGCCGTCTTCAATGTGCTGTTCCACAACCGCGACGACCACCCGAAGAACTTCGCCTGGCGCCTCGGGCAGGATCGGCGCTGGCGGCTGGCCCCGGCCTTCGACCTGAGCTTCAGCGAAGGCCCGATGGGCCAGCATCATATGGATATTTGCGGCGAAGGCGATGTCGTGGAGCGAAGCCATTTGCTGCGCCTGGCATCGGAGGGCGGCGTGCCAATGGAGGCAGCCGGGATCATCATCGACCGGATGCTCGAACCGGCAGCGACCTTCGCCCAGCGCGCGGCGGCATTCCCGATTCGTACAACGACAGTGCATCTTATGCAGGCGGCAATCGATGCATGTTGCAAGCGGCTGCGAAAGTAAATGACATGAGAGGAAGAAGACCATTGCCACCCTGCTCCGCGGCTTCCGGGGGTGGTCGTTCATGACATCGATCTCTCATGTGTTTCGAAGCTGCTTTCCTCAATTCATTCAATAGGAAACGGGTGGGTACCCATTGCACATTGGCCGGCAATGGTTCAGCAGTTGCAGAGATACTTCGATGTTCTCGCGGGCTATGACGATGCCGATTTTCGGCGTCTGTTGGAGATGCTGGAGTGGATCAGTGGCAATCCGAATTCCGGTCTCTATCCACGACAGATTCCGGTTGCTGGGGTCGACAGCAAATGGCTGGAATCGTGCAAGGGACTTATCTCTGATCTGGTATTCGATGACTCAGGGTCAACGGGAGATGTCAACTCCAGTTTGATATTGGGGGGGATTTCACCCGGCCCATCGTTACTCCCCGCTCGCAGAGCTTACTCTGCCGCACGGCGCGCGCCTCGTTCCGGCTGAAATCCGTTACCGTCGCGAGCACGAAACAAGTATTACTGTAATAGGCCCTGGAGTCATCTCCGAACGGCGCCGGCCGCAGGGTCAGGGTTCAACAGGGACGGATGAAGCGACGGTGTCGCTGGCAGCGGACGTGATGCCGCTACGGGAGTGGTTGGCATAGGTATCCCAGGTCGGACGGTAATTCTCATCGGCCTCGTTGCCCCACGTCGACCAGCCGGGCCGCGTGCCGCGCGCGAACAGTTCGACATAGGGGCCGCGGCTGCAGGCTTCGATGATGCCGTACATTTCATCGGGCTTGCGCGAGTGTTCCCGCTTTTGCTTTGCGAGCAGGTTCACCTGCCGGCGGCCGGGCGCAAGAGTGCGGGCGTGCCTGCCGCGTACGCCGAACAGGAGCAGTTCCGTGACATTACGGAAGTAGAACCCCACTCCCCGGCCGTCCGATCCGCCATCCCTGCGGATTTTGTGCCACACGAGGTTGCTCTTGTACGCGAATCCCCATGTTTCCATCACTCTGAGCCCCTCGGGGAGGAGCGCATTGGGTACCCAGAGATAGAGATGGGCCGTTTCGGCGGCGATGACATCGACCGGCAGGGAAAGGATGCTGTCGAGCGTCAGCGTGCCGTACCGGCTCAGGCGCCGGTGTTCCGGCGCCATCTTGCCGGTGCGGTTGCGGAACTGCCAGGGAGGGTCCGCGAGGATGGTGCTGAAACGCCTGCCGTCCAGGCAGGCCAGCAGGTCGGTTGCAGGGTCGGATGTCGGCGGCATGTTTCCGGCCATGTATTAGGATTGACCTGTGGCGGGGTTGCTCTGATTGGGCCGGAGTGCATTCGAAGAAAAAATTCACGCCAAGCATCAAAATTATATCCCGTAATGGAGGCGATGATGGGGTCAAGTGCGGAGAGAGTGTCGATCGCTGGCGCATGATCGGTAACAACCCACCGCCGAATCGGATGGACAGAATGATTGAGCATGAAAGGTTCATCGCGGAATAGCGCAGAGCGAATCAGCAGGGGCAGGATGGATGGAGCGCAGCATAACCCATCGTTTCCCGGACAAAGCTGCGATGGATTTGTCATTCATCTCATCCATCCTGCCTGGCCTACCGATATCGCAACCAGGCATTACTTCCCAAAAATCCGTGCCGCTTTCCCTCGCAACTTTCGATGAAGCAAAAAAAAACCTGGAAGTCGTGCGACTACCAGGGGGGAGGACACTGGTTGTCAGGGAGGATGAACCCAACCAATGGCATTCTCATACTAATGGTTTGACTTAAAACTTTCTGTGCGGTACCGCGCTTTGCCCAATCGAATTTTTCGGCTGATTGCATCTAGCGCTTATCGTGGATGGCGGATTCCACGTCTGCTTCATGCTCCTCCTTGAAATGCGCCAGTTCGTCGCCCAGTTTCTCACGGTCGAGTCTGGCTTTCTCGATCTTGGGGAACATTTCGCTTTCCTCCTCCTTCACGTGGTGGAGGATGTATTCACGCAAGACGGTCACCTTGGCGTCGTAATGGCTGTCCTCGGGATCCATGGCCTCCAGCTGGGCGATGAGTTCCTTGGCCCCGGCGTGTTCCACGTCGGCTTCGTCCATCAATTCCTCATCCTTGATGACCTTGCGCGCGGCCGGGTATAGGATGGCCTCTTCGGCTTCCGCGTGCAGCGTCAGCTCGGCACAGATCTGCCGGACGAGCTCCCCCTTCTTCTGGTTGCTGCGGGGCTTGTCCTTGATTTCCTCGAATTCATCGAATAATTTTTTCACCTTCCGGTGGTCCGCTTTGAGCAGTTTCAGTGCGTCCGCCCCGGAATCGGTCGCATTGGAACGGGGGGATCGTTGCTGGGCCATGGTTTGCTCCTCATGTGAGTGGAACAGGCTTGGAACGTCTGTTCCAATATGAAATAGGAGAAGTCATTATTGGTTCATGCTCTTTCCGGATCGGTACGGTGGGACACATTGAGAACGCAGGGTGCCTTTGCCGCATGCGTACGCCAAGACGGGCTATTCGGAAGAACGCCAGGAAAGAGACAGCCCGGGCATTCCCGGATACCTGGGGTGGGAGGATGTCCCTTCAGTTCTCGAGGAGCTGGATCGGATGCAGTGGGATAGAATGAGGCGCGCGAGATAGCAAACCCGTATAACGTCGAAACTATCGGGTTCAGGAGAGCTGAAAGGATGAGGGGATGGTGGCCAAGGGCGGAATCGAACCACCGACACAAGGATTTTCAGTCCTCTGCTCTACCGACTGAGCTACTTGGCCTTTGAAGCGTGCTTGCATTTTCCAGTCGCGACAGGATCGCCTCGCGACAGCCGCCTAATAGTGACGGTCTTCGGAAGTGCCCGATTCTAGCACAGCGCAATATCCGTGGAAACACGAAGCGCAAGCCGGAATGAATCCCTGTGGACGTCGAGATACGGGTTTGGGGGCAGCGTGGATTTTGGGCCACCGTTGCGGCGCTGGGGGTCGCCCATACGCCGTGTAGACCCGCTTGCCCGCCGCAGGCTACAATTCAGCCTTTTAGTAGCATTCCGTCATGCGTGTTTTCCGAGGTATCCCCGCAGAGGGCGAGGCGCCGGTCGCGCTGACCATCGGCAATTTCGATGGGGTGCACCGGGGTCACCAGGCGATGCTTGCCCGTCTGCGGGAGACGGCTGATCGGCTGGGGGTGGTTGCCTGCGTCATGGTCTTCGAGCCGCATCCGCGCGAATTCTTCGCACCGGACCGGGCGCCCACGCGGCTCACCAGCCTGCGGGAGAAACTCGAACTGCTGGCCGCGGCGGGCGTGGAGCGGGTGCAGGTGTGCCGCTTCGACTATGATTTTGCCAGGATCGGTGCGGAGGAATTCATCGTCCGCATCCTGCGGGATGGGCTGGCCGTCAAGTGGATCCTGGTGGGTGACGATTTCCGTTTCGGCGCGCGCCGTGCCGGTGATTTTGCCTTGCTGCAGGCGTTCGCGGGAAAATGCGGCTACGAGGCGGAGGCCATGCCGACCTATGTCGTGGATGGACTGCGGGTATCGAGCACGGCAGTGCGGGAAGCATTGATGCAGGGCGGCCTGGGCCGGGTGGAAATCCTGCTGGGCCGGCCCTACAGCATCAGTGGGCGTGTCGTGCATGGCGACAAGCTCGGAAAGGTGCTTGGCTATCCCACTGCCAATATCCAGTTGAAGCACAATCGTCCTCCCCTGTCGGGTATATTCGTAGTGGAAGTCGATATTCGTCCTCATGCCGCTACAGCCTTGATCCCGCCCGATCAGGCGGAAATGATGCGAGGCGTCGCCAGCCTGGGCGTGCGCCCGACCGTGCACGAGCACGGCAAGCCGGTGCTGGAGGTGCATTTGTTCGATTTCGACCGGGAGCTGTACGGTCGTCACCTGCGCGTGCATTTCCTGCACAAGCTGCGCGACGAGGAAAAGCTTCCCGACCTGGAAACACTGGCGCAGCGGATCGCACAGGATGCGGAGGAGGCCAGGCGCTTTTTTGCTTCATGCACTGTGGCGGCATCCGGCGTCATTGCAGGAGCCTCGCGCATATTGAACTGACATTCATGACCGACTACAAGAAAACGCTCAACCTGCCCGATACGCCCTTTCCCATGCGCGGCGACCTTGCCCGGCGCGAACCCGTCATGCTCCGGGCCTGGGAGGAAAAGGGCATCTATCGGCAGATCCGCGATGTTTCCCGCGGACGACCCCGCTTCATCCTGCACGACGGTCCGCCCTATGCCAATGGCGACATCCACATCGGCCATGCCGTCAACAAGATCCTCAAGGACATCATCGTCAAGGCGAAGACACTCTCGGGATTCGACGCGCCCTATGTGCCGGGTTGGGACTGCCATGGCCTGCCGATCGAGCACCAGATCGAGAAGAAGCACGGCAAGAACCTACCCCCGGACCAGGTGCGCGCGCTGTGCCGCGCCTTCGCGCAGGAGCAGGTGGAGCGGCAGAAGTCGGATTTCATCCGGCTCGGCGTGCTGGGTGACTGGGATCGTCCCTACCTCACCATGGACTATCGCACCGAGGCGGGCATCATCCGCGCACTCGGCAAGATCCATCGCAGCGGACGGCTGTATCGCGGGCAGAAGCCTGTCAACTGGTGCATCGACTGTGGCTCCGCGCTGGCTGAGGCGGAGGTCGAATACGAAGACAAGGTTTCGCCGGCGATCGACGTCGGTTTCGATATTCATGAACCCGACGGCCGGGACATGCTGGCGCAAGCTTTCGGCCTTTCCCTGCCGGAGAAGGGGATACAGGCGATCATCTGGACCACCACGCCGTGGACGCTGCCCGCCAATCAGGCGGTGGCGGTGCATCCCGATCTCGACTACGTGCTGGTGGAGACGCCGCGCGGCTGCCTGATCCTGGCGGCCGAGCTGGCGGGTGCGTGCCTTGGGCGCTACGGGCTGGAAGGCGGCGTGCGGGGGGCGTGCAAGGGTGCGGCGCTCGAGGGAATCCCGTTGCTTCATCCCTTCAACGGGGAAGGAGTGAAGATCATCTGCGGCGGGCACGTGACGCTGGAGGCCGGTACGGGGCTGGTGCATACCGCGCCGGCGCACGGGCTGGACGACTACATCGTCGGGCAGAAATACGGCCTCCCCGGCGACAGTCCGGTGGATGGCAGGGGGATATTCGATGCCCGCACGCCCGTCGTGGGCGGCCTGTTCGTATGGAAGGCCAACGACACGGTGATAGACACGCTCGCCGCAAGCGGGCACCTGCTGCACAGGGAGATCATCCGCCATAGCTACCCGCACTGCTGGCGCCACAAGACCCCGATCATCTTCCGCTCGACGCCGCAGTGGTTCATCGGCATGAACGAGTGTCCCTGGACGGAGGATTTTCGCCAGGAAAAGACCCTGCGGCAGCTCGCCCTGGACGCGGTGGATGCGACCCATTTCTATCCCGCCTGGGGGCGGACGCGCCTGGAGGCGATGATTAGGAACCGTCCCGACTGGTGCGTCTCGCGCCAGCGCAACTGGGGGGTACCGATCCCGTTCTTCGTGCACGAGGAGAGCGGTGCCCTGCATCCCCGTACCGACGAGTTGCTGGAGCAGGTGGCCGGGCGCGTGGAACAGCAGGGCATCGAGGCGTGGTTCGCATTGGATGCGGCTGAGCTGCTGGGCGACGATGCGCAGAAATACCGGAAGCTCACCGACACCCTGGACGTATGGTTCGACTCCGGCACCACGCACGATACGGTGCTGAAATCCGGCCCCGGGTATCCGGCCGATCTTTACCTGGAAGGGTCGGACCAGCATCGCGGATGGTTCCAGTCGTCACTGCTCACGGGGTGCGTGATCGATGCACGCGCTCCCTACCGGGCGCTGCTCACCCACGGCTTCGTGGTGGACGGCCAGGGGCGCAAGATGAGCAAGTCCACGGGCAACGTGATTGCCCCGCAGAAGGTGATGGATACCTGGGGAGCAGACATCTTGCGCCTGTGGGTGGCGTCTACCGACTATTCCGGCGAGCTGTTCATCTCGGACGAAATCCTGAAGCGTGTCGTGGAAAGCTACCGGCGCATCCGCAACACGCTGCGTTTTCTTCTTGCCAACCTCGCGGACTTCGATCCCGTCGCCGACGCCGTGGCGGTGGAGCGGTGGCTGGAAATCGACCGCTACATGCTTGCCTTCACGCGGCGGTTCCAGGAAGAAATGGTGCAATTCTACGAGCGTTACGAATTTCACTCGGCGGTTCATCGGCTGCACAATTTCTGCTCCGAGGATCTGGGCGGCTTCTACCTGGATGTCCTCAAGGACAGGCTCTACACCGCTGTCACGAACGGCATCCCGCGTCGTGCTGCGCAGAGTGCGCTGTATCATGTCGCCCATGGCCTGGTGCGCCTGTTCGATCCCATCCTGAGTTTTACCGCCGAGGAGGTATGGGAGCATCTGCCGGGTGCCGCCGGCGACAGCGTGCTGTTGCATACATGGCATGAATATCCCGCGCTGCAGGACGAGACCGTGCTGATCCAGCGCTGGACCCGGCTGAGGGCGCTGCGCTCTCAGGTGCAGGGAAGCCTGGAAGCGTCTCGGGGCCGGGGAGAGATCGGCTCCTCGCTGGCTGCGACCGTCGAGATCCGTGCCGGTGGAGACGATCATGCGCTGCTCGACTCGCTGGGCGATGACCTGCGGCTGGTACTGGTCACTTCGGAGGCGCGGGTGGTTCGGGATGCAACGGAAGGAAACATGGAAATCCTCGTGGCGCCCTCCCCTCATCCCAAGTGCGAGCGCTGCTGGCACTACCGGCGCGACGTGGGCGCACATGCCGACCATCCCACGCTGTGTGGGCGCTGTGTGGCCAATCTGTTCGGCGCAGGCGAGCCGCGGCACCATGCGTGATGAGTCCCGGGCGCGCCTGCCCGGGAGTCGACGCGCGCGATGAAGCTGTCTCGGTGCCTGATACTGGCAGCAGTCGTGCTGGCGCTGGATCTGGCCACCAAGCGCTGGGTGGAGGCTATCCTATCATACGGAGAGCACATTCCCTTAACCGGTTTCTTCAACCTGGTACTGGCGTACAACGCGGGTGCCGCGTTCAGTTTCCTGAGCGATGCCGGCGGGTGGCAGCGCTGGTTCTTCAGCGCGATCGCGGCAGGCGCCTCGTTGATGATCGTGCACCTGCTGCGCAAACATGCGGCTGAGAAGCTGTTCTGCGTCGCGTTGAGCCTGATACTGGGGGGCGCGTTGGGGAACCTGTGGGATCGCATCGCGCTGGGCCACGTCGTCGACTTCCTGGATTTTCATGCCGCCGGTTATCACTGGCCGGCATTCAACGTGGCGGACTCGGCAATTTTCTGCGGCGCGATGCTGTTGATCGTGGACAGTTTCCTGCGCAGGAAGTCGGTGTAAGAGGATGGCGTGCCCGGCCGCACCGGGGATTATTCGTCCCGAGTGGGTTCGGGCGCGGTGCGCGGCATGAAGAGAGCGGGTACCGGCTGCTTGCGGCGCAGATGGTTCGGATGTCTGTTGCGATCGATGGGGATTGAACTGCCTGGAGAGGTGGACTGGGTATCCGGCGGCGTATAGGGCTGCGTGAACAGGGGGTCGCTGGGCGGTGACGCGCGGCCGTTGCGCGAGGGGCTTTTGTCCTTGCGCGTTTCCTGTTTTCTGGGACTCTTCGCCCCGGGTGCCGGGCGTGTCTCGCCTTCATGCCTGCGGGATTCGGCCGGTTTTTTGCGATCCGGTCTCCCCGGCGCATTTCGGTCTGGTCGAGCCCGGGCACCTGTCGGTTCGCCGGCAGGGTGCGCGCCCACCTCGAACCCGCTGACGACGTGCGAGTCGAGCTTGACCTTCAGGAGCTTCTGGATGCCGTCGAGCAGCTCGCGCTCCTCCTCGCACACCAGGGAGATGGCGTCGCCTCGGGTTCCGGCACGGCCGGTGCGGCCAATGCGGTGGATATAGTCTTCCGGTGTCGTGGGCAGCTCGAAGTTGACGACGTGGGACAGATCCTCGATGTCCAGCCCTCGTGCCGCCACGTCCGTGGCCACCAGCACCCGTACCGCGCCTTCCTTGAAGTCGGCCAGCGCCTGCATGCGCTGAGGCTGGCTTTTATCGCCATGGATCGCGGTGGCGGTGATGCCGTCGCGCTTCAGCTGCAGCGCCAGGCGGCTGGCACCGTGCTTGGTGCGCACGAAGACCAGCACCTGCTTCAGATCCTGCGATTCGATCAGGTGGGCCAGCAATTCGCGCTTGCGTTCTCGATCCACCGGATGCACCACGTGCGTCACCAGTTCGGTAATCGAATTGCGGCGGGCCACCTCGATCAATACCGGCTCCTTCAGCAGCTTGTCGGCCAGCTTCTTGATCTCGTCGGAAAAAGTGGCCGAGAACATGAGACTCTGGCGCTGGGACGGTATCTGGGCCAGGATTCGCCGGATGTCGGGGATGAATCCCATGTCCAGCATGCGATCTGCCTCATCCAGCACCAGGATCTCGATCTTGGAAAGCTGGATGGTCTTCTGTTCGACGTGGTCCAGCAGACGTCCCGGTGTCGCCACCAGGATTTCCACGCCTGCGCGCAGCGTCTTGATCTGGGGATCGATGTTCACGCCACCGTAGATCGCGGCACACTTCAGCGGTACGTACTTGCCGTAGGCCTGCACGCTTTCGTACACCTGTGCCGCCAACTCTCGGGTGGGCACCAGGATCAGCGCACGGATCGGGTGGCGGGCAGGCGAAACGCTGGTATTGGCATGGCGTTGCAGCCGGTGCAGCATGGGCAGGGTAAAGCCGGCAGTCTTGCCGGTGCCGGTCTGGGCGCCGCCCATGATGTCCTTGCCTTGCAGGATCGGCGGAATCGCCTGGGCCTGGATGGGGGTGGGTTCCGTATAGCCCTGATTCGCGATGGCTCGCAGGATCTCGGGGGACAGGCCGAGTTGATCAAACGTCATGGTCATTGTTTCCGGATTGCCCACCATGGCTTGCTGCATGCAAACTGGGCAGGGCAGGAGGGGAAGAGGCTGGCACTGGGTCGAAGGAAAACGGATCGATGGAATTGTACCCTGGGCAGAATGGCATGCCGTGATCCGGGAGCCATGTTCCATGTTACATGAAAAAACGGCATCACAACAATACCTTGCCGGAATTCCAGGCAGGGAGTGAGGATCCTCATGAAACAGGCATGCCGGTCAGAGCGTCAGTCGTTTCTCGCACCCTGGCGTGCTCCCTTGCGCATTCCCAGCCACTCGCCGGCCTTTCCCAGGATCCTCAGCGTGGGCGGTGCGCCCCCGATCGCCACAGCATCCACCAGGCAGTACCATGCGGCAACTCCGCTGGGAGGATTGCCTTGCGACAACGAGAAGATGGGTTCCAGGGATGCCCAGCGCCACGTCCCGGCTGCAGTGCCTATGAGCTCCAGCCAGGTGGTGATGAAGAACGCCGCCAGGTAGACCATGGGCGAACGCCCCTTGAACAGGTAGATGAGGAATACGCAGTACAGTATCGCGCCGACCTGGTCGCCCTGCTCGGGGTAGCCGCTGACGCCCCAGGCCGACCACAGGCCGCAGGCCAGCACCACGAACGCAGCGATGCGGCGCGCGTGCTTCTGGAAGAGGCCAGACCGCGCCAGCGCCACTGCGGTCAGGTAGACCATGCCGTGACCCGGCGGCACGTAGGCCGGCACGTTCTCGAACCGGTAGGTATAGCCTCCCATGTAGATGGAGGCGAAGTGCTCGCCCAGCGTGGCGAAGGCTACCGCAATGAGCACCTGCATCCGCACTTCCTTGCTTTCTCCGAGCAGGAGCCCGGCCAGGAACGTCCAGGCGATGAATCCCATGAAATTCTGCTGGGCCATGCTTCCTTCCGCGTCCATCGCCAGGCTGATTGCCACGCAGAAAAAAGTCAGTCCGGCGATGAAGTAGTCGCGGAATCTATGGACGCACGCGACGTCGGGAGGGGGGAAGTTGCGCAGCATGCCTACTTTACAGCAGGGACCAACACGGGCCGGTCACGACCGGCGCGCCCTGCGGCATTCCGGCGACGAGAGGTGGCGGGTGGTCGACCGCATCGCCCGGCGACGGCGCGGCGAATGCCATGACTGCACGCCTTGGCGTGGGATATCACTCCTGGTCATTCATCGTCTGCGGGCTCGTCGGATTCTTCCTGGGAGGGGCTGCTGGAGGAATCCTCGTCGTCGTCGTCCTCATCGTCGTCGTCCTCCTCCTCCTTGGAGGACTTGAGCACCATCTTGCCCTCCTTGAGGCTGGCATTGAGGTCGGTCTCGGCGACCTCCTTGTGCACCAGGTTCTGGTGGCAATCGATGCAGGTGGCGCCCTCGGTCTCCATCTTCAGGTGCGCAGCCTTGGCGTCGGCTCCGGGGGGCTGCGGATTGCGGTGGCACTCCCGGCAGGTGCGGCTGTCCCACTTCTTCAGGTTCAGCCGCGCATCGTGCGCCATGATCAGCCTGCGCTCGTTGAACTTCTCCAGGGTGGAGTAATCATTGGCAAACTCCAGGTACAACTCGCGCGCGCCATCGACCACATGGGTCGCCACCGCCAGATGGAAGTTCTTGAACCCCTGCGGGATGTGACAGTCCTTGCAGCCCGGATTGACCCCCAGCGCCCCGTAGTGGGACGACTCCTTGAGTTCCTCCAGGGGATAGGACATGGAGTGGCAACTGG
>NZ_FPIQ01000027.1:15531-20814 GCF_900119085.1 Nitrosovibrio sp. Nv17 | reverse complement strand
CAATGGGTCAAGGCGGCAGGACTGGACCCCCGTCACTTCAAGTCGGGAACCAGCGTGGACAAGCGCGCCTGCATCTCCAAAGCCGGCAACTGCCATATCCGCCGTGCCCTCTATCTGCCAGCTCTGTCCGCCAAGAAACATGATCCATACGTGAAGGGCTTCTTCGAGCATCTGATCTGCAACGGCAAGACTCCTTTGCAAGGAGTATGCGCTGTCATGCGTAAATTGCTGCATGCCATCCACGGCATGCTCACTCATGACCAGCCCTTCGATAATCAACGCTTCTATGCCCTTCCCGCATGAGCAAAAACATGAATTAGTGTTGACTCTGAACAGAGTATCTACCGGGAAAAACGGAAGCTATGATGATGGGTTGCGCTGCACTCCGCCCATCCTGCTTGTGATGAGTTACGTTATCGGTTTTTCCAATAATTCTGTAGACCAACCCATCACAGGCAGGATGCGCATCATAAGGCCATGACCGAATACCGGCGCAATTTCGTGAAAGGAGGCAGCTATTTCTTCACGGTCGTGCTGGCCGATCGCCGCCTCTCCTTGCTCGTGGATCATGTCGACGCCTTGCGCGAAGCCTTTCGCCTGATCAGGACGGCCCACCCATTTCATCTCGACGCCATGGTGGTTCTTCCGGAGCATCTGCACTGCATCTGGACCCTGCCGCCGGACGACGCCGATTATCCCGGCCGCTGGCGGCGCATCAAGGCGGCATTCTCGCGCAGCCTGCCGGATCGCTATCCTCGTTCCAAAAGTCAGATTCTGAAAAATGAACGCGGGATCTGGCAGCGCCGCTACTGGGAGCACACGTTGCGCGACGAGGACGACTATCGCCGCCATATGGATTACATCCATTACAATCCCGTCAAGCACGGGTATGTGGGATGCGTTGCGGATTGGCCGTATTCGACGTTCCACCGTTATGTCGCAGCTGGCATATATGCCAGCGATTGGGCGGGGAGCGGGGAATCGTGGGATCAGGAATTTGGGGAGATCCAATGATAGGAAAATGATGGGTTGCGCGTTGCTCCATCCATCCTGCGGGATGATGGGAAAACCGGTAATGCAAGCCCGTCACGGGGAAAGCGGCAGCGGTAGCGGCAGGATGGGTAGAGTGAAACGTGACCCATCGCTTCTCCGGAGCAGTGTTTTGATGGGTTACGCGTTGCTCCACCCATCCTACGGATGTGGTGAGCAGCGGGCAGGATGGGTGGAGTGAAACGCAACCCATCATTTACCCTATGCGGCCCCCTCAAAGCGTGATCTTGAGCGCCATGGCCTTGGCTACCGCGTGGGCGCGATTGTTCACGTTCATCTTCCTGAGGATTTTCTGGATGTGATTCTTGACGGTAAGCGGGCTGATGCTGAGCAGGTTCCCGATTTCGAGATTGCTCTTGCCCATCTGCACGTAGCGCAGGATCTCCGTTTCCCTGTCGGTGATGAGCTTCTTTCTTTTTTTCGCCACGACGCCGGGCTGGTGGTAGCGCTCATGCAGCAGCATGCGCACCAGCGCCATGTGCAGATGAGGGACCAGCAGTTCCAGGAAGTATGCGTGGCGTTCGGTCAGCGCTCCGGGAACATGGGTGAAGATGAACAGGCTGCTGGTGCGACCGTGGGCATCGAAGATGCCGTGGACCGCAACGCGAACCAGCTCGCTGCGCTCCAGGTCGACGGCGAAGTGCCGGTAGGCGGCATTCCCCATATGGCCCGGACACAGCAGCAGCGGCCGGTTTCTGCCCGAGTCCCAGGCGGACAGGAGACGGAAGACGATGCCGCCGTCGGGCCGGCAAAGCTCGGAAAATGCCTCGTCGGAAATCTCGGTGCGGCTGAATTTTTCAATGCCGACCGGCTGGCTGGAACCCTCGTCGAATACACAGATGAGCATACCGTGCGGCAGCAGGGCCTGCAGTTCTCCCTGCGACCAAAGGAAGAACTGATGCCGCCTGGAGATGGAGGTGGACACCTCGATGATCCGGAATAGGTGCTCCGTCTCCCGCTCCGTCAGAATGATGGATTCCCCCATGGCGCTCCCTGCCGCTCGATCTTATTGGTCCCGCGTGTCCGTGCCCGGCATTGCGGCAGCCGTACGCCTGCCCGGCTTCGGGGATCTGCTCATTGTCGGTGCCACCGATGACAGAATCATTAAGATCGTGTGTCGGATTCATGAATCCAATATAGGTTGAATGGATCATTCTTGCGCTATATTCGGGCAATGAGATGGGGATCGATACGGGAGATGATGGGTTGCGCGTTGCTCCACCCATCCTACGCCTGCTGCCCCCCAAAACGGACGCCAAGAAGCCAGGTAGGGTGGGTGAAGCGGAGCGCAACCCACCGAATCATGGAATCGATGGGTCAATAGGGGTTATTCCGATGATGGGTTGCTACGGGGACTTTCCACAGGTTTTGATGGGTTTACGCCTGCTACGCCTGCTGCCCCCCAAAACAGACGCCAAGAAGCCAGGTAGGGTGGGTGAAATGAAATGCAACCCACCATGGTTTCCCGGGAGGAGATGACGGGTTGCGCTACCCCCGCTGGCCGATCCAGCGATATTTGCCCAGGCGTATGTGGAGCTGGGCGCGGTGACTTGGCAGGGAAGGATCGATCTGGCGCCGGACGCCATGCATGACGAGATCCAGCGGCACGGAACCTGTATTCTTCGATAGCACCCGCCTGGCTGCCTGCAAGAAAGCCGCTTATGCGGCTTTTTCTTTTTGCTTCTCCCCGGTGACCGCAGCGCCCGGCAGGAGATGGCGCGATGCACCTCAAGCAGCTGGGCCATGCCTGTCACCGTTTCTCGTCCTTCACGCACCATTTTTGCCGCGGGCTCGATCTGTATCGGCGACAGGCTGGCCGCCTGCCAAAGGGATTGCAGATTTACTAGAATATATGCACAATCATTCTTGTTAATGTTGAAAACCTATAGGAGAAGATCATGCAAAGCATGACCATTGAACAGCTCCGTGCCGCAAGCAATGCGGGTGGCGTGGAAGGCGTAACCCTGAAAGGGCAGGGCGGGGCATTTCTGGTGCAGATCGCCACGCGCAGCGGAGCCGCTGCTTGGCTGGCGAAGGCCCGCAGCAGCGAGCCGCGCCGCTTCGGCAACCCCGTTGCCGCTTTGAACGTGCTGCGCGACGTGGGCATTGTCATCGGCCGGTTCGACGCGAGCGAGTGGAACCCCGCCGAGAAGGAGAAAACCGCCGGCAATCGCGGTCGCGCCCAGGCGCTGCGCAAAGCGCACGAAGCCGCCGCTTATAACGCATGGCTGGCCGCGGAGATTCAGGAGGCCATCGACGACCCCAGGCCAAGCATCCCGCATGATGAAGTCATGGCCGAAATGGATGCCGACATTGCTGCCCTGGGGGCCGGACACAAACCTGCCGCGAGGAAGCGCGCATGACGTCCCGAGCTGGCCGGCTGATCGATTGATCCATGGCGAAGTACCGCATCGAGTGGCGGCCGAAGGCTCGCGAGGATTTGGGCGCCATCGTTCGATACATCGGCAAGGACAATCCGACCAGGGCGCGCAGCTTCGGCGAGGAGCTGCGCGACAAGACCTTGCCCCTTGCGCAGCACCCGGAGCTTGGCCGCACCGGGCGGCCCGGCCAGCCCGCCCTCGTGCGCGAGTTGGTCATCCATCGGAATTACCTCGTGTACTATCGCGTATGGAATGAAGCCGGCATCGTGGAGATCCTGCGAGTGAAGCACGCGGTGCGGAAAACACCGTAATGTGGTAATAGCCGTGAATGGCATTAGGAAGATGATGGGTTGCGCTGCGCTCGACCCATCCACGCCACTGAAGTGAAATTGTAGGGTGGGTGAAGCGGAGCGCAACCCACCGAAATCATGGAATCATATGGTTCATTCCAATGATGGATTGCTACGGGGACTTTTCACAGGGTTTTGATGGGTTGCGCGTTGCTCCACCCATCCTACGCCACTACGCCACTACGCCACGCCTACTCGCCTATTGAATCTGCTCCGTCAAAACGGATGCCAAGAAGCCAGGTAGGGTGGGTGAAATGAAATGCAACCCACCGCGGCTTCCCGGGAGATGATGGGTTGCGCTGCGCTCGACCCATCCACCTCTTCTACGAAGTGATTGTGGCGGTTAAAAGCGTGCACTTTCGATAGGATTCGATGGCTCTACTGCTATCGCGATTTTTCCCCGGATACCATTATTGGGAGTCTCCAATCGAGCATGGGCAAGCGGAATGTCGGCCAGCGAATAGACTGCGCCAATGTGTGGCCGTAGTTGACCACGCTCAATCAGTGCGCCCAATTCATCAAGCTTGCCACGGTTTTGTCTTGTGAAAACGAAGTGGTAACTTGCGTTCTTGCCCCATGCCTGAATGAGGTTTTGTGGCTGTGCAATGTCCACGATCGTGACAACGCGGCCAAGTTGGGCCAGCGTGTCGGGGCTGCGCGACAATGTGTCGCCGCCGATGGTGTCGAACACGACGTCGACTCCACTGCCACCCGTTTCCCGCATGATGGCGTCGACATAGTCCTCCTTTTCATAGGCAATGACTACGTCGGCCCCCAAGCTTCGCGCGAACTCAAGGTTTGCTTCACGCACGGTCGTGAAGACCCTTGCCCCGATGGCTTTTGCGAGCTGGACCGCCACATGTCCGACCCCTCCCGCGCCACCGTGCACCAGGATGCTTTCCCCCACTCGCAGCGCGGCGCGCACGACGAGTGCTTCCCATGCGGTTCCGCCTACCAGGGTCAGGCTTGCCGCCTCTATATGGCTCAACGAGTGGGGCTTCTTCCCAATAATGCTTTCGGCCGCAACGTGGTATTCGGCATAGCTTCCTGGCCCGTCAAATATTTGCGGGGTGTACCAGACGTGGTCTCCTGGAGAGAAGCTCGTCACTCCCGCTCCGATTTCTTCGACGACACCGGATACGTCGTGTCCGGTAATGGCTGGCAATTGTACTGAATCAGGGTAGTCGCCACGTCGTACCTGGTAATCCAACGGATTGATGGAGGTTGCGTGTACCCGCACCAGGACTTGTCCTGGCTGCGGCACAGGCTTGGGCACGTCGCACAGTTCGAACGATTCCGGCGGGCCAAATGATTTCAGTACTATCGCTTTCATGGTAAATCCTCGTTTCGATAAAAGGGAGTTGATGGGTTGCGCTGCGCTCCACCCCATCCTTGGGGGGCTGAAGTGAAATTGTAGGGTGGGTGAAGCGGAGCGTAACCCACCGGAATCATGTAACCGAGGGGTCGATATGGTTCATTCCGATGATGGGTTGCTCCGGGGG
>NZ_FPIQ01000027.1:0-15176 GCF_900119085.1 Nitrosovibrio sp. Nv17 | reverse complement strand
GTTGCTCCGGGGGACCTTCCACAGGTTTTGATGGGTTGCGCGTTGCTCCACCCATCCTACCGGAAAAGCCATGGTGACGGGTGGGCTGCGCTCCATCCATCCTACCCATCCTATCCCTACTGATCCGACAGGAAGGGGGACGCCGGATCAGGCGCGGCGGGCGCGTCCGGGGAGGGGGCGAGGGGCGAGGTACCGGGACGGTCCCGGGATTGTAGTCCGAAGCGGGAGGCCGGGCCAGGCCGCGGATCGGCTCCGGCAAGGGCTCCTGCGCCGGCTGCGGGGTCCGTCCCGGTGCCGGCGGCGGGAGGGGAGCCCGGCTGGGGTGTGCCGCCCGCTTCGCCCGGCGTGTAGACGAAGAGCCACTCGCGGTAGTTGCGGGCCTCGGCGAATGCTGCGTAGCGTTCATGAAAATTCGCCCGCTTGATGGGTTTTTCGGTGGAAAGGCTGTGGACACCGACGAGCCCGATGCCGGGCTTGATGATCAGCCCCCATTCCGCCCTGCCCGTCATGGGGTCGAGGTAGATCCGGCGCAGGTGCCGGCGCACCGCCGGAAAACGGCGGTCGGCGAGCAGTTCCTCCTGGCTGGCGGGAAAGCGCTTGGCTGCGCTGGGGGAATTCTCGTAGTACGATCCGATCGCCTCCCGGAACTGTTCTCCCACGAACAGGAGCTCCGTCTCCCGTTCCCGCTGCGTCTCGGTCTTCCATACCTGCGCGGCGCCGGCCAGGACGATGCCGGCCAGCGCCACCACGAACAGCATCCAGACATAGGTGAACCCGCCTTCCCCGCCCGCCCGGCACGCGGGCCGTGGGGGCTGCGCGCGACGCTCACCAGGTCTCGTAGAGGGTGCCATCCTGCGCCTCGTCGGGCGAGCCGCTATGTACGTCGTAGACGCCTTCGTCTCCGCGGGGGGAAGGCACGACCACCCAGGTCTCGGCGCTTTCCGTCATCGGATCGACCGGGATGGAGCGCAGATAGCGCTTCTCGACCAGTTCGGCGAGTTCCGCCGGGTATTCGCCGGTGTCGCTGTGGAACTTGTCGATGGCGTCGCGCATGACGCTCAGGTCCTGGCGCAGCACCACTTCGCGGGAGCGGTCGAGCGAATTGAAGTAGCGCGGCACGACGATGCTCAGCAGGGTGGCGATGATGGCCATGACGACCAGCAATTCCACCAGGGTGAAGCCGGCGGCTCTCCCGTTCCCCGGGCCAGCCGCGGGATCAGGCCGAAGTCGCCGCACGACTGCCCGAATGGATTGGACGCAGCACCTGCGCATGGCTCACCACCTGTCGTACGGCACGCCGTTGAGGCCGACCTGCTGGGATCGGGAGTATACGTCGAATACGTCTTCGCCTTCCTGCGGGTCGTCGGGGGGGCTTTCGTAGGAGCGCTTACCCCAGGTCTGGGCAGGCGCCAGCTCGGGATCGGCGGACATGGGATCCCGGGGAAGCCGGCGCAGGAAGTAGATGTTGCGCTTTTCCGGATCCTTGGCGTCGGGCACGCCGGCGACCAGGTCCTCCAGCTTGCGCGGATATTCCGATTCGTCGTCCGCCTTCTTGGCGATGCGTCCGTCGATCACTGCTTTCCTGTAGGCGTCGAGCGCCTCGCGGATCTGCCTCAGCGCCACTCGCAGCTCCTTCTCCTTTTCGCGCTGCATGTTCAGCTCGTACAGCGGCATGGCCGAGGACACCAGTACCGCCATGATGGCCATCACGACCGTCAGTTCGACCAGTGAAAACCCCTGGCAGCGCGCCGGGCCAGGAACCGGCATCGGGGTCGTCATGCGTCAGCGGATTTCGATGCTCACCGGCGGCGGCAGCGTGACTTCGGGGGGCGACTCTCCCGCCTCCGCCTGCAGGGTCAGGTTCCGTACGCTCACCTCCGCCGTTCCGGGCTTCTGCGCGATGACGCGGAACCTCACGTCGACCGCCCCCCCGCCCTTGCCCAGCTTCAGCTGGCGCGATCCGGGAGTGCCGCTCGGGTCCAGCGTCTCGAGCTGGGTCGCGTCGTAGCCCAGCTCGAACTCGGCGGCGGGCAGGCTCCCGGCCCCCGTCAGGCCCACGCTGACGCTGAAGTCCTTGCCGGGCGCAGCCTGTTCCGGCACGTTGAGGAACAGTGACGGCCCCACCTCCTGGGGAGCCGGCGCGGGCGCAGACCCCGACTCGTCCGATGCCATGCGGCTCTCCCGCGCCGCGGCCAGGCTCTCGCGCCCAGAGAGCGTCACCGCGCCGGGCCGGGAGGACATGGCCAGGGAGCGCGGCGCGACCTTGCCGATCGTCACCGGCAACGGGCCGACGGTGTTTTCGGTGCCGAAGTGGAATTCGCTTTCCGACTTGCCCCGCCGGGAAATGTTGCGCACGATGCGCGGCGTGATCAGGAGCGCGATCTCGGTCTTGTTGCGTATGCGGCTCTCGCTCAGGAACAGCCGGCCTATCCAGGGCAGATCCCCCAGGCCGGGCACCTTGGTGAAGGTGGTGCGCTCATCGTCGTTGATCAGCCCCGCCAGTATCTGGGTCTCGCCGTCCCTCAGCGCCAGGGTGGTCTCGGTGGTGCGGGTGCCGACCTGGTAGGCGAGCCCGCCCCCCGCCACGGGCACCTCCTTGACGATGTTGCTGACCTCCAGGCCGACCTTCATCGTCACCTCGTCCTGCAGCGACACGATCGATTCGACATCCAGCTTCAGGCCCACTTCAAGGTAGCTCACCGAGGATGCCACGCCGACGTTGGCGGTGGCGGTGGTGGTGACGACCGGGACCTTGTCGCCGATCAGGATCTTCGCCTTCTCGCGGTTCTTGACGCGTATCCGCGGGTTGGCAAGCACGTTGATGATGCCGTCCGTCTTCTTGAGATTGACGATCATCGCCGGGTTGGCGATGAATCCGGTCAACCGGTCCAGGTTGGAACCGCTGCGATTGATGCCGGAGCTGCTGATCTCGAACATGTCGGGCGGCGGGGCGCCGATCGTGGTCGAGGCCGCGTTGAGCATGCTCACGTTCATCTTGTCGGGATACTGGATGCCGAGGTTGAGTATCTTGTTGCGCCCGATTTCCAGCACTTCGACCTCCAGCATGACTTCCGGGTCGGCCAGGTCGTTCAGCGCCACCAGCCGCTCGACCAGCCGGATCGCCGCAGGCGTGTCCTTCATGACGAACAGGTTCAGCTTCTCGTCGACGTGGATGTCCTTGGTCTTGACCACTCCCTTGACCATGGTGACCATCTGCTTCACGTCCACGTTCGAGACGTAGAAGCTGCGCACCACCAGCTCCTGGTATTCCTTCTGCTTGGCGGGTGTGTTGGGGTAGATCAGCACGGAGTTCTCGTTCAGTACCTTGTAGGCCAGCTGATTCGTCAGCAGCAGCAGCTTGAGCACGTCCTCGACGTGGGTGTTGCGCAGGTAGACGCTGGTCTTGCTGTCCTGCTTCACGTCCTTGTCGAACACGAAATTGATGCCGGAGGTGCGCGCCATGATCTCGAACACCGACTTCAGGCCGGTATCGCGGAACTCGAGCGTGATCGGCTGCTTGAACCCGGTCTTCAGCACGGGCTGCTCCAGGTCTCCCCGCTGCAGCTCATGGTCGCTGATCAGCTTCATCAGCCGGCGGGCGTCCGGCTGCAGCGGACTCTCCCGCAGCACCGACCAGATCGCTGTCTCGGCGGCGGAGTAGTCGCCGCTCTCCAGCAGCGCGTGCGCCTTCTCCAGCTCTTCGGCATGGCGTCGATCCCTTTCGATGGCGTCGAGGCCGGCCTGGGCCCGTTCGTTGCGCGGGTTGAGCCTGAGCACGTGGCGATATTTCTCCTCCGCGGCTTCCAGGTTGCCGAGGGCGCGGGCATTCTCGCCCTCGGCCAGGAGGCGGTTCGCCACGGCCTCGCGCTGGCGCGCCAGCACCGCGCGGATCTGCAGGTTGCCCGGCTCTTCCCGCGCCGCCCGCTCCAGGCTCTCCAGACCCATGTCCAGGTTGCCTTCGGCGATCAGCTTCTTGCCTTCTTCGAAGGCCTTGTTGGTGGCGCACGCGGCCAGCGCCAGCGCCATCATCACGGCCAGGACGAATTTTCCCCCCCTCACTGCGCGCGCCCTCCCGGCATGCCGCCTATCGCCAGCATCTGCTTGGCCTTGAGCGGCAGATAGGTGAAGGTGATGGCATGGTCGGTCACCTCGTCCACCTGGTACTGGCTGTCTATCCTCTCGCCGGCCTTGACGATGTAGTTGCGATCCGACAGCGACAGGAAGACCCGTGTCTCGTCCCCGTCGACCACCTTGCCCAGGTACTTGAACATCAGCGGCGGCGGTGGCGCGGGCGGACGCTCCGATTCCGGCACCGGCGGCGGCAGCCACGTCTGGCTGCTGAACAGCTCGCCGGCCTGAGCGGCGAATTCCCTGCGTTCCAGGCGTTCGAGCGCCAGCTGGGCGGTGTCGTCGTCGACGGCCGGGACGCTCCTGTCGCCCTGTGCCGACGACGCCGGGCCGGAAGCCTCGGGAGCGGACTCGGTGTCGTCGTCCCCGCCGCTCACCCAGCGGGCTGCAAGCAGCGTGGCCAGCAGTGCGGCTCCCAGCCACCCGGCGCGTGTCTTTCCCGCCTGACTCATCGTTTCCTGCTCTCGTTGAGATAAAGATGGAACTTGAGATTCGCTTCCAGCAGATCCGATCCCACGTGTTCGCGCTTGATGGCCATGTCCACCAGCGCAACGGCGGGCGCAACGCGCAACGAATCGCCGATGAAGGCGCGTATCTGGGAGTAGTTTCCGCGCACCGGCAGCATCATTTCGTAGCGCGCCAGCTTCCACCCCTGATCCCGCACCATGCGGTACTCGCTGCCGCTGAGTTCGACATGCGCCGCCGCCGCTGCCTGCACCAGCTCTCCGATCCAGTGCGGCGTGGAATCGATGCCCGGGAAAAACGCATAGAAGTCGCCCAGCCCCTGGTCCCGCTGCACTTTCCGGACCGATACGGGCATGGGCTCGGCGCGAAGGTGCAGGCGCGCCGCCTCGGCCTGCTCCCTGAGCGCACGCGATTCGGCATGGCGCGGCAGTACCGCGGCAAAGAAAAACACCACGGAGAAAATCAGCAGCCCGAAGCCGATCTTCCCCGTGCCGCCCAGGCGCTCGGTCTGCCACCGCAGCCGCAGCAGCGCGCGTGTCAGGACGCTTCTATCCATGAAGCCATCACGGAAAAAACGATCGGTTGCTGCGGGTCGTCTTGCTTGATCTCGTACTTGAGCAGGTAGACGTCCTCCAGGACGGGCTCGCGTTCCAGGGCGCCGATGAAACCCAGCAATGCCGGCATGCCCTTCGCCTCGCCACTCATGCGCATGGTGCGGCCGGCGGCATTCGGCTGGAACGCCAGCAGGGCCACGTCCTGGCCGGTGGCGCGCTCGACGGAGTCGAAGAGCGCACCCCATGGCAGGGCGATCTCGTTCAGCACCATGTTGGCCCTCCTGATCTCCTGCCTGGCTTCCCGCCCCCCCTTTGCCGGCGCCGCGAACGGGGCCGTCTTCCTCTGCACCTGGCGATCCATGGAGGCGATGCGCGTATCCCAGTAGGCGACTTCCTCCATGGCTTCCTGATACTGATGCAGTACGCCGAGCAGCGCCGCGATTCCGGCCGCCAGCAGGACATATCCGGCACTGCGGGCCTCCCGGCCGGCGTCGGGAAACCTCAGGCTCAGACTGCGCATTCTATGGCTTCCTCCAGCGGCGCGGGCGGCGACGGGTAGTGGAGCGGCACGGGGAAGGCATCCCCCGGCAACGCCACCAGCCGCCAGCCGCAATCGGGCGGCAACGCCAGTGCGGGATGCGCCGGCGCGAACAGGTGCACCTGCTCCACGTCGTCTCCGCGCGGGGCGTGCAGGATGGCCTCCTGGTCCAGCGCGGCGAGCAGCTCTTCCGCCATGTCGCTGCGCACGCGCTGGTTGCGTATTCCCAGCCAGACGCCTCCGGCCAGCGAGGCCAGGCAGAGACGGTCGGCTTCCACCAGTGCGAACCGGACGTGCCCGCCGCCGAACCGCTTGCGCCACCCGTCGAAGCTGTCCGAGAGGTAGGGTATCACGCCCTGGAAGCGGCATTTGTGCCGTGCCGCAAGATCGCGCAGCTGCTGCAGCAGGACGCCATCCATGCCCGCGCACACGCCGCCTCCGCCCGGATCCCAGGTGCTCACGCTGAGCGCCCAGCCGGCCACCCGCTCCCCGTAGACCTCGCGCATGCGAAAGGCCGCGTAGGCGTCGAGTTCGGCAGGGACCAGAATCTGTGGCTGCGGCGGCAGCACCACGTAGCGCACGAATGCGTTGGACAGGGTGATGGTCACGTCCGCGCGGGCCGCGCCTGCGAGCAGCTGGTCCAGTTGCTGCAGCGCCGGCTCCCAGGCGGGGGACGCGGGGTGCCCGCACGCCGCCTCCTGACGCACGCCCGGACGCGGTTTCAAACCGCGCGCGTAGCGTACCAGGCTCACCCGGCCGGCGGCGAAGAAAACCCGTATCCGCTCACGCCACGATGGTGACACGATTGGCCTCCTGCAAGCTCGTCTGACCCTGCTTCACCATCTCCAGAGCCGCCTCGCGCAGGAAACGGGTGCCGTTGCGGCGCGCCGCTTCCTTGATCCGGCGTATGGGTTCCCGGGCGATGATGAGTTCGCGAATCTCGTCGTTCAATATCAGCATTTCCGCGATGGCGTTGCGTCCCCGGTAGCCGCTGCCGCGGCAGTGCCCGCATCCCTTGCCCACGCGAAAGCGGAAGGCAGCGGCCTGCTCCGCCGTGATGCCCGATTCCGCGATCAGTTCCGCATCGGGACGCTCTTCCACCGCGCAATGCGGGCACAGCAGGCGCACCAGCCGCTGGGCGGCGATCCCGTTCAGGGCGGACACGAAGCTGTAGGGGTCCACGCCCATGTGCGCGAAGCGGCCGATGACGTCGAACACATTGTTGGCATGCACCGTGGTGAACACGAGGTGGCCGGTCAACGCCGCCTGGATGGCGATCTGCGCCGTCTCGGGGTCGCGTATCTCGCCCACCATGATCTTGTCGGGGTCGTGGCGCAGGATGGAGCGCAGGCCGCGCACGAAGGTGAGTCCCTTTTTCTCGTTGACCGGTATCTGCAGCACGCCCGGCAGCTGGTATTCGATCGGATCCTCGATGGTGATGATCTTGTCCTGGCCGTCGTTGACTTCGGAAATCGCCGCGTACAGGGTCGTGGTCTTGCCGCTGCCCGTCGGGCCGGTCACCAGCAGCATGCCGTAGGGCTCCGAGCTGAGGCGGCGGAAATTGCCGATGGCCGTCTGGTCGAAGCCGAGGTGGTTCAGCGTCAACCCCTCGACGTGGTCGGCGAGCGCCTGGCGGTCGAGGATCCGCAGCACGGCATCCTCGCCGAAGATGCTGGGCATGATCGAGACACGGAAGTCGATCTCCCGCCCCTGGATCGAGATCTTGAAGCGTCCGTCCTGGGGAACGCGGCGCTCGGCGATGTCCAGGTCCGACATCACCTTGATCCGGGATATGACCTGCTCGGCGGTATCCGCGCCCTGCACCACGCCGATCGCGGTCAGCACGCCGTCGATGCGGTATTTGATCGAGAGCGCCCCCGCCACCATTTCCAGGTGGATGTCGCTCGCCTGCGACTTGTGGGCGTCGTACAGGGTGGAGTGCACCAGCCGCACCACCGGGCTGCTGCCCTCGTTGATGGTCTTGAGCGACAGGTCTTCCTCGCCCGCCTTGGCAACGCCGCGCTCCGCCGCCGGCAGCACGCTGTCCATGGCGCGCATGGTCTTTTCCTGGAGAGCGAAGAAGGCCGCCAGATCGGCGGGATGGGCCAGGTGCCACGCCGGCGCGACGTCGAACCGGTCGTCCGCCCACGAACCGAGGTTGGGCATGAACGGATTGCCCACCACCAGCAGGTATCGCGACTCCTGCCGCAGCAGGACGCACTCCCGCGTCACCGCCTCGTTGAACGGCAGCATCTCGAATGCGGGATGGAGCTCCCGCAATTCCTCCATGGACAGGACCGGCATCCTGAGCATCCGGCCGAGCTCCTGCATCAGCTGTTCAGGCGCCAGGCCGCAGGCTTCCTCCAGCATCGCGATGACGGAAACCCCCCGGCTCGACGCCTCCCGGCGCGCCTGTTCGAGCTGCTCCTTCACAAGAATCGGGGCGGGCTGCGGCGATTCCGGCGCGGAAGCGGCGCCGGCTGCGTTTTCGGGGTGCATCTCCGCCGGAAGCGACAGGATGGCGGCTTCGGCCATGCGGTTCAATTGACGCTCCCCGCCAGCTGGAAGATCGGCATGTACATGAGGATAATGATCCCGCCGATCACGCCGCCGATCACCGCCATGAGCACGGGTTCGATCAGCTTCGTCAGCCACTCCACCCAGCGCGAGATCTCTTCGTCGTGAAAATTGCCGATCCGCTCCATCATTTCTCCCATGAGGCCGGTTCTTTCCCCGACCCGCAGCATCCGGTCCCCGACCGCGGTGGTCAGTCCCTCCGCTTCCATGGCGCTGGAGATCGTTTTGCCTTCCTTGATGCGCACGGCCGCCGCCTGCACCCTGGGCCGAAAGTGCGGCTGCAGCAGGCCGCTGACCATTTCCAGCGCCCGCGTGATCGGGATGCCGCCGCGCAGCAGCATGCCCAGCGTGCGGTAGAAGCGGGCCAGCTGGTATACCCGCATGTGCTCTCCGATGGCGGGAACGCGCCACAACTGCCGGTTGAACCATATCCTGAACGCGGGGCGCGTGACGCCGTAGACGGTCGCGGCGAGCAGGGCCGTTGCGGTGATGGCGAACTGCCATCCCTGTTCGTGCACGAAGCGTCCCCACTCGATCAGCATGACCGACAGCCAGGGAAGATCCGAGCCGATGTCCTCGTAGATGGCGCTGAACTTCGGCACCACGAAAATGAGCAGGAATACCGCCACCAGCAGCCCGATCACCAGCAGCAGCACGGGATAGATGGAGGCTCCGATCAGTTTCTTGCGCACCAGATCCATCTGCGCCTGATAGCCGATGAAGCGCGTCAGCGCCTCGGGCAGGTCGCCGGTACGCTCGCTGGCCCGCGCGGTCGCGACGTAGAGAGGAGGAAACGCCTGGGGGTAGGACTCCAGCGCGCTCGACAGGGTGACGCCTTCATAGAGGCGTCCCAGCAGGCCTTCGATGACCTTGCGCACGGCGGGATCGCGCTCCTTGTCCAGCAGCGTCTCGATGCTTTCCACGAGGCTGAGCCCGGCTTCCAGCAGGGACAGCAGTTCCTGGCTGAAGTGCGCCAGGGGGAAACGCAGCCGGGACCGGGGCATCCAGCCGGCAAACCTGCGCCGTACTTGCAGCACCATGCCGCCCTGCGAGACCACCTGAAGGCGGGCGTCGTCCTCGTTCTCCGCGTCGAGTTCCAGGAATACCGTACCCTGTCGCGCAAGTACGGCCTTCACTTCGTAGCGCATACCGGCCTACCAGTTGGTGATGTCCGCCGCGTCGCCCGATCCGCCAGGCTGGCCATCCTTTCCATAGGAATACAGGTCGAACTCCGAGTGTTCACCGGGGTTCCTGTAAACATACGGCCGTCCCCAGGGATCGGGCGGCACCATCTTCTTGAGATAAGGACCCTGCCATTTCGATTCGTTGGCCGGACGTGTCACCAATGAGCCAAGGCCCTGCTCCGTGGCAGGATAGCGGCCGACGTCCAGGCGATACTGGTCCAGCGCCTTTTCTATGGCATCGATCTGCGCCTGGGCGGCCTTGACCTCGGACTTGCCCACCTGGGAAAAATATTTGGGCGCCACATAACCGGCCAGCAATCCGATGATCACCATGACGACCAGCAATTCGAGCAGCGTGAACCCCTTCTGCGTCGATGCACGGCGCTGGACGCTACGGTATCTCATACGTATGCTTCTTGATCCGTTCATGAACTTGCCGCACCGAGTGTACCGGGTGCGCGTGACAGAATGGTTACCGGCCTGGATTCCGCACGCTGGGATGAGGGAGCACGAATACGGGCGGCACGCCTCGCGGCGACCTGCGAGAAGAGGCCCGCATGGCGGCGCTCACCATGCCAGGGCTGGACTGTGCAATGTCCTCCCGGGAATCATGTAGCGCCCGCATCCAAGGTCAACGGCACCGGACTCAAGATCATATCCTGCCATGCAAATGGCCGCAAGCGGCACTATTGGGAAAATCAATCACTTTTACTCATATGCGCACGGACTTTACCGGAACCGTTCCCCAACTCCAGCGTTTCCGTCCTCACCGCCGGATGAAATCTCCCTACTCGCCGCAGCCCTGCGCGTGCACAGCAGGGCACGAGGGGTGGAGCGCAACGCAACCCATCACCATGGCTTTCCCGGCAGGACGGGTGGAGCAACGCACAACCCATCAAAACCTGTGGAAAGTCCCCATAGCAACCCATCATCGGAATAACCCTCATCGGCCCCTCGGTTCCATGGATTCGGTGGGTTGCGCTCCGCTTCACCCACCCTACATTTTCTTCAGCTCCCGTAGCAACCTGACATCTATAGCTCCCGCCCTTTCCCGTAGGAGGGGTGGAGCAACGCGCAACCCATCACCATGGCTTTTCCGGTAGCAAGCCATCACCGCCATCCCCAGCTATTCCGGCCGCAGCCGCTGCGGCGTGCACAGCCGGTTCAACAGGGTGATGGCGGACGGCAATCTTTCCTGGTCCCGCCCCTTGCCCGCCTGATCGTAGATCTGGTGGATTTCGAGGATCCCCTGGTGCTCGTCCGCCCGCACGGTGTATGCATCGAAACCGAAGGTGTCGCCGAAATCGATCCAGTCGAGGGAAACCCTGAATTCCGCTCCCCGTGAGATGCGCCTGGCGCCCAAGCCTGCCAGCGAGCCGGGCTCTTCCAGTATCCTCGGCAGCGCCGGCTGCATTCCCGGTTGCAGCGCACTCTCGTACATCGCTATCGCGTCTCCCTTTCCCTGGTTGATCGGGATGAGGAGTACGCGCGCCTTTCCATGACGTATGTGCAGGAGCAGATAGTCCGCGCCGTCACCATCGACCCGCTCTCCCCTGGTCTTGACCTCGAAGACCAGATGGTTGTCGGCGGACAGGTCGACCGTCACCTGCAGGATGTCCAGTTCCGGGGGCAGGGACTTGTCCATGAACGAGACGATGATCCGGGGATCGGCATCGATCCGCATGGCCGATACGGGTGTACCGGCGATCGCCATGAACAGCAGCAACAATGCTGCACTGTGCCTCATGACCCGAACAATGCCTTGTTCCCGCGCAGGATGCCCGCGATATCCTCGACGTCCTTCAGCGCATCGAACATGACCCGGATGTTGCCGCCGGGATCGACCAGGAACGCGGTGGTGCTGTGATCGACCTGATAATGGCTCATGTTTCCGGCGTTCTTGGTATAGAAAACGGTCTCCACTCCGAAGGCAGCCTTGAAGCGCTCGAGGTGGTCGCCCTCGAAGCGCAGGTAGGCGATGTCGGCACCGAAGCTCTTGGCGTAGCCGGACAGGACATCGTTGGTGTCCCTGTCCGGATCCACCGTCACGAACACCCCGCCGAGCCTGATCCGCTCATCCGCGGCTGCCTTGACGAGGAGGGAGAGATTGGCCAGGGACATGGGACAGACATCCTTGCAGTGCGTGAATCCGAAAACGATCAGTTTCCACGCGGGATCGCCCTCGGTACGCGCCTGCCTGATCTGGGCCAGCGTTTCCGCCCGCAGGGGCACCGGCTTGGACAGGACGATGGCCGCCGCCTGGATATCGGCATGGATCGACAGCAGCAGAATGCCCGCCAGAAGAGCGCGACATCCGTTCGAGGCACGGCGCACCGCCCGGCGCGCCCACCTCGCATGAATTTTAGTGATCATCTCGTTACCTCGCTCGAATAGGGACGGTCCATCTCCCTCCGTGCGCATGAGCACGGAGGGAGATGGACCGCTTGCAGCGATCAGTCGCGAATCAGCGCAGGCCCCCGGAAGCGTAGATGCCGTGCGGCTTGATCAGGCCATCCTTGGGTCCCCATACCTTGACCACGGTATCCGTCTCCGTGTCGATCTTGATCACGTAGCCGGACACCCAGCTCGCGACCATCAGGTAGTGGTGATCCACGGTCGGACTGATCGTGTGGGCGACGGCGTAGCCCTTGGGCAGGTCGATGCCGGGCTTGAGCCGCTTGATGAATCTCGGCTTCTCGCGGTCGGTCAGGTCGAACACCGAGATGTAGCCATCATCGGCGAAGGTGAAGTCCAGCGAATCCTCCTCCGCGATGTAGAGCTTGCCGTTCACCACCGCCAGATCGGAGGCCGAGCGGAACACGCCGTGTCCGTTGACATTCCGCGTATAGCTGACGATCTCCTTGGCGGTGCCTTCCAGGGTGTCGAGCAGCCAGACGCTGGGCGGAATGATCTGCTTCGTGTTCGCCGGCGTCAGGGAGGTCTTGTCGAACTGCATCGAAGCGGTCACGGCGTAGCGCTCATCCAGCCAGTATACGAAGTGGGTGAATGCCGCGTGCCGCTTCTCGTTCCCCAGCCGGATCTGTCCCACGACCTGCAGTTCGGCCGTCTCCCGGTTGGGCTTGTATACGTCGATCACGCTGTTGTCGAAGAAGTAGCCCGTGCCCAGGCCGAGGGTGCCGGAGCGGTTGAAATTCACGCCGTGCGTCTGTTCGGTATAACCGGGAATGACGATGGGATCGACACTGGCGAACTGGTTGGTCTTGCGATTGACCACGCGCACCCGGTCCGAGGTGAACTCCGTGAAATATATGTAGTCGGAATAGGGTAGCAGGGTGGGGCCGTGGATCTGGGTGCCCCTGCCTACCAGCCAGTTGGGGATGGCCTGGACCTTGTTGACCGGCTCCACGAACGGCAGCTCCGACGGCAGGTTGGGCGTGTCGGCCGCCAGCACCGCGTCCACCGTCAGAGATACTGCCCTGGCGTTCCAGTCGACGCTGTTCACGTTCAGCGCGATGATGTAGGAAGGATGGTCCTTGGTGTTGTCCGATGTGATGTAGATCCTGGTACCGTCCGGCGTCACCACGGTATGCTGCAGGGGCAGGTTCCCGGGCCAGCCGGCGAGGGTGGTGGGATCGACGATGATCAGGTCGTCGGTCTCGTAGTTGAACAGATACAACGCGCCATTGTGGTAGTCGATGGCGGTCGCGATGGGCTGGATGTACTCGTTGTAGACGCTCGGATAGTCGTAGACCGGCAGCGGCTCGGGATCGTGGCGACGCCTGCGCTGGAAGCGCGAGTAGTCGTCGTCGGGCACGAAGCGATCCCTTTCGCGCAGGCTGTCCTTCCTTGCCCATGACTGGCCTTCCTGACCATGCGGCCCGTTCTTCGCGCCTCCCTGATCGTCCCGCGCGCCGGCGGTGCCGATCGACAGCGTGAACATGCATATCGCGGCCAGGGGAACCAGCCGGGACAGTATCTTTCCTGAAGTCATTCAATCACTCCTTTAAGCGATATTGATATTCATTCCCGGCCTGGCGGCCGCTGCCACCCTACCGGGAAAACCCACGTCGGACATGCACGCCTCGATCCGCCCGCAACAAGTCAATCCCGGGTTGACGATAACGGCGGCAGATGGCTGCCGTCGGCATCGAAACCCCGTGGATGGTGACCGGATACAGAGGACCAAGGCCATCAACCAGAGGCTTCGCGCCTCTTTTCTTATTCAGCCGCCGGCCAGAGCTCCATGGGGTGACCGGCGCGTTTTTTCATTTCCCTCCATTGGAAGGCCGACCCGGCTGCCGCCGATGTGGCAAAAGCCACAGCGGGCGTCGATCTCCCGTCTCGTCTATAGCCGATGGGACGGAAACAGCCAGTCGCCTTCAAGCCTCTCCAGGAGAGACTCATAAAGTAAAGCATGGATTTATTTCAGGAATACGGCACGCCCGTAGTCCGTGAAGCAAATCGCTATCCGTTGATGGTTGTTGTGGGTGTTGACGTGAAGCTGGGACGAGGCGGCCAGGCCCCGGCAGAACCTTCCTGCGCCACGGGACTCACGGCGCGCGGCATGTGACAGTATTACGGACGATCTAAAAAAACAATTGAAATCAGCGGAGCCTGTTCAGGGGCGCCTGCGTCCCCGCGGGAAGGCACCGTGCAGGGAGGCGCTCGCATGGAGTGAGCGCATGTCCCCTTCCTGAACACTCATCCGATCGCTCGAAAGCATCGAATGCAAGCATCCAGTGCTCAGCTCAGTACCATCATACTACGACACTGCAGTACATGGATACCATTTTTATCGAATGATTCTCATTTGTTTTATGCAAGAAGCGGCGCACATCATCGTGATTCTTCCCGGGAATCATGAAACCGCCGGCCACCGTCGGGTTTCAGCCGGTGGCCGCATCGATATCGGCGCTCCGCCGAAGCCCTCATCCAGCCGTGGCCGCAGAGCAGCCTTCTTCCATCGTGGACGCCACCGGCTCCGATCGATGTTGACAATACTCATGCATAAGTGTGCTATGCTTTCCTTAAATGAAGAGGTCATGAAAACAGCCCCATGCACGCTTCTTCCGACTCGCCCATCCGCGTTTTGCTGATCGACAGCCACCAGATCGTCCTGTGGGGGCTGGAGAAACTGATCGGCGGCGAGTTTCCGCGCATGGAGGTGGCCGGCCTGGCGGACAACGGCGCGGATGCGCTGAAGTTGGCACGGGAGAGCCGGCCCGACGTCGTCCTGCTGGATCTCTGCCTCGGCAAGGCTTCCAGCATCCAGCTGATTCCCGGACTGCTGAAGACGGCGGGCCTCCACATGATCGTCTTCGTCGGTGCATCCCACGACCGGGGCGCCGTCGACGAGGCGGTCTTCCATGGGGCGCGGGGCGTGGTGTACAAGGAGCAGCCGACAGCGACCATTCTCAAGGCGATCCAGAAGGTTCACGAGGGCGAGCTGTGGCTGCCGCGCAAGACGATGGGACGCGTCGTGACCAGCTTCGTGCAGGCGGAGCCGGCGTTTGCCGATCCCGTCACCGAGCGGATCGTTGCGCTGACGCGCAAGGAAGGCGCGATCGTGGCGGCGTTCGCGAGCGAGGCGGGCGCCTCGAACAAGAGGATTGCGCACACGCTGGGGATCAGCGAGCAGACGCTGCGCAACCACCTGACCTCGATTTTCGGCAAGCTTGGCATCCGCAACCGCTTCGACCTCTTCATGTTCGCCCAGCTCCACCATCACCGGCTCGACATCGCGCCTGCCCGTTCCCGCCCCGTCCATCC
>NZ_FPIQ01000033.1 GCF_900119085.1 Nitrosovibrio sp. Nv17 | reverse complement strand
TGCACGCCTCCCATTATCCGCGGCATCGCGCCGCAACTTCATTGAAGCTATAATCAAATAGCTGCCACCAAAGAAGAAGTGAAGTTACCCGCGGTATTGCGCTGCGGCCTCATTGAAGCCTTAATGAAGCTGGCATACATCGTTGTGTCTTTGACGTTATCCGCGGCATTGCGCCGCGGCCTCATTGAAGCGGTTATTCTATGTCTTTGCTATCTTAATGATAGTGTAGTTATCCGCGGCATCGCGCCGCGGCCTTATTGAAGCGCAGGGTCTCCTTCGTCTCTTCTGTGACTTGCGCATGTTTTCTATGGCATCGCGCCGTGACGGATTTCCAGTTGGAACGAGGCGCGAGTCGCACAGCAGATAAGCTCTGCAAGCGGCGATTGACGATGAGCTGGGTAAAATCCGGTGGTTGTGCATGAAAAAGCTCGGGTGCGGCGTTGCAAAGCTTGGCCATGGGCCGGCTATGCCTTGCGTCTTGCCCCTTGTTTTCGCACTTTTTCGCGCACAACACGGCCATGAAGCAAATGTTGACAGGCCCCAATTATCCTTCAAGGTATCAGGAGGGCTTTCGAGCAAGCGATTTCAGGTGGCGGAGAGAGAGGGATTCGAACCCTCGGTACGGTTGAAGCCGTACGCACGCTTTCCAGGCGTGTACCTTAAACCACTCGGCCATCTCTCCCGTGGACGGGTTTGCGGGGATCCCCGGCAGGGGGCCAAGAATAAACCAGAATGGCACCCCGGGCAACTTTTCCAGTACCATTGCGGGCTTTGCCATCCGTTACGTCCTCAAGCGAGTTTCATCCCTTCTTTGCCGCCGCGGCTAGCCAATGAATTCTTCCGCCATGTCCATCAAGTCACGCATTCGCACCATTGCACACTATCCCCATGAAGGCATCATGTTTCGGGATATCACCACACTGCTAAAGGATCCGGTGGGATTGCGCGCCACCATCCAGGAGCTCGTCGGCCACTATCGGACACTAGAGATCGACAAGGTGGCGGGCATCGAGTCGCGCGGCTTCATCATCGGTGCACCGGTCGCGTACGAGCTGGGGCTGGGCTTCGTGCCGGTGCGCAAGCAGGGCAAGCTTCCGGCGGAGACGCGCGGGCGGGACTACCAGCTCGAATACGGCAGCGACCGCGTCGAGATCCACGTGGATGCCATCCAGGCGGGCGAGCGAGTACTGCTGGTCGACGATCTCATCGCCACCGGTGGTACGGCGGAGGCCGCCGCGGGGCTGATCCAGGAGATGGGCGGGGAGGTGGTGGAGTGTTGCTTCGTCATCGACCTGCCGGCCGTCGGTGGCAGGGCGCGCCTGGAGAGACATGGCCTCAAGGTGTTCGCACTGTGCGAATTCGAGGGTGGCTGATCGCTCGCACGGCTTGATGGGCGTCAGAAGCGCATGTTGTACTGGACGTAGAAGAGATCGGGGGAGACGTTCGGAGCCGTGGTCTTGAGGAAGTTGCCCGCGAACAGCTTCGAGTAGCCGACCAGTACATCCTGGTGGCGGCTGACGTGGATGTTGAAGCGGAAGTCTATCTCGTCGCCGACGTGGCTGCCGGCCTGGCCGGTAGGGTCACGCAGGGTGGCAGCACCGGCGGCATTGTAGAGAAAGTCGCGCCGGTTGGCCAGGTGGAAGCGGTGGTACTGGGCGGTGAACGTCGCCCAGGGCTCGGGATGCAGGTTGATCTGGGCGTTGAAGTCATGGATGTTCTGGCGCCCCACGCGGTCTATCCACCCGAGATAGTAGTTGCCGAAGGGGAACAGCTGGTTGAAGGTATTGCGCCTGCCGTCGTTCGCATCGCGGTCGCCCGAGGCGAAGTCGTAGCGCAGCCAGAACTGGGGATTCATGGGCGCGCCCTTGAAGTGGTAGCCGGCCCCGGAGGCAACCGCGAAGGCGGAAAGATCCTGGTTGGCGTACTGGCCGAATTGATACATGCCTTCCAGTTCGTAGAGGAACTGGTTGTAGTCGCCGGCCAGCCGCCCGCCGAGCGTATGCGTGATCGCATCGCCCCGCAAGCCACCGCTGCCGACGGCGCGGCCGCGGTTGTCGTCCAGGCTGAGGAAGTAGAGATCCACGAGCTGTCCCTTGGCGGGCCGGTAGGTACCCCAGAGGCCGAAGAACTCCTGCTTCCGGTCCCAGTTGTCGAACTGGCTGCGCTCGGTGACCATCGGCCTCACCCAGAAGGCGTCCAGGTCGAACGTGGGCGTGCGCCAGAACGCCTTGGCGCCCTGGAAGGTGCGCCGCGTATTGACCCAGTCCAGGGTGGAGATCAGCCTTTGCGAGCCGTAGAGCAATTCCTGGCGGCCTATCCGCAGATAGGCGGGGCCGTCGCTGAAGCTCCCCAGCTTGATGTCCGCGAAGAGATTCAGCATGTCGGTGTGGTTGGCGTCGGTGGGGGACGGCGCAAGGCGTTGCCCGAAGGTGCGCGCATCCAGGAACTCGGCGAAGATGCGCACCTTGTCCTGGTACCACAGGTCGGCATGGAAGCGGCTGCGGATCATGTGGTAGGTATCGCGGGTGTTGGTCAGGCGGGCGTCGGATTCGCGCATGTAGCGGTACCAGAAGCTGCCGCCGAACGACGCCAGGAAATCCTCTCCCAGATGGATGCGCTTGATCGGGTCGAAAAGGTCGCGTTCATGGCCGGGTTTTTCCATGTAGCGGTAGTCGATGTCGAACGCCGGCGTGGTCATGAGTGCGTAGGGCGCATTGGGCGAGACGGGCGGCGCTTCCCGTTCGCTTCCGGTAGTCCTGTCCCACAGGGAGTAGTATCCCGGTCCAGAGGGCGCGATCGAGAACAGGCCCGGGCGCGGGGGCGCGCTTACCGGCGGTGCGTTGGTCCAATCGAAGCGGCCGGGTGCGGCGGTGGCCGTCGTGGCCCTGGGTGCGGGAGCCTCTGCGAACGCCGGCAGTGCCAGCGTGGCGGCATTCAGGGCCAGGGCCGCCGCCATGATCGGCGGCGCAAGACGTGCAAGCGATTCGAGCGGCGCCATGATGCCGTCTATCGGTAGTATTTACCTTCGCGCTCGGGCTGGGAGATAATCTCCACGATCCGTACTCTGATCGTTCCGCCGCCGGGTTTGGGCCACTCTATCTCGTCTCCCGTGGAAAGACCCAGCAGGGCGCTGCCGACCGGCGCCAGGATGGAAATCTTTTCGCCGCTGCCGTCCACATCCCGCGGATAGACCAGCGAGAGGCAGAAGTCTTCGCCGGAAGAGTCGATACTGAAGCGGACGGTCGAGTTCATCGTGACCACCGACGGGGGGATCTGCTCGGGCTCGACGATTTCGGCGCGATCGAGCTCGGCCCGCAGGGCGGCCTTGCCGGGGATCGCATTCTCGGGGAGCGATTCCAGCAGATCCTCCAGCCGCTCCAAATCCTGGGAAGTCAGGATGATTTTGGGTCTGTTGCTCATTGTTTGCCTCGTTACGGTTTCGGCCATATCCGGCTGGTGTGCCGGAACGATATCACAAGCCGGTTTGCGGGTGTGCAGACACAGGTGGATGGAGCGCAGCCGGGCGATGTCATCCCCATGCGTCAATGGGAGATGGCCGGCCCCTGTCGGGATGAAAACGCCTATTGTACACGAGCCGCGCCGATATTACCATGGCATCGCAGCGGCAGCGCGGCTCCATGTTTTCCGGAGCAGGGGAGGGGGAGGTCGCGTTGACTCTCCGCAGCGATCCGGGTACAGTCGAATGGAGAGGGCTGGTTTCGCTCTCTCTCGTTTTTCCATGAGTGCGCCATGACTGCTTCGACGCCGCCCCCGACCACCCCGAATCCCGTCGATCTGGCGCCGGTGCATCCCGAGATCGAGGCATACATGCGTGGACTCGTGGACCGGACGGAGCATGCCGTGTTGGCCGAGATGGAGGCGGAGGCGCAGGAGCAGAATTTTCCCATCGTCGGGCGCCTGGTGGGCGTCTTCCTGGAGTCTCTGGCGAAAATGGTCGGTGCCCGGCGCGTCTTCGAATTCGGTAGCGGTTTCGGCTATTCCGCCTACTGGTTCGCACGAGCATTGGGCGCGGAAGGGCGGGTCATCTGCACCGACGGTGATCCTGCAAGGGTGGAGCAGGCGCGGCAGTACCTGCAGGCTGCAGGGTTGGGGGCATGCGTCGAGTTTCATGTGGGGCGCGCGCAGGAAGTGTTCGAGCGCACCAGCGGGACGTACGATATCTGCTACAACGACGTCGACAAGGGCGACTATCCCGAGATCTGGGAAATGGCGAGACATCGCATCCGCCCCGGTGGCCTCTATATCGCCGACAACGTATTGTGGCATGGACGCGTGGCGCTGGAAACGTATGTTGATATCGTGCCGGGCTGGACTCAAGCCATCCTCGAACACAACCGGCTCGTCTTCGCCGATCCCGAGTTCGACGCATTCATCAATCCGACACGCGATGGCGTGATCGTGGCACGAAAGAAGACTGCCTGATTCGCAGAAGCCGCATTGTCTGCCGCGTGCCCGCAGCCGAGGCACGCGATGCACGCCTTTCATCCGATTTCATCCTCACTGGTAGAACCATCATGTCCAATTCCAACCTTTCCCCATCCACCCCGGCATCATCGCTCCCGGCGCGCAGCCTGAAATCGATCTGGCATCCCTGTACGCAGATGAAGCATCATGAGACGCTGCCGCTCGTGCCCATTGTCCGCGGTGAGGGCGTGTGGCTGTACGGGCCGGACGGCGAGCGCTACCTCGACGCGATCGGCTCATGGTGGGTGAATCTGTTCGGGCACGCCAATCCACGTATCGGTGCCGCCATCCACGACCAATTGGACAGGCTGGAGCACGTCATGCTGGCGGGATTCACCCACGAACCGGTGGTACGGCTGTCGGAACGCCTGATCGGCCTCGTGCCGGGAGGCCTGGGGCATTGCTTCTACAGCAGTGACGGTGCCTCAGCTATAGAAATCGCGCTGAAGATGAGTTTTCACTATTGGCGCAACAGCGGTCGTCCGGAGAAGAGCGGTTTCGTCAGTCTGCAGAACGACTATCACGGCGAGACGCTGGGGGCGCTGTCGGTGACCGACGTCGCGCTGTTCAAGCAGACCTACGCGCCGCTGCTGCGTCCCAGCGTGCATGTGCCCACGCCCGACTGGCGCTGCGCGGAGGAGGGAATAACGCCCGAGGCGCACGCGCGCCGTGCCGCCGCTGCCCTGGAGGCGCATCTGGCGGGCCATCACGCGGAGACCGCCGCACTCATAGTTGAACCCCTGGTGCAGGGCGCGGCGGGCATGGGCATGTACCACCCCTCATACCTGTCGCTTGCCCGCCAGATATGCGATCGGTATGACGTGCACCTGATCGCCGACGAGATCGCCGTCGGTTTCGGCCGGACCGGCACCTTGTTCGCCTGCGAGCAGGCGGACATCGCACCGGATTTCCTGTGTCTGGGAAAAGGACTGAGCGGCGGTTATCTGCCGCTGTCGGTGACGCTGACCAGCGACCAGGTCTACCAGGCATTCTATCGCGACGAGACCGCGCAGGGCTTCCTGCATTCCCACACCCACACGGGCAACATCCTTGCCTGCCGTGCCGCGCTGGCCACGCTGGACATTCTGGAACAGGACAAGGTCATCGATGCCAATCGCGCCCGGGCACGCTACCTCAACGACGCCGCGAAGCCGATCGCCGCCCACCCGCTCGTCAAAAATTTCAGGAACTGCGGCATGATCTGGGCATTCGAGGTGGACGCGGGGGATCCCGGGTTCGCGGACAGGTTCTTCCAGGCGGCGATGGCGCAGGGGCTGGTGCTGCGCCCACTGGAGCGCACGGTCTACTTCATGCCGCCCTACGTCATCGGCGAGGGCGAGATGGAGCAGTTGGTGGCGGGCACGCTCAAGGCGCTGGATTCCTTCGGATAATGCATCCGAGTCCGCGCACGCCGGAATTCGCGTAGTTAGTGTGTCGTTCCGGATAATAATGCGGAAAGGGTATTGCTTTTTCCGGGCGAGTGTGTACAATTTTTAATGTCATGCCGTTGCCTGCTTCCAGCCGGTGACGGGCAGTGCCAAAGCGAAACTAGGGTTCCGGCTCCCGTCTCAGGGAGCGTTCAGGACCGAGGGTTTCCGGCTTCGTCATGACGAGGCTCCACGGAGGGATAAAAGCCCGGGAGATCATGTATGGATATACATTGACTCTCGAAGCTTGGCCGACTGGAGATCTCGTCATGCACCTCAGTTCATTCTCTGAATATTCCCCGTTTTTCGCCCCGAATCGGAAGCTGCGCATGCTTGGCGGCGCGTCCGCCGCAACCGGGGGACTTCCATTTCACGTGGTGGCGTCGTTCCGTGACGACTGTTCGGGGAGATAACGTCATGGCTGACCCGCAGGTTCAGGACAATCCGGCGTCCGGAGTCGCCATGGAAGCCTGCACGCTCAAGCGTTCGATGAGCGTATGGAATTGTTTTACGCTGGGGTTCTCGGTAGTGTCGCCGGTGGTGGGACTGTACGCCATCTTCGGGGTGCAGAACCTGGTGACAGGGGGCGGCTGGATCGCCGCGCTGATCCTGAGCCTGTTCATGCAGCTCATGGTGGCGACCGTCTACGCCGAGCTTTCATCGCAGTTCCCGATCGCGGGGGGCGCCTACAAGTGGTCTCGGCATCTGGTGGGACCGAGGGCGGGGCAATACGCCGGGGTTATCTACGTGAGCTCGACGATCGCCATGCTGACCACCACCGCCTATACGGGAGGCATGTGGCTGTCCGCAGTGATCGTGGGAGGCGACGTGCAAGGCAGCACGGCGGTCATGTGGGGCGCAGTGTTCCTGCTGATCTGTACGACAGTGAACGTGGTCAACCAAAGGGTTTTCAAGGTGATCAACATGCTGGGCGTCAGCGCCGAAGTGCTGGGCTCTATATGTGTAGCGCTGGTACTGTTTCTCTTTTTCCGGATTCATCCGGTTTCCGAGTTGTTTCAGCACCTGGGCACGGGCCTGGCACCCACCAGCCTTGCCGCTTTCCTGGCGGCTCTGGCGATCGCGGGCTGGGCATTCATCGGCTTCGATTCCTGTTCCACCATTGCAGAGGAGGCCCATAATCCCGAGAGGATGATTCCCCGCGCAATCTTCCTGTCCCTGCTGGCGGTGGGCAGCGTGGTGCTCTTCAATTCCTCCGCGCTGACGCTGTCCGTCAGCCATGAGACTCTGGTGGAGGCCAGCGCCACGTCTGATCCCATTTCGCCGATCATCACCAGCACGCTCGGCGCCTGGGCTGCGAAACCGTTCCTGGTGATCGTCATGACAGCCTTCCTTTCCTGTGGCTCCTCGGTGGTCAACTACGTTTCGCGCATCGTCTTCTCGATGGCTCGCGAGGGCAATCTGCCTGCTTTCTTTTCACGAACCACGAGGACGCAGCTGCCGCGGAACGCGATCGCGGGCACCGTGTTCATGTCCGGGCTCGGATTGCTGTTCGGGTTGAATGACGGGGCGGTCGCGACCATCATCGCGTTCGGGACCGGCGGGCTGTACGCCATGTTTTCCATGACCACGGGCGTGGGCCTGTACGCACGCCTGACAGGGCGGTGGAACCCTGAGCTGGGCGCATTCAGGCTGGGGAAGCTGGGGCTGGTGGTCAACACCGTGGCATTCGCCTGGGCACTGTTCGAGCTCGTCAACATCGGATGGCCGCGCGATTACGTGGCAGCCCCCGGCGCGGCCTGGTGGCAGCTGTGGGCGGTACCGCTGGTGCTGGGGACCATATTGACCCTGACGACGCTGCATGTGCAGATAGGGCACAGGCGCCGGATGAAGCAGCCACCCGGGGGCGCCGCGACGGATGGCTTGCAGGGCTAGGTCTGCATGCAGCGAGCGGTAGCATTGGGTCGAAATAAGGGAATCGGGAGTCATCAATGAAGGATCATCTTTGCGACGAGGAGGCATGACATGAATCAGGATACTACGCATCTCTGGGAAGAATACGTTCCCGGCGGCTGTCACTGGTCGGGTGTCGTACGCCGGAGAACCACGCTGCGCCTGAAGGATGTGGCGGGAGGCGCCAACGCGGCGGTTCTGTTCTACAACTTCGAAGAGAAGCTGGAACGTTACAACATGGCGGATACGCTCAAGACGCAGCATACTTTCCGCCTGACCAAGGGACATGCCTGCCATTCCGACATGGGGCGGATCTTCTGTTGCATTGCCGAGGACACGACCGGTTGGCATGACACGGTGTGCGGGCTGAGCGATGCCGACCTGATACGCCAGCAGTACGGTGTGGGACGCTATCAGGAACTGCGCAACGACATGTATCGCAGCGGGCTTGACGGCATGCTGGTCGAGCTCGGAAAGTGGGGATTGGGGAAACGCGACATCGTGTCGAACATCAACTTCTTCAGCAAGGTGACGATTGGCGCGTCGGGAGATTTGCGTTTCCACCCGGGTCACAGCAAGGCGGGAGACTACGTGGATCTGGCCTTCGAGATGGATACCCTGGTCGTGCTGTCTGCGGCGCCGCACCCGCTGGATCCGGCGGAGACCTACCGCCCCGGCGCCGTCGGCCTGGCCGTGTTCGCGTCCCCTTCCGCATCCGAGGCCCCCTGCCTGCATATCGCGGAAAATGCTCGCGGCCTGCAGAATACCCAACGTTTGTATGCCTATGGAGGTGCCTGAGATGAGTGCACAGAATCTGGTCGAGAGTTTCCTGAATCCCGATCTCGCGGTGGTGGACGAGGTGTGTGCCGCAGGGGATCCGTGGGTGAAGGTGGTGAAGAAGGGCCAGGTATTCCGTATCGTCGACCTGGAGGGCAACCAGGCGGTGGATACTTTGTTCTACAATGCCCACGACGCGGTGGAGCGCTACAGTGCGACCGATACGATCCGCCGTCAGAACCACCTCTATCTCACCACAGGCAGCAGGCTGTACTCCAATTTCGGCAACGTCATGCTTACCATCGTGGCCGATACCTGCGGGCGGCACGATACGGTGGGCGGCGCCTGTGCGGCGGAAAGCAACACCACGCGCTACGCGCTGGACAAGTATCCGATGCACAGCTGCCGCGACAGCTTCCTGCACGCGCTGGCGCACGATCCGATCTGCGAGCGGCTGGGCATGAGCAAGCGTGACATTCCCAGCAACATCAACTTCTTCATGAACGTGCCGGTGACCGAAGACGGCGGACTGGATTTCGCGGATGGCGTGTCGGCGCCGGGCAAGTACGTGGAGATGCGCGCCGAGATGGACGTGGTGGTGCTCATTTCCAACTGTCCGCAGCTGAACAACCCCTGCAATGCCTACAATCCCACGCCCGTCCGCCTGTTGATCTGGGATCAGTGAGGGGAAGGATCGGGTTCATGCGCAGGCATGCATCAATATCAGCGGGTCCGACATCGGAGATCCCACAGGCTTCATGCCTCGAGGGGTCGCAACGCACGACCGAACATGGAGAAGAAAATGTCTAGGAAAGCACAGGATAGCAATACTCAAGCCGCCTCCACCATCGAGGTACTCGATCCGCCGGGCGTGCAGACCACGGTGCAGGACTATCCGGGGCGCAAGGGCTACTGGGATGTCGGCGTGCCGCCATCCGGGCCGATGGATGGCTTGGCGTTCCGTCTCGCCAACCGTCTGGTGGGCAACGAGGAAGGGCAGGCCGCGCTCGAGATCACCTTTGCGGGTCCTACCCTGCGCTTCCACTGCGACAGCGTGATCGCGGTGACCGGTGCGCCCATCGAGGTGAGCCTGAACGGCGCGCCGCTGGAACAATGGCGGTCGCACCGGGTCGAGGCCGGCGCGCTGCTGGTCTTCGGAGATGTGCTGGATCACGGCAGCCGCGCCTATCTTGCAGTGCAGGGGGGCATCCGCGTGCCCGACTACCTTGGCAGCCAATCGACCTTCATGCTGGGCCAGTTCGGCGGCCACGAGGGCCGTGCGCTTCAGGCAGGAGACACGCTGGGAATCGTCCCGGCCACTTCCCATGTCCCGCGCGAACTTCCGCAGGCATACGTGCCGGACTACGTCAGGCACTGGGAGGTCAGCGTGCTCTATGGTCCCCACGGGGCGCCGGATTTCTTTACCGAGGAAGATGTCGGCATGTTCTTCAGTGCCCGTTGGACGGTGCATCACAACTCCGATCGTACCGGTGTGCGTCTGATCGGACCCAGGCCCAAATGGGCGCGTACGGACGGTGGGGAGGCCGGCCTGCATCCCTCCAATATCCACGACGTCGCCTATTCCGTCGGTGCGGTGGATTTTACTGGCGACCTGCCCGTGATACTCGGACCGGACGGTCCCAGCCTGGGCGGCTTTGTCTGCCTGGCGACCCTGGCGCACGCCGAACTGTGGAAAATGGGGCAGCTCAGGCCGGGCGACACCCTGTCTTTCCATCGTATCTCGGCCGCCGCCGCGGAAACACTGGAGGCAGCACAGGATGTGCTGATTCGGGATCTTGACCGGCCACGGGTGGTGCCCGCTTCCTCAGCGGACAAGGGCACGAGCAGTCCGATCCTGCATACCATTCCCGAGGACGGCCGGCAGGTGCGTGTGGTGTATCGCCAAGGGGGCGACAAGAATCTGCTGGTCGAGTACGGGCCGCTGGTGCTGGACTTCAACCTGCGCTTCCGCATCCATGCCCTGATGCAGTGGCTGCGGCAGGAAAGGGATGCCGGCCGGTTGCAGGGGATCGTGGATCTGACCCCGGGGATCCGCTCGCTGCACATCCACTTCGATTCGAAGCAGTTGCCACGCAACAGGCTGGTGGACGCCCTGATCTCTGCGGAAGGGGAACTGGCTGCCATTGAGGATATGGAGATTCCCACGCGTATCGTGCATCTGCCGTTGTCATGGAACGACTCCTCCGTGCAGCTGGCGATGCGGAAGTACATGCAGTCGGTGCGCCGGGATGCGCCATGGAATCCGGATAACATCGAGTTCATCCGGCGCATCAATGGACTGGAGAGTATCGACGAGGTCAGGCGTATCGTGTTCGAGGCGAGCTACCTGATCATGGGGCTGGGGGACGTCTATCTCGGTGCGCCGCTCGGTACGCCGCTGGATCCGCGGCATCGCCTGGTGACCACCAAGTACAATCCGGCCCGTACCTGGACGCCGGAGAACGCGGTGGGGATCGGGGGAGCGTACATGTGCGTGTACGGCATGGAGAGCCCGGGCGGCTACCAGCTGGTGGGGCGCACCGTGCAGATGTGGAACAGTCATGTGCAGACGCAGGATTTCACTGAGGGCAAGCCGTGGCTGCTGCGCTTCTTCGACCAGGTGCGCTTCTATCCCGTGACCGAGGCCGAGCTTGTCGAGATGCGCAGGGATTTCCCGAGCGGGAAAATCGGTCTGCGTATTGAGGAAAATCGCTTCAGTCTGAGGCGATACAACGATTTCCTGAGAGAGAACGCCGCTTCCATCGAGGCATTCCGGACGAAGCAGAAGGCGGCCTACGTGGCCGAGCGCGAGCGCTGGAAGGCGCAGGGCCAGGAAAACTATACCACCAGCGAAGTGGCCGGAGACGAAGTGGCGTCTGGCGAAGTCGAGTTGCCGGCGGGTACCCGGGCTGTGCGCACGCACGTTACCGGTACAGTGTGGAAACTCCTGGCGGATGAGGGGCAGCGCGTCGAGGCGGGAAGTCCCATCGCGGTATTGGAATCGATGAAGATGGAATTCACCGTGAACGCGCCGATCGGAGGGGTGGTGCGGCGCGTGTTCGGCAGGGTGGGGGGACGGATTTCCGCCAGGCAGGTGCTTGCCGTGATCGAGGAGGACTAGATGGAGAATGATGTGGAAAGCCTCGTGCGCGAGACGTGCCGGTCGGGGGGCATGCCCGTCGCCGCTTCTTCCACGTCCCGCTGGGACGTTGAGGAAGTGGAGGATCTGCTGGATCTTCCGTTCGGGGATTTGATGTACCGTGCGCAGGAGACGCACCGTCAATACCATGAGGCCAATGCGGTGCAACTGTCGACGCTGATTTCGGTGAAGACTGGGGGTTGTCCGGAAGACTGCGGGTACTGTCCGCAGGCGGCGCGCTACCACACGGGGGTGGAGGGTCATGGGTTGCTGTCGCTGGAGGAAGTGGTGGAATCGGCGTGTGCGGCCAAGGCCCGGGGAGCGACACGGTTTTGCATGGGTGCGGCGTGGCGTGGTCCCAAGCAGCGTGATCTGGAGCAGATGACGCGGATGGTACGGGCGGTGAAAGGACTGGGGCTGGAGACGTGTGCGACGCTGGGGATGCTGAAGGCGGGGCAGGCCGAACAGTTGAAGGAAGCGGGGCTGGACTACTACAACCACAATCTGGACACTTCGCCGGAGTACTATGGGGAAGTGATCACCACGCGTGGTTACGAGGATCGGCTGGCCACGCTGGAGAAAGTGCGTGGTGCGGGGATCAACGTGTGCTGCGGGGGGATTGTGGGGATGGGAGAGAGCCGGTCAGCGCGCGCGGGGCTGATCGCGCAGCTGGCGAACCTGGATCCGTATCCGGAGTCGGTGCCGATCAACCATCTGGTACAGGTGGAGGGGACGCCGCTGCATGGGACGGCGGAGCTGGATCCGCTGGAATTCGTGCGGACGGTGGCGGCGGCGCGGATCACGATGCCGCGTGCGCTGGTGAGGCTGTCGGCGGGGCGTCGGGAGATGTCGGAGGCGGTGCAGGCGCTGTGTTTTCTGGCGGGGGCGAACTCGATCTTTTATGGGGACAAGCTGCTGACGACGGAGAACCCTGAGGCGGCGCAGGATCGGGCCCTGCTCGACAAGCTCGGCCTGCGACCGATGTAGACGGGA
>NZ_FPIQ01000026.1 GCF_900119085.1 Nitrosovibrio sp. Nv17 | reverse complement strand
TCGGCGTTATGAAGTCAGCCGGCTGTGGGTGTATCAGGTGCGCAAGCGATTTGAAGTCAGTGGCCAGCGCCACAGCCTGCCGGTAGGGGGGCATCGGCGTTCGCGCATTGCCCATCGGGAGGGGGATATCCGTCGCTGGATTGAAGCCAGGCCGGACATGACCTTGGCAGAGTTGAGTGAACGTCTGGCCGAGGAAGGGATTGAGATCAAAGTGCCTGCCCTGTGGCATCAGCTCAACAAGTGGGGGTTAAGCTTTAAAAAAAACCCTGCACGCCAGCGAGCAATCACGCGAAGACGTGCGGCAGGCACGAATTGAATGGGTACGGAATCAGCCTGCACTCGATCCTGGCCGACTGGTCTTTCTTGACGAGACCTGGGCCACCACATGCATGACGCGAATGCGCGGGCGCTCACCCCGAGGGACACGCTGCATCGCATCGGCCCCCTCATGGACACTGGAAGACCACCACCTTCATTGCCGGCCTGCGCCAGGATCAGATCACGGCACCGATGGTGCTCGATGGCCCGATGAATGGAGCGGCATTCCTGGCTTATGTCCGCACCTTCCTGTGTCCGACGCTAAGACCAGGCGACATGGTGGTAGCCGACAATCTGTCCTGTCACAAGGTCGACGGCGTCAAGCAAGCCATCGAGGCTGTGGGGGCAACCCTGCGCTACCTGCCGCCTTACTCTCCCGACTTGAGTCCGATCGAGAAGATGTTCTCCAAGCTCAAGGCATTATTGCGAAAGAGCGCAGCAAGAACGGTTGAGGCACTCTGGAACGAGATCGGCCGTCTCCTCGATGCATTTACGCCACAGGAATGCAGCAATTACCTCGCCTCCTCTGGATATGTAAATAAATAAATCAAAAATGCTCTATTGCGCAGGCCGTTGTCCCTGAGATTGACGGTGCGGCCCATTCGCTGCTGGAACAGGTCCGGCGTATCGAAGCCGATCGCGGGCCCGCTCAATACAATGGGGTTTCCTGCTCGTTGTAGCCGGTCTGGCTGGCGAGGTTTCCCATGTCTCCCCGTATGCCGCTGCCGATGACTTCGATGCAGCTTTTCCAGAATCCCGCCGAAAGCAGCTGCAGGCCCCGGAAATACCGGTTCGACATCCTGGCCGGCGCGGTATAGCGGCAGGTGATGCCCAGGCCTTCCTCATCGAGATTGATCGTCTTGTGCCACATCCATGCCGGGAAGAACAGGACGTCTCCCGGATGCAGTTCGAACTCGTGGCGCGGCGCGTACTCCACCAGGGGATAGGCGTCGGGGTCGCTCGGTTCACCCTGTCCGTCGGCTCTGAATTCCGCGAACCGCCGCATCCCGTCGCCGCGCGCGGCCGGGTAGAGCAGCCAGGAGTATTCGGATTCGATCAGGGTCCAGCGTTTCGACCCGGATACCGCGAGATACCAGTTGGGGCCTTCCTCGCAGTGGTAGTTGGCATTCAGCCCCGCGCCCAGGCCCAGGATCAGGAAGCTCAGCACCGGTTTCGACGGCCGGCCGAGGACTGGAAAGTAGGCATGCGACCGCGGGATGCCGAAGTATGCGTCGAAGGCCGGATTCTGGTCGAGCAGCAATTGCTGCGGAATGAAGTTGCGGCGCCTGTCCTCCGCAATCCGGCCCAGGGTCGTGTTGATCATCTTCCTGTTGCGCCTGTCGAGGGCCTGCACCACCGTATCCGGAAATCGCTCCGCCAGCCGTGCAAGCGTCCAGTCCGCCGGGGCCCGCTCGATGAAGCCCCGCAGCACGCAGGGGATGCCCTGCTTGACGTGGTCGCTGTAGAATCGCTCCGGGCTGATCCCGCCGGGTGGATACTCCGGGATCGGCAGGATCCGCCTGCGCGGCAGGCCGCGGCCCTGCAATCGCCGCAGCATCCGTCGTTCGATGCGCTGCCGCACATCCTGCAACGCATCCGGCCTGCGGGACAGGTGCTGATACAGCATGATGCCCTTCAGGGCCAGCACGTTCCAGTAGCCGAGAGGCAGCTTTGCCACGCCGCCCCTGCCCATCCGCTCCACCAGGAATGTGCGCAGGAAGAGCTGCTGTTCCGTCGCCAGCTGCCACATCACGTACAGGGCCGTCGCCACGCCCGCCAGCAGAACGGCCATCACGTTCCGGACGCGCGCGATCATCGCTCTGTCTTGCACCTCTGCGCTCTCCGCTCCATATCTTCTCCATGAAGACCGATCGATGGAGGCTTCGGGCATTTCTCTCCGCGCCAGGCGTTTCCAGCGCGACCTGGCGACTGGTTTTCCCGCTCTCGTCGTTATGGTTGGGTTCGAGACTCGGGTGTTCAGCCTCCTTTACGGGGGCGGCGTACGGAGTCCGCCCGCCCAATGGTTTCCCTCCCTCCCGCCGGAGGCAGGCCTTCCGGGGCTCGCTTCCCCACTACTCCCGGAAGCGCCCGGATGGGTGCTTCCAGCGCGCAGGAGACATTATTTCGACTTGAAAAGGCGATTGTCAATATGGCCTATGAATCACATGCATGTACGGCCTCGACGGGGCCACCTGTTTTTCATCGAAGCGAAAAACAATACGCACCCCTGTCCGCTCACGATCCCCGGCGCTGCCCGCTCCCGGCGGCGTCCGGCCTATTCCCCGGACGCACGCTTGTAGGCGGCCCATGCCGCATCCTGCGATTCGAGATTGTCCCGGAAAATCCCGAGGGCCTCCGCGCTCGGGCGATTTCCCTTTCCATCGTGCTCTTCGACTGATTGGGCATAACTCAAGACGGAATTCACGTCGGCGGAGGCGGGTACGCCAAAGCTCTTGAGAATGGAGCTGATTGCCTGCTTGGCGGTACGGTACTCCACAAGGCGCTGTTCCTTGACCGGATCGCCGAAGCGGGCGGTCGAGACGAGTATCCCCCCACCGACCCAGCCGGCGGCAAAAACAAAGTTTGCTTTGCCGTTATAGATATCAACCGAGGTCAGAACCACGAACTTGAGCGGTGCCCGCAGCGAAAGGCCGAGATAATCCTCAACAGCATGAGAAACGGCGGCGACCGACCATTGCTTGCCATTCACAAGACCATGAACCCGGGTATGCGGCGGCAGGGGTATCGGTCGTGGCACGGCGCAGACTGGAATATCCAGTTCACGCCCGATCACATCTCCAACCGCGTCGATCAGGCTGTCGCTTATCGACTCGCCCGCACGCAGGATCACAACCGTGGTTCTGGCGATTTCTTCCATGCGCTTGTCCAATTCGCAACGCGGCAGGGGAGTAATGGTGCGTTCTTCCGCCCAATACGGATCATGCGATCTGAGCGCAGACGCCGCGTCGGAAAAATGCTCCTTCCTCCCCGTGTCGGGTGACAGCGCGACGATCCGCTGCCGTACATCTTCCTGGCTGGGGTTGAGGCGCAGCGCGTGCAGATAGAGCCTGATTGCTTCTGCGGAATCTCCCTGTTCGTCCAGCATACGGGCATGAGCGGTCACCCAGTCATGGTGTTGCCCCGCAAGAACTCCGTCGTCCAATGCCAGCACCCGCTCCGCTGCAAGCGCCACGCGATCCGGGTTGACCGGATTCAGGTAAGGGTGCCGGAGCTGAATCCCGGCAACCAGCAGCACCACTGCAGGCAGCAACGGAAGACCCCACCAGATGCGCCGCCCCGGCGCGCCCGGACTCGAGAGAGCGAAAGGCAGGAGATAGAGGACAAGCCCCAGCGAGGCAACTAGCATGGTCACCCAGTCGTGGCTGGAGCGAAGCGACACGATCTCGCGTGTGTACAGCACCCATGCCAATGGAGCAAGCAGGCAGAACGCCAGCAGCCCTGCGCACTCGATCATCTGCTCCCGCCGGGATCGTCGCCTCGCCTCGCCGGCATGTTGCGCTTCGCCGGGATCTTGCTGCGGGTGGGCGATTTGCGCAGCCAGATAGATCCCGCGCGCGCCCACGAACGATGCGACGAGCCAGAACAGGTTTTCTCCCGCCACTGTGCCGTAGAGGATCAGAGCGACGAGGACGCCGATCAGTAGGATGTATCCCTTTTCGGTCAACCGTTCGACCGCGGCCAGCAGAAAAGATAGAAAGACATTACGCACGGCTGGCTCTTATCGATGCTTATTTTTTCAGCGGTGGGCGATGGGGCACCTGTCGACCAGGCAACTCACGGAACAAGGGACGGGGTAGCGGCGCGGAGCGCGCCGGACGGTCGCGAGGCAAATGATGCGGCCATTCTATGACTCAGCCGTTTTGTCCGGCGATCCATTGAGTGGCGTAGCGTATCAGGTCCGCTCCATCCTTCAGATTCAGCTTTGAACGGATATTGAAGCGGTGCGTTTCGATGGTCTTGATACTGCGGCTGAGAAGCTTGGCGATTTCCTGGCTGCTGTAGCCGGATCCGACCAGATGCAGAACCTCGAATTCGCTGGGAGTCAGGCTGTTGATCAACAGTTCGGGCTGCGCGTTTCCGGTTGCTGCCCGCTTCAGCATCCGCGCATGCATCTGCTTGCTGAGATAGATGTTCCCCGCAAGCACCTCGTGTATGGCGGCCATCAGCACCTCGCCCGGTTCCTGTTTCATGACGTAGCCATGCGCGCCGGCGCGCAGCGCATGCTGGGCGTGCGTGATCTCGTCATGCATGGAGACGACGAGTACGGGCAGGTCGGGAATCACGCCGTGCATGTTCTTCATGACCTCGAATCCGGAAAGCGTCTTGAGGGACACATCCATCAATACGATGTCGGGCAGGACGCCGTTCCTGAGCATGGCCAGCGCTTCATCGCCATCCCCGGCCTCAGCCACCACTTCCATGTCCGGTTCGAGGTTGATCAGCATCGCCATGCCGTGTCGCAGCATGGCGTGATCGTCCACGAGCATGACTTTTGATTTCGGGCCTGGCATGAGCGGCGGAGGGGTTCAGTGCGCCTGGATTCTCATGCCGCTTCCGGAAAGCGGCGCTCGCGACAGCCCTTGCGTTTGACGCCGCCCCAGCGGCGGTCTTTTTTGCCGGTGGCGGGCAGAGGCCGATCGCGGCGATCGTCCGCCCGCGATCGATACGCTTCCGGCCGGAGCCGGCCAGCGCTTTCCGATGTGTTCGTCTCGACAGGCATGGGAGTTCGGTTTCTCTGCCTCCTGGATCCGCCAGCCAGGAATCCCGCTCAATATAGCACGGCAGGTTGATCCTTGTGGAGCCTGCATTTCACCGGAAGCGGCCTCTTGCGGGAATGGCGGGCCATGCGCGCCGGATCAAAGGAGGCGCATGCCGGCGGAATCCCGGCATATCCATGCCGCCTGTGAGTTTTCTCACCGCCCGCCGCGCCCGTGCTCCTTATCCTGTACTCCATCGCGCACCGTGGCGGCGGCGCATGGTGAACACATCTATCCGGAGGATTGCGCATGGACATCGAAACGAGCGGACTGGCCCATCTGTCGGCGGAAGAGAAGCGTGGGCTGCTGAAGCAGCTGCTGTCGAAGCGGGAGGCGGAGCAGAAGGCCCGGGCCGGCTCGGAGGAGATACCGGAGGAACACTACCGCTTCGAACGCTTCCCGGAATTCCGCATGCTGCAGGAGCAGGCGGAGATTTTCCGCACGCTGTCGATGGACAATCCCTATTTCAGCGCCCATGAGGGCGTGAGCGACCATGTCACCCGCATCGACGGCAAGTCCTACATCAACTATTCCGGCTACAACTATCTCGGCCTGTCCGGCCATCCAGAGGTCACCGCCGCCGCGCAGGCCGCCGTCGGGCGCTATGGCACCTCCGTGTCCGCCAGCCGCATCGTCTCCGGCCAGATTCCCCTGCATCACGAACTGGAGGCGGCCCTGGCGCGGATGCACGACACCGAGGACGCGCTGGCGCTGGTGAGCGGGTACGCCACCAACGTCGCCGTCATCGGACATCTGTTCGGCCCGGACGACCTGGTGGTGCACGACGGCCTGATCCACAACAGCGTGGTGACGGGATGCCGGCTCTCCGGGGCGCGGCGGATGATCTTCCCGCACAACGACTGGGATGCGCTGGATCTGCTGCTGAAACAGAACCGCCGCCGCCACCGCCGGGTGCTGATCGTGATCGAGGGCGTCTACAGCATGGACGGCGACATTCCCGACCTGCCCCGCTTCATCGAGATCAAGCGGCGCCACAAATGCCTGCTGATGGTGGACGAGGCCCATGCCGCCGGCGTGACCGGTACGCGCGGCTTCGGCTCGCGCGACCATTTCGGCGTGCCCGGTGCGGAGGTCGACATCTGGATGGGCACGCTCAGCAAGGCATTCGCCAGTTGCGGCGGCTACGTCTGCGGCGCGCGCTCCCTGATCGAGAACCTCAAGTACAACGCACCGGGCGCGGTACTGTTCAGCGTGGGCATCTCGCCCGCCAACACGGCGGCGGCGCTGGCCGCCACTGCCATCCTGGTGCGCGAGCCCGGGCGCGTGGAACGCCTGCGCGCCCGATCGCGCCTGTTCCTGGAGAGGGCGCGGCTGCACCGCCTGGATACCGGACTGGCGGGCGGGACGGGGGTGGTGTCGATCATACTCGGCGACTCCGTCCTGTGCCTCAGGCTGGGGCAGCGCCTGGCCCGCGCGGGCATCCACGTGCATCCGATCCTGTACCCGGCGGTGCCGGAATCATCCGCGCGCCTGCGCTTCTTCATCACCAGCAACCTCGCGCCGGAGGAGGTGATCCACACGGTGGACACGCTCGCCTTCGAGCTGCGCACGCTGGCGGAAGCCGGCAAGACGGCCTTCCGGCAGCCGGTGCCGGCCTAGGGCCGGCATTCCGGCACGAGGCGCAGCCGGCCCATCACGGAGGATGAGGATTTCCATGTTGCACGACTACATACGCTGCATCCTGCGCTTTCCCCGGCGGGTGGTCGCGCTGAGTGTCGCCTGCATCGCCCTGGCCGGCTACGGCATGCAGTCGCTGCATTTCAAGAGCGACTACCGCATGTTCTTCAGTGACGAGAATCCGCAGCTGGTGGCGTTCGAGGCGCTGCAGAAGACCTACGTCCGCGATGACAATATCCTGGTAGTGCTCACGCCCGCCGGCGGCGACGTGTTCACCCGCGAGAACCTCGCCGTCGCCGAGGAGCTGACCCATGCCCTATGGGGCACGCCTTACTCCACGCGGGTGGATTCGATCACCAATTTCCAGCACAGCCATGCCACCGGCGACGACCTGGTGGTGGAGGATCTGGTGAGGGATGCAAGCCGGCTGGATGCCGGGCGCATCGAACGGATCCGCCGCCTGGCGCTGGAGGAGCCGCTGCTGGTGGATCGCCTGGTGTCGCCCGACGGCGGCGTCATGGGCCTCAACGTGGTGGTGCAGCGCCCCGGCAGGGATCAGGACGCGGAGACGATGGAGGCGATCGGCTTCGTGCGCGAACTGGTCGAGGGCGTGAGGGCAGCCCGTCCGGACATGGACGTGCGCCTCACCGGGTCGCTCATCCTCGATACCTCCTTCGCCGAATCGTCGAAGCACGATCTCGCCACGCTCACCCCGGCCATGCTGGTGGTCGTCTCCGCCGCGCTGTGGTGGCTTCTCGGTTCCGGCTGGGGCACCCTGGCGGTGCTGCTGATGATGGCGATGTCGGTGGCCGCCGCCGTGGGGCTGGCGGGATGGGCCGGCATCGCGTTCTCGCCCTCCAGCATCCCCGCGCCCACCATCCTGCTGACCCTGGTGGTGGCGGACGCGGTGCACGTCCTCACCGGCTACTATGGAGCCTTGGCGCACGGGCTGCAGCGGGCGGCGGCGATGGCGGAAAGCCTCGCCGTCAACTTCCGGGCGATCTTCTTCACCAACCTGACCACCGCCGTCGGCTTCCTGTCGATGAACTCCAGCGAGGTGCCGCCCTTCCAGGATCTGGGCAACATCACCGCCATGGGGGTGGCCGTGGCCTATCTGCTGACGATGGGCTTCCTGCCGGCGCTGATGATGCTCCTGCCCGCGCACGCGGGGCGGGCCGAGGCTCACGGCGGGTGGGTGCTGGAAAGGCTGGCGGGGCTGATCGCCGACCGCCACCGGGCGCTGCACCTGCTCCTGCTGGCCCTGACCGTTGGATTGCTGGCCTGTATCCCGCTGAATACGCTGGACGACGAGTACGTCAAGTACTTCGACGAGTCGGTGGCGTTCCGCCGCGACACCGACTACACCACGGACCATCTCACCGGCATCTACCGCATCGACTATTCGCTGGGACAGGGCGGCGAGGGCGGCGTCGGCGACCCGGTCTTCCTGGGCCAGGTCGAGGCGTTCGTGCAGTGGTACCGGCAGCAGCCCGAGGTGATGCACGTCTATGCCGTCACCGACGTCCTGAAGCGCCTGAACCGCAACATGCACGGCGACGACCCGGCCTGGTACCGCCTGCCCGAGACACGGGAGCTGAGCGCCCAGCTCCTGCTCCTGTTCGAGATGTCACTGCCCTATGGGCTGGACCTGAACGACCGCATCGACGTCGGCAAGTCGGCCACGCGCGTCACCGCGACGCTGCGCAGCATCTCGAGCCGGCAGGTGATCGACCTGGAGGCGCGCGCGCAGGCCTGGCTGGCCGCCAATGCCCGCTCCCTGAGACACGGGGAAGGCACTGGCCCGACGCTGCTGTTCGCGCACATCGGTCAGCGCAACATCCTCAGCATGATCACCGGGGAACTGGTGGCCATCGGCGTCATCTCCCTGATCCTGGTGTTCGCGCTGCGTTCGGTCGGACTGGGCCTCATCAGCCTGATCCCCAACCTGGTGCCGGCGGGCATGGCCTTCGGCCTGTGGGGGCTGGCCGTGGGACAGGTGGGGCTCGCCGCCTCGGTCGTGGCGGCCATGACGCTAGGCATCCTGGTCGACGACACCGTCCATTTCCTGAGCAAGTACCAGTACGCCCGAACGCGGAAGGGCCTGCCCCCCGAGGAGGCGATCCGCCACGCCTTCGCCACCGTGGGCAATGCCCTCTGGGTCACGTCGGCGGTGCTCATCATGGGTTTTTCGCTGTTCACGCTGTCCAGCTTCCGCATCAACAACGAGATGGGCATGCTGACCGCCATCATCTTCGCATTCGGGCTGTTCGCGGAGTTCCTGCTGCTGCCCCCGATCCTGCTGGCCTTCGAGCGCTGGAAGCAGCGCGCCCGTTCCTGTCTCGGCAAGCCTGCCGAACCTGCCACCACCCGCCTGGGAGAACTGAAATGAGAAAACTGCTATGCATGGTATCCGTGCTCGCCTGCCTGCCGCTCCTGTCGCACGCCCAGACCGACGAGGAGAAGGGGCATGCCATCCAGCTGGAAACCGAACGCCGCGACGCCGGCTTCGACAACAGCATGTACGACGCCGTGATGGTGCTGCGCAACGCGCAGGGTGAGGAGAGCGTGCGCGAATTCACCTTCAGGACGCTCGAGGTCGCAGGCGACGGCGACAAGGAACTGGGCGTGTTCCACCGGCCCGCTGACGTGCGCGGCACCGCCATCCTCACCTTTTCCCACGGCCTGAAGCCGGACGACCAGTGGCTGTACCTGCCGGAGCTGAAGCGGGTGAAGCGCATCTCGTCCGTCAACAAGTCCGGCCCCTTCATGGGCAGCGAGTTCGCCTTCGAGGATATCGCCTCGTGGGAGCTGGAGAAGTACACCTACCGCTACCTGCGCGACGAGGTGCTGGACGGCCACGACTGCTTCGTGATCCAGAACACCCCGGCCTACGAGTACTCCGGCTACACGCGGCAGGTGGAATGGATCGACAAGGCCATCTACCAGCCGCGCAGGATCGACTTCTACGACCGCAAGAACACATTGTTGAAGACGCTCACCTTCAGCGACTACAACCAGTACCTCGATCACTACTGGCGCGCCGGGCGCCTCGACATGGTCAACCACCAGAACCGCAAGAGCACCACGCTGTTCCGCAAGAACTACCGTTTCCGCGTGGGCCTGAGCGACCGCGACTTCTCGGAGAGCTCGCTGCGGAACGTCCAGTAGGCCAGAGCCCTTCCAAATCTGTGACGGCAGTGGATCCATGGCGCATCGGCCTTACACCTGCAGCGGGAGCGCGGGTCTCTGGATCGCGTGCCTCATGCTGGGGGGATGCATGACCGGCGCCGTCCGGGCGGCCGACTGGTCCGGTTTCGCGGCGGTGGATCTTCGCGCCTTTCCGGACACGCCCGCCTTCGCCGGGCAGAGCGGCATGCGGGTGGTGCCGTCGGTGGCGCTGCAGCCCGAATTCCGGCACGAGTGGAACGAGGGCGCGGACCGCCTGACGGCGATCGCGTTCGGCCGGGTGGACGCGGCCGACAGCAACCGTTCCCACGTCGATGTGCGCGAACTGAACTGGCTGCACCAGGGCGCTGGCTGGAGTCTGCGCGCCGGGGTGGGGAAGGTGTTCTGGGGAGTGGCCGAGTCGCGCCACCTGGTGGACATCGTCAACCAGACCGATCTCGTCGAGAACATCGACGGCGAGGAAAAGCTGGGCCAGCCCATGCTCAACCTGAACATTCCCACCGCCTACGGGAATTTCACCTTCCTGTACCTGCCGTACTTCCGGGAACGCACCTTTCCCGCGCCGCGCGCGAGACTGAGGTTTTCCCTGCCGGTGGACCAGGACGCTCCGCAATTCGCCAGCGGCGGCCGCTGGCATCCGGACTGGGCGGTGCGCTGGAGCCGCACCTTCGGCAACTGGGACGTCGGGATCGCGCATTTCATGGGCATGGGGCGCGAACCGCGGCTGGTGCCGCGCTTCGACGCCGGCCCGATCCCCACGGCGCTGACGCCGGTGTACGATCTGATCCACCAGACCAGCCTGGACGCCCAGGCCTCGCTCGGGAACTGGCTCCTCAAGCTGGAGGCGATCACGCGCAGCGGGCAGGGCCGGCGCTTCGCCGCCGTGGTGGCGGGGTTCGAGTACACGTACTACGGCTTGTTCGGAAGCAGCGCCGACCTGGGGCTGCTGGCCGAGTACCACTACGACGGGCGCGACCGGAGCGCGCCGCCCACGCCCTTCAACAACGACCTGTACCTGGGAGCGAGGTGGTCGCTGAACGATGCCCACGATTCCCAGGTACTGGCGGGCGTGACCACCGACCTGGAGACCGGCGCCACCATGTTCAACCTGAGCGCCAGCCGCCGCCTGGGCGAGAAATGGAAGGTCGAGCTGGAGTCGCGGATGTTCCAGAGCATTCCTCCCACCGACATCCTGACGGGCTATCGCCGCGACGACTACGTCCAGGTGCGCGTCGCCCGCTTCTTCTGAGCGTCCTTGTCCCCTTTTTTTCCATTCGGCCCGGACCTTGCCTTCAATCGCGCGGCGGCAGCGGCGGTATGGCCGTCGCCGCCCTTCCGGCATGCGCTGTGCGAGCGATCCACGCGCCTCGGCTCGCTGCATCCCGCCGAGGCCGAGCTGATGGCCGGCGCCGGGCCCGGGCGGGTATGGGACTTCCGTGCCGGCCGGCATTGCGCGCGCCAGGTCCTGGCCGCCCTCGGACACGCAGGCATCCCCGTCCTCATGGATGCGCACGGCGCACCGCGCTGGCCGCGGGACGTCGTCGGCAGCATCAGCCACAGCGGCGGCAAGGCCATCGCCGTCGCCACCCGGGATCCGGCCATCCGGGCGGTGGGGGCGGACATCCAGATGCTGGCGTGGCCGTTTCCGCGCGAGGCGCTGCCTTTTCTCTTCCGTCCCGAGGAAATCCGTGTCATCCTCGGCGCTGGTCCGCGCCACGCCGATCACCATGCGTATGCCGTATTTTCGGCCAAGGAGAGCGTCATGAAGTGCTGCTGCGCGGCCTTCGGGTGCCTGCCGGAGATGACTGCGGTCCTGATCGAGATGGACCTTGCCGAGGGCATCTTCCGCGCCCGCACGCCAGGATGGCCTGCATGCGGCGATTTCCATGGATCAGGCGTGGCGGGCAGGGTCGGGTTCGACGGCTCGCACGTCCTGACCGGAATATGGCTGCGGCAGGCTCCCCGGCCGGGGCGCATGCTGCGTTCCATTCAACATCAACGATCGGAGCTCTGATGCGCGTGACCATACTCGGGTGCAGCGGCGGAATCGCGGCGGATTCGAGAACCACCTGCCTGCTGCTGGACGACGACATCCTGGTGGACGCCGGCACCGGCGCCGGCGACCTGACGAGAGACGCGCTGCTGCGCATCGACTCGGTGTTCCTCACGCACGCCCATCTCGACCACATCGCGCTGCTGCCGATGCTGGTGAACATGGCGGGGCCTCACCGCAAGACCCCGATCGATATCTACGCGCTGCCCGAGACGATCACGGCGCTCAGGCAGCACATCTTCAATTTCCGGATATGGCCGGACTACACCGCACCCTCCGTGTTCACCCGGCCCTACCTGGCATTCCGGCCCATCGGCGTGGGAGAGACGGTCGAGCTGTCGGGCCGGCGCATCACCCCGCTGCCGGTGCGCCACACCATCCCGGCGGTGGCCTATCGCCTCGACAGCGGCGCCGCCAGCTGCGTGTTCAGCGGCGACACCGGCTACCACGAGCCCTTCTGGGAGGCGCTGCGCGGCATGGACGACCTGCGCCACCTCATGATCGAGGTCACCTTTCCCGACGACGACACGGGCGACGCGAGCGCATCCGGACACATGCACCCCGAGCTGCTGGTGCGCGGGCTGGCGAATCTGGATGGAAGCAGGCCGCTCGACGTGCTGATTAGCCACATGGAACCGGGCAGGGAAGAGGCCATCATGGCCGGGATCCTGGCGCGCGCGGGGGTGTTCCCCGCGTTCTCCCTGAAGCGGCTGGAGCGCGGGCAGGTGTATTCCTTCTAGCGGCGTCCGTCCCCGCCCCGGCTACATTCCGTAGGGATACCGGGCAGGATCGGCGCGACCCGAGGCGCGCACGTCCCGGAGCGCAGAGGCGTAGGCGTGCAGTATTTCAAGGGCATAATCCAGGCGCGCCCGGAGGGCCTCGTCCTTCCCGGAGAGGGGGCGGCCCGCGCCGAGCATTCTCCGGGCGTTGCGGACGATGATCTGCTCCGGAATATAGCAGATGCGCGTGTTCTTGTAGCTGCTCATCCTCAGTTCCGCCAGGGGATATGCGCCCCCCGCCGATGCGCTCACTCCGACGAGGCAGGCCGGCTTGTGGGCAAGCTCGCCCCGCTCGCAGAGGAGGAAGAAGTTCTTGAGCACGCCGGGCGCCATGCCTCCCCACTCGGGAGCGACGATCACCAGCGCGTCGGCGCCGTGCAGCGTTGCGGAAATCGACTTCCATGGTTCCTCGGGTGCGCCGGCGGGCGCGCGCCAGGGGGGCAGCGCGGTCCGCCCCAGGTCGAGCAGGAAGGGCGCTTGCCCCGTCAGCGCCGCCCAGCGGGCGGCGACGTGGCGCGCCACCTTCGCCGTTTCGCTCCCCGCCCGGGGACTGCCGGCGATCACCGCGGCCTTCATGCACGCTCCAGGCGCATCAGCATGACGCCGGGACGCCGGCCGATGCCTTGCCTGGAGCCTCGCGCATGTCCATGCTGCCGCCCCGGAGGGGGCGCACCCGGAAGGATGCCCCTTGCCCCGTGGAAAATTCCTCATCCGCGAGAGGGAAGGCAATGCCGGGTCCGCGACGGATCCCGCTCAACGGCAGGTGGTACAGCGAACCGTCGTACGAACTGGCGACGAAGGCTTCTCTTTTCGTGGAGTAGGCGATCGCGGAGATGCCGGCGCTGGTCGGGCGCGCGCCATGCAGCCACCGGCCGCTGCCGGCATCGAACACGAAGATCGTCCCGCCGTAGCTGCCGGTGGCGATGATCCTCCCGGAAGGGTCCGCGCACAGGCATTTTATCGAGTGCCGATGCGGCGAGCGGATGGCGACCGCCTGGTCGCCGCGCCAGAGCTGCAGATGCAAATCCCGGCTCACGCTCGCGAATCCGCCTTCCACCGCGACGCACCCGTTGATGATCTTCTCGTGCGCGCGCATGATTCTCCGCGTCACGCGGAAGCTCATGATGCTGGTATAGCATGCCTCGGCCGAGGCGGACACCGAGAACAGCGATTCGGCGTCTGCCGCGATTCCCTTGACCGCGTTGTCGTGGATGGCGATGGTCGTGACGCAGGCGGGCGGGGAGGCCGACAGGTCGAGGATCACCACCTCTCCGGTATAGGTCCCGAATGCCGCGAGCTCGACGCCGTTGCGCCGGAAGATTGCGCCGCAGTTGATCGGCGAGCGATGCTGGTGCAGCACTTCGCCGGTGACTGCGTCGAACACCCTTCCAAGTTGTCCACCGGCGAGGATGCGTCCGCCGCCGGAGAGGATGAAGTTGCACAGGCTGCCGAGTTCGGCGACCGGCCGGCCGTCCCGGTACAGAACCCCGGCATCGCCGATGGCGTACAGGGAATCGCCGGACGCGCATACCGCATTGAAGCTGCTGTAGGCGGCAACACCGTCCAGCCGCCACGCGCCCTTGCCGATGTCGTAGACGGCATACCCCGATCCGAACGTGCCGGTGGCGATGCGCCGGCGGTCCAGGAACGCGCCGGACCGCGGCCAGACCACCGCCGGGAATTCCGTCCGGCCGACTTCGGCCGGCATCCCGTCCTTGCCGATGGCCCAGATCGCCATGCTGCGATCGTAGCTCAGGCTGGCAAGCAGGCCGCGCCTCCCATCCATGATGAGGCGCTTGATGCCCGCCGCGTGCGCCCTGATCTTCGTCTGCGCGCCATCGCGGACGGCCACCAGGTGGCCCGTGTCGTCGCCGAAGAGGACGCCGCCCTGGGGGGTGACGGCCAGGGCGTCGGTCTGCGCGCCGTCAAGTTTGTACGATCCGAGCTGCCGGCCGCTCGCACCGTCCCATCGGCGCACCGTGCCGTCGTCGCTGGAGGAGAAGACCTGCCGGCCATCCGCGCTCCAGGCCACGGATATCACGTCGTCATCATGTCCGCGCATGATCGCGACGGGCGCGCCGTCGACGCCCGATATCCGCACGCAGCGGTCCCGGGAGCAGGTGGCGAGCCGTGTGCCGTCCGGCGAGAAGGCCGCCATCTCGACGTCGTCGCCGTGGTGCCCGATCACGACGAGCAGCCTCAGCAGCGGAACGTCCCAGACCCGGACGGTGCGGTCGCTGCTGGCCGATGCCAGCCTCGATCCGTCGGGACTGAAGCAGACCTGGTTCACCAGGTGGTCATGGCTGCCGCAGGCCAGCGGCAGGTGGCTCGCTCCATCCCACAGTATCAGCCGGTTGTCGTATCCGGCCGTGGCGACGAGGCGGCCGTGCGCCGCGATGCCGCTGATCGGGCCATGGTGCCTCATCGGCCTGCCCCATTCCCCGTGCGGTCGACAGGTGCGGCGGGCGTCCGGCCGCGTTCAGCCGGGCTCGGGCAGCCGGATCGTATGGCCATGCTTTTCGACCTTGGTGCGAAGATAGTCTATGTTGTGAGGGCAGTGGTAGACGCCGGTCGGAACCTGCGCCGCAATCGCGATCCCCAGGTCGGCCAGCGCCTGGCGCTTGCGGCGGTTGTTCGTCAGCAGGCGCGCCGCTCCGAGGCCCAGGGCGCGGATCATCTGGGCGGCGGCCTCGTAGCTGCGCGCGTCCTCCGGCAGGGACAGGGCGCGGTTGGCCTCGAAGGTGTCGAGCCCCCCGTCTTGCAGCAGGTAGGCGTCCAGCTTCGAATAGAGGCCGATGCCCCGGCCTTCCTGCCGCATGTAGATCAGGTAGCCGCCCTCCAGGGCGATGCGCTCCAGCGCTTCGTTCAGCTGGGCGCCGCAATCGCAGCGCGAGGAACCGAACACGTCGCCGGTGATGCACTCGGAGTGTATCCGCAACAGCGCTTCCCGCTCCGGGACCGTGCCCAGCCGCAGGGCGAAGTGCTCCTTGCCGTCGACCAGGCCGTCGAAGGTGATGAAGGTCGCCGCGAGCCTGTGGCGCAGGACGATCGGCACCTGGCTGCGTATCGAGGCCTGGGGCAAGGAGTGCATCAGAGGCTCTCCGCGAGGCGGAATCCCATGGCGTATACCGCGGAATTCGGGTTCCGGCCGTGCCGCCGCCGCGTGCGCGCGAGGTCCAGGAAGCGCGTGTAGCTGCCGCCGCGTGCGATCCGGTAGTCGGGGGAGATCCGGTACAGGTCGTCGATGATCACCCTGCCGCCGGGGTAGGGCCGGTAGGTGTCGGACACGTACTCCTCGACGTTTCCACCCATGTCGGCGACGCCGTGGACCGAGTTTCCGCCGGGAAAGCAGCCGACCGGACTGGAATCCAGCAGGCCCAGTTCGACCGTGTTGGCGACGCCTTCCATGGGTGCGTTGCCCCACGGGAATTCGAGGCGATCCGGACCCGCGGCGGAAAATTCCCACTCGGCCTCGGTCGGTAGGCGGAAGGCGCGGCCGGTCTTTGCGGACAGCCATGCCGCATAGGCGTCCGCCGCCTCCGGGTCGACCGTGTGCACCGGATGGTTCCCCTTTTCCGCCGGGTAGCGGCCGAAGATCCAGGAGGTGGGCAGCCAGGGGCGCCCCGTGTCCTCCAGGAACAGCGAGAACTCGTGGTTGGTGACCGGGTACCGGGCGATGCGGAAGGGTGTCAGCGCGACCGCGTGCATCGGGCATTCCTTTTCTATCCATGCCGGCTGCACGCCCAGCGGCGCCATGTCCCGGCAGGCGCGCGCTAGGTCTTCGACGGCCAGCCCGAGCATGACCGGCCCGGGCGCGCAAATGTCGACCATGGCCGGCGAGAGTGGCTGGATGCGCGGATCCCCCAGCAGCGCCAGCACCGCTCCCGCGGCCAGTCTCGAATGCAGCGTCTGGCCGGGATCTTCCACCACGCCGGCCAGTTCGGCCAGGAGCCCGGTGCCGGCGCCGAGCAGGCGCCGCATGGCGGCGGCGATGCCCGCATCGTGGCTCGACCGGGTATAGGCCTCCGGCAACCCCATCATCTTCCGGGGTGGCCAGACATGGGAGATCGGCTCCCTGAAGTTCAGGTTCCTGTACATGGCGTATGTTCCCCGGGCACGCCCCCGCGGCGGGAAGCGCGCCGGAGGAAGCCCGGGCCCGGCATCCGGCGTGCAAAGTCCACGATGCCCTGGCGGAGGCGGCCGGTCATACGGCCAGCAGTTCATCGGCCTGCTCCACGCGGTAGTGCCGGGTCAGCATGCCGGGCAGCACGGGTCCCAGCGAGACGCATTTGTTGCTGTGGATCCGGAACAGGTGGCCGGTGCCGGAGCGGCCGAAGGTGATGAAATCCAGCGGGTAGGCGTCGTCCTCGCGATAGCGCAGCCAGGCCAGCCCCTTGGAGTAGTCGGTCTGGTCCGCGCTCGTGAAGAGCTTCTCGCCGGTCTCCAGGTCGCACAGCACGACATCCGTGGCGTAGGTGACGAGCACCAGGTATCCGAATGCCGCATCCCAGATGAAATCCTCGACCGTATTGCCGCAGGAGGGCACCAGCGGCTCGCATTTCCCGGTCGACAGCCGATAGCGGTAGACCCGGTCGATCTGATTGTAGAGCAGCGTATCGGCATCGAGCCATTTCACCCGCTTCAGGCGTCTCGACTCGGGGCCGGTATCGAGCACCTGGCAGGTGAGGGCATCGAGGAAGAACAGATGCCCGTTACGTTCCCCGACCGCGACCACGTCCCTGTCGGGATGCAGGGCCAGTGCCCAGACCGGCTCGCCGCCGGAGGACCAGGTCGCCGCGACCGCCCCGGTGCCGGTATCGATCGAGCATACCATGCCGTTCTCGAGGCAGGCGATCGCGCGCTCTCCGCCCGCGGTCACGGTGACGTCGCGGATGGCGCTGCCCAGATCCGCGACCACCCGGTGCCCTCCGCCGGCGCAGCGTATCAGCTGCCCGGAGGTCTGGCCCAGCCACAGATCGCCCGCCGGCGCGGGCGCCATGCGCTTCGTGTACGAGGCGTCCGTCCCCTTGCTCGTGCGCGAGGCGATGTGGAACCGCGGCGTACGGCTGCCGGGTTCCAGCTGGTACGAAACGGTGACGATCTCGTCGCCCTCGCCGGTCAGGGCCATGCGGCCGTCATCCAGGTGGCAGGCGCTCCAGAGGGCGGGAGGAGTATGCCGCAACCAGCGCCGCGCCTGCCGCCGGCCGAGATCCACCTTGTAGACGCCGCCGTCGAAGCATTGCAGGAGCGCGGTCTCCGGTTCCCGCCGCAGCGTCTTGATCCAGCGCATCTTGAAGGGCGCGGCGTAGACCACGCCCATGCCCGCGCACGTCGCTGGATCGATTTCATGGACGTTGCGGTCGAATCCGGCCACGAACGCGCGCCCGGATACCGGGTTGAAGGTGACGTGCTCCAGGTCGTCGCGCGTCAGCACCGGTCCCTGCACCCGTATCTCGCCGGCGGCCAGATCGAACAGGAACACGCGCCGGCTGTCGGAGGCGACCAGGTAGACATCCTCACCGACCGGCTCGAACCAGTGCACGTTCTTGTCGATGAACTGCCATCGGTTCAGGATCAGTCCGTTCTCGGAGAGCACGACGCTGCCCAGTGCGCCGCTCAGCAGCCGGGCGCCGTCCTGCACGTAGCGTACCGTGGTCAGATCTTCCAGGTCGTGAAAGCGGCTGCAATGGATCAGCTCGAATGCGCCGCCGCCATAGTCGAGCTCTACCAGCCCGGCATTCGCGCTCCTCGTGGCGATGCGGGGCAGGGTCGGATGGAAGCAGAGCGCCTGGCTCTGGCTGGGATGCCGGTGTATCGTCTCGAGGTCGTTCCAGGGTGAAGCCTTGCGCAGGTTGAAGCGTGCGATCTGTCTTGGCCTGGAGGGAGTGCCGACATCCCAGAGGACGGCGAAGTTGTCCATGCCCATGGTCGCGGCCAGCGGCTGCACCGGGTGGGCCGCCAGCGCATAGATGTCGCCCGCATGGCCTTGCCCGCGGCCGACGATGTTCAGGCGATCCGGATCCGCGCACAGCAGCTCGCCGGAATTCGTGCCCAGCAAAAGCAGGGTTTCGTCCTTGTCGACGGCCAGCGAATTGATCTTGAATGCGGTATCCATGTCTGTCGGTTTTCCGTCGTTGCGGGAATGATCGGTGGAAGGAATCGGAAGACAGGCTTGCCCGGCGGCACCGGGATGAGTCCAGCGGCATGGTGCGTGCGCCACCGGCTTCACCCGGGCGCCGGGTTCCTTGCTAACTAGATGGCCGGCTTGATGAAAAAGCCGCTGACGGTCTCCGTGCCCCGCACCTCGCCGATATGGCTGTTGCTCAGTATCTGGCGCTGATTGACGAGTGTCTGGGCAACATAGGTCAGCGTCGGGTCGTCGATCGCCACGCCGGTTTCCCTGCTGAGACTGGACAGCGCGTCGTGGAATTTGGCCAACGCGGCAGGATTGCTCTTCAATCCCTGCAGTACGGTATGGGCGCGGTTGAGGTCCGGGGCATTCGAGCTTGATGCAGTCATCACGATCTCCTTACGAAAGATGTGCGCCCGGGATGAGCGCACGGGTTGGGAACAACGGGTTTTCGTCGATGGATGCGGAGGGTGTCACGGCGCATCCAGCCGGCCGGCCACCATGTCCATCTCCATGCGTTCGAAACTCTGCTTCGTACAGTCCTGCATCGATTGCAGCAGCCGGGCTTCCGCAGGCGTCGGCGCGTGCGCCAGGAATGCCATGAATGTCTGCCTGTCGGGCCACTGCGCGTAGGCCAGGTAGGTCTCGTCGCCTGCCTTGTGCAGGCGTGATCCCCTACTTCCATGGTGCCGGCGCACCAAGGCTGTCATCCGGGACCAGGCCTGGATGAAAGCCTTCTCTTTTCCCGCGTGCAGCTTCCATCGATAGATCACGGCCAGCATGGCACGCACGCCCGGCCCGAAGGGACGGCCACGGCGGGTGGCCGGTGTCGCCATGGAAGCAACGAAGTAAAGCACCATTGATTTTTATTGTCAGTAATCAATTCGGATTTAACTTCATGGGCAAGGATCGACTACCTTCGATATGCCTGCAAAACAACGTGGTCGAGGAGATTCCAGACGGACGGGGCCTGGCCGTGCTGCGGCGATGGAAACGATGAAACAGCGACGGCTCGGATGCCGATATTAGATACGAGGACTCAACCGTTGGCTACCTGTAAGAAATTACAGGGTAGCGGCGATTGCCGATGGCTCCGTCCCGCATGCGCCGGCGGAGCACGGGCGTGTCCATGCCATGCGGAATTCGCGGAATGACGCCGGGGAAATGCCATATGCTTACCTCCGTTTTACATAAGCATATGTGGAAATAATATTTCCCATCGAAAGGGGAAACCTCCTAAGATCAGGATCAGGCGATAGAGCGAGTCCGTAATATCGCCCTGTCCTGGTTCCTTACAGGACATCCGCATTCCTCGTATTCCGTCAGGTTTTTTAATTCTTCGGAGAAAACATCATGAAGGTCTCAAGGAATTCGTGCGCCCTGGCATCCGCCGCTACCCTGCTTGCAGCAACGATCAGCCTGTCCGCAGGCACGGCCCGGGCGGACGCCATCACCGATTGGAATTCCCATGTCCTGAAAGCCACCAAGGGCTACAACGGGACGACCGGGGCGGGCGTCGCCCTCGGCACCAATCTTGCCACGCGCATCCTGGCGATCACGGGCCGGGCCGTGTTCGATGCAGTCAACTCGATCAACCACTTCAGCGAAGACTACTACTACTATGACGGCAGCAACAGCGGATCGGCTCAGGCTGCCGCCGTGCAGGCGGCATACGACGTGGTCGTGAGCCAGCTTCCCGATGCGCCGGCATGGGAACCCACCCGCGCGTGGCTGGAGGCCCAGCGTGCCGCCGATCTTGCCGCGCTGAGAGTCAATGCGGCGGACCCGGGCATCCAGGCCGGCAGGGAGGCAGCCGCGGCGGCCATCCAGGCGCGCCAGTTCGACAATTCGGCGCCGGTGACGAACTACGGTCCGACCCTGACCCCGACCTCCAATCCCGGTATCGGCCTGTGGCGTCAGAGCAATGCTGCCGGGGTGGTCAATCCGGAAACCGGCGCGCCCACGGGATTCGACGCCGGGGGTACGATCGATGGCAGGCCCGGTGTCGATTTCAACTGGAGGGACGTCACCCCATTCAGCCTGACCAACCCGCAAAGAGCCAACCTGGTGGCGCTGGTTCCCGTCCCGCTCGAGGTCGACAGCAAGGAATACGATCTGGAGCTGGAGTACGTGCGTGCGCACGGGCAGGATACGTCCAGGGCGCGTGATGCCGACCAGACGGCGCAGGCGCTTTACTACAAGCTCGATGCGGAGCTGTTCGTCAACGAGGCGGCGCGCATCGCCTCGGCGGCGCGCAAGCTGACGCTGAACCAGAACGCCCGGTTGTTCGCCCTGCTCGGCAGCGTCGTGGCGGATGCGCGCATCGCCTCGTATGCCTCCAAGTACGAACAGAAGGTATGGCGGCCCATCACAGCGCTGAACGCCGATGCGGACGGCGCCGTCACCAACGAATACGCCGATTGGCGCCCTCTCGCGGCAACGCCTTCGCATCCATCCAATACGGCCGGGCACAGCACGACCGGTGCCTCGGGCTTCCGGGTGCTCAGGGCGTTCTTCGGCGACAAGATCAGGCCGGACGGCCAGCCGGTGACGCTGGGAACATTGCCCTGGCTGACCGGAACCAACAACGGCACGGGCAACGCCACCAGCCGGAGCGTCAGGACGTTTTCCCAGGCGCAGCTGGAGAACGGGGCCAGCCGGCTCTATCTGGGCGTGCACTATGGGTTCGACAACCTGCAGGGGCAGCTGCTGGGGCTGGCGGTGGCGGATACCATCATCGATTCCGACGATCCCGCGGCCGCCGGTCTGAGCACGAATGATTCTTCTCCCGCTTCCCTCAAGAAAATCCGGCGCACGCTGCTGAGCGCGCCCAAGCTGTATGGATACTATGGGCGGGAACCGCGCCGCAACCAGACCGAACTGGACGACGTCGACCTGCGCCAGTACCGCCCCCACAAGCCTCGCCGCCATCACCATCGCTGGTAGGCCCGGCGGCAGGCTGTTCGCCGTTCGCTGGAAGGAAAGAAAAGCGCCGGGCTTCCGGCGCTTTTCTTTTGCGAACCCCTGGATTTCGGCGGAGCAGGGGTAGCAGGGGTAGGGGTAGATACTCTGTTCAGAGTCAACACTAATTCATGTTTTTTGCTCATGCGGGAAGGGCATAGAAGCGTTGATTATCGAAGGGCTGGTCATGGGTGAGCATGCCGTGGATGGCATGCAGCAATTTACGCATGACAGCGCATACTCCTTGCAAAGGAGTCTTGCCGTTGCAGATCAGATGCTCGAAGAAGCCCTTCACGTATGGATCATGTTTCTTGGCGGACAGAGCTGGCAGATAGAGGGCACGGCGGATATGGCAGTTGCCGGCTTTGGAGATGCAGGCGCGCTTGTCCACGCTGGTTCCCGACTTGAAGTGACGGGGGTCCAGTCCTGCCGCCT
>NZ_FPIQ01000009.1:42599-98627 GCF_900119085.1 Nitrosovibrio sp. Nv17 | reverse complement strand
CGGCAGGACTGGACCCCCGTCACTTCAAGTCGGGAACCAGCGTGGACAAGCGCGCCTGCATCTCCAAAGCCGGCAACTGCCATATCCGCCGTGCCCTCTATCTGCCAGCTCTGTCCGCCAAGAAACATGATCCATACGTGAAGGGCTTCTTCGAGCATCTGATCTGCAACGGCAAGACTCCTTTGCAAGGAGTATGCGCTGTCATGCGTAAATTGCTGCATGCCATCCACGGCATGCTCACTCATGACCAGCCCTTCGATAATCAACGCTTCTATGCCCTTCCCGCATGAGCAAAAACATGAATTAGTGTTGACTCTGAACAGAGTATCTACCCCCTGCCGCCTCGATTCAACATTGGAACCTCCTGTATATGTGTAGAATGCTCTTGAAAATCTCTGGGAGAGCCCCCGCACTGCGCCCAACCGCCCCGAATCATGAAAATGCATGAGCAATGATCGCACCAGTCGTGCGGAGCTTAATGCGACCGCGCTCAATCGATGGCTTGCCTCGCCGCATCCGCGACGGGCATCATAAAGTGTAAGAAATTACGACATCTCCGCCGGCGCAGGATGGCCATCGCGAATGCCGGGACGCAGGGATGCCGGAATGAAGAATCCGGCGGCACGCGCCGCCGGATTCGCGCTTCCCCGGATCGCTCCGGCCCTTCCCTCCCTCTCTTTTATTTCGTCCCGCGCCGCCGGCGCGCCAGCGCCCCGACGATGCCCAGCCCGGCCAGCAGCATCGCATACGTCTCCGGCTCGGGCACGGGCGCGGCCACGGCGTAGCTCCATCCCTCCAGCCCGATGGCGCTGCCCAGGTCGATCTGGTTGCCGTCGGCGTCGTAGCCGTAGACCCCGAGGATGTCCAGCGTATGGAAGAAGTCGGCGGTCGCCTCGTAGGTGCCGTTGCCCAGTTCCTCCGGGGCATAGTAGGAATCGGTGTAGACTTCCGCGTAGGCTTCGAGCTCGAGCCGGTACTGCGCCACCCCGTTCTCGACGGGAATGAAGCGCGTCCACAGTTCCGTCTCGTTGACGAAGGACGGCTGGCCGTCGAAGTAGGGATGCCCAACGTTGTACAGCGACTGATACTCCGTCCGGCCGTCCGGCTGGAATACCACGTCGGAGAGGCGCACCCCGGCCGACTGCAGGTTGATGCCGTACAGCGACTCGGGCCCCGAGAAGCTCCCGTTCAGGCCGAGCTTGAGCCGGATGGAGACCACATCTGCCGTATCCAGCGTGATCGTGTCCTCGACGCTGGCGGAGCCGCTCGCCTGGAACAGGGCGGGCACCCCGTTCGGGTCGACGTTGAAATCGGTGTCGATGACGTAGGGCGAATTGGCGCCCAGCGCCACCGGGTTGGTGACGCTGATCTTCGCGTACGCCTTCAGGCCATCATAGTCCGCCAGGGCACTCGCCTGGCCGTTGAAGTAGATGGTGACTGCCTCGTCGTAGTAGTTCAGTGCCTGGATTTCCGACGAGTCGTCGACGCTCGCCACCACGCCGCCACCCTGGTAGTCCGACTGCAGGTTCGCCAGATAGTAGTGGTTGGGCTCGACCTCGTTTCCCCAGCGCGTGGTTGCATTCGACCAGGGAGCGGCCCATGCGCCTCCCGACGCGGCCAGTCCCGTGACCAGCCCTCCCATCGCCATCGCCCTCACCAGCCTGCCGCCTCGGTGCAACATTGGAACCTCCCGTATGTGGATATAGAATATTATCGGAACCTCCGGGGAGACGCCCCTGCGTGGCGCGGCATCGTCCGGATTCACAGGAATGCATGAGCAATAACCATGCCAATACCGCAGAGCATGGTACGGCCGCGCTCAATCAATGACTTACCCTTTGGTGTGCGCCGCCGCCACTGCTGCATGTAAAATATCCCGACAACCCTGCGGAAGCGGCGCGGCACGGCCGAACAGACGAAGCGGGAAACGTCATGCCACGGTTTCAACGGTCCATCATGAAAGACGAGCCTCCGCCGCCGTCCGCGGCGGCGACCCCTGCTAGCCGACGACACGCCGGATCCGAACCATGAGGAGGCTCTGCAGCGCCGCCGACCTGATGGAGGCCCGCCTCCTGCTCGACCTGCTGGAGCATGCCTACATCCCCGCCCGGCTGTTCAACGAGCATGCGCAGGGGGGCGTGGGCGACATCCCGTTCACCCACGCCTATCCCGAGGTGTGGGTCGTCAACGACGGCGACTTCGGGCGCGGCCTGGCCCTGGTGCGCGCCTTCGAGCGCACGCCTTCGGATGCCCGCGTCGTATTCTGCCGCGCCTGCGGCGAGGAGAATCCGCGCAACTTCCAGTTGTGCTGGCACTGCGGCGCGGGGCTGGAGTCCATCCCCTGACCCGGCGGCGCGGGTGCCTAGAACGCGTAGCCCGCGCTCACCCCCGCCATGTAGTGGCGTCCCGGCGCCGGTTCGTAGTAGCGGCCGTTGGCCTCGTTCACGATCACCGATCCGCTGTAGCGCGCGCCGGCGACATTATCGACGCGGACGAAGCCGGCGAGCTTCCAGCCGTGGAAGCGGCGCATATAGGCGGCGCGCAGGTTGGCGATGGCGTAGCCCCTGGCGGCCTCGGTATTGGTATCGTTGACGAACACGCGGTCGCGCACGATCGCCTCCACCGCCGCGGAGAAACCCGGCCTGCCGCGCCCCCAGGCCAGTTCGGCGTAGCCCGTGTTGCGCGGCACGCCCGGCAGCGCGTTGCCGGCGGACACCGTCACCGTGCCGGGACCCACCCCCGGGCGATAGGCGTAGGTATCGCGGAAGGTGGCGTCGAGGTGGGTATAGGACAGGAAGGCCGACACCTCGCGCCCGATGCGGGAATCGAGGGAAAATTCCACGCCGCGCCGCAGCGTGTCGGCGGCGTTCTGGAAGGTGGTGCGCCCGCCCGAACTGGTGGCGGGCAGGATCTCGCCGCGGACGGACGCCTGGAAGAACGCCAGATTGACGCGCGTGGCATTCGTCGGCAGCCACTTGAGCCCCGCCTCCAGGTTCAAGCTGCGGCTGGGCCGCAGCGCAAGATTCAGGCCGCTGGCGCCGTCGGGCCGGTAGCCCAACTCGGCGAAGGTGGGCGTCTCGAATCCGCTGCCGGTGCTGGCGTACAGGCTGAGCCCCGGCGTCACCGCGTACGCCAGCCCCAGCACCGGGTTCACGTGGCGGAACGCGAGGCGGCCGCTATCGTCGGGATTGCCGCCGCGCACGAAAAAATCCTCGGACCTGAACTTCACCTCGGTATGGCGCACGCCGGCGGAAAGCGTCCAGGAAGGCATGAACCGCCATTCCGCCTGGGCGTACTGGCCGAAGCTGGTCACCGTGCCGCTCTCGTCGCGCCGCAGCGCGCCGCGCACGCCCAGCGCCGTTCCGGCAAAATTCTCGAAGCCCTTGCGCCGCTCCCGGGAGCCGTCGTAGTCGATGCCCGCGGTGAAGACGAGGGGACGCATGCCCCCGCTGCGGTACGTCCAGCGCAGGCCCGCGCCCCCGAAGCGCCGGTCCAGGTCGACCACGCCGCCCGAATGGGTGGACGCCGCCTGCGCGGCGGGAGGAATCGCCAGGAACTGCAGGATTTCGCGCGCGCCTGCGTAGCCGATCAGCTTGACGGTATGCGCGGGCGAGAGCCTGTGCTCGAACACCACCCCGCCCTGGGTGTTGTCGATGCGCTTGCGGGTATTGTAGAGCATTGCGTTGGCTCCCGCCTGGCGCGGATCGGCTTCCATCTGGACGCGGGTCAGTCCGAGCGGATCCTGCGTATCGCCCTGGTGCAGCTCATTGACCACCAGCGTCAGCGACGTATCGCGCCCCAGGCGATGCACCAGCTTCACGTTCGCCTGGTAGCGGGCGGCCGCGCTGTGGTCGCGATAGCCGCGCGTCTCGAAGCGGGACACGTCCACCACGTAGTTGAACGGACCGGCATCGTCCGGGCTCCCCTCCGGCGCCCGTCCCAGCGTGCCGCCCAGCTTGAGTTCCGCGCGCGTGGCGCCGTAGCTGCCGCCGTGCAGCACGGCGTCGAATGCCGTGCCCGGCGGGCCCTTTTCCGTGAACGCCTGGATCACGCCGCCGGGCGCATTGCCGTAGACGGCCGAAAACGGCCCGCGCAGCACCTCGATGCGCTCGATCGACCCCAGGTTGATCGTGGCCGCCTGGCCCTGGCCGTCCGGCATGGTGAGGGGGATGTCGTCGACGATCAGGCGCACGCCGCGGATGCCGAAGGTGGAGCGCGCGCCGAACCCGCGGCTGGATATCTGCAGGTCCTGCGCGTAGTTGCGCCGGTTCTGGATCGTCAGGCCGGGAACCCGCGCCAGCGCTTCCGAAAGATCGGTGAGCGGCCGCCCGTCGCGGATGACGGCGGCGTCCACCACGTCGATGGAGAAGGGCAGCAGGAAACTCGGCTGATCCACGCGCGTCCCGGTGACCACGACCGGGTCGAGCATGGGGGGGCGCTCGGCCGGCGCAGCCGGCCGCGCCTCCCGTGGCAGGCCGGATTCCGCCAGGGACAGGCTGGAGGAAAACACCAGGACGGCGAGCCCGGCCAGGCGGGAGCGATCGGCCGCGGGCGGTTCGTGCGCTCCGGGCGCGCACGGCGGGCGGCGCCATGTCCTTCCCCGCGTATTGCACGATCCGGAGGCTTTACAGCGCCTCCCGCTTGGGATAGGATTGATTCTCATTAACATCTATAACAGGAGACACCCATGACTCCCCTTACGCGTGCAGAGGCCCAGGTTCTGGAGGCGTATACGGATTCCCTCAGAGCGCTCGTCACCGCCCTCGGGTGGCAGATCGACCCGGTGCGGCTCCATGCCGACCTGCAGTCGATGGCCGGAATCGCGAGAAAGGAAGGCCGCGGCGCATCGGCCGGCCTGATCGACGAGCTGGCGCGTACGGTGGAATCCAGGCTGCTGACGACGAAGGTGAGCGTCGAGCGGACCGTCATCCCCTTCCGCTGATCCCGTGCCTGGGGCCGGCAGCCCGCCGGTCGCCTAGTCGTACGTGGTCAGTTCCGCGTCGGCAGGCGTGATCAGGGTTGCCAGCAGGCGGGCAGGAGCGGTTCCGCTGGGATTCTCCATCAGCGAGTGCACGGTGCCCGGCGGCTCGCTCCAGCTGTCCCCCGCGCGGTACTCGACGATCTCGCCGCCATTGAGCTGCGAACGCACGCTGCCTTCCAGCACGTAGACGAACACCATGCCGCCATGACGGTGGCTGGTGGTTCTCGCCTTGGGCGCCATGTTGACCACGACCGCCGTCAGCAGGGTACCGGGATCGTCGGGCAGCGGCTGCGACGCCACCGGCGCGAGGGTGATCGCCGCCGGTGCCGAAGTGGCCGCCTGCGGCTCCGCATCCGCCCGCGCACCCGCCATGCCGGCCATGCACGCCACCCACAGCACGCTCGCCATGATCGAGACAGGTTTCATGTTGCCTCCCTTGATGAATTTGGAAGATTGCGGATGCCGCGCCGCCGCGCCTTCACGGCCATAGTACCCGCCGCAGGGCGCCGGACAGCGCATGCAGCGGATCCGATTCCATGCGGCCGGCCGGCGGCGAGGACTGCGGCGCAGGCGCCGCCGGGCTGCGCGGATGGGCGGCGGGCGGGGCGAGCACCACGGTGTACGCCCGCATCACCCGTCCGCCCGCGTCGTCCAACTCGACCAGGAGATTCAGCAGCGGCTCGGCCACCGGCTGGCGGGAGACGATCCTGACGTAGGGCGCGCCGTCCGGACGCTGCTCCAGCGTGATCTCGAAGGTGGACAGCAGCGGCAGGTAGTCGATGTTCGCCTGGCGAAAGACTTCCTGCGAGGCGATACGTACGGCAAGGGAAGGAATCGCCCCCCGCCTGACGGCGATCAGGTCGATCTCCGCGGCGAACGACTGCCCCAGGGTGGAATGGACCGTCAGCCGGCCCAGCCCGGCGGCGTGAGCCAGGGCCGGCACCAACGCCGGAAACAGCAGCGCGAGCAGGCACAGGCATGCGCGGGCGGCGAATCCGGATGGCGCGACCTTGGGCAGGCCGTCCATCTTCAGGCCGCCACCAGGATCCGCAGCATCCTGCGCAGGGGCTCCGCGGCGCCCCACAGCAGCTGGTCGCCGACCGTGAATGCCGACAGGTACTCGCCGCCCATCGCCAGCTTGCGCAGGCGCCCCACCGGCACGGTCAGCGTCCCGGTCACCCGGGCCGGAGTCAGTTCCTGCAGCGTGCTCTCGCGCTCATTGGGCACGACCCGCACCCAGCTGTTGGAAGCCGACAGGATATCCTCGACTTCGTCCAGGGGGACGTCCTGCTTCAGCTTGATGGTCAGCGCCTGGCTGTGGCAGCGCATGGCGCCGATGCGCACGCAGATGCCGTCGACCGGCACGGTGTGCTCGCCGCGTCCCAGGATCTTGTTGGTCTCGGACTGCCCCTTCCATTCCTCCCGCGTCTGGCCATTGCCGAGATCCCGGTCGATCCAGGGAATGAGGCTGCCCGCCAGCGGCACGCCGAAGTGCCGGGTCGGGAAACTCACGTTGCGCAGCGTCCCGGCCACCTCGCGGTCGATGTCGAGGATGCCCGCTGCCGGATCGTCCAGCAGGTCCTTCGCCACCCGGTGGGCCTCGCCCATCTGCAGCAGCAGTTCGCGCATGTTCTGGGCGCCGGCGCCGGAGGCGGCCTGGTAGGTCATGGCGCTCATCCACTCCACCATGTCCGCCTCGAACAGGCCGCCCACCGCCATCAGCATCAGGCTCACCGTGCAGTTGCCGCCGATGTAGTTCTTGACGCCGTCGTGCAGCGCCTGCTCGATGACCGGCAGGTTGACCGGATCCAGGATGATGACGGCATCATCGTTCATGCGCAGCGTCGAGGCTGCGTCGATCCAGTAGCCCTGCCAGCCCGACCGCCGCAGTTCCGGAAAGACGACGCTGGTATAGTCGCCTCCCTGGCAGGAGACGATGACGTCCATGCGCCTCAGCTCTTCCATGCTGTAGGCATCCCTGAGCCGGGACTCCTCCCCGCCGATGTCCGGCCCCCTGCCGCCGTGCTGCGAGGTCGTGAAGAACGTCGGCTCGATCAGTGCGAAGTCGTTCTCCTCGCGCATCCGCTGCATCAGCACCGACCCGACCATCCCGCGCCAGCCGATAAAACCCACCTGTCTCATCGCTCGTATCCCCTTCTACCCATGCTCCATGCCTGCCAGCACGGCATCGCCCATTCCCGCCGTGCCCACCATGCGCATCCCCGGCTCGTGGATGTCCCCGGTGCGGAAGCCCTGCGCCAGCACCCGCTTCACCGCCTGCTCGATGCGCGCCGCGGCGTCCTCCCGGCCGAAGGTATGGCGCAGCATCATCGCCACCGACAGTATCGTCGCCAGCGGATTCGCCCGGTCCTGGCCGGCGATGTCCGGGGCCGACCCGTGGATCGGCTCGTACAGCCCCTTGCCGCGCGCGTCCAGCGACGCCGAGGGCAGCATGCCGATGGAGCCGGTCAGCATGGAGGCCTCGTCCGACAGGATGTCGCCGAACATGTTGCCCGTCACCATCACGTCGAACTGCAGGGGATCGCGCACCAGCTGCATCGCGGCGTTGTCCACCAGCATGTGCGTGAGCTCCACGTCCGGGAACTCCCTGCCAGTCTCGGTCACCACCTCGCGCCACAGCTGCGTGCACTCCAGCACGTTCATCTTGTCCACCGAGCACAGCCGGCGCCGACGCCGGCGCGCCGCCTGGAATGCCACCCGGGCGATCCGGGCGATCTCCATCTCATTGTATACCATGGTGTTGAAACCGGTGCGCAGCCCGTCGCGCGACTCCACCCCGCGCGGCTCGCCGAAGTAGATGCCCCCCGTCAGCTCGCGCACGATGAGGAGGTCCAGGCCGGCCACGACCTCCGGCTTGAGCGTCGAGGCATTGGCAAGCTCGGGATAGAGTATCGCCGGCCTCAGGTTGGCGAACAGCCCCAGCGCCTTGCGCAGCGCGAGCAGGCCCTGCTCCGGCCGCCGCTCGCGCGGCAGGGTGTCGTAGCGCGGCCCGCCCACTGCGCCGAGGAGAACGGCGTCGGCGTCGGCCACCAGCCGGCGGGTCGCCTCCGGGAACGGCTCGCCCGCCGCATCGACGGCGCAGCCCCCCAGCAGGCCCGGCTCCAGCTCGAGCGCCAGCCCGTCGCGCCGCAGCGTCTCCAGCACCCGCACCGCCTGGGCGACGATTTCCGGGCCGATGCCGTCGCCCGCCAGGATTGCAATCTTCATGCGTCAACCTCGATGGCCCCGCGCTCCGCGCGTGCCGGGAGCGCAACCGGGACCGGAACATGTGGGAACGGCGCCCCGCGTTGCGCCTACCGGGTGGATGGAATGTCGGAAGAAGCCTGCCGGGATCCGGGCGCTTGCGCCGCCTGTCCGGAAAACAGCCACGGCTGGGCCGCCCGGTGCCTGGCCTCGAACGCCGCGATCTCGTCCGCATGCTGCAGGGTGAGCCCGATCTCGTCCAGGCCGTTCCACAGGCTGTGCTTGCGGTAAGGATCGATCTCGAAGGAGAACGCCATGCCCGCGGGCGTCTCCACCGACTGCCGCGCCAGGTCGACGTGCAGCCGGTATCCTTCCGCACCCTCGGCCAGCACTTCCCGGAACAGCCGCTCCACGGCGTCCTCGGGCAGCACGATGGGCAGCAGGCCGATCTTGAAGCAATTGTTGAAGAAGATGTCGGCGAAACTGGGTGCGATGACCACCCGGAAGCCATAGTCCTGCAGCGCCCAGGGCGCATGCTCCCGGCTCGAGCCGCACCCGAAGTTCGCGCGCGCGAGCAGGATCTCCGCACCCCGGTAGCGCGGCAGGTTCAGCACGAATTCCGGATTGGGCGTGCGCTGCGCCGGATCCATGCCGGGCTCGCCATGATCCAGGTAGCGCCATTCGTCGAACAGGTTCGGGCCGAAGCCCGAACGCCGGATCGACTTCAGGAATTGCTTGGGGATGATGGCGTCGGTATCGACATTGGCCCGATCCAGCGGCGCCACCAGCCCCTCGCAGGAGTGAAATGCCTTCACTCCCCCGCCCTTACTTCGCCGACTTCTCGACCGCCGCGCCACCCTTCTGGATGTCTTTTCCCACGCCCTGCATGGTGTTACAGGCGGACAAGCCGAGTACGGCGATCAAGGCACACATCATGGACAACGTTTTCATCACTATCCCCCCTTCAGGTAAAAAAATCGATCCGGCGGCCGGAGCCCCCGCAATATTAATCCATTTTGCGCACGTCCACAAAATGCCCCGTCACGGCGGCCGCGGCCGCCATCGCCGGGCTGACCAGGTGCGTGCGCCCGCCCGGTCCCTGCCGGCCCTCGAAATTGCGGTTGGACGTCGACGCGCAGCGCTCCCCCGGCAGCAGCCGGTCGTCGTTCATCGCCAGGCACATGGAGCAGCCCGGCTCGCGCCACTCGAATCCCGCCGCGCGGAACACCTGGTCCAATCCTTCCTGCTCGGCCTGCCGCTTGACCAAGCCGGAACCGGGCACCACCATGGCCAGCCGGATGCTCCCCGCGATGTGCCGGCCCCTCACCACGTCCGCCGCGGCGCGCAGATCCTCGATGCGGGAATTGGTGCAGGAGCCGATGAAGACCTTGTCGGGCCGAATCTCCGTGATCGGCATGTTGGGCGCGAGGCCCATGTACTCCAGGGCGTGCTCCATGTCGTGCCGCCGGGTCGCGTCGGCGATTTGCGACGGATCCGGCACCCGGCCGTCGATGGACGCGACCATCTCGGGCGAGGTGCCCCAGGTGACCTGGGGTTCGATGCGCGCCGCATCCAGCACGATCGTCCGGTCGAAGACCGCTTCCGGGTCGCTCCCGAGCGTGCGCCAGTAGGCGGCGGCCTGTTCCCACAGCGCGCCCCGGGGCGCGAAGGGGCGCTCGCGGAGGTATTCGAGGGTGGTGTCGTCCACCGCCACCATGCCCGCGCGCGCGCCCGCCTCGATCGCCATATTGCAGAGCGTCATGCGGCCTTCCATGGAGAGCGCGCGGACGGCGCTGCCGGCGAACTCGATGGCGTGGCCGGTCCCGCCCGCCGTGCCGATCCGGCCGATGACCGCCAGCGCGATATCCTTGGCCGTGACCCCGCGCGCCAGCCCGCCCTCGATCCGGATCTGCATGGACTTCGATTTCTTGATGAGCAGGCACTGCGTGGCCAGCACGTGCTCCACCTCGGAGGTGCCGATGCCGAACGCCAGGCAGGCGAACGCGCCGTGGGTGCTGGTGTGCGAGTCGCCGCACACCACCGTCATGCCGGGCAGGGTCGCGCCCTGCTCGGGGCCGATCACGTGGACGATGCCCTGGCGCCGGTCGTCCATCCTGAACTCGGTGATGCCCAGTTCGTCGCAGTTGCGGTCGAGCGTCTCCACCTGCAGGCGCGACACCGGATCGGCAATCCCGCCGCCGCGCCCGGTGGTGGGGACGTTGTGGTCGGCCACGGCGAGGATGGAGTCGAGCCGCCGCGGCTTGCGCCCCGCCAGCTTCAATCCCTCGAACGCCTGCGGGCTGGTGACCTCGTGCACCAGGTGGCGGTCGATGTAGATCAGCGCCATGCCGTCCGGCTCGTCGGTCGCCTGGCGCACCACGTGGCTCCGCCAGAGTTTGTCGTATAGGGTCGCCTGCATGATCCTGTTTTCCGCGGGAACTTCCAATTATCCCACAACACCCGCATTTCCGCGCTATCTGTCGGCATCCATCTTCCATACCACCAGCCCCAGCCCCAGCAGCACCACGCATGCGCTCGCCGTGAACGCCAGGCCCGGCCCCAGGTACTCCCAGGCGTAGCCGCTGGAGACCCCGCCGAGGGTGCCGCCTAGGCCGAAGGTGAGGCTGGTGTAGAGCGCCTGCCCGCGGGCCTGATGCCGTCCGCGGAAGAAGTGGTGCACCAGCATCATCGCGGTGGCGTGGTGGGCGCCGTAGGTGGCGGCGTGCAGCACCTGCGCCAGCACCAGCACGGCGGGCCACTGCGCCCCCCAGCCGATCATCAGGAAGCGCGCCGAGGCGCAGCCGAAGCTGAAGACCATGATCTGCCTCAGGCGGAACCAGCGCATGAGCTGCGGCAGCATGAAGAAGACGCCGATCTCGCAGATGACGCCGGTCGCCCACAGCCAGCCGATGACCCCCTTGCCGTAGCCGTGATCCACCAGGTGGATCGAATAGAAGGTGTAGTAGGGGCCATGGGCCAGCGCCATCAGCAGGCAGGCCGCGAAGAAGGCCAGCACCTCGGGGCGCCCGAGGATCTGGATCACGGAGTGGCCGTCCGCCGCCTGCGGCGCGGGCCCCGCATCTGGAATCCGCCGGGAGAAGAAGACGATGCCCAGCTTGAATCCGAGCACCGCCCACAGCAGCGCGCCCACCTCCAGGATATCCAGCAGGTGGCCGATGCCGATCACGGAAACGATGAATCCCACCGAACCCCAGGCCCGGATGTAGCCGTAGCGCGCGGTGCGCTCGCCGAGGTACGCCAGGGTGGTCGCCTCCACCAGCGGCAGCGACGCACTCCAGAAAAAACTCATCAACGCCATGACCGCCGCCATCCAGGCGAACGATGCCCCGAAAAAAACGCCGCAATAGCTGACCGAGCCCATGATCGCGGCCAGCTGCACGATCCACGCGCGCCGGCCGGTGTGGTCGGCCAGCCAGCCCCAGGCGGCGGGCGCGAACACGCGCGTCACGTGCAGCAGCGACATCAGCAGGCCGATCTGGAAGGCGTCGAACGACAGCGACTGGAGGTAGAGGCTCCAGTACGGGGCGAAGGCGCCGATGAAGGCGAAGTGGAAGAAATAGAAACCGGAGAGGGGCCAGTACGGGATGGGGCGCATTGCGCCCATTCTAGCAGTGTGTCACTCCTGCACAAAAACCGGGATCAAGCCTTTCGTGCAAATCGCGCGGGGCTTGAAACCGTATATGGGATTTCCTTCATCTTCATGAGCAGCGAACCCCGTGTAGCCGCGCTCGTCGATGCGAAAGTACTCCCTGTCCATCCCTCGCTTACGTCACCGGCCGAGCAGCGCGGCGGCCGCATCCATCTGTTCGTGCTCGAAGGCCGGCGCGAAGTCGTCCAACTCGACCGCGCGTAATCCGACTTCCGGGCCGAGTGCGGTCTGCCGCCAGTTCGATACCACGGCATGCACCTCACCCAGCACGGCCAGGGCCTGCGCTCCATCCAGCGCGAAATACGATGCACGGGCCAACAGCATCTGCACGTCGGTAATCGGCCCGTCCTGTTCGGTCAGCCAGGTCTTGGACTCTCTGTCCTGGTCCGGGAAGGGGTTGATGTCGAAGACAGGTGCAAGCCGCCACTGCCCACGCTCCACGTGCAGGAATCCGTGGTTCTGCAGGTGATCGTCCACGTTGGTGATCAGCAGGTTGAGCTGCAGATCGGCCGACACGTTGAAGCGCGCCGCATCGGCCAGCCAGTTTTCATCATAGGCGAAGGCACTGTGCTCGCGCCGTCCCTGGCGGACATGCACCAGCGAGCCGACCGCCAGCCCCGCTTTGCCGAGGCAGAGTCGAACCGGCCGACGCGTCGGCGCTACTACGGCCATCAGAGCGCTCCCGAAGTGCCGGACCTGCTGCGCACGCGCTTGGGCAGATTCGTGTCCATCAGCGTCAGGCCGATGTCGTCCCTGGCAGTATCCAGCAGGTTCTCCAGCGCCTGGATTTCGCCGAAAACGTGCAGCGCACGAGCGAAGAAGTGGATGGGTACCCGCACATCGCCTTTTTCCATGCGCCGCACGGTGGTCAGGGAAGCGCCCATGCGTTCGGCCAGCGATGCCTGGGAGATGTGGCGCCGCCGGCGGGCGAGGGAAATATCGCTGCCGAGCTTCTGGATGGCCCGCTCGGCGGGAAGCGGAAGCGGCGAATCCACTTTAAGAACTCCTGCGGAATGCTAGTGAGACATTGATGCTTCGATGGGGACGATGATAGCTTGACTGCAGGCGAATTCAAATAATCACTCTCATGAAACCTGTTGAGTATAAGAATAGATTCGATCAGAGTGGTTACACAAGAGCGCATGGCATCGCGAAATAAAAAGGTGCGGGCCGGCCGCGCATCCGGCAGGCCGCAGCCGTTGCGACCCGCCTGCCGAAGGATTGGGTGAGTGATTGGATGGATTATCCGGTTTCAGGCTGCCATCCTGCGGCAGCTGTCGGCACAGCGCCGGCATTGCTCCACGCAGTCGTGCATGTCGCCGACCTCGTCGCAGCTCCGGGCGCACGCCTCGCATACCTGCGCGCAGGCACGGCAGGTCTCGCGGTGCGCCGGCAGGCCGATCAGCATGAAGTGCGCCGAGGTGCGGCAGATCTCGGCGCACGCCATCATCAGCCGGAAGTGGGTGGGCTCCACGTGCCTGCCCCCCGCCGGGAGACAATGGTGGGAAGCCATGCCCAGGCATGTCCGGTAGCAAGCCAGGCATGCGTCGATACAGTTCTGCATTTCCATGGAAGAGTGGTTCATCTGGATACCTCCATTCGATGGCCCCCGGCGGGCGGCCGCGGCGCGCCCCGATCTCGGCGGCCGCCCGCGCGGGACGTGAGGGAAGGAAAAGGCGCTGGCGCGCCTCCCCGCGGGCTGTCTCGGCCGGCACCGCTCAGAACGACTTCTCCTTGGAGCGATCGGGATCCCGGGACGTCAGCGGGACGTCCCGGCTCCTGCCGGCCGGGTCGCCGGTCACTTCATCCGTGTATGCCCGGGTTCCGTAGTAGGAGTGGATCGTGTTCTGCCAGATCGGATCCGCCATGTCCGGCCATTTGTCCTTGTCGAAGCCGGGGGCGGACTCCAGCCGTTCCTTGTCCACGTCGAGCACGAAGCGCTTGTTTTCCGTATCCAGCGTCAGCGCATTCCAGGGAACCGCAAACAGCTTGTCGGCGATGCCGAGAAACCCCCCGAAGGACAGCACCGCGTACGCGACCCTGCCTTGCGCAACGTCCAGCATGATCTCCTTGATGTCGCCCAGGTCCTCGTCCTGGCGATTGTACACGTCGTTGCCGATGAGCGTGTCCGCGCCCATCAGCCGGGGTCCCGGCCCTTGCCCGTCGTCGTTCCTGTAGATGCCGTAGATGTCTCGATCCTGGTAGCTCATGGTCGTCTCCTGTAGGGTATGGAAAGATGCCGCCCTCCCTCTTCGCCCCGGCTTCGTCGTCCGCAGGCGTGACGTACCGGTACAGCATGCGCGGTGCGGCTGTGCCGGGTCGGTTCGGTACGTCACAGAAGGCGGGAACCTCGGGGCAGCATCCTGTGGCACAGGCGCCGCAGGAATGAGAGAATGGCCGCAGCGCGGGCACCGCAGGCGCACAACGTCGGAGCGAAGGGATGTTCGAATGGCTGGCCAGTCCGGAGGCGTGGATCGCGCTGTTGACGCTGACCGCGCTGGAGATCGTGCTGGGCATCGACAACATCATCTTCATCTCGATCCTGGTCGGCAGGCTGCCGGAGGCCCAGCGCGACTTCGCGCGCAGGGCGGGACTGGGGCTGGCCATGCTCACCCGCCTCGGCCTGCTGTTCTCCATCTCGTGGATCATGCGCCTGACCGCGCCCTGGTTCGAGGTGCTCGGCCAGGAAATCTCGGGGCGCGACACCGTGCTGATCGGGGGCGGCGTGTTCCTGCTGGCCAAGGCCACCCACGAGATCCACAACAGCGTCGAGGGCGTGGAGGAGCACAGCCAGGCAGCTGCCGCGGGTGGCCTGGGCATGGCGCTCCTGCAGATCGCGATCCTGGACGTCGTGTTCTCGCTGGATTCGGTCATCACCGCGGTGGGACTGGTCGACCACGTCTCTCTGATGGCCATCGCCATCGTGGCGGCGGTGCTGGTGATGCTGGCGGCGGCGCGCGCGATCGGCGACTTCGTGGACGCCCATCCCACCATCAAGATCCTGGCGCTGTCGTTCCTGATACTGGTCGGGCTGACCCTCATCGTGGAAGGATTCGACGTGCACGTGCCCAAGGGCTACATCTACTTCGCGATGATCTTCTCGGTGGGGGTGGAGTTTCTCAACCTGCGCATGCGCCGCAAGCGGGCGCTGCGGCTGCGCGGCCGCAGCGACGCGGCGGAATGAACACCCACGCGTGCGGCGGCCGCGCAGCCGCAGCCCCGCCCACGCTCGACTGGCACGACGGCCAGCCCTACTCGCGCCGCTACGGCGATGTCTACTTCTCGCGGGCGTCCGGCGCCGAGGAGAAGCGCCACGTCTTTCTCGAGGGCAACCACCTGCCGCGGCGCTTCGCGTCCCTGGCGCAGGGGCAGGCCTTCGCCATCGGCGAAACCGGATTCGGCACCGGCCTGGGCTTCCTGTGCGCATGGGAGCTGTTCGCCGGGACCGCCCCGCCGCGCTGCACGCTCGACTTCCTCAGCATGGAGCGGCACCCGCTCGACGAGCGCGAGCTTGCCGCCACCCTGGCGCTGTGGCCCGCGCTGGCGCGGTACGCAAAGGAGCTGGTCGCCCGCTGGCCGCGCCGCGTGCCGGGCTGGAACCGGTGGCACCTGGGGGACGGCCGCGTACGGCTCACGCTGGTGCTCGACGACGCCGCCGCGGTGCTGCCCGAGCTGGCGCCAGGCATGGACGCGTGGTTCCTGGACGGCTTCTCTCCCGCCCGCAATCCGGAGATGTGGACACAGGCGGTGCTCGACGGCGCCGCCCGGGCGTCGCGCCCCGGCGCGACCTGCGCCACCTACACCGCCGCCGGCCACGTCCGGCGCGGGCTGGAGCAGGCCGGCTTCCGCATGGAGCGGCGCCCCGGCTTCGCCTGCAAGCGCGACATGCTGTGCGGCGCCCTGGCCGGGAACGCCAGGGCGCCCATGACGACGCCGCCCGCCCGGGCCATCGTGATCGGAGCGGGCATCGCGGGCTGCGCTGCCGCCGCGGCGCTGGCGCGGCGCGGCGTCCCCACCACGCTCGTCGAGCACGCCCCGCGCCCCGCCGCCGCGGCGTCGGGCAACCCGTACGGCATCCTGCACGCCCGCCTGAGCGCGGGCATGAACCTGCTGCAGCGCTTCATCCTCGCCGCCTACGGCTACACCCTCGCCCTGCTGGACGAGATCCTGCCCGCCGACGGGATCGCACGCGCGCAGTGCGGAACACTGCAGCTCGCCTGCTCGCCGGAGGAAGCGCGCCGCATCGGGCGGCTCGCCGCCCAATGCTGGCCGGCGCACGTGTTCCGGCCGGTGGATGCGGCGGAAGCGTCCGCACTGGCCGGCGTCGGCCTGGCGCACGGCGGACTGTGGTTCCCGTCGGCCGGCTGGGTGGTGCCCGAGCGCTGCTGCGCGGCACTGGCGCGACACCCGTCCATTACCCTGCGCGCGCGCCGGCGGGTGGAGGCCTTGTCCGCGACGGCGGCCGGCTGGCGCCTGTCGGGCCACGACGCCGATGGGCATGCATGGACGGACGAGGCCGGCATCGTGGTGGCGTGCACCGGACACGAGATCGCGGCGCTGCCGCCCCTGGCGCATCTGCCGCTGACCCCGGTGCGCGGCCAGATCACGCGGGTGCCCGCCGTGCCCCGCAGCAGCGGCCTGCGGACCGTGCTCTGCGCGCGGGGCTACCTGACACCGGCCCAGGCCGGCATGCACGTCCTCGGCGCCACGCACGGCTTCGGCGACACCGGCACGGACGTGCGCGCGGCCGATCACCGCGAGAACCTCGCCCGGCTGCGGGAGATATCCCCCGCGCTCGCGGCCGCCATGCGCGTGGAAATGCTGGACGTGGCTGCGCTCGCGGGACGCGCGGCGGTGAGGGCCTCCGCCCCCGGCGCCACGCCGCTGGCGGGAGCGCTCTCGCCCGGGCTCTACACCAGCCTCGGCCATGGGACGCGCGGCCTGGTCACCGCGGGGCTGGCCGGGGAGCTGATCGCGGCGCTGGCCTGCGGGCAGCTGCCACCTTTGCCGGCATCCGTGGTGCGCCTGCTGTCCCCCGCCGCGAGGGCCGCCGGCTAGCCGGCGCGCCGGGCCTTGGACAGCGCGGTTGCTATGGAGGACTCGTAGCGCACCCGCGGCGGCCGCAGTCCGTGCATGAAGAACTCGCGGCGGACGGCGGGAGAGAGGCCGGAGAAATAGACGGCGATCCCCCTGGCTGCGGCCTTCCGCACCACGGCCTCCATCGTGTTGGCCGCGGTGGCGTCGGCGAACGGCACCATGGAAAAATCGATCACCAGCGCCCGGCGCCGGTCGCCGATATGATCCAGGACGGAACCGACCGTTCCTGCCGCACCGAAGAAAAAGACGCCGGAGATGCGGTAGACCACGATGTCGGGATCGTTCATCGAGCGCTCGTCGTAGGGCCGGCCGTCCTCGCCGGCATCGTCCGCCCCGTCATCGGGCACGAAGGGCTTGCGCGTTTCCACCGCGGTCACCTGCGACATCCGGTGGATGAACAGCATGGAACCCAGGGCGAAGCCCACGACGATGGCCTCGGTGAGATCCCGGAAGACGGTCAGGCCGAAGGTCGACAGCAGCACGGCGGCGTCGCCGCGCGAGGCGCGCAGCAGGGTCCAGAACGCCTGCTTCTCCACCATGTTCCAGGCGATGATGGCCAGCACCCCGGCCAGGCTCGCCAGCGGGATGTACGACGCCAGCGGCGCGGCGACCAGAATGAAGATCAGCAGGAAGACGGCGTGCAGCATCCCGGCCACCGGCCCGTGCGCGCCCGCGCGGACGTTGGTCGCGGTGCGGGCCACCGCTCCGGTCACGCAGATGCCGCCGCACAGGGCCGAGCCGATGTTCGCCACGCCTTGCGCGACCAGTTCGCAATTCGAGCGATGGCGCTGCCCGGTCATGCCGTCGGCCACGACGGCGGACAGCAGGGATTCGATCGCCCCGAGCAGGGTGAAGGCAACCGCGCTGGGGAAGACCGCGTACGCCTTCGCCAGGCTGAAATCGGGCACCCGGAACGCCGGAAACCCGCTGGGGATGCCGCCGAACCTGGATCCCACCGTGTCGACCGGCAGATCCCACAGGGCCGTGGCCGCCGCCGCCCCGGCGATCGCCGCCAGCATGCCGGGCACCCTGGGCGCGCGCCGCTTCAGCCACTGGATGGACAGGATCGTGAGGCCCGCGAGTGCGAGCGTGGACCAACCCATGCTCGGCAGGGCCCGCCACAGCACGGGCAGCTTTTCCACCAGGGGGCCGGGCTCCGGCCCCGCCAGGTCCAGCCCCAGGATATCCTTGATCTGGCTCGCGAAGATGATGACGGCGATGCCCGCAGTGAACCCGACGGTGACCGGATACGGAATGAACTTTATATAGGCGCCGAGCCGGAGGAAGCCGATGGCCAGCAACAGCAGCCCCGACAACAGGGTGGCGATGATGAGGCCGTCCATGCCGTGGGCCTCGACCGTGGCCGCCACCAGGACGATGAAGGCGCCCGCGGGCCCGCCGATCTGGAAGCGGCTTCCGCCCAGCGCGGAAACCAGGAAGCCGCCGACGATCGCCGTGTAGAACCCCTGCGCCGGGGATGCTCCGGAGGCGATGGCGATGGCCATCGAGAGCGGCAGCGCCACGATGGCGACCGTCAGCCCGGCGACCGCGTCGGCGCGCAGCTGGGAAAGGCGGTAGCCTTCCCTGAAGGTGGTGACGAGCTTGGGCGTGAACTGCTCGGCGAAGCTCGGTGGACTGGAGGGTTTGACGGCTGCCGCGGTCTCCGTGGACACCTATCCGCCGCCCCTCAGGCGCACTCCCCGGCCGCCGGCGGGGCTGGCCGCGCCTGCCGCGATCAGTTCGACGCCGGCCGCCTCCAGCGCACCCACGACCTTCGCCAGGGAGTCGACCACGCCCCGTACCACGCCCTCGCTCGACTCCATCCTCTGGATGGTCGGAACGGACAGGCCGGCGCGCGACGCCAGTTCCTTCTGATCGATGTCCAACAGCGCGCGGGCTGCGCGCATCTGAGCCGATGTGATCATAATATCACCATTATTCATTATAAAAATATGTTTATATAATTTTAATATATCATGATTATCGCCCGAGGGGGTAATCTTTGCACGCCCTCCATCCGAATCGCCCTGCGCCTGCTCCGCCTGCCGCCGCCGGTATTGCCGCGGCGCCGGTTCTGTTCCTCCCATCCTGTCAATCATTGCACGGGGAATCCGAGATCTCGGCTCGCCGGCTTGGTCCTGAAGGTGTACTTTAGTCCAGTATGCATGACATCCAGAAGAGGTAAGATCCGGTCAGATGCAGCTTTTCCATGGATACCGCGACACCCGGTGGCAGCTACCCGCCATCCGCCACCGGCGCGGCCCCCCGCGGCTTGCACGCAATGCCGCGCAGCCGGTCGAGGAGGGCCTGTTGACACGCTCGAAAAACCACTTTGATTCAAACCATGGCTTCCGCGATCCATTCATCGAATCCCACCACGCACAGCCGGCGGACCACGCCGCGATGGCCGCTCCATCCCGCAGACAGGCATACGCCCGCATGGAATACTCATGACGGAGGTATATCATGGAACAACTCTGCCCGTACCATAACCCTCAACCCCTTCCGACAGCAAAATTGATCACGCCAGGACACAAGCCCATCATCGGGAACCGTGCCTCGCACGACCCCGACGCCGACACCGAGGACCCCGATGAAAACGGGCGCATGAAACCGCGGGGGGAACCGCTCGCGCGGAACCGCGTCGGCCGCGCACCCCTCCCGATGCACGCGCCCTGCATCCGCGCCCGTTTCGGGGGCTACGTCATCAGCGCCACACACTCGCTCGAACGCTCGGGCGAGCTGGTCAAGGCGTCCTACCAGAGGAAGGGCTACACCGCCGACCATACCCTGGTATCGACGGACATCGTGTTCGACATCGAACTGTCCGACAGGATCGTCGGCACCCTGACGATGCGGCTCGATTCTCCCGAGAGGCTGTACGGCGACATGACCTACCCGGACGAACTGAACGCCTTGCGCCTTTCGGGCCGCAAGCTGGCGGAACTGTCGAGGTTCGTCATCCTGCCGGGCCAGCCCACCAGCACGATCATGGGCGCTTTCTTCCATCTCATCTACGTCTATGGATACCTGATGAACGACGTCACCGATCTCATCTGCGAAGTGGTGCCGCAGCACGTGGCGGCGCAGGGAAGGCTGCTGGGATTCATGCCGATCGCCGGCCCCAGGCTCTGCCGGCGCGCCGGCATCGATGCCTTCCTGCTGCACCGGACTCTGGCATACCCCGCATGAAACCGCGGATGCGGGCACGGCTGCATGCCGCATCGATTCGGCACCGTGCGGCGCAAAAAAACCTGTACAATCGGGATGGCCGGGTAGCGAGGTCTGGAAGGATGGTGCGTGTCCCCCGGCTCCCTCATCGGGACCTGCCGCAAAAACAGGAGCATACGGGAAACCGGAATTTCCGGCTCATGCCGGACGGGGATACGGCGGCATACGCACGAGCCTTACATGCAGCAGACATCGTCCGAACGCCATGCTTCCCATTGCCGCAATCTCAGCCCTGGCCACCGCGATCTCCGTGTCGCCGTCCGCCGCGGCGCACGAATCCGCCGACCGGCGCATCCATGCCCAGGTCATCCAGATCGTCGACGGCGACTCGCTGACCGTTGCCATCGACGGCGAGATGGTCAGGGTACGCCTGGCCGGGATCGATGCGCCCGAGGGCCGGCAGCCCTATACCACCCGTTCCAAGAAATCGCTTTCCGAGCTGTGCTTCTGGATCGAGGCGGAACTGTCCTCCATCACGAAGGATCAATACGGGCGCACGGTCGCGACGGTACAGTGCAACGGCCTGGACGCCAGCAGGGAGCAGGTGAGGCGGGGCATGGCATGGGTGCGCGCAGGCCATGCCGACGACCCGGAGCTCCAGCGCCTGCAGGAGGAGGCGCGCGCTGCCGGGCAGGGGTTGTGGGCGTCCACGCAGCCGGTACCGCCCTGGCAATGGAACAAGGAGAGGGAAAGGCGCTGACGGGCGGCAGGATCGCGGCCACAGGCGCGCCCGGGCACCGGAAGAACAAAACCCGCCGGAGGCGGGTTCAGGCATCCGGTTTCCGGCCCCTCCATTCGGAGAAGCCGGAACCGGGCCCGCCGAAGCCTCCGGCGGGCCCCCGTTTCATGTCCCTTATTCGACGACGTTCAGGGAACCGGGCAGGTGGATGTTCTTGGGATGCAGCTGGCACCAGATGGTGAAGGCGCCGGCCTTGTTGGCGACGAACGAAACGGTCTTGGTCTCGCCCGCCTTGATGACTTCCTCGATGCCGTACTCGTTGATGGAGAAGCCCTCGCTGATGGGAGACTTGTTCTCCACCGTGATCTTCACCGAGGTCCCCTTCTTGACCGTCAGCGTCTCGGGCTCGTTGAGAACGTTGAAGGCACGGATGTTCTTGACCGTCACCCCCTCCACCGAAAGCTCGGGAATGGTGGTGTCGTAGGCGTTCACGACCACCTTGAACGTCTGTTCCCCCGCCTGCGCGGCACCTGCCAGCAACAACCCGGAAACCAGACCCGCAAATGCTACCTTGTTTATTTTCATCATGACTTTCCTTTACTCTGATTGATTGACACCTGGACGAAATGACATACACAGGCGGGTGTCGCGGAGAAGGAAATTCGCGATCCCCGGCGCCGCGCTGGAAGCCGGCCCCGGAAAGCCGCCCCCCGCGACCGCCATGCGTATGCGTTTTGAGACCTGCCAGATCCGCCTTTCTAGAGAGGCCTGCTCTCGCAACTTCAGCTTGATACTCTAGATCGGATGCACGCCGATGTCAATCGCAAGTCCTCCGGGATAATCCCCCCTTCTCCACGGCCCGCGGCGGGACGGCGGCACGGGCAGCCATCGCGATCCATGGAGATCCGGTACACTATGCCCGATACCTGACGGCAACGGTACCGGCGACCGCGCCATCCATCGTGCCTGCCCCGGAAAGGCGGCGCGGCGGCAAGCGCGGGACCGGTTCCCCGCTGCGGCGGGCCGCCAGGACATCATCCACCCCAGCCTGCTCCCATGTCCGCCGACATCGACTGGTTCTTTTCTTCCGCGGGACCGCTCGCCCGGAGCGTACCCGGCTACAGCGCGCGCGCGCAGCAACTGGAGATGGCGCGCGCCATCGCGGACACCATCGGCGCCGGGACGATCCTGGTCGCCGAGGCCGGCACGGGCACCGGCAAGACCTTCGCCTATCTGGTTCCAGCCCTGCTCGCAGGGGGCAAGGTGATCGTCTCCACCGGCACCAAGACCCTGCAGGACCAGCTTTTCAGCCGCGACATCCCCACGGTGTGCCGCGCCCTCGAAGTGCCGGTGACCGTGGCGCTGCTGAAGGGGCGGGCCAACTATATATGTCAGTATCATCTCGAGCGGACATTGCGCGGCGAGCGCGCCATGCTCTCCCGCGCGGAGGACGCCGGCCACCTCGAGCGCATCAGGCGCTATGCCGCCAGCGGCGGCAGCGGCGACAAGAGCGGCCTCGGCGAAGTCCCCGAAAACGCCGAGATCTGGCAGTGGGTCACCTCCACGCGCGACAACTGCCTGGGCTCGGACTGCCCCAACTACAAGGGCTGCTTCGTCATGGAAGCGCGCAAGCAGGCGCTGGCGGCGGACGTGGTCGTGGTCAACCACCACCTGTTCTTCGCCGACGTGATGCTGCGCGACGAGGGCCTGTCGGAGCTCCTGCCGGCCTGCAATACGGTGATATTCGACGAGGCCCACCAGCTCCCCGAAACCGCCAGCCTGTTCTTCGGCGAATCGACCGGCACCGGCCGCCTGCTGGAACTGGCCCGCGACACGCAGGCCGAGGCGCTGCTGGCCGCGAAGGACTTCGCGCCGCTGCCGCCCGCGATCGCGGCGCTGGAAAAATCGGCGCGCGACCTGCGCCTCTCCATCGAGGGAGAAAACATCCGCCTGCCGCTGGCCGCCGTCATGCGCAACGACCGGTTCGCCGCCGCCCTGGACGGGCTGCTGGACAGGCTCGGCGAACTTGCGGCGCTGCTGGAAACCCAGGCCCAGCGCTCGGAGGGACTGGAAAACTGCCGGCGGCGCGCACGCGAGATCCGGGACGGCGTGGTGCGCTGGCGCGACCAGTCGGAATCCGGGGGCTTCGTGCGCTGGGTGGAGGTATTCAGCCAGGCGTTGCAGCTCAACGCCACGCCGCTGTCCATCGCCGACATCTTCGGCAGGCAGCTGAGCGGTTCGCCGCGCGCCTGGGTGTTCACGTCGGCCACGCTGTCGATCAAGGGGGATTTTTCGCACTACGGGGGCGAAATGGGGGTCGATCTCGCATCCAGGGGCGTGCGCGCGGCCTGCTGGCAGAGTCCCTTCGACTTCGCCAGCCAGGCGCTCCTGTACGTGCCGGCCGGACTGCCCGAGCCGAACAGCCGGGGCTACACCGAGGCCGCCGCCGAAGCCGCCCTGCCGGTGCTGGCGGCCAACCGCGGCGGCGCCTTCTTTCTCTGTACCAGCCTGCGGGCGATGCAGCGCGTGCATGAGCTGCTGCACGCGGCATTCGAACGCCGGAAGCTCGACCGGCCCCTGCTGCTGCAGGGCCAGGGATCGCGCTCGCACATGCTGGAGCGCTTCCGCAGGCTGGGCAATGCCGTACTGATCGGCAGCCAGTCGTTCTGGGAAGGGGTGGACGTGCGGGGCGAGGCGCTGTCGCTGGTGGTCATCGACAAGCTGCCGTTCGCCGCGCCGGACGACCCGGTGCTGTCGGCACGCATCGAGAAAATGAACGGCGAGGGACGCAACGCCTTCATGGAGTACCAGCTGCCCAGCGCCGTCATCAGCCTCAAGCAGGGAGCGGGACGGCTGATCCGCGACGAGCACGACCGCGGGGTGCTGATGATCTGCGACCCGCGCCTGGTGACCAAGCCCTACGGCCGGAAGATCTGGCAGAGCCTGCCGCCGATGCGCCGTACGCGCGAGCTTTCCGAGGTGGAGAGATTTTTCGCGGGGAGCCCGCCGGAGAAGCCGTCTTCCCCCGGCGGGTAGCTCCCATGTCCGGCCGCGGGCCGAGCCGGGCCGGGCTATCCCGCCCGGCGGCGGCGCGCGGCGATGCCGGCGAATGCGCCCAGTCCCAGCAGCGCCAGCGTGCCCGGTTCGGGCACGCCGGTCTGAGGCAGCTCGACCGGGGTGTAGGCCAGCGCCACGTTGTCGAACTCGAATGAGTACGACGAACTCGACGCGACCACCTTGTTGAACTGGAGGTCGGAGTTGATGTTCACATAGTAGGTGCCGCCTGCTTCCTGGCTGCCGTCGGCGAGGGCGTTGACGTCCAGGCCGGTGAAATCGAACAGGAGGGTGTCGCCGTCGTAGAAGGACAGCGTGTTGTAGCTGTCGACCGAGCCCCACAGCAGGCCGAAGTACTGGTGGTACTCGTCCAGCTGCAGCGTGACGCTGCCGATGCCGGTGCTCAGGTAGGGGGTGGCGTCCTGGCCGTCGGCCTGGAAGTTGCCGAACAGGGCGCCGTTGCCGCCGGAAAGGTAGGGTGCGGCGTACTGGCCGTCGACGTTGGGCAGCGTCGCCACGCCGGCGCCCGTGCCGCCGAATATCACGGTGACGCCGTTGCCGGTGGCGCCGCCGAGGCTGGAGAGCGTATCGAAGCTCTCGTAGATGTTCGCTCCCACGGGCACGCCTCCCACCGAGGCGTTGAGCACGGCAGCCATGGAACCGGCCGGGGCCATGCCCGCACCCAGCGCCAGCGCCCCCATCGTCGTGTAGAAACGGATTGCCTTGTTCATGTCGAGTCCTTTCCCTGTCTGGTTGATGTGATGATCCGGACGCCGCACTCGAGAAACTCCTGAACGGCATTCCCACGCAGCCGAATCTTACGGGCAGCGGAATCCCCTGAACATTGGACTGAAGTGCATTGGACTAAGGTACAGGGTGCGGGCCCGCCCCTGGGGAAACCGCGGCGGACGCCTTGCAAGGGTTCAGGTCCGGCACGGAACCGTATAGAATGAGCGGTTTGCCCGGCCGGACCTGCCGGCCGGCCCTACTGGAAGACCGTCTTGATCGCCACCGCCAATCTCACCATGCAGTTCGGGGCCAGGCCCCTGTTCGAAAACGTCTCCGTCAAGTTCGGGGAAGGCAACCGCTACGGCCTGATCGGCGCCAACGGCTCCGGCAAGTCGACCTTCATGAAGATCCTCGGCGGCGACCTGGAGCCCACCGCGGGCAGCGTGAGCGTCGACAGCGGCGAACGCGTGGGCAAGCTGCGCCAGGACCAGTTCGCCTTCGAAGACAGCCCCGTCATCGATACCGTCATGATGGGGCACGAGGAACTGTGGCGCGTCAAGCAGGAGCGCGACGCGATCTACGCCGATCCCGGGGCAAGCGAGGAGGACTACATGCGCGCCGCCGAACTGGAGGCGCGCTTCGCGGAGCTGGACGGCTATTCCGCCGAGGCGCGTGCCGGCGAACTGCTGCTGGGGGTGGACATTCCCCTGTCCCGGCACGCCGGGCCGATGAGCGCGGTGGCGCCGGGATTCAAGCTGCGCGTGCTGCTGGCGCAGGCGCTGTTCGCGGATCCCGACATCCTGCTGCTGGACGAGCCCACCAACAACCTGGACATCAATACCATCCGCTGGCTGGAAGGCGTGATCAACGCCAGCCGGAACACCCTCATCATCATTTCGCACGACCGGCACTTCCTCAACAGCGTCTGCACCCACATGGCGGATCTGGACTACGGCGAGATCCGCGTCTACCCCGGCAACTATGATGAATACATGGCAGCTTCCACGCAGGTGCGCGAGCGCATGCTCGCCGACAACGCCAGGAAGAAAAGCCAGATCGCCGAACTGCAGTCGTTCGTCAGCCGCTTTTCCGCCAACGCGTCCAAGGCGCGCCAGGCCACCAGCCGCGCCCGCCAGATCGAGAAGATCAAGCTGGAGGACGTCAAGCCTTCCAGCCGCCAGTACCCCTACATCCGCTTCGAAGTGCACGAACGGGAAAAGCTGTACCGGCTGGCGGTGTCGGTGCAGAGCATCAGCAAGCAGTTCCCGGGGATGCAGGCCCCGCTGCTGGCAAAATTCAGCGCCAACATCGAGGCGGGCGAGAAGGTCGCCATCATCGGCCCCAACGGCATCGGCAAGACCACGCTGCTGCGCTGCCTTGCAGGCGACCTGGCGCCGGATTCGGGAGAGGTCAAGTGGGCGGAGAAGGCACGCGCCGGCTACTTCGCCCAGGATCACGCGGACGAATTCGAGGCCGACATGGCGCTCACCGACTGGATGGCGCAATGGCGGCGCGAGCACGACGACGACCAGGCGGTGCGCAGCGTGCTGGGCAGGCTGCTGTTCTCGGGCGACGAGGTGCGCAAGCCGGTGCGGGTGATCTCCGGCGGCGAGCAGGGGCGCATGCTGTTTGGCAAGCTCATGCTGCAGCAGCACAACGTGCTGCTCATGGACGAACCCACCAACCACCTCGACATGGAGTCGATCGAGTCGCTGAACGCCGCGCTGGAGAAGTACACCGGCACGCTGATCTTCGTCTCCCACGACCGGGAATTCGTCTCCTCGCTGGCCACCCGGGTCATCGAGATGAGGCCGGACGGCATCCGCGACTTCAAGGGCGGCTACGAGGACTACCTGTCGGACCAGGGACTGGCGTAGTGGACGGATGCGCAGCCCGACCGGCGCGCGGACGCCCCCGATCAGCCGCCGGGCGCGCGCAGCGCGGCGCGGTAGCGCATCCAGTCGAAATGCGGGCCGGGATCGGTCTTGCGGCCCGGCGCGATGTCGGCGTGCCCGACGATGTCGCGGATGGCGTAGGCTTGCTGCAGCGCCCGCGTGAGCCCGTCCAGCGTCCCGTACTGGCCGTCGGCGAACGGCACGCTGTCGCTGCCTTCCAGCTCGATGCCGACGGAAAAGTCGTTGCAGCCGGATCGGCCCCGCCAGCAGGAGGCACCCGCGTGCCAGGCGCGCTTCGCGCAGGGAACGAACTGGATGAGGCTGCCGTCGCGGCGGATGAAGAAGTGGGCGGACACCTTCAGGCCGTGCAGGCGCCGGTAGTAGGGATGGGATGCGCAGTCGAGCGTGTTCATGAACAGGCGGATCACGTCGTCGCCCGTGAACTCGTCCGGCGGCAGGCTGATGCTGTGGATCACCAGCAGGTCGACGCCGCATCCGTCGGGACGCTCGTCGTGGTTGGGCGAGGGCATGCGATGCACGTCCCGCAGCCAGCCCGCCGCACCGACGTGCAGGATTCCGGCGCTCATGCCGCCATGGCCCGCGCCTCGTTCCAGCTGAAATCCGTCACCGTCGCGAGCATGAAACAGGTAACAAGCGCCGGCAGGCCCTAGCGCCGCGCATGCAGGCGCCGATGCTCGTCGCTGCAGAAGCAGCCTTCCTCCGAGCGGATGCCTTCGCTTTCCGGCAGGTGCACGCCGCAGTGGGCGCAGCGCACCATGTCCTCGCCGGCGGGAGCCGGGGTGTTCGCGCGATCTTGCGCCCGGCGCCTTTCCTGCGCGCGCCAGTAGCCTCGCAGCGCCCAGAAGGCCAGCACCGCGAGCAGGGCGAAGAACAATAGTCTACCCACCGTCTCTCCGTCGCCGCATCGAGATTGCGAGATTGGTCGGGGTGAGAGGATTCGAACCTCCGACTCCTGCGTCCCGAACGCAGTACTCTACCAGGCTGAGCTACACCCCGAATTCACCGAACTGCCTGGGCAGCGGCAGCAATTGTACGCAGGAAGACGCATCCCGGCAATTCGAAATTGGGCGCCGCATGCCGGAGGCGAAGCGGCTAGGGCCTGTTAACACTTGTTTCGTGGCCGCGTTGCTGCGCGAAAAAACGCGAGGGCAAGGCGCAAAGCGTAGGGCATAGCCAGCCTATGGCCAAGCTTTGCAACGCAGCACCCGCGTTTTTTCGTGCGCAACCCGGAGGGACGGGACGGAATTTCACCCGGCCCATCGTTACTCGCCGCTTGCAGAGCTTACTCTGCTGCACGGCTCGCGCCTCGTTCCAGCTGAAATCCGTCACCGTCGCGAACATGAAACGAGTGTTAACAGGCCCTAGTGGTTGCGCGCCACGGCGAAGGCCGCCAGCTGCAGCAGGCATTCCTTGTACTCGGAATCCCGGATCACGGCCAGCGTGGCGGACGCCAGATCGGACTCGGCCTGCGCGCGCTGCCGCGTATAGGCCAGCGCACCGCTCTGCTGGATGATCTCCAGGACGGGGGCGAACCCGTCCTCCCCCCCCTTCTCGATCGCGTTGCGGATGATGGCCGACTGCGCATCCGAGCCGGTGCGCATGGCGTGGATCAGCGGCAGCGTGGGCTTGCCTTCCGCCAGATCGTCCCCCAGGTTCTTGCCGGTCTCGTGATAGTCTCCCGAATAGTCGAGCATGTCGTCGGTCAGCTGGAAGGCGGTGCCGAGGTGCATCCCATAGGCGGCCATCGCCTCCTCCTCCTGCGGCGTGGCGTGGCCGAGGATCGCGCCCAGCCGCGTGGCCGCCTCGAACAGCTTGGCGGTCTTGTAGCGGATCACCCGCAGGTAGTTGTCCTCGTCGACGTCGGGATCGCGGCAGTTGAGCAGCTGCAGCACCTCGCCCTCGGCGATGGTGTTGGTGGCGTCGGCCAGCACCCGCATGACGCGCATGCTGTCCACCTCCACCATCATCTGGAACGCGCGCGAATACAGGAAATCCCCCACCAGCACGCTGGCGGCGTTGCCGAACAGGGCGTTGGCGGTCGCCTTGCTGCGCCGCAGCTCCGACGCGTCCACGACGTCGTCGTGCAGCAGGGTGGCGGTATGGATGAACTCCACCACCGCCGCGAGATTGAAGCGGTCCCGTCCGGAATAGCCGAACACGCCGGCGGCGAGGATCAGCAACGCGGGCCGCAGGCGCTTGCCGCCGCTGTGGATGATGTACTCGCTGACCTGGCGGATGAGCGCGACATCGGAGTACAGCTTGTCGCGGATGACCGCATCCACCGCGTCCATGTCCCGGGAAATCAGCGCTCTGATACGTTCGATCGACACAAGGGTTTCCGCAAAAAAGCTGCCATGGTAGAAATGCCGCCATCGGCGTGTCAAGTGCGGCAAATCGGGCAGCCGCGTATTCTGACACAAAACCCGCCTGCAATAGATCTTTGACCTTGCAAAAAGCGATGGGTATAATTCAGGGTTACCTGTTCGCGGGCGCGGGGATCTGATCCGTCCGGCCCCGATCACGGTCGCCAGGCATGGCAGGACACTCACGGGAGCCAGACATGTACGCAATCATCAAAACCGGCGGGAAGCAGTACCGCGTCGAGGCCGGACTGAGACTCAAGATAGAGCGGATACCGGCGGACATCGGCAGCGAGGTGTCGATCGACCAGGTGCTGATGATCTCAGACGGCGACAGCGTCTCGCTGGGAACCCCCCTGGTGGACGGCGCCCTGGTCAAGGCAACCGTGCTGGACCAGGGCAGGCACGACAAGGTGCGCATCTTCAAGATGCGTCGGCGCAAGCACTACCAGAAACATCAGGGGCATCGGCAGAACTACACCGAGATCCAGATCACGGGCATATCGGCATAGAGGAGGATTCGTCATGGCGCACAAGAAGGCAGGCGGCAGCTCCCGGAACGGACGCGACTCGAATTCCAAGCGCCTGGGCGTGAAGCGCTACGGCGGGGAGCTCATCCCGGCGGGCAGCATCATCGTCCGGCAGCGCGGCACCCGGGTCCACGCCGGGGACAACGTCGGCATGGGCAAGGACCACACCCTGTTCGCCAAGCTGACCGGGACGGTGAGCTTCGCCACCCGTGGCGCGGCAAGGCGCAAGACGGTAAGCGTCATTCCGGCCTAGGCCGGATGCGCGCCGCGCTGAAAAGCCCTGCCGTCCGGCAGGGCTTTTTTGTTTTACACGCACGCGCCACACTGGCATCGACCGGCACAGGGACGCGCGTGCGCGCCATGGACGGAAAACCATGAAGTTCATAGACGAGGCGATCATCCAGGTCGTGGCAGGAAATGGCGGGGATGGCGCCGCCGCCTTCCGCCGCGAGAAATTCATGCCCAAGGGCGGCCCCTCCGGCGGCGACGGCGGACGCGGCGGCAGCGTCCATGCGGTCGCCGACCGCAACATCAACACGCTGGTGGACTACCGCTTCGCGCGCCTGCACCGCGCCCGCAGGGGAGAAAACGGCCGCGGCTCGGACTGCTACGGCAAGGGTGCCGAAGACATCGTCCTGCGCATGCCGGTCGGCACGGTCATCACCAATACCGCCACGGGGGAAATCGTTGCCGACCTCCATCGCCACCAGCAGCAGGCGTTGCTCGCCAGGGGCGGCAAGGGCGGGCTGGGCAACCTGCATTTCAAGTCCAGCGTCAACCGCGCACCCCGGCAATTCACCCTGGGAGAGCCCGGGGAGGAATTCGAGCTCCGGCTGGAACTCAAGGTGCTGGCCGACGTGGGCCTCCTCGGCATGCCCAATGCCGGGAAGTCGACGCTGATCCGCGCCGTCTCCGCGGCGCGCCCCAAGGTGGCGGACTACCCCTTCACCACGATGCATCCGAATCTAGGCGTGGTGCGCGTCGACCATGACCGCAGCTTCGTCATGGCGGACATCCCCGGCCTGATCGAGGGCGCGGCCGAAGGTGCCGGCCTGGGGCACCGCTTCCTCAAGCACCTTGCGCGCACGCGCCTGCTGCTCCATGTCATCGACATGGCGCCGCCGGATCCGGCGACCGACATCGTGCACGAAGCCCGGGTCATCGCCGGGGAACTCCGGAAGTATGACGAATCGCTGGACCGGAAACCGCGCTGGCTGGTGCTGAACAAGATCGACCTGCTGCCCGAGGGCGAGCGTGAGGCGCGCCGGCGCGCCCTGATGGACGGCCTCGGCTGGAATGACAGGGTCTTCATCCTTTCCGCATTGTCCGGCGAAGGCTGCAAGGCGCTCACCCATGCCGCCATGGAGCACCTCGAGCAGACATCCGCCCCGGCGGCGGAAGCCCCGTCCGACCTGTAAGATTCTACAGCTTCCCCGAGCCTCCCATTTGCCGGATTATCCGATGGCATAGCCCTGCGCCGTGCCCGGCGGCGTCCCTTCGGGCATGCGGGCACGGTCGGGTCATTCCCGCCGAAGCCGAACCGGCGCCGTTTCCGTCCTGCAGCGGCATGCAGGATGATTCCTCCAACCCCACGACAAGGAGCCTTCCCGTGCACACCCCTTCCCAGCCTGCCTCACCCTCCCGCCGGGAATTCCTCAGGACGACCGCCGCAGCCGCCACCGCACTGGGAGCAGCCTCCCTTCCTTTCGGCCGCTCCCACGCCCAGGGCAGGGCGAGATACCGGCGCCTGAACGTCCTGGACCCCGCCGCGAGGCGCAGCCTGGCGGGCTACAGGAAGGCGATCGCCAGGATGCTGCAATTGCCCGCATCCGATCCGCGCAACTGGTATCGCCTCGCCCTTACCCATACGATGGACTGCCCCCACGGCAACTGGTGGTTCCTGGTATGGCATCGCGGCTACATCGGCTGGTTCGAGGAAATCTGCCGCGAACTCAGCGGCGACCCCGAATTCGCGCTGCCCTACTGGGACTGGAGCGCGAATACGGAACCGGGCAGGCCCTTCCGCGCCAGCGTCCCGGATGTCATGTTCGAGGATGTGCTGACGCCCACGCACCCCGCCTATATCGCGCAATTCAGGGAGTTCCATGCGCGCTACCGGGATGTATTGGCAAAAGCGGAATACTGGAAGCGCACCTACGGCCCGGACGGGGAGTTCGACGACGCCAGCCAGTACGGGCAGCTCCTCGCGCGCGGCGTGCGCTCGCCCGACGATCTCTGGTTCGACATCATCGACGATCCCCGCGGCGCCTTCTTCTTCGATCAGGCACACGCGCGCGGCGTGACCCGCGACCAACCCTGGCTGGACGACAAGACCACCAAGGCGGTTTCCCTGCAGACACTGCTCGCCGCGCTCGCCCCGCTCGACTTCATCACCTTCGCCAGCCCCAAGACCATGGGACACAGCGGGCTCACCGGATTCGGCGTCCTGGAGGGGCAGCCGCACAACCGGGTGCACAATTGCGTGGGCGGCATCTTCACCCGCCCCGACGGCGTCACCACCAACAGGGGCGGATTCATGCAGGCCAACCTGTCGCCCGTCGATCCGCTGTTTTTCCTGCACCACGCCAACATCGACCGCATCTGGGACGTATGGACCCGCAAGCAGCAGGCGCGCGGCTATCCCACCCTGCCGGAGGGCGCCGATCTCGACGCCTGGTCTGCGGAGCCGTTCCTGTTCTTCGTCGACGCCCAGGGGCGCCCGGTGAGCCGCACCACCGCGGGCGACTATGCCACCATCGGCGGCTTCGACTACGACTACCAGCCGGGATCGGGGGAGGAGGCCGTGCCGGCGAAGGCCGCCCTCGCCGCGGCGCCCGGCGGGAGCGGGCCGGCGCTGCGGATCGAGCACTTCCATGCGCGCATCACGCCCGCCCCCGCGCAGGCGGCAGCGGGCGGCACGGTGGCGGATGCCGGCCTGCTGCAGGCTGGCGCCGCGCCCGACGCGTCCGCCCTGTTCGCGCAGATCACGGTCGCCCTGCCGCCGCTGGCCCACGGCCACGAGTTCGCCGTCCTGGTCAACGCTCCCGCCGACGCGGCGCATCCGGATCCGGCCAGCCCGCACTACGCCGGCACGCTTTCGATGTTCGGCCATCACACCGTGCACGGCCCGGTCACCTTCACCATTCCGCTGTCGGGCGCGGTCGCGGCACTGCGCGCGGGCAACCTGCTGAAAACGGATGCGCCGCTGGACATCCGCATCGTGCCCGAGCGCCGGGCATCGCACGGCGCCCTGGCGGCGGCGCGCGATGCCCGGCCCGGAATCGAGCTGCTGTCCATCGTGGTGGAAAGGCATTCGCGCTGACCGCAACCACCGCACCGATCCATGGCGATGCACCGCCCCACGCACTCCCCCGCGCTGCCCGCATCCCTGATCGCCGCGCTGCTGCTCCATGCCGCATGCATCGATGCCGGGCAGGACGCGGAAGCGGTGGAAGAGGCCCGCGTCGACGGTCTCGTCGAGCTGGCGCCGGCCCGGCCGGCCGGGCCGCGCGAGACGACGTGGCTGCGGCTGCGCGTCGGCGGCCTGCCGCGCACCGCCGAGATACGGGTGAGCACGCCCGAGGGCGCCCTGCTGGGCACCCTCTCGCGCCATGGCGCATCCTACGGAGCGCCGCAAGCGGCCACCACCCATCTGCTCCCTCTGCCAGAGGACGCGCTCGCGAGTGGCCGCGTGCGCCTGCGCCTCACCGTGGATACGCCGGGCATGCCCGCGCGCGCGCCGCGGCCCGGCGAGGTGGAAGCCGTCGAGCTGATCCACGTGCCGGTCGATCCCTAGCGCGGCACCCGCCCCCTTCAACCAGCAACCAACCCGACCGGAGGCCCCATGCCCGCACCGTTCCGTATCATGCTCCCTCTCTTCATGCTGCTGGCGGCCAGTGCGCAGGCGACAGCGGTCCGCGCCCAGTCCGCCGACCCCGCGGACGGCGAGCGCGTGGCCGAGAATCCACCGCTGCTGGAGATCGTGCGCCCCGCCGCCCGCACGCAACCGGCCCATGCCGCCGTTGAAGCGGCGCCCGCCGAGGTCGCGCCGCCCGGACAGCTGCAGCTCGAGGCCGAACTGGACCTGCGCGTCGCCTACACCGACGGGCGCATCTGGAATCCGGCCGCCCAGCGCCACGACCGGGTCAGGCTGCGCAGCTACCAGGGCAAGGGGGTCGATCCGGATGCGCCCTACGTCTCGCCCACCCTCTCCATCCTGCCCGGCGAGACGATACGCATCACGCTGCACAACGAACTGCCGCCCGATCCCGGCTGCGCCGGGGGCCACAAGGGCGTCAACATCCCCCACTGCTTCAACGGCACCAACCTGCACACGCACGGACTGTGGGTGAACCCCGCGGGCAATGGCGACAACGTGCTCATCTCCATCGATCCCGGCGTGAGCTTCCAGTATGAATACAAGGTACCCTCGGACCACCCGGCGGGCACCTTCTGGTACCACACCCACCGCCACGGCTCCACCGCCCTGCAGGTGGCCAGCGGCATGGCCGGCGCGCTCGTCGTCCGCGGCGTCCGCCCCCCCTCCCCCGAAGCGAACGGCGACATCGACACCCTGCTCGCGCCCGTCGGCACCCAGGCCTTTCCCGAGCGCCTGCTGGTGCTGCAGCAGATCCAGTACGCCTGCCGCGACGCCGGCGGCAGGATCAAGACGAACGCGGACGGCAGCTACCGGTGCGATCCCGGCGACGTCGGCGGCATCGAGGGATACGACCAGTTCGGGCCCGGAACCTGGCCCGCCTCGGGCCGCTACACCAGCATCAACGGCCAGGTGATCCCGGTCTTCAGGGGCGCGCGCACGGGCCAGATCGAGCGCTGGCGCATCATCCACGGCGGCGTGCGCGACACCGTCAACCTGCAGTTCCGCAAACTGGCGGCGGATGCCCGCGATTACGCGACGCTGACGCCGGCGCAGCACGATGCGTTCATCCAGGAGGGCTGCACCGGCGCGGCCCTGCCGCAGCACCTGATCGCCGCCGACGGCCTGACCACCCGGGCCGTCATCCGGACCGACGTCACCGTCTTCCAGCCCGCCTATCGCTGGGATGCCCTGATGGTATTCCCCGAGGCTGGCCTCTACTGCGTGATCGACGATGCCGCGCCCCCCTCCGCAAGCGTGGGACAGGCGCCGCCGTCACGGCAGCTGCTGGGCGTCGTCAGCGTGGGCCAGGGCAGCCCCGTTCCCGGCGACATCACCACCTATCTGGCGAGCGAGCTGATCACCGCCGCGTCGATCCACATGCCGGCTTCGATCCGCTCCGCCGTGATCAACGACCTGCGCAACGGCCTGAAGCTGAGCAGGTTCGTGCCTCACCCCGACGTGCGCGACGACGAGGTCACCGGCACCCAGACGCTCCACTTCAACATCGACACCGGCACCCAGCCCGCGACCTTCCAGGTGGACGGCAGGCCCTACGATCCGGGCAGGATAGACCGTACCCTGACGCTGGGCGGCGTGGACGAGTGGACGCTCAAGTCCGACTTCGTCAGCCACCCCTTCCACATCCATGTCAACCCGTTCCAGATCGTCCGCATCCTGGATCCCAACGGCAAGGATGTCAGCACCCCCGGCGCCGTGGACGACATCGACGCGCCGGATCCGCAGTACCGCGGCCTGAAGGGCGTCTGGAAGGATACGCTGTGGATCAAGAACCTGGTGCCGCCCGGCAAGGCGCCGGGGCAATACACCGTGGTGGTGCGCACCCGCTACCAGCGCTACATCGGCGAGTTCGTGCTGCATTGCCACATCCTGGACCACGAGGACCAGGGCATGATGCAGAACGTGCTCATCGCGCTTCCGGCGGGGCAGGCGGGCGGAAAAGGAAAGTAGCCCGCCCCTCTTCCCCCTCCACGGGGCGGCACCTGGATAACCGCATGTTCCCGATTCCCGAGACTGGGCACCGCGGAAAAACGCTGCCCGTGTCCCGATGAATCGTGGCAGGGACGGGATGGATGCAGCGCAGCACAACCCATCAAATAGTGCTGCCTCGGATAAGCGATGGGTTGCGTTTCACTCCACCCATCCTACGGATGCTGGAAATCCGTGCCGCCTGCCTCGACAACCAGGGGTAGGATGGGTGGGTGCAGCGCAGCGCAACCCATCATCCCCCACCGTGATTCGCGCCATCCAGCTTTTCAAGCGCAAGGGCTTCAAAAATATACTCCTTGACATCAAAGCCACTGAACCACTTGCACAGACATGCCGAAGTATTATTCTTCGAAACGCCTGCAACCGTCATGGCCGGCCCACCGCTCTTAAGGCGGACCACATCGCCCACGTTGATTTCCGACATGTCATTCTCCCGTATCATCGCGCCCGCCTTCGGAGGCCGGCCTAATAATATCATCCCTGTCCGGGCACTCTCACCCGGGGCACCTGGCCGCGCAGCGATCCGTCGCAAAAACCGTGCGGCATGCGGCCAGGGCGCCCGTGGAAAGGACGATGGACGCCTTCAATACAGGGCGGGGGGATTCCCTTTCCTGTCCACGACGCTCGCCACATGCCCCTCCCACTTCCGGATGATCTGGTTCCATTCACTCGACGCCAGATAGCTGGCCGCCGGGGCGGAAAGATCGAACTCCGGCATGTAGGTTCCGATGACGCCCTTCTCGAGCAGGCCGTCCGCGATGACGCCTTGTTCCCGGATTATCAGCACCGGCAATCCGATCTGGAACGCCATGGCGGGCTCGATGTGGGCATAAGGACTGGTGAGCCACTGATTCCTGATGGTGTATGCATCCGGGGTTCCCGGCTTCACCTGCCCCTCGTTGATCAGGGTTCTGCGGAACGCGATGGTGATGAGTCCGTTGGACTCGAGCATCAGCCGGCGGATCGCCTTCAGGGGCACGTCCATGTCATAGTCGGTGACGCCCAGAGTTCTCGGTTGGAGGCCGCGGCCGGCCAGGTGATCGCAGACCGACTGCACGAAGTCGGCCTGTTCCTGTCGGAAGGGCTTGGGGTAGCTGAGAAAGACGGATGTTTTCACGGGGATCTCCGCAGGGAAGCAGCCTCATTATCGGAGCGACGATGCGCCGCGGCCGCATAATTTCGAGGAAACGTCATATTTCCGCGAAACCGGATCATGACGGTTTCACGAAATGCGGTCAACTCCATCTCGCATTCCCTGCTGCCGGCAGGTAGAATGGGCGCGGGTGTCGGCCGCGCGTCGCGGCGAGACAGGTTCATGCGCCGGTCGGGCCGCCGCGCGGAGTTGCCTCGACCGTGAATCGACATCCGCCACAGCAGGATCCGCCTTCCGCCCGGCGTTTGGACGAGCGCGCCTTCGCCAGGCTCGAACGCCTGCTCCATAGGGAGGCTGTCAGCGGCGTCATGCTGCTGGTCGCCGCGGCGATCGCGCTGATCTGGGCCAACTCCCCCCTGGCCTATGGTTACCACGCGCTCTGGCATACGCCGTTTTCGATCGGGCCGGGCGGCATCCTCTTCTCGCAGCCCCTGCACTTCTGGATCAACGATGCCCTGATGACGGTGTTCTTCCTGGTCGTCGGCATGGAAGTCCGGCGCGAGATCCACGAAGGGGCGCTGGCCCATCCGCGGCAGGCGGCGCTTCCCGTGGCGGCCGCCATGGGAGGCGTGGTCGTCCCCGCCCTGATCTACCTGGGCATAAACCCCGATCCGGCGCGGCAATACGGCTGGGCGGTGCCCACCGCCACCGACATCGCATTCGCCGTGGGCGTGCTGGCGCTGCTGGGCCGGGCTATCCCCGGCACCGTGCGCGTCCTGCTGCTGGCGCTCGTGGTCATCGACGACATCATCGCCGTGCTGATCATCGCATGCTGCTATTCCGGCGGGCTCGATCCCGGCGGATTCGCGGTCGCGGGCGCCGGCATCCTGATGGTGCTGGGCCTGCAGCGGATGGGCAGCGGCTCGGCCTGGGCCTACGTGGCGCCCGGCACGATCCTGTGGGGCGGCCTGCTGATGACCGGCGCCCATCCCGCCCTCGCCGGCGTCGTGCTCGGGTTCATGACGCCGGTGCGACCGTTGCGCATGCGTGAGGGACGGCTGGAGATGATGGCGCGCATCGCCCATGAACTGCCCGGGCACGGTGCCGGCACGGCACAGGACGCCACCCGGTGGGAATCGCTGCCGCCGGTGGTGCGCGTGCAGCGGGCGCTGCGTCCCTGGGTTGCCTGCGGCGTCATGCCCCTGTTCGCACTGGCCAATGCCGGCGTCAGCCTAGGCGGCATCGATCCGTCCGCCGGCGGAGCCGGATGGGCCACGGCCGGTGTCGCGCTCGCCTTGGTCGCCGGCAAGCCGTTGGGGGTGATCGGCGCAAGCTGGCTCGTGGTGCGGATGGGCTGGTGCCGGCTGCCACCCGGCGTGTCATGGAGCGGGATGGTATTGGTCGGCCTGCTCGCGGGCATCGGCTTCACGATGTCCATCTTCATCGCCATGCTCGCCTTTGACGACGCGAACCTGCTGGGCGCGGCCAAGCTCGGCGTTCTGATGGGCTCGCTGGCGGCAGCCCTGCTGGGGCTCGGCTGGGGCATGGTGTACGCCCGGCGGTTGCGATCGGAGGCTGCCCGCGGCGCCGCGGCGTGACGTGCGCGCGGCTATCCCACAGGGATACGGGGGTATCGCGTGCAGTCGCGCAGAGAAACCTATATCTTCAAATCATTGCAAACTGCTATCAAGAGCTGGCCAGATGCGACAGGCCCTCACACTGCCTGCAAGGCTTTCCGCACCGCATCGGGCGCCCGGTTGATAACCAGGAGGTAGGCGCGTGCCGGGCCTTCCGGCTGACGCGAACCCTGCTCCCAATGACGCAGCGTGTTCACCGAGAACCCGAAGCGGCCGGCGAATTCCTCCTGCGTCATGTCGAGCCTCGCCCGGATCGCCTTTACATCGATCCGCTCGGGCACATGTACCCTGTAGACGCTCGCATCGGCTTTGCCTTCGGCATAGGTCACCGCCTCTCGAAGGCCGCGCCGGATGCTGTCTGCAATCTTGCTCATGACATTCTCTTTTTGAATGCTTCCATCAGCAGAGCGATCAACTAGCAGAAATCGTTGCGATCCTGCTGGCTCGGATTAGTTCGCTTGTTCTTGGCGTAAGCAGGTGGGATTCAGGTTACACGTAAGGCTACATGAAAGCCGAAGGGCGAGGCATGCGCCGCCCGCCTCAGGAGTCACTTCACCGGCAGCTTCTCGAGCACCTGGTGCAGGTCCTCCAGGGCCGACCCCATGACGAGGCCGGCGCAGCTGTGGTACAGCCACAATTCGCACCCCACCGGCCGGTGCAGGTCGGTGCGCTCCCTGGTCTGGAACGTCCGCCACGCCAGCACCGGCTGATCCTCCGCATAGCTGTCGACGCACAGCCACACGTCCCGCTCCAGGATCACCTCCAGGCCGCGGTGCCGCTGCAGCGCCACCCGTACCGGCGCGCCCAGCCGAATGATCGCCAGATGACCCCTGTTGTAGCAGGCCGCCTCCATTTCCTTGGGAAAGACGCGCCAGGGGCGCTCCAGCACATCCGTGTCGTACATTATCCCATGAACTCTCTCTTCACGGCCCCTGTTGCGCATCGCCCGCCGGGACCTCGTCGGGCTCGCCTTCCAGGAATACGCGGCTGGCCCTGATGTCTTCCGCCTCGATCGTCATCAGGTCGGTGCTGGTCAATGCCTTCTTCGCGCCGGTGAACAGGCGGTTCGCCTGGCGCAGCCTGGCACGGTCCAGCGCGTTGCGCACCGAGCGGGCATTCGCAAAGTATTCCAGCTTCATGCGCAGGCGGATGTACTCGCCGAACGCGGCCTCCCCTTCGGGACTGAAGCGGTAGTTCTGGCCCGCCAGCATCAGCCTGGCGATCGCCACCAGTTCGTCCGCCCCGTAATCCGGGAAGTCCACGTGGTGCGCGATGCGCGAGCGCATGCCGGGGTTGCTCTGGAAGAATTTGTCCATTCTGTCCTTGTAGCCCGCCAGGATGACGACCAGGTCGTCGCGGTTGTTCTCCATCGTCTGCAGCAGGATCTCGATGGATTCGGCGCCATAGTCGCGTTCGTTCTCCGGTTTATAAAGATAATACGCTTCATCGATGAACAGCACACCCCCCATCGCCTTCTTGATCACTTCCTTGGTCTTCGGCGCGGTGTGGCCGATATACTGGCCGACCAGGTCGTCGCGGGTCACTGACACGAGGTGCCCCTCGCGCACGTAGCCCAGGCGGTGCAGGATCTCGGACATGCGGGAGGCCACCGTGGTCTTGCCGGTCCCAGGGTTCCCGGTGAAACACATGTGCAGGCTCGGCGCCCCCGCGGTCAGCTCCAGTTGCTTGCGCACGCGGTCGACCAGCAGCAGCGCCGCGATTTCATGGATGCGGGTCTTGACCGGCTTCAGCCCTATGAGCTCCTTGTCGAGTTTTTCCAGCACCTCCCGGATGTTGGAGTCGCGAAACTCGGCATCCAGGTCGATCGACACGGTTTCAGCGGCCTTTGGATTCTTGGATTGCTTGGACATATATCGTTAAACCCCGCATCAGGTTATTCCGGAATTCCCGCCGACGGTTCGCATCGCGGCCGGGATTGGATCGGGACAGGCAGGCCGGACTTGGATTCAGGCCCATCATGCGCAAACTCTCCCTTCGCTCGAAGGGAGAGTGCGTTCCCGGCCTGGCCGGCCGGGTGTCCCTGGGTCGTGGGTGCTCCTCCTGAAACACGGGAGCACCCATCTACGGTGGCGCTTCTCAGTACCGGTCTCCCTCGGGTTTGTCGGTCGCATAGGAATGGATTGCGTAGCCGACGCTCCTGCCCGATTTTTCCTCCCGCACCAGATGGAAGCCCGGTTCGTTCTTGGGCCTGTTCACGATGTAGGACATGGTCGGGCTTTCCACCCCGCGCGTGGCATTGAAGGCCGTGACGCGGATGTAGTGGTTCGGGAAGGTCTTGCGGCAGCTGTTGATCTCCATCAGTATCCCTGCGGGATCCTTCAGGTCGAACATCGGGTTGCCGAACATCTCCCAGAAGGTGTTGCGCGGATGGGGATCGTCGGTGTATTCGATCCCGATCGCCCAGCCGTTCTTCAGCGCGTACTTGATCTGCGACGAAATCTGCTTGTCCGTCAGCGGAGGCAGGAAGGAGAACTGGCCCTGCGTGAGCCGGTTGCCTGAATTGGTCATCATGACGATTTGACTCCTCGTGTAAGGTTCTTAGGCGTTGACCGTGGTGGAAGGAACGAAGTCGGCCGTGTCGGTGGATTCGTAGTTGAACGTGACGTCCTTCCATGTATCCAGGGCCAGCTTGAGCGGGGAGCACCACTTGGCCGCCTCGGCAAGGATCTTGGGCCCTTCCGCCACGTAGTCGCGGCCCTCGTTGCGCGCCAGGATCATCGCTTCCAGCGCGACGCGGTTGGCGGTCGCTCCGGCCTGGATGCCCTGCGGGTGCCCGATGGTGCCGCCGCCGAACTGGAGCACCACGTCCTCGCCCAGGTAGTCGAGCAGCTGGTGCATCTGGCCCGCGTGGATGCCGCCCGAGGCGACCGGCATGACCTTGTTGAGGGACGCCCAGTCCTGGTCGAAGAACAGGCCGTGCTCCAGGCTGCGCTCGGTGCGGGTTTCGCGCAGGGTGTCGTAGAACCCCTTGATCATGAGGGGATCGCCCTCGAGCTTGCCGACGACGGTACCGGCATGGATGTGGTCCACGCCCGCCATCCGCATCCACTTGCAGATCACCCGGAAGTTCATGCCGTGATTCTTCTGGCGCGAATAGGTCGAGTTGCCGGCACGGTGCAGGTGCAGGATCATGTCGTTCTTGCGCGCCCACTTGGCCATCGACTGGATCGCCGTGTAGCCGATCACCAGGTCGATCATGACGATGACCGATCCCAGCGACTTCGCGAATTCCGCACGCTCGTACATCTCTTCCATGGTGCCGGCGGTGACGTTCAGGTAATGCCCCTTCACCTCGCCGGTGGCCGCGGCGGCCTTGTTGACGGCTTCCATGCAGAACAGGAAGCGGTCACGCCAGTGCATGAAGGGCTGGGAGTTGATGTTCTCGTCATCCTTCATGAAGTCGAGGCCGCCCTTCAGCCCCTCGTACACCACACGGCCGTAGTTCCTGCCGGAAAGACCCAGCTTGGGCTTGGTGGTGGCGCCCAGCAGCGGGCGGCCGAACTTGTCGAGGCGCTCGCGCTCCACCACGATGCCGGTCGCGGGACCCTGGAAGGTCTTGAGATAGGCGACGGGAATGCGCATGTCCTCCAGCCGCAGGGCCTTGACCGCCTTGAAGCCGAATACGTTGCCGATGATGGAGGCGGTCAGGTTCGCGATCGAGCCTTCCTCGAACAAATCCATGTCATAGGCGATGTAGGCGAAGTACTGCGCCTCGTTGTTGGTGCCGGGGCCGGTGTTGGGCACGAGGTCGGCACGATAGGCCTTGGCGCGGTACAGTTCGCACGCCGTCAACCGGTCGGTCCAGACCACAGTCCAGGTGGCGGTCGAGGATTCGCCGGCCACTGCGGCGGCGGCTTCCTCGGGATCGACGCCCGCCTGCGGCGTGATGCGGAACAGCGCGATCACGTCCGTGTCCTTGGGAACGTAGTCCGGTTCCCAGTACCCCATTTTCTTGTAGGGGATCACACCGGACTTGTAGCGCTCCTTTCCTTCCTTGATGGTTTGAGATGCCATGATTTCCTCCAGGTTCGTAGAAAAACCGCCATGCCCTTTGCTAAAAAGCACTTCCTAAAAGGGTGAGGGAAATAGTAGAATTTAATTACCATAAATAACAATCAAATGTGTCTATGCTAATCATAGTCGCACATCTATGATAAGGAACGCGGATGCGCCATAGCACGCTGCGCCAGCTACAAGTCTTCGAGGCGGTCGCCCGCCTGAAAAGCTTCACCCGCGCTTCCGAGGAATTGTTCCTGACCCAGCCGACGGCCTCGATGCAGGTCAAGAAGCTGGCGGAGGATGTCGGCCTGCCCCTGTTCGAGCAGATCGGCAAGAAGATTTACCTGACGGATGCGGGACACGAACTGCACCGCACCTGCCTGGCCGTGTTCGAACATCTCGACCGCTTCGCGATGATCGCCTCGGACATGAAGGGGCTGAAGGCCGGCAAGCTCCGGCTCGCCGTCGTCACCACGGCGAAGTACTTCGCCTCGCGCCTGCTGGGCATGTTCTGCCAGAAGTACCCCGGGATAGAGGTCGCGCTCAAGGTGACGAATCACGAGCGCGTGCTGGAGCGCCTGATGAGCAACCAGGACGACCTCTACGTCCTGGGCCAGTTGCCGGACGAGGTGGATGCGGTGGCCGAGGCGTTCCTGGACAACCCGCTCGTCGTGCTCGCCTCCGCCAGGCACCCGCTCGCCCATGTCCGGGACATTCCGATCGAGCGTATCGGCGAAGAGCCCTTCATCCTGCGCGAGGCCGGCTCCGGCACGCGCAGGGCGACGGAGCGCTTCTTCTCCCGGCACGACCTGAAGCTGAAGGTGCGGATGGAGCTGGGCAGCAACGAGGCGATCAAGCAGGCGATCATCGGAGGGCTGGGGATTTCGGTGCTGTCGCGCCACGCCCTGGCGCTGGATACGGAGGCGCCCAGGGGCCAGCTGATCCCGCTCGACGTGCAGGGCTTTCCCATCGAGCGCCTCTGGTACTACGCCTACCCCTCGGGCAAGCAGCTGTCCCTCATCGCGCAGGCGTTCCTGGAATACCTGCAGCAGGCGCCCCGCTACCTGGGCGGCCTGTCACGCCATTCCATCGCAGGGAGGCCCCGCCCGTCGCGGCAGGGCGCCGGAGGCGGGAAGGCTCCCTGACCGGGATCTACTTGCAGCGCGTACCGTAGGGAGTACGCTCGTCGCCGGCCCAGGATTCCGCCTCCGGATCCTCGGCCCTGATGGCTGCTGCACGCTTCGAGACATCGTCCGCCTCCTGCTGCCGGCCCGCCCCGGCCAGGGCCAGCGCATGGTCCTCAAGGACGGCGACATAGAAATCCGGCGCCTTCTTGGCGATGATCTGCGGATCCAGTTCGACCAGCACGCGCTCGAAGTATCCGGCGGCTTCGGCGTACTTCTTCTGCGCCAGATTGAGGCGCGCCAGTTCCGCCAGGGAAATGTAGAACACGCCGCCGGACTTCTTGTCCAGGTCGTGGGCCGCCGTGAGCTCCTCCTCCGCCTTGCGGAACTGGCAGGTCACGCCCAGTGCCCGGCCATATTCGTAGTGCAGGACGGCACGGAAGCGGGGACTGGTGTGCGCCAGATTGGCGTCCTCGAACGAGCGCGCGTAGAGGGCGCGGGCACCCTCCCAGTCGCCCCGTTCCCGGGCCGCCGTGGCGGCATCCATGTAGTCCACCACCGACTTCTGGCCGACGGTCGCGCAGCCCGCCAGACCGAGCAGGACAATGGCACCGGAAATCCATCGCTTCATGTGCGTCTCCCCGATTGGATGATAAAGATGTGCCTGGCCTCGCCCCTCCCGACCCGGGGGACGGGAGCGTGGCCGCCAAGCCGGCAGCAAGCATACCACGCGGCGCATTGTGCCGGGTCGCCCGCTGGCGGCCGGGCCGGAACTACCGGGAAACCCGGTGCAGCGTCAGGGAGGTGCCGTCCTTGGCCACCAGGGTGGCGGTGTTGCCGTCGCCCTCCAGCCGGAACGCATCCGCCTCCTTCCCCGAGAAACCCGCGCAGCCGTTGGTATCGTAGGTGAAGCTGCGGATGGTCAGCGCGCCGCCGGCGTCGTGGGTATAGGAGGCGAACTCGACCCCCGGGCCGCCGCAGCTTTCGCGCCCCGCCGCCGCCACGTCCCCGACCGGATCGATCAGCATGTACTTGCCGCTGGGCAGGAATACGTAGAGCGGCGTCTTGATGGCGGCAGGGTCGGATGCCCAGGCGCCGACGATGCCCTTGGGATCGTTCTCCAGCCTGGCGTAGCGGTTCTCCTTGACCTCGGTCTTGATCTCCTCGTGCTCCGAGCTGATCTCGAGCGTCCCGGCGATGTGGAACAATTCCCCGAACAGGCTCTTCTGCTCGCGCTCCCTCTGCACCGTGAAGATGTCCGACGCGATCAGATCCTCGCCGTCGCTGCGGATTCTCCAGTTGGGCCGCGGGTGCGACAGGCCGGCGTGGCGGTTGGTATCGATCGCCAGCTGCGCCGCCACCTTGAATCCCCGCGTATCCGCCTCGGTGAACTTCAGCGTCCCGTACTCCACCCCGGCCGTGCTGACCAGGCTGCCCCCGCAGACGCGGTTGGTATCGCAGGAATCGTCCGGGGTGGCGTCCCCCGCCAGATACTCGCCCGTGCCGTCACGCGAGAAGCGGATGACGGACGTCGCCGTATCGTCCTGCCGAATCCAGATATGGGTGCCGAACCAGCCGACGGCCTGGGCGAGAAAATGGGCGCTGGCCTCCTCCGGCGTCCGCGCCGGCCCGGCTATGCCCGCCGCATCCCGGGCCTTCTGCAGCGCGGGTGAGGCGGCCAGCGCCGAGGGATCGCCTTCCAGGTCGAGCGCGGCGTCCAGCGCCGACGCGGCGGCGGCCGGGATCGAAATGCCGTTGCCCGGATCGCCGTCCGCATCCAGCGACTGGAGCAGCACCAGCAGGTTCGGCAGCCGCTTCTCGCTGCCGTCCGCCAGCTCGATCGGCGTCACGATCGCCGCGCCCTTCGCCTTGCCGAGGCTCAGCCCGCCAAGCTTGAATTCGACCGTGTCCCCGTAGTTGAAATTGAATGCCCCATTTTCATCCGTGGTACCGGAACCGCCCGGGGCGACGTAGGCGACCCCTTCCACCGCACCGTCCAGCAGCCTGCCGGCGCCCGCCCCCGTCTGCGCGCTCCCGCTGCTGGCCCCGCTCTTGCCGCCGCCGGCGGCCGGCGCGGATCCCCCGTTATCGCCGCAGGCGGACAGGCCCACGACGAATGCCAGAGGCATCAAGCGCCGGCACATCCCGCCTTTCTTGTGATTGAATTCCATTCCGGTCATCCTCAGTTGGTCGGCTTCACATACATACTTATTAAATATAGCGCTACCTTATCTAGGTAAAAACAGCATAGAATACATGGACAAATATGCGGAACTGGAGATTCTATCCTTGTTTTTCAAATTATTATGGATTTTTATCGATGGAACCGATGAGTTCTGATCGAAATTCCCAAAAAAACAGGCAATGATACCCGCAACAGCCGCTGTCGGGAAAGGTTCAGCACGACGGCCGGAACATGGTGGCGTCGAAGCTCGGGCGCCGGTGAAGGATAAGGGGGATTTTCGGCATGCATGACCCCGATTCCGCGAACTTCATACATGCACGCTGCCCGAACGGTCCGGGCGTCCGCGACGGCATGAGGCAGGGCGCAGCGCGATTCCAATGGCGGCACGCCGCGACACGCGGAAGCTCACAGCGTATTTTTTCCTTGTATTGATTCAATAAATGTTGTATTATTGAATTATGAATGAAGATCAGGCTGTCTCCGCCCTGAATGCCCTGGCCCATGCCCAGCGGTTGCGCGTATTCCGCGCCCTGGTCGTCGCCGGCGCCGAAGGGCTTACCCCCAGCGTACTGGCCGACCAGCTCGACGTGGCCCGCAACACCTTGTCCTTCCACCTGAAGGAGCTGGCCCATGCCGGCCTGGTCACCATCGAGCAGCAGGGCCGCAACCTGATCTACCGCGCCGACTTCACCCGCATGAACGGGCTGCTCGGCTACCTGACCGAGCACTGCTGCCAGGGCGGCGTGTGCGAGGCCAACGATCCTTCCCGTGCCTGCATGGTCTGCTGAAAGGAACCCACATGAAACGCTTCCACGTCCATCTGCACGTCGATGACCTGAATCGCAGCATCGGCTTCTACTCCCGGCTGTTCGCCGCGCAGCCGGCGCGCGTCGAGGCCGACTACGCGAAATGGATGCTCGAGGACCCGCCGGTCAACTTTGCCATTTCCACGCGCGGCAGCAAACCGGGCATCGATCATCTGGGCATCCAGACCGACGACGCCGAAGAGCTGGCCGCCTTGAAGGCCCGCGCGCAGGCGGTCGACGCGGCCCTGCAGGACGAGGGCATCACGAGCTGCTGCTACGCGCGCAGCGGGAAGCACTGGATCACCGATCCGCAGGGCGTGGCCTGGGAGCATTTTCACACGCTGGGCGACATTCCGGTATTCACCGAGGCGCCCCAATCCGCAGCGGATGCCGCAGCCGCCTGCTGTCCTCCCGACGGTGGCCACGCGTCCGCAAGACCGGCTGCTCCCTGCTGCTGAAGCGAGGCGCGCATGACCATGGAACCCGCTTACAACACACTGTTCATCTGCACCGGCAATTCGGCGCGTTCCATCCTTGCCGAAGGTATCCTCAACGGACTGGGCGGGGAGCGCTTCCGCGCCTTCTCGGCTGGCAGCCGCCCAAAGGGCAAAGTGCATCCGCTGGCCCTTGCCACGCTTGAGCGCCTGCACCTGCCGATCGCGGGCTACCGCAGCAAGTGCTGGGACGAGTTCGGGGCGCCGGGTGCACCGGTGTTCGATTTCATCTTCACCGTGTGCGGCAACGCCGCCGGCGAGTCGTGTCCGCTGTGGCCGGGCAAGCCGGTCTCGGCCCACTGGGGCGTACCCGATCCCGCCGCCGTCGAGGGCAGCGAGGAGCGACAACGCAAGGCGTTCTACGATACAGCCCTCACGCTGCGCCGGCGCATCGAACTGTTCCTGTCGCTACCGCTGAAAAACCTGGATGCCCTGTCACTGCAGCGCAAGCTACACGACATCGGTTGCCAATGAAGGCAACGCGATGAGCGCGGGAACCGATACGGCCGGCCATATGCCGGCAGGCCCCTCCGCCTTGGGCGGGTTCGAGCGTTATCTGAGCGTGTGGGTGGCGTTGTGCATCATCACCGGCATTGCTCTGGGGCAGTTGGCGCCCGATGTGTTCCAGGCCATCGGTCGCATGGAAGTGGCCCAGGTGAACCTGCCCGTAGGCTTGCTGATCTGGATGATGGTGGTGCCCATGCTGCTGAAAGTGGACTTCGGCGCACTCGGCCAGGTCAAGCGATACTGGCGCGGCATCGGCATCACGCTGCTCGTCAACTGGGCGGTCAAACCGTTCTCGATGGCACTGCTGGCATGGATCTTCCTCCGTCATGTCTTCGCTGTCTGGCTGCCGGCCGATCAGATCGACAGCTACATCGCCGGTCTGATCCTGCTGGCCACCGCGCCCTGCACGGCAATGGTGTTCGTCTGGAGCCGGCTGACCGGCGGCGATCCGATATTCACGCTGTCGCAGGTGGCGTTGAACGATCTCATCATGGTGTTCGCCTTCGCGCCGATCGTCGGGCTGCTGCTGGGCCTGTCGTCCATCGCCGTTCCATGGGCGACGCTCCTGACTTCGGTGGTGCTCTATATCGTCATTCCGGTCGTCCTCGCGCAGATCTGGCGCCGGGCGCGGCTGCGCCGCGGCCAGGCCGCGCTTGACCGGGCACTGGCGCGCATCGGTCCGCTGTCCATCGCGGCCCTGCTGCTGACGCTGGTGCTGCTGTTCGCCTTCCAGGGTGAAGCCATCCTGCAGCAGCCACCAATCATCGCCATGCTCGCGGTGCCGATCCTGATCCAGGTATTCTTCAATTCCGCACTCGCCTATTGGCTCAACCGCCAGACGGGTGAGCAACACAGTATCGCCTGCCCGTCGGCGCTGATCGGCGCAAGCAACTTCTTCGAGCTGGCGGTGGCCGCGGCCATCAGCCTGTTCGGCTTCCATTCCGGCGCGGCGCTGGCCACGGTGGTCGGCGTACTGATCGAGGTACCGGTCATGCTGCTGGTCGTGCGCGTGGTCAACCGCTCGCGCGTCTGGTACGAGCGCCGCGCGACCGCTCCGTAATCCCAAAGGGGCTCAAGCTCGATTCTCAGTCTCTGATCGGCATCCATAAAATATTGATCAATTTGACCAAAACGATTAAATACCCCAGACTAATTAAAGAGGAGGGTTTGCATGGACACGATACCGGCTGCCGATGCCAAAACCAATTTCGGGGCGTTGCTCGACAAGGCCCAGCGCGAGCCCGTGACTATTTCCAGGAACGGCCGCGCCGCGGCAGCCCTCATGTCTGCAACCGCTTTCGAGGATCACCAGCGGCTCAAGCTGGAGTTGCTGCGCCAGGAAGTACGTAAGAGCCTCGATGAAATGGAGCGAGGATATGTCCTGTCAGCCGAGCAGGCATTCGCAGAATTCGATGAAGCGCTTGTGGATTGATGCCTCGTTGTGAATTCACCGCAACAGCCATCGAAGATTTACGTGTTTACGCGAAATGGGTCGCTATACGAAGCAGACATGGGGAAACGCGCAAGCACGCCGCTATCGGGAAGAACTCGAATTGGCTCTCAAAAAGCTAAGCTTGTCGCCCCGCATCGGGCTTGAACGAGACGAGATCGCCCCACAGGTACGCTCCTTTACCGTGCCCTCCCACACCGCCTTTTATCTCCCCCAAAGGGATGGGATCACCGTGCTGCGGCTATTGCACCCGGGCATGGATATCGAACGCGCATTCGCTCTTCATACGGAACAGACATGGGAGCGCGAGCGATAGGTCTTCATGTTTCGCAGGAAATAAAGTTCGCTACCTGCTTTCCGCCTCATGGTCGTGTCGGAAAGATGTAGACGAATTCTGGGTAAACCTGGGAGCAATCGTCGACAACTTCGTTGCCGACCAGCCGTACGGCTTGGGGAGTCCAAGCCGCGGCATATCTCGATAAAGGTGTCCCATAGTGAAGACAGGACAGCCTTTCGGTCAAGCGTCATTTTTGGATGCCAGTACCGGCGATTCCGATAAGCTCGACAATCGATTAGCCCCTGTGGAATCAGAGCGCATGTTGTCCCCATGCTCGACCATTGCCACTGCCTATGTCGTCGCGCGATCTCTCTAAAAACCCCGGCGATGAACCGGAATGGAACACGTCCTTCATTTGCAAAAACACCCCGATGGGATTATCATCGCGGCTGCGCGCTGTGGCCGAACCCGAACCGGGCGTCGGGCGGGATACCCGCTTCCGGCAGCAAGGCAGCAGCGGAACGGGCATGCATGGATACCCGTGCGCCGTCACACACCCGAAATTCCGATACCGAAGACGAAGGAGAACCACTTGTCACGTTATACCGGACCGAAACTCAAGGTCATGCGCGCACTCGGCGGCGAACTACCCGGCCTGTCCCGCAAGTCGCTCGAACACCGCAACTATCCCCCCGGCCAGCATGGACAGAAGAACCGCCGCCGCTCCGACTACGCGGTGCGCCTGGCGGAGAAGCAGAAGCTGCGCTTCAACTACGGCTTGACCGAGCGCCAGATTCAGCGCCTGTTCAAGGAAGCCAAGTCGGCCAAGGGCCCAACCGGGGACAAGCTGATCGAACTGCTTGAGCGCCGCCTTGACAATCTGGTGTTCCGTGCCGGGTTCGCGCCCACCGCCGTGGCGGCCCGCCAGCTGGTGCGTCACCGCCACGTGGTGCTCAACGGCCGTTCGGTGAACATCCCCTCGATCCGCGTCAACCCCGGCGACACCGTCGCCCTGACCGAAAAAGGGGCGCGCATTCCCATCGCCGTGGAGAGCCTGGAGACGCCCGCCCTGACGCGGCCGGAATGGATCAATTTCGACGCATCGGCGCACTCGGCCACCGTCACGCGCGTGCCGGCCGCCGACGAGGCGCCCTTCCCGATCGAGGTGCAGCACGTGGTCGAATACTACGCCGTGAGGCTGTAGCGGTACCGCGAATCCGCGCCGTACTTCAGAACCCCGGGCAGTGCCGGCATGCGGCGCACCCGGGGTTCTTTACGTCCGCTAGGCGGTGAAGCCCCCATCGATCGTCAGGCTGGCGCCGGTGACGTAGCCTGCCTCGGGGCCGGCAAGATAGGCCACCATCGCAGCCACCTCGTCGGCAGTCCCGTAGCGCGGCAGCGCCGTCACTTTTTTCAGGGCCTCGGCAAAGTCTCCCTCTGCCGGATTCAGGTCGGTATCGATCGGCCCTGGCTGGATATTGTTGACCGTGATGCCACGGGCGCCCAGATCCCGGGCTAGCCCCTTCACCAGCCCCACGAGCGCGGCCTTGCTCAGGGCATATACGGAGCCTCCCGGAAAGGGGATGCGCTCGGCATTGACGCTGCCGATGTTGATGATCCGTCCATCCGCTTCCATGTGGCGCACGGCCGCCTGCGTGGCCAGAAACACGGCACGCACGTTCACCGCCAGGACGCGGTCGAAATCCTCGATGGAATAGTCGTCCAGCGGCGTGATCACGGCAATGCCGGCGTTGTTCACCAGGATGTCGAGTCCATTGAATTCCGCCGCCGCCCGTTCCACCGCCGCCACCACCGCCGCGCCATCCGCACTGTCGGCCTGGATCGCGAGCGCGCGCACGCCGAGCGCGCGCGCAGCCGCCACCACCTCGTCCGCTGCATCGGGGCGGCTGACGTAGGTCAGCGCCACGTCGGCGCCCTCGCGCGCGAGGCGCCTGACGATGGCCGCGCCGATGCCGCGGCTGCCGCCGGTGACCAGCGCGCGTTTGCCTTGAAGCGTCGTGCCCATGGTTTCCTCCTGTCGACCGGACATGTCGGCATTCATGCATTGAAATGGCCAGGCGGCGCATCGCACGCCCGGCACCGTGTCAGGGCCGTATCATGCCCGTACGCCGCGGCTCCACCAGAAAGGCGCTCTCCCGCAGCCAGCTCAGCCCACGCGCCTGGAAACGCGGCTCGCCGGACAGGATATCCTGTTGCACGAGCAGGCGCACGTCGCCATGGCCACCGTAGAGCGCCTCCACCTCGGCGGCGGAGACCGCGAACGGCGGCCCTTCCATTTCCGGCTGGGGATAGTCCAGCGTCACCAGCAGGATGGGGGCAGCGGACGGCAGGATGCGCAGCAGGTGACCCGCATAGCGCGCGCGCTCCCCGGGCGGCAGTGCGATCAGCGCGGCGCGGTCGTACACCGCGCGCGTCCCGGCCAGGTGGGTGTCCGTCAGGTCGAAGCAGTCGCCCCGGAGCAGGCGGATGCCGTCCGCCTCGAACACCTCGAACGCCTCGAATCCTCCATCTTCGCCGTCTCCCGCCAAGGGGATGCGGCGCGGCGCCAGGCCGGCCTCCTCGAAGAACGCCCGGATTGCGACGCCGCTCAATTCCACGCCCAGCACCCGGCATCCCTGCCGGCGCAGCCACAGCATGTCGCCGGTCTTGCCGCACAACGGCACGAACACCTCGTCGCCGGGGCCGCACCTCAGCCGCGGCCAGAACCGCTGCAACGAGGCGTTGATCGCCTCCTGATGGAATCCGGTCTCCCCGCGCTCCCAGCGCGCGAGCCAGTAGTCCCCGCTCATCGTGCGTGGGCACGTTCGCCGAACCCGGCGGCGAGGTCGTGCAGCAGGGAGCGGTAGATGCCGTCCATGTAGGCCACGCCCGCGTCGCCGCCGGCTTCCCACGAGCCCGACCATTCGGCGAACGTCGCATCCGCGGCCGTCACGGGCAGCAGGTGCAGCGTCCCCACGTAGTTCCGTATCTCGCGCGGCGAGATCGGCGAGGGCGCATCGTCGATGGTGTACACGATCCGCCGCTCCAGGGCGCTGTAGCCGACCAGGGTGTCCAGGAACACGCCGTTCAGCAGGCGCCGGGCGCCGACGGTGGCGCCGTCGCCTTCGCCCACCTTCTCGCATGAGGCGATCAGCGTGGGCGCCCACGAAAAATCGTGGAAGTCGCGGATGCGCGCCCATACCTCCTCCACCGGGGCGGGCACGACGATCGAATTGTAGACCCGGGGCATGGAATCACGCGATCCGGCTGGAAAATCCATCCGGAAACCCATGGAAAGAACCGCATGATGGCATGGTTTCACGCATGTTCGCCGAATTTGAGCAGATTTCCATGGCAATCGATCACGTACAGTTCCTTCATCCCCCAGGCGCGCACCACGGGCGGCCGCAATTTCAATCCCCGGGCGGTGAACTCCTGGAACAGGCTGTCGGTATCGCCGGTACGGACATAGCAACTGGTATGCTCGGCGATGCGCCGCTCATTGCACCGCCAGAAATGGATCTCCGCCCCGTCGCGGCGGACGATGGCATAGTCCTCCATCCTCAGCGCCTCGCCGAACCCCAGATGACCGGTATAAAAGTCGAGCGTCTCCGCGATATCGAGCGACGCCAGCACGGGCACGGTGGACTGGATCAGGGGAACCGCGCCCTCCGCCGGGCGGGATGGGCCGCCTGCGCTCATGGCGCAGCCTCCAGCTGCCTCCACAGGCACCTGCCCCTGCTTTCGCGCTCGATCATCTCCAGCTGCTGCGCATGGGCCGCCTGCTCCTCGGCACTGGCCGGCAGCACCGCCAGCGGCAGCGTGCGCAGATCGGCCATCATCTCGAACGCGGAGGGAGCCTCCAGCTCCATCAGCAGGCTGTCCTGTCCGCGCGTCATGGCGAGGTAGACCTCCGCCAGGAGTTCCGCATCCAGCAGCGCGCCATGGAGGGTGCGGCGGGAGTTGTCGACCTCGTAGCGCTCGCACAGCACGTCCAGGCTGTTGCGCTTGCCGGGATGCAGTTCCTTCGCCATCTTCAGGGTATCGGTGATCGCGTGGCAGTAATTCTCCAGCGGCTTCAGCTCCGCCCGCTCCAGCTCGTGGTCGAGAAAGGCGACGTCGAAACCGGCGTTGTGCATGATCAGCTCCGCCCCCTCGATGAAGCCCAGCAGGTCCGCAGCCACATCCTGGAACCTGGGCTTGTCCGCGAGGAACTCGAGATTCAGGCCGTGCACCTGCAGGGCGCCCTCGTCGATCTCCCGCTCGGGATTGAGGTAGCGATGGAACCGGTTTCCCGTCAGCCGGCGGCCCAGCATCTCCACCGCCGCGAACTCGATGATGCGGTGGCCCTGCCTGGGCTCCAGGCCGGTGGTTTCGGTATCGATGAAGATCTGGCGCATGGCCTGGATTCCTTCCGGTATGCGGGGGCCTGGAGGCCGGTGTTCGGCCTATCTGCCCAGGATCGAATCCACCCCGCGGTTGGCAAGCCGGTCCGCGTGCTCGTTGCCGGCGTGGCCGGCGTGCCCCCGCACCCACAGCCAGCTGATCTCGTGCTGCTGCGCCAGCGCGTCGAGCTGCCGCCACAGATCGTCGTTCTTCACCGGCTTCCTGTCGGCGGTGCGCCAGTCGCGCCGTTTCCAGGCGTGGATCCATTCGCTGATGCCCTTCTGCACGTACTGGGAATCGGTGTGCAGCCGCACCGCGCAGGGCTGCTTCAGCGCTTCCAGCGCGCGGATGACTGCCAGCAGCTCCATGCGGTTGTTGGTAGTCGTGGCCTCGCCGCCGAACAATTCCCGCTGATGGCCATTGCAGCGCAGCAGCGCGCCCCAGCCTCCCGCGCCCGGATTGCCCTTGCAGGCGCCGTCCGTGAAGATTTCCACCACTTCGTCCTTCACGCCCGCATCCTCCGCCCGCGCGTAGCGCGCGCCTGCGCTTCGGTCGGCGCGATGCCGGCGCGCGCGGCCAGGCGCGGCCCATCCTCGGGCGCGCCGCCGCCGAGCTTCTGCGCGATCGGCGCCATCCCCCGCCGCGCCGCCCTCACTTCCTTCCACTCGGGCTTGATGACGCGCATGCCATGCACGCGCTTGACGGCCGTGAGGAAGTAGATGCCCCCGGAAAACGGCCACCAGCGCTCACCCGCCGCTTCCATGAACCCGGCCCGCCGCAGCCACTTCTCCTGGCTGAAGGGCGGCGCGTAGCAGCACAGGCGATCGGCGGTGATCTCGAAATCCAGCAACGTCAGCCAGTCCTTGAGCCGCGGCAGTGCGATGAAACGGCCATGCCAGGGGAATCCCTCGCCGGCCGAGGGACGCCCGGATCGATGAGGGGACACCAGGTTGCCGCGCCAGGGAAGGCGCGCGCCCACCGACCCGAGGATCCTGCGCATCCCCCAGAGGCTGCGGGGATTGAAGCCGCAGACGATGACATGTCCCTCCGGCATCAGCACGCGCTGCACCTCCCGCAGGATCTGGTGAGGGTTGGCGCTGAATTCGAGCACGTGCGGCAGCAGCACCAGATCCAGGCTGTTCGTCTCGATCGGCAGGAATTCGGGTGCCGCCCGCAGGGCTGCGCCTTCCTCGAGGGCGGCGCAGAACTGCAGCGGCATGCGGTTGGAACGCAGGAAATCGTACTGCGGGAAGCCTATCTGCATCGCATTGTAGCCGAACACGTCCGCGACCACCTGGTCGAAATGGCCGCGCTCCCGCTCCAGCAGGTACTGCCCCAGACAGGTATCGAACCATTCCAGCGCGTTTCGTGTTGCCATGAGGGATGAAGTCAGAGAAACGTCCGTTCGTGAATGGTGCCTATGAGACCTGCTACACTGCGATCTGTCAACCCGCGCCGACCCGCGACTTTTTTCCGACATGCCGCACATCGCCGCCGTTCCCGCGCTGAGGGACAATTATATCTGGATTATCCGCGACCGCCGCCATGCAGTGGCGGTGGATCCCGGCGACGCGGCGCCCCTGCTCGGCTACCTGCGGCGGGAGCGGCTCGATCTGGCCGCCATCCTCGTCACCCACCGCCATCACGACCACGCCGGCGGCATCCCCGCGCTGCTGCAGGCCGGCCCGGTGCCGGTGTACGGCCCCGCACGCGAAGTCGTGCCCGGCGTCACGCACCCTGTCCGGGAGATGGCGGAAGACGGCTGCCGGGACGACGGCGATGCGATCGGCGAAGTCCACGTCCCGGAGCTTTCCCTGCGCCTGCGGGTGCTCGACATCCCGGGCCACACCCTGGGACATGTCGCCTATCATGGCGCGGGCTGGCTGTTCAGCGGCGATACGCTGTTCGCCTGCGGCTGCGGGCGGGTATTCGAGGGCACTGCCGGACAGATGGCCGCCTCCCTGCAAAAACTGGCGGACCTGCCGGACGAGACCGGCGTCTATTGCGGCCACGAGTATACCCTGGCCAACATCCGTTTCGCCCGAACGGTGGAGCCCGGCAACCTGGCCCTGATCGAACGCGAGGCAGTGGCGCAGGCGCAGCGCCGGGCGGAGCTTCCCACCCTGCCTTCCACCCTCGCGCTGGAGCGGGCCACCAATCCGTTCCTGCGCTGCGACCAGCCGGAGGTCATCCGCAGCGCCAGTGCCTACGCGGGTACGCCGCTCACCGATGCGGTGCACGTTTTCGCAGCGCTGCGCGAGTGGAAGAATCGATCCTGACCCGCCCGCCGCCTTCCGCGGGGAATGATGGGTTACGCTACGCTCCACCCATCCTACGGGAAAAGGCAGAGCATTCAAACCATGAATTTGTAGGGTGGGTGGAGCGGAGCGCAACCCACCGGATTCATGAAATCAACGGGCCAAGGACGAAACGGAAAAAGATGATGGGTTACGCATTGCTCCATCCATCGTATATTTGATCGACGGCGAGAGACAAAGAGATGATGGGTTGCGCTACGCTCCACCCATCCTACGGAAAAAGCAAAGCATTCAAACCATGAATTTGTAGGGTGGGTGGAGCGCAGCGCAACCCACCGGATTCATGAAATCAACGGGCCAAGGACGAAACAAAAAAGGATGATGGGTTGCGCATTGCTCCATCCATCGTATATTTGATCGACGGCGAGAGACAAAGAGATGATGGGTTGCGCT
>NZ_FPIQ01000009.1:0-42589 GCF_900119085.1 Nitrosovibrio sp. Nv17 | reverse complement strand
CGCATTGCTCCATCCATCGTATATTTGATCGACGGCGAGAGACAAAGAGATGATGGGTTGCGCTCCGCTCCACCCATCCTACCGCTGCTTCGGGGAAAAGCGGCGCCGATTTTCGGACACGCAGGACGGAGGAAACGGGATGCAACCCGCCGTCGCCTTCCGCGGGGAATGATGGGTTACGCTGCGCTCCACCCATCCTACGGGAAAAGCAGAGCATTCAAACCATGAATTTGTAGGGTGGGTGGAGCGCAGCGCAACCCACCGGATTCATGAAATCAACGGGCCAAGGACGAAACGAAAAAAGATGATGGGTTGCGCGTTGCTCCATCCATCGTATATTTGATCGACTACGTTTGATCGACGGCGAAAGACAAAGAGATGATGGGTTGCGCTGCGCTCCACCCATCCTACCGCTACCGCTGCTCCACGCGATTCCGCGATGAACCAAATTTCTCGGGAATGATCGGGCTGTTTCATTGTCTTAAAAATTATGTCGTTCTGGCGGCCCGCTCCCGTTCACGGCCGCCACCGTCCGTTCGGCCATCCGTCGTGATAGGATGGCGGAATGAGATCCATTCCGGCGGCAACCGCCGGTCACGCTGAGTACAACTGAGTACAATCAAAGGAGTCCGGCACACATGAATCCTCTACTGCAAATACTGCGGCATGGCCAGTCCATCTGGCTCGACGCGATCAGTCGCGATCTCATCGGCAGCGGAACACTGCAACGCCTGGTCACCGAAGACGGCCTGCGCGGCGTGACCAGCAATCCCGCCATCTTCGAACAGGCCATCAATCATGGCCGCAGCTACGACAACGCGCTGGCGGAACTGCTGCGGGCCGACAAGCCGTACACCAGCCAGGACCTGTTCGAGGAGCTGGCGATCGCCGACATTCGCCGGGCTGCCGATATCCTCCGTCCCACCTACGATGAAACCCGGGGCGGCGACGGCTACATCAGCCTCGAGGTCTCGCCCCATCTCGCCGCCGACACCGACGCCACCGTGACGGAGGCAAAGCGGCTGTGGCAGGCGGTGCAGCGCCCGAACCTGATGATCAAGATTCCGGCCACGCCGGCGGGCATCCCCGCCATCGCGCTGGCGACCGCCGCGGGTATCAACGTGAACGTGACGCTCATGTTCTCGCAACGGCACTACCGCGACGTAGCCCAGGCCTATATCCGCGGCCTCACCGGCTGGGCCACGGTATCGGCGGAAGGGCAGCCGGCCTGGCCGGTCTCCGTCGCGTCGTTCTTCGTCAGCCGCGTGGACAGCGCCGTCGATCCGCTCCTGGAAAGGAACGGCTCGCCCGCGGCCCTCGCCCTGCGCGGAAAAATCGCCATCGCCAACGCCAAGCTCGCCTACCGCAGCTTTCGCGAAATCTTCCACGGCGGGCCGTTCGCCGCCTTCCGCGACAAGGGCGCGCGCGTGCAGCGCCCGCTGTGGGGGAGCACCGGCACCAAGAATCCGGCTTATTCCGATGTACTGTACGTGGAGCAGCTGATCGGCCCCGACACGGTGAACACCCTGCCCCCCGCCACCATCGATGCCTTCCGCGACCACGGGCAGGCGCGGGTGACGCTGACGGAGGATGTCGAACAGGCGGAAGCGGACATCGCGCGGCTGGCGGAACTGGGCATCGACCTCGATGCCGTCACCGACACCCTGCAGAAGGACGGCGTGCAGGCCTTTGTCACCGCCTACGACAAGCTGCTCACCGCGCTGGAATCCCGGCGGCAGGAGCTCGCCGCCGAACACGCGGCGCCATGACCGGCCGCATGCCCATCCCTGTACAGCAAAAGGAGAAATGATGGAACTTGGAATGATCGGCCTGGGCCGCATGGGCGGCAACATGGCCCAGCGGCTGGTGCGCGGCGGCCACCGGGTGGTGGGCCACGTCCGCAATCCGGATGCGCTCGGGGACATCGAGCAGAGGGGGATCGTGCCGGTAACGACGTTCGACGCGCTGGTCTCCGCACTGCCCGCGCCCCGCGCGATATGGCTGATGGTGCCGGCAGGCGCGCCGGTGGACGAGACGATCGCCGCGCTGCAACCCCTGCTCGCCCCGGGCGACATCCTGGTCGAAGGCGGCAATTCGAACTACCAGGACACGCAGCGGCGCGGGGAGCGGCTGGCGGCGGACGGCATCGGCTTTGTCGACGTCGGCACCAGCGGCGGCGTATGGGGCCTGCAGAACGGCTACAGCCTGATGGCGGGAGGAGACGAACGCACGATCGAGAAACTGCGCCCCATCCTCGAGACGCTGGCGCCCGCCCCGGACAGGGGCTGGGGCCGGGTCGGCCCGAGCGGAGCCGGGCACTTCACCAAGATGATCCACAACGGCATCGAATACGGGATGATGCAGGCATACGGGGAGGGATTCGCGATCCTGCGCGGCAAGCAGGCGTTCGCACTGGATCTGCACCAGATCGCGGAGATCTGGCGCTACGGCAGCGTGGTGCAGTCCTGGCTGCTCGACCTGGCCGCGGCGGCCCTGGCGGAGAATCCCCATCTCGAAGGCATCGCGCCCTACGTGGCGGACTCCGGCGAAGGACGCTGGACCGTCGCCGAGGCGATCGATCTCGACGTCGCCGCGCCGGTCATCACGCTGGCGCTGCTGCAGCGCCTGCAGTCACGCGACGCCGACGCCTTCTCGAACAAGCTGTTGTCGGCGCTGCGCAACCAGTTCGGGGGACACGCGATCAAGAAAACGGAATGAGCTTCCGGCCGGGCCCCGCGACGGCCGGGCCGAATGACTTCTCCCGCCCGGCCCGGAACCGCCTGGCCGTCCACCCCCGACCCGACATGGAGGCAACCGATGCGCAGCCCGATTCGCAGCGACGCCCTGGGCAAGCTGATCCTGCGCCTGACCGTGGGCATCCTGCTGCTGCTCCACGGCGTGTCCAAGGTACGCCATCCGGGATCGCTCGAGTACATCGGCAAGCAGCTTGCCGGAATCGACCTGCCCGCGGCCCTGGCCTATGGCGTGTACGCGGGTGAAGTGCTCGCCCCGCTCATGATCATTCTCGGCATCTACTCGCGCCTGGGCGGCTTGCTGGTCGTGGGCAACATGCTGTTCGCGGTGGTGCTCGCGCACCGCGCCCAACTGACATCCCTGACCGATCACGGCGGCTGGTCCCTCGAACTGCAGGCCTTCTATCTGTTCGGCGGCCTCGCCCTATTGTTCCTCGGTAGCGGTAGAATAGCGGTCAGGCCGGATTGATTCCGGCGCCCGCCCCGTCTGCAGGGCGATTTTCATCCAGCAACGCAGGACAGCTCCATGCGCGCAAAGCCACCGCCCTCATCCGATCCCCTCGATTCCCATGAATCCAGATGGCATATCATGCCGAATCTGGCGCAACTCCAGGAAACCGCCCTGCGCATGATACTGGAAGCAGCCGAGTCGGCGATCCGCGCCCGCGGGAAATTCCACCTGGTGCTCGCCGGGGGCGACACGCCCCGCGCCATCTACAGGCAGCTGCGCAGCGCGCACACCGACTGGCCGGCCTGGCATGTCTACTTCAGCGACGAGCGCTGCCTGTCTTCCACCGATCCCAGGCGCAACTCGGTCATGGCCGGAGAAGCCTGGCTCGACTACGTCGACATTCCCGCCGACCATCTCTACACCATCCCGGGAGAGCTCGGCGCGGACCTGGCAGCCTGCGAGTACGCCCAGACGCTGAAATCGATCGGGATGTTCGACCTGACGCTCCTCGGGCTCGGTGAGGACGGCCATACCGCCAGCCTGTTTCCCGGGCAGGAATGGGGAACCGAGGCCGATTCTCCCGACGCGCTCGCCGTGCTGAACGCCCCCAAGCCCCCTGCGCAGCGCGTGTCGCTCAGTGCAATCAGGCTCAGCCGCTCTCTGCAGACGATATTCCTGGTCAGCGGCGAATCCAAGCGCAACGCCGTCCAGCGCTGGCGTGCCGGCGATGCGATCCCCGCCCGCGCCATCATGCCGGAGAACGGCGTGGACATCCTGGTGGAGTCGGCGCTGCTGTCCTGATTCTCCGCCCGGCGAACCGGCGCGCAGCCGCCCGGTTTCCAAACCCCGCCCCTTGCGCGCCCGCCCGCGCCACCCCGCTGTAGGCATTACCCTACATTCGTTTCGCATCCTTCCTACATCATCCGTGTCCATTCCTTGACAGACACGTCCTCCATACCTGCTAGAGTTCATAAGTATGAATAAAAAATAATACCGAATAAAAACCGGCCCTCCGAGGCCGGATCACAACAAGGAGGATCCATGATGATGAGGCTACCCCTGCAGGTATGCGCGCTGGCGTCCCTGCTCCTGCCCGCCCTGCCGGTGCAGGCGCAGGAATCCCCGCCGGCCGAAGCCGCCACTGCAGACGGCAAGAAGAAAGCCGTACGGAAAACAGGGGAAACACAGGCATCGCAGGCGCCCGAGGCAGCCTCGGCAGGCTCCGCTCCCGTCCAGGTCGCAGTCAACGACGCCTTCACCCGCGAGAACGTCGTCCGGCTCGAGCCTCTCGTCATCAAGGGACAATCGCTCACGGTCAGCAAGGACCAGCCCTTCACGGTGCACGTGTTCGACAAGGACTTCATCGCCGAGCGGCAGGTCTCCAACCTGGAGAACCTGTTCCGCGAGACCGCCGGCATGGAGGTGCGCCATCTCGGCTACGGCAGCGTCGCCAGTTCCACCAACCTGCGCGGCTTCTCCGGGGGAGGCCATGGGGGCGACATCGGCTTCGTGGTCGACGGCATTCCGCTGAACGAGGCCTCCAGCCACGCCGACGGCTACGCCGACATGGGCGTCATCATACCGCTCGAGATCAACGCCATGCGCATCTTCAAGGGGCCGGTCTCCGCCCTCTACGGAAATTTCAACCGCGCCGGCGTGGTCATGCTGGAGACACGCCGATCCGGCAAGTACGCCGAGCTGGACGTGCGCGGCGGCTCGTTCGGCACCGTCGACGTACAGGCCGCTGCGGGCGGCAACCTCTACGGCGTGGACATCAACGCAGCGGTACAGAGCTTCCGCAGCGACGGCTTCCGCCCCGGCACCGACAACCAGCGCCACACCGGATCGCTCAGCCTCGGCTACAACATCACCGACAAGACGCGCTTCACCATCGCCGGCCGGGCGCACGCGGGCGAGGCGAAGACGGCGTCGGTGGTGACGCAGGCGCAATATGACAACCGCCACAGCCAGAAGGCCTTCTACGCCAGGGATCCCAACGTCATGAACGACAGCACCGACAAGGATCTCTACACCCTGCGCGGCGACCTGTCCCACGAGATCACGCCGAACATCAAGGCCGTGCTGTTCGGCTACGCCACCACGCAGACGTTCCGCCGTTCCTTCACCCGGCTGACCAACGCCACCACCTGGCAGCAGCGCCAGGAGGAGTACGACCGCGACGTGATCGGCTTCGGGGCCAGCATCAACGGCCGGCACGACATCCTGAAGCGGCCCCTCACCTGGACGCTGGGCGCGGAGCGCTACGAGGAGAGCACGCTGTACAAGTACGCCGACGCCCTCAACAACGGCCAGTGGACCGCCAACACCGTCACCGGCGGCGTCAACGGCGGCAGCGGCACCCTCAACCGCCTGCTCAAGACCAACTACGTCTCCATGTTCGCGCAGACGGAATGGGCGCTCAGCCCCTACTTCCGGCCCTCCTTCGGCATCCGCAAGGATCTCATCGATGGCTGGTGCAAGCGGCGCGGGCTCGAGACCCGCACCGGCGCCAGCGCCGAATGCGGCGAGATGCAGAACTTCGACATCACCACCCCGAAATTCGGCTTCCGCTCCACGCTCTGGCCCAAGCTGCTGGAGGCGCGCCTCAGCCTGTCGGAGGGGTTCGCCCTGCCGAGCGACGCGGCGAAGTACACGCCCGGCGTCAACGTCAAGCCCACCACCTTCAGGCAGATGGAACTGGGATTCACGCTGACCCCCGGAAAGATGTGGATGTTCGACGTGGCCCACTACCAGATCGAGAGCAAAGACGAGGTAGCGCTGCCCAATCCCGCCCTGCTGAACTACGTCAACGTCGGCAGGACCAAGCGCATCGGCACCGAGGCGGAAGTCCGCTTCATGCCGGCGGACTGGTTCGAGGCCACCGCGGCAATCGCCCACTTCAACTCGCGCATCACCGAATCGCTGCAGCCCCACCTGATCGGGGCGGACGTCACCGGCGTGCCGAAGCTGATGGCGACCTTCACCGGCACAGTGCGTCCCATGGAAGGCCTGACGGTCACCGCCATCGGGCGCATCTTCGGCCGCTACGCGATCAACCTGCCCACCGCCACCCAGCCCCAGGCATTCTACGACGGCTACGAGACGGTGGACCTGATCGCGAGCTACGAACCCAAGGCCCAGCCCTGGAGCATCCGGCAACGCTACTTCGTGCAGATACTCAACCTCACCGACCACCGCTACGCCTCGTCGGCGGGGATCACCAGCGGAGTCCGCACCTACAACCCCGCCGCCCCACTGACGGTACTGGGGGGCATCTCATTCAAGTTCTGAAATTCTGCAGAAGAGGCCACACGGGCCACACGGAACGATGATCCATCTCCTAAAACGATTCCTGGCGGATTCACCCCCATGGGACGGCCCTCATTCGCACTGTCGTCCTGCCCATGGGCTTCTGCACCGCAGGCATCGATCTCCGGGCACCCCAGCCTTCACGGCGGCCCTGCTGGCTGCGTTGGCCACCGGCTGGCCATCCCACCCCCGCGCCGCGGGGGTGCCCACCCTGCAGGAAGTAGTGGTGACGGCCAAGAGCAACGACCTCATCGGGACCGCGAATTCCGCCAATGAAGGCACGGTACTGAAGAAACAGCTCGACCAGCGCACCGTCTACCGGCCGGGAGAGCTATTGGAGACGGTACCGGGACTGATCGTCACTCAACACAGCGGGGAAGGGAAGGCGAACCAGTATTTCGCTCGCGGCTTCAATCTCGATCACGGCACCGATCTGCGGATATCGGTGGATGGCATGCTGGTCAATCAGCGCAGCCATGGGCATGGGCAAGGTTACGCCGATCTCAATTTCATGATCCCGGAACTTGCCGCCGGCCTCCAGTACCAGAAGGGTCCCTACTACGCGGACCAGGGCGACTTCTCCTCGGCGGGCGCCCTCAATATCGGCTATGTCAACAAATTGCCGACAGGAATTGCCAGCTATGGGGTAGGCAACCAGGGATTCATGCGCGGCCTGGTCGCGAATTCCCATGATGTGGGCGCCGGAACGGTGCTTTATGCCGTCGAACTGAACAAGAAGGACGGTCCATGGGTCACCAAGGAAAACTACAAGAAATTCAATGCCGTGCTGCGCTACAGCCAAGATACCGGCAGTCCCCGGTTCAATATAACCGCCATGGGATACGGCGCGAACTGGAACTCCACCGACCAGATTCCCGAGCGTGCCGTCCTGAATGGCCTCATCTCACGGCTGGGGGCCATCGATCCCAGCGATGGCGGCGAATCCCACCGTTTCAGCCTGTCGGGGGCCTTGCAGCACCACGGGGATTACGGCATTACCAAGGTGAATCTTTATACGGTTCACAACAACATGGCATTGTTTTCGAATTTCACCTATTTCCTCGACGACCCTGTCAATGGCGACCAGTTTTCCCAGATCGACAAGCGCTTCCAGTCCGCCCTGAACCTGAGTCATGCCTGGGTGAACAATTTTGCCGGTTTCGCGCTCGAGAATACCGTAGGCGTCCAGTTTCAGAACGATGTCATCGACAACGGCCTGCTGAATACCCGACAGCGGCAGGCGCTGTCGGTCACCCGCAGGGATCATGTGGTTGAAAACAGCATAGGCATCTATTATCAGAACAGCGTGCAGTGGCTGGAAAAATTCCGCAGCGTGGCGGGCGTGCGCAGCGACTACTACTGGTTCGATGTCAAAAGCAACATCGGCGCCAATTCTGGGCAGCAGTACGACAGCATCACCAACCCCAAGCTCAGCCTGATCTTCGGCCCATGGGCCAAGACGGAGTATTACTTCAACTATGGGAGCGGCTTCCATAGCAACGATGCGCGCGGCACCACCACGACGATAGACCCGAAATCAGGGACGGCGGTCACTCCGGTCAATCCGCTCGTCCGCTCCACCGGATATGAATTCGGACTGCGCACCGCGATCCTGCCGGGACTGCAGGCCTCTCTGGCTTTTTTCCGGCTGGACATGGCCTCGGAGTTGCTGTTCGTTGGCGATGCCGGCACCACCGAGCCCAGTCGTCCCAGCAAACGCGAGGGAGTCGAGGTCTCGGCCTTCTACATGCCGAACGATTGGCTGATGGTGGATCTGGATTATGCTCTGGCAAAGGCACGTTTCACGGGCCAGGATCCCGCAGGCAATCACATTCCGGGTGCAATCCAGGGCGTGGGCAAGGCGACGGTTGCGCTCGACAACATCGGCCCCTTCTTCGGCAGCCTGCAGTTCCGCTATTTTGGAAAGCGTCCTTTGACGGAAGACAACAGTGTCCAGTCGAATCCCACCATGACCTTCAATGGCCAGATAGGCGTAAAAATAGGTAAGAAAGCCCGGGTCATCCTGCAAGGATTCAATTTACTCAACACGCATGCTCATGCGATCGACTACTTCTATACCTCCAGGCTGCCGGGCGAACCCACAGGCGGTGTTGACGACAGGCATTTCCATCCCATCGAAAGCCGCTCTTTCCGGGTCAGCTTCATCGCCAATTTCTGAACTCGTCGAAATTCCAGCCAAAACAAGTCCACCACCGGTCCTCGGTCTGAGCCTCCTGAATCGGGAGGCTTTTTTTTGGTTCATTGCGGAATAGCGTGGAGTAGGGGTGGGATGGGTGGAGCGCAGCGTAACCCATCATCTCCTTGAATCCGAAGGATTCTTTCGGTTCATCGCGGAATAGCGTGGAGCGAACCAGGGGTAGGATGGGTGGAGCAACGCGCAACCCATCAAAACCTGTGAAAAGTCCCCGTAGCTACCCATCATCGGATGAACCATATTGACCCATCGATTCCATGATTCCGGTGGGTTGCGCTGCGCTCCACCCACCCTACAATTTCACTTCAGCCCCCGCAGCGACCCATCACCGGAAAGCTTCCTGAAAATCCATGCCGCTTGCCCCGGTTATCTTCGACGAACCTTTTTTTCCGCAGTGACGTCCATCTGCGCCAGGATTAACCATATTTCCTGAACTGGCCGACCACCACGCCGAATATCTCGAAATTTTCCGTGGGCCTGAGGACGGGATAGGCCGCATTGGCCGGGATCAGGGTGTAGCGGCCATCCTCCCGTCCCAGGGTCTTCAGGGTGAATTCCGCCCCCACCATCGCCACGACGATTTCGCCCGGATTTGCCGTGGATCTTTTTTCGACCACCACGATGTCCCCCGCCAGGATGCCCGCATCCTTCATCGAATCCCCCTTGACCCTTACCAGCACCGTCTGCGAGGGCCGGTCTATCAGGAAATCGTCGATGGTCAATACGTCCGTCTTCTCCTCCAGCGCGGCCGTGGGGGCGCCCGCCTGCACGCTGCTGTCCGCCAGCGTGCGCTCGAAGAAGCGCCGGCCGGGCTTGAGCCGATGATCCGGGGTTCGCTCCAGGTATCCCAGAGACTGCAGGCGCGACGCCAGCGCGGCCACGGAATTCTTGGAGCCGAATCCCAGCATTGCCGCGATGGCGCTGAAGGAGGGCAGCGCCTTATGCCGAGCGTAATAGTCCTGCAGCTGCTTCAGGTAGTGGAGGTCTCTGGACATGACATGGGATGACGTCAGGATGTTTCTTCAGGTGCTTCTGCAGGAGCTTGTAGGTGTCCAGGTCGAATTTCAGCGTATGCGTCTCCAGTTCGTCATGGAGCTCGCGCTCGCTCCCGGCCGTGCCCACGTGGCACCAGTGATCGATCAGGTGGACCTGCGTGCGGCCGGATGTCTCGTCGTGCTCGCGTATGCCGATGCGGCCGGGGTAGGGCCAGCCTTGCAGGCGGTAGGGCACGAGCGCCATCTCGAGGCGCAGGTAGTGCCGCTCGAGCGGCTCCTTTCCCGCGCACGCGCCGGCGCAGCGCTTGATCTGGTACGCGAAGCAGGGCCCCCTGCCCGATTCCAGGCCGACGATCCTGGGGCATAGCCGGTGCGCCCGGACGATCTCGCGCAGGGTTTCGACGGCCTTGGCCTTGGTGTGGAAAAGGCCATGCAGATGATCGAACACATCGGGCTGGATGTCCTCCTCCGCCACAAGGGCGATCAGCGGGCTGCGCCCGGGCCGATCCGCCAGGCGCAGCGAGAACAGGGAGCGGGTGCGGCGCAGGCGCCGGTTGTGGATCGGCTGCAGTTCCTTGATCAGCCGGGATTCCAGCAGCAGGGCGCCCAGCTCGCCGGCGGTCTCGATCCACTCCACCCGCCGGATTTCCTGCCCGATGCGCATGTCCTTGCTGCAAGCGTGATCGCCGCTGAAATGGGACAGTACCCGCGAGCGCAGCGCCACGCTCTTGCCGATGTAGAGCGGCAGATCGTTGTCGCCGTAGAACAGGTAGACGCCGGGGCCCTCCGGAATCTCGTCCAGGAAGCCGGCGTCGAGGCCGGCAGGAAGGGCCGGGCCGCGCAACAGATCATTCACGGCCGCGAGGACGCGGGCCTCGCCCAGCTCGCGCCGGGCATGCGCCAGGTAATCCACCACCAGCTCCACGTCGCCCATGGCGCGATGGCGCGCCATCGCGCTCAGCCCGTGGCGGGCCATGATGGCATCAAGGCTGTGGCTGCGGTGCTCGGGGTAGAGCCGGCGCGAGAGCTTCACCGTGCACATCACGCGCTGGCGCAGGGTGGCGCCGAGGCGGCGATACTCGCACTTCAGGAAGCCGTGGTCGAACCGGGCATTGTGGGCGGCCAGCACGGCGCCCTCCAGAAAGGAATAGAGCGTGGCGGCGATCTCCTCGAACATGGGCGCATCCCGCACCATCGCATCGGTGATGCCGGTCAGGCGCGAGATGAAGGGGGAGATGCTGACGCCCGGATTGACCAGGGTCTGCCAGCGGCCGGTTTCGACACCCTCCTCGAAGCGGATGAGGGCGATCTCGATGATGCGGTCGGTGGTGGGGCTCCCGCCCGTGGTTTCCAGGTCGAGGACGACGTAGGGAGGCAGCATGGGCTGTACTCACGTTCGCAATTGAACGATCGTACAACAAAAAAGCGGTTGATGGAATAGGCCCCAATCGGCCCCGCCGTGCTTCTCCCGGCGGCGTGGGTCAGCGCAGCAACGTGATGGTCAACCCTGTCGTGCCTGCCACCCGCTGCCAAAGTCGATTGGCGGACAGCACACCGGCATGCCGCAGCTTTGCCAGCGCGAGGCAGGAACGATCGCCAAGAGAGAGCCCCGCCTTGCGCGTGATGCTCGCAAGCTGGCCAGCAGTGACCGCCTGGACCGGGTCAAACGAAACGACCGCGATCCCGGTGTCGGCAAAGAAGGCATCGATCGCTTCAGTCGGCAATTCGTTGAGTACCGCATAGGTATAGACCTCTGCGACATTGACGGTGTCGACAATCGCTTCATCGAGCAGGTCGAACACGGCGTCACCCCCCGCTTCACCCAGAATGGCGGCAAGAATCGCCGATGCGTCGATGACAATCGTGCTCAACGTCTGCGCGCCTTTTCCGTCTCATCGATGCGCTCGGCCGCGCGCCAGCCGAGGAAGTCGGCGACACTCGCCTTGTCGGCAAGGCCGCTCTCCCGCGCCAATGCCCGGATGCGCTCCCTGACCTCTTTCATCGTCCTGATCCTGATCGCGCCATCGACGACCTCGATGCGAACCGGACCGCCCCGCTCGAGGCCAACCGCGCGTCGCAACTCGGCTGGCAGACTCAGACGTCCGGTTTCGCTGACATGCCCGCGCACGCTCGATCCGTGCGATACCGCATCCATGATTGCCTGCTTGCGTGAAACCTCCATATCGCCCTCCATCCAGACCCATGCATGGATTGATCCATGCGTTGATTATGGGACAATTCTCAATATCAGGCCATGAATTAGGTTCATGGCTGGCAATCCAGGATTGTCTGATCTTGAGTCCATGCCCGACGCCAGGGTCGTGGAAAATGCAGCGAGCCTCACCCTTGTTCGCGTGCAGCGTAATGCACGCCATCAGGGCAGATATACCGCCTCGAAACGCCCCAGCGGCGCCATGCGGGCACGATTCAGCGTGAGGTGGCCGTCACTGAGCGAATAGTTGTCCACGGTGCGCAGAACGTCGTGGAAAGCCCGTTCCACGTCCATGCCCGACGGGCATGCCATCAGGGTGGAGGCAAGCCGGTCGAAGCCGACGCGCGAGGCGGCCTCGTCGAGCTTGTACGCGCCGGTAAAGGTGTTGCAGCCGCCGAAGCCGTTTACACGCCCGTCCGTGACCTGGAGGATCAGGTACGGCTCGCGCCGCAGCGCCGGCACGGGCCGGCCGTTCAGTTCAACCAGCCTCCAGTGTTTCCCGGTGATGCCGTCGGGAAGCCTGGCCAGTATATGGTGCTCCGCAAGCGCCCCGGTGATGCGGGAGCCATCGAGCGCAAGCCGGGTCAGCCGATTCTCGCCCACGAAATAGCGCACGGGCTGCCGGCCTGCGAGCGTGATGGTGCTGCCCGCCTCATTCCAGGTGAAACTGCCCTGCTCCAGGAACACCTCGTCGCTCTTGCCGCGATATCTTGACCACGCGCTGTAGGTGCCCTCAGGGGTCAGAAGGAGCGCGGTCTCGATGCCGGCGCAATCGGCGCAAGGCAGCACGCCGCGATAGGCGCCGGCCCAGTCGAGCGAACTGCGCGCATTGTGCTCCGGATCGGGATGGGCGGCGTCCCGGGTGCCAGGGTTACTGAAGGGCGCCGCGCAGCCGCCGGCGGCCAGCGCTGCCACTGCGATCATGATGAAAACCGGATGCATCTTCATGGGGCCTCCTTTCTTCAATGCGGGGCGTGAACGCGGCGTGCCGGCCGGATGGTCCATGCATGAAATTCCGGCAGGAATTCAAGCATAGAGCGTACTTCTTCTTCCGGCTTTGCGTACAATGGGAACGGATGCCGCCAGCCGGCGCCACGCGCCGAGTATGGCATGAACGTATCCGGGCCGCCATGCATCGTCGGGGCTCGGCCGCGAGCCGCCCCGCGGGCGAGGGAAGCCGAACCCCGATCGCTTCGGCAACGAACAACGAGAACGCGAGGACCCGCAATGGCCATTCCCAGGAACACGATCTGTCTATGGTACGACAAGGATGCCGAGGACGCCGCCCGCTTCTATGCCGAGACTTTTCCCGACAGCAGCGTGAAGGCCGTATACCGGGCCCCTAGCGACTATCCATCCGGCAAGGAAGGCGACGTACTGACGGTCGAATTCACGGTACTGGGCATCCCCTGCCTCGGCCTAAACGGCGGGCCCGCGTTCAGGCACAGCGAGGCCTTTTCGTTCCAGATCGCCACAGAGGATCAGGAAGAGACCGACCGTTACTGGAACGCCATCGTCGGCAATGGCGGCCGGGAAAGCGAGTGCGGCTGGTGCAAGGACAAGTGGGGGGTGTCCTGGCAGATCACGCCGCGCGTGCTGACCGAGGCGATGGCCAGCGGCGGCGCTGAGGCAAAGCGGGCGTTCGAGGCCATGCTGAAGATGAAGAAGATCGATGTCGCCGCGATCGTGGCGGCGCGGCGCGGCTGAGGATCTGCGGCTGCGCCGCTGCGCAAGTGGCACCGTTTCCCGCATGCCCTTGTAAATCCGGCCGGGCCGACCGGGCCCGGATCGAATGCCGTGCCGGCATGCGGTGCCGTCTAGCCCTCCTGTTCGCCTCCCCGTCCGGCCAGCATCGCTTCCATCTTCGCGACCGCCACTGCCGTCCCGTTTTCGCGCGACATCCTCCTTCCCAGCATCGCGGCCCTGTGCCTGGCTTCCCTGGAGCCGGCGAACCGGAGCGCGCGCTGCATTTCCTCCAGGCTCAGGTTCCCGGCCGAAAGTGCCGGGCCGGCGACCCCCAGGCGATGGAGCTGATGGCTCCAGAAGAACTGATCCCCCGCGAAGGGCAGAACGATGGAGGGGACTCCCGCACGGCATGCCGAGTGGGCCGTTCCGCTCCCGCCATGGTGTATGGCCAGCGACGTGCGCGGGAACAGCCAGGCATGGGGCGTGTCCCCGATAACAAGAAAGCCGTCGGGCAGCGGCCCGACAGGCAGCCCGGCCCAGCCGGGATTGACCAGGACGCGCCGCCCTGCCAGGGCGCGGGCGAGGTCGCACCAGAGGGTCTCCCGATCAAATCCGACCATGCTGCCGAACCCCAGGTAGACGGGCGGCTCACCCGCCTCCAGGAACGCCTGGAGTTCGGGGGGAGGATGCCAGGAATCGGCAGGCTCCAGCCATTGGCCGCACAATGCCGCGTTCGCGGGCCAATCGCGCGGCGCGGGCAGCAGTTCAGGGGAAACCCCGTACAGCATCGGGTGCCCCGTCCATAAACCGTGGCGCGGCCCCAGGTTCAGCACACGCTTTCGGGCGTGGTTGGTTGCCTTTCTGAATGAAAGCCACAGCATCCAGTTGACCAGGTGATGGCTCGGCCGATTCAATATCGCCGGCAGTTTGCCGGGAGGCAGGAAAGGCGACGCAAATGCCCGCGTCGGTGAAATCGGAATCATGCCCGCGCCGATCAGGGGAATCCGGAAGCGTTCGGCGACCGACAGGCCCACGAATGCCGCCAGGCCGGACACGACGATGCCATCGCAATCCGACGCCGCTTCGGCAGTCTGCTGCATCCAGCTTTGCGCCTGGGCATTGGCGATGCGCGCCAGGCCGGCGACCGTGGCATTCACCCCCTTCCCTTCGGAAACCAGGACCTTGAGATCCTCCTTCACGTTCCCGCTCAGCGCGGCATGCGGAACCCCCAGGCGCTGGGCGCTCTTCAGCGTGCCCACATCGGCGAACAATTCCACGGCGTGCCCGGCGTCCATCAAGGCGCGGCACAGCACGGCAATCGGCCGCGTATCGCCCTCGGTTCCGTACGTCAAAGCCACCAGTCTCATATCAGCCGGACACGGAATATTCGGAAGAGACGCCCAAGGCGAAGCCAGGGAGCGTGCCTTGCCCGGGAGATTCCATCAGGAACTCACATGCAGGACGTGTCGAGACTACACGAGTTCCTCGCGTGAGGCGAACGCGTCCGCGAAACGAGCAGGGAAAGGAAGAGCGAAGGATGCGCCGCGCGGCGATGTCCGCGAGCGCGCCGGGATGAGCATGGTGCGCGTGGGCGAAAGGATGGCATCATCCCCTGTATGCGGCGGAGAAAACGTCCATCCCGCCTGGCATGGCCAGATGATTAAATATTGACTTAATTAATGAATTGCTTACAATGAGATCATGGACAAGTTCATGGCCCTTGCGGAACCGAACCGCCGCCGCATCATCGAGCTGATCGCGGCCAACGGGAAAATGGCTTCCACCGACATCAGCAGCGAGTTCGACATCAGTGCGCCCGCGGTCTCCCAGCACTTGAAGGTACTGCGGGAAACGGGGCTGGTCCTGGTGGAGAAACGGGCGCAGCAACGCATCTATTCCCTCGACGCCCGCGGCATCGAAGAGACCTGGGAATGGCTGAATCAGATGCGCGCTCACTGGAATGCGCGATTCGATGCACTGGATGCGCTGCTCCTGAAGGAACATGACAAACCAAAAGGAAGGAAACGATGACAATCTCTATCGATACCCGGCTGGATCTTGCAATCGAACGCGAGCTGGCCGTGCCTGTCGGCCTGGTGTGGCGCGGCCTGACGGAGCCCGACCTTCTCAGGCAGTGGTTCTGCCCCAAACCCTGGGGCGTGTCGGAGTGCCGCATCGATCTTCGCCCCGGCGGGGAGTTCCATACGGTGATGCGCGATCCGGACGGCAGGGAATATCCCGATACGGCATGTTTTCTGGAGGTCGTCGTGGAGAAGCGGCTGGTCTGGACCAGCGTGCTCGTCGCCGACTACCGCCCTGCCGCGCCCGCAACGGCCGACGAAAAGGAATGCGCCCACATCGCGATGACCGTCATCGTGGAACTGGAGCAGATCCCCGCGGGAACCCGATACCGGGCGCACGTGATGCACAACGCTCCCGAGCAGCGGCAGGCGCATGAGGCGATGGGCTTTCACGAAGGCTGGGGAACGACCATCACGCAACTGGAAGAGCTGCTGCAGCAGAAGCCGGCATGACAACCCATACAACCCATACAAGGAAAAGAGCATGAAACCCCTCACTCCCTATCTGATGTTCAAGAACAACGCGCAGGAGGCGATGGCGTTCTACCAATCCTGTTTCGGCGGGACGCTGGAGATCAGAACTTTCGCGGATCTCCCGGAAGACATGCGCCCGCCCGGGCTGCAGGATACCCATCTGGTCATGCACGCCTGCCTGACCTCCGATGACCTGGTTCTCATGGCCTCGGACGATCCGACGGGCGGCCCGGAGGCAGGCAATCAGGTGCAGCTCAGCGTGAATTGCGAAAGCGTGGAACAGATCGATGCGCTGTTTGATGCGCTTGGCAAGAACGGCAATGTCATCATGCCGCTGGCTGAAACGTTCTGGGCCAGGAAATTCGGCATGCTGGTGGACAGGTACGGCTTTTCCTGGATGCTGAATCTCCCGCAGGAAAATCCATGACGCCCTGAAGAAGCGTCGCACGATGTGGCGTGAGGTTGGATGCGTATCGGGCCGCCAGTGGCCCCGGGCTGCAAGCCTCTCGGCCCGGTCCGGGTTCACGGTACCAGCACCGCGGCGCCTTCGAAGCGGCCCGCGCGCAGATCGGCCAGGGCCTCATTGGCCTGGCGCAGCGGGTAGCGCACGGTTTTCGTGACGATGCCGATGCGCGGCGCCAGCGCGAGAAACTCCAGGCCGTCCTGGCGCGTCAGGTTCGCCACCGAGAGCAGCGCGCGCTCTTCCCAGAGCATGCTGTAGGGAAAGCCCGGTATGTCGCTCATGTGGATGCCGGCGCAAACCACCCGCCCCCCCTTCCGCACCGCTTTCAGCGCCACCGGGACCAGGCCGCCGACGGGGGCGAAGATGATCGCGGCATCGAGCAGCCCGGGCGGCATCTCATCCGAGCCGCCTGCCCAGGCGGCACCGAGGCTGCGGGCAAAATCCTGCGTGCCCTGGTCCCCCGGCCGCGTGAACGCGAACACCGAGCGGCCCTGCCGCTGCGCGACCTGCGCGAGGATGTGGGCGGCGGCGCCGAAGCCATAGAGGCCCAGGCGCTTCCCGTCGCCCGCGATCCTCAATGCCCGCCACCCGATCAGGCCCGCGCACAGCAGAGGGGCAAGCGACTCGTCGCTGCCCTGCTCGCCGAGCGGGAACGCGAAGCGGGCGTCGGCCACCGCCGCCGTCGCGTAGCCGCCATCCTGCGTGTAGCCGGTGAAGCCCGGACGGTCGCACAGGTTCTCGCTCTGCATCCTGCAATAGGCGCAGCTGCCGCAGGTGTGCCCCAGCCACGGGATGCCCACGCGCTGGCCGGGAACGAGGCCCTGCACGCCGGGCCCGAAGGCATCGACACGGCCGATGATCTCGTGGCCCGGCACGATGGGTACGCGGGGCGCGGGCAGCTCGCCATCGACCACGTGCAGGTCGGTGCGGCAGACGCCGCAGGCGCCCACGCGCACCCGTATCTGGCCCGGCCCCGGCGCCTGGTCGGGCAGTTCTGTCCATTGCAGCGGGCCGCGCAGGGCTTTCAGCACCATCGCATGCATGACGTCTCCTCCTGCATGCGCGCGCTCGCCGGAGCATGCGCACGCCTAGCTGCCACTGTCCGCGCCGGGCGCTCTTCGCCATGCCCGCGCGCATCTCTCCCTGGAATGATACCCGGGCAGTTTTTCAGCGGGTCGTTACGGTATTGCCACTATGCGGATTTACGACCCTCACAAGACCCGGCCGGAGGATAGCTCGACGTTCATGACGGTTATTGAAGAATGCCGGTATTCAACGCTGGAAATCGCTAAGGACAAGAGTCTGGATCTCGGGGAATGGATTGGCTGGTGTCGTAGGAGGCGCGATAAAGATTCATCAATCAATCGACAGTATCACCATTGCGATCGAATCGCTCACACCTTGTCGGGGTGAGATCGGACGTAACGACGCGATTAAACAGAGCATAGCAGATCTCACCGTTATTATAGCGGGATCGATAGGCCAGGCCTTCTATCATTGGAAATTTGAGATGAATGTCGCGGGCGAGCGCCCGCGATGTCGCATAGTCGTCCGTGCTCAGTTCGCCTGCATCCACCGCGTAAGCCTGGAGGCCCTCATCGTAGAGTTTGGCCAGGCGTATGGGACGCTCCAGTCTCAGGAGTGACCAGGCTTTCTGGTTGACAAACTCCCAACGCAGCAGGCGTCCCTTGGGCCTCCGCAGCACCGTCTCAACGAAAGCACCCTCAAGCCGTTTCGATGCATAGAGAACCCGATACTCGCCGTTCGGTGCATCGAATCTGTTACCTGGCTTTGAACCGGGCTTCGGACCGAAAAAGACTGCATTTTCGGTTGCAGAATGGATACGGACGATCAGCATTTTCTCTTTCAGCGTGATCGTCAGTGGCGCGTCGCCCGCTCCTGTTGTGGCTGCGGTCTGCGCCACATCTAGTTCTCGTCGATACCGAGGTAAGCCATGGCGGCGTGAGAGACCTCCTCGATTCTGCCTTTTTTCAAGGCATGAAACGGAGTATCAGCGAGATTAGGGTCAGGCTCAACCAGAAACTGCAGCGCAGACCAGTTTCCCGCCACCCTGAAATGCCTAAGCACTTTTGCAATGCCGGGAAGGACTTTGACTCGGCCGTCGATGTCGACGAACTGTGCCTTTGGCAGCACCAACTTGTCGCCATTCATCATGCCAAGAATGGTCCCGGCCGTAACCCTCTTGTGGACAGCTTGCCGCGTTACCCCGAGCAGCCCGGCCGTTTCTGTGAGTGACAAGCCGCCGCCCGCCTTTTCCAGCAGATCCACCCTCAGTTCGACGAACCGCTTTTCCTCCGTGAGCTGAGGCTCCCTGCCGGCTTCAGCTTCGACGACGAGCCTGGCGGAGTGCTTGAACTGCTGAGTGATGATATCGAGTGCCTTGGACATCTCGTAAAAGGCTTTAGGTCTGTCATACTGGCAGATACGCAGGAGCTCTCCACCCAAGGGTGTGAGTTCGGTCAGATGCATGAACGCATCCATCGCATGCCGCTCGGCACGAGCACTGGGCCTCCAGGGATGGACGAGGGCTTTTCCCACCTCGTGTGCACATTCAACACCATGATCCATCAAGTCGAGATACCAATCAGTCGAGCCATGATGTTTCCGAGCGGTTCGCCGCTGCTTTTTCCATATGAAATCTGTTACTGCATCCTCGACGAAAGCGGTGCTGAGCAATACGGCGGCTTTATTGACCTGAATATAGAATTTTGCTATGTCAGGGCTAATACCAGCCCCGCCGGCCAAATCTTTGGCGAGCGGGGGGGTTGAATCGATCTGCTTCTGCTGTTCAGAGGCTATGGAACTCATGCGTCAACGGCACCGACATAAAGAGACGTAACGGTTGATACTACAGGTTGATAACATACACCAATCAATAACCATTATCAACTTTTTGTACCTATAGTGCAACTGAATGGCTACAGCAGGCTATAGGTATAGAAATATACACTCTAGAATGAGAGACACATCAGACGCACTTATTCCCGTTCGTGAAGATCAAATGCAAGCCGACGAGGATAAACGCAGGTTTGGCAGGGTTCCGAAATGGCGTGGTCGAAAGGCAGGCGTAGCACCCAGGCCAACCGGATCGCGATCATGACTTTGTCATTACATCTTTGCCATATCGACACCATCAGGCGGAACGCGATCACCATGACGAGGAATGCGGGGATGCCCGGCGCGAACCCCGTCCGGAGATGACGCCCGAATATATCGGACAGGGCATCCGGCATCGCAATCCGGAGAGGGCGCCGGGCGCACCGAAGAAGCTGCGGCACCCTGTCGGATATCCCCGCGTGCTTCTATTTGTTCGGCGCAACGCCGGCCGTGCCCTCCTTCTCGATCGGCCTGCTCTGGCCCGAAGGGGATTTGTCGCCCTGCCCGCTGGTCCTCTCCGGCCCGGCCGAGCCGTTCTTGAGCGGCTCTTCCCGGCCTTGCGCATCCTTCGTCTTTCCCGCGCCGGCCCGTGCCGGGCTCGTCACGGACGCATCCCTGCCGCCCTCCGCGCCATCCGGCCCGGTGCCCGCGGATCCTGCGCCGCCCGCGGCCTGAACAACGCTGCCCGCTCCGAACACCAGGCTTGCGAGCAGGATCGATCGAGACATTTTCCTCAACAGAAAAACATTTTTCATGACAGCCCCCATGTTTCGCATCAGCAACATTGCTGCAGCGAAACGGTACGCCCGGGTCTGGAATCATTCCGTACGATAGGCCGCATAGCATGCCGAACTCGTCCGCGCAGGGGCGGCGCGGGTACGGACATCATGGATCACGCCCGGGCCGATCGGGAGGGGTACGCAGTCGATCCGGCTGGAACACGCTGCGTTTCCGGGAGTCCCCGTAGCGGGAAATCCCCGGGGGAAGCAGCCTCGTGCTGCGAAGCCACGCCGGAGCGGGAACCGCATGGCCGCCCACCCCGGAAAATTCAGCCGCCGCTATTGGCGAGCAGATTGGGAGGCGGTCCGATGGGCTCGAAATCCTGCAGCAGGGGGATATCCTCCTTGCTGATCCAGCGGATATCCGTATCGAAGGTATTGTGCGGCCCCCAGCTGCCGGTCAGCGTCTTTCCATCCGGCGTGAAGGTCCAGCACATTTCCTCCCCGGGCGTGTTGATGGCGTCGCCAAGGTTCACGGGTTTCTGCCATTCTCCCTCGGCATCCTGGTGCGAAATCCACATATCGTGCCCGCCCCGGGAATCCGGATCGACCCGCGTACTGGTGACGAGCATGCTTTTGCCATCTTTCGACACGCCGGTCCAGTGCATGTGGTCGCGCTGCGGCGAATTGATCTTCGGCCCCAGGCTCACCGGTTTCTGCCATGCCCCATCCCTCTTCTCGACTTTCCAGATGTCGCTCTCCTGCGTGACGCCCGGCTGGCTGTAGTTGAAATAGATCAGGCTGTCGGAAACGATGATGGGGCAGTGTTCCTCGCCGGTGGGCGTGTTGATGCTCGGAAGCTCCGGCACGTCGTTCCAGTTCCGGGCGGACTGCCATACGCCATCGATCTTCTGCACGGCATAGAGATCCCCCGACAGCAGGTTGCCGGGTTCATACCTCGTGAAGTAGATGACATTCCCGTCATCGGAGAAGCTCGGCTCCAGTTCCCACGCGCCGGTGTTGATGTCCGGCCCCACAGCCGGGTCGATGCCCGGCCCCAGATGAATGGGTGGCTGCCAGTGCCCGTCCACGTTGTGGGACATCCATATGTCGAAGCTGTAGGGGCTTCCGGGAGATGCGATGCTGCCTTCGCGGGTGGAGACGAAAATGGCGGTCTTGCCGTCGGCGCTGTAGGTGATCTCGATTTCCGAGCCGGGCGAATTGATCGGTTCACCCATGCTCCTCGATGCCTTGGGAGGCTCGGCGGCGTTCGCATCCCCGCCGCCATGCATGCCCGGCATCGCGTGGGAGATGCCGCACGCCAGCATGGCGAGCAGCGACACGGAACAGAATCGGGCAACAGACAAATTGTCATTCATACTGGTTTTCCTCCTGCTTGGCATTGATAAAAACCTGCTGGCCCCCTCGAGGATCTCGCCCCCTCGTCCAGGCACCGTCGCGCGACCCGGCGCCGGCGGGACCGATTGCCGCATGCGCACCATCATCACCCGACCTCCTCCGCCACCTTGGTAGATCGATCAGTCTACCTGTAATCGTATACGCTGGGAAAAGAGATGACAAGGGGGAGCGGACTTTTCTCACTCAGCCGTGAGCCCGATCAGCGCCGCCAAGACCTTGCCCATCATGCCGATCGCAGCGGCTACCGCAAGCGTGGCGAAACCCTTCTGCAGCCGCTGGGCCGAGAAGCGGCGCGCGAACCTGCCGGTCGCCAGCATCGCCGCTACCGTGCCTGCCGTAAAAGGCAAGGCGATCTGCCAGTTCATGCTCCCGTTCAGGATCGCAGGTGCGGTACCCGCGGCGGATACCAGTGCGATGACGGCCAGGGAAGTAGAGACGATGGATTGCATCGAGAGCAGCGTGGCCTTCTGAAGCGCGGGTACGATCATGAATCCGCCCCCCACTCCCAGCAGGCCGGAGAGAAAGCCCGCCCCCAGGCCCGAGAGCGCCAGCGATCGCGCGCAACGCGCGTCCCAGACGAAACGCCCGCTGGAATCGTCGATCTGGCATGGCGTGAGCGGTGGACGTCCAGCGGAAATCTCCGCGGAATGGACGGGGTAATGGCCGGACTGTCTGAACATCCTGAACGCAACATAGCCGAGCACCGCCGCAAACAGAAAATTCAGCACCACATCCGGCAACATCTGGGCAACATGGACGCCCACCGGCGACGCCAGCGCGCCGGTAAAGGCGATGAATGCCGCTGCCCGGTATCGTACCTTCCCTTGCTTCAGCGCCATCAGCGCACCGATGGCGGCCGATACGCTGACCGCCAGCAGGGCGACGGGAGCGGCCTCCTTCACCAGCAGCTGCAGGCCGAACACCAGCAGCGGAACGGCGACGATCGTCCCCCCCGCGCCAGTCAGTCCGAGTATGCCCCCGACCAGGATCCCGAACAGTACCGCCATCGCAGTGACCGGCACAACGTTCAGCGGGTATCGGTGGGACGCGCGAACCACTCGCGGCCCCTGAGAAATCCGTGCCAGTAGAACCACGGCAGGAATTTTGCCTTGAGCAGCCAGGCCAGGTAGCGTGGAACCGCAGGATCGAGAGGGAAAGTGGGCAGCAGCTTGCCGCCGAATCCGAATTCCGCAAGCACCACCTTGCCCTTCTCGACCGTCAGCGGACAGGAACCGTATCCATCGTAGAACGTGGGCATTTCCCTGCCGTCCCGGAGGGCCAGCAAGTTCTCGGCAACCACGACGATCTGCTTCCTGACGGCGGCGGCAGTCTTGGCGTTGGGTGCGGAGCAGATATCCCCGAGGGAAAAAATGTTTCCATAGCGGGAGTGCCGCAACGTTTCATGGTCGACCTCGCACCAGCCGCCGGCATCCGCCAGTGGACTGTTGCGCACGAAATCAACGGGCATCTGGGGCGGTGTCACATGCAGCATGTCGAAGGACTTCGCCGTTCTTTCCGTGCTTCCATCCTCCCGGCGAATATCGAAATAGGCGATCCTTCCCGGCCCGTCCACCTTGACGAGATTGGAATGGAACACGAGATTCGCGTGATACCGCGCGACGTATTCCATCAAGGGCGGGACGAAGGCCGCCACACCGAACAGCACCGGGGCGGCGCTGTTGAATTCCACCCCGACCCTGCCGAGGACCCCCTGCCGCCGCCAATGGTCGCAGGACAGATACATTGCCTTCTGGGGGGCGCCTGCGCACTTGATGGGCATGGGGGGCTGGGTAAAGATCGCCTTGCCGTCCTTGAGCGCCTTGACGAGGGACCAGGTGTAGGGAGCCAGATCGAAACTGTAGTTGGACGTGACGCCGTTCTTGCCCAGCGTATCCTCCAGCCCTTCGATCCGCTCCCAGGCAAGCCGCAGGCCGGGGCACACCACGAGGTGCGCGTAGCCCACCGAGCCGCCGTCCGCCAGATGAACAAGATTGGATTCCGGCGAGAAGCCGTCCGCCCTCGCCTGTATCCAGGCGGCGCCTTCCGGAATGACGCTCGCCATCGGCCGCACGGTTTTCCCGATGTCATATGCGCCGCCCCCCACGAGCGTCCAGGCGGGCTGGTAGTAGTGCCTGTCGCCAGGCTCCACGATCGCGATGCGCAGCGAAGGCCGTCGTCGCAGCAGGCTGGCGGTAACGCCTATCCCCGCCGTGCCCCCGCCCACCACGACCACGTCGAAATTCCGGTCGCACGCGGCGGCCTCGGGGCCCGCGCCACTCTGGGATAATGCACCGTTCCTGGCTTTCCGGGTCATCGCAACGTCCTCCGCCTTTGAGTTCCTGAACCGCCTCCAGCCTGCCCGCATGCATGCGCCGGGCCGGCCCGACCGCGTTTCCCCGATCCGCGTCCGGGGGGAAGAGCCGTGGATCGCCCTTCCACCGCCGTCTCTCCCTGGGCATCAGACGGCATTCATCGGTATCTTCAGGTAGGAAACCCCGTTGCCCTCGGGCGGCGGGAATCTGCCGGCGCGGATGTTTATCTGGAGCGACGGCAGCAGCAGGGTGGGCATTGCGAGCGTGGCGTCCCGCGCCTCGCGCATGGCCACGAACCGATCCTCCCCTATGCCGTCCCGCACGTGAATGTTGTGGGCACGCTGTTCGGCCACGGTCGTCTCCCAGCGCACGGGACGGCCCGCCGGCGCATAGTCGTGGCACATGAACAGACGCGTTCCGGCTGGATGGGCGAGAAGGCGGCGGATCGACCGGAACAGCTGGCGGGCATCCCCGCCCGGAAAATCGGTGCGTGCGGTTCCGAGATCCGGCATGAAGATCGTATCGCCCACGAAAATCGCGTCGTCGATCCGGTATGAGAGATCGGCGGGGGTATGTCCCGACGTCAGGAGCGCGGTCGCCGTCAGCCTGCCGATCTTGAATGTTTCCCCATCGGCGAGCAGATGATCGAAATGTCGGCCGTCCGGCGTGAATTCATCCCCCAGGTTGAAAATCTTCCTGAACGTTTCCTGGACTCGGGGGATTCTCTCGCCGATGGCCGTCGCGCCGCCCAATCGGCCCTTGAGGTAATCCGCGGCGGTCAGGTGATCGGCGTGCGCGTGCGTCTCCAGGATCCACTCCGTCTTCAGGCGGTTTTCCTCGATGAAGGCGGCCATGACGTCCGCGGAAGCCGTACTGCTCCTTCCCGAGCCTGGCTCGTAGTCCAGGACCGGATCGATGATGGCGCAGCCGCCCCCCGGCCCGTCATGGACGACGTAGCTCAGCGTCGATGTGGCGGGATCGAAGAATGCCTTGATATGGGGTGTCGTCACCCGCTTCCCTCCTGTCATGTTTCTGGCCGTCCCGTGCGCCCGGGGATGGAGAAGACATCCTCCGGCCCCGGATGCGGAACGGGGCGGCGCCGGCCTTCAAGCGTGATCGTGGGAATCTCCGCATCCACATCCCGGAGGATGCCCGTGCCCCCCCGATCCAGTCCCCGGATGAAGCGAACGTATGGCCTCCTCACGCCCGCGTGTCATTTCACCGTGTATCGCGGGAGCGGAAAGAATGATCTTTTCCGTCGGATTTCCGCAGGCCAGGCAGGCGGGATTGGGCGCGGGGATCGGACGGCGCGCTTCGAACCGGGCATCGCATCTGCTGCACAGATAGTCATAGGTCGGCATCTAGAGCAATCTCATTTTCATCGCTGATCGGCGGAACATGCGGCAACCCGCTGGATGCGGCGGCCCCGTGGGGCAGCCGCGGCAATCCCGCCCCACGAATCTAGTTCCAGCGGCGTGGCTGCCTTTCCCCGATGCCGAACTGGGCCGAAGTGGCGTCGGTCCTGGCGCGCTTCGCGGCGTCCTTCGTCGGCGCCCTGAGCCGGCGTGTCTCGACCTCCCAGATCCAGCCGCTGATGACCACATCCTTCGGGATGAGGGGATGGGTTCTGAACGTCTCTATCGTTTTCATGCAGGCCTCGTCCACGTCATCCATCATCCCTATCCATTTGGCGAACGCACCCTTCTCCAGCTTCAATTCCGGCAGCGTGGGATCCATCTGGACGCTGTCGGGATCGATCCCCTTCGCCCGCAGCGACTTCTCCAGGTCGAATGCGTTCGCCGACAGCATGCCGCACTGCGTGTGCTGCACGATGACGATTTCCCTGGTACCGAAGAAATGGCACGTCAGCATCGCCGATCGAATCGCATCATCGGTGACGATGCCCCCGGCATTGCGGAAGCAATGCGCATCCCCACCTCCTGCAGGGGTATCCACGCGAATGCCCAGCGCTTCATCCACGGGCAGGCGCTCGTCCATGCAGGCGAGCACCCACAGCCTGCGGTTGTTGGCGCCATCCGGCCCGTGGCGGCGCCGCTGCGACCAATGGTCATAGGCCGCCACGCGGGCGCTCAGATCTTCCTGGAGAGTTTTCAATTTTGAGTCTCCTCGCTAATAAGGTTTCGGTCCATCACTTGCTCGAAGTGATCTGATTCTTGCCAGGCTCGGCCGCCGGTCGGCCCGGCAGCCCGTTCCACCGCGAACGTCCTGCGGTGAAGTAATCCGATGCAAGGATCATGCCACCTTGTGCCAAAAACATTCCTTCTTTTTTTCAATGTCTTGCATTTCAATTCTTGCGATATCCGAGAAGCCGTGCTTCAATGAATGAAATCCGATTTCACATGTTTCCCGCATTCCATGAGCAACGATCCTCTTTCCGAATTGACGCCGGATTTCTTCCTGCAGACCTTCATCCTCGAACTCATGCACGCCAGCGAACAGCAGGGGCAGGAGCATTGCGAGCAGCTCATCGAGCACATCGCTCAAACCGCAGGCTGCTTCTTCGAAGAAACCTATCGGGAAAACACCGGCAAGAGCGAGCGGCTCGACACCGAGAGCTATGTCGAGTTGATACTCGGCATCAAGAACAACATCGGCGGGAATTTTTTGCTGGTCTCCAGCAACCAGGACTGCATCACCGTCACCAACACCTGCTGTCCCTTCGGCGAGCGGGTCACCCGCTTCCCCGAACTGTGCAGGATGACGTCCAGCGTGTTCGGCGGCATCGCCGCCAGGAATTACGGCTATGCCAAGGTGGACATCAAGAAAAGCATCGCATGCCGGCACGGCAGGTGCGATGTATCCATCCATACCAATCCGCAGACGGCGAAAGAACACCATGGAATGGAATACACCGACACCACGCCGGTGAAGCAGATCAGCGATGCCAAGGCGTTGCAGAGCCGCATAGAGAGCAGCATGCAGAAGCTCTGGCACAAGAAGAACAAGGCGGTCTCGGAGAAGCATCATCCTCCCGCCATCGTCGCGAAATCGCCGGCGATGCAGAAAATACTGCATTCGGTCGAGGTTGTGGCGCCTACCCTGGCGACGGTCCTGATCCAGGGCCAGACCGGCGTCGGCAAGGAACTGGTGGCGCGCGCCATACACGCGATGAGCGACCGCTTCCACAAGGAATTCATCGCGATCAATTGCGGGGCAATTCCCGAGAGCCTGATCGAGAGTACTCTGTTCGGGCATGAAAAAGGAGCCTTCACGGGGGCCATTGAGGTGCACCAGGGCTATTTCGAGCGGGCCGAAGGCGGCACCCTGTTCCTGGACGAGATCGATTCCCTGTCTCCGGCAGCGCAAACCAGGCTGCTGCGCGTGATTCAGGAAGGGGAGCTGGAGCGGGTCGGAGGCAGGCAGACACGCGCGGTTGATGTAAGAATCATCTCGGCGACCAATCAGAACCTGGAAGAGCTCGTGAAGCGGAACCTGTTCCGTAACGACCTCTACTACCGCATCAATGTGGTGCGCCTGGGCATCCCCCCGCTGGTGGAACGGCCGGAGGATCTGCCCTATCTCGTGCAGCTGATCGTTCAGCGCCTGAACAAGCGGTACAACAAACAGGTGGAATCGGTCAGCCGCGAAGTCATGAAGAAAATCCGGGCCTATCACTGGCCGGGCAATGTCCGTGAACTGGAGAACGCTCTGGAACGCAGCATCCTGTTCGTCGATGGCAGGGAAATGACCGAGCTGGACTTGGAGCTGCCGGTCAGGAGCCGGCATGGGGAGGACTGGAGGAACGAAAGGGAGCAGACTGTCAGCAAGATGGAAAAAGCATTCCTCGAGACAGCCCTGAAACAGCACGCCGGCAGCGTGAGGAAAGTCGCCGAGGGCATGGGTATCACGCCACGGGCCGTTTACTCCAAGCTGAAGAAGCACAGGATCAACATGATGAATTTCCGTGTTCCCTGAGTGGAGGGGGACCGGATTCCAGCCGACGCCATGTCATCGTCATGATCGGATCGGGACTCGAGCCGGATTCGACGTCCTCACGACCCGGCTCTCAGGGTTTTTCCGCCTCGAACACGATGGCCTGCATCGGAAGGCGCGCGGGATTCGAACCTTGATCCCTCGCCGGTATCGCCGCCAATGCCTCCACGATCTCCTCCGCATCGACCGTGCCGCGCTCCCTGATTTTCTCTACGAGGGGACTGAACACGAGTCCCCGCGCGAAAGCCGTCACATCCAGGATGTCGTGCTCCTGACCCTGAACCGAAATGTCGATCCGCCTGAATCCGGAGCGGGCGAGCGGCTCCTTGATGGGGTCGATCTCGAATGAAGCAACCGGACGTTCCATGAAAGCCGGCGGATCTGCGCGATTCCCCTCCGGTTGATGAACAGGCACTCCGGCTCAAAATATCACGACGGCACCGACATCCTGCATATGTAGACCGATCGGTCCAGTCCGATCTTGGCCGCTGAACCGCAAGACCGCAAGAGGAAAGACAACGATACTGGGCCGCGGACGGCCGGCATCCGCGGTTGCGGACCCGAAATCAGGCAATGCCGTCGGCGTGATGAGCGACGGCGCATCCCTCGAAACCCTTGAGGCCGAAGCTGCCGGCAACGAGGCGGAAGGCGCCCGGATCGGAGGGCGTGGCCGTTGCCGGTTCCGCCGCATGGATATAAGGGTTCTCCTTAGTAGAGAATCAGGGTTCCCCCCATACCCTTTTGGCAATGAGGGGATTAGCATGGAATCACCTTCCGGGGCTTCGACGATTCGTCCCCCGCAAGCGAGGACTCTGACCACTCGTCCAGTGTATAGGACTCTGAGTACCTGTCCAGCGGCGCAATGCCGGTTATTCGGACTCTGAACATCCGTCCAGCAGCAATTCTCTCAACGAGACGAAATGGAGGTATGAAAATGTCAACGACATTAAAAGCCGCCAGGGCGGCAACTGTCGAAGCGGATCGCGACCACGGCATGTCGCTGTGGTACGATTCGAGGTATTACAAGATGGGACTGCTGGCGATGCTGGCAGTGGCAATATTCTGGGTCTGGTACCAGCGCACCTTCGCCTATTCCCATGGCATGGATTCCATGGAACCCGAGTTCGAGAAGGTCTGGATGGGCCTGTGGCGGGTGCACATGATCGTCATGCCGATCTTCGCCCTGGTCACCTGGGGCTGGATCTGGAAAACGCGCGATACCATGGAGCAGCTGGACAATCTCGACCCCAAGCTGGAGATCAAGCGCAACTTCTATCTGCTCATGTGGGCGGGCATCTACCTCTTCGGCGTCTACTGGGGCGGCAGCTTCTTCACCGAGCAGGATGCCTCGTGGCACCAGGTCATCATCCGCGACACCAGCTTCACCCCCAGCCATATCGTCGTGTTCTACGGCTCCTTCCCGATGTACATCACCTGCGGCGTGGCCACCTTCCTGTACGCCAAGACCCGCTTGCCGCTGTACGCGCGGGGCACCTCGTTCCCGCTGGTGATGGCGATCGCAGGCCCGCTGATGATCCTGCCCAACGTCGGCTTCAACGAGTGGGGCCACGCCTTCTGGTTCATGGAGGAACTGTTCAGCGCACCGCTGCACTGGGGCTTCGTGATCCTCAGCTGGTCGGGCCTGTTCGCGGGCGGCATCGCGGCGCAGATGATCACCCGCTTCTCCAACCTGACCGACGTGGTCTGGAATCGCCAGAGCAGGGCCATCCTGAACCGGATCTGATTCCGCGGCAATCCCCGGCACCGCTTCCCTTCTCCGTAGCCGACGAGGAAAGGGGGCGGTGCCGGGCCTCCTTCGGCTCTCGCGCCGCCGGATTTTCCGTCATAATGGCTGGCCATACCACCTATGTTCGTGCAATCCGGCGGGGATGCCCTTCCCGCTGCCGGCAGCCGGTATTTTCCCGATCGGCGTCCCAGGGAGAAAACGCATCACCCGCTACCCGCCCTATCCGCAGGATGGGTGGAGCGACGCGTAACCCATCAAACACCGCCCCGGACAAGCGATGGGTTCCGTTTCACTCCACCCATCCTACCGACTACCGACTACCCGCCGCATCCGCAGGATGGGTGGAGCAACGCGTAACCCATCAAACACCGCCTGGACAAGCGATGGATGGGTTGCATTTCATTCCACCCGTCCTACCGGCTACCGACTACCCGCCGCATCCGTAGGATGGGTGGAGCAACGCGTAACCCATCAAACACCGCCCCCGACAAGCGATGGCTTGCGCTTCACTCCAACCATCCCACCCGCTATCCGCCCCATCCGCAGGATGGGTGGAGCGACGCGTAACCCATCAAACACCGCCCCGGACAAGCGATGGGTTCCGTTTCACTCCAACCATCCCACCCGCTATCCGCCCCATCCGCAGGATGGGTGGAGCAACGCGTAACCCATCAAACGCCGCCCTGGACAAGCGATGGCTTGCGTTGCGCTCCACTCATCCTATCCCTGCTACTTTTTTGCGCAGCAACGCAGCCACGAAACAAGCTTCCACAGGCCCCCGTTTGAATCCACTCTATGCGCGGAATCCGGTTTTTCCGGAACGGGCCATTCCACCGATCAGCGCCAGTCCAGCCAACAGCATCGCCCACTCGCCGGGCTCCGGCACGGGGTTGACCGCACTCACTGCGAAGTCCATGCTGTATCCCACGACTGCCGCTGTTTCCGACAGGAAGATCGTGTAGTCGCCCGCCCCCAGCGGTGCGGCGAGGCCCGTGCCCCCAAACTCGGGGCCGGCGGCGAAACTGGCGAGAAGATCGCCGCTGTCGCTGACCAACGCGTTGCTGAGATTGGAGCCGACCGTGGAAATTCCGGTGCCAATGTTCAGGCCGCCCTGGATGCCGAAATAGGCGCCGCCCCCCGAATCGCCGCTCAGGGTCGTGAAGGCCAAATCAATGGCCGTGAGCTGATACCCGGCGGGAATGGTGAAACTGAACACATCGGTATCCCTGACGGGCGCAGTCGAGTTTCCAAAAGCGCCCTTGATGGTATTGATGCCGTCCGCCAGCACGCCCGCGAACGTTCCCGGACTGATTCCGGTCGACGCCAGGTTTGCATTGGCAAAATCGCCATTCACCGCTTCGTCATAAGTAACCGCCGCCCCGCCTATTCCGGGCGCCAGCAAGGCCAGAACACAGAAGGTACGGCTCAGAAATCGCTTTTTCATCATCGGTTCTCCAGTGATATTAAGGAAATTCACGGTTTATTGCTGCGACGCGTCAGGCAACAGGCTGGCTGCCCGAAAGGGCTGGCGGGCGGGATGCGACCGGACACCGGCGAGAAAACCCGTGGCATTGATGCGGAATATGGTTGATTTCATCCGGCAAGCCGTGCGATACGGCACCCCATGACGAACCCGGATGCGAAGTTTCTGCACCTGAGTACAGGACGAACCAGAAACCCAAAACCACAATGGAAAATTGAGGAAACGGCAGCGGCGGCGCCGACGCCCGCCGAACCCCCCCTTCTTCGCGCCATGCGGTTCTGCGCTGCGAAACTCGCTTCGTCGGCATGGCCGTGGCTGTTACGCGACTGATCCGCGACGAATTGCAGCGATGGAGCGATTCGAGGGGCATCCAGCGCACCATCGGGCGCATCCTGTCGCGCGAGCGGGCGGCCGGATCGATGGTCAAGACAATCTTTACCGGGCCGGATTGCCCGCATGGCTGCACCCGCTTTCCCGGTGCCCGTTCCAGGAGGGATGCCGGCCCCGCCATCCTGCATGAACCGGGCATCTCCACTCCGGCTTGACATTATCCGCCACCCCTTGACACCCCTGGAAATTGGAATTACCTTTGTCATATCGTGGTATTTCGCACCGGGTCTCCGGCACGGGCGGCCTTCCCGATCCAGAAGGATTTCCGAGCGACCCCTGCGCGCCTCCCTCAACGTGAAAGCGAATCCGCCGGCGACGGGCGGATGTCCCCTCTCCCTCCTCCGATTGGACAATCCCGATGGCGAGCAATCCCGGAAACGATCGATCCTCAGGACGGCGCATCGACACGGGTTCATCGCCGGCGACGCCGATCAGCCTCGACCGGCCGATCCTGGCAACCGACGGCATCGGACTGGTGCAGGTGGTCGATGACTTCATCCCCTTTCCCCTCAGGCCCGATTTCACGCGCAACCTATTCGAGCGCAACCGGCCCGGCCGGCCCGTCGTCCGGGCGGAGGATCTGGTCGCGCTGCGCATCGAGATCCGCAACCTGGAAATCGTGCCGGGCAGCCCGCCGCGGCTTCGCAAGCAGGGAACCGGCACCGCCCACCTGATCCTCCACTTCCCGCCGCAATCCTTCGCCGAGGAGACCTTTTTCGAGGTGCGGCCGCCCGCTCTCCAGAAACCGGAGGACGTCGGCGGCGCGCACCCGCATCCCGACGCCAAGGACAAGCCCGAGCCCAGTGGCGGCGGCTCGGAGCCGCTGCGCAAGCCGCCGGTGCGCGCGCGCATCGCCGATGAATCCCGCCTTGTCTTCGTCGTGCCCAACGGCTTCGAGATCGACTATACGCTGCCGGCGATCCTCGAGGCATGCCGCACGCTCCAGCCGAGCGTGGCCACGAATGCACGGCCCCGCCGGGGGCGCAGGCGGCTCGTACGCGTGGCCGACCTCTTCCAGGCGGCCATCGTGCGGGGCGCGACCGTCAAGCAGCGCGCCGCCCTCGCCAGCCTTGCGGTCAACACGCTGCGGATCGGCGCCGCCCAGGGCGACGTCGCGACGCTCCGGCTGCGGCAGTCGGCCGGTGGCCTCGGCGTCAAGGCGAGCGCCATCCGGCCCGACGCGGTCATCGACACCGGCCCTGTCATTGCCGCCGCCAGGCCGCGCCCCCCGGGTGCCACCGTCACCTCGATCGAGATGCCGTGGCGGCTAATCCTGTCGCCCCATGCGGACACGCGCTGGCGCCATGCGGCGAATCCCGTCACCTCCGCCGCGACAGGCCGCACCGAGCTCTGGCATTCCCGCCTGGTCGCTCCCCAGGCCGACGGCTCCGCGATCGAACCGCCCTATCCGGATGACGACCGGACGACGCGCGCCATCTGGGCGCTCGCGGGAGAGGGGATCGAGGCCGCCACGCCGGCCATGAAGAGCGACTGGCCCTCGACTGCCGATCTCCCCGATCCCGATACCCATCCCTTCCGCACCACGCTCGACAATTTCGACCGCTACCAGATCGCCCACCTCTCGTCGAACTTCAGCGTGAGCGGCTACGAGCCGGCGCCGCTCGACACCAACCTGATGATGCTGAGCGCGCTCGGCGGCTGGCTGGATTCGCGCGGGGCCTGGGAGCCACCGGGCCTCAGCGTCGAGGAATGGGTGCACCGCGCGACGATGGGGCGCGACCACTACGTCCGCGTCGTCTATCGCGGTTTCCTCTTCCCGTTCGGGCATCGCGTGTCGCTGGTGAAGGTCAGCGAGCGCAAATTCCACAACGGCCGCGCGACGGCCGAGCAGGAACCGGGAAATGCGGCCTATCTGCGGCAGCGGCTCTTCATCGTGATCCGGGAAAAGGAGCGCACCTACGACGATGCGGCCTTTCTCGACGCCGGGAACGGTGCGGTCGTCTTCGCCTGGCAGTTCCCGTTCTCGCGTGTGCGCATCCTGACGGAGACGACGCCCGATCTGGACGATCCGGCCACCGCTCCCTCCTCGATTCTCGGCCAGCTCATGTTCTGGCCGCACGTCGGCGGGCAGCCGTTCCGGTTCCAGTGCGCGGCGACCGATCTGGACGGGCGGCGCGTGGTGTTCGACCTGCCGATGATCTTCATCGACAATACCCGCGCCTGCCCCCGCTACTTCGACAACGCCAGCGGCAAGCTGAAGCCCGATTTCGCGACGGCCGAGAGCAACGCCGTCCTCGCCGTGCAGGCCTACGACGCCAAGGGCCCCGCCTATCATTCCGCCCCGCTCGACATGCAGCGCGTCGCGCTCGCGGCCAGCCTCAAGTCGGGCGACACCACGGTCCAGGTGGAGACCATGCGCTTCGGCGGGGTAGCGGAGCCCGGCAACCAGAGCCTGCGCAACGTGAGCGACCAGCTCAACCGGCCGCTCTGGGTGCCCAGGATGGTCGAGACGGCTGCGCGCATCGGCCCGATCGCGCACCTCTCGGGACGCCAGCAATCGACCGTGCTCACCTACAACGCCGAGTTCCTGCGCGTCGGCTTCGATCCCGGCGCGACCGGCAACCGGGGAGAAGTGTTCCTCGACGTGAAGCCGGGCTCCGGCCCCAACCTCGATTTCTCGGAACAGGGCGACCGCTCGGGCGGCTTCATGCAGCCCAATCTCAAGCCCGCCGCGCTTTCCCGCCTCGCCGGGCCCGTCATGAGCGATCCCGCCAAGTTCATCAAGGGGGAAATGCCGAAGGGCGCGGGATTCCCGACCTCCATCTCCGACCTGCCGCTGCCGCTGCTCTTCGGCTGCATTCCGCTGGGAGACATCATCGAGGCGGTCGCGAACCTGACCACCGAGCCGGAAAAGGTACCGAAGTTCGCCAGCGAGACGAGCACCAAGGTGGAAAGCTTCGTGAACGACCTGGTGCGCCTCTACGGTTTCGTCACGGATCTCGCCTCCCAGCCGGGCAGCATCGCCGACGCCGCCGTGGCTGCCTTCAAGGCGACGCTGGCGGATCTGGTCGACCAGAGCCAGGCCTGCGCCGCTGCGCAGGTTCAACCCGTGCGCGCCGCGATCGACGCGCTCGTGCAGGCCCTGGACGACCTCGCATCCCGCGTTGCCCAGCTGGCCACCCTGACGCTGGACAGTGCGGTCGCCGCACCGGAGCTGGCCTCGCTTCCCGCGAGCATCGCCCAGGCGCGCGCGCGCGTCGCCGATGTCAAGGCGGCGGCCAACGCGTCGCCCGGCGGCGTCTCCCTGCCCGCCGGCCTGCGCCAGGGCGTGCTGAACGCCGCGGCCAGGCTCGACGCGTTCCTGGCCGATCTCGAGAAGCTCCAGGCGCTCATCACCGCGGGCAAGGCGTTGTGGGATGCGCTGGACGGCATCGTCGGCAATCCGCAGACGCTGTCGAACCTGCTCGGCGATCCCGGCGCGCTGGAGGCGAAGGTGACCGTGCTCGCCGGCGAGATCGGCACTTTCCGGACGGCGCTGGGCGGATTCAATCTGCTCGACGGCGCCCCCAGGAAGGCGATCCTCGACGCGCTCACCCTGGTCGAGGAGCTGCTGGGCGGCGTGGGCGACCTCCTGCAGCTGATCGAAGGACTGACGGGCGACGAGCTGACCATCCGCTTCGACTGGAATCCGAAGATCGACAGCTGGTGGCTGCCCGGCGTCTCCCACAGCGAGGATCCGATCTTCCGCGCCCACGACAAGAAGGGCCTGATCGTCGCGGTCGAGGCCAAGGTGAAGAAGAACGGCTCGGAAGGGCCGAAGATCGGCGTCGTGTGCGGCCTCAAGCACTTCGACCTGGTGCTGATCGCGCCGGCCAGCTTCCTCGAGCTCAACTTCGAGAAGATCGAGTTCTCGATCGACAGCGCGGCCAAGATGAACGTCGACGTCCTGCTGTCCGACATTAAGTTCGTCGGGCCGCTGAGCTTCGTCGAGACGCTGCGCGACCTGATCCCGCTCGACGGCTTCTCCGACCCGCCCTACCTGGACATCACGCCGCAGGGCATCGACGCCGGCTTCGACATCGCGCTCCCCTCCATCACGGTGGGGGTGCTCAATCTCTCGAACCTCAGCCTCGGCGCGGGATTCACCGTGCCCTTCATCGGCCAGCCGCTCAGCGTGCGCTTCAACTTCTGCCGGCGCGAGCAGCCGTTCCTCCTCACCGTCTGGATCTTCGGCGGCGGCGGTTTCTTCGGCGTCACCATCGATCCGCACGGCGTGCAGATACTCGAGGCCGCGTTCGAGTTCGGCGCCGGCATCTCGATCGACTTCGGCGTGGCCTCCGGCGGCGTGCACGTGATGGCCGGCATCTACTTCCGCATGGAGCAGGATGCCGCCTCGCTGACCGGCTATTTCCGGCTCGGCGGCCACGTGAACGTGCTGGGCATCATCACCGCCTCGCTCGAACTCTACCTGGAGCTCCGATACGAATTCCAGTCGGGCAAGTGCGTGGGCAAGGCCGAGCTCACGATCGAGATCTCGCTCTTCATCTTTTCGGGCAGCGTCACCATCACCTGCGAGCGCAAGTTCTCCGGCGCGAACGGCGATCCGACGCTGCGCCAGATGCTCGGTCTCGACGCCACGCTCCCGCTGGCCGACGAGCTCGCCCAGATCGGCGCAGCCACCGAATACGCGTGGCGCGATCACATCGAAGCCTTTGCCTGACCGCCGGAGAATCCATGGCCAAAACGCAGCTCCTCTGGACCCTCCTGCCCTACGGGCGCGCGCCGGCGGACGGCATCGGCCGGGGCCGCTGGCGCCTGAGCGCGGTGGTGTCGCCGCGGCTCACCCCGCAGACGGCGGCCGAGCAGCGCCTCGCGGCGTTTCCCGAATTCCTGGACTGGCCGGGCACGCTCGCCGGCGCCAGATTCAGCGTCCGCATCGGCGCGGACGAAGTCGGCCTCGTCGCACTCACCGAGCCCGACGGCGACCTGTGGCGGCAGCTCTTCGACGACGCCACGCCGGTGGCGGGCTTCGAGTTCAAGGACATGAGCCAGGTCAACCTGCGCTCCTTCCCGGTGCGCAGCGTGCTGGGCTTCCTGCGCCGGCACTACGGCCGGCTCGCCGTGCAGTCGGCGTCGAACCATCCCACGCTGCTGCCCTGGCGCGAGGCCCATCCAGATCTCAAGGGCATGCTGACCGATCTCGGCACGCGCACGCAGGCGATCAACTTCGGGCACGGCCAGGTCGAGGTGGCCCTGCCCGGCTTCTCCCGCTTCTTCGGCGAAGACGTCGAGAAGCGCCTGAACGGCTCGGTGTTCCAGCCCCGGGGAATCTATTCGATGCCCGTCCCCGGCCCCGGCGCGAAGGAGGAAGGCCCCCCGCCGGCCACGGGGCAGCGCACCCGGCGCACCCTGCGTTCCGACTGGTACAATCCCCGCCCGGGCGGGCCGGGCACGCCGCTGCTGCCCGAGCCGGACGCCGCCTTGATGGAGCTGTTCAGCGGGCCGGACGAGTACGCCTTCTACCAGGCCGACCGCTTCTACCGGCGCCGGCCGCCGACCGACGCCGAGCGCCGCCTGCGCCGCCCGGACTACCAGAATCTCGCGCTGCCGCCGCAAGCCCCGGCGTACGACTTCCATCGCATCGTCGCCTCGTTCGGCGGCTACCCCGGACTCCTGCGCCGGCTCGGCCTCGTGCTCGACTTCGCGCTCGAGGACGACGCGCCGCTCGACGCGCGCATCGCCAGCGGCAACGGCACTGCGCAGGGGCGGCTGCGGCTGGCGATCGGCTGGTCCGGCGGCCACGACCCGGCCAGCGACGTGACGCCCCATACCGCCTGGCACGCGGACAAGGAGCGCTTCGTCGCCCGGCCAAGGGGCAACGACCAGGCGCGCGGCCTGCTGCGGCTGGAGCGCAGCAACGACAGCTGGGGCAAGAGCCGCGGCCTGTTCGACGTCTACCAGGTCGACCCCGACGGCGCGGCACTCAAGACCGTCAACTTCACCCTCACCGCGCAGAATCTCGTGAGCAAGCATCTCAGCCTGCGCCAGAAGCACGGCGAGGTCACCTACACCACCGGCGACCGCCAGGCGGTAGCGGCGCTGCGCAGCGGCGGGCTCGGCATCGCACGCCATGGCCGCGCCGGCGAGGTCGCGCAGGCGGCTGCCGCGGCCGCGCTCAAGAACCAGGCCGTCGAGGGCGGCGGCGGGAACGACGTGACGCTGTTCGCGGAAGACGTCCATCGTGGCTATCGCGTGGACGTCGCCGCGGTGCCGGACGAGACGGCGCCGGGCGACTGGCGCTCGCTGTGCGCCCGCGTCGGCGACTACAGTCTCGCCAGGTCGGGCGCCCCGATCGACCTTCCTCCCGACGAGGGCCACGTGTCCGGCGCCTCGGCCACGTCCGGCACGGACGCAGGCTCGAACCCGGACGATCACTACCTGCACGAATCGCTGTTCCGCTGGACCGGCTGGAGCCTGTGCACGCCGCGCGCCGGCCTGGCGCTCAAGGCGGAGCAGGCCGCCGACAGCCAGCTCCAGTCGGAGGTTCCGGCGCAGGTGGACGAGGTCGCCGACGCCGGCAACGGGGTGAAGGCCAGCTTCAAGGCCCGCAAGGGCACCCTGCCCCGGCTGCGCTACGGGCAGCTCTATCGCTTCCGCGCCCGCGTCGTCGACGTCGCCGGCAACAGCCTGGCGCACGACGATCCCACGCTCGGCAAGCTCGAGCAGGCGAGCGACGCCGTCGGCTACTGGCGCTTCGAGCCGGTCGACCCGCCGGTCGCGGTGCATCGCGCGCGCGTCTCGGAGGGCGAATCGCTGGAACGCATGGTGATCCGCTCCAATTTCGACGCCTCCGCCGGGAGCTACCTCGCGACCGAACCGATCGCGAGCGCCATCGCCGCGCCCGCCTCGCAGGACTTCGAGTACGGCGCGGTGAACGAACGCCACTTCGTCCCGCCAAAGGCGTCGCAGCAGCAATGCGAGACGCATGGCCTGTTCGACCCGTTCTTCGGCAGCTGGGAAGACATCAGGAAAGGCTACGAGATCGGCGCGCGCGAGGCGGGCACCCTCTACGAGGGCGGCGCTGGAGCCGAGATAGAGCTGGTGACTCCGCGCGCGCTGGACGGCATCGCAACCACGCAGACGCTGCCCCCAGCGCTGCCCGACGCGGGCAACCCCACGGGGGACCGGCTGGCCGGCGGCCAGTACGTCATCCACCGCGAGGCGGCGCTCGCCACTCCGTGGCTGCCGGATGGCGCGTCGGGCGGCACGGCGATACGGCCGGTGCCCGGGCACGCCCTCCCGGGCGTCACCGGCGAAGCCGATCTCGGAGCGTCCTGCGTCATCCGCCAGCTGCCGGGGCAGGGCCTGGCGATCCTCATCCGCCACGGCGGCGGCTGGCCCGACAGCGCCGGCTTCCGCCTGGTGCTCGCAGAGCGCGCGGCCCAGATCGCATCGCTTCCCTGCGCCGAGTCCTTCGCCGACAGCGGCGCGCCCCAGTGGAACGAGCAGGCGCGCACGCTCACCCTGTTCGTGGCCAAGGGGCGGATCGTGCGGCTGGTCTATTCCAGCTTCGTGCATCCCGAATTCCTGCCCAGCTTCGGCATCCCGCGCTGGACCGGCAGCGCGGCCGAGGCGGACTTCGTCAGGAAGTCCGCCGCCGTCGGCGCCAACTGGACGATCACCCCGTTCCGGGAACTGACGCTGGTCCACGCCACCCAGGCGCCGGTGTGCGAGCCCGAGCTCCTGTTCCTCACCCCTAACCGCCAGATCGGCTCGCACGATACCCGGCTGCTGTGCCGCACCGTCCGGCTCCACGGCCCTTCGACCGGCAAGTTCGAGATCGAGGCGGAGTGGAAGGAGTGGGTCGACGATCTGGCGAAGCCCGCGCCCGAGCGCGTGTCCTTCAGGGGACAGCTCGGCGAGATCAAGCTCGCGGAGAATCACGAGAACGAATTCATCCTCTCGCAGGCCGTGGACGACCAGACCATCGACCCGCAGGCCACGCGCGGCGACGTGCATGCGCTGGGCGATACGCGCTTCCGCCTCATCCGCTATCGCGCCCGCGCCACCACGCGCTTCCGCGAATACCTGCCCCCCTCCGTCTACGCCGACCCCGACGCCGTCACGCGCCTGGGGCCCGTCGCGACCGGACCTGCGATGCAGCTGCCGGCGGAGGACGACCCGGGCGCCCCCGTGCTCCAGAGCGCATCGGGGACGGAGCAGCAGTCCCTCGTCCATGCGAGCGCGCCGCCCAGGGATCCGCGCGTCCTCTACGTGGTGCCCACCTTCCGCTGGCAGCCGTCGCAGTCGCGGGCCGGACACGACGTCACCCGCCACGGCAATGGCCTGCGCGTGTGGCTCGACCGCCCCTGGTTCTCGTCGGGCGACGGCGAACTCCTGGGGGTCGTCCTCTACGGCGACGGCGCCCGCTTCACGGACATCCCGCCCGCCTTCCAGCCGCTGGTCACGCAGTGGGGCACCGACCCCTTCTGGGACAGCCCGCTGCCCAAGACGCTGACGCGCCTCACGGACTTCCCCGCACGGGTGGCTTCCGAGCAGCTTCGCCTGCAGGAGCGGCCGGGACAGGCGGATCCCTTCGTGCAGATCGTCGGCCACCGCGTCCATTGGGATGGCGCGCGCAGCCTGTGGTACTGCGACATCGAGCTCGATCCGGGCGCCGCCTACATGCCCTTCGCGCGCCTCGCGCTCGTCCGCTACCAGCCGAACGCGCTGCCCTCGGCCAGGATCTCCAAGGTCGTCCTGGCGGAATTCACCCAGGTGCTGCCGCGGCGGCGCTCGGTCGTCACCCTGCAAGGCAACGTGGTGAAGGCGGCGCTGCACGGCCCGGTCGCCGCCTTCGGCCCGATGAAATTCCCCGTGGACAGCGAATTCCAGAACGCCGCCTTCACCCAGGGCGTGCACGAGACCGGACGCAACCGCATCGAACTGGTGCTGCAAACCCGGGATCCGTCCATCGACAGCGACCTCGGCTGGTCGGACACGGCCATCCTCAGGAGCGAAGTACTGGGGGGCGCGGCCTCGACCTCCCCGGGTTTCGAGATTTTTCCGAACCTGCGCACCACCTCGGCGGTGGCGCGCACCGTCGAGACGCGGGCCGGCCCGAACGTATCCCTCGACCCGGCCGTCGATCGCGGACCGATCGTCGATGCCCGGGATCGCCCTCCCTTTCAGCTCGACCCGCCCTTCTGGGAGACGACGGTGACGATCGCGGCGGGCGACGGCCGCCCGCGCCGGCTGATGCTGCGGGAATTCGAGCGCTTCTACAGCGACCACATCGTTCCCGAGCGCGCCGGCGCCGCCACCTACTCGCGCCGCGTGATCGAGGAACGGCTGGTCTACGCAAGCGTCATCGACCTCTAGAAGCTTGCGGTTCGGCCCGCATGACCTGATGAAACGATTGCCTCGCTACGGCCAACCGCCGGTGACGCTGCTGGGACGGCTGGCGGTGGATCGTTCGGCCGGTGGACAGGGTGTCGGGGAATTTCTTCTTGCTGACGCCCTGCGCCGCAGCTTGGAGGGGGCGCAGCAAATCGCCGCCATGGCGGTGATCGTGGAAGCGAAGGATGAACAGGCCGAAAGTTTCTATCGACATTTCGACTTCGTGCCGTTCCAGCAAACGCCACTGAGGCTGTTTCTGCTCATGACGCAGGTCGCACGGTTGTTTGCATAGCAGTAGGGGTAAGATGGGTGGAGCGCAGCGCAACCCATCAAAATCTGTGGAAAGCCCCTGTAACAACCCATCATAGGGATGACCCACCCCGACCCATCGATTCTCGGAAGCAGCTCTTGAAATGCTATTCTCGACCTCTTACCATTGCAATGAGTTTTGATAAGGAACAGAGCATGGGACAACTGAATCGAATTACCCAGCTGCCCGGCGTGATGGGCGGCAAGGCCTGCATCCGTGGCATGCGTGTCACGGTCGGCATGATCGTTGGGCAAATCGGTGCGGGACACAGCATCGAGGAAATTCTTGCTGATTATCCTTATCTCGAACGTGAGGATATTATGCAGGCGCTTCGCTACGCCGCGTGGCGGGCCGAAGAGCGAGAGGTCACGCTGGCTACGATGTGAAGCTACTCGTCGATATGAATTTATCGCCGCGCTGGATCGGTGTGCTGGCCGATGCGGGCATTGAGGTAGCACACTGGTCAACCCTAGGCGCGAACGATGCGGCGGACTCGGAAATCATGGCCTACGCCAATTCCCATGACTACGTGGTGCTCACTCATGATCTGGATTTCGGCGCCATCCTCGCCGCCACCCAGGGTGAGAAGCCCAGTGTCGTGCAAATCCGCGCAGAGGATGTCAGTCCGGACATGATCGCCAAGCAAGTAATCGCTGCCTTGCGGCAAATGGCAACCGAGTTAGAGGACGGCGCGCTGCTTACTATTGAACCCAATCGCACACGCTTACGCGTGCTGCCGTTACAACCCCCGTAGCCCCCGAGATGGGTAGAGCGCAGCGCAACCCATCACCTTCCCTGACACAGGCAAGATTCGATCAGCGGTAAGCCATGCGGAGAATCTACCTGATTCCCGCCCGCCACAAGGTGGTTCGCCCCACCTTCAGCATCCGTAGGATGGGTGGAGCGCAGCGCAACCCATCAAAACCTATGAAAAGTCCCCGTAGCAACCCATCATCGGGATGAACCACCTTGACCCATCGGTTCCATGAATTCGGTGGGTTGCGCTCCGCTTCACCCACCCTACAATTTCACTTCACTCCCCAAAAGCATCCGTAGATACTCTGTTCAGAGTCAACACTAATTCATGTTTTTGCTCATGCGGGAAGGGCATAGAAGCGTTGATTATCGAAGGGCTGGTCATGAGTGAGCATGCCGTGGATGGCATGCAGCAATTTACGCATGACAGCGCATACTCCTTGCAAAGGAGTCTTGCCGTTGCAGATCAGATGCTCGAAGAAGCCCTTCACGTATGGATCATGTTTCTTGGCGGACAGAGCTGGCAGATAGAGGGCACGGCGGATATGGCAGTTGCCGGCTTTGGAGATGCAGGCGCGCTTGTCCACGCTGGTTCCCGACTT
>NZ_FPIQ01000037.1 GCF_900119085.1 Nitrosovibrio sp. Nv17 | reverse complement strand
TGGTACGAGGCCTGCTGGATCGTCTCTTCCATGGCCCGCTCGTACTTGTGCAGCAGCGCCGAGGTGTGCGACTGCAGATCCTGCGCACGCCTGCCGTAGATGTAGCTCTTCTCCTCGTACTGCGACAGCAGCTGCCTCTGCTCTTCCACCTTCGCCTGCAGCTTCTCGGCGCTGCTCCGGTACTGCCTCGCCAGGCGGTCGTGGTCGGCGGCTGTGCGGGCATGCTGCGCCGCCCGATCCAGATCGACGCCGTGCGCCTCGAACCCGCCCGTCTGCGCACAGGATGCGAGGAACCCAAGCATGAACGCCACTGCGATCCAGTGTCCCATTCCCATGTTGCCCGTCGTGTCCGTTTTCATGATGGCAATCCATCCGCATGCAATTTGACTGACCTTATCCTATGCCGCTCCATCCCCCACGTATATTGGGGAAACCCCGGTTTTTCGCTAAGGAAAACCCTTGGATCCTGTTTTCATGAGGGAAGTCTGCAAAGCGGGGAGCGGTCGCCACGCCGTCCGGAGAGCGCTGCGACAGGGTGCATTTCATTTCATCCCCATCCCGCCTTGCTTGCGCCCCCGTTCCGTTAGAGACGGCGGCCACGAAGCCGGTTCAGGCAGTCCCTGATCGATCCGCACCAAAGAAAAAACCCGCCGAAGCGGGTTGAAAGGTGAAACGAGGGTACAACATGGATCTACAACAACACTAGAGGATACGACACACTCAACACACTGCACTTCATCAGGGCCGGTACATCGACCAGGGATCATTGCAGAGGTAGCATCCGATGATCGATCTTTACCGTGAGCGTGGTTGTAATTCTAAAGATTATTTTAAATAATGGTAGATCCATGGCCTTCCCATATCTTCCTTTCTGTGGTTCCATAAATTTAAATCAATAATATAAGTAGATAGTACCACAAGGGCTGCCCGAGTCATGCGCTGTGGCCCGATCCATGGATCCTCCATGCTTACATGACATGGAGCCATCCAGGGCAGCAGGGCGCGGCGCCCCCGGATTTTCCACAGCGCGGAATCCCCGGGAGCCGGGGTCACGCGCAACGTACCTCGTTCGACGGGATCGCCCCTGCCTGCCGGGGAATGTTTCCATGGTGCGGTGTACCTAAGTCCGATGGCAAAACGGAATTCGCCGCGTAACATAGCCTGGCATGACCCATGGGACAGTTACGTTGTCATCACGGCAGGAAAACTTGAAATCCAATAATAATATGAAGAACCCGGATGCGGCACTGTCGGTCGTCGCATTGCTGTCGGAGCCCCTCGCGGTAAATGCCATGCTGATCGATCCGGTTTCCTACGCCGTATTTGCGAATGGCTCTTCGGCACAGGCGTTGTTCGACGAGCTTGGGGCCGACGAACTGGAAAAGCTGCCGCCGACCGCCCTCCACCCGGTGGAAGCGGGCGACATGGCATCGTGGCCCGGCGACCGGGAGAGCCTGATCCGGGATCAGCCGGACGGCGCTGCCGGATCAGGCCACTCCTGGTATTTCAACGGCGTGTCGAGCATCACCTTCACCTTCAGCGCCGCGCTGCTCGGCGCCCTGCCCCATCATGCCGGCCTGGTGTGGACCGACTCCGGATTCGCCAATATTCGCAGGGGTTTCGACAGCGTGCTCTTCGAGGCTTTCGACCGCGCCGGCAATCTGCTCGGGATCATCGGTCCTTCCGCACTGGGGGATGAGTCGTTCGCGGGCCAGACGGCGGAGGATCGTTTCTTCGGGATCACCAGCACGGAAGGGATCGGGTCCGTGCGCATCAGCCTGCTCCACAGCACGGTACAGGGGCTGGACAGGCTGCAGAACGATCTCGCCGGGCTTGCCTCGATTCCCCTCGATTTCGACCTTGCCGCCACGCTCGCCGTGCTCGTCGTGGGCCGGGGCTCGACAGGGTTTGCGCGCCGGCACCTGAACGGCTGAGGGTCTCAGGAGACGGCGGCTCCGCTTCCCGATTCCTTGCCGATGACGCTGCGCCTGCGGGCGTAGGCGAAGTAGACGATGAGTCCGATGGCTGCCCAGCCCAGGAACAGCCTGATCGTCTCCCAGCCCAGGCTGACGAACAGCAGCAGGCATCCCGCCATCGCCAGCGGCCCGACCAGCCACAGGGCGGGTGTCCTGAACGGACGATGGCGTCCTGGTTCGCGGCGGCGCAGCACCATGACGCTCAGGGCCACGGTGAAGAATGCGAACAGGGTGCCGGAGTTGGATACGTCGGCGAGCATGCCCACCGGAAAGATGGCCGCGAACGTGGCCACGCCGATGCCCGTGACCAGGGTGACGACGTGGGGGGTATGGAAGCGCGGATGCACCCGTGAAAGAATGGCAGGCAGGAGCCCGTCGCGCGACATGGTGAACAGCACCCGGGTCTGTCCGTACAGCATCATCAGGATGACGGAAGGCAGTGCGACGATGGCGGCCGATGCCACCCAGTTGCCGATCACGGGATGCCCCACGGCGCGCAGCACGAAGGCCAGCGGTTCCTTGGACTGGGACAGCTCGCCGCCGGGCTGGGCGCCCACGGCGCCTACCGCGGCGTAGGCGACGAATAGATAGAAGAGGGTGCACACCCCGAGCGATCCGATGAGGCCGATCGGCACGTTGCGGTTGGGATTGCGGGTCTCCTCGGCGGCGGTCGAGACGGCGTCGAAACCGATGTAGGCGAAGAAGATCGAAGCCGCCGCGCCCAGCACCCCGATCCCGGAAGCAGGCGTGCCCCAGCCATTGGGCAGCATGGGCTCGAAGTTGGCTGCATCGATGGCCGGTAGGGCCAGCACCAGGAATATCGTCAGGGCCGCGATCTTGACGACCACCAGCACTGCGGTGACCCGGGCGCTTTTGGTGGTGCCGACGATCAGGAGCAGGGTGACGAGCAGGGAGACCACGAACGCCAGCAGATTGAAGCCTCCGGCGGCGATGGCGCCGTCTGCCAGGGTCACGGTGTCGCGCGGTCCCGCCGTCAGGAACAGGGGCAGGCCATGGCCGATCTCGCGCAGGAAGCCGTTGATGTAGCCCGACCAGCCCACTGCCACTGCCGCCGCCGCCACCGCATACTCCAGGATCAGGGCCCAGCCGACCATCCAGGCGATCAGTTCGCCGAAGACCGCGTAGGAATAGGTATAGGCCGATCCCGCCACCGGCACGATGGCGGCGATCTCGGAATATACCAGCGCCGCCAGCGCGCACACGAATCCGGCGATGACGAAGGAGTACATCATGCCGGGGCCGGCCTTCTCGGCGGCCACCGAGGTCAGCACGAAGATGCCGGTGCCGATGATCGCGCCGATGCCGAGCACGGCGAGGTCGATTGCGCCGAGCTGCCTCCGGAGTCCCCTCTTCTGTGCCGACTCGAGTATGTCCTCCAGGGGCTTGATGCGATCGAACAGCACGTCCTTATGCCTGCCTTTCCAGGGTCGTCATCATGTCGTCATCCCTTTCTCCTATAGTCGGGCAGCAGGGGAACGCGCCACAGATACCAGGCCGCCACCGTCCGGTAGGGGCGCCAGGGCAGGCCGGTGCGCTCCATCTCCCTGCGGCCGGGCGCGACATCGAGCGACTTCAGGAAGCGATAGCCCTCGCGGATGCCGAAGTCGTCGGCCGGCAGCACATCCTGCCGGCCGAGCGTGAAGATGAGCAGCATCTCCACGGTCCAGCGGCCGATGCCGGGCAGCGTGGTGAGCCGGGCGATCAGTTCATCGTCGGACATTCCGTCCGCGGCCCTGCGCGATGGCACCACGCCGTCGAGCGTACCTTGCGCGATGCCCAGCACGGTATCGACCTTGCGCCCGGAAAACCCGCAGGTGCGAAGGATGTCCCGTGGCGTAGCCAGTATCCGTTCCGGCTGCGGAAACCCGGGCTGCGGGTACAGGCCGAGGAATCGCGCGACGATGGCGTCCGCCGCGCGGGCATGCAGCTGCTGGTAGGCAACCGCCCTTATCAACGCCTCGCAGGGCTCGCGCGCGGCCTCGGGCCGGTGGGTGCAGGGTCCCACGCAGCGGATCAGCCGCGCCCAGTCGGCATCGATGCCTGCGAGATGCCCGACAGCAGGGCCGTGCATGCCCGCATGGGGAGCTGCATCCGTCATGCGTCCATGGGAGCCGTGTATCCGTTCACGATGCGGGTATCATTCATGGAGATTGCCGGGCGCTATTCGATCGGCTGCCTGCAGGCGATGATCCGCCGAATTCCGCCGGGCAGGGGATGCCAGCCGGCAGGAAGACCGCCGGCCCGATCCGCCATCCATGCCGAAGGCATGCGGGGCGCGGTTTCCGCCAACCCGGATGCGCATGGCAGAGCCGATATCTGCCTGCGGATGATATCATCTATTCACGCAGCCTTTCCGCAAAAATATCCGCAAGCCATCCGTCCCTGCCGGCTGCGGGACGGGGAAAGCCAGGAAGGCGGGGTGGGCGTACGGAACGATTCCCTTGACGAAGGAGGAACTGCAATGAGCGAGATACATGGATGGGCCGCCCCTGCGGCGGGGCGGGCGCTGGAACCGTTTTCCTATGATCCGGGGCCGCTGGGCGACGAGGAGGTGGAGATCGCCGTCGAGTACTGCGGGCTATGCCACTCGGATCTTTCCATGCTCAACAACGACTGGGGGCTGTCGCGCTATCCCATCGTCCCGGGGCACGAGGCGGTGGGACGGGTGGTGGCGGTGGGGAGCGGCGTGGAGGGCGTGGAGACCGGGCAGCGTGCAGGGATAGGCTGGAGCGCGGACAGCTGCATGCACTGCCGCGAGTGCATGACGGGCAGCCATCATCTGTGCCCGGAGGTTGGCGCGACCATCGTCGGGCGCCACGGCGGCTTTGCCGACAGGCTGAGGGCGCACTGGGCATGGACGATTCCCCTGCCGGAAACGCTCGACGCCGCTGCGGCCGGGCCGCTGCTGTGCGGGGGCATCACCGTTTTCGCGCCGCTGCTGCGCTACGGCGTCAGGCCGACGGATCGCGTGGGCGTCGTGGGGATCGGCGGTCTCGGCCATCTCGCCCTCAAGTTCGCCCGTGCCTGGGGCTGCGAAGTGACCGCCTTTACGTCCAGCGCGTCGAAAACCGAGGAATTGAAGCGATTGGGGGCGCACCGGGTGGTGGCCAGCCGCAGCAGCGCGGAGATCCTGGGGGTGGCCGGTTCGCTCGATTTCCTGCTGGTCACCGTGAACACGCCGCTCGACTGGGACGCGCTGTTCAAGACGCTCAAGCCCAATGGGCGCATGCACGTGGTGGGGGCGGTGCTGGAGCCGATCCCCGTGCCGGTGTTCGATCTCATCATGGGGCAGAAGAACGTGTCGGGATCGCCGACGGGTTCCCCTGCCGCCATCGCGACCATGCTGGACTTCGCGGCGAGGCACGGCATCGCGCCGCAGGTGGAGCACTTCCCGCTGAGCAGGGTCAACGACGCGATCGCCCACCTGGCGACCGGCAAGGCGCGCTATCGTGTCGTGCTGGATGTGGGGTGAAGCGGCCGGCCGGGGCGGCAGTCAGTATGCGTGGGTACGGTCCGCCACCACCGTGAAGACGGTTTTCAGGATGATATGGAGGTCGAGTTTGAGGGACCAGTTCCTGAGGTAGTCGAGGTCGTGGTCGATGCGAGCCTGCATCTTGTCGAGGGTGCGGGTTTCGCCGCGGTAGCCGTTGACCTGCGCCCACCCGGTGATGCCGGGCTTGACCTTGTGGCGGATCATGTAGCCCTTGATGAGGTTGCGGTAGGTCTCGTTGTGGGCCACGGCATGGGGGCGGGGGCCGACGATGCTCATGCGTCCCTGGAGGACGTTGATGAACTGGGGCAACTCGTCGAGCGAGCTCTTGCGCAGGAAGGCGCCGACGCGGGTGATGCGGCTGTCCTCGCGGCTGGCCTGGCGGATGGTCTCGCCGTCCTCGCACACGCGCATCGAGCGGAACTTGTAGACCAGGATCTCCTCTCCGTCCAGGCCGTAGCGGCGCTGCTTGAAGATGACCGGGCCGGGGGAGTCGAGCTTCACGGCGAGGGCGACGAGCAGCAGCAGGGGGGAGATGAGGGCGAGGATCAGCAGGGAGAGCACGATGTCGCTGGCGCGCTTGATGAAGCCGTTGGAGCCGGTGAAGGGGGATTCGCACACGGAGATGACCGGGGTGCCGCAGACGGTGCCGCTGCGGCCCTGGATGAGGTCGGTGACGAACATGTCGGGCACGAAGTAGATCGAGGCGGTGGTGTCCTTCAGTTCGTCGAGCACGTGCAGGATGCGCGGCTGTGAGGCCATGGGCAGGGACAGGTAGATGAACTGGATGCGCTGTGTCTTGACGAAGCCCGGCAGTTCGTGCAGCCTGCCCAGCAGCGGGCTGTCCTCGGCACGGCTCAGGCGATCCGGGCTGCGGTCGTCGAAGAAGCCCGACAGGGCGATCTTGGAGTAGCGCGCCTTGTGGATGCGCCCGGCCAGGGCGGCGCCCTGGTCGTTCAGGCCGACGATGATGGCGCGCTGCGGCGGCCCCTGCAGCGCCAGCAGGGTGGGGGCGGCGGCGCGCAGCACCAGGTGGGCGCCGATCTGGCTCAAGGGCGCCAGCCACAGCCAGGCGACCAGCGCCTGGTGGGAGAACTCGTGCACGTAGCCGGTGGCGATGCCCAGCAGCAGCAGCAGCGTCATCACCCAGAACCAGCTGTAGAGCACGTCGAACACCAGGCGCTTGAGCGAGAACTGCAGGCGCGAGGTGCCGGGAAAGGTGATCGAGAACACGATCACCGCCAGGATCAGGTAGGGGGGCTGCAGTTCGCCCTCGATGCTCACGCCGATCAGCCACAGCGACAGCGCCAGCATGGAGGGGTCGAGCATGGCCTCCACGGCGCTGAGCATGTTGTTGCCCAGCGGTTCCTCGGCGCGCGCCGAGACCCGGGAGGCGGAAAAGGCCGGGTTGGCTTCAGCCATGGCTCAGGCTGCGCTCGATCTTGGATACGGCCTGCATCCGGTTGTAGACGTCCAGTTTCTTGAAGATGCGCTGCATGTGGTTTTTCACCGTGAAGGCGCTGATGGAGAGGATGCTGCCGATCTCCGCATTGGTCTTGCCCAGCTTGACCCAGTCCATGATCTCGCTTTCGCGCTCGCTCAGTCCGTGGTGCTCGGTCTCCTGCGCGCCTTCCGGCAGATAGGTGCGCTGCGGCAGGGGCGCCACGCCGCGCAGGGCGGTGTCGAGGTAGGGCAGCAGGATCTCCATGGCGGCAAGCGTGCCGCCATCGAGCGTGTCGCGCGAACTGAAGATCACGTACAGGCAGTCGTGGCGCCCGCGACGGTCGCTGATGCCGTGCAGCAGCGCACTGCGCATCCCACGCAGCGCCTTGCCAAGAGAACACTGC
>NZ_FPIQ01000024.1 GCF_900119085.1 Nitrosovibrio sp. Nv17 | reverse complement strand
GTCTTCCATGGGGCGCGGGGCGTGGTGTACAAGGAGCAGCCGACAGCGACCATTCTCAAGGCGATCCAGAAGGTTCACGAGGGCGAGCTGTGGCTGCCGCGCAAGACGATGGGACGCGTCGTGACCAGCTTCGTGCAGGCGGAGCCGGCGTTTGCCGATCCCGTCACCGAGCGGATCGTTGCGCTGACGCGCAAGGAAGGCGCGATCGTGGCGGCGTTCGCGAGCGAGGCGGGCGCCTCGAACAAGAGGATTGCGCACACGCTGGGGATCAGCGAGCAGACGCTGCGCAACCACCTGACCTCGATTTTCGGCAAGCTTGGCATCCGCAACCGCTTCGACCTCTTCATGTTCGCCCAGCTCCACCATCACCGGCTCGACATCGCGCCTGCCCGTTCCCGCCCCGTCCATCCGTAACAGCCGATCCGGGGTTGAGGGGCAGGATTCCGGCCCGGTAAGGCATCTCTTTACCCTTTCGCTCACGCTGTGCCGGGACGCCGTCGGCGGAGGCTTGTCGCCGTGCTGGCCTTCCGCTCGAGGGGGTTGCTTCCCGAGCATTTCACCCCGCCGTTGCGCATCCCCGATGGCCTGGCCTTCTCGGGCTCACCACAGCTCGAACACGAGCACCTCGGCCTTGCGGCCCCGTTCGAGCACCAGGCGGTCCTCATCGATCAGCTTCGCCGCGTCTCCCGTCACGAGATCGCGGCCGTTGACCGAGAGGCCGCCCTGCGCCACGTGCACGTAGACGAAGCGATCGCTCGCCACCGCCTGTTCGATGCGCTCCTCTCCGTCCAGCAGCGCGGCGAACATGCGCGCGTCCGCCTGTATCCTCACCGAGCCGTCGGCGCCGTCGGGCGAAGCGACCAGGCGCAGCTTCCCGCGCTTTTCGGCTTCGTCGAAGTGCTTTTCCTCATAGCCCGGCGGGGTGCCGGTCCTGTTGGGCAGGAACCAGATTTGGAGGAAATGAACCCTTTCACTCTGGGAAGCGTTGAATTCGCTGTGCCGCACGCCCGTGCCCGCGCTCATGCGCTGCACGCTGCCAGGACGGATCACCGAGCCGCCGCCCGAACTGTCCTGGTGAGCCAGGGCGCCTTCGAGGACGTAGCTGACGATCTCCATGTCGCTGTGGCCGTGCGTGCCGAAGCCCTGTCCCGGCTGGACGGTATCGTCGTTGATGACCCGCAGCGCGCGAAACTGCGTATGCTCGGGGTCGCGGTAGTCCGCGAAGGAAAAGCTGTGCCAGGAATCCAGCCAGCCGTGGTCGGCATGGCCACGCTCATGGGCTCGACGCAGTTCGATCATGGGGGCTCTCCTTTCAGGGTAGTGGGAAAAGGCGTGCCGACACCGTGCTGTCATCGCTGCCGCGCTTCTTCCCATTTTACCGGATATATACTGGGTAACAGTCGGGAGGTGCCCGTGGCAACTCACTCAACCCGTTGCGCAGGATGGATTGATGCAGGGGCCGGCCAGGAAGTACCCGGGAGCAGGGTGGCCGCACGCCACATGGAGTGGGCGCTATCCGAAATCTCGTCGCGGAAGATTTTATTCTCGTCATCGGCGCTTGCATTCGCTATTTTTGCCGCATCCGCCCAATTGACATATTTCTGACACGAAATCCGGCTACCTTTCAAAAAATCGTCATTTGTCATGCGAGGGAACGGAAATGGCCAATCGCTATACACTCATCAGAGGCATCTTTCCGATCCTGGGCACCGAGCCGGACGGGGATACCATCCGCTTTCAGCCCGACAATCCATCTTTCGTGGAGCAGTTGGGCCCGGAAGGTCAGCGGCCGGCTTGGACACGCGGCGGCACCCAGATCAACGTCCGCTTCGAGGCAATCGATGCGCTGGAAACACATTTCCAGGGCACCCGCCAGCAGGTGGCACTGGGCGATCTTGCTGCCCGGCACATGCTGTCGGCCATGGGGTTCGATTCGTTCGACACCAGCGGCACCAAGGTCACCGCCGCCGAGCCGGAAAGCGTTCGTGGCTACGTACTCGCCAATTCACTCGATTCCTACGGGCGGATGATCGCCTTCGTCTATGCTGGCGAAACCGCGGGCGGCGACGGCTCGCCATTCTTCCTGGACGCGCCGACCCTGGGCCAGAGCGTGAACGCCCAGTTGCTGGTTGCGGGCATGGCCTACCCCGCCTTCTACACGACGCTGCCGGTCGACCTGAAGGATCACTTGGCCGCGCAAGCCCGGGTCGTGCGCGAACAGGCGCTCGGCCTGTGGCCCGAGGATGCGCCCAGCGTCGACGAGTCAGCCGAGATTGCCGATCTGACCGCTGCTCAGGCATTGATCATGTGGCCCAAGTTGTTCCGCCGGCTGGTCAGTTATTTTCAGGGCGGCAACACCGGTCTTGCGAAGTTCGACGCCTGGCTGCGGGAGGATAGGTACAGCCGCGACGACTATCTGCAACTGTCGAATGGAGAGCTCGGTAATATGCACGATCTCGTGGAGATCACGGGTAATGCGATGCGGCTACGCTACCGGCCGGAAGATCTGGTTGTTCTGCCCGATACCTTTGTCTTGCCGCCGCAGACCCCTTCACCGGTCCCGCCCGCGCCACCCGTCACCGTTCCTGCCGCCGCGCTGCGCATCATCGCCGCCCTGCCGAACCCGGCTGGCGAGGATGTCGATCACGAGACGGTGACCTTGATCAACACCGCAGCCACTACCGTCGATCTGGCCGGCTGGCAGTTGCGTGACCGTCAGCTTCAAGCCGCGGGCCATGCCGGTTTGGCGCTTGCGGGTACCATCGGCCCCGGTGAAGCCTTGCGTGTGCCACTCAAGGCACCGGTGCAACTTGGTAATGCCGGCGACGACGTCGTGCTTGTCGATCCGCAGGGTCAAGTCGCCGATCAGGTAAGTTACTCCCGGGATCAGGCGCGCTCGGGCATTACGATCGTTTTCTATAGATCCGGCCCATAAATATCAGGGACTATCCATGCCTGTTTGATGTCCAGTGGCAGATGGACAAAGGAGATGCACGGCGGCCCAGTTCCGCCGAACGACACGAACGCCGCCGACAGGTGATCCGCGCCTGGAAGCGAGCCGTCAACAAACGTCGTATCGCCAGGACGTGGGCCTGAGCTACTGGGCGGTCTGCAACATCGTGGCCCTGTCTTGCAGTGTCGCCAAGCCTCAGCCGAGAAAAAGAGCAAAGGAGTGAAAAGCAGGCGCCGAGGCATGGCTCCTGACAATTGGCAGACCGTTTCCGCCGTTTCCCACGCTATGCCATTTCCGTCGCATGCTGCTGATCAGTGCATACTGACGCCGCTACGCAAGCATTTGCATGAATATTCAAGAGCTGGCTTGAGATCAATGAATGGCGGGACGTGCGGGATATCGATGAGCACTACGTTTACTCCATGGCCCTCCAACCGGTTTCCGGGGAAACGTCAGGGGATGGATGATCATTTCCGCGGTGGCGCGACCAGGTGCGAAACGGCGGGTGGCGCGCTGCCCGCATGGAAATTCCGGATGCGTTCCTGTGTTGCGCGATCCGCTTCGGTGACGCGCTCGTGCTGGCGGAGGTGTTCCACCCAGGTGTCAAGCTCGAAGAATTCGATCCAGCGGCCGGGCCTGGCGGTATCCTCGAACAGCCGCCACAGGGTCGCGCCATCGCGGTGCCTGATGCGGCGCATCTCATCCATGGCGGCAATGAACGCAGTGGCGTGCTCGGCGGGAACCAGATATTCGACGGTAACCAGCACCGGCCCCCGCTCCAGTTCCGGATCGGATGCGGTGGCGGGCACCGGCCAGTGCAGGGAGGGTTCGAGGTTCGGAAGCTGGGTCGGCAGCCGTCTGCGGCGGACGAGGAGCAGGGCGAGCAGTTGTCCGCCGGCGGCGAGCGTGAGCGCGGCGGGGATGTCCCACCGCGTGGCGACGGCTCCCCAAAGCGCGCTGCCGCCCGCCATGGATCCATTGAATACGACGAGGTAGACGGCCAGCGTGCGCGCCTTCACCCAGTTGGGCAGCGCCATTTGCGCGGCGATGTTGAGGGTGGAGAGTGCCGCGATCCAGCCGGCGCCGGCAAGAAACGCCGTGCCGCACGCTGCCGGGAAGCTGTGCAGGCATGCGAAGCCGATGGCCGCCAGGGCGAGGAGGGAGGTGGCTGCCGCGATCACGGCGTCGGCGGATGCGCGTCTTCGGAATCGGGGCAGCACGAGTGCGCCGAACACGGCGCCACTGCCCACGCAGCCCAGCAGGATGCCGTAGCCCCCGGCCCCCAGTCCGAGTTCCTGCCGGGCGATCAAGGGCAGCAGGGCCCATGTGGCGCTGGCGAATACGAATACCGCGCCGGCGCGAAGGAGGACGGTATGCAGGTCGGGGGAGCGCCGGGCATACCGGAATCCGGCCTGGAGCGCTCCGATGAAGCGTTCCGGGGGAAGCGCCCCGCTGCGAGGCCCCCGACGCCATCGTGCCAGCACCACGAGCACCCCGAGTACCGAAAGGCCGTTGAGCACGAAGACGGCGCCTGGTCCGGCCACCGCAACGATGGCGCCGCCGAGGGCCGGCCCGATCGCGCGCGCAATGTTGACGCCCAGACTGTTCAGCGCCACCGCGGGCGAGAGATCCTCCCTGGAGACGAGCTCGGGGACGATCGCCTGGAAGGGCGGCGCGTTCAGCGCGGCGCCAAGGCCGAGCACGAAGGTCGCGAGCAGCAGGACCGCGGGAGTGACCAGTCCCAGGAACTGCAGCAGGCCGAGCGTCGTCGCGGCGATGAGCATCAGGCACTGGGCGAGGATCAGGAGTCGCCGCCGGTCGACGATATCGGCCAGCGCTCCCGCCGGCAGGGCGAACAGGAACATCGGAAGCGTCGTGGCGGCCTGGACCAGAGAGACCATGATCGGGGTCGGCGCGAGCGTGGTCATGAGCCAGGCGGCACCCACGTCGTGCATCCAAGTGCCGATGTTCGAAACGAGCGTGGCGATCCAGATCGTCCGGAACAGCGGTTGCGCCAGGGGTGCCCAGGGAGAGGTGTCGCGCTGGGCGCCGTGCAGGGTTGCGGGGCTTTTTTCCATGCTCAATCCCGGCCCAATGACGAGGCGTCCGCCGGATGTGCGTTTACCACCGGAATGCCAGGCTGGTCATGAGAAGGGTCACATCCCTGCTGTAGTTCAGGGCTGCTTCGATCCGTGCCGATCGGCCCGCCGGCGCGCCCGGCCTCGCCATGCACCCCGAACTGCACGAATGCCTGCACGGCCCTGCCGATCCTCAGGTCGCCATGCGCGAGGCTCCGGAACAGGACGTGGCCGTCGTCACCGGCACCGATGCCGAAATCATTGGGCCCGTAATATTGGGCGCGCATGCGTGCGTCGGCGCCCAGCGTCAGCGTGGCGGTCTCGCCGATACGCCGGCACTTGGGCCCGACCCGATCGCAGATCTGCTTCCAGTCTTCCTCGAACCGCAGGGATTGGTACCCTGCGGCAGCGGCGGGCATCCCCGCGGCCAGTACCGCGAGGGCAATGCCTCGGCATATGTACCTCGCCGTCCGCTCCCGGGATGGAAGGAAGCCTGCACGGACGCCAGAATGCTTGCCAGGCGGGTGGAAGGTGGAAAACACTCATACGGCCCAGCACGAGCAGCCGAGGGCACCCCAGAAACCGTGTTGCCCATCGATCTCCACGGCGTCCTGGTACGCCTGTCCATGGGCATGGCCATGTACGGCGCAGCCATTTCCGCAGCCGCAGGCTGCGCGGGCCTGCCGTTGCGTGGCGGCGGCCACTGCCGCCGTCACGGGCTTGAAGTAGCCGCCGAAGTAGTTCACCGGTGACCAGTCCGGCATGGCGGGCGGCAGAGGCGGCGCGAGTGCGCCAAACTCGCCGTAGCCGTGGACGATGCGTCCGCCGACGATCGTCAGGACGGAAACAAGGTTTCGAATCTCGTCCTCGGGCACCTGAAAATAGTCGGCGGACAGCACGGCGAGATCGGCGTACCGGCCCAGACTGATCTGGCCCTTGACGCCTTCCTCGTTGGAGAACCAGGTGTTCGCCTCGGTATAGAGCCGCAACGCCGTCTCGCGATCGATCCGGTTGCTTGCGGGGTACAGGGTCAGGCCCCCCAAGGTGTTGCCGGTGACGAGCCAGTAGAGTGCATTCCAGGGATCATGGCTGGCCACGCGCGTGGCGTCCGTGCCTGCGCCGACCTTCACGCCCATTTCCAGCATGCGCCGGTAGGGCGGCGTCCGTTCCGCTGCCCTGCGCCTTGCGGCATGATAAAAGGAACCCCGCCGAGGCAGCCGTCTTTCGATTCCCTTTCCGTCCTTTGCCGTTTCGTGAGCGTTCAACAGCATGAAAATTACCACGGCTTCGGATCGGATTCAATGGGATGCTGTGAGTGGATAGAAGGTATCGATGGGAAACTCACCAAGGCGTGCGATCCAGAATTGCCGGTCTCGATCGAGTGAAACGGGATTGGCGCGCCTCGAAGTGCTTGAGAGCGATACGGATCGCGATCTCACCCGTACCATGGCGCGTCGGCTCGTTGAAGACAGCGCCGATGCATCCAGATTATGCATGACCGTCGGTCGGGTACTCTTCCAAATCGATCGTCGGACTATGCCTTCCCCGTCATATTTTCGTATTATCTTGTTGTGGGCAGAACAACAAAAAAGACCGCCTCCTGAAGTGCCTGGGTTTGCTGAGGCGTTGCAAGTCGTTACTTGAAGGTGGGGATGGATTCTGCTAATCTGGTCAGACTAACCAGATTATGGAATGCCGTATGGACAAAACCAAAGTGGCGACGTCTGCGCTACCGGGCCACTGGATGCTACAGGACGCGAAAGCGCGTTTTAGCGAACTGGTGCGCCGCGTACATAGTGAAGGGCCACAGCATGTGACCGTCCATGGCCGGGATGAAGTGGTCATCATTACCGCGGAGGATTTCCGTCGCCTTCAAGGCGAACGGATGGGAAGTGCCCTGATCGAGGCCATTCAGGCATCCCCTTATCGCAATATGGAGCTTGAAGTGCCGCGTGCGTCCATGCCGGTCAGGGATGTGGTGTTGTGATTGGCTACCTGCTGGACACCAACGTCATTTCCGAGTTGCGCCGTCATCGCCCTGATCAACGCGTGACCGCCTTCGTCGCTGCGCAGCCACTCGAGGCGCTTCATGTCAGCGCGGTAACACTGGCAGAGATTCGCTCTGGCATTGAACTGGTCGCCGATGCCGGCCGCCGTGCGGAACTGGCCAACTGGCTGATGCACAAGGTGCGGCCCATGTTCGAGCATCGCATTTTGCCCATTTCCGAAGATGTGATGCTCACATGGCGCCTGCTCGTTGAAGAAGGCCGCAGGTCCGGGCACACCTTCTCTCAGCCTGATCTCATCATCGCGGCAACCGCTGCCCAATATGGGCTGACGATCGTTTCACGCGATGTCTCGGAATTCGAACGTGCCAGGGTTCCGTTCCTGAACCCTTGGGACGCTACTCGGTAGCTGCTGGTTTTTCAGATGGGATGCCGTATTGCGCCAAGTGCCTCATCATGATGAAATGGTTGATGGCGCGGTAATGCCCACGGCAAGTCGAGAATTAGCCTACGCTTTCCGCTCCTGCGCCTCGTGGCCGATTGCGCTCGTTGGCGCAGTTGCGTCCGGATTGCGTCCAATGATGGCCACGATGGCCACGATGGCTGGAATCGTGCCGCAGGCCGACCAGAAGCCGGCCCGTGCTTGCATCATTGCCGCAATCGAGGGCCTTGACGTTCGAAAAGGCGCGGCATGATTGCTCATCTGGTTTGATGACGAGGATCGGTTCGTGGTCGCAACCGGTTCTTCAACAGCCTGTTAGCGTGAAGAACGACACGCTCGGCACCATCGAACAGGTCAGTACCCAAAGCATGAGCGTTCGCACCGATGACGGGCGCGACATCGCATTTGACCTGAAAGACTATGACCGATCGACCACGGCTATGCCGCCACGATCCACAAGGCGCAGGGCATGACGGTGGACCGCACCCATGTGCTGGCAACGCCCGGCATGGACGCTCACGGCAGCTATGTCGCCCTGTCGCGCCACCGGGACGGCACGGACCTGCATTATGGCCGCGACGACTTCGCCAGTCAGGACAAACTCATCAACACCCTTTCGCGCGACCGCGCGAAGGACATGGCGACGGATTACGAGCGGATCGACCCGGCGCAGGACTATGCCGAACGGCGCGGCATCACTTTCCGCGCCCGTGTCGCCCAGATCATGCGCAGGCTGATGCCGGAGCGCGTGCGCGATGCCGTCGATGACATGCTTGACCGTCTGCACCAGCATGACAACGCCGCGCCTGGCCGCGAGGCCGTGCAGCCCCGGGACGGGAAAGATCGGTTGCAGACAGCGTGCAGCGCGAGGCCCCGGCACCGGCAGGCGGTGCGGCCGAGGAACAGGAGAATGCCTTGCGCCGCGCCCGCAGGCAGGCACTTGTCCGCCATGCCCGTGCATCCGATGCGATCCTTGAGGCCAAGCATCAGGGCCTTGCGCCGTCCGATGACCAGCGGCGCGAGCTTGGCGCGGCAAGGCGGGCATTCAACGAGGTCCGGCCCCATGGCTGGCAGGATGCCGAAGCCGCCTACAGCAAGGACAACAGCCTCGCCCGCGAGGCGGCGACGGGCGATCCCGCGCGCGCGATCCGCGCCCTTCAGCGCGAAACCGGAAACCGCCTCGACATGCAACGGGCGGACGAATTCGTGGACCGCTGGAAGAAACTCGGCAAGGTCAGCGAGCAGCGATATGCGGCGGGCAACTATTCCGGCTACAAGGCCGCGCGGGCGGAGATGGGCAACATGACGATGAGCCTCGAACGCGATCCGCAGATGGAATCCTTGCTCGAAGGTCGCAAGAAGCAACTCGGCATCGGCATGGATTTCGACTCAGGGATGAGGCTGGGGCGGCAACTTTCCCTGAGTCATGGCCTTGGCAGGGGGCGGGGCATCGGATTGTAGAGCGCAGAATTTTCCTATTTGCCGCCGTTTCTACGCCATAGCCCTACGCTGCCTAAATATCAGTTGCACAACGATATTTCGTTGCTCTGTCTGGTCGTTGCAATCGTCAGAAACACCCAGCAGGAGGCAGCGCAGCCATGCGTCAACCAGACCGTATCGTCCGTCTCAAGACCGTTCTCGCCCGCACCGGGCTGTCCCGGTCCACCATCTACCGCAAGATCGCCGAAGGCACCTTTCCGCCCCAGATCAAGATCAGTACCAATGGCGCAGGATGGAAGGAATCCGAAATCAATCACTGGGTCGCCAACCCTGCCGGATGGCGGCGGCATTCGTTCAACGAATTCGACTTCCTCGATGACTTCTGACCGCAGCGACGACCACAAGCCGGTGACGGCATCCCGTTCCCGGCGCACCAAACGACCGCCTACGGCGTCGGAGCAGCTTGAGGAATTTCTGGGCTATCCGTGGCCATTCCACGGCAGGCCGCCCAAACACGACCTCAGTACATGGACCGTGACCGACGACTGGCCCGATCCCGTTCCGGTCACGGAAGCCGAGATCGAGGTGTTCGAGCGATGGTTCGGCGACCTCTTCGATGAACTCTTTGGCTCCGACAACGGATCGCCCGACACCGGGGCTGAGATTGATCTTGAAAACGGTACTATAAAATGATACTGTAAACTCCGTGAAAAAGCGTCACAGAGCCACGCTGGAACTGATCTTCGCCCGCCCGGTCAATGGTTCGATCCGCTGGGCCGACATAGAGGCACTGTTTGTAGCCCTCGGGGCGGAAGTCAGCGAGCGGGAAGGTTCGCGCGTCGGCGTGTTCCTGTTCGGCGAAGTGCGCGTCTTTCATCGCCCGCATCCTTCACCGGATACGGACAAAGGTGCGGTTGCCAGCATCCGTAAATGGCTGGACGAACACGGAGTAAAGCCATGAACAATGTCGTTGAAATCAATGGCGAGAAGGCGGTGATCGCTTTCGATCCCGAGATTCAGATGCTGCGCGGCGAGTTTGTCGGCCTGAATGGTGGGGCCGACTTCTATGCCGAAAGCGTTCACGATCTGATCGAGGAAGGCCGTAAGTCGTTGGCCGTCTATCTGGAAATGTGCCGGGAGAAGGGTATCGAGCCACGCCGGAAGTTCTCCGGCAAGTTCAATGTCCGCCTCACTCCTGACGACCATGCCGCCGCAGTCATTGCCGCCGCAGCGTCGGGCAAGAGCCTGAATGAATGGATCGTCGGGACGATCAGGGAGGCCGCTGAATAGCGGCCTCGTTCGTTTGACCGGGTTTGAAAGGAGACATCACCATGACCGCTTCCACCGTGCCGCTACGCGCCACCCTTTATCTGCGTGTTTTGGCAGTACGGCAGGCCGAGCATGATGTTTCCATTCCCGATCAAAAGCGAAAAGGTTTCCCTCAGCTTCCTGGTTTCTATCCGTCTATCAATAAGGCAGTGCAGTTGAGGGCTATGAGGTTCAAGTACATCCTCGTGCGCATGGACCAGAGTGCCTATGTCTCGCAGGATGCGCTCGGAAAGGAGTTCACGCCAGAAAAGCTGGCTGAGCACCTGCTTTCGCAACTGATGGACATCGTGGAGCGTACATCGCGAGATTGATCATAGCACCTTGGCCATCTTCGTCCGCTACTTGGAGATTAGTGCGGCTTGTGTTCAGTGAGGTGGTGTTGATCTGAATGCTTGTTCTTCGGAACCTACGGCCGATAGCTGCCTTTCTGCTTCCAGTCTCAGTCTACGCCTACAATCGATTGCTGAACGGACGGCAGGTTTTGGAGCGGGACCGCTGAGTGGATCGGCGACAATGAGGTCGTAGACTCCCCCGTTGCATCTGTAACCCCGACCAAGCAATATTGCGCTATAGATGGTTATCGACAGTAAATGGCGGAGAGGGTGGGATTCGAACCCACGTGCCAGGTTACCCTGACCATCTGATTTCGAGTCAGCGCCGTTATGGCCACTTCGGTACCTCTCCGGTGAGCGCTGGTACGATTTTACCAGTTTATCCCGCGCTTATCCCGGTTCCTTGCGCATCAAACCGTGGCAGAATGCTTCAGTTTCTGTCCGATTCCCTTCGATGCCCAGCCTCCCTTGCCGCTCCATCCTTGCCGGCGCCGCCTGCTGTCTGGCACTCGTGGCCTGCGACACGCACGAGTACCCGGTAGTGCGTCCGTTCGTCGAATCGGACGACCTGGTCGTGATCACCGTCAACAGCCCGGATACCTACTACGAGAACGCCGATGGGCGCATTGCGGGACTGGAGTTCGATCTGGTTTCGGAATTCGCGCGGGATCTTGGAATGCAGGTGAAGTTCAGGACGGTGCCCGGCCTGGACCAGATGCTGGCGACGCTGCAGCGGCAGGGCGGGCACCTGGCGGCGGGGCTGGTGGTGGGGGCCAGGCACGCGGTCCATGCACGACTGGGGCCGGAGTACCAGCGCGTGCAGCCGCAGGTGGCCTACAATACCGATCGCGGCAGGGTAACGGATGCACTTCAGCTCGTGGGGCGCAGCGTCGTGATCGCGAGCGGGACGCCCTATGCCGAGCCACTCGCGAAGGTGCTGCAGCAGGCACCCGGCCTGAAGTGGGCGGAAGTCGACATCCCCGGCGAGGACCTCCTGGCGAAGCTGGCGAAAGGGGAGGAGGGGGTCGACTACGTAGTGGCCGATTCCGTGCAGATCGCCCGTGCGCGGAGCTTCTATCCCAACCTGGACGTTGCCTTCGACCTGGGCGCACCGGCCGGCAAGGCGTGGCTGTTTCCGCTGTACGCGGAGCGGGCCCTGCTGGAGAAGGCGCAGGCGTTCTTCGAGCGGATCGAGCGGGATGGCACCCTGGGGCACCTGCTGGATCGCCACTACGGCCACATCGGGCGCCTCGAGCGAACCGACGTGAGCGGCATTCTGGCCCGGCGGCGTACGCAGCTGCCCGATTTGCGCGCGCATTTTCACGAGGCGGAGGAGGTGGCGGGGATCGACTGGCGCCTGATCGCGGCGCTGGCCTACCAGGAGTCGGCCTGGGACCATCTGGCGACTTCGCCCGCCAACGTGCGGGGAATCATGATGCTGACGGAGGCGACCGCCGACCGGATGAAGGTGGCCGATCGGCTGGATGCGAGAGAGAGTATACTGGCGGGGGCACGCTACCTGCGGCTGCTCATGGACAGGCTACCCACCCGTATCCTCGAGCCTGACCGCACCTGGATCGCGCTGGCGGCCTACAACCAGGGTCCCAGCCATATCGAGGATGCGCGCATCCTGGCGCAGCGTCTCGGGTTGAATCCGGATTCGTGGGCAGACGTGAAGAAGGTATTGCCGCTCCTGAGCCTGAGCGGATATTTCCAGACCTTGCGGCATGGCTACGCCCGCGGCGGCGAGGCGGTGGTCCTGACGGAGTCCGTGCGCACCTACTACAGCATACTGCTGAAGTACGAGCGTCCCTATTCCTGGGGATTCCCGGTCGTGAAGGAAGTCGCGCCAGCGGCCTGATGCGCCGGATGCGGGCGCATTCATGCCCGGCCCCGGGGGTTCCGGGTGGATGGTTGTCGCATTGCGGCAGTCGGGCTATATTGAGCATACGTTCCGTTTTCGTCAATTTCAATCAAGGAGGATGCCATGACATTGCGTTTGGGCGATACTGCACCGGATTTCGAGCAGGACTCTTCGGCCGGCAGGATCAGGTTCCACGAATGGATCGGGGATTCCTGGGCAGTGCTGTTTTCACATCCGGCCGATTTCACGCCGGTTTGCACCACGGAACTGGGAAAGACCGCGAAACTCAAGTCGGAGTTCGACCGGCGCAACGTCAAGGCGATCGGGCTGTCGGTCGATCCGCTGGACAAGCATGCCGGGTGGATCGAGGACATCGAGGCGACGCAGGATTGCAGCGTCGAGTTCCCGATTATCGCGGACGTGGACAGGAAGGTGGCCCAGCTTTACGACATGATCCATCCGAACCAGTCCGAGACCGTGACGGTGCGTTCGCTGTTCATCATCGATCCGAAGAAGAAGGTGCGTCTCATCATCACCTATCCGCTGACCACGGGACGTAACTTCGACGAGGTGCTGCGCGTGATCGATGCGCTGCAGCTGACCGACGGATCCTCGGTGGCGACGCCGGCCAACTGGAAGGATGGGGATGATGTGATCATTCCGCTGTCGTTCCAGGACGAGGCCGTCATCAAGGAGAAATTTCCCAAGGGTTACCGCGCGCCACGTCCCTACCTGCGCATCACACCCCAGCCGGACAAGTAGCCCTGCTTCCGTCCGGCGGGCTGCGTAGGCGTTGCTCAGCCCTCTCCGGGGTCGACGGCGGCATCCGGCCCGGGGTTGAACCATGCGAGCCTGCGGTGCAGGCTGACGACGCCGCCGACGATGATGAGGGTCGGCGGCACGAGATGCGCCGCCGCGGCCAGTTCCGGCAGGGTGGCGAGCGTCCCGGCGAGCACCCGCTGCTTGCGGGTGCTCGCCTGCTGGATGATGGCCGCCGGGGTGGCGGCATTCAGGCCGTGCGTGATCAGTTGCGCGCACAGCACCGGCAATCCGACCAGCCCCATGTAAATGACGATGGTCTGGTTCGCCTGTGTCAGCAGTGGCCAGTCCAGGTCGACGCTGCCGTCCTTGAGGTGGCCGGTGACGAAGATGCACGACTGCGCATGATCGCGATGGGTCAGGGGAATGCCGGCATAGGCGGCCGCCCCCGATGCCGCGGTGATGCCCGGCACCACCTGGAAGGGGATGCCGTGGTCGATGAGGGTTTCGATTTCCTCCCCGCCGCGTCCGAAGATGAAGGGGTCGCCTCCCTTGAGCCGCAGGACGCGCCTGCCTTCCTGCGCCAGTCGCACGAGCAGCTGGTTGATGGACCCCTGGGGCATGACGTGCCGGTTGCGTTCCTTGCCGGCGTAGATGCGCGGTGCGTCGCGACGCGTCAGGTCGAGGATTTCCTGCGAGACCAGGCGATCGTGCACCACGACGTCGGCCTGCTGCATCAGCCGCAGCGCCCGCAAGGTGAGCAGCTCCGGATCGCCCGGCCCGGCCCCGACGAGATAGACCTCCCCTTGCGGAGGCGTATCGGCTTCGTTCGCCAACGCGTGTTCCAGGTGTCTCCTGGCCGCGCCGTCGCGACCGGCGAGCACATGGTCCGCGAAGGTGCCTTGCAGCATCTTTTCCCAGAAGATGCGGCGATTTTCGGGATGTGAGAAGCGGGTTTTCACGCGTTCACGGAATTCCGCGGCATGGGTCGCCAAGCGTCCGTACGCAGCCGGGATCAAGGTCTCGATACGCGCCCGCAGCAGTCTCGACAGCACCGGCGAGCTGCCGCTGCTCGACACGGCGATCAGCACGGGCGAGCGATCCACGATGGCGGGCATGATGAAGGAGCACAGCGCCGGGTGGTCCACGACGTTGACGGGAACGTGCAACCGCCGGGCAGCCTCGGAAACCGCCTGGTCGACTGCCGCGTCGCCGGTGGCAGCGATCGCCAGGGAGGCATCTTCCAGATGCTCCGGGCGGAAGGCTTCCGCACGGTGGATGAGCCTCTCCGGTGCCGAGTCCGATAGCCGTCCCGCGAGTTCCGCGCACAGCGCAGGGGCGACCACGACGACACGCGCGCTCGCGCGCAACAGCACGGCGATCTTGCGCGCGGCGTGTTCGCCGCCGCCCACCACCACGCAAGTGCTGTGCCTGAGATCGATGAAGATGGGCAGAAAATCCATGGATATCTTCCGAGCGGAAAGAGACCGCACGTCTATGCGGTTACGGATGGGTGGCCGGAACGACAGTATTTCGTCCCCCCGGCCTTTCCATACTTTACCCGAAAATGCCGGGGAATGAGGAGAGGCCCGGTATTGCAGCGCTGTTCCACGCACCGGGGGCAGAATCGCTTGCCTGCCTGTTTTTTCGGCAGCCCGTTTTTCATGGGACTGCTTATTTGTTATGATGCAGCACTCGTTCGACGAGAAGCGAAGCAGCATCTTCCATGCCCAATATCGATTTGCACTGTCACTCGACGATTTCTGATGGCCTCCTGACCCCCACGCTATTGGTGGAGCATGCCGCGGCGAAGGGCGTGGATGTACTGGCGCTGACCGACCATGATGACGTCGCCGGACTGGAGGAGGCGCGCCGGGCTGCCATCGTGCGGCGCATCATGCTGGTCAATGGTGTGGAAATCTCCGTCGACTGGCGCGGACAGACCCTGCACATCGTTGGTCTCGGCATCGATCCCACCCATCGGGAACTGACGGAGGGCCTCCGGTCGATACGGGACGGACGGACGATGCGTGCCCGCGGGATTGCCGCACAGCTGGACAAGTTCGGCATCCATGGCAGTTTCGAGGGTGCCTCGGCGTACGCTGGGAACAAGCAGCTGATCGGGCGCACGCACTTTGCGCGTTTCCTGGTGCAGGAAGGCCATGCGCGGGACGTCAGGTCCGTGTTCAAGAAGTATCTGGTCAAAGGGAAACCCGGATATGTGCCGCATCGGTGGGCGCCGCTGAGCGACGCCGTCGGCTGGATCCGCGGCAGCGGGGGCAGGGCCGTCCTCGCGCATCCGGCCCGCTACCGGTTGTCCGCCGCCGCCCTGGACGAACTGATGCAGGAGTTCCGCACCCTGGGAGGCGAGGGGATCGAGGTCATCACCGCCAGCCACACGCCCGAGCAGGCGCTGCTGTTCGCGGACCACAGCCGGCGCATGGGCCTGCTGGCTTCGCGCGGCTCCGATTTCCACGGACCGGGCGAGAGCTATTTCGATCTGGGGCAGATGCCGCAGCTTCCGGCCGGCTGCGTCCCCGTCTGGCATGACTGGAAGCAGGTGCCCTCGTGAGGGCGGCGCGCTCCATCGCCTGCCGGGACCGTTCGCGAGGGTAGATTTCCGGCGTGGCCCAGTTCTTTTCGATTCATCCGACCCAGCCTCAACTACGCCTGATCAAGCAGGCCGCGGCCATCGTGCGCGCTGGCGGTGTCCTGGCCTATCCGACCGATTCCTGTTACGCATTGGGCGGACACCTGGGCGACAAGGCGGTGATGGCGCGCATCCGTGCCATCCGGCAGGTGGATGACCATCATCTCATGACGCTGATGTGCCGCAACCTGGCCGAGATTTCCCACTACGCAAAGGTCGACAACCGCCAGTACCGGCTGCTCAAGGCCAGTACGCCCGGCAGCTATACCTTCATCCTCCAGGCAACGCGCGAGGTGCCTCGCCGCCTGCAGCATCCGAAGCGCAGCACCATCGGTCTGCGGATACCGGATCATCCGGTGGTGCAGGCCCTGCTGGCGGAGCTGGATGAGCCCCTGCTGAGCTCGACGCTGATACTGCCGGGGGACGAGCTCCCGCTGAGCGATGCGGAGGAGATCCGCGACCGCCTCGAGCATCACGTGGAGCTGGTGCTGGATGGGGGTGCCTGCAGCCTGGACATGAGCACGGTGATCGATCTGACCGGAGACGAACCCGTACTCGTGCGCCAGGGCAAGGGCAGTCTCGCCCCGTTTGGTATCGTGCATGGATAGCATTGTCCAGAGTATCGCCATCCATGCGTTGCCCATCGTTCTTGCCATCACCCTGCACGAGGCCGCGCATGGGTACGTGGCCAAACATTTCGGGGATTCCACCGCCTATGTGCAGGGGCGCGTCAGCCTGAACCCGGTGCGGCACATCGATCCCGTGGGAACGGTACTGTTGCCGCTGCTGACGCTGGTGCTGGGAGGCATCCTGTTCGGTTGGGCCAAGCCGGTGCCGGTCGATTACTCGGCGCTGCGGCATCCCAAGCAGGACATGCTCTGGGTGGCGCTGGCCGGTCCAGGGGCGAATCTCTGCATGGCGTTCTTCTGGGCGTGCGTGATCAGGCTGGGGATGGGGTTGCCGGAGAGCGACCTGGCACGCCCGATGATCCTGATGGGAGAGGCGGGGATCCGGATCAACGTGATCCTGATGGTGCTGAACCTGTTGCCGCTGCCGCCGCTGGATGGCGGCCGCGTCGCGGTGAGCCTGCTGCCCCCCCGCATGGCGCACCGGTTCGCGCAGATCGAGCCCTATGGTTTCATGATCCTGCTGCTGCTGCTGGTGACAGGGATGCTGGGCGCCATCATCGGTCCTTTCATCGAGGCTGCGATCTATCTGGTGGTGTGGTTCTTTGATCTTGGAATCTAGTCCGGCGGAGCGACTGCCGGGATTGGCGAAGGGCGGGCAACATGTTCACTGATCGTGTCTTGTCGGGAATGCGTCCCACGGGTGGCCTGCACCTGGGGCATTATCACGGCGTGCTGAAAAACTGGGTTGAACTCCAGCACCAGTTCGAATGCCTGTTCTTCGTCGCCGACTGGCATGCGCTCACCACGCACTACGACACCCCGGAGGTCATCGAGCAGCACGTCTGGGAAATGGTGATAGACTGGCTTGCCGCGGGAGTGGATCCGGCGCAGGCCACGCTGTTCATCCAGTCCCGGGTGCCGGCCCATGCCGAACTGCATCTCCTGCTCTCCATGATCACCCCGCTGGGCTGGCTGGAACGGGTACCCACCTACAAGGACCAGCAGGAAAAGCTGTCGGAGAAGGATCTGGACACCTACGGTTTCCTCGGCTATCCCCTGCTGCAGAGCGCCGATATCGTGATCTACCGCGCCAATCGCGTGCCGGTGGGAGAAGATCAGGCGCCGCACATCGAATTCACCCGCGAGATCGTGCGCCGTTTCAATCATATCTTCGGCAAGGAAGCCGGGTTTCGCGAGAAGGCCGAACTGGCGATCAGAAAGCTCGGTTCGCGCAAGTCCAGGGTCTACCGGGAGCTGCGCAACCGCTACCAGGAGCATGGCGACGAGGAGGCCCTGGCCACGGCGAAGTCGCTGCTCGACGAGCAGCAGAATCTGAGCATGGGTGATCGCGAGCGACTGTTCGGCTACCTCGAGGGAGGTGGCAAGGTGATCCTTTCCGAGCCCGAGGCCATGCTCACGCCCGCATCGAGGATGCCGGGGCTGGATGGGCAGAAGATGTCCAAGTCCTACAACAATACCATCAACCTGCGCGAGGACGAGGCCAGCGTGGTCAGGAAGATTCGCACCATGCCGACGGATCCGGCGCGCATCCGGCGCACCGATCCGGGCGATCCGGCGCGCTGTCCGCTGTGGCAGTTTCATTTGATATACTCGGATGCCGGGACGAGGGAGTGGGTGCAGCAGGGCTGCACCACCGCCGGTATCGGCTGCCTGGAGTGCAAGCAGCCCGTCATCGACGCGATTCTGGCGGAACAAAGGCCCATGCATGAGCGAGCCCGGATGTACGAGGAGGATCCCACACTGGTGCGCAACATCATCGCCGACGGCTGCGAGCGGGCGGACAAGCTGGCGCAGGAAACGATGCGTGACGTTCGCGAGGCGATGGGGTTGAGCTACTTCTAGGAGTGCCATGAAGCCCGGGCAACCCGAAAGAGCGACGTCGAACCATGGCATGCGGGGATGAATGAACCCGCCCAGGGCGTCGCTGCCGCCGAGCCGGTCGCCCGAATCCATGGCGAGCCGCTGAAGGATCTGCCTCAGGACTTGTACATCCCGCCCGATGCGCTGGAGGTATTCCTCGATGCCTTCCAGGGACCGCTCGATCTGCTGCTGTACCTGATACGCAAGCACAATCTCGACGTGCTCGACATTCCCATGGCGGAGCTGACGCGGCAGTACATGGGGTATATCGGCATGATGCGGCGGCATCAATGGGAACTGGCGGCGGAGTATCTGCTGATGGCCGCGGTATTGATCGAGATCAAGTCGCGCATGCTGCTGCCGCGCCCGCCGGAGCGGGTGGACGAGGAAGGCGATCCGCGCGCGGAACTGGTGCGTCGCCTGCTCGATTACGAGCAGATGAAGCTTGCGGCCCAGCGCTTGGACGAACTTCCCCAGGCCGGCCGGGATTTTTCACCGGCCAGGGTATGGATCGACCAGACGGGAGTCAGGCGTCTGCCGGACGTCAGCGTGGACGACCTCCGCAATACCTGGTTGGCTCTGCTGGCCCGCTCCCGGATGAACCGCCGGCATCGCATCACGCGCGAGGAGCTGTCGGTGCGTGCACACATGAGCCGCATCCTGCGCCATCTGCAGGGCCACCCGTTTGTCGAATTCGCTCAGCTGTTCAGTCCGGATGCCGGGGTGGCGGAAGTCGTGGTAACCTTTCTTGCCCTGCTGGAGCTGGTCAGGGAGAACCAGATCATGGTGACCCAACCCCAGCCGTTTGGAGTGATCTATGTCAAACCTGCCGGCTTCCCTGTCGTCGCCTGACGTCGCCGACGTGTCCCGCCCCGACGAGATCGGACGGATCCTGGAGGCAGCCCTGCTTACCAGCCAGGAGCCGTTGCCGATATCGGAGCTGAGAAAGTTGTTCGATGAGGATCTGGGCGCCGAGGTGTTGCGCCGGCTGTTGGAAGAACTGCGCCAGCAATGGCAGGGAAGAGGCGTGGAACTGGTGAAGGTCGCGGGCGGCTGGCGTTTCCAGGCGAGAGCCGAGATGCAGATATTCCTGGATCGTCTCAATCCTCAGAAGCCTCCACGCTATTCGCATGCGGTGCTGGAGACGCTGGCCATCGTTGCCTACCGCCAGCCTGTGACCCGCGGCGACATCGAGGAGATCCGCGGGGTCTCGGTTTCGGGCTCGATCCTCAAGGCGCTGGAATCGCGCGGATGGATCAGCGCCGTGGGACATCGCGACGTTCCAGGCAGACCGATCCTCTATGCGACGACCGCGACCTTTCTCAACGACCTCAACCTGCGCGCGCTGCAAGAACTGCCGCCCCTGGAGGAACTGGGCACGTTGCTCAAGTCGGGAGAGAACCTGGGGAGCATGGAGCTGTTACCGCCCCCCTGATCAGTTGAGATACACTTTACCCTGCGGCCTGCCGGACGCGGTGGCACGGCCACACGATGGCGCATGGAAGGAATCGCTGCGCCGGAAACCGACCGGATGATTGCCGGAATCGAGATCGAGGAGTAAAGAATGCGGACTATTCTGGTGGCAAACCCGAAGGGGGGATCCGGCAAAACGACGCTGGCGACCAATCTGGCCGCCTATCTGGCGGGCCAGAGTCACAGGGTCGCCCTGTGGGACCTGGATCGCCAGAAATCCTCCCTGAACTGGCTGGCGTTGCGTCCCCCGGAACTGCCAGCCATCACGGCGCTGGATGCGGGTCGCCACGAGGCCTACCCGGACATTCCGGAAAATACCGGTTGGCTCGTCCTGGATGCGCCGGCCGGCATCCACGGCAAGCACCTGGACCATGCATTGAAGCGGGCCGACAAGATCGTGGTGCCGGTGCAGCCCTCCGTGTTTGACATGGCGGCGACACGCGATTTCCTGGACCAATTGATGGAAGAGAAACCTCTGCGTAGGTCCAGGGCATTCATCGGCATCATCGGCATGCGCGTGGACCCGCGTACGCGTGCTGCCGCAACGCTGGAGCAATTCCTCGGGCAATATGACCTTCCGGTCCTCACCTACCTGCGCGACACGATGGTTTACGTCAACGCCGCCTTCAACGGGAAGGGAATCTTCGATCTGCCGCGCCACCAGACCGGGCGCGACCTGCTGCAGTGGCAACCCATCCTGGAGTGGATAGGGCAGTGACCGGAGATGAAGTGGGGAGGAGGAGGTCAGGAGAGCCGGAAAGCCGTTTCCCCGGCATCGCCGGGGAAACCCATACAGCCGTCCTTCGCCTATGGATCTAGGGTTTGATGACGTTGTCCAGAATGGCCCTGCTCTGCTTGTTCCACTCCACGTCCATGAGATTGGAGAAGCGCGTGATCACCTGCACCGCGAAACCTCCCTGGAACAATCCGGCCCAGGCCAGCACCACGAAGCCCCAGTGCAGCGGTGCGCTGAACAGTTCCTCCATGAACCAGAAGGCATGACCCCATTCGTTCAGGCCCACGTTCGGAAGGCTCATGATCGGACCGGCGATGACCATCACCAGGGGGAACGAGGTTGCCTTGTTGAAGATCGGCAGCCGTGTGCTGGCGTAGATGTACATCGATACACCCATGATGATGTACATCGGGAACGAGCCATAGAAGAGCGGGATATGGCTGGGCGTGAAGCTGGTGTCACGAATGATCACCTGATGCCAGGAAGCATCCTGCTCGGTGAAGAAGCTCGATCCCCAGTAGACCCCGAACAGGTACACCCCCAGCCACATGAGGTAGTAGAAGTACCGCTTGATCTCCTGCTTGACCGTCAGGTTGGCCAGTTCCTCCTTGGTGCTGCGGGTCTTCCACAGCCAGCCCCAGTACAGGGCCGCCATCGTGGGCCAAAGCATCATCTGGAAGCGCCATAGCCCCATCCATATCTGCTCGAACTCCGGTTCCATCGAGTCCATGCCGTGGGAATAGGCGTAGGTGCGCTGAAACCAGACCCAGAAGATCGCCATTGCCAGGATGGGCATCAGGCCCAGCTTATAGTACTTCGAATCGTACCACTCCGACATGTCGTAGGTGGCACTGTCGTGCTTCTCGGCCGTCTGACGCGCGGCGTTGTTCTCTAGTGTTGTAGACATGAGTAGCTCCTATTCATGCGAATCATCATGAATTCCCCGGAATCTTCCTGGGGAGTCATCTTCAACGACAAAAACTACCAGTCTGGTTTTTGGACTAGACTGGTTCGTCATGGTTCCGGGACCCTGAGAAATTTTTTCATTAGGCATATTAACCCTTCACAAGTCCCGGTTTTTAAAGCTTTCATGGCGATGGGCCCTCCTATTCAGAATGATTAAAATAAATTGTTTTTTTACAGACACTTATTTGACACTTTTACTTCATGAAAGTTTCAGATCCCTTGTTTTCGGGAATGTTCTGGTTTTTAATGCCGGGAACGCCCGGGCGGGGGCCACGCGGACGCCTGCGGGAACATGTCCCAGCAAGGGGCTGGAAGGCGGAAGGGGGGTGGAAGAGGGGATCTCGGTCGTCGTGACCGGCTTCAGGCTGAATCCATGGGCGCAGGCGCTGACCCATCCGGCGCATCCCTGCCGTGTTTCATCGGGCAGCGGTTCCGGCGGAGGGATGGATCATCCAATCGAGCGATTAACCCTGACCCAGGCGACAAGGACCGCGCCGCTCACACTCGCCGCATCGAATCGAAGAAGTCGGCGTTGTTCTTGGTGGCCTTGATCTTGTCGAGCAGGAATTCCATTGCGTCCATGTCGTCCATGGGATACAGCAGCTTGCGCAGTATCCAGATCTTTTGCAGGATATCGGGTTTGATGAGAAGCTCTTCCTTTCTGGTACCGGAGCGATTGACGTTGATGGCGGGGTAGATGCGCTTCTCCGCCATGCGCCGGTCAAGGTGAATTTCCATATTGCCGGTACCCTTGAATTCCTCGTAGATGACATCGTCCATGCGCGAGCCGGTATCGACCAAGGCAGTGGCGATGATGGTCAGGGAACCTCCTTCCTCGATGTTACGGGCTGCTCCGAAGAAACGCTTGGGGCGCTGAAGCGCATTGGCGTCGACGCCGCCGGTCAGCACCTTCCCCGAGGCTGGCACCACGGTATTGTACGCGCGTGCGAGGCGGGTGATCGAGTCCAGCAGTATCACCACGTCTTTCTTGTGCTCGACCAGGCGCTTGGCTTTCTCGATCACCATGTCGGCCACCTGGACATGGCGTACGGCGGGTTCGTCGAAGGTGGAAGAGACCACCTCTCCGCGGACGGAGCGTATCATCTCGGTCACTTCTTCCGGCCGCTCGTCGATCAGCAGCACCATCAGGATGACATCAGGGTAGTTGGCGGCGATCGCGTGGGCGATGTGTTGCAACATGACCGTCTTGCCCGACTTCGGGCTGGCCACAAGCAGGCCGCGCTGTCCCTTGCCGATGGGAGCGATCAGATCGATGATGCGACTGGTGACGTTCTCCTCGGCCTTGATGTCGCGTTCGAGCAGGAGTCGCTGCGTGGGGAAGAGCGGAGTGAGGTTCTCGAACAGGATCTTGTGCTTGGAGTTTTCCGGGGACTCGCCGTTGACCTTGTCGACCTTGACCAGCGCAAAGTAGCGCTCGCCATCTTTCGGGGTTCGTATTTCGCCTTCTATGGAATCCCCGGTGTGCAGGTTGAAGCGGCGGATCTGGCTGGGAGAGACGTAGATGTCGTCAGGGCCGGCCAGGTAGGATGTATCCGGCGAGCGCAGGAAGCCGAACCCATCCTGCAGAACCTCCAGCGTACCTTCGCCGAAGATGCTTTCTCCCTTGCGCGCCTGGTTTTTCAGCAGTGCGAAAATCAAATCCTGTTTTCGCAGACGGTTGGCTCCGTCTATCTCGTTGGCAATGGCCATTTCCACCAGTTCGGTGACGTGGAAATTCTTGAGGTCGGATAGGTGCATGGACGAAGTTCGTGAATGGGAAGCAGCAGGTACGAAACGTCAGAAGACGCCAGAAAGCGTTGGGGAGGCAATACAGCAGTGGAGCAGGAATATGAGGCGGAGATCCAATTTGGATGCCTGGAACGCCTTGCTGACTACACTGGGAAGGTAATGTTCAAAAGAGTAGCGGGTTTAGATATGGCTGTCAATAAAAGCGGTCAGCTGCGACTTGGACAGCGCCCCCACTTTGGTTGCCTCGATATTGCCGTTCTTGAACAGCATCAAGGTGGGGATCCCCCGGATGCCGTATTTTGGCGGCGTGGCTTGATTTTCGTCGATATTGAGTTTCGCGACCTTGAGTCGCTCCCCATATTCAGCGGCGATTTCGTCGAGTATGGGAGCGATCATCTTGCACGGGCTACACCATTCGGCCCAATAGTCGACCAGGACGGGTACGGCTGATTGCAGGACTTCGGTTTCAAACGTTGCATCGGAAACGTGGCGGATGTGCTGGCTCATGAAATTCTCATCTAAAGATAGGTAGGGAACAATCCGGATCGCCTTGCCTGCACTGCAGAACACCCTCGCGCCGATTCCATGTGTCGCTTCGGATGGGGTGTTTTCCGGTTTCGATCTTTTTTCTTTTCTTTCTTCTTTCCCGAATCAGGTTTGCCGGGTCGCTGGAAATATTCGGTCTGTGCGAAGGCATGCATGGCGCCAATGGCTGACGACGGCATCGCCTCACTGCACGACCCCCATATGCTAGCGAAAAAATATCCGGAAGGGAAGCGTCATGTACACTATCTCATGCAACCGGTAGCGAATTGGATTGCTGGCGTTGCCGATCGGTGGGACGGTCATGGAGATCCGGGCGTCTTTCCCCAGGAATCCCTCAGCGAGACCGCTCGGTTGAATACGGGGCCGCCCGGCGTCGTGCTGACGCGATCGGCGATGAAGTAGCCATGACGTTCGAACTGGAAGCGATCTTCCGGTTGGGCCTGGGCGAGCGCTGGCTCGACATAGGCAGCGATCGTCCTGCTGGAGCCTGGATTCAGGAACGCGAGATGGTCGCGCCCGCCCGCATCGGGATGGGCGTTCAGGAAAAGACGGTCGTAGAGCCGCACTTCGGCGGGTCGCGCATGCTTTGCCGACAGCCAGTGAATGTTTCCCTTGACCTTGCGTTTCTCCGCTCCCGGTGTCCCGCTTCGGGTATCGGGATCATAGGTGCAGTGAATCTGCACGATGTTTCCTTCTGCATCCTTCACCACGTCCGTGCATCGGACGATATAGGCATAGCGCAGCCGCACCTCTGCGCCGGGAGAGAGCCGGAAGTAGCCCTTGGGGGGGGTTTCCTTGAAATCGTCCGCTTCGATATAGAGCTCCCGGGTGAGTGGTATGGCACGCTTCCCCCATTCGGGCTTCTGCGGATGGTTGGGGACAAGGCACGTTTCCTCCCCCTGTTCCGGATAGTTGTCGAGTATGAGCTTCAGCGGTTCCAGTACTGCGATGCGTCTGGGGGCATGCGTGTTCAGGTCCTCGCGCAGGCAGTCTTCCAGAATTCCTGCGTCTATCCACGAATCGGCCTTGCTGACACCGATCCGGTCAGCGAACAGGCGGATGGCGGTGGGCGTATACCCGCGCCTCCGCAGGCCGGCCAGGGTCGGCATGCGAGGATCGTCCCAGCCTTCGACGTATCCGCCGTCGACCAGCGCCATCAGCTTGCGCTTGCTCATCACCGTATAGGTGAGATTCAACCGTGCGAACTCGATCTGCTGCGGATGGCAGGGCACGGCACCCTTCAGCCGGTCCAGTATCCAGTCGTAAAGGGGACGGTGATCCTCGAATTCCAGGGTGCAGAGAGAGTGGGTGATGGTTTCCAGCGCATCGGAAATGCAATGCGTATAGTCGTACATCGGATAGATGCACCAGTTGCCGCCGGTGCGATGATGATGGGCGCGGCGGATGCGATAGAGCACGGGGTCGCGCAGGTTGATGTTGGGGGATCCCATGTCGATCCGGGCACGCAGGACATGGGTGCCGTCGGCGAACTCGCCCGCTTTCATGCGACGGAAGAGATCGAGGTTTTCTGCGGGGCTGCGGGTGCGGTAGGGGCTGTCCTTCCCGGGTTCGGTCAGGGTGCCGCGGTAGGCCCGTATCTCTTCTGCAGTGAGGCTGTCGACGTAGGCGTCGCCCTGGTCGATGAGCCGTTCCGCGAATTCATACAGCCTGTCGAAGTAATCGGAGGCGTGGTAGAGATGCCGTCCCCAGTCGAATCCCAGCCACTGCACCGATTCGATGATCGATTCGACGTACTGCCGTTCCTCCTTCTCGGGGTTGGTGTCGTCGAATCGAAGATGGCACGCGCCGCCGTAGTCTCGCGCCAGGCCGAAATTGAGGCATATGCTTTTGGCATGGCCGATGTGGAGATATCCGTTCGGTTCGGGAGGAAAGCGTGTTTCCACTCGCCCCTGCCATTTCCCCGTGCGGATATCCTCTTCGATGATGGCACGGATGAAATGGGGGGCGGAAGGTTGCGGGGGGATGGCTGCGGGATTGTCGTGGTTCAAGTCGGTCTCTCTGAAGATAGTGCTATGATCTTACGGTACGCGGCGGGCGGGCTGCGGCAGTAGCGGCGGGATCGCCTGCCGGGATGGGGGTTATAGTGGGTATTCATGGAAAAAATCTGCGGAGGGTTCGCCGGCCTGCCGCTTCGTACCGCGGAGGGGGGCATGTACCCGGTTGCCGGCGTCCGGTGGATGCCGGCCGCGGCGTTCCGCCTCATGCGGCATGCAGGTGTCTTGCGTGAAACCGCTGACCTTCTCGATTCTGCGCCTGCTGGGCGACGGCGACTTCCATTCCGGTGTGGCGCTCGCCCGGGAACTGGGCGTTTCGAGGGCGAGCGTGTCGAACGCGCTACGCCGCCTGGATACGGCGGGTCTGGCGGTGCATGCCGTGCATGGCCGGGGTTATCGCCTGGCCGAGCCGGTATTGTGGCTGGAACGGGATGCCATACTCGGGCATCTGGGCCCGGAGGCGCAGGGTATCGACCTGGAAGTACTGGACAGTGTCGCATCCACCAACGATCTGTTGCTGAAGGAAGCGGGAACGAATGCGCCGGGGAAAGGAAATGGCATCCGCGTGGTCGTGGCGGAGTTCCAGACGCAGGGGCGCGGCCGGCGCGGACGATCCTGGCACTCCGGACTGGGTGGAAGTCTAACGTTTTCCCTCGCCTGGCGATTCCAGCAGGGCGCGGGATTCCTGTCCGGACTGAGCCTTGTGGTCGGCGTGGCCATTCTGCGGGTACTGAAGTCGGCGGGGATTGGAGACGTGGCGCTCAAGTGGCCGAATGATGTGATGGTCAGCTATTGTAAACTGGCGGGAACGCTGATCGAACTGCAGGGCGACATGCTGGGCCCCACCCTGGCGGTGATCGGCGTCGGCATCAACCTGAAGCTGTCCGGCAGCATCCGGGCACGGATCGACCAGGGTGCGATCGACGTGTACTCGATCACCGGGGAGACTCCGGATCGAAACAGGCTGCTGGCCATGCTGCTGCTCGAGATCGTCGCGGTGCTCAGGGAATTCGAGCAGCAGGGGTTTGCCGCCTTCCAGGACGAATGGGTGGATCATCACCTGTGCGAAGGCAGGTCCGTCGTTCTCGGTCTGCATGACGGCTCGACCCGGCAGGGAGTGGTGCAGGGTGTCGCCCTCGATGGTTCGCTGGGCCTGCGCACGACGGAGGGTATCCGGCAGTACAGCAGTGGCGAAATCACGTTATGCAGGATGACATGACAGACTCTTCTCCGCCGATCCTGAGGCTGATGGTCGATTCAGGCAATACCCGAGTCAAGTGGGGGCTGCATGACGGCAACGGCTGGATCGAGCGAGGATCGGCAGCGCAGGCCGATGGCGCCTTGCTGGGGCGTCAGTGGCGGGAGATGGAGGCTCCCGATCATATTCTGATATGCCACGTGGCAGGGGTCGCCGCGAAAAATGGCCTGGTCGAGGCCCTTTCCCATTGGGAAATCGAGCCGCAGTGGATCTCCGCCGCCACGTACCAGTGCGGCGTGCGTAACTATTACGCCGATCCCGCCCAGCTCGGCAGCGATCGCTGGGCAGCGCTGGTCGCCGCGTGGGATCTGCAGCGCCAGGGATGCCTGGTGGTGGATGCCGGAACCGCCCTGACCGTCGATGCGCTGTCGGACACCGGCGAATTCCTCGGCGGTATCATCATTCCCGGCATGGACATGATGCGCGCGGCCCTGGCGGCGCACCTCGTCCCCTTGACGGCTGCCGAACTGTCTGGAGGAGCGTTCCGCGACTATCCCGACAGTACCGCCGATGCGGTGGCGAGCGGGGGAGTGCATGCGCTTGCCGGCGCGGTGGAGCGCATGGCAGGATTGCTTGCCGCGACCCTGGGTCATGTGCCGGATTGTCTGCTGTGCGGCGGAGCCGCGCAGCAGCTGCAGCCGCGCCTCGAACTGAATGCCACGGTGGTGGAGAATCTGGTTCTGGAAGGTCTGCTGCTGATCGCGCGGGAAGGCGGGCAGGATAGCAGGGCAACCGCCCGAATCCGGTAGGCCATGCTCCAGCACACCACCTTTCATACGACGGTCGGTCAGTTGCATCAGCTTCCCCCTCCGGATGGCGTGGAGGTCGCCTTTGCGGGGCGTTCCAACGCGGGCAAGTCGAGCGCCATCAATTCCCTCACCCGACGTACCCGCCTGGCTTTCGTCAGCAAGACGCCGGGGCGCACCCAGCACATCAATTTCTTCAAGCTGGGACCGGCCTCGTTTCTGGTCGACCTTCCCGGCTACGGTTATGCTAAAGTACCCCTCGGGGTTCGGCACAAGTGGGAGCACCTGCTGGGCACCTACCTCCAAACGCGCGAGTCGCTTCATGGCATGGTTCTGGTCATGGACGTGCGTCATCCTTTGACCTCGCTCGACTTGCGCATGCTGGGCTGGTTCGGGCCCACGGGGAAGCCGGTTCATGTACTGCTTGCAAAGTCCGACAAGCTGAGCCGGCGCCAGGCGGTGAGGACGCTTGCGCAGGTGTCGTCGTACCTGCGTGAAGCCTACCCCCAGTGCAGTACGCAGCTTTTTTCCAGCCTGACCAAGGAGGGCGTGAAGGAAGCAATGGCGGTGCTGGAGGAGTGGTTCGGAGAAGAGGGGAGCCAGGCTTCGTCGCGGGAATCTCCGGATTCCGGCGAGGCTGGAAAAACAGGAATAAAAAGCCCCCGGTTAAAGGGGATTAAAACCGGGGGCAAGCTACCTTAATAGAATTAAGGTACCCGCTCAGGGAGGGAAAGCGGGAGACAATCAAACACCGTCTGTTGATAAGATCGGGAAATTTCCTACAAGTTCCCGATATTTGTTTTTTTATCCAATCTGATTTTTATATGTCTCTGGATATGCCTGATACGCCTCATGGCAACGCGTTCCCGCACGGCAGGATGCGCCGTATGCGCCGCAATGAATTTTCGCGGCGCATGGTGCGGGAGCATCGCCTGGGTACGGAGGATCTGATCTACCCGGTATTCGTGCTGGATGGGGAGAAGCGCGAGGAAGCAGTGGCTTCCATGCCCGGTGTCGTTCGGGAAAGCCTGGACCGGCTTTTCCATCGCGCGGAGGCATGCCTGACGGCGGGGATTCCAGCAATGGCTATTTTTCCGGTCGTCGGCGCCGATTCGAAGAGCCTCGACGCCGCCGAGGCCGTCAATCCGGAAGGGCTTGTTCCTCGTGTCGTCCGGGAGCTCAAGGGACGCTTCCCCGAGCTGGGCATCATGACGGACGTGGCGCTCGATCCCTATACCAGCCATGGGCAGGACGGCTTGATCGACGCCACCGGCTACGTGATGAACGATGAAACGGTGGAGGTGTTGACGCAGCAGGCACTGGTGCACGCCCAGGCCGGGGCCGACATCGTGGCGCCGTCCGACATGATGGACGGCCGTATCGGTGCGATCCGCCGTACTCTTGAAAGCCGCCGTTTTGTCCACACCCGCATCCTCGCCTATTCGGCAAAGTATGCCTCCAGCTTCTACGGACCGTTTCGCGACGCAGTGGGCTCGGCCGCCAGCCTGGGTACGGGGGACAAGCGTACCTACCAGATGGATCCGGCCAATTCGGACGAGGCGCTGCGGGAGGTCGGCCTGGATCTGGCCGAGGGTGCCGATATGGTGATGGTGAAGCCTGGTCTGCCTTATCTCGATATCGTGCGGCGGGTAAAGGATCGATACGGCGTACCCACTTTCGTCTATCAGGTCAGCGGAGAATACGCCATGCTGAAGGCTGCCTCCGGCAACGGCTGGCTGGACGAGAAGGCTTGTGTGCTGGAGTCGCTGCTGGCCTGCAAGCGGGCGGGTGCGGACGGCATCCTGACCTACTTTGCGCTCGACGTGGCGGCGTGGTTGAAGCAGGACGGTTGATCCGGCCCGGGCCGATCCGCCCGCGACCAGCTGAGGCTCAATGGGACAGGAATTCGCGTATGACATCCTCGGCCGATTTCAGGATATCGTCCACCGTGACACTCTTGTCCGCTTCCGGGGGCAGCTGTTCCTCCAGGAAGTATTCCGTGATCGAACCTTCCGGATCCCTCAGCCCTGTCGCGGGATCGATCCTGGCGGCCATGACGCCGGGTGGCGGTGCATGGCTGGCCGCCGGAACGCCCTTGAGCGCCTTGCCCATATAGTTCATCCAGATTGGCAGGGCGGCATGGCTTCCGGTTTCCCTGTTGCCCAACGATCGAGGGGTGTCGAAGCCGATCCAGGCGATCGCCACCAGATCCGCCTGATAGCCGCAGAACCAGGCGTCGACGTGATTGTTGGTGGTCCCGGTCTTTCCGGCCAGGTCGCTGCGGCCCAGTTGCTTTGCCTTGGTGGCGGTGCCGCGCTGGATGACATCCTGCATCATGCTGGTCATGAGGAAGGCGTTGCGTGGATCGATGATCTGCTTTGCATCGACGCCTGCCAGGACCGGCTGGGACTGCTCCAATACATTGCCGGAAATGTCTTCGACGCGCTTGATGAAATAGGGCGAGACACGGAAGCCACCATTGGCGAAGGCCGCATAGCCCACCGCCATCTGCAGCGGCGTGACCGACCCGGCGCCCAGCGCCATGGGCAGGTAGGGCGGATGCTGCCTGGGATCGAAGCCGAAGCGCGTGATGTAGTCTTGCGCGTATTGTACGCCGATCGCCTGGAGTATGCGTATCGACATCAGATTCTTGGATTTCGCCAGGCCTTCGCGCATGCGCAGGGGGCCATCGAAATTGTTGTCGAAATTCTTGGGTTCCCAGTCTTCGCTGCCCGTCTCCTCGGCGGTGAAGAAAAGCGGTGCATCGTTGATGACGGTGGCAGGGGTGAATCCCTTCTCGAGCGAGGCGGAGTATACGAAAGGCTTGAAGCTGGAGCCGGGCTGGCGCCAGGCCTGAGTGACGTGGTTGAATTGGTTCCGGCTGAAATCGAATCCTCCCACCATGGCGTGGATCGCGCCGTCGCGGGGGCTGATCGACACCAGCGCGGCTTCGACCTGCGGAAGCTGCACGATCTGCCATTCGTTTTTCTCGTTCTTGCGGATACGGATCAGGGAACCCCGGCGGATGAGCTGCTGAGACTTGACGTCGGGCTTTCCTGTCAGGAACCGTTGCGCGAATCTGAGCCCGTTGCCGGATATCTCGACGATTTCCCCACCTCTGCGGTATGCCTTGACGGATTGCGGACTCGCGCTCAGTACCGCCGCTGCATGGATATCGTCGCTGCCGGGAATATCCTGCAGTGCATCCTCCAGGATCTCCTCCGGATCGGTACGATCTCCGATGAGATCGATCACGGCTTCCGGCCCCCGGTAGCCGTGGCGGCTGTCGTAGTCCATGACACCCTGGCGCACCGATCGATAGGCTGCCTCCTGCTCCGATTTGCGGATCGTGGTATAGACCCTGTAGCCCTTGGTGTATGCATCTTCCCGGTAACGTTCATATATGGCCTGGCGCGCCATCTCCGCGACGTGCTCCGCGTGTAGCGCGAATTCCTGGGATTCGCGCCTGACGGTTATCCGTTGCTTTTCCGCTTCCTCGAATTCCCCATCCGGAATGTAGCCCAGATCGCGCATGCGCCGGAGCACATACAACTGGCGTGCCTTGGCGCGCTTGATGTTGACGACCGGATTGAAGCGCGAGGGAGCCTTGGGGAGTCCTGCGAGCATGGCGGCTTCGGCGAGGTTGATCGCATCCAGCGGCTTGCCGAAATAGACCTGAGCCGCCGCGGCGAAGCCATAGGCACGCTGGCCGAGGTAGATCTGATTGAAATAGAGTTCGAGAATCTCGTCCTTGCTCAAGCTGTGTTCGATCTTGAATGCGAGCAATGCTTCGCTGAATTTCCGGGTCAGTGTTTTTTCCTTGGTCAGGAAGAAATTCCGGGCCACCTGCATGGTGATGGTACTGGCGCCCTGACGCACGCCGCCGGAAGCAAAATTGGAGTACGCAGCGCGCAGTATGCCGATGTAGTCGACGCCGCCGTGCTGGTAGAAGCGATCGTCCTCCGCGGCCAGGATGGCCTGCTTCAGACGTTGCGGGGCCGTTTCGATCTTGACCACCTGACGGCGTTCCTCGCCGAATTCCCCGATCAGCAGACCTTCGTCGCTGTAGATGCGCAGCGGAATTTTAGGGCGATAATCCGTCAGTGCTTCCAGGGAAGGAAGCGTGGGAATGGTGATCAGTGCCGCGAATCCGACCAGCAGGATGCCCAGCAGGCCCAGGGCGAGCAATGCGACGATCGAGTATCCCCACCAGCGGGTCAGCATGCGGATGGCGCGGCCTGGGCATATTCCGGGAGAGGTGGCTGCATGAGAGCGTCGACGTCACCTTCGGGAACGCCGCGTCCAGACGCCGGAATGGAAAGAGAGCAGTGGAGATGCGTTGTTTTCATTGTGCGCCAGATATTGTGCCCGATTATAAAGCAATCTTCGGGGATCATCGTCGATCGAGATCCGGATGCTGACGATCCGGATCTGCGGCACTCGCCACCATTCAGGATATTTATGACAATACCATGGGATTCTTGGTCAGGGCAACCAGGACGATATATAGGAAAACGCATTGGGCGGAAATCCAGTATGCGATTCTCGCCCTGCGGGTTCCGCCGAATCGCAGTGCCATCATGCCGAGGCCGATGTAGAACAGAAGCCCCGTGACCTTGGCGCCGAGCCAGGCGCTGTGGATCGGATCCTGGCCCAGAGTGACGGCCAGTGCGATGGCACTGGTCAGCAGCACCGTGTCGACGACGTGGGGCGTGATCCTCGTCCAGCGCCGCCGGAGCATGGCCGATCCCTGCGCCATCCATATCCCGCGCAGAAAAAACAGCAGATAGCTGAGGGCAACACTGAAGACGTGGATCATTTTCAGCGCGGCGTAGCTCATGCTGCGTCTCCCGCGCCGGACGCGCGCCGTTGCCGGGTGGGCATGCTCACGGCATCCAGCCGTGACTGCCTGCCACTGCACCGGCGACGGTGATCAGACTGAGGGCCAGCATGATCCGGTGCATGCGCCGCATGCGCACGAATCGTTCTTCCGCATCCTGTACTGCCGTATCGGTGACTTGTCGGCGCAGTACGCGTGGCTCGATCACGAACAGCATCACGCTGAACAGGAGCCATATCAGTACCATGGCGTGCATCCACCAGTAGCTGGGCTGCGTGAATCGATCCCATGCTCCGAGAATGTGCACCATGTAGAAGCCGCTTACACCCACGAGCAGCGTGGTAAGACGCGCCTGCGGCGCGAAGCGGCTTTCGACACGCTGGAAGAATTCGCGCCGTTCGGCGGGCGACCGCATTTGCGCCATGGCCGGAATCAATACCGTGGTGACCATGGCCACGCCCCCGATCCACAGCACCACGCCCAGCACGTGGAGCACCCTGGCCAGCACGAATTCGTTCATGGTGAATAGACCGTCGGTGCCGCACGGTGGTTCATGAACTTCCCGCGGAGGTCGTTTTCCCGTCCCTGCGGAATATGCGGGTCAGTCCAGCGCTTCGGCATCGAATGCGTCGCAGGCGGCGAGATCGGACTCGCCGCAGGGAGGAAGCTGTGCCGCCAGGTCACGCACGGCGGTGCGTAGCCCTTCCTCCAGTACCGGATGGTAGAAAGGCAGCCGCAACAGGTCGCGCACGGTCAGTGCGCGATCGATCGCCAGTGCCAGCAGGTGGGCCATGTGCTCGCCCGCCGGCGCGCACAGTTCGGCGCCGAGCAGCCGGCCGGTGTCCGGTTCCGCATAGAGGCGCATGATGCCCGTGTTGCGCTGCGCAGCTCGGGCCCGGCCCTGCTTCTCGAAACGCACCTCCCCCGATAGTATCTTCCTGCCGCTGAGCATTCTCAGGCTGCTGCCTACCACCGCGATGCCCGGCTCGGTGAAAACGATCGCGAGCGGCGTGCGACGCTTGAAGCGGACCGGGACGGGGCGGGTGGCGTTGATGCCGGCGATGTGGCCGCCATCGGCTGCCTCGTGCAACAGTGGACGCTCCCGGTTGGCATCTCCCGCCAGGAAAACCGGCAGGTCGGCGATCTGCATGGTGTGCGGATCCACCGGCGGCAGGCCATCTTCGTCGAGTTCGACATCCAGGGCTTCCAGACCGATGTCGTCGACGTTCGGGCGCCTTCCCAGGGCGACAAGCACACGGTCCACCATGACGCTCGCGGTCGCAGAGTGTACGCGTACGCCATCCCCGGCTGCTTCCAGATCGGCCTTTGCGCCGAGGTGAAGGGGGAATTCGCGTGCCAGCAGGAGCCGGGCAACCCTGTCGGTCTCGGGGTCGCTCAGTCCGGCTACGTTGGCGGCTCTGCCGAAGGCAGCGATGACCACGCCGAAGCGGGAGAGCGCCTGTGCCATTTCGGCGCCGATGGGTCCCATGCCGATCACGGCCATGCGGGCGGGAAGGGACTCCTGTTCGAATAAGGTGTCCGTGGTCAGCAGCAAGTGTCGCAGGGGGTGCCAGGAAGCTGGCATGATCGGACGGGATCCTGTGGCGAGGATAATGGCGCGCGCCCGAAGCGTGCGCTTGCCAACCGCCAGCCTGTCAGTACCCAGCAGGCGCGCGCGCCCGGAGATGGCGCGATCGCCCAGTGCCTGTGTGGTCTGGAGCGTGCTTGCGACGAAGTCGTCGCGTAGCCGGCGCAGACGCTGCAGTGCGGCGACCTGGTCGAGAGCGAGGCCTGCCGCGCCCCGGATGCCGAAGGCCTCGAAGGCATGACGGCGATGAAAGGCGTTCGCCGCTTCGATCAGCAGTTTGGAGGGCATGCAGCCCACGCGCGCGCATACCGTTCCCCATGGTCCGTCATTGACGATGGCGAAGCGGGGAGTACGCTTCCTGACTTCCCGCAAGGCCGCGAGACCCGCGGTACCGCCCCCCACAATGATCACGTCGTATGTTTCTTCCATGGCGCCTTCCTCTTTCTCTACGGGATTCCTGCGGATCCGGCGGCGCCCGCCGGGGAGTCCTGTGCATGCCCCTCGGGTACGGCGGCATCGGTCGCGGAAATCGCGTTCCCCGATTCGGGCCTGGGCTGGGTGCGCGCGGCCAGCCACTCCCGGGAAGTCTTCTGGGCTTCAGCGAGCTGCCTGGGGTTCAGGGACTTCATAACCTCATCCCGGGCCGCGATGGCCTGCTGGATGCCGGCGGCAGCGGCAAGATTCAGCCACATGTAGCTCTTGACCAGATCGATGGGGAAACCGTGACCGGTGCGATAGACCATGCCCAGTTCATACTGGGCCAGCACGTAGCCTTGCTCGGCCGACATTTCCAGCCAGCGGGCGGCTTCCGCGAAATCCTGCAGCGCGCCATTGCCCGTCAGGTAGAGCAGCCCCAGCTTGTACTGCGCATCGCTGTCCCCCTTCTTCGCGTTGTCAAGGTAGAATCTTACCCGGTACTGATGGTCGTTCGCCAGGGTCTGCGTGGCTGTCCGGTCGGCGGATAGTTTCGCATCCGTGGTTGATGGGGCGTCGCGGCTGGCCGGATTCCCGCTCACGGCAGCGTCACGCCGGGGTGTTGCAGCTTCGGGCGTCGGCGATGGCGGCGCCGATACGGTTTCGGGCGCAATGTATTCGTCGCCCAGGTTGGTCGACACGAGCAGCCATATCATGCCCATGAAGAGCCCGCCCACGGTCAGCGCCATGCCGGCTGTCAGATAGGCGCCGGGGTTCGTTACCCAGAAGCGTTCATTGCAGTCGCGGCAGCGTATGGGTTTGTGAAACAGCATGCCCGCCGTCCGTTCCCCGCTCCGGACACGGGACCGGTGCGTGTTTTCACTGCCGCACCTAGGACATCTTGCGGACATGACGCTTCCCGTATGCTTCATGCCATGCACGAAGGCCGCGAGTCATGGTGTCATACCAGGACGCCGGCAGCGCAGGGTGCCCGATGGGGGCCACGCCTCCGGCCACGGCGTTCCGCTGCCGGTTTCGATGACCCCTTGGCTGTGATCAGATTCCCGCACCACCATCGAACACTTCGTTGCGGATCTGGGCCTGGGAGATATTGCTGCCTGGCGCGACGCTGCGCGTGAGCCAGACATTGCCGCCAATGGTGGAACCGCGACCGATGGTGATACGACCCAGTATGGTGGCGCCCGCGTAGATGATCACGTCATCCTCGACAATGGGGTGGCGCAGGTTGCCTTTTACCAGAGCGCCGTGCTCGTCCACCGGGAAGCGTTTGGCGCCCAGCGTTACCGCTTGGTAGAGCCGCACATGCTCACCGATGACGGCGGTTTCGCCGATGACGACGCCCGTGCCGTGGTCGATGAAGAAAAAGCCGCCTATCTGGGCACCCGGGTGGATTTCGATGCCTGTGGCCGCGTGGGCGATCTCCGAGATCATGCGGGCGATCAGCGGCGCACCCAGGCGATGCAGTTCATGGGCAAGGCGATAGTGGGTAATGGCGGTGAATCCAGGATAGCACACCAGTATTTCGTCGATGCTGCGGGCCGCCGGATCACCTTCATAGGCGGCCTGGATATCGCTGTCCAGCAGGCTGCGGATATGCGGCAGCCGCCTCGCGAATGCCTGGACGAGGGCGGTGGCCTGCTCCCGTTCCACATTGCCGGCGATATCCTGGCCGGATGAGAAGCGCAGTTCCCGGCGTACCTGGACCAGCAAGTCCCGAAGCGTCACATCCAGGGTATGTCCCACGTAGTAGTCGACGCTCTGGTTGTTGAGTTCCGGCAGGCCCAGGCGATGGGGGAACAGCGCGGTGCTCAGGCCGTCCGCGATCGTGACGAGCGCCTTGCGCGAAGGCAGCTTGGGGGGCCTGTCCTGCCTCTGCCGGTTTTCCAGGGACGCCAGGCGCAGCACGCGCAATTGGGCAACCACCGGGTCGATTTCCAGGTTCGTTCCTTTTGCTGCCGGGGTATCGGCTTTCACGGGGTCTGTCATGGCAGCTATCGTTGCGTGTCGAATACGTCTTCGAAAAGAATGGTGCTCAGGTAGCGTTCACCGGAATCCGGCAGGATGACGACGATGGTCTTGCCCGCATGCGCCGGGTGCCGGGCGTAGCGTACCGCCGCCGCGACTGCGGCGCCGCATGAAACCCCGGAGATGATGCCTTCCTCGCGTGCGAGGCGGCGAGCGTAGCGGATGGCCTCCTCGTTGTCGACCTGCTCGATCGCATCTACCAGCGAAAGGTCCACGTTCTTCGGGATGAAACCGGCGCCGATCCCGGGTATCCTGTGCGGTCCGGGTCTGAGGGGCTCGCCCGCGCGCTGTTGGGTGAGGACCGGACTGGCGGAAGGCTCCACCGCCACCGAAAGGACCAGTTTCCCCCGGGTCCGCTTGAGGTAGCGCGAAACGCCGGTGATGGTGCCGCCCGTACCGACGCCCGCGACGAAGATGTCGACGGCGCCGTCCGTGTCATGCCAGATCTCGGGGCCCGTGCTGTGCTCATGAATAAGGGGATTGGCGGGGTTGTCGAACTGCTGGAGCAGCACGAACCGGTCGGGATCGGAGGCCACGATGTCCTCTGCCTTCGTGACCGCCCCCTTCATGCCCTGCGAGCCTTCCGTCAGAATCAGCCGGGCACCGTAGGCGGCGAGCAGCTTGCGGCGCTCGAGACTCATGGTTTCCGGCATGGTCAGGGTCAATGGCAGGCCCCGGGCGGCGGCGACGAACGCCAGCGCGATGCCGGTGTTGCCGCTGGTGGCCTCCACCAGTTCCTTCCCAGGACCCAGCAGTCCGCGGGCTTCCGCGTCCTCGATCATGGCTGCGCCGATGCGGCATTTCACGGAATAGGCGGGATTGCGCCCCTCGATCTTGGCCAGTATCGTAGCTGGGGCACCGTCGAGGACATGGTTGAGCCGCACCAGCGGCGTGCGCCCGATGGACTGAGAGTTATCCTTGAACCAATGCGGCATGTCGAGATTCCCTTGAATGCGGATTGTCGCCCGGTCATCCCTCCCGGATACCCGGGAGGATGGCGGCTGCATCATCCGGCGACGGTGCCGCATTTCCGGAAAATGACGATGCGTGCTGAATCGGTCGAAGACGGAAAATCCCCGCGCGAAAGCGATACCCGGACAGGCGAGGCCGGAGGCAAACCGTAGTGATCGGCAGGTTCTTTGTCCAGGATCGGTGGTGATGACTGTACGTCTATTTTGCCCGTGCCCGATAGAACGGTCAATATTGAAGGCATCCTGTTCGGTTATAATGCCTTCCTTTTCAGCAGCCTTGTCGCTGGGCGGGAGGATGCGCGGCATGGCAGGGAAGGGAGGCATCGAGTAGATGCCCGAGCCGGATATCGTGCCGGATACTTTTTTCACGGAGCAGGATGTGCAGTTTCTTGATCTGCCCGCGGCGGAATCTGCAGCAGGGGTGGTATGCCTGCCAGGATCCAAGAGTATCTCCAATCGCGCGCTGCTGCTTGCGGCGTTGGCGGAGGGAACCACCCAGCTGCACAATGTGCTGGTTTCCGACGACACCGCGCGCATGGTGGATGCGCTTCGGACCCTGGGTGTCGTCGTCGTGCAGGCCGGTGCGACGGACTACCGCGTCGATGGCATCTGCGCACCGGGGCTTCTGAATTTTCCGGTCGGCGAGGCCAGCCTCTTCTTGGGGAATGCCGGTACGGTTTTCCGTCCCTTGACCGCAGTCCTGGCGATGGCGCAGGGGCACTACCGGCTGTCGGGCGTGCCGCGCATGCATGAGCGCCCCATCGGGGATCTGGTGGATGCGTTGCGCCAGATGGGTGCGCAGATCGACTATCTCGGCAACGAGGGCTATCCGCCGCTGGAGATCCGGCCTGCGCGCATCCGGGGCGGCGAGATCCCCATCAGGGGCAGCGTATCCAGCCAGTTTCTGAGCGGATTGCTGATGGCGCTGCCCTTGTCGGTGCGGCCATCGCATGCCGTGCCGGCGATCAGGGTAGCCGGGGAGCTGGTTTCACAGCCTTACATCGGGCTCACTCTTGCGCTCATGGAGCGTTTCGGCGTACGCGTCGAGCATGAGGCGTGGCGCCGCTTCACCCTGCCTGGGGGGCAGCGTTATCGCAGCCCGGGCGAATTCCATGTCGAGGGTGACGCGTCCTCCGCTTCTTATTTCCTGGCGGCAGGGGCCATCGGTGGAGGGCCGGTCAGGGTGGAGGGCATCGGGCGCGACAGCCTCCAGGGAGACATCCGCTTCGCCGATGCGCTGGAGCAAATGGGTGCGCGCATCGGATGGGGCGCCGGCTGGATCGAGGCGCGCGCCCCGGAATCCGGCCGCCTGCGGGCCGTCGATCTCGACTGCAATCATATACCCGATGCCGCCATGACGCTTGCCGTGACGGCATTGTTCGCCGAGGACACCACCGTACTGCGGAACATCGCGAGCTGGCGGGTGAAGGAAACCGATCGCCTGGCGGCCATGAGTCGGGAATTGCGCAAATTCGGCGCCATCGTGGAAGAGGGGGAGGATTATTTGCGCATCACGCCGCCTGACGGAGGGCTGGTGGGGAACGTGGCCGTGGATACGTACGATGACCATCGCATGGCCATGAGTTTTTCGCTGATCGCGCTGGCACGCCCGCTGCGGATCAACGAGCCGGAATGCGTGGGCAAGACATTTCCAGACTACTTCGAGAGATTCGCGGCGATCACCTGCACCTGATCCGGACGGACGGACATTGATGAACATGATGGATATCTAGATGGATACTTGCAACGTTCCGGTGATTGCGATCGACGGCCCCTCCGCGTCCGGCAAGGGTACGGTTGCCCAGCGTGTGGCCGAGAAGCTCGGATTCCACTATCTGGACAGCGGCGCACTCTATCGATTGGTGGCATGGGCGGCGATGCGATCCGGCGCCGATCTCGCGGACGAATCCATCCTGGGCGGAATGGCCGCCCGGCTCGACGTGATCTTCAGGGATGGAAAGATCCAGCTCGGGGAGGAGGACGTCACCGATGCCATCCGCACGGAGTCGTGCGGCAGGGTTGCCTCCCGGATCGCGGCTTATCCCGGGGTCAGGGCCATGCTGCTGGAGCGGCAGCGTGCATTTTGCCAGTCTCCGGGATTGGTGGCGGATGGGCGCGACATGGGTTCGGTCGTGTTTCCTTGCGCCGTGCTCAAGATATTCCTGACCGCAAGCGTCGAGATTCGTGCACGGAGGCGGCATAAACAGTTGATGGAGAAAGGGATCGATGCTAATATCTCCAACCTTTTGCAGGATCTGCGGGAACGGGATATGCGGGATAGCGGCCGCAGCGTCGCGCCCTTGCGGCAGGGCGAGGACGCGCATCTGCTGGACACGACCACACTCGATATCGAGCAGGCGGTGAAGGGCGTGCTCGAATGCTACGCCAGGATCGGTGAAACCGGTCGTCCGGGTTCGAATCGATGAAGATTCCCGCAGTCCTGGTGGTGATGGACTGTTGCATGAAATGTTCGGGCCGGTTGGCCACGCTATGAAGCAAGCAGGAAGTGGTTCTCGGTTTAATAGTACTCTGTTTACCAGCATGACCATTCAGCGCTGCTGCGGCACCTGCTCTCCCATCCTTCGGGGAGCATGTACTGCGGTGGCTTCGATCAACCCACTCACCCCTCAAGCCTTCTTTTTGACGGGATCCCTAATCAGGTATTTTCTAAGATGACCAGTGCTTCCCCCGTTACAGATTCCCCCGAAAGTTTTGCAGCGCTATTCGAAGAAAGTCTTTCACGCCAGGAGATGCGGGTCGGCGAAGTCATCACCGCCGAGGTCGTCCGGGTCGATTACAACATCGTTGTCGTGAACGCCGGGCTGAAGTCCGAAAGCTTCATTCCCGTGGAAGAATTCAAGAACGACAGGGGGGAGATCGAGGTCAAGCCCGGTGATTTCGTCAGTGTCGCGATCGAGGCGCTCGAGGATGGATACGGCGAGACCCGCCTGTCCCGCGACAAGGCCAAGCGCCTGACGGCCTGGCATGACCTGGAGGCGGCGATGGCAAGCGGCGCCATCGTATGCGGGCTGGTCAGCGGCAAGGTCAAAGGCGGGCTGACGGCCATGATCAACGGCATCCGCGCGTTCCTGCCCGGTTCGCTGGTGGACATACGGCCGGTCAAGGACACCACGCCGTACGAGAACAAGGAAATGGAATTCAAGGTCATCAAGCTCGACCGCAAGCGCAACAATGTGGTGGTGTCACGCCGCGCGGTGCTGGAAGAGAGCCAGGGTGCCGATCGCCAGTCGCTGCTTGCCAGCCTGGTGGAGGGCGCGGTGGTCAAGGGTATCGTCAAGAACATCACCGACTACGGTGCATTCGTGGACCTGGGTGGAATCGACGGCCTGCTGCATATCACGGATCTGGCGTGGCGGCGCGTCAAGCATCCCTCCGAGGTGATCAGCGTCGGCGACGAGGTGACCGCGAAGGTGCTCAAGTTCGATCAGGAGAAGAGCCGCGTTTCCCTGGGCATGAAGCAGCTGAGCGAGGATCCCTGGGTGGGGCTTTCCCGGCGCTACCCGCAGCATACCCGTCTGTTCGGCAAGGTCAGCAACCTGACGGACTACGGTGCATTCGTGGAAATCGAGCAGGGCATCGAAGGCCTGGTGCATGTCTCCGAAATGGATTGGACCAACAAGAATGTGTACCCTTCCAAGGTGGTGCAGCTGGGCGACGAGGTCGAGGTGATGATCCTCGAGATCGACGAGGAGCGCCGGCGCATCTCGCTGGGCATGAAGCAGTGCAAGGTCAATCCCTGGGAGGATTTCGCCCTGAATCACCAGAAGGGCGACAAGGTGCGCGGACAGATCAAGTCCATCACCGATTTCGGCGTGTTCATCGGGCTGCAGGGCGGCATAGACGGGCTGGTGCACCTGTCGGATCTGTCATGGAATCAGGCGGGCGAGGAGGCGGTGCGCAACTACAAGAAGGGTGACGAGGTCGAGGCGATGGTGCTGTCCATCGACGTGGAACGCGAGCGCATCTCGCTGGGCATCAAGCAACTGGAAGGCGATCCCTTCAGCGGCTTCGTTTCCGTGCACGACAAGAACAGCGTCGTCAGGGGTACGGTCAAGTCCATCGATGCCAAGGGGGCGGTAATCGCCCTCGAAAACGACGTCGAGGGCTACCTCCGGGCTTCGGAGGTCTCGCGGGACCGGGTCGAGGACATTCGTACCCATCTCAAGGAAGGCGACGCCGTCGAGGCGATGATCATCAATATTGACCGCAAGAACCGCAGCATCAATCTATCCATCAAGGCCAAGGATCTGCACGAGGAATCGGACGCGATCCAGAAAGTGGCCAGCGACAATGCCGGCAATGCCGGAACCACCAGCCTGGGTGCATTGCTCAAGGCCAAGATGGATGTCAAGAATACCGAGCAGTGAGGCGGTCATGACGAAGTCTGAGCTCATTTCGAGATTGGCGGCCCGTTACCCCCAATTGGTGGCGAAAGACGCGGAACTCGTGGTCAAGGTGATACTCGACGCCATGGCCAGGAGCCTGTCCCAGGGGCAGCGGATAGAGATTCGCGGTTTCGGCAGTTTCGACCTGAACTATCGGCCTTCGCGCATCGGGCGCAATCCGAAATCCGGGGAAAAGGTGCGCGTGCCGGAAAAGTATGTACCCCATTTCAAGGCGGGAAAGGAAATGCGCGAGCGTGTCGATCACAAGGATTGACGCATTGTCCTGTGCGCGATGTCATGACGGCAGATCGGAGATCGGCCGTTTTTTTTGTCGCCGGTGCGGTGATGGCCATGTGTCGTTTGCCGGGTATTACGCATAGCGTTCCATTTCCGCCATCCTTTGCACGCGCGGTGGGCATTCCCTCCCGTGCCGGCAGGATGTCCAGGCAGGGACGAAAGCCTGCCGCATCCTGGAAGAATGGCCGGAGGCGGGAGAGGTATGGATAGGCGGGAGATGAATGCGGGGGATCTGCCGGCCATTCGGAGCAGTCATGCGGATGGGTCCCGTATCATCGTGGCGCTGGATTTTGCCGATGCCGCCCGCGCACTGGCGTTCGTGGACCGGATCGAGCCGGGATCGTGCAGGATGAAGATCGGCAAGGAGTTGTTCACCGCGGCCGGCCCGCGCGTGGTGGCCGAGGTCAGGAAACGTGGGTTCGACGTTTTTCTGGATCTGAAATTCCACGATATTCCCAGTACCGTGGCCAATGCGTGCAGTGCCGCGATGCAACTCGGTGTGTGGATGGTCAACGTCCATGCCCTGGGTGGCCGAGAAATGCTGTCTGCGGCGCGGCGGGCCGTGCCGCCGGGGACGGTCAGACTTATTGCGGTGACGTTGCTGACCAGCCTGGGGCGTGATGACCTGACGGAGGTCGGGCTGGACGGCGATCCTCAGGGTGTCGTGGAGCGACTGGCGCGGATGGTGAAGGATTGCGGGTTGGATGGGGTGGTATGCTCGGCCCGGGAAGCTCCAGGGCTCAGGCGGGCATTGGCGCGTGATTTCTGCCTGGTGACCCCGGGGGTGCGTCCCGCCGGAACCGCTCCGGACGAGCAGAAGCGTGTCGTGACCCCACGCGAGGCGATCGCGAACGGTGCGGACTATCTGGTCATCGGCAGGCCAATTACGCAGGCGGCGGATCCGGGATCCGTCCTGCAACAGATAAACGACGACATCGCGGGTGTGGTCGGATAGCTGCATCAGGGAACATTCCCTGACATCCTTGCATTTTCCCCTTCTCTTGTTTTTCCCGAACGCAGCCGATCCAGCGGCGGCAATGGCTGATTGCTGGTGGCGGCCTGACGTCACAGGCCGCTCGACGATGACGAAGCGCAGTCCTGCGAATCCTGAGGCCCCTCGCCGACGTGCAAATAACGCTTGCATTTTGAAATTAATTTAATATACTTTCATTATGCAATCTTTCTGGTGTCGAAGTCATGCCTTGGATGGTTGCACAAGATGGTGGGCAGATTCTGAAATATGCCGAGAGGAGCACGAGGATGGGTATCGATTCAACCGGCCTTGCAGGGAAGCGTCGTCAGATGCATGCCGCTTCCTTGCGGCATGTGGAGTCCTGGTTTGCTGGGCCTGTTCGGGATTGCATCGTTCTGGGCGGCCTGGCAGGCAATATGGTTCTGCCTATAAGGATGAGTATATCGGGTTTTACGGATGTAATGCCCGAAAATTGATCGAAAGGAGAGAAAATGGCAACAACACTAGGAACGACGGGCAGTCGAGCGGGGTCGAGCGACCGCGACTACGACATGTCCCTGTGGTACGACTCGCGGTGGTACAAGTTTGGTTTGATCACCATGCTGCTGGTGGCGATCTTCTGGATTTGGTACCAGCGCACCTTTGCCTACTCGCACGGGATGGACTCGATGGAACCCGAGTTCGAGAAGGTATGGATGGGGCTGTGGCGGGTGCACATGATCGTGATGCCGCTGTTTGCCCTGATCACGTGGGGCTGGATCTGGAAGACCCGCGACACCCGGGAGCAGCTGGACAACCTCGATCCCAAGCTGGAAGTAAAGCGGTATTTTTATTATCTCATGTGGTTGGGGGTCTATCTCTTCGGCGTATACTGGGGCGGGAGCTTCTTCACCGAACAGGACGCCTCGTGGCACCAGGTCATCATTCGTGACACCAGCTTCACGCCGAGCCACGTCGTCGTGTTCTACGGCTCGTTCCCGATGTACATCGTGTGTGGGGTGGCTAGTTACCTGTACGCCATGACACGGCTGCCGCTGTACTCGCGGGGTACCTCGTTCCCGCTGGTGATGGCGATCGCGGGCCCGCTCATGATCCTGCCGAACGTAGGCCTGAACGAATGGGGCCACGCCTTCTGGTTCATGGAAGAACTGTTCAGCGCGCCGCTGCACTGGGGCTTCGTGATCCTGGGCTGGTCGGGGCTGTTTGCAGGCGGGATCGCAGCGCAGATCATCACGCGCTACTCCAACCTGACCGACGTCGTCTGGAACGGCCAGAGCAAGGTCATCCTCAACAACCAGATCGTACCGTAACGATCGGCCGCAGCCCCCTGCGGGGGGCGTGCGGCAGCCCTTGACCGCCCCCGCGACGACCGGAGACGCACAACAGCAACGAGGCGATCCGTGGCGGCCGGCAAAGGCGACAGCGACGACACACTGGACAGACCGGATTGCGCGCGGACAGCGCGCGATCCACGACACACACATCGAGGGGAGGGCACATGAGCAGGACAGACGAAATACTCAAGGCGGCGAAGATGCCGCCGGAAGCGATCAAGATGTCGCGGATGATAGACGCGGTCTACTTCCCGATATTGTGCATACTCCTGGTTGGGACCTACCACATGCACTTCATGCTGCTGGCGGGAGACTGGGACTTTTGGCTGGACTGGAAAGACCGGCAATGGTGGCCGGTGGTGACGCCGATCGTAGGGATCACCTACTGTGCGGCGATCATGTACTACCTGTGGGTGAACTACCGGCTGCCGTTTGGGGCGACGCTTTGCATCGTCTGCCTGCTGGTGGGGGAATGGCTGAC
>NZ_FPIQ01000055.1 GCF_900119085.1 Nitrosovibrio sp. Nv17 | reverse complement strand
CTGACGGTGGTGGATGGCCCGCGAACCGACGTTTCCGACATCACCACCACGGCGTACGACAACCAGCGCCGGCCGACCCAGATCACCGACGCGCTCGGCAAGCTGACCAGGTTCGCCTACGACGCCGACGGCAACCGCATCCGCGTCTCCAGCCAGATCGGCGGCCAGTGGATGGTGGCCTGCAGCACCTATACCCCCACCGGCAAGGTGCTGAAGGCCTGGGGGCCAGGGCAAACGGCGGCGGATACCACCTGCCCCGCGGCATCCGCCCCGGTGCCGGTCACCGATTACAGTTACACTACCTACGACACGCCCTACCGCATCACGCAGAACCTGGGGCCTGGCGAAGGCGACAACCGGACGACCGAGTATTCCTATCACCTGGACGGGCGGCTCTACAGCGACACGCGCGCCATCGGCACGGTGTCGCCGCAGCCGTATGCCTACTACCTTTATACGAGCAACGGCCTGCTCGCCAGTGTCAAGGATGGCAAGAACAACCTCACCACCTACCAGTACGACGGCCACGACCGCCTGGCAAAGACGCTGTTCCCCGACAAGGTGACGCCCAATACATCTTCCGCCACCGACTACGAGCAATACGGCTACGACGCCAACGGCAACATGACCAGCCTGCGCGGGCGCAACGGGCAGAGCACGACCCTCGGTTACGACAATCTCGACCGGGTGACGAGCCGCAGCTACGCCGTTGCGGCCGACGACGTAGTGTTCGGTTACGACCTCCTGGGGCGGCGCACCGCCTCCGGATTTGTCGACGCCAGCCACACCGTCGTCCATGCCTGGGACAACGCCGGGCGCCTCGTCAGCGCCACGGTGAGCGGGTCCGGGTCCGGCATGGGCAGCAGCACGCTCGCCTACCAGTATGACCCCGCCGGCAACCGCACCCGCCTCGACTGGCCGGATGCCATATTCCACGTCACCACCGACTACGACGCGCTCAACCGCCCCACCGTCATAAAGGAACTGGGCACGACCAGTCTGGCCACCTACGCCTATGACGACCTCTCGCGGCGCACCACGGTGACGCTCGGCAACGGCACCACCACCAGCTACGGCTACGACGACCAGTCGGCGCTCTCCAGCCTGACGCACGACCTCTTGGGCACCGCCCACGACAACACCTGGACCTACACCCGCAACCA
>NZ_FPIQ01000025.1 GCF_900119085.1 Nitrosovibrio sp. Nv17 | reverse complement strand
CCATGAGTTCGATCAACTGTGCCAGGAGCTGGGCATAGAGCACCGGCTGACCAAGCCCAGAACACCGAGAACCAACGGTATGGTGGAGCGGTTCAATGGGCGTATTGCAGACGTCCTGAAGACCCACAGGTTCAACAGCCGCGAGGACATGGAGCAAACCTTGTTGCGCTATGTGGCGCTGTACAACCACCAATTGCCGCAATCAGCGCTCAAGAGCAGTACGCCCATGCAGGCCATGAAACAGTGGTATCAGTCGCACCCGCATCTGTTTAACAAGCGACCATATGATCGTCCGGGATGCGACACCTACCATCCTTGTGTATACAGGCTCAAAGCCTCGGATACTCCACGGTATTGGCGAATAGGGCGGGGAGCCAATCTACATCACAAGCTCAGACCTTAAAAAACCTGTCTTCAGGATGGGACGGCTTCCCCAGTGAAGCATCATCTTACTTGCATCACAAACAAAATCTGAATATCTCTGATCATACAAGGATGGGTGGAGCGCAGCGCAACCCATCATCTCCCACAGAACGCTGCGATGGGTTGCATTTCATTCCATCCATCCACCTGGCTGCACATATTGTTTGACGCAGGCTTTCTTGGTGCAGGCATACTTGAGCCACAGCATCCCCCGCCAAGGGAGCGCCGCAACGCCAGAGGAGGAACCGGAATCCCGGTTTGCGGAGATCAAGCGCCTGTGCCAGAACGCTTGCAAAGGCTGTACAGGGGGATCTCTGAATGGAGAAAATGAACAGGTAGCCGCCCAAGCTTCTTATTCAAGACTTGAATAAATATATCAGATTTGGTATATTTTAAAGTGAGGGGAGCGGGCAGGCATGGGATATGAGAAACCGCTGCATTGGGTGGGTTCTGCAAAGAAGGATTATCAGGCTTTTCCCGCAGAGGTGCAGGATGACATGGACTATGCGCTGGGTTTGGCCCAGCTTGGCGGCAAACACCCCCATGCCAAGCCATGGAAGGGTGAAGGTCCCGGCATATTCGAGGTTGTTGAAGACCATCGGGGTGATACCTATCGCGCCGTCTATACCGTGCGGTTTGCCGGGGTGGTGTACGTCCTACATGCATTCCAGAAGAAATCGAAGTCTGGAATCAAGACACCGCAGGACGATGTGAAGCTGATCGCCGAGCGGCTGAAACGCGCCCGGCAGGATCATGAAAGCGGAGGAACACTATGAGCTCAATTGACGATCTCGCCATTACACGGGGCACGGGCAACGTGTTTGAGGATCTCGGCATGCCGGATGCCGCCGAGCGCCAGACCAAGACGCATCTGGCTTTTGCCATCAATGGAGTGCTGAAGGCTCGCAAGCTGAAGCAGCGGGAAGTGGCGGCGCTTCTGGGCATCCCTCAACCCAAAGTATCCGCCCTGAAGAATTACCGGCTGGATCAGTTCTCGGTCGAGCGTCTGATGGAATTTCTGACGGCGCTTGATCACGATGTCGAAATCATGATTCGTCCGCGTACCCAGGCAGGAGCGGGGCATATCGCTGTGCTGGCTGTGCAATAAGAAGCTTTCTTTCCACCGGCCAATTGTTGATAGGAGCCTACGGGAAAATCTACCTGACTCCCCGCCCGCCACAAGCTGATCCGCCCTGCCTTCAGGCGTACGGCAATATCCGCGCAGGAGAGATTACAGTAGGGGCAGGATGGGTAGAGCGCAGCACAACCCATCATCTCCCGCAGAACGCCGCGGTGGGTTGCATTTCATTCCACCCACCCTACCACCACCCGCCGCATCCGTAGCATCCGTAGGATGGGTGGAGCGCAGCGTAACCCATCAAAACCTGTGGAAAGTCCCCGTAGCAACCCATCATCGGAATGAACCATCTTGACCCATCGGTTCCATGAATTCGGTGGGTTGCGCTCCGCTTCACCCACCCTACAATTTCACTTCACTCCCCGAAAGCATCCGTAGGATGGGTGGAGCAACGCGCAACCCATCAAAACCTGTGGAAAGCCCCCGTAGCAACCCATCATCGGAATGAACCATCTTGACCCATCGGTTCCATGAATTCGGTGGGTTGCGCTCCGCTTCACCCACCCTACAATTTCACTTCACTCCCCGAAAGTAGGGGTAGGATGGATGGAGCGCAGCGTAACCCATCATCTCCCGCAGAACGCTGCGATGGGTTGCATTTCATTCCAGCTATCCTACCTGGCTGACCATATCGCCCCGGATGATCCCCGCCGTGCCATGGCGATCCTGGGTAACCATGCCATTCTCTTCCACGTGAGCGGCGACATCGTGCGGATCGGGCGTGTGCTCTACGGTGCCCGGAATTTACCGGGAATCCTTGAAGCCTGAGTCAACAGGCGGTTCAAGAACCGGCTGCAATCACGAATCGATCCTCGTCATCAGACCAGACGAGTCTCATGCCGCGCCTTTTCAAGCGTCAAAGCCTTCGGCTGCGGCAATGAGAGCAAGCGCAGGCCGGTTTCCGGTCTGCCTCGGCGGTCATGCGGTCATGGAATGCCAGGGGCAGCCCCCGCCCTTATCCCAAAAATGGATTAGCAAATGAATTGTTATTGGTTCACCGGCAAGGCGTGGCCGGGGATAATGCTCCCTGTAAATCTCTTTCTCCATGGGTGTCATTTCCCGCGCCGACCGCTGGTTGGCGCTTTTTTTTTGTGGGATTTTCCACCCAGCCGCCCATGCACCTCCGCCCTATCCAAGGGAAGAAACCTGTCCCTGGATGACGCAGATGTTCACGAGAGGGGAAACATGCCGCGGAATCCTGGTTTTCCGGTTGAATTTGGCGCATGATTGCCAAAAAAGTCATGATCTGGCAAATTCTATATCACAATATATTATTAGATAATTATCTATCGTTATATATAATCGGTTCATCGACTTCCTCTTCACGCACGACCCCTCTCACTTCATCCAGGAGACTCGCATGGCCGACATCCACCAAGGACACACTGCACTGGGAGACGTGGCGGCACGCACGCTCGCCAATGCCACCAAGACCGTACCCCAGCTGCGCCTGATCACGCCGCGCTGGCTCGTCCACCTGCTGCACTGGGTACCGGTCGAGGCGGGCATCTACCGCGTCAACAAGGTCAAGGATCCCGACAAGATCGAAGTGGACTGCTCCAACAAGGATGAGCGCGAACTGCCCAACACCTTCGTCGACTACGAGGAATGGGGACGCGAGTACGTGCTGAGCGCGGTCAACACCGTGGTGGACGTCCACACCCGGGTGTCCGACCTGTACAGCAGCCCCCACAACCAGATCCACGAGCAGATCCGCCTGACCGTGGAAATCGTCAAGGAACGGCAGGAACGGGAATTGCTGAACAACAAGGAGTATGGCCTGCTCAACAACGTCAGCGACTTCATGCGGGTCAAGGCGCGCACCGGCGCACCCACCCCGGATGATCTGGACGAGCTGATCGCCCGCGTATGGAAGGAGCCCGGCTTTTTCCTCGCGCACCCGCTCGCCATCGCCGCGTTCGGGCGCGAATGCACGCGGCGCGGCGTTCCGCCCCCGACCGTGTCCCTGTTCGGCTCCCAGTTCCTGACCTGGCGGGGGATCCCGCTCATTCCCTGCGACAAGATCGACGTGGTCAAGAACAAGACTTCCATCCTGCTGCTGCGCACCGGGGAGCGCCGCCAGGGCGTCGTCGGCCTGTACCAGCCCGGCCTGGCGGGCGAGCAGGGCATGGGACTCTCGGTGCGCTTCATGGGCATCAATCACCAGGCCATCGCTTCCTACCTGATTTCCCTGTACTGCTCGCTGGCGGTGCTGACCGAAGATGCTCTCGGCATACTCGACAACGTCGACGTGGGCAAGTACCATGAGTACAAGTGATGAGGCACGCCCAGGCGGATCCGTCGACGCCGCCCCCGGCTACCTGCCCGATGTCGGCGAACTTACCCGCATGGTGAACGCGGCGTATGGCGCTCCGCCGAATACGGAGTCCGCGTACGGGGACATTTCCGGCATCTCCCCGGTGGAGCGCGCGCGCTCCGCGGAGGCGCGGCCCGAGGAATTCCGCCGCGCATCGTTCCTCCCGGGCGGCATCACGGACGCATCCCATCCGGAATCCGCCCATTCCGGCCTTCCCTACCGGGCTCCTCCGTCCGCGGCCGACGCGGGATACCCGGGCGCAGCGGCATCCGCCCGCCCGGAAGTCCGCGGGCCGCACACGCCGCCAGCCTTCAGGATTCCGGTACTCGGCATGGATATTCCCTACGCCGATACCTTCGCCGCGTTCTCGCTGCCCTCGTCCCGGGAGCTGGACAATTTCACGGCCTTCCCGGCGCAGGGCGGCGCGGCAGGCCTGAATGCCGTGCCTTTCGCGGGGCCGGGCGTCCCGTCCCCCGGCCTGGTCGAGCGGTCCTCGTTCTACTTTCTCGACGAGGCGGCCGCATTCGGCGGCGGCGCGCGGGTGGACGACAGGCTGCCGATCGCATCGGCGCACCCTGCTTTCGACATCCATGCAGTGCGGCGCGACTTCCCCATCCTCGAGGAGCAGGTGAACGGCCGCCCGCTGATCTGGCTGGACAACGCCGCCACCACCCAGAAGCCGCAGCCCGTCATCGACCGCCTCGCCTATTTCTACCAGCACGAGAACTCCAACATCCACCGCGCCGCGCACGAACTGGCGGCACGCGCCACCGATGCCTACGAAGCCGCCCGTGAGACCGTACGCCGCTTCATCAATGCGCCCTCGGCGGACGAGATCATCTTCCTGCGGGGCACGACGGAAGCGATCAACCTCGTCGCGCAGAGCTGGGGACGGCAGAACGTCCGCGAAGGAGACGAGATCGTCATCACCTGGCTGGAGCACCACGCCAACATCGTGCCGTGGCAGCAGCTGTGCAGCGAAACTGGGGCGAAGCTGCGCGTGGCGCCGGTGGACGACGACGGCCAGATCCTGCTCGACGAATACCAGAAGCTGCTGGGCGCGCGCACCAGGCTGGTGTCGTTCTCCCAGGTGTCGAACGCGCTGGGCACCATCACGCCGGCCCGCCAGATGATCGAAATGGCCCGCCGCGTCGGCGCCCGCGTGCTCGTGGACGGCGCCCAGTCCGTCTCCCACATGCGGGTGGACGTGCAGCAGCTCGACTGCGACTGGTTCGTGTTCTCGGGCCACAAGGTATTCGGCCCCACGGGCATCGGCGCGCTGTTCGGCCGGGCCGAGCTGCTCAACGCCTCGCCGCCGTGGCAGGGCGGCGGCAACATGATCCAGGATGTCACCTTCGAGAAGACGGTATACCATGGCGCGCCCGCGCGCTTCGAGGCGGGCACCGGCAACATCGCCGATGCGGTGGGGCTGGGCGCTGCGCTCGAGTACGTGGAGCGTCTCGGTCTCGACAACATCAGCCGCTACGAGCACGACCTGCTGGCCTACGCCACCCGCGGGCTCAACGGCATTCCCGGCCTGCGCCTGATCGGCACCGCACCCGACAAGGCGGGCGTGCTGTCGTTCGTGCTGAAGGGCTACACCACCGCGGAAGTCGGCGACGCGCTGAACCGGGAAGGCATCGCGGTACGCACCGGACATCATTGCGCACAGCCCATTCTGCGGCGCTTCGGCCAGGAAAATACCGTCCGCCCCTCCTTGGCGTTGTACAATACCCATGCGGACGTGGATGCCCTGGTCGCGACGCTGCACCGCCTGCAGAGCGGACGCTACAACTACTGATCCCGGGATCCTCCTCCACCACGACACCCGGGCCGCCTGCCCGCATCCCCGGGATGCGGGCAGGCGGCCTCCATTCCGAAGCCCGAGGCAACCGAACAGGCGGTACGCACCAGCACGACGACATGAATTTCCAGCAGCTGCGCATCATCCACGAAACGGTACGCCAGAACTACAACCTGACCGAGGCGGCAAATGCCCTGTTCACCTCGCAATCGGGGGTCAGCAAGCACATCAAGGACCTGGAGGACGAACTCGGCGTCGAGCTGTTCGTGCGCAAGGGCAAGCGGCTGCTGGGGCTGACCGACCCCGGCAAGGAGCTGATGGAGATCGTGGAGCGCATCCTGCTCGACGCCAAGAACGTCAAGCGCCTGGCGGAACACTTCAGCAGCAGGGACCAGGGCCGGCTCACCATCGCGACCACCCACACGCAGGCGCGCTATGCGCTGCCCTCCGTGGTGACGCGCTTCAAGAAGGCGTTCCCGAGCGTCCACCTGATCCTGCATCAATCCAATCCGGCCGAGATCGTCTCCATGCTGCTCGACGGCACGGCCGACATCGGGGTGGCCACGGAAGCGCTGGAGGACGTCGAGGAACTGGTCTCGTTTCCCTACTACACCTGGCACCATGGCGTCATCGTCCCGCCGGAACACGCGCTGGAATCGCGGCATCCGCTCACGCTGGAGGCCATCGCCGAATTTCCCGTCATCACCTACCACGAGGGCTACACCGGCCGGGCCGGGATCGACGAGGTCTTCGCGCAGGCAGGCATCGTGCCTGAGATCGCCATGTCCGCGCTCGACGCCGATGTCATCAAAACCTACGTCGAACTCGGGCTGGGCGTGGGCATCGTCGCTTCGATGGCGTTCGACCCCGCCCGCGACACCCGGCTGCGCATGCTCGACGGCTCCGCCCTGTTCCGTTCCAACACCACCAACATCTCCATCCGGCGCGGTCACTATCTGCGCAACTACGCCTATCGCTTCATCGAGCTGTGCCTGCCTTCGCTCACCGAGGCGGTGGTGCGCTCGGGGGTGCAGCCCGGGACGGAGACGGCCCCGCTCGGCGTATAGCCATCCCGCGCGAATTCTCTCGCTTGCGCGCGGCCGGCGCTTCCGCATGCCTTCCCCTCGCGGCCCTGCGCCGCCCCAGCCACCGGCCGCATGGCCCGGGGGCGGCGCAGGGCGCCGGCTGCACTAGCGCGGCTGCAACACCCCCTGTTCATCCGAGATGATCACCTCCACGCGCCGGTTCAACTGGCGGCCCGCCTCGGTATCGTTGCCCGCGACGGGATAGGCCTTGCCGTAGCCGCGCGCCACGATTCGATCCCTGGCGATGCCCATCGCGAACAACGCGTCCCGCACCGAGGCGGCACGGCGCTCGGAGAGCGCCTGGTTGTGGCTGTCGCTGCCGGTGCTGTCGGTGAAGCCCTCGATGACCACCCGGCGCTGCGGGTTCTGGATCAGGATGTCCCCCAGTTTCTGAACCACCCGCACCCCGCCCGGCTTGAGCTGGGCCTGATCCGTATCGAACAGTACGTCTCCCAGCGTCACGACCGTGCCGCGATCGGTGGGCTGGGCGTGCAGCTCATCGAGCTGCGACTGCAGCTGGGCGGCCCGCGCCTGGCTCCTGTCGGCCTCCTCGGTGCGCGCGGCCAGCTGGATTCGGGCGCTTTGCGTATCGGCCTGGCCGACCGAGGCTTCCGCACGCCTGCCGATGGCCGCTTCCTGGGCGATGTGCGCCCGACGCTCGGCAATATAGGACAGCTGCTCCACGGTTGCCGGATTCTCGCGCCGCAGCCAGGCGGCGTTCGCCTGCTCCAGGGCGTCCCCGGCTTCCTTGAGCTCGGCGGCAGCGAGGGTGGAAATGGATGGCACGCTCTGCGCGTCCTGGTAGCTGAGACGCGCCGCTTCGAGATGGGCGTTTCTCTCGGGCACCGAGCTGCAGCCCGCCAATATCGCCGCCACGCCAGCGAGGGCGGCAACCAACATCGAGAACAGATTATTTTTCATGGGATATTCTCCTGGGTAATGACCGTCGTCGCGTCACTGCACCTTGCGGTTCAGTTCTTCCCGCAATGTCTCGTTGCTCTCCTGCAGGGCGCCTTCCGCCTTCTTCGCTTTGCCGGCCCGGGTCTTGGCGGTCGCGAGCTGGGCGTCAATCTGGGCCCGCTCCGCGAGGCGCCTGGCGGCGGCATGATCGTTCCCCGCCGCGGCCTTTTCGGCTGCGCTGAAATTGTCCTGCGCCGCCTTCAGCTCGACCGGCGCAAAGTCGGTGGCCCCTGCGCTCACCGCATCGGCGATGCTGGTCCGGGCCACCGCCAGCTGGGAAGCGGCTTCCCTTTTTTCCACACCGGCGCAGCCCGCTGCCAGCAGCACGGCCAGGCCCGCCCAGATCAGCGATCGATATCGCCCGTCTCCGAAAATATTCTTCATTCTTCATTCTCCTCATCGAATCCACGACGTTGCCGACGTCTGCGGTTGGGAAAGAAAGGGAGCCGCGCCGCCGGCGGCGACGCACATCCCTTCCGGCACCACGGTGGCCGGCTCGGCAGGCCATCCGTGGAGCAAGCCTAGCGGCAAAGAAGCATGCCCATCTGTCCGCTAGCACACGCACGCTTTTCCCTGCACCAGGCAGGAGGAAGGGCGGCAACCGCGGCCAGAGGCAGGGGAAACGGCGGCGGCCCGCGAGGGGAAGACGCTATCCCTCCCCGAGGAATCCGCCGCTCTGGTGGCTCCACAGGCGCGCGTAGAGGCCATTGGATGCGATCAGATCGCGGTGGGTGCCCTGCTCCACGATGCGGCCGCGGTCGAGCACGATCAGCCGGTCCATGGCGGCCACCGTGGAGAGCCGGTGCGCGACGGCGATCACGGTCTTGCCCTCCATCAGCCGGTAAAGGCTCGACTGGATGGCCGCCTCCACTTCCGAATCCAGCGCGCTGGTGGCTTCGTCCAGCAGCAGCACCGGGGCATCCTTGAGCATCACCCTGGCGATGGCGATCCGCTGGCGCTGGCCGCCCGAGAGCTTGACCCCCCGCTCCCCCACGTGCGCGTCGTAGCCGCTGCGCCCCATGGGATCGGTCAGGCGCCCGATGAAGTCGTGCGCCTCGGCGCGCCGGGCGGCGGCGACCATCTCGGCGTCGCTGGCATCCGGCCGGCCGTACAGCAGGTTGTCCCGCACCGAGCGGTGCATGAGCGACGTGTCCTGCGTCACCATGCCGATGTTCGCGCGCAGACTGACCTGCGTGACGCCCCCGATGTCCTGCCCGTCGATCAGGATGCGGCCCTGCTCGACGTCGTAGAACCGGAGCAGCAGATTGAGCAGCGTGGACTTGCCCGCGCCGGATCGCCCGATCAGGCCGATCTTCTCGCCGGGCCGGATGTGCAGGCGGAGGCGGTCGATGACGGGAACGTCGCCTCCGTAGCCGAAGGTCACGTCCTCGAAGCGGATGTCGGCCCGATGCACCGCCAGGGGCACCGCATCCGGCCGGTCGGTGACGCGGTGCGCGCGCGAGAGCGTGCTGATGCCATCGCGCACGGTACCCACCTGTTCCAGCAGCGTCGCCATCTCCCACATCACCCAGTGGGACATGCCGTTCAGCCGCAGCGTCATGGCGCCCACGGCGGCCACCGCCCCCACGCCCACCTCGCCTCGCGTCCACAGCCATACCGCCACGCCGATCGCGCTGACGATGAGCATCGCGCCCATGGCCTGGTTGGTCGTCTCGAAGCCGGTGATCAGCCGCATCTGCCCGTGCACCGTCTTCAGGAATTCCTGCATGGCCGAGCGGGCGTAGCCCGCCTCCCTGCCCGCGTGGGAAAACAGCTTCACGGTGGCGATGTTGGTGTAGGCGTCGCTGATGCGCCCGGTCATGAGCGCCCGGGCGTCCGCCTGCAGCTGCGAAACGCGGCTCATGCGCGGCACGAAGAAGCGCAGCACGAACGAGTAGGCAACCAGCCAGACGGTGAAGGGCACCAGTATCCACAGGTGGAAATGGCCCACCACGGTGGTCAGCGTCAGGAAGTAGATCGTGACGTAGACCAGGATGTCCCCCAGGATGAAGCACACGTCGCGCAGCGCCAATGCGGTCTGCATGACCTTGGCCGCCACGCGGCCGGCGAATTCGTCCTGGTAGAAATTCATGCTCTGATCCAGCATCAGGCGATGGAAGTTCCAGCGCAGCCGCATGGGGAAATTCCCGCCCAGCACCTGATGCTTGACGAGGTTCTGCAATCCCACGAGCACGGGGCTGACGACCAGGATCAGCGCGAACAGCAGGAGCATGTGCCGCTCCTGCCGCCACAGCAGCGCGGGCGGAATCTCGCCGAGCCAGTCGACGATCCTTCCCAGCACCGCGAACAGCAGCGCCTCGAACGCGCCGATGGCGGCGGTCAGCAGCGTCAGCGCCACCAGGTAGCGCCGCACGCCGCGGGTGGCCTCCCAGATGAAGGCGAGGAAGCGCGCGGGCGGAATGCCGCTGGCGGCCTCCGGATAGGGATGGATGACTTTCTCGAAGTAGCCGAACATTCACAGCCTTTGGTGTGGATGGGAAATGGTGCTCAGGAGCGCCACATGCCCCGGCCCTGGATGCCGGGGCGGATGCCCCCATACGACATCCCCCCGCCCGCGAAGTTTGCGGCTATGATGAGAGGATGATATCTGCAGGCATCACATCGCACGGCGGCGCGGCCTTGCCGGCGGCCGCAACCCCGGTGGCGGCGGCGGCCTGACGCCCATGCTCTCCATCCTGGCGCTCACCGTCAAGAAGACCATCACGCTGTTCGTGCTGGCCGGGCCCGTTTCCATGGTTCCCGTGTTCCTCGCCATCACGGAGGGATTCGACGCCCCCGAGCAGGCCCGGTTCGCCCGCACCATCGGCCTGAGCGTGGCGCTGGCGCTGCTGGCCGCGACCTTCCTCGGCATGCCCTTCCTGGGCGTGCTGGGCGTGTCGCTCGGCGCGGTGCAGGTCGGGGGCGGGGTGATCGTGCTGCTGCTGGCGATCGCGATGGTGCTGGGACAGGAATCCACGTTCAAGGGATCGTCCCCGGCCCGGGCATACGGCAGCCGGGAAGCTGCGCCCGTCCCCCTGGCGGTGCCGCTGCTGGCCGGGCCCGCCGCCCTGAGCTACGTCATGGGCAACAGCGCGTGGCAATCGCCCGCTGACCTGGTGCATGTCGTGGTCCCCATCCTGGCGGTGGGGGCCGCGTGCTGGGCCACGTTCCATCTGGCCGGCCAGGCCGGAAAGAAGATCCGGCAGCCCACCCTGGACGTGGTGCAGCGCGTGGGCGGCCTGATCCTCGCCGCGATCGCGGTGGAGATGATGGCGGCGGGCCTGCGCACCCTGTTCCCCATGCTGGCGCCGGGCTGACCGCCCTCTGTCTTCACTCCGGCAGATGCGGATCGATCTGCCTGCTCCGCGGCGCGCAGGTCGCCGGCCGCCCGGCACCCAGATCCTCGAGGTTCCGCGAAATCTCCACCGCCGTCGCCGCGACTGCGCGCCGCACCCCCCTGACGACGCCGCCGATGCCGCCGTCGGCGCGTTCCATCAGCGCCACCTGGCAGGTGGCGCCGGCACCGCCGGCGGCATCCGCCACGGTCCAGCGGAAACGCGCCTTCACCCGGTCGCCGGCAATGGCGTCGAACCGGTCGAGTTCGATCGCGACACGGTAGACCGGGCGGTCCGGCGCAAGGGCACCGGACGCCCCGACCCGGTCCGCGAGGGCGGCGGCAAAGGCGTCGCGCAGTTCCTGATCGAAGGGCGCCGCCCAGCGGTCATGCTCGAGGACGAAGACCTGCCCATCCAGCCCCGTCCCGTCCAGTCCCCGCGAGTGCACCACCAGCTGCGGGCGCGCCAGCCGCTCCGGCACGGCCACCGGCAGGACGTCGACATGAAATAGTGCAGCTGCCCCGGCGCCGGCCTCCGCGGAGGATGCAGCCGGCTCCGCCAGCGTGTAGAAGCGGGTGTCGGGCGTGGAGGCGCAGCCGCCCCCCATGAGCGCTGCCGCCGTTGCGAGCATGCACCACGTCGATGGCTTCATGGCCTGTCCTCCTTCTTGCCCCGGATCAGCGACTCGGGGTGGCGTTCGAGATAGTCGGTGAGCACCCGCAGCGAAGCCGCCGCGCGCGCAAGCTCCCGCAGCGTCCGGCGCACGTCCTGCTGCAGCGGCGCGTCCTCCGCGAGGGTGCGCTCCGCCGCGACCAGGGTGCGGCTCACGTCCCGCATGGCGGCCGTGATCTCCGGCGCCACGTCGTTGCTCAGCGTTTCCGCCAGCCTGCCGGTATGGTTCAGCGTGCCCTTGAGCAGCGCCAGCGCCTGCCGCAACTCGTCGCCGATCTGGTCGAACGGCACCTTGCTCAGCTTGAGCGCCATCTCCGAAATCTGGGTCTCCAGCGTATCGACGCTGCTGGGCATCGCCGGCAGGCGCAGGATCGCGGACGGCGCCGCCCTCGCCGCCTCCGCCCGGCCCGGCTTGCGCTTCGTGGCCGGCGTGGCGCCGGGGAAGAAGTCGAAGGCGACATACATCTGGCCGGTCAACAGGTTGCCGGTCCTCAGCTGCGCGCCCAGGCCGCGCTCGACCATGAGCTGCAGCCGCTGCTGCGGCGTGTACTTCGACTGCCTCTGCGATTCCACGAAGCGGCTGCCGAGGCGCTCCGGATAGATCTCCACCAGCACCGGCAGGCTGAATTCGTGCCGCGCGGGATCGTACTCGATGCCGATCGACTTCACCTCTCCCAGCACCAGGCCGCGGAAGCTGACTTCCGCGCCCGGCGCCAGGCCGCGCACCGACTGCCTGAAGTCCAGCACGATCCGGACGGCCTCGCCGTCCTGCTTCCTGAGCGCCTCGCCGCGGTTCTCCGCCAGGGTATAGACGGTATTCTCCCCCGCCGCCGGCCCGGGATCGTCGTCCGGCGCCTGGAACGACAGGCCGCCGAGCACCACGGTCGCCAGCGACTGCGTATGGAGCGTGAAGCCGCTGGCGTTGATCTGCATGTCGAAGCCGCTGGCATGCCAGAAGCGCGTGTTCATGCCGACGAAGCGGTCGTAGGGGGAGTTGACGAATATGCGCACCGTGATGCCCTTGCCGTCCTCGTCCAGATCGTAGGCGATCACCTGCCCGACCTTGATGCGGCGGTAGTAGACGGGAGAGCCGACGTCGAGCGAGCCGATGTCGGTGGCGCGCAGCACGTACTGCCGGCCGGATGCGTCGCGCGTGACGATGGGCGGGACTTCCAGGCCGGTGAAACGCTCCGACTTCTCGCGCCCGCCCCCGGGATCGGCGCCGATGTAGGCGCCGAACAGCAGCGTGCCCAGCCCGGATACGCCGGAACCGGCCACGCGCGGGCGCACCACCCAGAAGCGGCTGTCGGCCGCGGCGAAATCCCGCGCCTCATGCTTCAGCAGCACGGATACCAGCACCTGCGAATGATCCTCGCTGAGCGTGATGGACTGCACCGTGCCGATCTCGACCTCCTTGTAGCGGACCTTGGTCTTGCCGGCCTCCAGACCCTCCGCGGAACGGAAAGTGATGACGATCTCGGGGCCGCGCTGGCTCCACGCCTGCACCGCGAGCGAGATGCCGATCACCGCGGCCACGATGGGGATCAGCCAGACCAGCGAAGGCAGCCAGTCGCGCCGGCGCACCTTCCGTGGCGGCGGGACCTCCCGGACGCTCCCGCCATCCGCGGGGCTGCCCCCGCTCATGGCGCAGGTTCTCCCGATCCGCCGGCCGCATCCCACGTCAGCCGCGGATCGAAGCTGTGCGCGGCCAGCATGGTGAGCACCACCACCGCCGCGAACGCGGCGATGCCCACCCCGGCGTGGATCGTGGCATAGCCCTCGATCTGCACCAGGCCGGCCAGCAGCGTGACGACGAATACGTCCAGCATGGACCACCGCCCGGTGATCTCGACCAGGCGGTAGAGCCGTGCCCGCTGCAGCAGGCGCCAGCGGCTGCGCCGCTGCACCGCGACCAGCAGCAGGGCCAGCGCCGCCAGCTTGAACAGCGGCACCAGGAAACTGGCGATGAAGACGATCACCGCCAATTCCCATGAGCCCGACACCCAGAAATAGACGATGCCGCTCAGGATGGTGTCCTGCTGCCTGCCCAGCAGGGAAGCGGTCGTCATGACCGGCAGCAGGTTCGCGGGCACGTACAGGATGCAGGCGGCGATCAGATAGGCCCAGGTACGGCCCACGCTGCCCGGCTTGCGCGTATGCAGCGCGCTCCCGCAGCGCCCGCAGCGCGCGTCCGCGCCGGCATCCCGCCATACCGTGCCGCAGCCATGGCAGGCCACCATGCCGAGTCCGGCGGCGGTGTCCGCCGCGCCGGCATGCGCCGGCTCCGGCCCGATCCGGGCCATGCTATCCCGCGGCATGGGCTCCATCCCCGCGGGGAGGCGACGCCAGCTTCCACACGTACCGGGAAGGCAGTGAGGACACCGCCGCCAGGAGCACCGTCAGGGCGCCGAACGCCCACAGCGCCACGCCGGGCAGCACCGTCGCCATGGCGCTCAGCTTGACGAGCGCCACCACGATGCCCAGCAGGAACACCTCCACCATCGCCCAGGGACGCAGCGCCTGCGCCAGGCGCGCACATGCATCGAACGCCGGGGGCCGCACCGGGCTGCGCACGCCGAGCAGCAGGTAGGCCAGGAGCAACAGCTGCATCAGCGGAAACAGGAGGGTGGTCGCCATCACCAGCAGCGCCACGAAAGGCATGCCTCCGGCGTCCAGGGCAAGCACCGAGCCGGCGAGAGTCGCACGGCTGGCGATTCCCTGCATCTCCATCTCGACGATGGGAAAGGCATTGGCGATGACGTACACGACGATCCCGGCGAGCGCCAGCGGCAGCGCGCGCCTGCCGTGGCCACCCGCTTCCCGCTCCAGCTCCGCGCCGCAGCGGCGGCACAGCGCCGCTTCGCCGCGGCCGAGCGCCTGCCTGCGATGGAGGGCGTCGCACTCCTCGCAGGCGATCAGACCGCTCATTTCCTGCATGCATTCGCTCCTTCCGGATTTGCACCTCCCGTCCTCCCCCGGGTGGGCGAGGCCGGAAACGGGCATGAGCGGAAGGCTATCAGATACGGGGAACGGATGCAGCCGGAATGATGTCTTTTTTCCGGCATGATTCTCCCACCTTCGCATTCATCCGCCACGCGACGGAAATCCCCCATGCCCGGCAGGCTTTCCCAAATTTTCGACGTCGGCATGGTATCGTTTGGGGGAACGACATGAATCCGAAAAGCCTATCGGGATGACACAAAGGCGATCCTCGGCTTCACGCCGCAGTGATCGGAACGAAACCCATGACCCGGACGGAAAAACAGAAGATGCTCGCCGGCGCGCCGTACGACGCCCGCGACGACGAGCTACAGGCCGATCTCTCCGCCACGGCCCGCTGGCTGGCCAGGTACAACGCATCGCCGGGCACCGCCCCGGATGCAAGGCGTGCCTTGCTCGCCGAGCGCCTCGGCGCCGTAGGGGAGGGCTCCACGATCCGCCCGCCGTTCCACTGCGACTACGGGTTCAACATCCGGCTCGGGGCCGGGGTATTCCTGAACTTCAACTGCGTCATCCTGGACGTGGTCGAGGTGACGATCGGCGACAAGACCCAGATCGGGCCCAACGTGCAGATCCTCGCCGCGGATCATCCAAGGGACGCCCTTGAGCGCGAGGCCGGGCTCGAATTCGGCCGGCCAATCCATATAGGCCGCAATGTCTGGATCGGCGGCGGCGCGATCATCCTGCCGGGCATCACGGTCGGCGACGACGCCATCATCGGTGCCGGCAGCGTGGTCACCCGGGACGTCCCCGCAGGCGCCACGGCAGTGGGCAACCCCGCCCGCGTGCGCAGCCAGGGCCCCGCCGATTGAACGGGAAATCAGGCGCCTTTCGTCTTCCATCCATGCTCAGTCCGCTACGCGGAACGGATTGACGACGCGCAACCGCCCATCGAACCCGAGAACGTGCCGGCACGGCTGATACCGTGAGCGCAAACAGCGATCATCCGGTCGATGATCTCCATGCTCCTACTCCCCGACTGGCGGCCACCGCCTGGCCGCGTGCAGGACGCGCGCCACACGCACCAGGTCGTCGGTCAAGTCATAGACCAGAATGTAATTTCGGTGCGTTACCAGTTCACGAGTGCCTGCAATGCGGCCAGATCGGCCGAGGTCAGGATGATCGAGCAGACGGCCAGCCTTCTCTGCAAATAGTTCATCGAGGGCCAGCGCAGCGGCTGGGTTGTCGGCCTCGATGTAGTCATAGATTTCATCGCGATCCTGTATCGCCTCTGGCGTCCAGAACAGACCCATCACTCAGAAGTTTCGAGACGGCGGCGTGTGGCCGCCCGCTTGGCCGCGAACCTGGCTTCAACTTCGGCCGCTGGGATCAGGTTGCCGGCGTTGGCCGAGTCGAGGCCGATTTGCACCTGGCGACGGAACCAGGCGTCATGCGCGGCCGCTTCCTGCTGCTGCTGAACGAACTCGCGCATGAAGTCGCGCAGGAGCTGTGCGCCGCTGCGGTCGCGGGCCTTCGCGGCCCTGGAAAACTCGGCTTTCAGAGACTCATCGACCCGGAATGTGAAGGTGGTTTCGCTCATGGCTTTCCCTTTATGTGTTACAAAGACAGTGCAATATAACATATGGTGAACCACGCTAACAGAGATGTCGAATGAACGAGCATCAAAACAGTGAACTGGCTCGGGTTTTGAGGGAGTGATTCATTTTTACGGCCACACCACGTCCATCGGCATCTTCATGGGCACGATCACCCGCTCCATGCCGCAGTTCGGCCTGCTGCTGATGCTGGTGCTGATACCGCTGCAACTGCTGTCCGGCGGGTCCACCCCACGGGAGAACATGCCGGAAGTCGTTCAGACGGCAATGCTTACGGCGCCCACGACCCACTTCGTGATGCTTGCCCAGGCCATCCTCTATCGCGGCGCCGGACTGGATGTCGTATGGCCCCAGTTCGTCTGGCTGGCCGTGATCGGTGGCGCCTTCTTCGGCATCGCGCTGGCGTACTTCCGAAAGACCATCGGGATGATGGCACGACCGGCATCCCATTCGGTCCATATGGATACTGACCCACCGGTATATGCCTTCACGCCATCCATTACCCTGAAACGAATCCCGCGCCGTGCTGTCGATTATTCCAACCGGAACAATAAAGGAATGCCCGATGGACAAGAAGACCCGAATCAACGTCTGGTACGTGATCGTCGCCGTGCTCGGGGTGCTGCTGGTGCAGGGCATCTACAAGCAATACACCAGGATCGAGCCGATCCCCTACAGCCGCTTCCATACCCTGCTGGAGGAGGATCGGATCGCCGAGGTGGCGATCACCGAGAACCACATCTACGGCACGCTCAAGGAGGAAGGCGCCGAAGGATTCAAGGATTTCGTCACCACCCGGGTGGAGCCGGAACTGGCCGACAAGCTCGACCAGCATCAGGTCATCTACACCGGCATCATCCAGAGCACGTGGCTGCGCGACCTGATGTCGTGGCTGCTGCCCATGGGCATCTTCATCGCGATCTGGATTTTCGTCATCCGCCGCATGAGCCAGGGCGCGATGAGCGGCGGGCTGATGTCCATCGGCAAGAGCCGCGCCAAGGTGTTCGTGGAGCAGGAGACCAAGGTCACGTTCGCGGACGTCGCCGGCGTCGACGAGGCAAAGGAGGAACTGGTCGAGATCGTCAATTTCCTGAAGGACACCGAGGGATACAGCCGCCTCGGCGGACGCGCGCCCAAGGGCATCCTGCTGGTCGGGCCGCCGGGTACCGGCAAGACCCTGCTGGCGCGCGCCGTGGCGGGCGAGGCGGGAGTGCCGTTCTTCTCCATCTCGGGTTCCGAATTCGTGGAGATGTTCGTGGGCGTGGGCGCCGCCCGGGTGCGGGATCTGTTCGAACAGGCGCGCCAGATGGCGCCCGCCATCATCTTCATCGACGAACTGGATTCGCTGGGGCGTGCCCGCAACGCCTACGGCATGGGCGGGCACGACGAGAAGGAACAGACGCTCAACCAGCTGCTGGCGGAACTCGACGGCTTCGATTCCAAGAGCGGCGTGGTGCTGCTCGCGGCCACCAACCGGCCCGAGATCCTCGATCCCGCCCTGCTGCGCGCGGGCCGCTTCGACCGCCAGGTGCTGGTCGACCGGCCCGACAAGGCGGGTCGCGAACAGATCCTGGCCGTGCACCTGCGCAAGGTGAAGCTCGACGCCGACGTGAAGCCGGAGCAGATCGCCGCGCTGACGCCGGGCTTCACCGGCGCCGACCTCGCGAACCTGGTCAACGAGGCGGCGCTGCTCGCCACCCGCCGCAACGGCGCGACGGTGGCCATGGACGACTTCAACAATGCGGTGGAGCGCATCGTCGCCGGCCTCGAGAAGCGCAACCGCCTGCTCAACCCGCTGGAGCGCCGGGTCGTCGCCTACCATGAACTGGGGCACGCCATGGTGGCCCTGGCGCTGCCCGGCAGCGACGAAGTGCACAAGATCTCCATCATCCCGCGCGGCATCGGCGCCCTCGGCTACACCATCCAGCGCCCCACCGAGGACCGCTTCCTGATGCGCCGCGCGGAACTGGAAAACAAGATGGCGGTGCTGATGGGCGGCCGCGCGGCGGAACGGGTGGTGTTCGAGGAGATCTCGACCGGCGCCTCGGACGACATCGCCCGGGCGACGGACCTGGCGCGCGCGATGGTGCTGCGCTACGGCATGAGCGCGGCCCTGGGCAACGTCGCCTACGATCGCGAACGCTCGCCCCACCTCCAGGCCACCGTGCCGATCCCGCAGGGCCGCGACTTCAGCGAGGAGACCGCGCGCGCCGTGGACGGTGCGGTGCGCGGCCTGGTGGACGGCGCGCTGGAACGGGCCATCGCCATCCTGCAGGCGAACCGCGCCCTGCTGGATCGCGCCGCGGAGGCGCTGCTGGAGACCGAGACGCTGAACCAGGAGCAGATCGCGGCATTGAAGCGGGAGATGATGGGCGCAGCCGCTGGCTCCACGTCCGCGGCCGGCACATAATAGTTCTTTTTCTTTACTCGCCTTGCTGTATACTCCGCGCATCGATAAGACAGCGAAAAGAAAAGATTTTCTTTTTTTCGTTCCTGTCGATTCATCGTTCCCGCCTCTCCTGATTCTCGGGTTCCCGGCACAGTCGTGCGGGTATCGTGGTTGGCAGCGATGCAGCGCGCGCCAGCGGTACCCCTGTCCACCGGACATCGATGGACATCCCTCGTCTGCGCATGCCAAACGCATCATTGGAAAATTCCGGGTTCGACCCGCGGCACGGCGTCACGAGAACAGGCGCCCGTGCGGGAAGCATCCATTTCAATTCATAGGGAAAACAACGTGTCTTTTGAAAATCTCGGCCTGCATCCGCTCATCCTCCAAGCCGTCGTCGAAGCCGGCTACACCGATCCGACCCCCGTCCAGGCGCAAGCCGTTCCGGAGCTGATCGCGGGCCACGACGTCATGGCCTCGGCCCAGACGGGCACCGGCAAGACCGCCGCCTTCATGCTGCCGGCGCTGCACCGCCTGGCAACGCCCTCCGCGGTGCGCGGCCGCGGCCCGCGGGTGCTGGTGCTAACCCCGACGCGCGAGCTCGCGCTCCAGGTATCGGAAGCGGCGGCGAAGTACGGCAGGCACCTGCCCCGCGCCCGGGTCGTGAGCATACTGGGCGGGATGCCCTATCCGCTGCAGAACAAGCTGCTGTCGCAGCCGGTGGACATCCTCGTGGCCACGCCGGGGCGCCTGATCGACCACATCCAGCGCGGGCGCATCGACTTCTCGCGCCTGGAGATGCTGGTGCTGGACGAGGCCGATCGCATGCTGGACATGGGGTTCATCGACGACGTCGAGACCATCGCCGCCGCCACACCGGCCGGCCGCCAGACCCTGCTGTTCTCCGCCACGCTGGACAGTGCGATGAACGGCGTGGCCGCACGCCTGTTGAGGTCGCCCCGGCGCATCCAGATCGCGGCGCAGCAGGCGCGCCTCGACAACATCGAGCAGCGGCTGCACTACGTCGATGACCTTTCCCACAAGAACCGGCTGCTGGATCACCTGCTGCGCGACATCGAACTCAAGCAGGCCATCGTGTTCACCGCCACCAAGCGCGACGCCGACACGCTGGCGGATGCCCTTTCCGCCCAGGGGCACGAGGCCGCGGCGCTGCACGGCGACATGAATCAGCGCGACCGCACGCGCACGCTGACCAGGCTGCGGCGCGGCGGGCTCCGGGTACTGGTGGCGACCGATGTCGCCGCCCGGGGCATCGACGTGAGCGGCATCACCCATGTGATCAACTTCGATCTCCCCAAATTCGCCGAGGACTACGTGCACCGCATCGGCCGCACCGGGCGCGCCGGCGCATCCGGCATCGCGGTATCGTTCGCCTCGGGACGGGACGGCGTCCACCTGAAGAAGATCGAGCGCTTCACCGGCCAGCGCATTCATTCCCACGTGATACCGGGGCTGGAGCCGCGGTTCAAGCCTCACGCCGGTGCGGGCGGCGCGGCCAGAAGCGCGCCCGGCATCGCGCGCAAGCGCAGCCATGCCTGGAGCGGCGACGGTCACCGTGAAGGCGGTCGCCAGCGGTCGTTCGGCGACAGCCGCCCGGGATCGGGAGAAGGCGGCAGCGGGGGCGCTTCGCGCAGCCGCGCACCGGCGGCGGGAACCACCCGCCCCTCCTTCCGCGGCCGGTAGCGGCCCCTCTCGCCGATACCCGGCCGGGTGCCGGGAAGCTATTCCGGCTGGTTGCGGATGAAATCCGCGGTCTGCTGGAAGGCCATGCCGAGCTTCCTGCGCAACTCCTCGTCCAGGCCCGTGTCCGCCATCGCCCGGTCCATGCACGACAGCCACTGGTCGCGCTCCGGGCTGCCGATCGCATAGGGCATGTGGCGGGTGCGCATCCGCGGCTCGCCGTACTTCTCGGCATAGAGGGACGGCCCGCCCGTGAAGCCGGACAGGAACATGAACAGCTTCTCCCGCGAATGCGCCAGATCCTCGGGGTGCAGCCTGCGGATGCCGAAGTAGTCGGGATCCTCGTCCATCAGGTCGTAGAAGCGGTCGACCAGGCGGCGCAGGACGGCCTCGCCGCCGATGCGCTCGTACGACATGGCGACGTGCAGGGACGATCTCTGGCTGCGCAGCCGCTGCAGCACTGGATTGTCGGTCATGGGGTACCTCCTCTCTCTACGGCTCTCGCCTCTCCAGCGTGTACGATATCCGATAGGCGGCCAGCGCGGCAAGCGGGTACTTGAGGGCATGCCCGCCGACCACCCGCCCGCGTGGCTGGATTTCCGCGCCGCCCCCAGGCCGGCAGGGCGGGCGGCTACAGGAACCGCCGGCTCCGCCCATGGTCAGCGGATCGTCGCAACCGCCTCTTCCACCCGCTCCACCGCGATGACCTCGATGCCGGGAATCGCCTGCTTCGGCTGGTTGGCGCGAGGAACGACGGCCTGCACGAACCCCAGCTTGGCCGCCTCTTTCAAACGCTCCTGGCCGCGCTGCACCGGCCGCACCTCGCCCGCGAGCCCGACCTCGCCGAAGACTGCCATCTTCGCGGGCAGCGGCCGGTTCCGGAGCGAGGAGACGATGGCGAGCAGCACCGCGAGATCGGCGCCCGGCTCGGTGATCCTCACGCCGCCGACGGCGTTGACGAACACGTCCTGGTCGAAGCACGCGATGCCCGCATGGCGATGCAGCACCGCCAGCAGCATCGCCAGCCGATTCTGCTCCAGGCCCACGCTCAACCGTCGCGGATTGGGCGAATGCGCATCGTCCACCAGCGCCTGGATCTCCACCAGCAGGGGGCGCGTGCCCTCCTGGGTCACCATCACGCAGGAACCGGGCACCTGACCGCCGTGGTGCGACAGGAACAGCGCGGAGGGGTTGCCGACCTCACGCAGGCCCTTCTCGCCCATGGCGAACACGCCCAGTTCGTTCACCGCGCCGAAGCGGTTCTTGAAGGCGCGGATCAGGCGGAAGCTGGAGTGGGTATCGCCCTCGAAGTAGAGCACGGTATCGACCATGTGCTCCAGCACGCGCGGCCCGGCCAGCGCACCCTCCTTGGTGACGTGCCCCACCAGGATCGTGCAGGTGCCGCTGGCCTTGGCCAGCCGCGTCAGCTGCGCGGCGCACTCGCGCACCTGCGCCACCGAGCCGGGTGCGGACTGCAGCGCGTCCGAATGGATCGTCTGGATGGAGTCGATCACCGCCACGTCGGGCCTGCACGCCGCCAGCGCCTCCTCGATGCCCTCCAGCCGGATCTCGGCCAGCAGGCGCACCGCGCCCGCATCCAGTGCCAGGCGCTTTGCCCGCAGGGCCACCTGCCGCGGCGACTCCTCGCCGCTCACGTACAGCACGCCGTGCGATGCAGACATATGGCAGAGTATCTGCAGCAGCAGCGTGGATTTGCCGATACCCGGATCGCCGCCCAGCAGCACCACGCCGCCGTGCACCAGGCCGCCGCCCAGCACCCGGTCGAACTCGGCCGAACCCGTGGCATGGCGCGGTTCGTCCCCCGCTTCCACCTCGCCGAGGGTGCGCATCTGCGCCACCCCTCCGCCCATGGGGACGAAACGCGGCCGCGCTTGTTCCCGCGGGGTCTCCACCAGCGTGTTCCACGCCTGGCAGTGGGGGCACTGCCCCTGCCATTTGGACACCTGGCCGCCGCATTCGGTACAGGAATAGCTGGATTTCGCTCGGGCCATGTGCCAGGTAAGGATGCCGCCTGCCTCCGCGCGGCAGGGATTTTCGTCGGAACGGGATGGAACGCGGCCACGCACCCCGTGCACGCCCCGCCGGGATGTGCTATGTTCGCCGTGGCGGGCGGCGGGAAAAGACGGCCTCGCCCGCACACCCCGCCTGCATGGCACGTGATGAACCCATAATATACTCGAAGTGAACCCCACCATGACCCCTATTCTCAAAGCATTGGCCATTGGAGCGATCTGCATCGGCTGGATCGCGGGCTGCTCCTCCACGCACAAGACCACCCAGTCCGCACGCACCCCGATCGAGCAGCTTCTCATCAGCGAAGCCGTGACCCGGAGCCTGCCCGCGCCGGCTACGGGGCACCTGCCGATCCCCCAGGGCGCCAAGGTGGCGGTCGACACGTCGGGGCTGACGCCGGACCAGAGCCTCATCCAGCACGTCCTGGCCGGCTGGCTGGGCCAGCAGGGGTACGCGGTGCAGAAGGACGAGGCCAATGCCGCCTACCGCGTCAACGCCGTCGTCGGCGCGCTCGGGACGGAACTCGCCGGCACGCTGTTCGGGCTGCCCCCCATCCAGAGCCAGTTCATCCCCATTTCCCTGCCGGAACTGGCGTTGTACAAGTCGCAGTACCAGACCGGCTATGCGAGGTTCCACCTCAACGTCTTCGAGATTCCCTCGGGCAGATTCGTGGGCTCCACGCCGGTCTTCCTGGCGGATGCCTACTACAACGACTACACGTTCCTGTTCGTGATCTCGCACACCGCGACCGACGTCGCCGTGCCGCCGCGGTTCGGCACCCTGTTCCGCAAGCCGCTCGACACGCCCTACGTGCCCGCGGCGGAAGAGGCCAAGGGCACCGCCGGATCCGCGGCCGCGACGAAATAGGGGGGAGGGCTCACCCCGGCACCGCGGCGGCGTCCCACTCCACCACGATGCCGGGTTCGCCATCCGCCGCGCGGAAGCGGCAGTCCACGCCGATGCCGGGCACGCACACCAGGTGCTCGCCGCTGAATATCAGCGGCAGCGCCTCGCGCTCCCACGGCGGCAATGCCGCCTCCCGCAGCAGGTTCTTGAGGCTGCGGCGCGGACGAGCGCAGTCGGGGCGCAGCCGCTCGCCACCCTGGCGCCGGCGCACGGTGACGGGGTGTTCGGTCAGCTTCCTCAGGCTGATGCCCGCACCGCTGCGAGGCAGGAAACGGAGGCTGCCGCCGCAGTCCGCCAGCACCAGCCGCCCCTCACCCTGCCATGCCAGCCGGGGCATGCCCCCGGCCGTTGCTGCAGCGCGAGCCGCTTCCCGCACCCGCACCACCCCGCGAAAGCAGCGCACCTCCCTGTCGCCGAAGGCGAGGCGCAGCCGCGACCCCGCACCGGCGGATCGCAATTGCCGCAGCATCTCCCCCAGCGCCACGGTGCTGGGAGGCACCGCTCCCTGCCGCGCCAGGAAATGGCGCAGCAGGTTGCGCGCCCGCGCCGGCGCCAGTTCGCGCAGGGCCTCCACCCGCAGCCCGTCCGCGACGAAATGCGCCTCGCCGTCGGCGGCGGCCAGCTCGTCCAGCAGGCCGGCCGCCTCGGCCAGATGGCGGCTGGCACGTGCCAGCGTTGCGCGATAGGCGGGAAAGCGCCGCTCCAGCAGCGGCAGCAGCTCGTGGCGCAGAAAATTCCGGTCGAAGGCGGTATCGCCGTTGCTCTCGTCGACGATCCACGCCAAGGCCCGGGCGCGGGCATGATTCTCGATCGCCCGCCGCGGCACGTCCAGCATCGGCCGCAGCAGTCGCGGCAGGGGCTTCGCGGCCTGCGGCCCGTAGGCGGGCGTGACCTCCCTGACCACGGGCATCGCGCCCAGTCCCTTCGCCCCCGCCCCGCGCAGCAGCTGCAGCAGCAGGGTCTCCGCCTGGTCGTCCAGGTGGTGGGCCAGCACCACGTAGTCGGCGTCGAGCCGCGCGAACACCCCGTAGCGGGCATCCCGCGCCGCCGCCTCGAGGCTCGCACCCGGCTCGCGCACGACCGGCGGCCTTGCAACCACGATGGGAATGCCGCGCGTGCGGCACAGGCGCCGGCAGAACCGGCTCCACCGGCCCGCGTGCGGGCTGATGCCATGATCGACGTGCACCGCCGACAGCGAGAAGCCTAGAGGCCCGGCCGCTTCGGCCAGCAGATCCAGCAGCACGACCGAATCCACGCCGCCGCTCAGGGCAGCGGCGAGACGGTCGCCCGGTCGCACCTGGCCGCGCAGCACCTCCTCGACCCGGTGCGGCAGGCTATCCGGTACGAGCTTCCTTGAACCGGCCATATCCCATCAGCCGCTCGAAGCGCTTCTCCAGAAGCAGATCCATGGAACAGGCACGAGCCTGCTGGAGCGCCTCCTGCAGGGCCTTCTCCACCGATTGCATGACAGCCGGGTAATTGCGGTGGGCGCCGCCGGGCGGCTCGGGGATGATCCGGTCGATCAGCCCCAGGGTCTTGAGGCGCTGGGCGGTGATCCCCATGATCTCGGCCGCTTCGGGCGCCTTGTCGGCGCTCTTCCACAGGATCGAGGCGCAACCCTCGGGCGAGATGACGGAGTAGGTGGCGTACTGCAGCATCTGCACCGTGTCGCCCACGGCCACCGCCAGCGCGCCGCCCGAGCCTCCCTCGCCGATGACGGTACAGATGACTGGTGTCCTGAGCTCCGCCAGCACGTAGAGGTTGCGGCCGATGGCCTCGGACTGGCCGCGTTCCTCGGCGCCGATGCCGGGATAGGCCCCGGGCGTATCGATGAAGGTCAGCAGCGGCAGCGAGAACTTCTCCGCCAGGCGCATCAGCCGGAGCGCCTTGCGATAGCCTTCGGGTCGGGGCATGCCGAAGTTGCGGTGGATCTTCTCCTTGGTGTCGCGGCCCTTCTGGTGGCCGATGACCACGACGCTCTCCCCCATGAAGCGCGCCAGGCCGCCGACGATGGCGGGATCGTCGGCGAAGCTGCGGTCCCCGTGGAGCTCCTCGAAGCCGGTGAACAGATGCTGGATGTAATCCAGCGTGTAGGGCCGCTGCGGATGCCGCGCCACCTGGGAGATCTGCCACGGCGTGAGCTTGGCGTAGATGCCGCTGGTGAGCGACTGGCTCTTCTTCTGCAGCCGCTGGATCTCCGCCGAGATGTCCACCGCCGACTCTTCCTGGGCGAAGCGCAGTTCCTCGATCTTGGCCTCGAGTTCGGCGATGGATTGTTCGAAATCCAGGAAAGTGATTTTCATCTCGGGTCGAATGGTCCGGCGTGAAAGCCCCGCCGGCGGCGGGGCTGCTTGCCCGAGATTATCGCATACCGCGCCACACGCCGGGCGAATCCGCGCAGCGGGGACGAGGCGGCTTCAACCCCTGATGTCGACTTCGGTGCCGGCCTCCACCAGGTCGAACAGTTCCAGCAGATCGCCGTTGCGCATGCGGATGCAGCCGATGGAGCCGGGCCTGCCCATCTCCACGCTGTCGGGGCTGCCGTGGATGTAGATGAAGCGGCGCATGGTGTCCACCTCGCCCAGCCGGTTGAACCCCGGCTCGCACCCCGAAAGCCACAGGATGCGCGTCAGGATCCAGTCGCGCCCGGGAAAAACCTCGCCCAGCGCCGGGGTGTAGATCTCTCCCGTGGGGCGGCGGCGGACGAACACGGTATTGACCGGCTGGCCCGCACCGATCTTGGCGCGGATCACGTGCCGCCCCAGCGGGGTGCAGAAGCTGCCGCTGACCTGCCCGGTGCCGTTGCGCGCGGACGAGACGCGGTAGCGCCGGACAACGTCGCCCGCCGCGCCGCGCACCTCCATTTCCTGGCCCGGGATGTCGACCACGACCCTCATCGGCACGCTTCGTCCTCCGTGCCTCCCGCTTCCACCCGGCCGCGGCGCTGCGCGAAGAAGCGCCTGAGCCTGTCCCCCCCTTCCCGCGCCAGCACGCCGCCGGCGACCTGCAGGTGGTGGTTGAGCCGCCCTTCCGCGGGCAGGTCGATCGCGCCTCCGCACGCGCCGGTCTTGGGATCCGCCGCGCCGTACACCAGCCGCGCGATGCGCGCGTGGAACATCGCGCCGACGCACATGGCGCAGGGCTCCAGCGTGACGTAGAGCGTGCACTCTCCCAGGCGATAGTTGCCCAGCCGCCGCGCCGCATCCCGCAACGCCACCATCTCGGCGTGCGCCGTCGGATCCGCGGACGAGATAGGCTGGTTGTGGCCGCGCCCGACGATGATGCCTGCACGCGTCACCACGGCACCCACCGGTACCTCCCCCGCCTGCGCCGCCAGATCCGCCAGGCCGAGCGCCTCGCGCATGAAGCCGGCATCCGGATCCGGTTCGTCCGGGACGGAGGGCTGTTGTTTTGCTGCTATCATAGCCGCGGAAGGAGAGCCTGGATGGAACGTGCAGGATAACGGATAACCGGGTCGCGCTCCATCGGAAAACGTTCAATCCCTGACAGGAGCATGCCATGACGACACCATCCACACCCGAGGGCTACCACAGCCTGACCCCCTACCTGGCGATCGAGGGCGCAAGCCGGGCGATCGAATTCTACAGGCAGGCGTTCGGCGCCACCGAGCTCTTCAGGTTCGCCACGCCCGATGGCAGGATCGGCCACGCCGAACTCGCCATCGGCGATTCCCGCATCATGCTGTCCGACGGCTGCAGCGGCGAAGGCGGCCTGGCCCATCCCCGTTTCGGCGCGGCCGTCCCCGTGGGCCTGTACCTGTACGTCGACGACGTGGACGCCGTCTTCGCCCGGGCCCTCCAGGCCGGCGCCACCGCGGTGAGGCCCGTGCAGGACCAGTTCTACGGCGACCGCAGCGGCACCCTGGCGGACCCGTTCGGCCATGTCTGGTTCGTCGCCACCCATGTGGAAGACGTTGCTCCGGAGGAATTCGAGCGCCGCGCCGAGGCCCTGCACCGGCAGGACGGTTAGCCGCCGCCCCCGGCCGGGCCGGCGTCGCCCGGGAACCCCGCCGCGAAGACCCACGGTTCCCGCCGTCCGGGGCCTCGCGGCGCAGGGCGGGACAGCACCCGCGACAGCGGGATACGCTATAATGCCGCTTTTTCGCGCCCCCGCCCCCTGGCCATGCCGACGCTGAAAGGAATCGACCTGGAATGCATGCGCGGCGACCGCGTGCTGTTCAGCGGCCTCGGCTTCACTCTCGAGGCGGGCGGGCTGATGCAGGTGCAGGGCCCCAACGGCAGCGGCAAGACCAGCCTCCTGCGCATGCTGTGCGGGCTGGCGCGGCCGGCGCAGGGGGAGATCCGCTGGAATGGCACGGAGATTCGCACCCTCGGCGGCGAATACTACGGCGCCATGACCTACCTCGGCCACCTGGGCGGCATCAAGGACGACCTGACCGCGGTCGAGAACCTGCGCATCTCCAGCCTCATGGGAGGTGCCGCGGTCGGCCTGCGCGAGGCGTGGGATGCCCTGCGCCGCATCGGGCTGGAGGGACGCGAGCTGCTGCCGGGCCGGGTGCTGTCGCAGGGACAGCGGCGCCGCGTCACGCTGGCGCGCCTGCTGGTGTGCGAAACCATCCTGTGGATACTGGACGAGCCCCTGACGGCGCTCGACGCCGCCGCGGTGAAGCTGATGCAGGGACTGATGGAATCGCACCTCGCGCGCGGCGGCATGATCGTGATGACCACCCACCAGGACATCGACATCGCCGCCCCCGCGGTGCAGCGCCTGCAGCTCGCCTGACATGCTCCTGCACATCATCCGCCGCGACCTCCTGCTCGCGATGCGGCGCCGCTCCGACGTGCTGACCACCCTGTTCTTCTTCGTCATCGTGGTCAGCCTGTTCCCCCTGGGCGTCGGCCCGGAGATGAACATGCTGCGTACCATGGCGCCCGGCGTGGTGTGGGTCGCCGCGCTGCTGGCGTCGATGCTCTCCCTGGGGCGGATGTTCGCCGGCGACTACCAGGACGGCACGCTCGAGCAGATGCTGCTCTCGCCCGAGCCGCTCTACCTTATTGTCATGGGCAAGGCACTGGCCCACTGGCTGGTGACCGGCGTCCCGCTGGTGCTGATGGCGCCGGTGCTGGGCATCCAGTACGACCTGCCGGCGGATGCACTGCTGGTGCTCGCCGCCTCGCTGCTGCTGGGCACGCCGGTCCTCAGCCTGATCGGCGCCATCGGCGCCGCGCTCACCCTGGGGCTGCGCGGCGGCGGCGTCCTCGTCTCGCTGCTGGTGCTGCCGCTCTACATCCCCGTGCTCATCTTCGGCGCGGGCGCGGTGGAAGCCAGCGCGGCCGGCCTGGGAGCGCAGGCGCACATGTCCCTGCTCGGCGCCTTCCTGCTGCTGTCCCTGGTGCTGGCGCCGTGGTCTACGGCCCTGTCGCTGCGCATCTCGATGGAATAGCGTCTTTCGCTTCCCCTTCCGGGAAGCGCCGTACCGTGCTGCCGCTCCCCGGCAGAATCGGGAGGATTGCCATGCCGGCATGAAGAAACGAGCGGCCCCGCCGCCGGCTGCAGCGGGATCAGGCGCGCGGGGAACCGGAAGAGTGCCGGGATCTGCCGTATGAACAGGCCGGCGGCGTACCGCCCGGTTTATGCAAGTCGACTGCGGCCGGATGAACGGCGATCCGGGCGACCGGGCTTGCGGCGGTTCGCGGCGAGGCCGACAAAGCCGGCGAGCAGCAGCCAGCCCGTCGCGGGAAGCGGCACGGGCGCCGTCACCGGGAGCTCCACGGGTTCGGTGCCATTGCCGGACGTGGCCCAGGAAAGCGAATTGATATTGTAGCTGACCCGGCCGTAGGTGAAGTCCAGCGCCAGGAACAGATCGCCTGTGAATTCCTTGGGAAGGTTCAGCGTGAAGCTCGATGTCCCGCGATTGGACGCATTGGCGGCGTCCCACGGATTGTAGGTGACGTCGAAATTGCCGGCGAGCAGATCCTGGCTGCCAAGCACCCTGCCATCGCCCTGATCGATATAGTAGGCACCGGAAAATGGCACATGGCTGTAGTAGATGGTGCCGCCGCCGTTCTGATAGGCGCCGGGGTCATGGGGTCCGGTCAGCGAGAAATCGAAGACGATGGATGTCGCGCCCGGCGTCAGGCCGGAGAAATGGAAGATGTCGAATCGATCGCCGCCGCTCCACTCTGGCGCGCCCGTGCCCGCAACACCGGTCGTGCCGCTGGCAACGACGGTCGGTGATACCCAGCTGTTGGAGAAATTGCCGCCAGCCTCGTGCAGGATGAGGGCGGATTCTGCGGTAGGAGCCGTGATCGCGGCGGCACACACCAGCACCGCGACGCAGGGTTTCCAGAGCGGCATCGCTGCAACGGAAGTCGGGAAGCCTTTTCTCTTCATGTGTTCCTCCTTGTTCTTTTTAATGCTGCCGAAACCCGAACGGCATTCATCGCACCTCCATCTTACCCATTCTGATAATTCTGCCTATTGGACTAAGGTACGCCGGTACGCCGCAATGAAGGCGCGGGGTTTGTCCCGGCAGGGCGGTTGCCGGGCTGCCGATGCGACCTCCGCGCCGGGCGGCTTCACTTCCGGCCATGGCGATTGCGCAGCGGCGTCGACGGAAAATACGGCTTCGGTTGCAGCGATCCGGGGTCTGAAGGCGGGCGCATGCCGACGGGAACGCGCAACCGGGCCGGGAGCGCAGGCGCATATATCCCTGCTCGGTGCCTTCCTGCTGCTGTTCCTGGTGCTGGCACCGTGGCCTACGGCCCTGTCGCTGCGCATCTCGATGGAGTAGTCATTCCTCCGGTACGTAGCTCCTTCCCAGGATTTGCCAGATCGTCGATCCACGCGGAAAGATGGTTTTTTACACGAGCAATCATCATGAACGCTGAAAGAGACGAGATGCAAAGGCTGGGGAGTTGATCGAAGGCTTCGAGGCAGGACACCTGATTGCCGATAAGCGCTATGACAGTGAGGCGATCGTCGAGAGAGCAAAAGCACAGGGCATTCCCTGTGTCACTCCACCGCGCAGGAATCGAAGACGGCTGCGCGAATGACGGTGAAGCTTGGCAAGGCCACCCTCATCACCACCGCCAGCCTGCATGACCTCATCAGGCGGCGGCGCGCAGCGGGATAGGCGCGGACGCCGTGGCGGCGGCGTCCCTCCAGTTGCTTATTCCAGCCTGTCCGCGAGCCGGGCCATCAGGTCCATGCGCTCATGGAAGATCGCCACGATCAGTGCGGGCGCATCCTCGCGCGGCAGGCAAAAGACATGGTGATGTTCGCAGCGCGCCATGCGGAGCGCCGGATAGAGCGCGCTCATGTCCTTATATGGTCCTTGACCGCCTGCGACGCGCACAATGCCGTGCTCGAGCCTGCCGATATAGCGGCGCACCTGTGCGCTGCCCCATTGCTCGCGGGTATAGCGGACAATCCCGCGCATGTCGGCTTCCGCCGCATCGGAGAGGATATAGGCGCGGCTCAAGCGCGGCCATCCTCATCCAGTTCCTCGTCCACGATTTGTCCGATGGTCTTGGCAGAAACCTTCCCCGTCAAGCCATCGCTGATCCGCTGGCCTAGCAGCGCCTTCAACTCCCGCCATGCCTGATCGCCGGTCTCATCGGCGGGAAAGAGGCGTTCGAGCGCATATTGCTTGATCGTCTTGCCCTGCAAGGCGGCAAGCGCCTTCAAGCTCTGGTGCTGCTGGTCGGTCATGTCGATAGTCAGGCGGCTCATGGAAACCTCACAAATGAATACAGTCCCACATTATCACAAATGTGGGACTGTCGCTATGCCGCGAGCTTTGAAGGGTCATCCTCGCGAAGAATTCAAATACCGTTCTGTTCAAATCTCGTCTCGTTCAGACCCGATACGGGGCGGCATGCTCAGCCAGGTAGGAGGGGTGAAATGAAATGTAACCCATCGCGGCGTTCAAGAAAAAAGATGGGTTACGCGAGGCTCCACCCATCCTTGTATGATCAGAGATATTCAGATTTTGTTTGTGATGCAAGTAAGATGATGCTTCACTGGGGAAGCCGTCCCATCCTGAAGACAGGTTTTTTAAGGTCTGAGCTTGTGATGTAGATTGGCTCCCCGCCCTATTCGCCAATACCGTGGAGTATCCGAGGCTTTGAGCCTGTATACACAAGGATGGTAGGCGCGTGTGCAGGGTCGGGGAACCCGTGACATTGTATCGCGACTTCATTCGAGGATTCATCATGACACTTCAAACGACTGAACCCGGAACACCTGCACAGATTGCTGTTCCCGTTGCTGCTGGTATCGATGTGGGAGCC
>NZ_FPIQ01000010.1 GCF_900119085.1 Nitrosovibrio sp. Nv17 | reverse complement strand
GCTCTCCTTCCGTTGCCGATCCGTTACATATCCACAACCCCGTAAAGACTATCCCCCTTCACCCCCTCAAGTCAAGATGTTTGTCGGGAAAAGCGCGCCAGCAGGCTGCGGGACACGTCCAGCCGGCAATGGATCCAGCGGCGCCATCGGACCATTTCTGCGTGAGGAATGAACGTCATGACGCCTCCATACGGGCAACTTCTTCGCGTCATCCTCCATTCAAAACTGAACGGCGACGGGTTTTGGAGGGATAATGCCGAAACCCTTGATCGATATCGCACTCCTGCCGCAGCAAAATGCCCGTCATCCGCGTCGCGCTCGACGTTCCCGTCCATACGCTGTTCGACTACGTCGCACCGGACGCCACCGAAAGAGATGTCGGCGCGCGCGTGTGCGTTCCGCTGGGAAACCGGCGGATGGTGGGCGTGATCGTGGAAATGGCCGCCGATGCGGCAACCGCGTCGCGCCGGCTCAAGAACATCTTCTGCATATTCCGGGACGCCCCCCCCCTGCCTGCGGATCTACTCGACGTCCTCCGGTTCTGCAGCGCTTACTACCACCATCCCCTGGGCGCAGTGGTGATGCATGCCCTCCCCGCAAGGCTGCGCAGCCCCGAGCCCATGGCGGGAGATCCCGGCGCCGCACGCTATCGCCTTACCGCCGCGGGCAGGGCCATCGATCCATCCGTTATTCCCGCACGCAGGAAAATCAGGCGGCAGCTGCTGGCGCAATTTCAGGAATCCGGCGTCCTGCGCCGGGACGAGGCCAGACGACGTTCGCGAAGCGCGCCGGCCGCCCTGGAAGAATTCGTGCAACTGGGCTGGATCGAGGAATTCGAGGACGGTCCGCGCAACGCATCCGGGGAACCGGCTGAATCGCCTGCCGGCACCGGAAGCATGGTGGCAGAGGCCCTGCCCCCGGGCCTGACCCTGACCGAAGACCAGGCGCATGCCGTCCGCAGCATCACCTCCGCCATGCATGACTATCATCCATGGCTGCTGCAGGGCGTCACCGGCAGCGGAAAAACGGAGGTCTACCTGCGGCTGATCGCCCATGTGCTGCATCAAGGGCGGCAGGCGCTGGTGCTGGTTCCCGAAATCAGCTTGACGCCCCAGCTCGAGGCGGTTTTCCGGGCTCGGTTTCCCGCCACGCCGCTGATCCGCCTGCACAGCGGACTGGCATCCGGCGAACGCGTACGGGCCTGGCTACAGGCACGGCAAGGAGCGGCCCGCATCATCCTGGGCACGCGCCTTGCGGTATTCACCCCCATGTCGAAGCTCGGCCTGATCATCGTGGACGAGGAGCATGACGCCTCGTTCAAGCAGCAGGAGGGCCTGCGCTACTCGGCACGGGATACCGCGATCTTCCGCGCCCGGCACGCACGCGTGCCGGTAGTGCTGGGTTCCGCCACACCGTCGCTCGAAAGCTATCGCAACGCCGCCGATCATCGCTACCATGGACTCTTCCTGCGCACGCGCGCAAACCGTGGCGCCTCGCTGCCCGCCATCCGCTGCGTCGACCTGCGCACCGTCGAAACTCGCGACGGCCTGTCCGCACCTCTGATCGCCGCCCTGGCGGAGCGCCTCGCGCTGCGCCAGCAAAGCCTGGTTTTCATCAATCGCCGAGGCTATGCGCCGGTGCTGCGGTGCAAGTCGTGCGCCTGGGTCGCCACCTGCCACCGGTGCGCCAGCCGCCTGGTGGCACACCTGCGCGAGAAATGTCTGCGCTGCCACCACTGCGGCCACCAGGAACGGTTCCCGCAGGCCTGTGCAGCCTGCGGGAACCAGGACGTGACGCTGCTGGGACATGGAACGCAGCGGATCGAGGCGGCGCTGGCGGAACGCTTCCCCGAGGCACGCATCCTGCGCATCGATCGCGACAGCACGCGCCGTAGGAATGCATGGCCCTCCATCCTCGAGGATATCCAGGCGCAACGCGTGGACATCCTGGTGGGCACCCAGATTCTGGCGAAGGGGCATGATTTTCCGCACCTATCCCTGGTAGGCATCCTGAATCCCGATGCCTCGCTGTTCAGTACCGATTTCCGCGCATCGGAACGGCTGTTTGCCCAGCTGATGCAGGTGGCGGGCAGGGCGGGACGGGCCGACATACCGGGAGAGGTGCTGGTTCAGACCGAATTTCCGGGCCATCCGCTCTATCAGGCGCTGCGGCGGCACGACTACGATGCGCTCGCACAGGAGCTGCTCGCCGAACGGCGAGCCGCAGGATTTCCTCCCTACGTCCACCAGGCCCTGTTGCGGGCGGAAGCGCCGCAGATCGCCACCGCCCTGGCTTTCCTCGATCGCGCCGCCGCCGCGGCGAATCCGACTTCCCGCGTGCAGGTGTTCGATCCGGTACCCGCCCACATGGCGCGTCTGAAAGGAGTGGAGCGCGCCTACCTGCTGGTGCAGGCCGGGTCCCGCAGCCAGCTGCAGGCATTCCTTTCCGCATGGCGCGAGCGGCTCGACGCCCTGCCGGGGCGCAAGGTGCGATGGACTTTGGACGTGGATCCCCTCGAATTCTGACGCTGCGCGCGCTACCCTCGCGTCTCCGCCAGCAGCTGCTCCATCATGCGCCGCGCCTGCTGCAGATATCCACCTCCGAAGAGATTGAGATGATTCAGCACATGGTACAGGTTGTAGAGGATCTTGCGTACGGCATAGCCCTGATCCAGGGGATAGGCTTCCCGGTAAGCTGCGTAGAATGTGGCCGGGAAGCCGCCGAACAGTTCCGTCATGGCGAGATCCGTCTCCCGATCGCCATAGTAGACCGCCGGATCGAAAAGCAGCGGCCGCCCCGCGACGTCATAGCCATGGTTGCCGCTCCACAGATCGCCGTGCAGCAGGGAAGCGACCGGCTCCGTGCCTGCGAAGAAGGCGTCCAGCCGCTCCAGCAGTTGTTCGCCCCGTGCCTGCAGGGATGCTTCATGGCCGTTGCGCCATGCGAGCTGCAACTGGTGGGCCAGCCGCTGCTCGCGCCAGAATACGGCCCAGGCGGAGGTGGGGCGGTTGGGCTGCGGCGTGCCGCCGATGGTATTGTCGCGCGCCCAGCCGAATTCCCTCGCCACGGTGCGGTGCATCGCCGCCAGTCCTCTCCCCAGCGCTGCAGCATCGCCTGAGGCGCATGCCATCTCCAGGTACTCCAGCACCAGCCACGATCCGCACGGGCTCTCGCCCCAGCAGACCGGCGCAGGAACACGCAACGTGCACGAATCCAGGATCTCCCGCAGGCCCGCGGCCTCCGCCTCGAACATCGCCAGGCTGCCGACCCGGTTGAGCTTGATGAAAAAACGCCGCCCGCCGCCCTCGATCCGATAGGCCTCGTTGATACACCCTCCGCGGACCGCGGCAGCCGTCTCCGCCGCAAACGGCACGCCGGTCGCGGCGGAGATCTGTGCGCCCACCTGTGCGGCGACCCGTTTCCAGGAGGATGACACGGCGTGGGCCGGTTACGGCCGCGACAGCCATTCCCGCGCCCGCCCGACGGCGGCCCGCACCTGGGCAGGCGCCGTGCCGCCGATATGGTCGCGGCTGCGCACCGATCCTTCCAGCGTGAGGACGGCGTAGACATCGTCGTCGATCAGGGGGGAAAACCGGCGCAGATCCGTGAGCGCGAGTGCGCCCAGATCCTGTCCGCACTCGTCGGCAAAGCGCACGGCGCGGGCAACGGCCTCGTGTGCTTCGCGGAAGGGCAAACCCTTCTTTGTCAGGTAGTCCGCCAGGTCGGTGGCGGTGGCATGGCCGCGCATGGCGGCGGCGCGCATCGCCTCCGCGTCGACGCGCACGCCCCGCAGCATCGCGGCATACACGCGCAAGGTATCCGCTAGGGTTTCCACCGTGTCGAAAAGCGGCTCCTTGTCTTCCTGGTTGTCCTTGTTGTAGGCCAGCGGCTGCGCCTTCATCAGGGTCAGCAACGCCACCAGATGTCCGTTGACGCGTCCCGTCTTGCCGCGCACCAGCTCCGGAACATCCGGGTTCTTCTTCTGCGGCATGATGGACGAACCCGTGCAGAAACGGTCGGCGATATCGATGAAACCGAACGATGGATTCATCCAGAGTATCAACTCCTCCGACAGTCGCGACAGGTGCGTCATGACCAGCGCCGCGGCAGCGCAGAACTCGATCGCAAAATCCCGGTCGGACACTGCATCCAGCGAATTCGCGCATACGCCATCGAATCCCAGCTGCCGCGCCACCGCCTCGCGATCGATAGGGTAGCTCGTCCCGGCAAGCGCCGCTGCCCCCAGCGGCAGCCTGTTCACCCGCTTCCGGCAGTCGGCCAGCCGCTCGACGTCGCGTTTCAGCATTTCGAAGTAGGCCATAAGGTGGTGCCCCAGGACGATGGGCTGCGCCACCTGCAGGTGGGTGAACCCGGGCATCGCCGTGTCCGCATGCTGCTCGGCGAGGTCCACCAGCGCGTGCTGCATGCCGTGCAGCAGGCCGACGATCCGGTCTATCGACGCGCGCAGGTAGAGGCGCACGTCGGTCGCGACCTGGTCGTTGCGCGATCGTGCCGTGTGCAGGCGTTTGCCGGCGTCGCCGACGAGCGCGGTCAGGCGCTTCTCGATGTTGAGATGAACGTCCTCCAGCTCTAGCCGCCAGACGAACCGGCCGCTGCGGATCTCCCCGCGAATCTGCTCCAGTCCCGACTCGATCGCGGTCAGGTCGCCCACATCGATGATGCCCGCTCCGTGCAACATCCGCGCATGGGCCAGCGAACCTTCGATGTCGTATTCGGCCAGCCTGTGGTCGAATCCCACCGAGGCCGTGTAGCGCTGCACCAGTTCCGACACCGGTTCCGAGAACCGGCCCGACCACGCCTGCGCGCCTCCCGCCGGCTCCTCCGGCGCGTCCTGCCTCCCATCGGCGGCCATCAGCCGCGACCCGGCAACCGCATGGTCACCCTTTCCCACCGCATGCACCTCCTCCCCGCGCCACTCGTCGTTGCCCGCCGGCCGACCCTGGCACCAGTATAAACCCAAACCCCGCCACGGCCCTATCCTCCCATGCTGTCCTGGAATACCAGACCGGCATGCTCGCGCAGCCTGTGGAACCGGATCGACGCCCAGTTCTCCTGGGCCACGCTCAGTTCCACCTCGAACGCGGCCAGGAAGGTGGGGGCCTCCACCACATCGTACGCAATGCGGTGCGCATTGGCGGCGATGAAGCGCTTGAGCTCGCGTTCATCGCCGCATGTCACCCAGCGCGCGAGCTGGTATCGCGCAGGTACCAGCCTCGCCTCCACCCCGTATTCGTGCTTGAGGCGGTGCGCCACCACCTGGAACTGCAGGATACCCACCGCGCCCAGCAGCAACGCGCCGCCGAGGTGCGGGCGAAACACCTGGATCGCCCCCTCCTCGCCCAGCTGGGCCAGGCCCAGCTTGAGCTGCTTGCTGCGCATGGGATCGGCCAGCTCCGCCGTCTGGAAGATTTCGGGGGCGAAGAACGGCAGGCCCGTGAACTGCAGGATTTCGCCCTGCGTCAACGTATCCCCCAGCTGCAGCGTCCCGTGATTGGGAATGCCGATGATGTCTCCGGCATGGGCAGTATCGAGCAGCTCACGCCGCTGCGAAAGAAAGGATACGACTCCATGGGTGCGGATGTCCTTGCCGTTGCGCGCAACCTTGAGAGTCATGCCGCGTTCGAAACGCCCGGAACAGACACGGACGAATGCGATCCGGTCCCGGTGTGCGGGATTCATGTTCGCCTGGATCTTGAACACGACACCGGTGAAAGCGGGCTCGCCAGGTTGTATCCGGCGCTGCAGGGCGGGGCGCGGACCCGGTGGCGGCGCCAAGTCGACGAGGGCGTCGAGCACTTCGCGCACGCCGAAGTTGTTGATCGCCGAACCGAAGAATACCGGCGTCTGCGCACCCGCAAGAAAGGCAGCCGGGTCGAACGCGGGCGAGGCGCCGCGGATCAGTTCGATCTCCTGGGAGGCATGGGCAGCCTGCTCCGCAAAGCGTGCTGTGATCTCGGGATGTTCCAGGCCGTGGATGATTTCATCGTCCTCATCCAGCCGGTCGGTACCGGGATGGAACACGCGCATGCGGTCGCGCCGCAGATCGAATACGCCACGAAAGGCGTGGCCCATCCCCAGGGGCCAGGTGAAAGGCACCGTCGTCATGCCCAGCACCCGCTCGATCTCGTCCAGCAGGTCGAGCGGCTCCCGTACCTCGCGATCCATCTTGTTCACGAAGGTCAGGATGGGCGTTCCCCGCGCGCGGCACACTTCCAGCAGGCGCAGCGTCTGCGCCTCCACACCGTTGGCCGCGTCGATCACCATCAGCGCGGCATCCACGGCCGTCAGCACGCGGTAGGTATCCTCGGAGAAATCCTGGTGTCCCGGCGTGTCCAGCAGGTTGATGACGCTGCCTCTGTATTCCATTTGCATTACCGAGCTGGCAACCGAGATGCCGCGCTGCTTTTCGATCTCCATCCAGTCGGAGGTGGCATGGCGGCTGGCCTTGCGCGCCTTCACGCTGCCCGCGATGTGGATCGCGCCGGCGAACAGCAGCAGCTTTTCCGTCAGCGTGGTCTTCCCCGCATCCGGGTGAGAAACGATGGCAAACGTGCGGCGGCGCGCGACTTCCTGTTCAACCGTCATGAGTCGTTTTCCTTTGTATGCAAATGGCATCGAACCGCATGCGTGGGACTGAGCGCATGTGTTTCCGGATAATGCTCGGAACATACCGGCAGCGCATGCGGGCAGCGCGGATGAAAATGGCATCCTGCGGGCGTGTTGATCGGGGATGGCAGATCCCCTCCCAGATGGGCGACCGGGCGCCTGGCCCGCGGGTCGATGACGGGCACCGCCGCCAGCAGCGCCTGGGTATAGGGGTGGGCGGGATGCTCCAGCACCTCGTCCACGCGTCCCTGCTCCACGATCCTGCCCAGGTACATCACCGCCACCTCGTCGGCGACGTACTCCACCACGGAAAGGTTGTGGGTGATGAACAGGTACGCCAGCCCGAGCTCCCTTTGCAGATCCCGCAGCAGGTTCAGGATCTGCGCCTGTACTGACACGTCCAGCGCACTGGTGGGCTCGTCGCACACCAGCAGCCGGGGATGGACCGCAAGGGCGCGGGCAATGGCGACGCGCTGGCGCTGGCCGCCCGAGAACTCGTGCGGGTAGCGCCACTTGACCTCGGACGACAGGCCGACGCTCTCCAGCAGCCTGTCCACGTGCGCCCGCATGGCGCCGGCGCTGCGCGCCGCGGAAGAGGCCCCGGACGCTACCGCATCGATGCGCTCGCCATTCAGCGCATGCATGCCTTCCTCGATGATGTCCACGATACGCATCCGCGGATTGAGGGAAGAATAGGGATCCTGGAAAATGAGCTGGAACTCGGCCCGCAACCTGCGCAATCGTGCGCGCTCCATCCCCACGAGTTCGGCACCCTCGTAGCGCACGCTGCCTGCGGTCGGCGCGATCAGCTGCAGGATACTCTTGCCGACGGTGGTCTTGCCGCAGCCGGACTCCCCCACCAGTGCCAGCGTCCTGCCCTGCCGGATCGTCAGCGCGACGCCGTCGACCGCCTTGACCTGCCCGACGACGCGCTTGATCAGGCCCTTGTGGATCGGGAAATGCACCCTGAGACCGTCGACGCTCAGCAGGGGAACCTCCGCATGATCCGGCGGCGGCTCCGCCCCGCTGCGGCGCTCGGGCGCCCTCGTCCCATTCTCGGCACCCCGGGACCCTGCCTGCCGCCCATCGGCGGCGGGGGCGGAGGCGCCGGCCGCAACGGCTGTCGGAGCCGGGATGGCAGCGTCGAAAAGGTGGCATCTCACCCGATGCGTGCCTCTCACGATGCGCCAGCGCGGCACGATCTCACGGCACGCCGCCCAGGCGAACTCGCAGCGGTCGGCAAAACGGCAGCCGGCAAACGCGCGCGACAGCGAGGGAACGCCGCCGCCAATGGCCGCCAGGCGCATTCCCTCCCTGCGCACGGCCTTGCCGGGCAGCGAGGCGAGCAGCTTGCGCGCATAGGGATGCGCCGGCCCGGCGAAGAAATCCTCGCAGGCACCCGTTTCCACGATCTCGCCGGCGTACATGATCGCCACCCGGTGCGCCATCTCCGCCGCCACCGCGAGATCGTGCGTGATGAGCAGCATCGCCATGCCGTCGCGCCGCTGCAGGCCGCGCAGCAGATCCAGTATCTGCGCCTGAATGGTGACGTCCAGGGCGGTGGTCGGTTCGTCGGCGATCAGCAGCGCCGGCTCCCCCGCGAGCGCGAGTGCGATCATCACGCGCTGCTTCATGCCTCCCGAGAACTGAAAAGGATACTGGCGCATGCGCCGGGCGGCATCCGGTATGCCTACCTGACCCAGTATCTCCAGCGTGCGGCGCCGAGCCGGCGCACCCTTCAGGTCGAAGTGCCGCCACAGCACCTCCCCGATCTGATCCGCCACCGTCATGACGGGATTCAGGCTCAGCATCGGCTCCTGGAATATCATGCCGATGCGCCTGCCACGTACGCCCCGCATCGCCGCTTCCGGCAGCGCCAGCAAATCCTCGCCGTCGATCCTGATCGCTCCCGCCACGATCTCGCCCGCCTCGGGCAACAGCCGCATGATGGAAAGCGCGGCCATCGATTTGCCGCAACCCGACTCTCCCAGCAGCGCGAACGTCTCGCCATGCGCGATCTGCAGGGCGAGGCCCTCCACCGCGCGCACGGGAGCCGCCGCGGTATGAATGACGGTATGGAGATCGTCGATCTGCAGCAGGGGTTTCATGGCCGGGGCGCGCGCTCCGTCACCGAAGCGGAAGAGGAGGCCTGCGGCTGCCTGCCCGCACGCCGGGCGGCCCGGGCGTGCCGCGGGGGCATGGTCGCCGACAGCATCTTCTTCCGCGGATCGAAGGCATGCTGCACCGCATCCGCGAACAGGTTGGCACTCAGCACCAGCGCGAACATGAAGCCGAAGGCGGCCAGCAGCGTCCACCACACCATCGGCTCGCGCGCCATCTCCAGCCGTGCGGCATTGATCATGGTACCGAAGCTGATCATGGAGGGATCGACGCCGACCCCCACGTAGGACAGCACCGCCTCGGCCAGCACCAGCCCGCTGAAATCCATCACCGTCGCGATCAGCACGATGTGCATCACATTGGGCAGGATGTGGCGGCCGATGATGCGCCAGTGCGAAACGCCGAATGCATGGGCGGCCTGGATGTACTCCATCTCCCGCAGCTTCAGGGTTTCGCCCCGCAGCAGCCGGCACAGGCCGCTCCAGCTGGTGACGCCCAGTATGACGCACAGGAACAGGAGGCGCAGATCGGCACGCGCGGCCGCGGTGTCGAACCACTCCGGACGGGTCTCGATGTAGACCTGCATCATCAGCACCGTCGCCGCGATCAGCAGGACGCTCGGAATCGAGCTCAGAGTGGTGTACAGGTACTGGATGACGTCGTCCACCCAGCCGCGGAAATAGCCGGCCATGATGCCCAGCAGCAGCGCAAAAGGCAGCATCATCAGGGTGGTGAGTGTTCCGATCACCAGACCGGTACGTATACTCTTCAACGACTGGTAGAAGACGTCCTGGCCCACCTTGTCGGTGCCGAGTATGTGGTAGCTGTCCGCCAGCGCCAGCGCAGCCCCGCACAGCGGCAGAATGCAGGCCAGCGTGATGCACACCACGTTCCACTGCACCGGCGTCGCACCCCGTCGGATGGCGGCAAGCGTCTCCCGCCATCCCCGGGCGCCGCGGCGCGCCAGCCAGCCGCCGAGCGCCACCACCGCCATTCCCCACGCCAGCAGTCCGAGACCCGCGCCCGCAGCGGCTCTTCCGGCGACATCGGCCACAAGCTCGCTATCCGGATCCTGCAGATGCGCACCGCCGAACTGCAGCCTGGGAAACGTCCGGATCTGGTGCCCATCCGGCAGCTCCACGGTCTCGCGCGCGTACAGGAATGCGGAGAACGGAGCGGAATAGGTCTTTTCCACGCGCGTGCGCAAGGGGGTGGCCAGGACGTCGAGCAGGCTCAGCACCTCCACGCTGTAGGCCTGTTCGCCGCCGGCATCGCCACCGTGCTCGACGGCGGGCCGCAGATGCACCGTATCGAGCAGCCCGACCACGATGAAGCACCCCAGCACCGTCAGTGCCGCCATGCCGCTCGCGCTGCGGCCCACGCGCCGCCATGGCGCCAGCAGACGCTCGTTACGGCGCACATGCCAGGCGAACGCGAAGACGACCACCAGCAGCAGGTAGACGAAGGCATCCGTCCAGAGCACCACCGGCTTGAAGGACGTCATTCCAGCCTCACCCGGGGATCCACCAGCGTATAGGAGACGTCCGTCAGGATCAGCCCGACGATGTAGAGCAGCGATCCCAGGAACACCATGGCGCGCACCACCGCAAAATCCTGGGAATTGATCGCATCGATGGTGTAGCTTCCCAGTCCGGGAATGCCGAAGAAGGATTCGGCGATCAGGCTGCCGAGGAACAGCAGCGGAATCACCACCACCGTGCCGGTCAGGATCGGGATCATCGCGTTCCCGAGCACGTGCCGGAACAGCACGAGACGCTCCGGCAATCCCTTGGCGCGGGCGGTGCGCACATAGTCTCTGCCCATCTCCTCCAGGAACAGGGTGCGGTACCAGCGCGTACTGGCGCCCGCACCGCTCAACACCCCGATGACGACCGGCAGTATCAGGAACCGGACCGCGTCGGGGCCGTCGCCGTATCCCGAGATGGGAACGAGGTGCCACAGCTTGCTGACCAGGAACTGGCCCCCGATGATGTAGAACAGGCTGGATACGGACATCAGCGCAACGCACAGTACCACTCCCCAGAAGTCCACGTAGGTCGCCCTGAAAAGCACCATGGTCAGCGCAAACACGATATGGGTCGCCAGGCCCAGCAGAAATACCGGCAGCGCAATGGCAAGGCTCGGCAGCATGCGCATCCTGATTTCGTGGGCGATGTCGCGCCCGTCATCGGCGCGGCCGAAGTCGAAAGCGAACATGGCGACCGACTTCTCGAAGAATATGGTCTGCGTGAGGCGCGCCACGCCGTCCGCCGCGGCGTTGAAGACCAGCGGCTTGTCGTAGCCGCGCTCCGCCTTCCACTTGTCGATGGCCTCTGGCGTCACATACTTGACCCCCAGCTGCATGCGGGCCATGTCGTCGGGGCTGTTCACCACGAAGAACAGGGCAAAGGTGATCAGGTTCACGCCCACCAGGATGGGAATGGCATACAACACCCGCCGGATGACGTAGTTAAGCAACGCCATCCTCCCGGGCATTCGCCTCCTGCTCCGGCTGGCCGTGCCGGTTCGCCGTCTCCCGCTCCCTACGCCGATAGGCGATTGCTGCAGGAGCCAGAATTGCCGTCAGCATCGCCGCTGCCAGCACGATCGGCCACAGTACCGGCCGGTTCCATTCGTGCCGCTTGCGCTGCCGCAGCGCCGCGTCGATGCGGACGTACTTGAGGGTGTTGTGCGCCAGACGGCTGGGCTTCACATTGCCGTACCATGCGTGGTAGAGGCCGTAGTCCTTGGGATGGAACCCCCACAGCCAGGGCGCATCATGACGCAGGAGATCGACCATGCGGTCGATGATCTGCTGGCGCCTGGGGCCGTTCTCCATGTTCTTCATGCGCTCGAACAGGCGGTCGTACTCGGCGCGGGCGTAGTTCGCGGAATTGGCGCCGTCCCCGCCGACCCTCCGCTGCGCGCTGTGCAGCAGGAACAGGAAGTTCTCCGGATCGGGGTAGTCCGCGTTCCAGCCCCATTCGAATATCTGCGCATTGCCCTTGCGCATCTTGTCCTGGAAGCGGTTGTAGTCGGTGCTGCGAACCACCAGCTGGATGTTGAGCTTCTGGAACTGCTTGCGCATCCAGTCCAGGCTCGCCTTGTCGTCGGCCCCGCGCGCGGTGACGTCGAAGTACAGCACCAGAGGCGCGCCTGTTTTCGAATCCACTCCGTTCGGATAACCCGCCTCGGCCAGGAGCGCCCGGGCGTCCGCGATCGGCCTGCGCCGCATCTGGCCGTCGACCCATTGGTAGACGATCGGGTTCATCCCTTCCCGGCCTTCGCGGTGGCCGGCGATGCCGGGCGGGATCGGCCCCTGGGCCGGTATGCCGCGCCCATTGGCGAATATCGAAACATATTCCTCGTAATCCACCGCGATGGAAATGGCCTGACGCAGTTTCCGCGCGGACTCGCGCACCCGTTCCGTGGCGCCGCCGTCGCCCACCACCGGGTCGAGCATGTTGAATCCCATGTAGTAAGTGGACGCCGCCACCGCAGTCTCCAGGCGGATGCCCTGACGACGCATCGCCTCGGTCACGGTCGCCTCCCCCTGACCCGTCACCTGCACCGCCTGGTCGAAGCTGTCCGAACCGATGCCGGAAGTATCGTAATAGCCCTGAAGGAATTTGTTCCAGCGCGGGATGCTCTCCTTTTCACGGGTGGAGACCACCTTGTCGATGAACGGCATGGGCTTGCCGGCATCCGCGAGCAGGCCCGCCGCCACGTCCGCCGGCGCCCCCTCGGAGGGATAGCGCTCGCCGTGGAAATTGGGATTTCTTTCCAGCACCATCCTGCGGTTGGGATCATTCTCGGTCAGCATGTAGGGTCCGGTCCCCACGGGATACCAGTCAAAGGTGATGTTCTTCTCCGCCAGGCCCGGCTGCGCGTAGAAGCGCTCGGCCTCCCAGGGAATGGGGGAAAAGAAGGGCATCGTCAGCCAGTACAGGAACTGGGGATACTTGCCCCGGATCTTGATGCGGTAGGTATGGCGGTCCACGGCCTCGGCCCCCTCCAGCGGGTAGCGGTTCAAGTCCAGGTAGGCGGTGTCCGCTTGCTGGGCGACGGCGGCGTGCAGCGTGGCGGAATACTCCCGCAGTCCCACGATGTAGTCCGCCATGAGGCCGAAGATGGGAGAATGCAGCCTGGGATGGGCCAGCCGCTTGATCTCGAACACGTAGTCATCGGCTGTCAGTTCGCGCGAGCCGGTTTGGGGAAAGTCCGACAGCCGGTGAATATCCGCCAGATCCCCGGCCGTGAGGTCGTGGTAGCGGAATTCGCCGCGCCCGTCCCTGGCGAAGGCGGGATGGGGCTGGTATCTCGCTCCCGGCCGGATGGAGATCTCATAGACCGTATGGGCGATCCGGACAGGATCCGCGTCGTCCGGCAGGAGCGTCCCCTGTTGGTCGAGGTAGCGCACCACCGGCATGCGCGCGGCACCCAGCGGGACCAGGGTGTAGGGACGCGCCAGGTAGTGGTATTGCAGCGGCGGCTCGTAGATCTGCGTCGTCAGCAGGATCTCGTTGGAACTGTAGGATTGTACCGGATCCAGGTGCTTGGGGCGCTCCGCGAACGCAGTGTAAAGAATGTTCTCTCCCGCATGATCGGCCGGATAGGGATCGTTCCAGGCGCGATCGCCGCAGGCGCACACGAGGAGCACGAGCGACAGCGGCAGGTATGTCGAGAATCCCTTCATTGGCGCGATAGTGTAGTCCAAATATGGGCAGCGCAAGGATGCCTGGGCGGCGGGAGGATACGCGTAACGCTGCAGGCGGCCCGGACTTGGGGCTATAATTCCAGTTTCCCGGCCTTCCCATTGTTCCAAGGATATGACATGACACTACTTGCCGACAAGCGTATCCTCATCACCGGATTGCTCAGCAACCGCTCCATTGCATACGGCATCGCCCAGGCGATGCATCGCGAGGGTGCGCAATTGGCCTTCACCTACCAGGGAGAGGCCGTGCGCGGCCGTGTGGAAAAGATGATCGCCGAATTCGGAAGCGAGCTGCTGTTTCCGTGCGACGTAGCCAGCGACGGCGAGATAGCGCGCTGCTTCGGGGATCTGGCACGGCACTGGGACGGTCTCGACGGCATCGTGCATTCCATCGCCTTCGCGCCGCGCGAAGCCCTGAGTGGAGACTATCTCGACAGCGTCGACCGCGAAGCCTTCCGTATCGCGCACGACGTCAGCTCCTACAGCTTCGCCGCTCTGGCCAAGGCCGGCGCACCGCTGATGCAGGGCAGGAACGCAGCGCTGCTCACCCTCACCTATCTCGGCGCCGTGCGGGTGATGCCGAACTACAACGTGATGGGCCTGGCCAAGGCGAGCCTCGAAGCCAACGTGCGCTTCATGGCCTCCAGTCTCGGCCCCAGGGGAATACGCGTCAACGCCATCTCGGCCGGCCCGATCAAGACCCTGGCTGCCGCCGGCATCGGCGATTTCGGCAAGCTCCTGGGATACACGGAAAAAATCTCGCCGCTGCGACGCAACGTTTCCACCGCGGAAGTGGGAAACGCTGCGGCCTTTCTCTGCAGCGACCTGGCCAGCGGCATCACCGGGGAAATCGTCTACGTCGACGCGGGCTTCAATACGGTGGCCTTCGACATCGGCCAGCGTTAGCCGCACTGCAGGCGATGCCGGCCGAATCTGCCGCTACTTCCTCTCCAAATCCTCTTTCACGGTCACGTTGTACTGCTTCCTGATTCCGTCCAGGTAGGAAGCGAACTCCTCCTGGGCATAGACCTGCCTGAGCTGGCGGGAAAAGTTTGCACGCTCCGCAGCATTCGCCGGAGCCGGTTCGACTACTCGGCTGACACGGATCAGGGTATAACCGCCCTGCGAATTCTCCACCCCGGCATACACGGGCAGGCTGGTCGTCGAAACCCTGAAAGCCGCACGTATGATCGCAGGATCCACCCCCCCGGGATCCTGCCGGGAAATCTCCTGGGCGTCTCCCCAGCGGACGCTCCCGCCACCCGCCTGAAGACCTGCCAGCGCCTCCTTGCCGGTGCTGCGAGCCAAGTCCGACGCACGTTCGCGGACCAGCCGCTCGCTGATTTCATCCTTCAGCACGGCCAGGGGCGGCGTCGCAGCCTGCCGATGCTCCGCTACCCTGGCGGAGATCAGCGTGTTGTGGGCCACCTCGACCGCCTCGGTATTGCGCCGATTCCGGAGCGTATCCTCCGAGAATATCGCCTCCTGCAGCCGGACGTGGGAAAAATAGGGTGGCTCCCCTGCACCCTTTGCGATCCAGCCGCTCTGCTGGACGTGCAGGCCGAACTTCTCCGCAGCAGGCTGCAGGCTCTCGCTCTGCTCGTATACCACGTTGCCAAACTCTTCCGCCATCCGGTCAAAGACCGCACTCGCCTTCTGCTTCTTCAGTTCCTGCTCGACCTGAGCACGGACCTCGTCGAGCCGGGCGGATCGGGCCGGCCGGATCCCCGTCAGCCGGATGATGTGGTAGCCGTAGTCGGTTTCGACCAGATCGCTGATCTCGTCCGGCTGCATGCCAAACACCGCATCCTCGAACGCCTTGACCATCATGCCCCGCGCGAAGAAGTCGAGGTCGCCACCCTGCGATGCAGAGCCCGGATCCTCGGAGTGCTGTCCGGCAAGCTCCGCGAACCTCTGTGGCTCCCGCCTGACCTGAATCAGCAGCTGCTCCGCCCGCGCCCGCGCCGCCGACCGCTCGGCCTCGGCCGCCTCCGCCGGCGCCTTGATCAGTATGTGGCTCGCACGGCGCTCTTCCGCCTCCTCGAAGTCGCTCCGGTGGCCCTCGAAATACTCCTGCACCTCCTCGGCGCTCACGGACTGATCCTGGATCAGGTCGTCAAGGGACAATACCAGATATTCGACGCGCACCTGCTCCGGCAGGCGGAACTCGGCCTGATGGCTGTCATAGTAGGCCTGGATGGCTGCCTCATCGGGCTTCACCTGCGACAGGAACTGCTCCGGCTGAATATGGGTCAGGCTGATCTCGCGCCTCTCGCCTCCGAGCCGCAGGATTCTCTCCGTCACCCGGTCGGCCACGAGGCTGCTGCCGGCGTAGGCATCGGTCAGCTGCTGCCGCAGTATTTCCTGCCGCACACGCGCCTCGAACATGCGCGGATTCATGCCCTGGCCCCGCAGCAGCGTCTCGTAGCGCTGCTTGGAGAACGCACCGTCCTCCTGGAATGCCGGAATCTCCTGTATGGTCGATATGAGCTGCGTGTCCGGCACGGTCAGGCCGACCCGCACCGCCTCGTGCTTCAACAGTCGCTGCTGGATCAGCCTGTCCAGCACCATGGCGCGCAACTGCGGGCTCTCCAGCATGGCGTCATCCAGACTTCCGCCCATGGCCGCCCTCATGTTTTCCTGCTGGTTTCGCAGCGCCTGCTCGAACTCCTGGCGCATGATTTTTTCGCCGGCCACCAGCGCCAGATAGTCCTCCCCGCCTTCGCCGCTGCTGTTGTACGACTCGATGCCCCAGAACAGGAAGGGCAGGGTGGCGAGCGCCAGGATGATCTGGACGATACGCTTCTTCTTGTGGACGAAATCGAACATTATCCTATATCCATAACCGGCAACCAGACGGGAACTGGATGGAAGAAAGGGCCCGGTCCCGCGCCGGACCGCCGGGGATTCTCCTGCAAGCTGGAGCGGCGGCGGATAGACGTCTTCGGATCGACAGCCGAATCAGGCCGCGCATGAAAAAGGCGAACGTACGTTCGCCCGGGTCCAATAACAACAAACGGAATCTGGCGGAGTGGACGGGACTCGAACCCGCGACCCCCGGCGTGACAGGCCGGTATTCTAACCAACTGAACTACCACTCCAGCAATTCTCAAGACTTTGCTGGTGGGTGCTGACGGGGTCGAACCGCCGACATTCGCCTTGTAAGGGCGACGCTCTACCAGCTGAGCTAAGCACCCCGTCCGAAAAGGCGCTAGTTTACAGCATCCTTGAGAGCCTTGCCAGCGGTGAATTTCGGTACCTTCGCAGCCTTGATCTTGATGGCTGCGCCGGTGCGGGGATTCCGGCCCGTGCGGGCTGCGCGCTTGCCTACCTTGAAGGTACCAAATCCGACGAGCGTCACGCTCTGACCCTTTTTCAGAGCGGATTTGATGGCGGATAGAGCGCCATCCAGTGCATTTCCCGCGGCGGCCTTGGAAATATCGGAGGATTTGGCAATGGCATCGATCAGTTCAGATTTGTTCACAGTAATTCCCCTTTTGTTTTGGTGACAGAAAAACCCTTGCAATCGGTTTTATATCAAGCCATTTGTGCCGGGTCAAGCAATTGTGGAAATATTTCAGAAACATTTTTCCTCTTCGGCATACCATGGCAAAACCCGCTTCATCGACCGTCTGCGCTGGTTTTGCGCACACCACGATTCCGCTGGAATGGGCACGGAGGCATCTCATATGCATTTCTGCGGATTTGTCCAGCCGGGGATCGGGACAACCTGGAGACACCTCCCCGTCAGTGCTTCATCACGGTGGTCCCGGCATCGCCTTCCACGCCCACCGCCGCCGGCACCGGCGCCGGTGGCGCAACGAGCGCCTCGGGCTTGCGCTCCAGCGCCAGATCCAGTACCTGATCGATCCACTTGACCGGATGGATATCCAGGCGATTCTTGATGTTTTCCGGGATTTCGCTCAGATCCTTGACGTTGTCCTCCGGTATCAACACGATCTTGATGCCGCCACGATGCGCTGCCAGCAGCTTTTCCTTGAGGCCGCCGATGGGCAGCACCTCGCCCCGCAGGGTGATCTCGCCGGTCATGGCCACGTTTGCCCGGGCGGCAATGCCCGTCAACGCCGACACCATCGCGATGCAGATGCCGATCCCGGCGCTGGGGCCATCCTTGGGCGTGGCACCTTCGGGCAGGTGGATATGGATATCGTTCTTCTGGTAGAAGTCGTCGGCGATGCCCAGCGCCCGGGAACGGCTGCGCACCACCGACAGCGCAGCCTGCACCGATTCCTGCATGACTTCTCCCAGTTTTCCGGTAGTGATGGTCTTGCCCTTGCCCGGCAGCACGACCGCTTCGATGGTGAGCAATTCCCCTCCGACCTCGGTCCACGCAAGGCCCGTGACCTGCCCCACCTGATTCTTTTCCTCCGCCACGCCATAGGTATAGCGACGCACCCCCAGGTACTTGTCCAGATTTCGTCCGTTGATGGTGATCTTCCTCTGATCGCCCTTGAGCAGGAGGACCTTGACCACCTTGCGGCATATCTTCGAGATCTCCCGCTCCATCGCCCGCACGCCGGCCTCCCGCGTGTAATAGCGGGTGATGTCGCGCAACGCGGATTCCGATATCGCCAGCTCGTCCTCCCGCAAACCATGGTTCTTGATCTGCTTGGGCAGCAGATAGCGCGTGGCGATGTTGAGCTTCTCGTCCTCCGTATACCCCGATAGCCTGATCACCTCCATCCTGTCCAGCAGGGCCGGAGGAATGTTCAGCGTGTTGGCGGTCGCGACGAACATGACATCCGACAGGTCGTACTCGACCTCGACGTAGTGATCCACGAAGGAATGATTCTGTTCCGGATCCAGCACCTCGAGCAATGCCGAAGAGGGGTCGCCACGAAAATCCATGCCCATCTTGTCCACCTCGTCCAGCAGGAACAGCGGATTCTTGACACCGACCTTGGTCATGTTCTGCAGGATCTTGCCCGGCATCGAACCGATGTAGGTACGGCGATGGCCGCGTATCTCCGCCTCGTCGCGCACGCCCCCCAGCGACATGCGCACGAACTTGCGATTGGTGGCACGCGCGATCGATTGGCCCAGCGATGTCTTGCCCACGCCGGGCGGCCCCACCAGGCACAGGATGGGCGCCTTCAGCTTGTCCACACGCTGCTGCACCGCCAGATATTCCACGATGCGCTCCTTGACCTTGTCCAGCCCGTAATGATCCTGCTCCAGCACCACTTCGGCGGCACCCAGATCCCGGCTGATCTTGCTCTTCTTTCTCCACGGCAGCGCAACCAGCGCATCGATGTAGTTGCGCACCACGGTGGCCTCGGCCGACATGGGCGACATCAGGCGCAGCTTGCGCAGCTCCGCTTCCGCCTTCGCCCGGCCTTCCCTCGACATCTGCGCCGCCTTGATCTTCTTGTCGATCTCTTCCAGATCCGCGCCGTCCTCGCCTTCGCCGAGTTCCTTCTGGATGGCCTTCACCTGCTCATTGAGGTAGTAGTCGCGCTGGCTCTTTTCCATCTGGCGCTTGACCCTGCCGCGGATGCGCTTTTCGACCTGGAGGATGTCGAGTTCGGTTTCGAGCAGCCCGAGCAGATGCTCCAGGCGTCTCGGAACGTCGAAGATCTCGAGCACCTCCTGTTTCTGTTCGAGCTTCAGCGGCAGATGGGCAGCGATCGTATCGGCCAGCCGCCCCGCCTCGTCTATGCCGTTGAGCGAGGTCAGTATCTCGGCAGGAATCTTCTTGTTGAGCTTCACGTACTGGTCGAACTGAGCCAGCATGGCGCGGCGCATCGCCTCGACCTCGTGGTTGTCGGCCTCGTCCGGAGGCAGCAGGGCCGCCTGGCCCGAGAAGTGGTTGCCATCGTCCATCACCGACACGATGCGGGCGCGACGGCTTCCCTCCACCAGCACCTTGACGGTGCCGTCCGGGAGCTTGAGCATCTGCAGCAGATTGGCGACGCTGCACACGCCGTAGAGATCGTCGGGGGCCGGTTCGTCCTTGGCTGCGAACTTCTGTGCCACCAGCAGGATGCTCTTGCCGGACTCCATGGCCACCTCCAATGCCTTGATCGATTTCGGCCGGCCGACGAAGAGCGGAATCACCATATGGGGAAACACAACCACGTCGCGCAGGGGCAGCAACGGCAGGGAGACCTGGGTGGAGTCGTCAGCGGAAGAGGAAGGCATATCGGTTCACCTGTAAAAAGGATGGCCAAGGATCATGGTATGGGGGTGTCCCGGGAAAATTCAAGATGACGCAGAGAACTGCGGCCGGGCTCAAACGCTTTTTGCCACCTTCGGCTTGTCCGAATAGATCAGGATAGGCTTGATGTCACCTCCCACGGAGCCGTGATCGATGACGACCTTGGCGACGTTCTCCAGGGACGGAAGATCGAACATGGTGTCCAGCAGCGTGCTCTCCAGGATGGAACGCAGGCCGCGCGCACCGGTCTTGCGAGCCAGCGCCTTACGGGCGATCGCCTTGAGTGCCTGCTCGCGGAATTCGAGGTCGACCCCGCCCTCCATGTGAAACATCTTCTGGTACTGCTTGATCAGGGCGTTCTTGGGCTCGGTCAGGATCTGGATCAGCGCCAGCTCATCCAGTTCCTCCAGGGTGGCCACCACCGGCAGGCGCCCGACGAATTCCGGGATCAGACCGTACTTGACCAGATCCTCCGGTTCCACGCCCTTCAGCATGACGCCAAAGCTCCTGCTGGTATCATGGCTGCGCACGTTGGCGTTGAAGCCGATGCCGCCCTTTTCGGAACGGGCCTGGATCACCTTGTCGAGGCCGTCGAAGGCGCCGCCGCAGATGAACAGGATGTTGGTGGTATCCACCTGCACGAATTCCTGGTTCGGATGCTTCCTCCCGCCCTGGGGGGGGACCGATGCAACCGTGCCCTCGATCAGCTTCAGCAAGGCCTGTTGCACGCCTTCCCCGGACACGTCGCGGGTAATGGACGGGTTGTCGGACTTGCGCGAGATCTTGTCGATCTCGTCGATATAGACGATCCCCTGCTGCGCCTTCTCGGCATCGTAGTTGCACTTCTGCAGCAGCTTCTGGATGATGTTCTCGACGTCCTCGCCGACGTAGCCCGCCTCCGTGAGGGTGGTCGCATCGGCCATGACGAACGGCACGTCCAGCAGGCGGGCCAGCGTCTGCGCAAGCAGCGTCTTGCCAGAACCGGTGGGGCCGATGAGCAGGATGTTGCTCTTCGCCAGCTCGACGTCGTCCGCATCGCCGGTCTTCGCCAGATTCCTCAGGCGCTTGTAGTGGTTGTATACCGCCACCGACAGAATCTTCTTGGCAGACTCCTGGCCGATCACGTACTGGTCCAGAATCTGGCAGATCTCGTGTGGAACGGGGAGATCCGACTTGGTGAGCTTCGCAGCCTCGGTTCCCTGGATCTCCTCGCGGATGATGTCGTTGCAGAGTTCGATGCACTCGTCGCAGATGAATACCGACGGACCTGCAATGAGTTTTTTCACCTCATGCTGGCTTTTACCGCAGAAGGAGCAGTAGAGCAGTTTCTCGCCGCCAGTTTTCTCCGACATAGTCTATCCCGCGTCATCCGAGCCCTGCGCTCGTCGCCAAATCCCCACCTGCACGCCTAGAGAGCACCCGATCCGCCCGCATCGCCGTCGCCGCGGGCGGTCAGCACACCATCCACCAGTCCATATTCCACTGACTCCTGCGCACTGAGGAAGTTGTCCCTGTCGGTATCCTTCTGGATCTTCTCTATGCTTTGTCCCGTATGCCTGGCCATGAGTTCATTCAGCCGGCCCTTGAGGAACAGAATTTCCCGGGCGTGTATCTCGATATCCGACGCCTGACCCTGGAACCCTCCCAATGGCTGATGAATCATAACACGCGAATTGGGCAGGCAAAAACGCTTGCCGTGCGCACCTGCAGCCAGCAGCAGCGACCCCATGCTGGCGGCCTGGCCGATGCAGAGGGTGCTGACATCGGGCTTGATGAACTGCATGGTGTCATAGATGGCCATGCCCGCCGAAACCAGCCCACCCGGGGAGTTGATATAAAAATGGATGTCCTTGTCCGCGTTTTCCGATTCCAGGAACAATAGCTGCGCAACGATGAGGTTGGCGGAAACTTCCGTCACCGGCCCCACCAGAAACACCAGACGCTCCTTCAGCAGGCGGGAATAGATATCGTACGCACGCTCCCCGCGCCCGCTGGTCTCGATCACCATGGGAATCAGTCCCAGGCTGCTCGGCCCGTGGAAATCACCCGCTCCTTCGAATCGCCGCGTCATCTCATGCCCTTCCCATCAATTCGTCCAGCGTCATCGGCCTGTCGCTCACCGTGACCCGCTCCAGCACCCACGCCACTACGTTGTCTTCCAGCACTGCCGACTCCACCTCATGCAACCGTTCCGGCGAGGCGTAGTGCCACCTGATCACCTCTTCGGGGTCTTCGTAGCTTTGCGCGACATCCTCAACCACCGCGCGGACTTCCTCCGGCCTCGCCTTCAGGCCGTTCGCCTTCACCACCTCGGCCAGTATCAGGCCCAGGCTCACGCGACGCTGGGCCTGCTCGCGAAACAGGTCCTGGGGCAGCGGCACGTCTCGGGCGCTCACGCCGCGCGACTCGAAGTCGCTGCGCGCCTCCTGCAGCAGCCGCTCCAGTTCCCGCTCCACCAGTACCTTGGGAGTCTGGATCGCAGTCGCATCCAGGAGCGCCTGCATGACCCGCTCCTTGATCTTAGCCTGGGTACGCTTGAGTATCTCGCGCTTCAAGTTGGCCCGGATCTCTTCCCGCATCGTGTCGGTATTGCCGTCGGGAACGCCCAGCACCCTGGCAAAACCGGCATCCACTTCCGGGAGCCTGATTCCCTCCACGCCCCCGAGCCGAACTTCGAATGTCGCCGTCTTCCCCGCCACTTCCTTTCCATGATAGTCCGCCGGAAAGGTGACATCAAACGTTTTCCGGTCCCCGGCGCGCATGCCTTCCAGAGGGGCTTCGAAGTCCGCCAGCAACTTCCCCTCGCCCAGCACGATGGAAACATTCTCCGCCTTTCCACCCGCGAATTCCACACCGTCCAGGGTACCTCGATAATCGAGCGTGATCCGATCACCGCGGGCTGCCGGGCGATCCTCGGCCTCGTAGGTGGCCTGCTGCTTGCGCAGGATCCCGAGCGTCCGGTCGATGTCGGATTCGGTCACCTCGACCACGGGGCGCTCGATCCGGACGCCATTCAACTCGCCCGGCACCACCTCGGGATAGACTTCGAATGTCGCACTGAACTCGAACCGGGAGGCATCGTCCGCACCCGGTTTCGGCTCGAACTGCGGATGGCCCGCCACCCGCAGGTTCTGCTCGCGTATCGCCTCGGTGAAGTTCTGCTGCAAAACGTCCCCCACGACCTCCTGCCGCACCTGCGGCCCATACTGCTGCGCAATGATCTTCAACGGCACCTTTCCAGGCCTGAAACCGTGAACTTTTGCGGTGCGCGCCAACCGTTTCAGACGGTTTTCGATCTCCGTCTCGATCTTCTCATGAGGGATGGAAACGTTCAGGCGACGTGCCAGCGCACCCAGATCCTCGACATTCGATTGCATGGCATTCCTCGAGATTGATAATTCATGCGTTGCTGCACGGCATGCCGGGATCGCTGCGGACATGCGAAGCCGGGCACAGGGACGGATCGGGCCTGTCACGGCTCCTGGTGCGAAAGGGGGGACTCGAACCCCCACACCTTTCGGCGCCAGAACCTAAATCTGGTGCGTCTACCAATTCCGCCACTTTCGCGCGCCGCCGGCAATCCAGAACATTATACCCATTTCTCCGCGGCCACACAGCGGCTCGGCTCACGCACGCGCAGCGGCATGGCCGCGCGCAGTCAGCAAACCAGGGTCTGCCCCCTGACCGCCCGACTGTCCGGGCCCATCAGATAAAGATAGCGTGGCATGAGATCCTCGGGCCGGCGCAATGTCTGCTTCGCCTCTCCAGGATGGGTCCGCGTACGCTGGGGCGCCTGCACGGGTCCGGGAACCAGGACGTTGAGACGCAGATTCGGGAACTTTCCCCATTCCTGGGATTGAATCTTCCCCAGCGCCTCCAGTCCCGCCTTCGCTACCGCGAACCCCCCCCAGTAGGCAGCGGGGTCGTGGCCGTGCGTCTCCGAGGTCATGATCACGCTGGCATCCGGTGCCGCCTTCAGAAGCGGCAGGCAGGCGCGCGTCAGAGCGAACGGCGCCACCAGATTGACCCGCAGCAGCGCCACCCACTGCGCCAGCGTCTGGTTTTCCAGCGGGGCCAGATTGAACATCAGCGCGGCATTGTGCAGGATGCCGTCCAGTCGGCCGAGTTGCAGTCTGATGGCCTGCGCCAGCGCCTGGAAATCCGTGTCTTCCGCCTTTTCCAGATCGAGCGGAAAGATGGCCGGCTGGGCTCCGCCATGAGCCTCGATTTCGTCATAAACGCCTTCCAGCTTCTCGACCCGCCGTCCATGCAGGATTACCGTCGCGCCGTGCGCGGCATAGGCCAGCGCCGCCACCCGGCCGATCCCCTGGCCCGCACCGGTGACCAGGATCACGCGGCCCTCGAGCAGATTCGACGGCGCACGATAGTCATCGAAGCCGCTCATCCCCTGATCCATGTCGTCCATGCGATCCACAGCTTGCGTATCGGAGTCAGGCTCACGCGCTCCCGCATGACATGGCATCCGTCGCGCCTGATCTCCTTCAGCAGGGTCTGATAGATCGCCGCCATGATGATGCCGGGACGCTGGCTCCTGCGATCCTCCGCCGGCAGCGCGGCATACGCCTGCGCGTAGCAGCCCTCGGCCCGCTCGATCTGGAATTCCATCAATTGCCGGAAACCATCCGTTTCGCGCGCATGCAGGATATCCTCATCGGAAACCCCGAAGCGGCTCAGTTCATCCTGCGGCAGATAGATACGGTCGCGGCGCGCATCCTCCCCCACGTCGCGAATGATGTTGGTCAGCTGAAAGGCAAGCCCCAGATCCTGGGCGTACGCGAGTGTGTCCGCATTGCGGTAGCCGAAAATCCCTGCGGAACACAACCCCACCACGCTCGCGACATGGTAACAGTAGCGTTTCAGGGTTTCGAAGTCGGCGTAGCGGTTGTAGTCCAGATCCATTTCCATGCCGTCGATGATCTCGTTCAGCCGCTTCTCGGTGAGATCGAATCTCTCCGCGACGGCGGCCAGGGCCTTGGTCACCGGATGTGCGGGGCCGCCTTCCGCCCCGTCGAAGATGCGCGCGACCTCGTGCCGCCACCACGCGAGCTTTGCCCGCGCCACTGCGGGATCGGTGCATTCGTCCACCACGTCGTCGACCTCGCGGCAGAAGGCATACAGGGCCGTGATCGCCCGCCGCCTTTCGGCGGGCAGATAGAGGAAGCTGTAATAAAAACTCGATCCGCTCTGAATCGCCTTTTCCTGACAATACTGATCTGGAGTCATCGCTCTGTTCCGGGATGAAAACCGCCGGGTGGCCGCTACGCCATGGATAGTGAAAAACATGCACCCGTCATCGGATGTCTCCGCCCTGCTCGAGTCGCCGCGCGCGGACGGAAGAATTCGATCCATCGCGGAACAGCGTCGAGCGAATCAGCAGGGGCGGGCTGGGTTGCGCTGCGCTCCACCCAGCCCGCCCCGGAGAACGCTGTGATGAATCACAGTTCATTTCATCCGTCCTGCCTGATTTGCGCATATCGCGGCCAGGAATACTTCTTCCTGGAAATCCGCGCCGCTTTCCCCGGCAACCTCCGATAAATCAAAATTTTCCATGGCCGGTTGCCCAAATTATACGGGCGGGGGCGGACCTTGACACTAAAAACCCCGCTGACGCGGGGTTTTTAGTGTGTTGCAGGCGCATCGGACCGACACGCGCGGGACATGAGGCTACATGTCCATGCCGCCCATGCCACCCATGCCGCCCATGCCACCCATGCCGCCCATGCCGCCGGCACCGCCCGATTCCTCCTTCGGCAGTTCCGCCACCAGCGCGTCGGTGGTCAGCATCAGGCCCGCCACGGAAGCGGCGTGTTGCAGGGCGTAGCGCGTCACCTTGGTGGGATCCAGCACGCCCATCTCCACCATGTCGCCATATTCCCCGCTTGCGGCGTTGTAGCCGAAATTGCCGTTGCCTTCCAGCACCTTGTTGATGACCACCGAAGGCTCGTCGCCGCTGTTGGCCACGATCTGGCGCAGCGGTTCCTCCAGTGCCCGCTGCACGATCTTGATGCCGGCATCCTGGTCGGGGTTGGCCCCCTTGAGGCCGGCCACCGCACCCCGGGTGCGCAGCAGCGCCACCCCGCCGCCGGGAACGATGCCTTCCTCCACCGCTGCGCGCGTCGCGTGCAGCGCATCTTCCACGCGCGCCTTCTTTTCCTTCATTTCCACCTCGGTGGCCGCACCCACCTTGATCAGCGCCACGCCGCCCGCGAGCTTCGCCACCCGCTCCTGCAGCTTCTCCTTGTCATAGTCGCTGGTGGCCTCCTCGATCTGCTTGCGCACCTGCTTGACGCGGCCTTCGATGTTGGCGGTGTCTCCCGCGCCGTCGATCACCGTGGTTTCCTCCTTGCCGATCTCGACGCGCTTGGCCTGCCCCAGTTCCTTCAGGGTCGCCTTCTCCAGCGAGAGGCCGACCTCCTCGGCGATGACCGTGCCGCCCGTCAGGATGGCGATGTCTTCCAGCATGGCCTTGCGCCGGTCACCGAAACCGGGCGCCTTGACCGCGCAGGTCTTCAGGATGCCGCGGATGTTGTTCACCACCAGGGTCGCCAGCGCCTCGCCATCCACGTCCTCCGCGATGATCAGCAGCGGCTTGCCGGCCTTGGCCACCAGTTCCAGTACCGGCAGCAGTTCGCGAATGTTGGAGATCTTCTTGTCATGCAGCAGGATGTAGGGATTTTCCAGCAACGCGATCTGCCTATCGGCATTGTTGATGAAATAAGGGGAAAGGTAGCCGCGATCGAACTGCATGCCCTCGACCACCTCGAGCTCGTTCTGCAGCCCGGAACCGTCTTCCACCGTGATCACGCCTTCCTTGCCCACCTTCTCCATGGCATCGGCGATGATCTTGCCGATCTCCACGTCCGAATTGGCGGAGATGCTGCCCACCTGGGCGATCTCCTTGCTGGTGGTACAGGGCTTGGAAAGCTTCTTGAGTTCCTCGACGGTTGCACCCACTGCCTTGTCAATGCCACGCTTGAGATCCATCGGATTCATGCCGGCGGCGACGTACTTCATGCCTTCCCTGACGATGGACTGCGCCAGGACGGTGGCCGTGGTCGTGCCGTCACCCGCGACATCCGACGTCTTGCTCGCCACTTCCTTCACCATCTGGGCACCCATGTTCTCGAACTTGTCCTTCAGTTCGATCTCCTTCGCCACCGAGACGCCATCCTTGGTGATGGTGGGTGCGCCGTAGGAGCGTTCCAGCACGACGTTGCGACCCTTGGGGCCGAGCGTGACCTTGACTGCATCGGCCAGAACATTGACACCGGTCACGAGTTTGTGACGGGCCGAATCTCCGAATTTGACTTCTTTCGCTGCCATGATTTCTTTCTCCTAACGATTGCCAGAAATATTGATCGGGTTAACCCTCGACGACGCCCATGATGTCTTCCTCGCGCATCACGAGCAACTCCTCCCCGGAGACCTTGACCGTCTGCCCTGAGTATTTGCCGAACAGCACCTTGTCGCCGACCTGCACCTCCAGCGCACGAAGCTTGCCGTCGTCGCCGACCTTGCCCTTGCCGACGGCGATGATCTCGCCCTGGTCTGGCTTCTCCGCCGCACTGTCGGGAATGACGATACCGGAAGCGGTCTTGCGCTCCTCTTCCAACCGCTTGACAATAACGCGGTCGTGCAATGGACGAATCTGCATGTTGCTTTCTCCTGTTATAGAATTAAGGCGATGAAATCCATGAAAGAATTCAGATACTCCGAAGTCCCGGCGTGCGGGATCCTCCTCGGGAATCTGTTAGCACTCGCTGCTAACGAGTGCTAATAATAAGGCCTGTGACTCGAAACTTCAAGTGCGCTCCCCTACTCGCGCTCCCGCCGCCGTGACCGCCCCGGACCTGCGCCGTCCCCGGCAAGCGCTGATGCTCGGGGCGATGCTCTTCCTGCTGCCGCTGCCCGCTCGCCCGGACGCCCTGCCGCTCCCCGTGAGCCAGGCGTTGCGGCAGGCGGGCATCCCGCTTTCCGGAGTAGGCATCTACGTGCATGAAATCGATGCATCCGAGCCATTGCTCGCGGTCAATGCCGGGGCACCGATGAACCCCGCATCGGTGATGAAGTTGATCACCACCTTCGCCGGACTCGAACTGCTCGGTCCGGCACACACCTGGAAGACCGAGATCTACGCCGATGGCACGCTGGATGGCGACACGCTGCGCGGGGATCTGGTGATGAAGGGCTATGGCGATCCCAAGCTGAACCTCGAGAATTTCTGGCTGCTCACGCGGCGCCTGCGCCAGACCGGATTACGGGAGGTCACGGGCGACCTGGTGCTCGACACCCGCCACTTCTCCCTCCCGGGGGGTGGTCCCGGCGACTTCGACGGCAAGCCCCACCGTGCCTACAACGTGCTGCCGGAACCGCTGCTGGTCAACCACGGCGCCCTGGCGCTGCGCCTGACGCCGCAGCTCACGGAGCGCACCGTCCGCGTCGCCGTCGATCCGCTCCTGCCCTCGCTCGACCTCAGGAATGATCTGGCCCTCACCCACGGCCCCTGCAACACCTGGAGCGATACTCTCGCCCCCGACATCCGCACGCTTGCCGAAGGCGGGTTGCGCGCATCGATCACCCTGCGCGGCGACTACTCTGCCGATTGCGGCGAGAAAACTCTTTACTTCCGTGTATACGATACCCAAGACTACGTGTTCGGCCTGTTCAAGCAGTTGTGGGAGGAACAAGGGGGGCAGCTGCGCGGTTCGGCACGGTCTGGCATGGCCCCGGATGGCGTGACGCCGCTGGTGATCCATCGATCTCCGCCGCTCGCCGACATCGTGCGGGACATCAACAAGTTCAGCAACAATACCGCCGCACGCCAACTGTATCTTGCGCTGGGGGCCGCGTCGCACCCCGAGGCGGGCACCGGAGCGCGCCCGGCAGGGCCCTGCAATGCCTGCGCCATGGCCGCCGGCGGCGAGGCGCCGCCGGCGACGCTCGCGGCATCCGAGCAGGCGCTGCGGCGGTGGCTCGCGTCCAGGCAACTCAGTTTTCCCGGGTTCGTCGTCGAGAACGGTTCCGGGCTGTCGCGCAACGAACGCATCAGCCCGGAGCACCTGGGCATGCTGCTGCGCCTGGCGTTCCAGAGCAGGGTCATGCCGGAATTCATCTCGTCCCTGCCGATCGCCGCAGTGGACGGCACCATGAAAAAACGCTTGGCCGATAGTGCCGTCGCCGGTCAGGCGCACGTCAAGACCGGGTCGCTGAGCGGCGTCAAGACCATGGCGGGCTATGTGCTGGAGCGGTCCGGCAGGCGTGCGGTGGTGGTATTCCTCGTCAACCATCCCAGGGCTGACGCCGCGCAGGCGGCGATGGACGCCCTTCTGCGCTGGGTATGCGACAGATCGTGAAAGCCCCGCGTTCCTGATCGTCCCCGTGCGTCCGCCCCGCGGTGGCGGGCATCAGCGTCTTCTCCTCGCCCCGGAATCACCCATATCCGGCTTGCAGGATAGCCGAGCGAATGCTAGAATTTGAATGAGAACGATCAGTCTACCTCGTTTTGATCGTTTTGCTGTCATTCTCAGGAGGATTCCTCTATGGCTGCTCGACATGTGAACGGCATCGATCCGGAAGCATCCCGGGCAATACGGAATCTCATCCTGAAAAATGGAGATGGCGAATTCTCCCGGCCCGAATACCGCGTGAAGGTGTCGTGGAACACGGGTTATCGTACCACTTCACGCGTAACCGACGGACAGGTGGTGGCGGGCGACGAGCCTCCGCAGTACGGCGGCGAAGGCAGGGGCCTCACTCCCCAGGATCTGCTGCTCACAGCCATCGGCCACTGCCTGGCGGCGACGTACGTCGGGGGACTGTCGGCTGCCGGGATCGGCATCCGATCGTTGCAGCTCGACGTTTCCGGCAGGGTGGACTTCCGCGCGGCGTTCGCGCCGGGGCCAGACCATCCCGGCTTCGACCGCATCGGTGTCCGCGTGGAGATCGAGGCCGATGCGCCCCCGGAACAGCTGGATGCGCTGCTGGAAAGGCTGCTGAAGACCGCCCCCATCCCGGACACGATCATGCGGCCGGTTCCCCTCGATGTCGACGTTGTCCACCGCTAGCGGACATCCGGTCAGGGCGTCGGCAGCGCCGGCACACTCATGCAAGCCCTGCCGCTTCCGGCCATGAGCGCAGTCGGATGGCCATGAACGACTCCACCATCCATGACGTCATGGTAGTCGGCGCAGGCCCCGGCGGTCTGTCTGCGGCGTACGAACTGGCGCGTATCGGTCTCGAACCGCTGGTGCTAGAACGGACTCCCGCCGTGGGCGATGTCTGGCGCAACCATTACGATGGCCTGCGCATCAACTCCGGACGCCTGTTCTCGGGCCTGCCGGGCAGCCCCTTTCCCCGTTCGGCCGGCCCATGGCCGGCGCGCGACGACATGGTACGCCTGCTCGAAACCTTACCCGGGCGGGGAGGCTTCACGGTCCGCACGAATGTCGATATAGAAACCGTCGACTACGACCCCGTCCGGGATCTCTGGATTGCCGCCAGCCGGGACGGGCTGCGATTCCTGGCGCGCGCGGTCGTCATCGCGACGGGGGGCACACGCGTTCCCGTCATTCCGGACTGGGAGGGCGTGGAAACCTTTCCAGGAGAGATCATTCACTCATCCGCCTTCAGGAACGCGCAGGCCCATGCGGGCCGGCATGTACTGGTGGTGGGGAGCGGAAATTCCGCGGCGGAGATAGCCAGCAGGCTGGTCGAGCACGCCCGGACGGTGACGATATCGGTGCGCACGCCGCCCCATATTCTGCCCAAGAGCGTCTGCGGCATTCCGCTGATCGGGATCGGCGTCGCGACGCGATACCTGCCCGCCTCCTGGGTGGATGGCCTGCTGGCATTCCTGCAGCGCCGATTCATCGGGGACCTGACATCGCATGGCCTCCCTTTTCCGCCGCTTCGCCTTTCCCGTCAGTTTGCCAGGACCCAGGTGGTACCGATCCTCTACCGCCCCTTCGTGGAGGACGTACGGGCGGGGCGGATTCGCGTCGTGGGCCCGATCAGGAAAATCCAGGGGCGGAGCGTACGCGTCTTCGTCTCCATCGATGCGGCACGCGATGGACAATCTGGAATGGAAGAGGCCCTGGAGACCGACGTGATCATCGCGGGCACCGGCTTTCGCACCGGCATCACCGAACTCGTGCGGATTCCGGGCGTCGCCACACGGGAGGACCGATGCACGATCTCGGGAGACCAGGAGATCCGGGATGCCCCGCGCCTGTACTTCATAGGGCAATTCAATCCGCTCAGCGGGCTGCTGCGGGAGATTCGCCTCGAGGCCGGCAGGATCGCCAGGAGGATCAAGGACAGGCTCGGAGAACGGCCCGACCGGAGTGGACCCGGCCCCGACACCGAGCGGAACCCGCCATGATTCTCCTCGACGTCGCAATCCCGCGTGGGCCGGTATACCCGCACGAAATTTCATGAAGGAAACAGCCATGCCGGAAACGTCCCGGGGCAAGCGCTCAGCCGAAGCGAAACTGCTGCTGACCGCTCGCCGCCTCTTCTGCCGGGTGGGCATCCACGCCACCGGCATCTCCCGGATCGTCGAGGAATCGGGAGTTGCCCGCCGCAGCCTCTACACGCACTACGGCTCCAAGGAAAACCTGCTCCGGGCGGTGTTCGATACCGAGGCGCGCATGTGGTTCCAATGGTTCGACGCGGATTTGCCGGGCATTGAATGCTCGGCGCGGCAACGCATCCTGGCGCTGTTCGATCTGCTCGCACTCTGGTTCGGCAGCGACGATTTCTTCGGCTGCGTGTTCATCAACGCCGTGGCGGAACACGAGAAGGACAGCGGTTGGGTCAAGGACATCGCCAACGCCCATCGGGAGAAGATCAACGCCAGGTTGAAAGCGATGGTCGTGGAGAGCGGGGCGCGCGATCCCGACATGGTGACCGAGAAGCTGAGCCTTGTTATCGACGGCGCCATCGTGACCGCCATGGTGACCGGCGGTACCGAAGCCGCCCACGTGGCACGGCTCGCTGCCGAGGATATCCTGCGGGGAGCGGAGTGACGCCTGATCCGCCCCCCCCGGCCGATGGAGGATCAACGCAACAAGTACGACAGACACAGGAGAAAAGCATGAATGAAATCTGGCGAAGCCTTTCCATTCGAACCCGGCGCCTGATGGTCGGGATGGGAGCACTCGGCGTCACCGTGCTGATCGGGATGCAGTTTCACGTCAGTTCCCAGGGAGACATGTCCACGACCTATCCGAAGGGGTTTCGGGGCGGAACCTGCACGATGGAATCGGAAGCCCTGCTGGTGGGATACTCGGCGTACTTCATTCCGGGGAATTATGAAATCCCGGAAGACGCCGTCGGCGCGATGTCGGTACCGGTGCTGTGCGGCAAGATCCCGGGCCCGGGAACGCTCGACGTCACCATCGATCTGCTCTATCCCAAATCCGCCCGCGAGCGGCCGCTGTCCCTGCGCCTCGCCAGGATGGAAGGCGGCGCGCCCGGGCGCACGCTGCTGTCGGTGCCGGCGACGATCTACGAGTCCGGCATCATCACGCAGGCGATGAGAATCGAGGAACTAGGGGAATACAGGCTCTACCTTTCCGGAAAGGATGCCGGCCAGGCGGATTTCACGCTGGAAATACCGATCGTCGTGGGCACGGCCTGGCACGAAACGGCCCTCCAGCTCTGGCCATTGTTCCTGCTGTCCATGGTGGCCGTCTTTTTCTACAATTTCAGGAGGATATTCGGCTAGGGGCCGATGCGCGAACGTGCCCTTCATCCGATCCGCTTTGCCCCTGGTCCCGACGGACTGTGGCAATGTATTTCTCCGGATGGTCTTCGAACGAGCGGATCAGATCATCGTACTCACCGATCCCCGGTTCATGCCTGGCCCCCCAGCGGAACACGCTGAACATGACCGGAATCAGATCCAGCCCCTTCTCTGTCAGCGTATAGACGGATCGACGGGCATTGGCGGCGTCTCGCCGCTTCGACAATATGCCCGCCGTCTCCAGTCTTCGCAGCCGGTCCGAGAGGATATTGGTGGCGATTCCCTCCGGCGAAGACAGAAAATCCCGATAGTGGCGCTTGCGCATCAGCACGATGTCGCGCACGATGAGCAGCGTCCATCTATCCCCGAGTATTTCCAGCGCACAGTTGATCGGACAGGCAGAGCGCTTGCAGGATTCTTTCCCCATGGTATCGAGCATAGTTCTTATGCTTTTTATTTGCAAGTATTTTCACTTGCAAATAAAAAGCATAATGATATACTTCCAATTGATTGCATTAAGCAATCAATAAGAGTGTCCGACACACGTCGCTTCCTGGCAGAACAACAATTTGCTCCGATATCCTTCGCCTCGCAGATCTTTCAGGTTCGCTTTTCCGGCGTTGCTGTGCCTGACTCTGGCAGCCTGCACACCCCCTCCTGCCGGATTCTCCACCATTCCGCGTCCGGTCAAAATCCTTCGGATTACCACTCAGGCCCATGCGCATGATGCGACCTACGCCGGCGAAGTCGAGCCACGCTACCACGCGGTGCTGTCCTTCCGGGTGCCCGGAAAGATCGTTGATCGGCAGGTGAACGTAGGAGATATCGTCAAGAAGGGCCAGCTCCTGGCAGCGCTGGATGAGACCGACTATCACCTTTCGCTCAGAAATCTCCAGGCACGGTTGGCGTCGGCACAAGCGGAGCATCGATATGCTGTCGACGATCTCGTCCGGTACGGCGATCTGCGCGACCGGAACGTGATCAGCGCCCACGAATACGGTCGCAATGAAACAACACTCAAAGTGGTGCAGGCGCGCGTCAAGGCACTGGAAATCGAAGTCGCCCAAGCGCGTAACCAGCTGGGTTATACCCGCCTGCATGCGGATCGGGATGGCGTGATCACCGCACTGGGAATCGAATCGGGTCAGGTCGTGGTCTCCGGCCAGCCCATTGTCCGCCTGGCACAACTCGACGAAAAAGAAATCCATATCGATATACCGGAGCACCGCATAAAAGACATACGGCAAGATCAGGAGGCAACGGTTTCCTTGTGGGCAAACCCGCAATACAGAATAACGGGGCGCGTCCGCGAAATCGCAGGCACGGCCGATACCGCCAGCCGCACGTACCGTGTCAAGGTCGCTCTGCCACAGGCACAGGACCAGGTGCACCTCGGAATGAGTGGCAGCGTAACACTGTCCGCCACTCCGGTGGAGAAGATCGGAATCCCGTTGTCTGCCCTGTTCAGTCCGCACGACAGACCGGATGAAGTACGCGTGTGGCTGGTGGATATCGAATCCGCGACGGTCAGGTCGCAACTTGTCAAGACCGGCCGCATGCTGGGCGACCAGCAGATTGAGGTGGAGAGGGGACTTGATCCCGGTCAGACACTCGTGACCGCCGGCGCGCACCGCCTGATCGAAGGTCAACGCATATGCATAGCGGATGAAAGCCAATCAGCCGGGAATTTCATCACGAAGGCATGCCGCCCGTCGTGAGGAGCTTCAATCTGAGTGAATGGGCGCTCGCCCATCGCGCGTTCACGAGCTTCCTCATGGCCATGCTGCTCCTGGGCGGTCTGTTCGCCTATTCTCGGCTGGGCCAGCGGGAAGATCCGGAGTACACGTTCCGTGTCATGATCGTCAAGACACTGTATCCAGGGGCGATGGCCCACGAAGTGGAGTGGCAGGTGACAGATCGCCTGGAAAAAAAGATACAGGAACTGCCCAACCTGGACTTCATCCGAAGCTATTCGAAGCCTGGAGAGTCCGTCCTGTTCATAACACCGCGCGAAGACGTCCCGCCTCGGGATATTCCAGGTCTTTGGTACCAAGTGCGCAAGAAGATAGGCGATATCCGAACCACTCTTCCGCCGGGTGTCGAGGGACCTTTCTTCAACGATGAGTTCGGGGACACCTACAGTTTCATCTATGCCTTCTCGGGCGAGGGATTCAATTATGCCGAGCTGAAAACGCTGGTCGACTCGGCCAGGCAGCAGATACTGCGCGTCGACGATGTGGAGAAAGTCGACCTCATAGGCGATCAGGATGAAAGAATATATGTCGAATTCGAGGACAAGAAGCTTGCCCGGCTCGGACTGGACGCCATCGGCGTCACAAAAGCTTTCAAGGCGCAGAACGACATGGCGCCCGCAGGAATTCTGACTACGTCCCGGCATGATCTGTCGTTGCGTATCTCCGGTTCGTTCGACTCCGTGGATGACATTTCCCGCCTTCCACTGCGCTTGGGTGAAGCCACTTTCCGCATCCAAGACTTTGCCACAGTCCGGCGCGGATACGTGGATCCTCCTCGATTCAAGATGCGCTTCAACCGCCGGGAAGTCATCGGCATCGGTATCACCATGAACAGGAAAGGAGACATCCAGCGGCTCGGAGCAGCACTTGCCGACAGCATCCAGCACATCCGCGCCAACCTGCCGGTAGGTGTCGAACTGGAACAGGTGGCGGATCAGGCAAAGGTAGTGGACCTGCAGATGACCGACTTCATGAATACGTTCCTGGAGGCGCTGATCGCTGTGCTGCTGGTAAGCTTCTTCGTGCTCGGCATCCGGGCGGGCATGGTCGTTGCCCTGACAGTTCCTCTGGTGCTGGCGGGAACCCTGATCTGCATGCTGCTGATGGACATCGACCTGCATCGCATGTCACTCAACGCGCTCATCCTGGGACTGGGACTGCTTGTGGACGACGCCATGATCGCCATTGAGATGATGGCTCGCAAGCTCGACGAGGGCTGGGACCGCCTGCGTGCGGCAATCCATGCCTACCGGGCGACCGCCTTCCCCATGCTGACCGGGACGTTGATCAGCATTGCCGGCTTCCTGCCCGTGGGCCTGGCCAGGTCGCAAGCAGGAGAATACTGTGTCGCAATCTCCCAGGTGGTGGGTGTTTCGCTCCTCCTTTCCTGGCTGGGAGCGGTCGTATTCACACCGTTCATAGGACACGCGATCCTGCGGCCCCGCAAGGCCGATGTACGCCACGACCGGTTCGACACCCCGTTCTACAATCACCTGCGCTCATGTGTCGCTCTCTGCGTCACGCACCGCATCAAGGTTCTGGTCGGTACCGTTGCACTCTTCGGCGCCGGCATTCTTGCCCTGTTGCAGACTCAGCATCAGTTCTTTCCCCAATCCAATCGTCCAGAAGTCATGGTGGACATGTGGCTACCGGAAGGCAGCAGTTTCGCGCGAACGGAGGCGGCTGCACGGCGCATGGAGGACATCCTCGCGCAGGATGAGGATATCGTGCATTTCACGACCTACATCGGGGAGGGCAGTCCACGCTTCTTCCTGCTCATCGTGCAGCAATTGGCCAACGTCAATCTGGCGCAGATCGTCATCCTCACCAGGGACAACATCGCGCGCGAGCGCGTCATCACCCGTATCCGGCAGGCATTCGACAGCGATTTCCCCGACGTGCGAGGACGTACCATGCGACTCAGCGTCGGCCCCCCCATCGACTACCCGCTTCTGTTCCGGGTATTCGGAGAAGATACCGGCACGGTACGGGCGATCGCCGACAGGGTCGCGGCGGTCGTCCGCGACAACCCCCACACCGTGGATGTCAACGACGACTGGCACGACCGCATCCCATCCATGAGACTGAGGCTCGATCAGGACAAGGCGCAGGCCGTGGGGGCACGCACCTCCGATTTGTCGCAGGCCCTGCAGGCACACTACAGCGGCCTGCCCATCGGGCAGTTCCGCGAGAAGGACAAGCTAATCGACATCGTCTGGCGGGCCCGGCAAAGAACTGCCCCCCAGGAACTGCCCGAAACCATGGTGCGCATGGACAATGGACAATGGGCACCGGTCTCCCAGTTCGTCGCCATGGCAACCGGTTTCGAAGATGGCGTACGCTGGCGGCGCAACCGATTCCCGGCGATTTCCATACGCGCCGATGTGGTCGACGGCGTGCTGGCGCCGGATGTAGCCACGGCCATGCTTCCCCGTCTCGAATCGATCGCCACCACCCTGCCCACGGGCTACTTTATTGAAACCGGCGCTGCCAAGGAGGATGCGTGGACGCAGCAGAAGGCGATCCTGATATGGGTACCGCTCGTATTTGTCGTATCCTTCTTCCTGCTCATGGTGCATCTGCAAAGCCCGTCGCGTGCTGCCATGGTAATCCTGACCGCACCGCTGGGCGTCATCGGTGCGGCATTTGCTCTGCTGCTGCTCGATGCGCCCTTCGGCTTCATGGCCCTGCTTGGGATCATTTCGCTGGCAGGCATGATCATGCGCAACTCGGTGATCCTGGTGGATCAGATCGCCCAGGACGAAATGACGGGGCGGGACTCCTGGAACGCCGTCATCGAATCGACGGTGAGGCGCTTCCGGCCCATCATGCTGACGGCGACAGCCGCCATACTGGCCATGATTCCCCTGTCGAGAAACGATTTCTTCGGCCCGCAAGCCATCGCTATCATGGGCGGCCTGATCGTCGCCACCATTCTCACGATATTCTTCGTTCCTGCCCTCTACGCAGCTTGGTTCCGCATTACCAGGGAACGCCCGCTCGGCACGGGATCTGTCTCCCTTGAAAGGAAACAGCTGAAATGAGTCAGGGATGGATCATTTCCATTTGTCTGCTGGCGTTTCTCCATCTGGGCGGATGCACTCCGACTCGCACGACTGGCTTCGTGCGGATAGAGGTACCGGATAATTTTCGCCACGCAACCCGGCGTGTACCGGCAATCGAATCCATCGATTTTCAGGCATGGTGGAAATATTTCAAGGATCCGGTACTGGATGTATTGATCGACCGGGCACTCGCCGCCAACCACGATATCAAGATGGGGCAATCGCGCGTTCGCCAGGCACGCTCCATGGCAATCGTTGCGAAATCGATACGGTATCCCACTCTGGATCTGTTCTCGGCCGGAGGCCGGGAAAAGCGGCTGGACCGGGTCATCGCGCTTCCCGGGAATCAGGGGCCACAGCTGTTCATGCCCATGGTCGACTTCATCATGGGCGGATTGAATGCCCGCTGGGAGCTTGACCTGTTCGGTGGCAGGCAGCTGGAAACGGAGGAAGCGATCGCACAGGCCGATGGCCAGCAGGAGATGCTGTATGCCATACGCGTGGGACTGGTGGCCGAACTGGCAACAGGCTATCTGAATCTGCGCGGCATGCAGCAGCGCATCGTGATCCTGCGCCGAATGATAACCGTGCAGCGGGAACGACTGGAAACGACCCGTCATCTTTACCATGCCGGCTTAACCAATTCACAGGACGCCGCACAGCAAGAAGCTATGCTGCATGCAATCGAAGGTATGCTGCCCGCGCTCATGCAGGCCGCGGATACCATCATTCAGCGCCTGGACGTACTGGCCGGCGGTCTTCCGAAAGACATGGCATCGCAGCTGACGCAATCCCTGGCCCTGCCCGAAGGCGAACCGGTGCTGCCGGCAGCACTGCCATCGTCACTGCTCGAGCGCAGGCCGGATCTGCGTCATGCACGCACGCAGCTTGAAGCCCGGGCTGCCGGACTCGGTGCCGCACGGGCCGAGCTTTTCCCACGGATCGTGCTGTCGGCAGGCATGGGAGCCGGCAGTCTCGCGGCCGGTGGTCTCCCCAGTCTGGCGGAAAGCGTCTACATCCTGGGATCCGGCATGACGGCGCCGCTGTTCAATGCGGGACGGATCCGCGCACGAATTGCTGGATCAGAAGCGCAGCTCGACGAAGCAGCCGCTCACTACGAAAAAACATTCCTCGTTGCGCTCGAAGATGTCGAGAATGCCTTTCTCTCCCGTACCACCGCTATGACACGCCACCACCACCTGGCCGCATTCGAAGCAGCCACCGCCGATGCACATCGCCTGGCCGACCTGCTCTATACCAGCGGCATCCGCAGCTACCTGCTGGTGCTGGATGCCCGGCTTGACAACCTGAGGGCCACGGACCAAACGACCAGATCGAGAACGGAGGCCCTGGTCTCCCTGGTCTCCCTGTATCGCGCGCTAGGAGGTGGATGGGATGAAAAAGCACTGTGGGCTCATCCGGGCTCCCTATCCACCCATCAAACAGATACCCTTGAAAAGCAGCTACCGTGAGTTCCTGTAGGAATTTCCTGACAGGTCATTCCCTTCACCCTTCCGGATTCCCCGGCGCTTTCTGACAGCGACGCCACCGAGCCTGTGCTAAGCTTGGCATACGTATGAAATAATTCTCATACCGGTGCACGCGACGCTTCGACCCGGAGGACGATCCATGCTGCAGGCGCAGGAACTGACCAAACGCTACCACGACGTGCTGGCCTTGGACGGGCTGAATCTGACGGTCGCCCCCGGAGAAATCTTCTGCCTGCTGGGCGGTAACGGCGCGGGCAAGACGACCACCATCAACCTGTTCCTGAACTTCGTCGCACCCACGAGCGGCAGGGCGCTGGTCGACGCCATCGACGTCGCGACGCATCCGGTGGAAGCCAAGCGCCACATCGCCTACATTCCAGAGACCGTGATGCTGTACGGAAGCCTGACCGGACTCGAAAACATCTCCTATTTCACTACGCTTGCCCTGGGTGCGAGGCAACCCGAAGAACGACTGCTGGAGTGGCTGGTGCAGGCCGGCCTCGCTCGGGACGCCGCATTCAAGCGCGTGTCCGGGTATTCCAAAGGCATGAGGCAGAAGGTGGGCATCGCCATCGCCCTGGCAAAGAATGCCAAGGTGCTGCTGCTGGATGAACCCACGTCGGGACTCGACCCGCAGGCGGCCAACGAGTTCGCCGGGCTGCTGCAGCAGATGAAGAACAGGCGTGTCGCCATCCTGATGACGACGCACGATCTGTTCCTTGCGAAGCAGACCGGAACGCGGGTCGGCATCATGCAGCGCGGCATCCTGCGCTCCACGCTTTCCACCGCCGAGGTGGACTCCGCAGACCTCGAGCGCATCTACCTGGACATCTCCGGAAACAGACGGGCGGCATGAGCGACATTGCCCGCCTCCGCGGCGTACCCGGTGCAAACGCTCCCTCGGCACGCAGCGTGCTGCTGACCATTGCGGGCAAAGAAGCGCTCGAACTGCTGCGCGACCGGAGATTCGCCTGGATCGCCGCGCTGTTCACCCTGCTCATGCTGGTTGCCATGCTGCTGGGATGGCAGCAGATGCAGCGTATCGAGGCGGAACATGCCGCCGCGCACAAGGAATCCTACGCCCAATGGCGGGGGCAGGGAGAGAAGAATCCCCACAGCGCGGCTCATTTCGGCCAGCACGCCTTCAAGCCCTCCAGCCCGCTGCTGTTCATCGATCCCGGCATCACGCCCTTCGTCGGCGCGAGCGTCTGGATGGAAGCGCACAAGCAAAACGAATTCAAATTCCGCCCGGCACGCGACGCCACTTCGCTGCAGCGCTTCGGCGACCTGTCGGTCGCATTCGTGCTGCAAACCCTGGCGCCGCTGATCATCATCCTGATGACATTCTCGGCCTTCACGGGCGAGCGCGAGCGCGGCACGCTGCGTCAACTGATCAGCATCGGCGTGCGGCCGATGCCGCTCCTGGGAGGCAAGACGATAGCCGTGGCCGGCATCCTGTGCCTGCTGACGCTGCCCTTCGCGATGATCGCCCTGGTCGCTCTGCCCTTCCTGCCCGACCCCGACATCGGCATGGACAACGCGCTGCAGCGGGCGATCCTGATGGCGGCGGGCTACGCCACCTATCTCACCGGATTCTGCACCCTCTCGCTCGCGGTCTCCGCCCTGGCGCACTCGTCGCGTGCGGCGCTCGTGATGCTGCTGGCCTTCTGGGTCGCCAACAGCTTCATCGTCCCGCGCACCATGGTCGACCTGGCACGCCTCGTCAGCCCGACACCCACGGCCGTGGAGTTCCAGCATGCCCTGAGCGAGGCGCGCAAGGCCAATTTCGGACATGACGACACGCACCCCGAATACCTCCGGTTCCGGGAGGAAACGCTGAAGCGGTATGGCGCATCCAGCGTCGAGCAACTCCCGTTGGACTTCGACGGCCTGGCACTGCGGGAGGACGACGAGCGCGGCTACCGCCTCTTCGACCGTCACTTCGAAGCACTGTGGGACAGCTATGCACGCCAGGAAGCCATTCGCTCTCTCGCCGGTTTCATCTTTCCGCTGGCGGCCATGCAACCCGTCTCCATGGGGTTAGCAGGATCGGACATCGGCCACCACAATGATTTCGCACGCGCCGCCGAGACGTACCGCAGGCACATCCAGACGGTGACCAGCGAGGATCTGATCAGGAACCGCAAGTACGGCGACAAGGACTACAAGGCAGGTCCGGAATTATGGGCGGCGGTTCAGGCATTCGACTACCGCCCGCCGGATGCCGGATGGGCCCTGCGGCAGCAGGGCTTCAATCTCCTGATCCTGTCCGCCTGGACGCTGGCCGCCACGCTCCTGGCCGTGTATGCCACACGCCGGCTGTCCCCGGTCTGACCACGGCGCCGTCGTGAAGACGCCCTCCATCTTTGGTGCGACTCTGCTGCAAGAGTGGCGGCTGTTCCAAGCGGACCGCCTGACCATGCTCATCACATCGATACTGCTGGCCGCGGCCCTGTACGGCCTGAACAACGGCAGGGCGGCGGTCGAGCGGCAGCAGCGCGCGATTGCCCAGGCCGAGGCCGAAGAACAGGCCAGGCTCGCGGAACAGCGCGACAACCTGACCGCAATGCAGGAAGGCCGCTATACGGCGGCCACCGCCTACAGGAATCCCGCCAATCCGCTCTGGGTCGGCAACCGCCACGCGGCAAGCTACGCGGTACTGCCCCCCGCTCCGCTGGCTCTGACCGCCATCGGCCAGAGCGACCTGAATCCCTCCTATGTCCTGGTCTCCGCCGACAGCAGGGACACCTTCGCATTCAACGAGGAGATCGAGAATCCCGGCAACCTGCTGATCGGCCACTTCGACCTTGCATTCTTCGTGGTATTCCTCTACCCCCTGCTCATCATCGCGCTCACCTACAATGTCCTGTCGGGGGAACGCGAGCGCGGCACCCTGGCGATGCTGATGTCCAATCCCGTTCGCCTCGGAACCGTCCTGCTGGGCAAGCTCGTCTTTCGGGCGCTGGTCGTCATTCCCCCTCTCCTGCTGGCAACCATGGCAATGATCGCATTCGACGGCATATCCACGCTGCTTTCCGCCGAAGGGATTGCCCGATGCGCAGCATGGGCGGCCCTGATCACCGCCTACGGAGTGTTCTGGTTCGCGCTTGCGGGAGCCGTCACAGCGCTGGGCAGGCCTTCCGAATACAACATCTTCGTCCTGATCAGCCTGTGGGTGGTGCTTTCGCTGATCGTGCCCACACTTCTCGGCGTCGTAGTCAACGTCGCCCACCCAGTGCCATCCAGGGTGGAAATGATCAATGCCTTGCGCGCCCTGCAGACGGAGGCCGGCAGGGAATACGACGCTTCCGCCGCCCGCTACCAGGAAGAGCATTCCGCTTTGGCGGGTGGGGACGGGGGAATATTGAATCAGCGGGATCTGAATGCCGCGCACCGGCGGGTACGGGTACAGCAGGCTGCCGCCATCGCGGCGCAGGAACTCATGGCACAGCATGACGAACGGTTGATGCGGCAGCAGGAGACCGTGACACGGCTGCGCTTCCTGTCTCCCGCGATCGTCGTGCAGGAAGGGTTGAACGATATCGCCGGTACCGGCAACAGCCGCTATCGGGATTATCAGGCGCAGGTCGACCGCTTCCATGCGCAGTGGCGTGCGTTCTTCACGCCGAAGGTCATGGAGAACGTCGCGCTGACGATGGAAGACTATGACCGGTTTCCGCGTTTCCGCTACCAGCCGCAACCGCTGTCGGGATGGACGCCTGCCCTGCTGCAGGCGTTGCTCGGTCTCCTGCTTCCCGCCCTCCTGCTGGGTTTTGCCGGCAGCCGGTGGCTCTCCCGCTATCCGATCCGGGAATAACGGGTACAGGCAGTCACCGAGGAGGCGCGCTACTGCCGGGTGCTTTCATCCCTGCGCCTGTCCGTGCGCCGCCGGTCGTGCTGCTGCATGCTGCGCCTGTCCTTCAGGCGCCGCTCCACCGCGCCCCCCGTGGCGCGGGGATAGACTCCGTTCATCATCTCGCCCTCCCCGGTCATCAGCCAGTCCAACGAGAAATCGAGCCTGGAGCGTATCATGAGCAGCTTCTTCAGTTCCGGGGTGGAAGCCCCGGTCTCCCACTGGGAGACCGCCGCCTTCGTCACCCCGCAGAGCTCGCCCAACCTGCTCTGGCTGAACTTGTATCTTCGCCGCAACTGGATGATCCGGGACCCCATGCTCATCTGGCAGGCCCGAATCCGGCGGTCAACCATGCATACGCGCTCATGAGCGCGATACCCTGATGCATGACATCATTTTCGTGATCGTGGATACACCGCCAGGGTGCATCCGTTATAAGGATTAGCCGCATGATCTTATGCCGCATGACTGTGACGCACCACCCTGGAATCGGGTCCCCGGATCTCCCCCGAGGGTTCCCGTAAATCGGATCAAATCGGAAACCGGCAACCATGCCCGCCAGACGGGCCGCCGGATCGATCATCACCTTTCCGGCCACCCGAAGAAAATTACTGTAGAGCCTAATATAGATCTTACCACATTGTCAAATGTTGTTACGTCCATATGAGCTGAAACCGCCTGCTTCCATGGCGGATAACGACGGTCTTCCGCTGTGTGCGCCTATTCGATCCTGCTGTCCAGCCCGTTCTCGGCGATTTCCGCTGCTCGCAGCACCGCCCTGGCCTTGTTCTGCGTCTCGATCCACTCACTCTCGGGAATGGAATCGGCGACGATGCCGGCGCCGGCCTGGACGTACAGCCTCCCGTCCTTGATGACGGCAGTGCGGATGGCGATGGCAAGATCCATGTCGCCGTTGAACCCGAGGTAACCCACCGCCCCGGCGTAGACGCCCCTTCTGGAAGCCTCGAGCTCATCTATGATCTCCATCGCCCGCACCTTAGGCGCACCGCTGACGGTCCCCGCCGGAAAGGTGGCGCGCAGCACGTCCATCGCGTTCAATCCCGGCTTGAGCGTCCCTTCCACGTTGGAAACGATATGCATGACATGGGAATAGCGTTCGATCTCCATGTTCTCGGTCACCTTCACCGATCCGGTGCGCGCCACGCGCCCTATGTCGTTGCGTCCCAGATCCATCAGCATCAGGTGCTCGGCCCGCTCCTTCGGATCGGCAAGCAGCTCGGCGGCGAGCGCCGCGTCGTCCTCGGGAGTGCTTCCACGTGGGCGGGTACCGGCGATGGGCCGAACGGTCACCGTATCGCCTTCGAGGCGTACCAGGATTTCGGGTGAGGCGCCCACCACGTGGAATCCGCCAAAGTGATAATAGAACATGTAGGGAGAGGGATTGAGGCCGCGCAGCGCACGGTAGAGCGCCAGGGGCGAAGCGGCGTAAGGCTTGCTGGAACGTTGCGACAGCACCACCTGCATGATGTCGCCGTCGAAGATGTAGCGCTTGGCGCGCTTCACCGCGTCAATGAAGGCCGCCTCGTCGAACTCCGAGACGGCGGGAGAGGGACGGCTCGGCGTCTCGACGGGAATCTCCACCGACTGGCGCAAGCCGGACAGCAGGTTCTTCAGGCGTTCCCGCGCAGCCCGGTACGATGCCCCGGCGCCTCCTTCTCCGGCGGGCCCCGGGGTCGCATACACGATCAGGTAGAGCTTGCCGGACAGGTTGTCCACCACGGCCAATTCTTCCGATAGCAGCAGCGATATATCGGGCGTGCAGAGTCTGCCCGGACCGGCGCCCCTGGCAAGCCTGCGCTCGATACGGCGTACGGTGTCGTAGGCGAAGTATCCGGCGAGGCCGCCGCAGAAACGCGGCAGGCCGGGGCAGACAGCCACCTTGAAGCGCGAGAGGTAGGATGCCACGAAATTCAGCGGATCTTCCGACTCGATCTCCTGGGAGCCGCTGCCATCGATGATCCTGACCCGGTTATCCTGCGCCTCGATGCGCGTGACGGCAGGCAGTCCGATGAAGGAATAGCGCCCGAAGCGCTCGCCTCCCTGCACCGACTCCAGCAGGTACGAGTACGGACGGTTGGCAAGCTTGAGATAGATGGACAGGGGCGTATCGAGATCGGCCAGCGTCTCCAGCACCACCGGAATGCGGTTGTACCCCTGCTCTGCCAGGTCGATGAATTCGGTTTCGGTCATGCGTGCGGCTCCATGGAAAAGAAGGAAGGGATGGGATGCTGGATTCAGAGATGCCAGCGCCACAGTTGCGGACGCCAGCGGCACCCGGCCTGCACATGCCCTCCCTCTCCCATGGACGCATTCGTCATCACTGCCCGCGCAGCAGCGCGGCGGCGGCGGAGATGGATGGGACGAAGGCATCGCAATCCAGTTCACGCACGTCGCGTCCCTCGTTATAGCCGTAGGGGACGCAGAAAACATGGCACCCCGCCGCACGGGCCGCCTGGGTATCGTTCAGCGAATCACCGATCAGGACCATCTCGTGGGGCGCGATGCCGAAAAGCCGGCAAGCGTGCAGCAGGGGCATCGGATCGGGTTTTCTTTTCGGCAGGCTGTCGCCCGACAGCACGATGCCGAAGTAGTCGATCAGGCCCGCGGCACGCAGCAGCGGCAAGGTGAACGCTTCCGCCTTGTTGGTGATGCAGGCGAGATGAAAGCCCGCTGCCCGCAGCACTTCCAACCCCTCCACGACGCCTGGATAGGGGCGCGTGCTGGCGTACAGCACCGCAGCGTAGTGGCGTTCGTAGATCGGCATGGCGCGGGCGAGCAACTCCTCGCCGGGCTCGCCGTCCGGGCTGGCCGTCAGCGCGCGGGCCACCAGCCTTCGGATGCCCTTGCCGATATAGGAGCGGATGGTCTCCAGCGGCAATTCCCGCCTGCCCAGTTCCTTCAGCATGAGATTGGCCGCCAACGCAAGATCGGGGGCGGTGTCCAGCAGCGTGCCGTCCAGGTCGATCATCACTGCCTTGACCGCCACGGGGCGTGCATCCGTACCGACTGCGCCGTTGATGGGTGAAATCCCTGCAGCATGCGAAATATCCTGGTTCACGGGGAATCGTCTCCGGTGGGTGCTTCGTTCGGGATATGCCTGCCCGGCTGGGCTGGAGCGGGCTGTGGCGCTGTTCCTGGCCGACTGGCCTCAGGTCCTGGCCAGTTCCGCGCGCAGCGCGGCGATGATGCTGTCGTACCGGTGCGGATCGTCGTCCCTGCCGGCACCGTAGATGGCGGAACCTGCCACGAAAGTGTCGGCCCCGGCGCGCGCGATCTCGGCGATGTTGTCCACCTTCACCCCGCCGTCGATCTCCAGGATGACGTCCCTTCCACTCGCATCGATGCGTCGGCGCACCGCCGTCAGCTTCTGCAGCGCCTCCGGGATGAACTTCTGCCCGCCGAAGCCGGGGTTCACCGACATGATCAGCACCAGATCGAGCTTGTCGAGCACATGGTCGAGATAATGCAGGGGCGTTGCCGGATTGAACACCAGACCGGCCTTGCAACCTTGTTCATGGATGAGCCCAATGGTGCGGTCGATGTGCCTGGAAGCCTCTGGGTGGAAGGAAATGATGTTGGCTCCCGCCTTGGCGAAATCCGGAACGATCCGATCGACCGGTTCGACCATCAGGTGCACGTCGATCAGCGCTTCCGTCAGGGGGCGTATCGCCTCGCATACGAGCGGGCCTATGGTAAGATTGGGCACGTAGTGGTTGTCCATCACGTCGAAATGGATGATATCCGCGCCCGACTCGATGACAGCCGTGATCTCCTCTCCCAGTTTGGCGAAATTTGCCGAGAGTATGCTGGGAGCGATGCGATAGTTTGCCATGAAGGCTTCCTTGTATTAAAAAAGCATCATTTTAACCGTAAAGGACGTTCCACGCTAACAGCCGGAATGGAGTCCGGAAAGGGCGCATCCGGCCGCCTGATGGCGCGCGGCGGCGCCGCCCTTGCCGTGATCCCGAAAATAGTGTGGAATGCCGGAATGACCGAAGAAAAAAAGTACGAGATCGTCGTCACCGTTCACACCACCTATCTTCCGGAGCAGTCGGACGAAGCGGCGGATCGCTATGTCTTCGCCTACACCATCCTGCTTGCCAACACCGGCACGGTCCCGGCGCAGCTCATCAGCCGGCACTGGATCATCGCGGACGGCGTAGGCGGGGTACAGGAGGTAAGGGGGCTGGGCGTGGTCGGGGAACAGCCATTGCTCAAACCCGGCGACAGTTTTGAATACACCAGCGGAACCGCCATCTCGACGCCGGTCGGCTCCATGAAGGGCAGCTACCAGATGGTCGCCGAGGACGGCCTGCGCTTCGACGCCGCCATTCCCGAGTTCATCCTGAGCGTGCCGCGCATCCTGCACTGACCGGTCCCGCGCCGCTGCCGCGTTTTCACTTCAGTCATTCATCCGTATTTCTTCCTGCCGATCATGCGGCGGCGATGGGCGTGTCTCGCCTGCGCCTCGCTGAGGGGCCCGGCACGCTTCTCGGCATAGGGATTGCTCCCCGACCGGAACACCACCCGCAGCGGCGTGCCCATCAGCCCGAAGGCCTCGCGGAAGGTGTTCTCCAGGTAGCGTTGATAGGTTTCCGTGATCTTGTCGAGGGCATTGCCATGGATCACGATCAGCGGCGGATTGCTTCCACCCTGATGGGCATAGCGCGGCTTGGGACGCTGCATGCCGACACGCGGAGGAGGCTGCTTCTCCACCGCCGCCGCCAGGATACGGGTAAGCTTCGGCGTCGACAGGTCCGCCATCGCTGCCGCGTATGCCTTGTCGACCGACGGCAGCAATTCCTTCACTCCTTGCCCCAGCAACGCCGAAATGTAGTGGAACCTCGCGAAGACCGACAGGAAGGTGAGCTTGCGGGCAATTGCCGCCTTGACGAGATCGCGCCGATCAGGCTCCAGGCGCTCCCACTTGTTGACGGCCACCACCAGCGCCCGCCCGCTTTCGAGGATGAAACCGGCGATATGCGCGTCCTGTTCGGAGATTTCGCTGCGCGCGTCCAGCACCAGAATGACCACGTTGGCCTCCTCCACAGACTGCAGAGTCTTGATTACAGAGAATTTCTCCATGGTCTCGAACACCTTCCCGCGCCGTCTCAGCCCGGCGGTATCGATCAACCGGTAGGCACGGTCGCCGTGGTGGAAGTCGACCTGGATGCTGTCCCGGGTGGTGCCGGGCTGGTCCGACACGATGACGCGGTCTTCACCCAGCAACGCATTCAAAAGGGTCGATTTTCCCACGTTGGGGCGTCCCACGATGGCGATCTTCGGATACCGTACCTCTGCCTCCTCCTCCTGGAAGGCAGCAAAATCCGCCAGTGCCCGCTCCACCAGCTCATCCACGTTGTCGCCATGCGCGGCGGAAATCACGCACGGATCCCCCAGCCCAAGCTCGTGGAATTCGGCGGCGACGATCGATCGTGCCATGCCTTCGGCCTTGTTCACCACCAGCATGATGGCGCGACCGGTCCGGCGCAACTGCTCCGCGATCACTCTGTCATGCGATGCCAGGCCCGTCCTGCCATCGACGATGAACAATACCCGATCGGACTCATCCACCGCCTGCCGGGTCTGGGATGCCATCTGGTGCAGGATGCCATCCTTCGCCATCGGCTCGAACCCCCCGGTATCGACCACCAGGTAGGGTTTCTCGCCGTACCTGCCCTGGCCGTAGTGGCGATCCCGCGTCAGGCCCGGGATATCCGCCACGATGGCATCGCGGCTGCGAGTCAGGCGGTTGAAGAGCGTAGACTTGCCGACATTGGGCCGCCCCACCAGCACCAGAGTGGGCTTATGGGCCACTGCGCATCCTGGCGGGTTCGTATTTCTCCGCCATTGCACGGAAACGACGATGGGCGGCATCTGCAATCAGGATACGGGAAAATACGGCGTGACCGAGCCCATTAAATGCCAAAGGCATACAATCCCCCCATCCTGGTCTGTACCAGGACGCCGTCGGGCAACGGAAGCGGGCGGGCCACGATGGCGCTTCCATCGGTGGCAACGCGTGCCACGATGCTGCCTGTGTCACTTCTGATGACATTCACATATCCCATGGAATCGCCAACCACCACGTACGCATCCCGCACCAGCGGCGGAGACAGCTGAACGCCGGCGAGCAGCTCCTGCTTCCAGATATCGGTGCCCACGTTCTTGTCGTAGGCGATGACTGCACCCTTTGCATCGCTCACGTAGACGTGGTGATCGTTCATGGCGAGACCCGCGCTGCTCGATGCATCCCGTGTCCAGATCGGATTGCCGCGATCGAGGTCGAAGCAGGCCACTCGTCCCTGATAGGCCACTGCGCAGATGCGGTAGTCGTCGACCACCGGCAGGCCGGTGATATCCGTCACCCGCTCCAGTTCGGTGGCGCCGCGCGCCCGCGACACGACCGCCTCCCAGACGACCCTGCCGTTCTCCAGATCCAGCGCCACCAGCCTGCCGCCCGCGAACCCGGCGTACACGCGGTCCCGCAGGATCAGCACCCCGGCAAAGCTGCGCACCATCAGGGATGGCGTCGCTCCCTGGTAGATCCACCTGCGCTTGCCGCTGCCGGCTTCCAGGCCGAATATCCGGCCATCCCCGCTGCGCACCGCAACCATGCCATTTGCCGCCCGTGGCGGACTCAGCACCTCGGTCGATACCCGCGCCGTCCAGCGCAACTTGCCATCATCACTGCCATATGCCAGGACCTCGCCCTTGAGGGTGCCGAGCAACAGCATGCCTTCCCCCGTTCCCACACCGCCGGACAACGGGCGCTTGGTATCGACACGGCCCTCCTGCCGGCCGGTGGCGGGGTCGAAACGCACCATCAACCCATTCGCTCCCGCCGCATAGACGGCCCCGCCCTCGGCCACCGGCATGAATCCCATGACCCGGCTTTCCTCAATGTCGCCTCGCCACAACAGGGGAATCTTGGGGATCCTTTCCAGCTGGGCAGCCTGCTCCGGGCTGAACTCGAAGGTATTGCCGCCTATGAGGCCGCCACTCATGCCCTCGACATCGATATCCGAGAGATCCCGGGCCAGATCGCGCCCCATGTCGATGACGTTCGCACACCCCGCAAGGATCAGGATCCCTGAGAGCACGAGCACGGTGGCCCGTCGTGGAAGCCGGCCCGTGACGGCGGCGATCGCCTGCATGAATCCGCCGCGGACGATCCGGCAGGAGTGCTTCATTGCAGCCGCCTTTCCATGCGCGGATCGCAGGCCGGGCGTTCTATCCACCCTCCGCCAGTGCATCGAGCTTCATCTGGACGATACCGTGGTAGACACCGTCCTGTTCAAGTCTGCCGAGTGCGGCCCGATAGGCGGCAACCGCCTCGGCGGGCTTCCCTGCCGAAACCAGGATGTCGCCCTTGAGATCCGCGTACAGGCCGTCGAAGGATGGACCGTGTCCGGTGTCCAGCAGTCGCAGGGCATCGTCGTACCGCTCCTCGTCCAGCAGGATCCCCGCCAGCCGCAGGCGCGCCAGATCCTTCAACTCCTCTTCCTTGACATTGTCCAGTATCCACTGCAGGCGGCCTTTGGCGGTCTGCCTGTCCCCCGCCTCGAAGCTTGCCCGCGCCGAGATCAGGGCGGCGCGGGCCGCGTAGCCGCTGGCGGGATAGCCTTCCATCAGCAGATGCGCCGCGTCGCCGGTCTTTTTGGGATCGCCGTCGGCATCGACCTGCAACAGCGAGGCATAGAGTTCCGCCGCCTGTTCCGTCTGCTGCGCCGTATAGTGCTTCCAAATCCGGTAGCCCGCGGTCGTGGCGATCAGGGTCGCGACGAATATGATCACCAGCGTGCCGTTGGCCTCCCACCAGGACTTGAGACCGTCTATCTTCTCCTGTTCTTCCAGATCGTAGATCGCCATCCGATTCCCCGTCAGTAATATCCCGTTCGGCTTCAGCCTCGTCCGAGCAGATCGCCCGCTGCTGCGAGGCCGATCCGTGCCTGCGGCGCCCCCGAGCGCAGGGGCTTGACGCTGACCTCCTCCGCCCGCACCTCGTCCTCGCCGATGATGATCGCATAACGTGCGTTGCTGCTGTCCGCTTTCTTCATCTGCGCCTTGAAGTTGCCGGCTCCGCAGTGAAGGATCGCCCGAAACCCCCTGTCGCGCAGATAACGGACGGTTTTCCACGCAACCGCCTGCGCCGCCTCGCCCTGGTGCACCACGTACGCATCGGGCACGGCATGCGGGATCTCGCCGCCCGATTCCAGCATCAGCGCGAGCACCCGCTCCACCCCCATGGCGAAACCGCACGCGGGCGCGGCCGCCGCCTTGCCGCCGATCTGTTCCAGCAGGCCATCGTAGCGCCCGCCGGCACACACGGCGCCCTGTGCCCCCAGCCGGTCCGTGACCCACTCGAACACGGTGCGGTTGTAGTAGTCCAGTCCCCTGACCAGCCGGGAATTGATCTCGAACGCCACGCCCTGTGCGCGCAGGAGGCGCTGCAGCGCCTCGAAATGCTCCAGCGAGTCCTGGTCCAGATCGTCCAGCAGCCGGGGGGCAGCCTCGATCACCGCCTGCATCTGCGGATTCTTGCTGTCGAGTATCCGCAGGGGGTTGCTGTGCAGGCGCCTGCGCGCATCCTCGTCCAGCCTGCCCAGGTGCCGTTCCAGGTATCCGATGAGCCGCGACCGGTACAGGGTGCGCGCCTCGAGGCTGCCCAGCGTGCCGATCTCCAGGCGCACCCCCGGAACGCCCAGCCTCTTCCACAGATCCGCGCACATGACGATGAGCTCGGCATCGATGTCCGGGCCGGGATAGCCCAGCGCTTCGACCCCCACCTGGTGGAATTGGCGGTAGCGACCTTTCTGCGGACGCTCATGGCGGAACATGGGTCCGGAATAGTACAGCCTCTGGGGTCCACCGTACAGCAGGCTGTGCTCCAGCACCGCACGCACGCAGGAAGCGGTGCCCTCCGGGCGCAGCGCCAGCCTGTCGCCATTGAGACTGTCGTCGAAGGCATACATCTCCTTCTCGACGATGTCGGTCACCGCTCCGATGGAACGCACGAACAGGTCGGCCTGTTCGACGATGGGCATGCGGATGTTGCGGTATCCATAGGATGCCATCCACTCCCGCACGGTCTGCTCGAAGAATTCCCACAGATACGCCTGGTCGGGCAGGACGTCGTTCATCCCGCGGATGGCCTGGATGGATCGGGTCATTGCCTGACTGCTGCGACGGCCTGCTTCCTCGGGTACCTCGTCTGTACGTATGCATCGACGAGTTGGCGGAACTCGCCCGCGATATTGTCGCCCTTCAGGGTGACCGACTTTTGTCCATCCACATAGACCGGCGCCACCGGCCTTTCTCCCGAACCGGGCAGGCTGATGCCGATATTGGCGTGCTTGCTTTCCCCCGGGCCGTTGACCACGCACCCCATCACTGCCAGGGTCATGTTCTCCACGCCCTCGTACTCCTCTCGCCATACCGGCATCTGGGTACGCACATAGCCTTGTATGCTTTCCGCGAGTTCCTGGAAGTAGGTGCTGGTAGTGCGTCCGCAGCCGGGGCATGCCGCCACCAGCGGAACGAAGGCCCGCAGCCCCGTGGTCTGCAGAATCTCCTGGGCCACCACCACCTCGCGGGCGCGATCTCCCCCCGGATCCGGTGTCAGCGAGACGCGGATGGTGTCGCCGATGCCGCCGAGCAGCAGCACCGACAGCGCGGCGGCGGAAGCGACGATCCCCTTGGAGCCCATCCCCGCCTCGGTCAGTCCGAGGTGCAGCGCATGATCGCAGGACGCCGCCAGATCGCGGTACACCGCGATCAGGTCCTGAACACCGCTGACCTTGCAGGACAGGATGATACGGTCGCGTCCCAGCCCGATCTCCTCCGCCCGCGCGGCGCTCTCCAGTGCGGAGGTGATCATCGCTTCGCGCATGACCAGTTTCGCATCCTTCGGGTCGGGGGATCTGGCATTCTCATCCATGATGCGGGCCAGCAGCTCCGGATCCAGGCTGCCCCAGTTGACGCCGATGCGCACCGGCTTGCCGTACTTGCAGGCTGCCTCGATCAGGATGGAGAACTGTTCGTCCCGCTTCCTGCCATGGCCCACGTTGCCGGGATTGATGCGGTACTTTGCCAGCGCCCTTGCGCACGCCGGATAGTCGGTCACCAGCTTGTGGCCGTTGAAATGGAAGTCTCCGATCAACGGTACGTCGCAACCCATGTCGTCGAGTCGGGCGCGGATCCCCGGTACCGCCTGGGCAGCGGCGGGGGTGTTGACGGTGATGCGCACCAGTTCCGATCCTGCACGCGCGAGCTCGGCCACCTGCGTGGTCGTGGCGATCTCGTCCTCGGTATCGGTGTTGGTCATGGACTGCACTACCACCGGTGCGCCGCCGCCCACCGTGACGGTCCCCACACGCACCCCGACACTGTGGCGACGGGGCGGAAAGATGCTTTGCGACATGGTCATGGCTGGTACGATAACCCTACGAAATATGGAAATCTATTGAATGGAAAGACGCGCCGTCCCGCCATAGGCATTGGTATGAGGCGCCAGATCCACCGGCCTGCTATTGTAGACCAGTCTGACCTGGGCGGCGTTGCCTATCGTGAGAAAGAACGGCGGCTTGCCGCGCAGCACCTGTTGCGTGCCAGCGGGATTGATCCGGGAAAGCAGCAGCCTGCCATCGTCATCCTTGACCTCGACCCAGGATTCGCCATCGAAAGTGAGATGCAGCGCATCCTTTCCCGTCACCGGCTCCGGGGGCGGACTCTCGAACAGCGCGCGTGCGGCGATTTCCGCCGGTTCGGTGCCCACGCCGGGCGTACGGGGAACTGGAGCCGGGAGCGGCGCGGATATCTCCGGCGCCTCACCGGCCGCCGCCCGGTTCGCCGGTTCGCCGCCCGTCCCTGTCCCGGCGTCGCCGGCGTCACCGGCGTCACCGGCAAATGGCGACCGATCCTGCGATGGCTCGACCGGCCCGATCCCGTCGCCGGGTTCCGTTTTCATGAACGCCAGTCCGCCGGCACCGCCTCCGCCCCCTTCATGGATCTCGAAAGCCAGCAGCAGCACCAGGATGACTGCTGCGGCGATGAGCAGGCCGCGCTTTCCTCCACCCTGGCCCGACGGGAAGGGAATGCCTTCCGTCCGATACGAAATGGTCTGGACGGGCACCGCGGGCTGGGACTGCTCCAGCCGCTGCAGCAGGGGCTTTGCATCCATCTGCAACAGCCTGGCATAGTTGCGCACGAAACCGCGCAGAAAGGTGCCGCCGGCGAGCTTGTCGTAGTCGTCCTGCTCCAGCGCCGTGATCTGGCGTACCGACAGACGCAGCTGCCGGGCGGCATCGCCGACGCTCATGCCGCGCGCCAGCCGGGCGCTGCGCAACGCATCCCCGATGCGCGCGCCCGAGCCGTTCGATCCCGTCTCCGTTGCGTGGCTTCCACTTTCGTCGACCGTGCTCATGTCGCGCCCCCGCATGGCCGGGACACCGCGGAAAAGGATGCGCAGGCATCCGGCTTGCGCCTCATCCCACCGCTTCCAGGGTATTCCGCTCCGCTCGCCGGGTCTTGTCGCGCACTCTGCCGGCGAGCTGCCCGCAGGCTGCCGCAATGTCGTCGCCGCGGGTCCTGCGCACGGTCGTCATCAACTCCGCCTGCATCAGCACGTCGCGAAAGACACGCACCGCCTCCGCCGACGAACGCCGATAGCCCGAACCGGGAAACGGATTGAACGGAATCAGGTTGAACTTGCACGGCGTATCCCTCACCAGCTGTATCAGCTCGCGCGCATGTTCCGGACTGTCGTTGATCCCTTCCAGCATGACGTATTCGAAGGTGATGAAATCCCTCGGCGCAGACTGGAGGTAGCGACGGCAGGCCGCCATGAGTTCGCTGAGCGGATACTTTCTGTTGATCGGCACCAGCTCACTGCGCAGACCATCGTTGGGCGCATGCAGGGATACCGCCAGCGCCACCGGGCAGCGTTCGCGCAACCGATCCATCGCCGGCACCAGACCCGAGGTGCTGACCGTCACGCGCCGCCGCGACAGGCCATAGGCATCGTCATCCAGCATCAGATCGAGCGCGGTCACCACATTCTCGAAATTGGCCAGCGGTTCGCCCATGCCCATCATGACCACGTTGGTGACCGCGCGATCACGAGCCTTTGCCGCGGACGCCTGCGAGGCACGCTCTTTTTTCTGACCTCCCGGACGCTCTTCGAGTTCCATGGCGGCATGGCCTTCATGGACCTGGGCGAGCGCACGGTTCGCCCACCATAGCTGGCCGACGATCTCCGCGACCGTCAGATTGCGGTTGAAACCCTGCCGTCCGGTGGAACAAAAGGTGCAGGCCAGCGCGCAGCCCACCTGGCTCGACACGCACAGGGTGCCGCGGCCGGCCTCTGGGATGTAGACGGTCTCGATGCCGTTGCCGGCGCCGACCGACAGCAGCCATTTGCGGGTGCCGTCGGCAGCCAGATGACTGTCGATCAGGGGCGGCGGCTCGATCACGGCACGAGCCGCGAGCTTGGCTCGAAACGCCTGGGCCAGATCGCTCATTACCGCGAAATCCGCTTTTCCCCGCCGGTGAATCCAGCGCAGCAACTGCCGGGCACGAAACGGCCTTTCGCCGAGGCCCGCACAGAAATCGGTCAGGGCCTTCGCATCGAAGTCGAGGAGATTGACGGTCATCTCATGCGATCGGGATTCCAGGTCATCCTCAGCGCGGATGGATGTCCAGCGCCGGAAAATAATAGGCGATCTCCGTCGCGGCAGTGTCGGGTCCGTCGGAGCCGTGCACCGCGTTGGCTTCGATGCTGTCGGCAAAATCGGCACGTATCGTTCCCTTCTCGGCCTTCCTGGGATCCGTCGCCCCCATCAGATCCCGATTCCTCCCGATCGCGTTCTCGCCTTCGAGCACCTGTACCATGACCGGCCCCGAGATCATGAATTCCACCAGATCACCGAAAAATGGACGGTTGCGATGCACCGCATAGAATCCCTCGGCTTCCGCCCGCGAGAGATGCAGCATGCGCGCCGCGACGATCCTGAGGCCGCCGCGTTCGAAGCGCGAGTAGATTTCCCCGATGACATTCTTTGCCACCGCGTCCGGCTTGATGATGGAGAGGGTACGTTCGACCGCCATGCAATACTCCGTTAAATGAATAAATTAAAACGCATTTTACCAAATAAACCGATCCTGTACGAGGAAAACGAGCATGCACGGGAACGTCGCGCCCCGATCCGTCATCCGATCTCAATCCAGCGTCACCGACTGCACCCGCGTGGGCCACGCCCCCCGCTCCGTCGCCTTGGCATTTTCGAAGACGACGTAGCTCTGACGGCCGTAGTGCGGCAGCGGACGCGCCAGCGCCTCCAGGGCAGCCGCATCCCGTGCCGACACCACCGCCAGCATTCCGCCGTCGGGACGGCTCGCGGTCCAGGCCTGTGCCGATCCCTTGCCGCGCACGACCTCCGGACGACCCGGCAGGCCGTGCCTGGCCAGCCACGCATCCACCTGGGCTTCCAGCCCGATGGCCAGAACCGGTGCGGAGGGCAGCGCATCGGCCGCCTCACCCGGCCGCGACGGCCGATGCTGCAGCTTCGCCGCCAGCGTTTCGGCGGCGGCACGCGCTGCGCCGCCCTCCGGCAGCAGGAGGGTGACGGTGTTTCGGTCCACCATGACCTGGCGCAGGATGGGGGGCGCCTCGCCCGGCATGAGTCGCCGGAACAATCGCAGATCCGGATCGAGCGCCACCTCGCCGGGCCGGGCGCCGACAGCGAGCGTAAAGGTCTGACGTCCCTGCTCCAGTTCGAGCAGATGCACTTCCTCGCCTTCCGCGGTACGGATCGCGACGGGCACGCGCAGGCGGTATTCGGGCGCGGACTGCTCCAGCGTGAGCGTGACGTGATGCCCGCCATCCGTCTGCGAGCGCGCCGCGTGCGCGATGCGCAGATGGGGAGCGCCCGCGCGCGTGAGCCATTGGTCGAAGAACCCCCCCAGGTCGCGCCCCGACGCCACCTGGAAGCTATGCCGCAGATCGGCCCACGAAGCGATACGGAAACGATGTTCGCTCCAGAACGACCGCAGCGCGAGATCGAACGTATCGCGGCCCAGCAGGTCGCGCAGCATCAGGAACACCATCGCGGCCTTGTTGTAGCCGACGATCTGCGAAGCACCATGGGTACGCGAGGTGAAGGTGGTCAGCGGCGCATCCTGGCCCGGCGCCAGCGCAGCGTAGTCGCGCAGCCAGCCGCGGCGCATCTCGTGGGCGGCCGCGGCGCTCTCGCGCTCCCTGTAGGCGTAGTCCGCCATGAACGTGGTCAGCCCCTCAGACCAGTTGCCCTGGGCATAGTCGGGATACACGCCGTTTCCCCACCAGTTGTGCAGCACTTCGTGGCCAAGCGAGGTGGAACGGATGAACGGCAGCCGCAGCACCTCGATACCAAGGTAGGTGAGCGTGGGCATGCCGAAGCCCGTCGGTGTGGGACTGGACACCACGCTGAACTCGGTGTAGGGGTACTCTCCGATCCACGACTCGTAGAGCTCGATGTAGCCCCTGGCGGAGGCAAGGTAGGAAGTTGCGAGATCGGCGATCCCGGGATGAAAATAGGTGCGCAGGCGAATCGGCTTGCCGCCGATGCCGCGCATGGTGGCAGTCTCGATCCTGTAGGGGCCGGCCATGAGGTCGATGCCGCCGGTTGGCGCCGGAAAATCGAAGCGGGCCCGATACCCTTCGTCCGTGTCCGATTCCTCGGCCAGCCGCCCCGCGACCAGGCCGCGCTGGCCGGCCGGCAGTTCGATGGCAAGGCGATAGCTGGCAAGCTTTCCCGCGATGTAGGGATACCAGCCGCTGGCGTCCGGCAGGAAAGTCCCGTCCGCACCGCTTGCCGGCTGGGCACCCCCCAGCGTCTGGGCATGATCGAGCGAGGTATCGAGCGCCGACAATTCACCACGCCAGTGCACCTCGATGCGTCGCGGCATCTGCGCATTCGCGAAAACGCGCCAGACGCGCATCTCTCCCGTGATCGCCGAGAGGCCCAGCTGCGCCGTGCCGACACGGCCGCGCGTCACCTCGAAACGGCGCCCCAGCACCAGGGACAATTCTTCCGATGTATTCACCGTGATGACGCTGCGCCCCTCCAGCGTGCGCGCCACCGGATCGATGCGTACGGTCATGTCGTACCCGATCTGCGCCTGCTCCGGGACCGGGACCGTAGCCTCCGCTGCGCAAGCCGCCACGGACACGCAGGCAAGAGCGAAGACCGGTACCAGAAGCAGGATGCCGCCGCGGCTGCCCGGCTGGAAAGCGCCGATGCGGTCCATGAGCCGGTTCACCGCGGCAGCGCCGGAAACTTGGCCACGGCTTCGACGTTGTCGCCACCGCCACGCTTCAGCTTGAGTGGCAGCCAGGTGCCGGGCGCCTGGCGCCTGACGATCTCCGCGATATCGTCGCCAGGGCCGATCGCAACGCCCGCGGCCTCCAGGATGACGTCGCCGTCGCGCACGCCGGCCGCCTCCGCGATGCTGCCCTTCTCGACCTGCAGGACGCGTGCGCCTCCCTGCACCAACTCGAAGCGTATGCCCAGACGCTGCCGCGGCGGGCCGGGTGGAACGGACGAAGGCGGGGCCACGCCGAATACCGCATCCGCCAGCCCGACCACGACCTGCCCGCAATCGGCGCCGCTGTTCCACGGCAGCAGCGCACCGACATCGGGCACGCCCAGATCCCGCAACTGGTGGGCCACGCCGTAACCGTGCCGGATATGCCCCGACCCCATGACGCCGACCACCAGGGGGCGGTTCGGCTGCGCCAGCGCCGCGTGCAGGGCCTGCGCCATGGCCCGGTCCCAAAGCTGCTGGGTTCCCACGAAACGACGGAAATCGGGATCGTCGCGGGTGGCGTCGAGCCGCTTCTTGCCATCTCGCACATGCTCCCGGTAGAACGGCAACAGGTAATCGAGATAGGCCGGACCGGGTGCGGCGGGCGGCGTCACGCCCTCGCGCTCGGCCTCGGGAATGGCGTCGAATCCCTTCTGCGAGACGGCCCGTCGCAGGCGGGTGTCGATATTGAGTGCCACCATGGGGATGCGATTCATGCGCGCGAAATGAAACAGCGGGAGATACAGGGTGGCATCCGTGCTCCAGACGACCCCCCAGTCCACCGCATCGAGGAACTGCGATTCGGACAACTCGCCCGCCACCCAGCGGTCGAGGACCGGCTGCACCCTGCGCGGGAACATCTCGAAGCCGATGACCATGTCGGGCCGCAGCGCATACAGCGCGGCCAGCGTCTGCAGCTGCCAGCGATGATGCTCCGGGTTGTCGTGCGTCTCGCCCAGCAGCAGCACCGCATTCCTCGCGGCCCGGGTGAAGACGTCGCGCCCCGCGACCTCCGCCGCGCCGGGAACGACCCAGCTTCCCACGGGGACGCAGGCCGTCCCCTCCGCCGCCCTGGCCGGAGCCGCCCCCGCGGGCATGGCAGCAAGCCATGCCGACAAAAATAGCACGCGGCCGGACGCACACGGCCGGATGCATCGGAATATGATGTGCTCAAACAGCATCAAGCGGATTCCTCCTGCGGTCTATCTCATCCATACTACCCTGATTGCCCCGTTTCGTCACCCCACCCATCTGCGCACGTTGCCGAACATGCGCATCCAGGGCGCGTCCCCGTCCCAGCCGGGCTGCCATGAATACTGCACCGCCCGGAAACCGCGCTCCGGATGCGGCATCAGGATGCTGAAACGCCCGTCCGGCGTGGTCATCCCGGCAATGCCGCACGGCGAGCCGCTGGGATTGTACGGGTACGTCTCGGTGGGCGCCCCCCGGTTGTCGACGAAACGCAGCGCGACCAGAGAAGCTGCCGCTTCTGCATGCCCCGTCCCGGCAAATTCGGCACGACCCTCTCCATGCGCCACCACCACCGGCAGCCGGCTGCCCCCCATGCCATCGAAGAACAGCGAAGGACCGTCCGGGATCTCGACCATCACGAGTCGCGCCTCGAACTGCTCCGAACGGTTGCGCACGAAGCGTGGCCAGTGCTGCGCACCGGGAATAATCTCTCGCAGTGCGCTCATCATCTGGCAGCCGTTGCAGACGCCCAGCGCGAAGGTATCGGAACGGTGGAAGAATGCCTCGAACGCGTCGCGCACGCGGGGATTGCACAGGATGGCACCGGCCCAACCCCTGCCAGCACCCAGCACGTCGCCATACGAGAATCCGCCACAGGCGGCGAACCCCCTGTAGTCCGCGAGCGAAACGCGCCCCGAGGCGATGTCGCTCATGTGCACGTCGATCGCCGCGAATCCTGCCCGGTCGAAGGCGGCGGCCATCTCCACGTGGCCGTTCACGCCCTGCTCGCGCAGGATCGCGATCCTCGGCCGGCAGCTGCCGTGCACGAACGGGGCGGCCACGTCCTCGTCCGGGGAAAAGCTCAGCTTTGCATGCAATCCGGGGTCGCCAGCGTCGAGGATGCGATCGTATTCCTGGCGCGCGCACTCCGGATCATCGCGTAGCGCCTGCATCGCATGGGTGGTCGCCGACCAGGCGCGGTGCAGGTCGACGCGCTTTTCCGCCAGCACCGTCCTGTTGTTGCGCAAGAACCGGATGTCGTCCCGGCCATTGGGCGTTCCGATGACGAAGCACGCCTGACTCAAACTCGCTTCCGACAGGATGGCCATCACCTCCTGACGCTGTTCCGAGCGGATCTGGATCACCGCTCCGGCCTCTTCGCTGAACAGCGCTGCCAGGATGCGCTCCCTGAATCTCCCATTCATGACTTCGGGGCGCAACTCGTAACCGTCGATGTCGCTGGCGGCGGCATCGAAGCACAGCTGGTCGAGATTGATGGCGAGGCCGGCTCGCCCGGCGAAGGCCATTTCGCACAGTGTGACGAACAGGCCGCCATCCGAGCGATCGTGGTAGGCGAGAATCCTGCCCTCCCGGTTCAGGCGCTGTATCGCCGCGAAGAACGCCTTGAGCCTTTCCGCACCCTCCTGCCCGGCCAAATCCGGCGCTTCGCTGCCCATCTGGCCATGTACCTGGGCCAGTGCTGATCCACCGAGGCGGTTCCTGCCCTCCCCGAGATCGATCAGGATGAGCTCGGTTTCACCGCAATCCAGGCGCAGCTGCGGGGTGAGCGTCCTCCGCGCGTCGGTTACCCGCGCGAAGGCCGAAACGACCAGAGTGAGGGGCGCGATCACTTCCTTCCTGACCTTCCCGCCGTCCCCCCCGGGTTCTTCCCATACGGTTTTCATCGACATGGAATCCTTGCCCACGGGAATGCTGATGCCCAGCCGCGGACAGAACTCCATGCCTACCGCGTGGACCGCGTCGAACAGCACGGCATCCTCGCCGGGATGCCCGGCGGCGGCCATCCAGTTGGCCGAAAGCTTGATCTCGGCAATATGCTCGATCGGCGCGGCCGCGAGATTGGTGATCGCCTCCGCCACCGCCATGCGCGCCGCAGCGGCAGCGTCGATCAGCGCGAGCGGCGCCCGCTCGCCCACGGCGCAAGCCTCGCCCCGGCAGGTCCGGTAACCCATCAGCGTCACGGCGACGTCCGCCACCGGCACCTGCCACGGCCCCACCATCTGGTCGCGCGCGGTCATGCCGCCGACGCTGCGATCCCCGATAGTGATGAGAAACGTCTTGTCGGCCACCGCCGGCAGCTGCAACACCCGGTAGGCCGCCTCGCGCAGCTCCAGCGCGGAGACATCGAAGGACGCCGGCGCGCATCCCCGGTGCGCCGCCTCGCGCACCATCCTCGGCGGCTTGCCCAGCAACGCCGGAAGATCCATATCGACCGGACGGCTGTCGAACGCGGCGTCGGTCACGACCAGCTGCGGCTGCGCCGTCGCCGTGCCCACCACCGCGAAGGGGCAACGCTCGCGCTCGCAGATCGCCCGGAACAAGGCCAGCGATCCGGGCTGGAGCGCGAGCACGTACCGCTCCTGCGCCTCGTTGCTCCAGATCTGCATGGGCGACATGCCCGGCTCCTCCGAGGGAATGTCCCGCAGATCGAGGCGTCCTCCGCGCCCCGCGCCATGCAACAGTTCGGGCAGCGCGTTCGAGAGCCCGCCGGCGCCCACGTCATGGATCGACAGGATGGGATTGGCTACGCCCTGCCGCTCCATCTGACAGCAACGGTCGATGACCTCCTGCGCGCGGCGCTCCATTTCCGCATTGCCCCGCTGCACCGAGTCGAAATCCAGCTGCTCCGCATTGGCGCCGGTGTCCATGCTGGAGGCTGCTCCCCCCCCCAGGCCGATCAGCATGCCCGGTCCACCGAGCTGGACCACGGGCGCCCCATCCGGAAACGCCTCCTTGAACGCGTGCCGCGCAGCGACATGGCCCATGCCGCCGGCGAGCATGACGGGCTTGTGATAGCCGCGCATCTCCCCCGCGACCCGCGCCTCGTAGGTACGGAAATACCCTGCCAGGTTGGGGCGGCCGAACTCATTGCCGAATGCCGCGCTGCCAATAGGCCCCTCGAGCATGATCTCCAGGGCGGATGCGATGCGCGACGGCCTGCCGTACGCCTGGCTGCCGTCCGGCTGCGGACACGCCTCCCAGGGCTGGGCAAGATCCGGGATGCGCAGATGGGATACCGAGAAACCGCTCAGGCCCGACCTTGGCTGCCCTCCCCGCCCGGTCGCGCCCTCGTCGCGGATTTCTCCACCCACGCCGGTGGCGGCGCCGGGATAGGGAGAGATGGCGGTGGGATGATTGTGCGTTTCCACCTTCAGCAGAAGGTGCGTCGATTCTTCCGCATAGCCGTAGACGCTGCCCGGGCCGGGATAGAAGCGCTCCACCGCGCCTCCCTCGATGATGGCGGCATTGTCCGCGTACGCCACCACCGTCCCCCCGGGATGCTGCCGGTGGGTGTTGCGTATCATCGAAAACAGGGACGGCTTGCCGGACACGCCATCCACCACCCAGTCGGCATTGAAGATCTTGTGGCGGCAGTGCTCAGAATTCGCCTGCGCGAACATCATCAGCTCCACGTCGGTGGGATCGCGCCCGATGCGCAGGAAGTAGGCGGCAAAATAATCGATCTCCTCCTGCGACAGCGCAAGCCCCATGCCTTCATTGGCACGCCGCAGCGCGTCAATCCCGCCGCCCAGCAGATCCACCGTTGCGAACGACGCGGGCTCGACGTGACTGAAAAGCCTGTGTGCATCATCGAATGTATCGAATACCGCCTCGGTCATGCGGTCATGGATCAATCCGATCAGCATCTGTCTCTCCATGGGCGAGAGTTTGCGCTCGCGGCTCCGCACATGGAACGCCACGCCGCGCTCCAGCCGCGCCACCGCCTCCAGCCCGCATCGATGGGCGATGTCGGTGGCCTTGGACGACCATGGAGAGACGGTACCGGGACGAGGCAGCACCAGCAGCAGCTCGTCCGCTTCCCGCTCCGCGGCGCCATTTCCGCCGCCTTCGTCCAGGGTGGATTCCAGCAGATGCTCGAGTGTCGCGATCCGATCCGCGTCGAGGCTCCGGCGAAGCGTGCAAAAATGCCAATGCCGCGCGCAAATGTGGGAAACTTGGGGGGCGGCGGCTTCGAGTACACGGGTCAGTTTTTCCAGCCGGAACGGGGAAAGTGCGCTGCCGCCACGAAATCGAAGCATCCGTCAGGGTCATCCGATCAATTGAAGACGTGATTCTACACGAGAAGACCGACGCTCCACAGGCGCCCGGGAAGCCATATCGGGCGGCGGACGGCGAAAGCATCCCCATCTACGCCACGGAGGCGATACGCGAAATCGAGGCGCTTGCGGCGGCCCTGCCGGAGTCCCCCGCCCTGATGGAGCGTGCCGGCCTGGCGGCGGCAGCGCTGGCACGCGACCGGCTGCTGAAAGGAAACAAGGGAAGAGTGCTGGTCCTGGCCGGACCAGGCAACAATGGCGGGGATGCCTTCGTGGTCGCGCGCCATCTGCGTGAATTCTGGTACAAGGTGACGCTGGTGTTCACCGGCAGGCGGGATGCGCTCTCCGCGGACGCACAGCGCATGCTGGATGCCTGGCGCGCCGCAGGTGGCGAAATACTCGCCGAGATACCGAGGAACGAGGACTGGGACGGCATAGTGGACGGCCTGTTCGGGATCGGCCTGGACAGCAGCGCACACCGGGGCCTGGAGGGCCGGTACGCCACCTTGGTCGACACCGTCAACCGCCTGCGCCTGCCCGTGCTCGCACTCGATGTCCCCAGCGGCCTCGGCAGCGACACCGGCCAGGTACGCGGTACGGCGATTCGCGCCTCCCTCACGGCCACTTTCATCGGCCTCAAGGCCGGCTTGCTGACGCACGAGGGTCCCGGACACTGCGGGGAGATCTTCGTGTGCGATCTCGGACTGGACGCGCGTGCGCTGAAAGAGCCGGAATCCTGGCTGCTGAACCAGGCACGGGCGAAGCGACTGCTGCCTCCTCGGCGTCCAGCCGACAGCCACAAGGGTACCTTCGGCAGTGTCGGCATCGTCGGTGGAGCACCGGGCATGCGGGGCGCAGCGATCCTGGCGGGAACCGCCGCCTTGAAACTGGGTGCGGGTCGCGTGCACCTCGGCCTGGTCGGAAACCCGGTACCCGGGATCGACACGATGCAGCCCGAACTGATGCTGCGTACCGTGCATGAGCTGTTCAAACTCGATTCTCTGAGCTGCCTGGTCGTCGGGCCGGGCCTGGGAATGGGGGCTGATGCCGACTTCTGGCTGCGCTGCGCCCTGGAATCCTCCCTGCCCCTGATCCTGGACGCCGATGCGCTGAATCTGGTGGCCGCCCGTTCCGGTCTCGCCCGCCTGCTGCGGGAACGCGCCGCCGCCTCCATCCTGACGCCTCACCCTGCCGAGGCCGCCCGACTGCTGGACACCAGCACCGCGGCCGTCCAGAACGACCGCATGACTGCTGTCAGGACCCTGGCGCAGCGCTTTCGCTGCCATGCGGTACTGAAGGGTGCCGGCAGCGTCTGCGCGGCGCCGGATGGTAAGCGCCATGTCAATGCCAGCGGCAACCCCGGGCTGAGCACCGCCGGAACCGGCGACGTACTGTCCGGCATCATGGGCGCCCTCCTGGCGCAGGGATTGGATGCGGAAGGCGCCATGCTTCTGGCGGTATACCTGCACGGTGCCGCGGCGGATATGCTGCGGACGCGTCAGGGCGGCCCGGTGGGCCTCACCGCATCGGAAATCATCGATGCCGCGCGTACCCTGCTCAACCGGTGGACCTACGATGATCGATCCGCCTAGCGAACTGCGTGCCGCCGGATGAAACCGGCCCGGCCGGACGCGCTGGCCGGCAGGCAGTTTATTTGTTCCCCGCAATGTGCGACACTGTGCGTATAGAATACTTCTTGCGCATGAAGCATTGAACTCATTCCGATCCTAGAGGAGATCCGCCATCATGACCGTACTCGTGACCCGACCCGCGCCCGACTTCACCAAACCCGCCGTTCTGCCGAACGGCAGCTTCAACGATGCCTACAATCTCCGCAGCGAGATCGCCGGCAAGTATGCCGTGCTGTTCTTCTACCCGCTGGACTTCACCTTCGTCTGCCCTTCGGAGATCATCGCCCACTCCAACCGCGCGGAAGAGTTCCGCAAGCGCAACGTGGAAGTGATCGGCATCTCGGTGGATTCGCAGTTCACTCACTACGCCTGGCGCAACACCTCCGTGGACAAGGGCGGCATCGGCCCGGTCGGCATCACCCTGGTTGCCGACGTGGGAGGCGAGATCATGCACGCCTACGGCGTCGCCCACCCTGATCGGGTTGCCCTGCGCGCCACCTTCCTGATCGACAAGGATGGAATCGTGCGCCATCAGGTAGTCAACGACCTGCCGCTGGGCCGCGACGTGGACGAGACGCTGCGCATAGTGGATGCGCTGCAATTCCATGAAAGCCACGGCGATGTCTGTCCCGCTGGCTGGAAGGCCGGGGATGCAGGCATGAAGGCTTCCCCCGAAGGCGTTGCAGAATACCTGAGCTCGCACGCCGAAGCACTATAGCGGCGAACCGGATCGGCTCGCCCGGGCATCGGGCGGGCCGCCGCCAGGAAACCGGATGCCTCAGCAGCCCGGAAACGGGGAATAAAGGGAAAGGCGCCGGCTACTCGCTGAACCACGCATGGGAATGGGCCACATCGCCCAACTGCCGCATCAGGTCCGCCTCCATCTCATCCGTATATTCGTCTGCGATCTCACCGGATTCGTAGTGCAGCATGAGTGCGTGCAGCACGTTCACCTGCTGCTTCGCCTCGGCAGCCTCTCCCAACTCCTCGACCCGGCCTGGAAGCAGCCTAGCCGAAGCGCTTTTTTCGAATTCTGACAAGGGGTGCAGCCTGCGGATTCTCTCCCGCGCTCCTGCGGGAAAGACCGGCGGTACCGGGCAGATGGAGGGTTTTATCGCGGCGCTCGTCCGCGGGAATGCGGTGGACGGCAACGGAGCTTGCGGCAGCCTGCACCTGCGCAGATCGCCGCTCCGGCGGCGGGGGATCGGCCTGGCCCGCGGATGGCGCGGGTGCCTGGAGCAACTCGGGTTTCATGTCACCTCCTGCGGGATCGCACAACACGGTGCGTCCAGACTAGCCACCGCAGATGGCATTTCGATGAAGAAACCGTGAAGGTTACGCTGACGGTCAGCCGGGCGGCGGAAACCGTCGTCCCTTCAACCCCGGCCGCTAGCCTTGCTTCTTTGAAACTCCCGCCATATTCCACGTCGAACTGGAATACTCGAATGTGACGGGCTCCAGCGGGGCGCGCTCGCAACCGTCGCGCATCAACGCAGCCGTTTCACCCAGGGCGATCTCCTGGAGACGGCAGCGCATGCTCAACATCCCGCTACTCGACTCGAAGATGCCGCATGTGCGCGGGATCTCCCCGTCGCCCTCGCGGCCGCCGGGCATCAACTGAGACCCGACATCATTCAACACCGTGACGGGAAGATGGGGACGCCTCCGCCGCGCCTCGCGGATCCACTGCAGCAGGCTGGCCTGCTGGGCACAACCATAAACATTGCCGTCGACCAGCACCATGTCGCAATTTTCCAGATCGGGATCGGAGCAATCCTCCAGCGATCTGTACGCCAGCCTGTGTCTGGATTTCCTGAGCAGCAACTGCAGGACATGCAGTCCGTTGCGCCTCTCTCCCACCATCAGGATATTCACGCAGCCTTCCTTTGTGGACGACCGGCCCTCCCTCCAAACAACGCGAGCTCGGTCACGGCGTCGATCTCGATATAGCAGGCTACGGTCATCACACGCCCGATCCTGATCGGCGCACCCAGCCGGGAGACATTGACGCCGAGCTTGCGTATCAATCTCTCCACGGCCACGGTGGCCACCGTCACGTATCGCTTGATTCCATAGTCCCTGGCAAAGAAAAACAGAATCCGCATCATCTCCACGGGAATGGCGCTGAACCCGAATCCCGCGCTTTCATGCCTGGGCAGCAGCACGGCAAACCGGCTCAGCTCCCACACGTCGGCCCGGCTGGGCGCCGGCTGCCCGTGCAGCAATTGTGGAAAGACGTCGCGCAGCATGTTGGGTCCCGTGGTGGGGAGCAGCCTCCAGCAGCCCATCACTCCATCCTCGGCGTCCTTCGCCAGCATATAGACCGGATCGGCATGGTCGAACTCGTCGCGCTCCATGCCATTGTCGACGGTCACCTCCCATCCCAGCCGATCATGGAAAATGTCATGCCGCAATCGATACATCGCCATGATCTCCTGCCGCTCCAGCAGGCCGTTCCCGTACCGGGCAAGTATGATTTGCATCGTCATCTCTCGCAGGGCGAAATTCCTGTCGATGTTCCCGACCCTCATTCTCCGATGCGGAAATGGATTTGGCAAACCCATTTTCGGTGATCGCCCAGGGCTGCCGATGGCATCGGACTGCCTTCCCTTCCGGACTCGCTCGCCAGCGGCTCCAATCCATTCCTCACGCGGAATACGGCTTCGGCGGAGTGGACGGCCGGACGCCACCCCGACATTGCCGCTCCCGGGATGACGCCCTCTCTCGCTTGAGCCGATGCCGGGATTTGAGCCGATGCCGGGATTCCAGGCGGGGTGCCTGCCCCCGATGACCACCCTATGAGACAACGGAACGGGAATTCAGAATAGCTGTAGGATCTTACAGGAGCGCATGCGGCATCGTGGCGCGCCTCCTTGCATGATTGCCTTCGGAAAGCCCCCCCGGGCGGGTCGGTGCCGGATGAGCAAGATGCCCAGGCTTCAGGGCCGGACGTACCAGCGCGTGGACATGCCTGCCATCATGTGATCGTCCACATGGCAGTGGAAGAGCCAGTCGCCCGCGGAACGCGGGGCCATGTCCACCGAGATCATGCTGGCCGGCAGCACCTCCACCACGTCGGTGCGGTGGCCCCGAACGAGCACGGTCTGCCCGTGCCAATGCACCGTATGATTGTCGGTCTCGTTGCCAAGCGCGACGATATGCCAGCGCACACGCTGGCCGATGCGTGTTTCATAGCCTTCCAGATTGCCGAAAATCCGGCCGTTGATGGCGTGCTTCATTCCACCCTCGTTGCCCTCTTCCTCGTTGAAGATCATGTAGAGGGCGGTGAACTCCTGGTCCACATCCCGGGGCGCAGGATTCGAGTCGGAGTGCGCCATTCCTCCGCGCGTCACCAGAATCGTGCCGACGAGGCCGAGGTTCGCTTCCTCCTCTTCCATCACGTGGGAATGGTACAGCCATGCAATGGATGAAGGGTCTGCCGGGCCGGGACCGGCATCCTCGTCTACGATCCAGGTATAGGTGTGGGCCTTTCCAGGGGGCACGGCCGCGCCCGCGGCGTCTCCATCGGCACCCTCGTTGTCCTTGCTGTAGAACACGCCATGCGGATGAATCGACAGCGGCCTGTCCGTCCGGTTCAGGAAGTGTACCTTGAGCGTATCGCCCACCACGGCGCGCAACTGGGGACCGAGGATGCCCATCCATTCGGGCTGCGGCAGGGGCTTGGCGTAGCTGCCGTCGGCATACCCGACATAGCGGTACTTGGTGTACGACAGCGTTTCGCCCCACACGCCGAGACCCGCCTCCGGCCTGATCCGGTTCTGCCCCGAAGGCGCATAGTTCCATGCCGCCTTTTCCGCCGCGATCCAGTATTCGCGTACCGCCGCCTGCGCCGGAAGTACCGCCCAGCAGCCGAGGAAGAACACGACCAGCGCCGCAAACCGGCCTCCTGCATGGCGCGCCGCCCTAACGGAGTCGGCCGGACAGCCGTCACGGCGCTGATGGTGATCGATCATGGATGGCTTCACTGGACGAAACGGCGCCTCGGGGCGCGGCCGTTCCGTCGGCCGCAAAGGCCGGCGGAACGGCGATGCGGTTACATCTGGCTCTGCAGCCAGTTCTGGATCCCCACCTTCTGTATCACGTCCAACTGGGTTTCCAGGTAGTCGATATGCTCCTCGGTATCTTCCAGGATTTCCTGGAAGAGCTCCCGGGATACGTAATCCTTCGCGCCCTCGCACGCAGAAATGGCGGAGATCAGCGTCTCCCGGGAAATTGTCTCGAGCTGGAGATCGCAGGCCACGCATTCCTCCGCCTTCTCGCCGATCAGAAGCTTGCCCAGCTCCTGCAGGTTCGGCAGGCCCTCCAGGAACAGAATCCGCTCGATCAGGAGGTCCGCATGCTTCATCTCCTCGATGGATTCGTCATACTCATGCTTGCCCAACTGGTTGAATCCCCAGTTCTTGTACATGCGTGCATGGAGAAAATACTGATTGATGGCCGTCAGTTCGTGCTGCAACTGGCGATTCAACCATTGAATGATGTCTGCACTGCTTTTCATGCTTTGCCTCCTCAGGTGAGATCTCGCACGCGGCGAGTGGGTTTATGAGGACTGGTATTGCACCATGGTCCTCTGCATCAGTGCCTGCTCCAGCACCTCCTTGGCATGACAAGCGCATACCCCGCATTGCTCGCTGACGCCCAAGGTAGCCTTCAGATCCCGCATCCGGTCGGCACCCTTGTGGACAGCCTCGCGAATTGCATTGTCGGTTACACCCTTGCAGACACAAATATACATGATAAGCGTGTTATATCTGGTAGTCCATTACTTGGTCAGGATCAATTTCCCGTTGCGGGTACGGCGCAAACGGTATTGCTCCCCCTGATGCTGAATAAATACCTCGTCCCCGTGACGAAAAAGGGTATCGCTGTAAATCTGCTCATTCTGCCTCATCATGGCAAAATTTCTTTTATTAACATCCACTTCCGGAACCACGCCCGACTCTTCCATCTCGCACTCCTTCCGCGACCATTAATGAGAATGATTCGTAATTATATTCGCTTCCGGAGGAAATGCAATACCTTCAAAAATATTTCTGCAATCCGCAGATCCGGGATCGAGCGGCGATGAATACCTCGCCGGCTCCGGACAAAGCTGTCGGCTTGTCACCTGCTGCATCAGGAAAACATGCGGTTATCTGGTATATTCGAGGCCCTCGAAGCCGCGTCATCCTCCGAAAGATCCGTTGGACTCCCGATCCTCGCGGTATGGCGGGCTCCCACGCAAAGGAAAAATCTGCAAGAATAGCGTAACGCCCGACGAAAACCCGCTCCTGCGTGCGGTTAGAGCCCCATCCCGACACATTCTGGAATACCATCTCCCTTCATGAGATCCGTGTCCGCATGTTCCCGACCGCCCTTCGGGATCTGAGCGCAAGCCTCGCCGCATGGCGGCTGTGGTCCCTGCTGGGCTGGCTGGAAATCCGCCAGCGCTACGCCCGCTCCCAGCTCGGGCCATTCTGGTTGACCATCAGCATGGGCGTGATCGTGGGCACCATCGGCCTGGTGTATGGCACCCTCTTCGGCCAGGATATGGAAAACTATCTGCCGATGCTGGGAATCGGGCTGGTCTTCTGGAGCCTGCTGGTCAGCATCATCAACGAGGGCTGCACCGCCTACATCAGCTCCTCGGGCTACATCCGCCAGACCTCGACACCCAAGCTGCTCTTCATGCTGCAGGTGGGATGGCGCAATATACTCATTTTCATGCATAATTTCCTGATAGTCATCGTACTGCTGACCGTCTTCGGCTCGAAGGACTGGGCGACCTTTCCCCTCTTCATCCCCGGGCTCATGCTCTTCATTCTCAATGCGCTCTGGATGGGGCAGGTGGTCGGCATCATTTCCGCACGCTTCCGGGACCTGCCGCAGATCGTCGCCTCGCTGCTGCAAGTGGCCTTTTACGTCACCCCCATCCTGTTCCCCCCCGGCATGCTCGACCGGCACCGCTGGGTACTGGACTACAATCCATTCGCCTATCTGCTGGATCTGGTGCGCGAACCCCTGATCGGCCATGCGCCCAGTCTCGCGACGTGGATGATCGGCGGCACCATGGCGGCTACGGGATGGCTGCTGGCGCTGGCACTGACGGAGCGCTGCCTCAAGCGCATTCCCTACTGGATATAGGCGCACGATGAGCAGCATACTGCTGGAGAACGTCAGCGTCGACCTGCCGGTTTTCGAGGTCGGCGGACGCTCACTGAAGAAGCGGCTTGCAAGCCTGGGACGCCGCAACCGTATAGCGGAAGGCGACGACGGAGTCGTCGTGGTGCATGCCCTCGACAATCTGAGCCTGTCCCTGGTGGAAGGGGACCGGGTAGGGCTGGTCGGCCATAACGGCGCGGGCAAGAGTACTCTCCTGCGGGTACTGGCAGGCATCTATCCCCCCACATCCGGTGTGATCCACACGAATGGGCGCGTCGTGCCGCTGCTCGACATCAGCCTGGGAATGGACGAACTCTCTACCGGCAGGCAGAATATCCGTCTCCGCGGGCTGCTGCTCGGGATGAAGGATGCCGAGATCCGGCGCAAGACCGAAGAGATCGCGGTATTCACCGAGCTGGGCGACCACCTGGACCTCCCCCTGAGGACCTATTCCAGCGGCATGAGATTGCGGCTGGCGTTCGCGGTTTCGACCGCTGTGGACCCCGATATCCTGCTGCTCGATGAGGTCATCGGCGTAGGCGATGCATCCTTCATGGAGAAGGCGGAGGCGCGCATGCGCGCCCTGCACAGCCGTGCGCAGATCGTGGTGCTCGCCTCGCACAGCCACGAGGTCATCCAGAAGATGTGTAACAAGGTACTCTGGATGGAGCGGGGGCGGATCCGGGCGTTCGGTGAGGCCGACGCCATTACGGCCCAGTACGTCGCCGGAAACACGTCGGGAGCGACACCGCAGGTACAGGCCCAGCCACAGTCTCCCGCTGTTCACCCTGTCAGGACATGACAATTCCTTCGACATCAAGAATTTCGAATGAACAACCCAGTGCCATGATCCCCGATACGCCCGATCGCCATACAGACCAAGGGCCGCCGCGCCATGTCTACGCGATCTTCGAGATGGCGGGCAGGGAGGACGACTACAAGGCATTTTCCTATCTGACGCGCCTGAACGAGTGCCTGGGAGACCAAACGCGGATCGAAGGACGCGTCCTTGGACCGTACCGCGGTCCCCGCCTCGACGGCCATGCCTTGAAAATACGCTCGCTCGCGCCCTGGGCCACCGTGCCTCACAGACAAAGGCTGTCCAGATTCTTCAGGGCGCTACGAAAAAAACTCGGACTTTCCACGACCTATTACTGGTTCTCCAGCCTCGATGTCCATCATCATCGAGCGCTGCGATGGATGCTGACCTGGAACCGTACCGATGCGAAAGCGGTCATCTTTGCCCGGAACATCGATACCGGCGTCCGACTGGTTGAACTGATGTTCCTCTATGCTGGAATCATTCCGGAAGGCATCGTCGTGGTCCTTTTGGACGCCCAGGAATCGAGCGCGGGGAAATTGCACTCCCTGGACCAATGGGGCGTGCGGATCCTGATCGATGGATCGGGCTATGCGCCTTCATCACGGTCATCCTTCCACATCTATCGTACCTTGCACTTTGACTCGATCCATGAAATGCCCCTGCAGCCGCGCAGGGCGTCACACGTGGATTGGAATGAAGAGCTCGCCAGCACCACGCTGACCCAGAAAAACCCGGAGAAAGTTCTGTTCATCCGACCGGACTGGATGAAATGCGGCAGCGCCACCACCTTCGGCAAATTGAGCACCCTTCTTCGCGACAGGGGCGCGATCCTCATCGATGTCGCGCTACAACCATATAAAATACCCTATGATGCGGCGACCGTGGCCATCAAGTTGGCTGAAGTCGAGAATGACATCGGCCCTTCCCTTCATTTCAACCTGCGCCGGGGTTCCCGGATATACGCCCTGCTGGCCATCGCCAGGGGATACCTGCGCGACCTGCCCCGGACCGTTGCGGGCTTCATGCCCATCTTCTACGAACAGTGCGTCGCTCCCTCCATCGTCCGAAAACTGATTGCCAATGCCAACGTCGACTACGTATACGTGAACCACTACTTCTCGCTGCTCGCCGCAAAAAGACTCTGCAACAGCAAACCCCTGTTCCTGGATACCCACGACATCCAATCCCTGAATTTCGTGAGCCACGAATACCACCGTCATACCCGGCTGCGAGCCGCACCTTTCAGTGCCTGTCTGCAGGAAGAACTGCGCATCATCGATCGCGCCGACCGCGTGACCATGGTGAGCCGGGACGAGATCGAACTGGTTCGCCGACACAGGCCTCGTGGAGAATTCTTCTACTACATTCCCATTCCGCCGCCCGTGCCTTTGCAGGCAGTGGAGATGCGGAAGAACGAGGATGAGGCATCGGTCAGACTCCTGATCGTGGCCAGCAGGAATCCGGCCAACGAGCGCAGCCTGTACTGGTTCCTCAACGATATATGGCCCGCCGTGACAGGTACCGGAGCGCACCTCGACATCGTCGGGAGCATATCACTGTCATTTCCTGAGAATACATTCGAGAACGTGCACTTCCTGGGCGTCATCGGAGATATCGCCCAAATCTACCAGCAGGCGGACATCGTGGTACTACCCATCACCAATGGTGGCGGGATTGCCATCAAGACACTGGAAGCCATCCAGCATGGCAAACCTATCGTCGCCACTCGCCATGCGCTGCGGGGCCTGCCGTTGGCCATCACCGAGGTACTGCCCGGCTGGTTGAGCGATGCGGATTTGACGGCCGACCTGACCGAGCTGATCAAGTCCAAAGAAATCCGGCAGCTGCGAGCCAACCAGAGCCACCGTGTTCGGGGTATTCTCGCCTCCATCGGATTCGATGACCAGATGCATATGGAACTGGACAGGATGCGTGCTCTCGGACATAAGATTCCGTTCACGGAAGAAAAGGCACGGGCAAAGCGCTATGTCATCGCAGCTCCATCGAACCCGGGCAGCAAGGGGGACGAGGGCATGATGCGGGGGTGCCTGAACCTGCTGGCAAGCGCAACCGATGTCGTCATACTGACTTTGGAATCATCCCCTCTGTGGAGCGATACCGTACGGACTGAGCAATTCTGCCTGTTCAAAGAACAGACCGGCCCTTATCCTGATTTCTACGGCTCTCTTACCCACAACGACGTATTACTAATCCTCGGGGCAGATGTGATCGATGGTACCTGCGGAACCGACGCAAGCCTGCAGCGCGTGGACCTGATACGGGCGGCCCTGACTGCTGGGGCTGCAGTACATGTCTTCTGCTCCTTCCGCTCCAGCGTCGACCCTGCCATAATCGATCGGCTCCTGCAGATCCCGGAGGCCCGCTTCTATCTGCGCGACCTCCATTCTCTCGAGCGCTTCAAAGCACAAACCCGGTTAAAGGCGGAGTACTTCCCTGATTTCTTCATTTTCTGCGAGAAGACCGAAACAGCCTTATGCCGGAATGTGCGAGAGGCGCTGGTGAATGCGAAACGGCAGGGAAAGACGATCATCGGGCTGAACTTCAGCGAACACGCGTTCCGGTCGTTCTCCGATGTTCATAATTCAAAGAGCCGTGAACGATACGTAGCAGACGTCCTGACCGTACTGGCTCGCTCTGTCGAGAATCCCTGTTTTGTCCTGATGTCGAATGATACCCGGCATTGGAAAAATTTCCCCTCGGACTCTTATTACCAGGAACAGGCACGGCAGTGGCTTCAAAACAGCGGCCATGCATCCAACATCCTTCTTCTGGATCCCATGATCACCTACCCGGAAATACTGAATCTGATTGGAGAATTCGACATAATCGTCAGTGGCCGCATGCATCTGGCGCTGGCCTCCTTCAGAAATCGGGTCACCGCGATATGTTATATGGGAACAGGAAAAGGATATACCAGTGTGGATAAAATGAGAGGAATATTCGATAAATTCCTGGGAGAGCCAACGCTGGTCGTCTCCAGTCTTTCCGGGCTCGAAACGGCGATCGGCCTATTACAAACGCAACATCATTCCCTGAAGGAAAAGCTGAAGAAATCCATGGAGAGAATCGAAAAGGAAAGCCTGGAAAAAAAACAGCATCTCAGAATAACGCTGCAGTTAACGAATCACCATGAGGATTATGTGATTCAAGACCGGAATCACGATTCCATTCATCTCAACCAATTTTAATAAAAAAATACTTCATTTTTCGTAACATAATTCACAGATAAAAGCAGCCGCTTCAATTTATGATGAGGTGGCAAGCGATAAACCGTGAAATGGGAGAGTGGAGAAACTCATGCCAGGATGGACAACTAGATTATTGAATCGACTGGTCATATCAGGACTGGCAAACAATAAACTTGAACGCCTGTATTCCAGTGCGGTAGGAAATCAAATTCTTGACTACAACCTGTTCATGTACCGGACCATGGGCATCCGCAATGCCTACCCCGGCGCTGTGCTCGGCACATCTTTCCCGCTTGGATCCAAGTACGCCGACGCCATCAACGGCTTCGCCATACACCAGATTCATCAGCTGTGCTGTGACCTCCTCGACACGCTTGATAAGGAAGAAGTACAGGGTGCGGTCGTCGAATTCGGGGTTGCATCCGGAAGCTGGCTGGCGGACATTCTTGATCATATGGACCGGAACAATATTTACCGGGAAACGCACGGGTTCGACAGCTTCGAGGGATTGCCGGAACCGGATCGAAAAAATGATGGCGATGGCTGGGAGAAAGGACAGTACTCATATTCGCTGGAACTGGTACGGGAAACTTTGAGGCATTCGGAACGTAAGCATCTGCACTTGCACAAGGGATGGTTCTCCAACAGCTTCAGGACGCCGGAAGCCAGGAATATTGGAAACATAGCCTTTGCCAAGGTTGACTGCGATCTTTATGCTCCCGCCGTTGAATGCCTGGATTTCATCACCGGCCGGCTGAGCGACGGTGCCATCCTGATGTTCGACGACTGGCCCTATGTGGCGACACTCGGGGAAACGAAGGCTTTCATGGAGTGGGTGCCACGCGTTCCTCAGTATCGCTTTGAATTCATCGGGTTCATCAACTGGCGTATTTTTTTCAGAGTCAGATTTTTATCGAAGCCTCATGCACATGAGGCTCCATGATCTTTCGATCGGCCCCCTTGCCTCGCGCCAAGAAATTCCTATCATCCGGCATCAGGTGAATGAAAGAGATCGATACTCGGAGTCATGCAATCCACATAACCAAACTCGGAAACAGGAGTGAGACCCTTGATCAAGAAACATGACCCCCGGCTGTATGATGAGATATCCCATACCCTTCATCGATTCTATGTGCAAGGCGACCGTGGAAATGATCTCGTTATCGCAGATTTGAATAATGTTCGCCTTGATGGGCATCCAGATTACGTTGAGGAAATGCTCTCAAGAAAGGAGCCTCACGACGAAGATTACATCATCTTCCGATCCTTCCAAGACGGGAACGCGGCAATACTGGACGTGGGAGCAAACTGGGGCTATTCCGCGGGATCCATATGGGCAGCAGGCGCTTCCTGTAAAGTCGTATCGTTCGAAGCCATTCCCCTCTATCGCGACTGTCTGGAGAGGATCGCCCGTTTGAAACCTCATCTCTACAACTACGTGATGATGGCCTTATCCAGCAGTACGGACATATTGAGATTCAACGTTCCGGTAGTGAATGGTACCGCGTTGACTGCACTCACCTCAGCATCAGCCAATCCCCATCTTGACTCCCTGGCGCAAAATATACATCACTCCATTATTCGATGGATGCCGAATGTTGATGACGTCACACTGAAAATATGCGAGTTTGAAGTACCGGTACAGACACTGGATGATGTGATTTCCAACTCCCCTGGTCTGATACCCAATCATGGGATACATGCGATCAAGCTGGATGTCGAAGGGCTGGAATATCAAATTCTCAAGGGAGCGATGACGACGTTAAGCTCACACACACCTCTTATCATGACGGAAGGGGGAAACAGGCAAGCAGGCCTGCAAGAACTCATGGTATCCCTTGGATATCTTTACGCGGAGAGAAAGGATGACAAACTGATTCCAGTATCAGGCACAGGAACAAAAATAAACGGTTTCTTTTATCATCGAGATCGGATCGGCGAATATCGGTCCAGGCAAATTCTAGAGTTGGAGCTGTGCTGAAACGCTTGGGCAGAGGACTCAAGTTGCTCATCCTTACATATCCCAGACTGGCCTGGGTTCTAATGAGTCTCGATAGGTTCGTACGTGATCCCTTCTCAATGAAGGGATCCGGCGCCATAAAACCCCACCTTCTCGCATCGCGGACCCCCTGCATGGACTGTCGCAATCCGACGTATGCTCAGCGACAGAGTCTGTTCATCGAGCAATGTATCCCCCAACCGAATCACAATGCAGGCGCAATCACGGTAATTCAGTTCATGGAGCTTTTTCTTCGCGCGGGCTGGGGTGTGACGCTTTGGCCTCAGGATGGCCGCGCCGATATACAAGATGAAGCTTTTCTGAAAAAGAAAGGGATAGATACGCTCTCCTTCAATCATTCACCGCAGGGCTTCAAAGCCTGGTGGCGCGCCAATGCGCATCGATACTCCCATGTGCTGCTCAGCCGGCCCGCCGTGTGTACTGCTTTCCTGCCCATCCTCAGGCGGTATGGAAGCCCGAGAATACTCTTTTACGGGCATGATCTTCACTTTGCCCGTCTTCGATCCGAGGCGGAGTTGACCGGGGCGCCGGAGCTGTCGTGGCTCTCCGAACGCTACAGAAAGATGGAATCGAGAATCTAGGAAAATGTCGATTGCGTCTACTACCCCTCGGTTGAGGAAGTCGCAGTCGTCCACTCCATGGTGCCGAAGGCCGACGCCCGAAGCGTCATACCCTATTTTTTCGAGGAAACGCCGCCGCCCGACGCCTCCCCTCCAGACGCCCAGGGCATCCTGTTCATCGGCAATTTCCGCCATCCCCCCAATGTCGATGCAGCGGAGTGGCTGATTCAAACGATATGGCCCGAGATTCGGCGTCACTGCCCCGCAGCCACCCTGCGCGTAGTCGGCTCCGGGATCCCCGCTTCCATACGGCAGCGATCCGATGCGGAGGCAGGCATCGACATATCCGGCTGGCTGCCGGACGAAGCGCTTGCTGCCGCCTACCGGTCTTGTCGGGTGGCCGTGGTACCATTACGATTCGGTGCTGGCATCAAGCACAAGGTCGTCGCGGCCTTGGCCGTGGGCCGCCCCGTCGTCACGACCCGTGTGGGAATGCAGGGACTGGCCTGTCTGAACGATTCGGTCTGCGTCGCCGACAACGATATGGAATTCGCCATGATGGCCGCCCAACTCCTGACGGACGATGCCTACTGGCTGCTCCAGGCGGGCACCGGCCTGGAAGCGATACGAAGCCGCTTCACCGCGGATATCATGGCTTCCGCCTTCGATGAGCTCGAGCCATTGCGAATTGGATAGTACGCGCCAGAACAACACCATCGTCCGTGCGCGCGCGCCGTTGCGCCTGGGCCTCGCAGGGGGCGGAACGGACGTGGCCCCCTACTGCGACCTGTACGGCGGATGCGTGCTGAGCGCAACGATAGACCGATACGCATACGCGGTCATCAGGCCATTGCAGGAACCTCGGGTCCGCTTCGTAGCCACGGACCAGCAAATGGAAAACACGCAACTCCTCTCCGATTCCCTGGAGATCGACGGCAGCCTTGATCTGCACAAGGCCGTCTATCGCGCGATCATCCGGGATTTCAACAACGGAGAGCCGATTCCCCTGGAACTCAGCACGTTCTGCGACGCGCCAGCCGGCTCGGGCCTCGGCTCCTCATCGACACTCGTGGTCGTGATGATTCGCGCCTTCGCTGAACTGCTGAACCTTCCGCTGGACGACTATACCATCGCCCAGCTTGCGTACCGGATCGAACGCATCGACTGCAACCTGCAGGGTGGCAGGCAGGATCAATACTCGGCGACGTTCGGAGGATTCAATTACATGGAGTTCTATGCGAATGAGCGAGTCGTCGTCAACTCGTTGCGCATAAAGAACTGGATCATCTGCGAACTGGAAGCCTGCCTGATCCTGTTCTATACCGGAGTCTCCCGGGAATCCGCACGAATCATCGCCGATCAGAGCTCCAACGTGCAGGCCGGGCTCATCGACGCCGTGGAAGCCATGCATGGCCTCAAGCGGGAAGCGTTGATCATGAAGGAATGCCTGCTCAAGGGGGATTTTGACGGCATCGTCAACAGCATGCTCCAGGGATGGGAAAGCAAGAAGCGCTCCGCCAGGACCGTTTCCAATCCCTATATAGAGGAAATCTACGATGCCGCCATCAGGGCAGGCGCCCAGGCAGGCAAGGTCTCCGGAGCGGGCGGGGGCGGTTTCATGATCTTCTTCGTGCCTCCGGTAAGGAGGATGAACGTCATCAGGGAACTGAGCCGCTTCCAGGGACAGATCAGCAACTGCCACTTCACCAAGCACGGAACCCAGGCATGGAAGATATGATGAAAACATATATTTCACGGCAGATGGCCGAAGCGCAGCGCATCATCTCCACCATGCTGGCGGACGAGGAGATATTGTCCGTCACTAGCAACGCTGCCAGGGCATGCATCGACAGTCTGAAGGCTGGCCACAAGATCCTGCTGGCCGGCAATGGCGGCAGCGCCGCCGATGCGCAGCATATCGCGGGGGAACTCGTGAGCCGCTTCGCCTTCGATCGGCCAGGACTTTCCGCCATTGCGCTCACCACGGATACCTCCATCCTCACTGCGATCGGAAACGACTACGGGTATGAGAACCTGTTCTCCCGCCAGATACAGGCGCAGGGAAACGAGGGCGATGTATTCATCGGTTATTCCACCTCCGGGAAGTCCCCCAACATATTGCACGCTTTCGAAGCAGCGCGGGAGAGGGGCCTGATACGTATCGGCATGACGGGGAATCGCGGCGGGCCGATGCTTGAACTGTGCGATCACGTCTTGCAGGTACCGAGTGCGGATACACCCAAGGTGCAGGAGGGCCACCTCGTGCTGGGCCACATCATCTGCGGATTGATCGAAAGCACCCTCTTCAAGCCATCCGCCTGATGGAAGCGATCGTTCTGGCGGGAGGCCTGGGTACCCGATTGCGGGCAGTGGTGCCAGACCTGCCAAAATCCATGGCGCCCATCGGGGAACGACCCTTCCTCGAAATCATCCTCGGTGTGCTGGCGCAGAAGGGGTTCTCCCGCATCATCCTCTCCCTGGGATACAGAGCCGACACGATCGTTTCACACTTTGGCGGCAGCTTCGCAGGCATGCGATTGCTCCACGAAATCGAAGAGCAGCCCCTGGGGACCGGCGGCGCACTGCGACGAGCCCTGGCACGCTGCGAATCCGACCATGCATTCGTATTCAATGGCGATACCTTCCTGGACCTGGAGGTCGCGCAAGCCGAGGCGCATTGGCAGGCCAACCGCTTCCCGATCATCGTCGGAAGGAACGTCGCCGACACTACCCGTTATGGACGACTGGAAGCCAGGGATCGGCGGATCACGCGATTCGTGGGCAAGGATATTCCCGGGCCAGGACTGATCAACGCCGGATGCTACATATTCCCCCCTGACATCCTCGACCGTCATGAACCGGGCCGCGCGTTCTCGCTGGAAAGCGACTTCCTGGAATCCGCCGTCATGACACAGCGCTTCGATCTGTTCGTATCCGAAGGATTCTTCATGGATATCGGTATACCCGAGGACTACCTTCGCGCTCAGACCGCGTTCACCGAAATCCTTTCGTGATCGATCCTTCCTCGATGGAACGCCCGGCCCTCTTCCTGGATCGCGATGGGGTCATCAATGTCGACCGGGCCTACGTCCACAAGCCCGAGGACATGGAATTCACCGATGGCATCTTCGATCTGTGCCGGCATGCCAAACGGTTGAACTACCTCATTTTCGTCATCACCAACCAGGCCGGCATCGGCCGTGGCTACTATACGGAGCAGGACTTTGCCAATCTGACCGACTGGATGCGCGGAATTTTCAAACATGAGAACGCCGAAATCGATCAGGTATACTACTGCCCAACCCACCCCGAACACGCAGTGGGCAAATACAGGAGGCAATCCCATTTCAGGAAACCCGCTCCCGGAATGATCCTGCTCGCTGCCAGGGAATTCGGCGTCGATTTGAACAGGTCGATCCTGGTGGGCGACAAGCCCTCGGACATCGAGGCGGGTATTGCCGCGGGCGTAGGCAGGAATATACTGTATCGGCCCGAAGGAGATCGGCCCGAATCAGGGGCGCAGACGGTCGTTACCCACCTGGGGCAGATTCTCCCCTGCCTCTAGTACCCACATTTAAATCCGCAAACGCGGTAGCCGGATGAGTCGGCGGGGTAAAGGTCTCCGGCTGAACCTTGCCTGGATCGTACATGACAACGCTATTTTTCGAAATCGACCTTCACTGTACTGACGCCGAAATCTTCTCCAGTCAGAACATTGATTGGAAGGAGTAACGAAATCATTGTTCATCTATCAGCATTCCAACAGGGAGAGACCAAGCTTGCTTGCGGCTGTGCGCAATTCCTGATCGAGCGTGGCCAGGGGAAGCTCAAGACGCTGGGCCAATTCCAGATAAGCGGCATCGTAGGGGGGTGAGCCCACAGCGTTCGGCCAGACGCAGCGTCGCTGACCAGGCAAAGGTATCGGTATCCGGATCGATGGTGATATCGAGCAGCGCAAGATCAATGAGGACGGCGTCACGAAATTCCGGGCTGATGCGCCGCCGTCTGACGGCTCCTTGCAGACTATTGGCGACTTCAAGTCGTCAGAGCGAAGGCACCCATGCGCCGTCGGTCACGACGCGATTGAAAACCTGTTGCGTGGCAGGATTCAGCTCGTCACTATAGAGCCAGGATGATGTGACGAACTGTCCAGCACCAGAGTCACGCACGGCCTTCATCACGATAGCCTTTCCACTCGCGCCAATCAAATACACCGCTTTTGAGCGCTTCAGCCCGGGAACGGATGCGCTTGGCGGCAGCCACCACCTTGTTGGCATCATGGGCAGCAGTATTGGGAATCAGCCGGGCTACCGCTTTGCCGTGCCGTGTGATGATAACTTCTTCACCTTTCTCGACCCAGTCGAGCAAGGTACCAAGCTTATTCTTGGCTTCGAAGGCACCGACTTCACGCATCTCTTTTCCTGAATAATCTAGACAATAAGCCCAGCTTATATTGAAACTATCCACCAGTCAAAATAGCTGTCATCGCCGAAGTAATGATCTCCCAGATCTGACACAGCCATATATTTAGTAAGAATTATCCCTACCACAGAAGCTAAAATGACCATTGCCGACACAGCCAATCTCGGCCGGTGCGGGCCGGATTGCCGCGATGCTGTGGCGGCAATCCGGCTCTTGTACTTCATATCCGAACGGGTATAATCCATGTCTGAGAAACGCAAGCTCCTTTACTGGGAAAGTTCGTCGAAAAAGGATTTCAAGGAGTTCCCCGTTTCTGTCCAGAAGGATATGGGCGTCGCGCTGTTCGTCGTGCAGTTGGGCCGCACACCCGACTCGGCGAAACCCTGGAAAGGTCTCGGCTCCGGGGTTTATGAGCTGGTGGAGGATCACAGGGGCGACACCTTTCGTGCGGTCTATACCGTGCGCGTCGGCGATGCGGTGCATGTCCTGCATGCGTTTCAGAAGAAATCCAGGTCTGGCATCGCCACACCGCAGCCGGATGTGGAGTTGATCGAGAAGCGGTTGAAGACAGTGCTCGCCCGTTATGGAGCGAGCGGGAGATCGAGATGACGCGTAAAAGCCATCCTCAGGGTACTGACAACGTCCTGGTAGACCTCGGATTCGATGATGCGGAAGAGCTGTCGGCAAAAGCTGTCTTAGCAGTCAAGTTGAACGCGTTGATCGACAAACGCGGCCTCAGCCAGACCGAGGCCGCCCGCATCACTGGCATGACGCAGCCAAAAGTGTCCCAGGTGCGACGCTACAAGCTCCAGAATATTTCGCTTGAGCGTCTGATGCAGGCCTTGGTTTCGCTTGACCAGCAGGTCGAAATTGTCGTGCGTCCCGCACGACGTTCGCACGCAGCCCGTATTACTGTTGCCACATGACAATGGGGGGCCACGCATGAACGGGATAACTATCCTGTGCTGTGCCCGGCGAATTCGCACAACCACCTTCTGAATTGCCCCGGATATGAGCCGACCCCCAGAGCTGGATGACGTCGCGCTTGAACGCAAGATTGCTGGCCCTGTCCTATGCGTCCTTCCAAGGGTTGATGACAGTCACACCGGCGGCTTCATAGGGCGATGTGTCGCGAGATGCCACGATGAAGCCCCGCGATGCCGCAACGGCCGCGATGTAACCGTCTGGCGTCGGAAAGCCACGCCCGACGTTCCTGGCCATCACGGCCAGGTCAGCATAGTGGCGCGCTGCATCCGTGTCGAACGGAAGCACCCGATCCTTGAACAGTTCCAGCAGCTCGGTCAGGGCACGGTCGAGCATGTTCTTGTGCTTGCCCGCCGGTAGCGCCCGGATGCCAAACAGCAATTCGGCCAACGTGACGCTCGACAGATACAAGGTTTCCGCCGCTTGGTCGTTCAGCCAGGCCCTCACGGCCACATCTGGCTCCGGCTTCATCGCCTCGGAAACGACGTTGGTATCCAGGACGATCATTCAATCAAGACTCAGCGGCTTGGTGGGCGTCTTGTCACGCACATTCTCGAAGACGGCGAAATCCTCATTGGCCAGCCCGATCTTGCGGCCGATGGCTACCAGAGCTTCGCCCACACGCACGCGCTTCTCCGGCTTGACCACGGCCGCCAGAATCTCCCGCACCTCCGCCTCCGTGCTGCGGCCGTGCTGGGCCGCACGCACGCGCAAGGCCCGATGCACGTCATCGGGCACATTCCTTACAGTCAAGATTGCCATGATTCAACACCTCTCATCCGCCTTCGATGACTGCAAGCATAGATGAATGCAGTCATTCATGCAAGCATCAAGCTCCCCGCCCCTTCCTGCCTCCATTCTTATCACCCGAACGGGTGATGACAAAATGGTTAAGGTTAATGTAGATTTTGGGGGCTTCAATCATCCTGGGTAAAACGGTGAGAACTAAGGTCCAGTTACCCGATAGCTCATCTTTTCTTCAGGTTGAGGAGTATACGATACACACATGACACAGGGGCCAATTCATCCATCAAGAACATCGGCCCACGGGGACGCGGACTCATTTTAGGTCTTTTGGACCAGGGAAAACTGACTGATGCATATAAGAAAGGAAATTCGATCCCTTACGGCGGATCAGCTGCTTGCCCTTAGAAGATCTATGGCTGAGCTTCAACGAAGAGAGGAAGCTCCCAGTTTTATCGACCTCGCAGGCTTTCATGGGATGCCACGCCGCCATTGCCCTCATGGAACTCCTTTTTTTCTGCCTTGGCATAGGGCCTATATCCGTATGTTCGAAAGTGAACTGCAGTCAATCGACCCAAATGTTACGCTCCCATTTTGGGATTGGACGTCAATCGCTTCAATCGCCCAAGGAATGGCACCTGCTCACACCGATCCCACGTTCATCGACAACGAGATACAGTCAAATCCTTTAGCGTCGGGGCCTATTGAGGACCGCAGCCGACAGACCCGCCGCACCCCACCGCACCATCCGCATCGACTTCGCAGTTATGCATCATCAGTTCTTCTCGCCATGGACAACAGTGATAGCTATCTCGACTTCAACAACCGGTTGGAAGGACCACATAACAGCGTCCATGTTTGGATAGGTGGCCCCCAAGGCGATATGTCAACTGTATCGCGGGCAGCCTATGATCCGATCTTCTGGTCGCATCACGCAACAGTGGATCGGCAGTGGGCGATCTGGCAGAAGTGCAATCCCACGCGTACTTTACCTATGGAGCTTCTGTCCCAGCCGCTCCCAGGCTTTTCTGATTGGACAATCGCTGATACGCTCGATCTGTCGTCTCCGCGTCTTGACTATACGTATGAGGGCTTAGATGAATTCTCCTGCCCCCTACCCACCCGCATCGGCGCTGAGGGAAGCGTGCTTTTCAACGCGCGGGTAGACACCATTCACGACCGTAAACCACGGATAGTCGTAGAGATACATGACGTGGACCGGGAGGGCACGTCATTCATGGTTGACCTGTTTGTTCGTGATCCGTCAACAGCTGATCGTGAGGCATTCGGTGGATCCTTTGGAATTTTTGGCGCAGAGGGCCTACATAGCGCCCATCATGGGCACCATCACAGTCGGAAGGCTACCCAGCACATCGATATAACGGAAGCCGTAGATAGCTTGGGACTCCGGGGTCGGCCAGTTGAAATACGTCTGAACGCAATTAACAAATCCGGTGACATCGTTGAAGCAACATCGCTGCCCATCGGGGCTCTCGATCTTCGTATAGTCCCGTGAACATGATTTCCAGGAAACCGCTCTGCACGTGAATGCGAGTACAGGCAGAGCATTTCGAGTAACCCACTTGCGGAATAAGGAGATGTGCTATGGAAACCAAGAATTGGTATGCATGGATTGATCTGATGCCACCCAAACCGGATGGCTTTCATGTAATTGGTGAAATTCTCGTTGGAAACCCTGGAACTCAGGGAGAGCTATGCGTGAAAGAGCCACAAGGAATCAACCCAAGCATCCTCTTACTTGACCTTCATCTCATCCAACGACCAGGCATGTGGCCTCAGATTGTGACCTGGATCCAATGTCATTACGACAAGATACTCGCTCCGCATAATCCTAAGTACACAGATGTTGAGATCTTTTACGACGGAATATCGATTGCGACGATCAAAGTGGAGGAAGTGCACTAACCGAAACGTATCCATAAAAATACAATATTTTGCATCTTATCGTCATCTGAGGGCATTGAAATGGCAATGCATCTGGAAAGCAAAGATATCAAGAAGCTTTCTGCTGTCCCATATCCAGAACTCCGGAAAACACTGAAGTCTGGAGATCTCCTTTTCGCATCCGGAGATTATCTTGTGTCCAAGGCCATTCAGAAGGTTACAGAAAGCCCTTGGAGCCATGTGGGAATTGTATTACGACTTGATTCGCTTGACAGGATATTGTTATTGGAAAGTGTTGAAGATATGGGTGTTCGCTTTGCTCCCCTATCCAAATACGTCGAGGACTATGAAGATAAAAAACCGTATAAAGGGCGTATTGTGATAGCTCGCTGTGAAGGGGTGACTTCCGGTATTGTTGCAGGTATCTCGACGTTCGGCATCGATGAGTTGACCCAACCCTATGACAAAGATGAAATCGCAAAGATCCTGGCACGAATTACTCTTGGAATAGGCAAGAAAGAAAGAGACCGCGAGTACATCTGCTCCGAATTGGTTTACGAATGCTTCTCTTACGCAGGCAAAGAGTTTGCATACAATCCCAGGGGATTCATCAGCCCGGAAGATATATGGCGAGACGAAAAGGTTACTCTTATAGGGAGGGTTTCTCTCTAATCCAGCAAGCTGTCAACTGATTAGCCTTGTACGGCAAACCGTACAAACCGAGGAATTGACGCCGATATGCATTAAAGGAGGAACGAAATGGACACCTCAAATATACCCATAACCTTTTGGCATGCCCTCAGTATCTGCATGGTAAGCGCCACTTTCGGTATCATCGTCATTGCTTATAAATCATCCACCGTATCGATAGAAATAGCTGACGCAAAAATTAATTTGTCATCGGCTATCGTACAAGTTAAAGATATCAAGAATGAGCTAGAAATAGAAAACAAAAGGCTGAAAAAATTGATTGTAGAGTTACAAACCAAATCATCCGCTAACTCACAGGACTCTGACATCGCAGAAGCCTATAGATCATCTTCAGGAATTGACCTCAATGAAATTGTGAGTACCCAGAAATTTGTAGACCTCGGAACAAGAATTCAACAGGTCGAAAAAGCTTTATTGGCCCACTAAACTCTCAAGATTTATAAATTGGCATGCACCCCGTGCCGTGCCTCACGGTCTCCAGCAATTTCCGGTTTCTGGGATGCCGCATACGATGATCTTATGAATGTTTTCATTACTCAAATACTTGCTATGTGCTTTCCATGGAAACTCGATAATCCCGAGCCAGGTTACCGCATTGGATACAAGCACATCAATAAAATCATACGCCTTTCCCCCAGCTTCATGACGAGTACTGCCCCCAAGAGGATAGGACAACAGATCATTTGGATCGGTAAAGACAATTACCGGTAGCGATGGCAATGGTTCAACGGTTTTCATGACACCATCCACCGCGGGTACAGCTGGAGCTTGCGGCATGATGGTTTTTATCCGGGACGCTCTTTTACCGTAAAGTCTTTGTGTCAGAACATCCAGAGAATCCACCGTGGTATGGTCCTGGCCAACGGCCTTTTTGGAAGAATCTTCCGTTATATCCCCTTGCCTGATGCATCCCTTTGGAAGCACGGCAGCCGAGAGCAGGGGTATCTGGTTGGCACTCATATATACCTGAAATATCCTGGTAAAGATCTGCTCGGAAATGTTCGTACTATTCTCAGGCATCGTACTGCGATCGTTAGCACAATCGCCCAATTCCCCACTCCCGCTTGCCTGCATCTGCAGCAGCGTATCGAAGAGCACCTTGCTTCCCAGGCTCTCGGAAATGACGAATATTGGCACGTCCTCACTTTTTGTAAGCTGCTGCTGTTTCGATAAACTTTTATCGTCTCTCGCCCGATAAGTCGCGATGTATTCGATTGCTTCCGCTACCCGCCTGCGAATCTCAATTCCTGTTTCTCCTGCGTAGATAATGGCATCCACGAGGCAGTCGTTGATGAGACCATCCTTCAGATATCGGTTCACAAGGGCTCTAGTGTAGCCGTCCTGGCGAATACCGTTGCAAAAGGGGACTCTGTCAGTCAATTTCTTTTTGTCTCGATCGTAGCACAGGGATTTTTTCTGATCGAAAGTCTCCGCCGACCAGACGATTGCATGAACGTTGAGTATCTTCCCATCCACTCCTATGTCAAATGATTGAGAGTACAGCCTGGTCCTTGAAAACTCCCCGGAGGACTCCGAATTTCTTTCCCTGACGACGTGTCCGCTGCTCTGGAACATTTCAAGCAATCTGCCGCGAGTGCTGGCGACCCATTCCTTATCGTGCGTACACATTCCATGAATCAAGATGATATCGATTTCCTTCCCATCAGACTGCACGAAATGGCTGATCCCTTTCACTTGGGAATCCGAAGGAATGATCCGGGGCTTGGCATAGGGAATGATACAGCCACCAAGAGCCATCACCATGATCAACATGAATATTCTGCTCATGAATTCATGACCCCCTCAATGATGTTTGAAAATTCTTCTGGATCCCCTGCCTCTGGTGAAAGATACAAGCAGAATCTATACAGCTATCCGGAATTTCCATCCGTCGAATCATCAGCTTCAAACTTCCCTAGCGATCCACGTGTTTGAATATCACATCTCAATACTTGAGTTTCACACTCTAAATCGAGTAATAAGTATCCAGATCTTATCGATAATACTTCATCTATCCGCCACAAATGCCAGCCCATGAGCCTCCATGACTGGCTCCTGACCTGATATGAACGAGCATCTCCAAGATTAGAACGGCGGCCGCCCTCGTAACTCGCCTCTTGGCAACGGACGATCCTTACTACGAATCATGGTTCCTGAAGGGCTGACTTGAATTTTTTTCAGTCCTACAATAATTGTGGATATTGCCGAAACATCCTTGATTGTGAGCCGATACTGATTGCGGCAATGTCCGGTTATGATCAGCGCACCGTAGTCTACTGGCCCGGTTCCTTTCAGTACTCTCTGAAGCTCCAATATGCGCGGTCCCAGCATATCGATGAACGTGTTCACTCGTATCCAGGCATGGTTATCAAAATCCATGACACTCCCATTACTAGTTTGAGAACGACATATGTAGCGCCTCATGATTTCGTCCGCTGCGCCTTCACCATATTCCTCTAGCTTCTTAATTACGTCACGATCCATATCGAGATTGAGTCCGCCCTCCCCTTTGGACAGATAGATATGGGCGACGCGCTCGCGCACACCGGGCATGCGTGTCAAGGTGTTGTCATTCCAGTTTCGGGCTGTATTGAAGATTGCATCACAGAATCCGGTAAACCGGTTCAGACCTTTTTCGTTATCGAATCCATCCCATGTCTCGCCTCTTTTATCGGTATTCGATTCAGGCATCCACGCACCTACTCTTGATTCCTCATTTGATCCGGGTTTAGGTGAATGAGACACTTCTCCTAAGGTGAAGCCGAATGTTGGCCACGTGGGCAGAAAGGAGTCGAAGAAATGAATTGGAAAATTGGAGGTGATTCCTCCATCCGAGAACCAGCAACGCTCAAGCCTTCCAGGTTGATCCGGCTTGTCCCGACCCGGCTTTTCCATATACAAAGGAATTGCACTAAGCAACCCGGGGAAACTCAAACTCAGACGCGCAGCGAACAGGACAGGGAGCTCCTTCGCTGGTGGTAACCTATGGCACCCATTGGAAGAACATTTTGAGTTGTTCTTTAGATGATCCAGAATCACCCTTGGAAAAAAGGGTTCCAATTCATCATAGTTGAAATATATGGGCTCATGCTCATCGTCGGAGGGCAGCATATGAGGGCATCCGCGAGTTAGGTTTGTAGTGACCAGCTGAAGATTTATGGATTTTGGGTTCAACTCTCCACGCTCTATAAGTTCTTTTTCCTCGTCACTATATGGCCACGCCTCTGCTGGGAATCCTTTTGCCCCCCACAAATCTCCGAAGGTCAAAGGCCTATTTTTACCGGAGATTTCCTGGATCTTGTCATTCAGCCACTCGGTGAGCGGCTTATATCCCTCGTACCCCTCGGGTTTCTCCTTTCCACTCATGCCCGTGCATAGCGCAAAACCCAGGCCGTCGTCATTCATGATTTCGATGACAAGGCGATACAAAGTATAGATCACCCAGATGGCAGCAAGCATTGCTCCCAGGATAAATGCCGGGGATAGAGCCACCGCGCACGCAACAGGCTGCACGTAATATATTGCAACCGCTGCGGGTACGAGCAGCAGCGTCTTCCAGTAGGAAGGCCAGCTCTTACCCAGCACCCATAACACAAGCCCACATCCTCCCAGTGAAACCAGCCCGACCAGAAGCGAAAATACGATCCTCTCGGATTCCAGAACGCTACAGGAAGACAAGGATCCGGACAGGAACAGAAAGACGGCTGCAACTGCCAGACCTATTCCGAAGCCTGCCAACACTCTCATTCTATAGATGGAAAATGCGGCTCTTATCGCACCATAGATTCGGCCTGCGGCACTTTGCTTGTTGAGTGTGCCTTGCAGGATCTTGAAGAGCGGATCGGTTTTATGGGAAGGTTGGAACAAACCGAACAGGGTCGATATCCGTGCTCTTGGTGCCTCTTCTGGCGGACACCTCAACTCATCCGAAAGACCTTCGATCGCGGCGTAGCCTTTATAATCACCGCCCGTACTCCGCCGATATTCAGCCGCCGCGGCAAGGCATGCAGCCAATGCACCCGCAGAAGTTCCTCCTATGCTCTTCAAACGATAATGCTTCGCCAGTGTGGCTATTGCTTTGGGGTAGACAATCCCGCTCGTAATACCACCCTTCATGATCACGTCACAATAGTTCTCCTTCCACTTCTCGTGCTCTTGCTTTTCCCCCTTCTCTTTCCCGCTCGACGAATCCGTCACCTTATCTTCCTCCCTTTCCTTACAGAAACCATTCCTATTTTTCGCGCCGACTGGCCCTTCACTGTGTGGGAACAACAGAAACGTTCAGGCTAACCGGATCCACCTTCGATTCGTTCGTAGCCTTGGGCGCCGCCGTAATTTTCAGGGTTCTGCCGGGTATCAGGTTTCTGAGAGCAAGATCAACAGATATCGTTTTCTTGTCCTTGCTTATCTTCTCCAGATTGGCGACCTTGACCGAATTGCCTGCAAGCTCGGACGAGACGCCAGGAGAAGAACTTGCCTTGATGATTTCACCGCCCGTGGCCGATATGTCCACAGAGGATACCCCCACCGCGGGAACGATCTGAATCCGGAGGTCTCCCTTACCTTCGGCGTTTGAAGCAATGGTTTCGACCCCGCTGGAAAGCTGGAGGGCATGCGTTTGAGATGAAGCGGATGGATTCTTCTCGCACCCCTCATGCACCTCCAGCGGTATCTCGGCGTTGCCGTGCGAAGTCCAGACCACCAGGGTACGATCCTTCTTATCGCTCCTCAGAAGCACCTCCCTCGGCAAGGATGAGATATCGATGACCACTGAAAGTCCAGCCATGTCGGGCAACACCGAAACCGACTCGCTTTTCACCATCCTCCCACCGAAGAAGACCCGTGGATTCCGCCATAAATCCATGCCGTAAATGAGAACGGTTAAATCTTTGACTGATGGAGCTTTGCACAATGGGATGGATGCCGGCCTGACCATATCGATCCGGGCCTGATGAAATCCTTGTGCGGTCAACTCCTCGGCCAGCTTGACCGTCAGGGCATCGAACGAAGACAGATTCGATCTGAAGCGGATGGGTAGTTCATACTCCTTATGCGCATTATCCCCTTCCCCCTTCAGGATGCCCCCACCACCCACGAATCTGCCTTTCCAGGCTGTTTGCACCTTAAGAGTTGCGCCAGGCCACCATCCGGGAACGGATATGTCGACACTGACCTTTTCGGTCCGGGCATCCTGGCGGAGCGACAATTTATGGCCTTTCGGATCAAGCATCAGTTTTGGTCCGAATATCCACCCAAACTCATACTTACACACCGCCCCATCCCGACACCCTGAGTCTGAGTCATCCTCGTCATCCCCCGGACCTGCAAATCCGAATACTCGTGGAACCCGCTCCATGGCATCCACGCGCGCCGCTGCCAATTGCGAATAACCGGCGCTTCCCCCCAGACTCAAGGGGATGCTGGGTACCTGCGCTGAAACCGCCATTGCAAGATCCAGCGCATTTGCAGCACTAGCAAGTGTCGACATTCTCTGGCTTCTGAGCACGGGATCAATGCCATAAGGATATGCCCTCCACGAATCACTTTTGATCTCGATGCAGCCGTGTTTCCCCTCATTCAGCCCCAATCCCTTCATAAAACCGCGTGGAATTTCTGCCTTCACTTTATCCGAAGCGTCACAGGCATCGGAAGTTGTTCCCGGCACAGGCGTTTCTTTCCCCTCTTCTACCTTTTCGAGTATCCATTTTGCACTCGTGTAGGTTTTCATGTATATGGAAAGCTCTTCCTGAGCTACCCTCCGGACATCACCTGTAACATGACCACGGTCTCCCAAGGCAAAAATCGCCGCCTCGACCGATGGTGCGATCTTCAATACGTGCTCAATAAATTTTTCCATGACCATCGCATCGATATTTCTCAGCTTTATTTCCGTCGGGAATTTTATGATTTCCTGGCTGATCCGCTTATAGAGATCCGATTTCTCTATTTCCTTCAAGCAGTTCTCCAATTTCTTTTGGAGACACTCATTCAGTCGACCTTCCTTCTCAAGTTTATGAAAAATTTCATGGATGACCATCAATTCATAATGTCTCTCATGGTCCGTGATTTCGAAATGACTTTTATGCCCAGGATATACCGCTACCTTGAAGGTGTGCTTTTCCTTGTCCTGTCCCTCCAGCGGCAGCCTCAGGGTTGCCACGTCGTACAACCCCGTCATCGGCCCCAGTACTTCATAGATCAGGCCTTTGTCGTCTGCACTCTTATCGCCCCCTTTTTCTTGATTCATTCTGCTGGTCACCGCGGAAAGCCATGTATGGTAGAGCCACTTGATATCCTTCGGCTTCAACTTGGGAGGCTCGATGGTCAACCTGGCAACACCGAACTGCCCTTTTTTCCCCCCAGGCAGTATGGTTGCAGTAAATTGCAGACGGTAGAGTACATTGCCATCTTTGTCATGGACGTCATCGAGCGAATTGGCATTGATTGCCTCACGAATACGAACACGCAGCGCGAGGCGATCCTCAAATTCGTCTTCCAGCGTACCCGTCGGGAGATCTGTACTTGGTCCCAAAAGCACACCCTTTGAGGAAATAGCCTCAATCAGTTTGTCAAGTCGCTTATAAAGCTCGCCATCGACGTTGAGGTTATCGGTTCCGGGCGTAACAGTGGTCGCGGGAGCATTCGCAGGAGTGGACGGCCCTGTTCCTGTGCCTGCCTGGAGGGCTTTGAGTTGATTCTGGACATTCAGCAACTGCCCCTGAAGCTGTGTCACTTCGATCTGCTGTTGCAGGTTTGCCTTCTGGGCCTGGTTCTCGAAATTGAACTTTGATACAGGATTCACGCTCAAGGACATCTGCCCAGACAGGGCAGAGAGCGTTTCCAGGTTTCGCGTCAGGTTCCAGCCAAGTTTTTCCTCCTTGCTTTTCTCCAATTGATCCAGCAAAAAGCTTTCCTCTTTTAATCTGTCGTTGATCAGCCGCTCGCGGGTAAATACCTGTGGCGGACTCAAGAGGATCCGGGCGGCCGTCTGAGCCGATTTCTCGTCAAGTGAACCCATTCCGGTCGCATAGGGTTTCCCGAAGGAGCATGCGGAAAGCTCCAGAACGAATGCAGCAAGGATAAAGACGCGGGAAGGAAGTTTCCAGCCGGAGTTCCTTTTTTTTGGAATTGTCATGTCTGATAAACCTCAGGTGGGCGGTTTCTGGAGGACAGCCACAAGATTGAAATTTGTCGCCGACAAAATCCGACGGCGCAACGAAGCCAAGCCGACCCGACTTGACTGGAATCCCTATTTTCTCGTAGCAACGGGCCATATATTCCGAACAGATGAACTCACGATCGGGCTTGATTTTTTCAGCTGTTTCCTCGTGAAGAGTACTTTGAACGTAAGGATTCGAACGGCAATCTTTGCAATCTCACCCCTGTCGTACGGATAGCCAAACTGATCAACGGCATAACGGGCAAGCTCTATGAGGTTCTCTCTGTTCCGGTTGATCAGGTCATCGGCCTTTTTATGCCGGATGATCGCTAGGCCTCCGAGGTATGGCTTATCGTCGTTCTGATAATTCTCCAGGCACTTGGAAAGTCTTACTGTACGCACACCTAAAGGCTCGACGCTTTCCAGCAGCATGATCCGATCGATATGGTCAAGCCGAAGTACAAGCGCAACATGACTCCATACGCTTCCTGTTGCCCGCTGAATCATGGATGAAAATATTCCCGTACCCTAACCAACCAGCAAATCCCCGTTCTTCAGGTCTTTGCGAATAGCTCCATAAGCGACAGGCTTATCTGACGGAAATCTGTTAGTAGCAATGGTCATGATTACCTGGTATTTCTCATGCGTTCATTTCCTCGCTTTCATCATTCTCTTCAGCGGTCTCCACTCCAAAGCGACCTCTGCGCGCCAAACCACAGGCATCCATGAATATGCATATCGACCCCAAACCGGGTAGTTACTGTATTCCCCCTCGTCATCTATGTCATCACCCGTTCAGGTGAGAAAAATCACATCCATACACATGTTTTTCTGATAACCTTTTTCTGTTCATTGCAGAGTAAGCCCAAAATCAATAAACTGATCCATATAAAGGAATAGAAGAACCAGAAACGGTCCGGCGCGGTTTCCAGAGGGAGGAAGTTGTGTCTTTAGACGACGAAGGGAAAGAACTCGGCGGTTTCAGCGAGCTGATTGACCGCATGCACCAGGCGGCGTGCGATCCATCCGCCTGGCGCGGCACGCTGCCAGACATGGCGCGATGGCTGGGGGCGCCGATGGCGCTGCTGTTCACGCCTACGGTGGCGCCCCGCAATGGCGGGGTTCACGTCAGCCATGGCCTGCCCGAGGCTGTGATTGATCGATGGCACACCCGCAGCAACCGCCTCCACGCCTGGATCGTACCGATGACGCGCAATGGCACCGTGCGCCCGTTCCAGGCCATTGCGGCAGCCAAACCGGAGGCGCCCCGCAGCCCGGCCCAGCCGGACTGGTACCGGGAATTCCTGGCCCAGGTGGGCACCCCGCATGTGATGGCCAGCACGATCCACGCCGCCAGCCCGTGGGCGGGCCCTCTCGTGGTGATCGCCTACTTCCGCGACGCGGCAGACGCCGGATTCAACGCGCGCGACCGCTGGAAGTCGTCCCTGCTGCTGCCGCACCTTGCGCACGCCCTGGCGGAATCGGCCCGGGCGAGCGACGCCGAGCGCCGGCGGGCCGATGCGGAAGCCGCGCTGAACGGGCTGCGCCACGGCATCCTGCTGATGGGGGTGCAGGGGGAGGTGCTGTTCCACAACCGGGCGGCGGCACGGATATTCGAGCTGAATGATGGACTGCGCCTGCAGCCGTCGACCCGGGCATCCGGCCGGGCGTATCTTGCGGCACGGCTCTCCACTGCGCAGGCGGCGATCGACGAAGCGGTGCGGGCTGCCGCCGGCCCCGGCACGCCACCCCATCCGGGCACGGTGGCGATTCCCCGTCCGTCGGGAAGAGCCATATTCAGGCTCCGGTTCTCTCCCCTTCCTTCCCGGCACGGCTTCTCGGACATCGCCCATGGCGCCGCACGCGTCATTATATCCATCGCGGATACCGCCATCCCGGCCGAGGTCGACCCTGGCCTGATGAAGTCGCTATACGGATTGACTCGCGCGGAGGTCGCCGTCGCGCAGCAGGTGATCGAAGGGAAAGGGCTGGAGGAAATCGGCGGGTGCTGCGGGCTGAGCGTGAACACGCTGAAGACTCACCTCAACCATATCTACGCCAAGACGAACACCGCCAACCGGGCAATGCTGGTCAGGCTGCTGGTGACGCTGGATCAGGCCCCCTAGAATGGAAGGCCAAGCACGCCAGCCGAGACGTGGACGTCAGAGTATCCCGAGGATGAATTTCCACTCCGCCGGGTCCACCGGGGTAATGGAGAGGCGGCTGCCCTTCTGCAGGATACGCAGGCTGGCCAGCTCGGGGTAGCTGCGCAGCTCCCGGATGCTCACCAGGCGGGTCTTGCGGACGAGCTGCACGTCCACGTTGAACCAGCGCGGGGTTTCCGGGGTGGCCTTGGGGTCGTGGTACTTGTTTGCAGGGTCGAACTGGGTGGCGTCGGGATAGGCCGGGGTGGCAACCCGGGCGATACCCACGATGCCGGGCTCCTTGCAGCTGGAATGGTAGAAGAAGACCTGGTCGCCGACGCGCATCTGGTCGCGCATGAAGTTGCGCGCCTGGTAGTTGCGCACGCCGTACCATGCCACGGTCTGGCCGGGCATGGCCGCGAGGTCGTCCACGCTCACGTCGGAAGGCTCCGACTTCATCAGCCAGTAGCGCATGGCCCTCCCCTCCGCGCGGTACCCAGGGTCGCCGGGTCAGACATCGAGTATCGGGGCGAAGCCGCCGAAGATCATGCGCTTGCCGTCGAAGGGCATGCTCGCTCCCATCTCCTTCATGCGCGGGTCGGCCATGATCTTCTGGTTCGCGGCGTCGCGAGCCTCCTTCGAGGGATATTCGATCCAGCTGAACACCACGGCCTCGTCCTCCTCAGCCTTCACCGCGCCGCGAAAGTCGGTGAGCTTGCCGTCGGGCACGTCGTCACCCCAGCACTCAACCACGCGGCTGGCGCCGAATTCCTTGAAAAGGACCGCCGCCTCCGCCGCGAGCTGGCGGTACGCCTCCTTGTTGGCGGCGGGCACCGCCGCCACGAAGCCTTCCACGTAATTCATTGGCAGTCTCCTCCAGCCATCGGAAAAAGAGCAACCATCCTATCCTATTCGCGGCAAGACGTCATTCGGGTACGGGTCGCGACGGCTGCTCGCCAGGCCCATGCCGTGCATCGTCCCGTCCCAATAGCCGTCCCAGCAACGCATGACCCGGCGACGCGATCGGGTTGACGACCGTTACTCCGCCCCATGTGAAACCGTCCTGAAGATCTTCGGACAAAAGCAATCGGCAACCGGCTTGCGAGGCAACGGAGAGGATGACCGCATCCCAGATGCCAAAATGATGGTCGGTTGCGAGATCCGCCGCCGCCAGCATGGCTTCGGGCGTCGTCTCGATAACAGAAAAGGCATCGCGCCACTCCAGGATAACTTCGCGGGCATCGGCACGTGATCTTCCGGCCTTGCGCGTAAGGACGTTGAACAGTTCTCCAAGCACCTGGACGGGGATAATGACTGCCCCCTGCGGCAGGCTGCGCACCAATTCGAGGGCAAGGTCACGCTTCCCGATCCCATTGACTCCCTCCGCATAGGCAAGGATGTTGGTGTCGAGCGCAACCTTCAACGTTCGTCTTCGTAAAGCTCGTCGCGCGTCCAGCGTCCGGCATTGACAGCAGGCTGGCGCTCAAGACGCGACAGGAGCGCCGCTCGCACGCCGGAAACCACGCCTTCACGCTTCTCGGCGGGAACGATGCGCGCAACCGGTCGCCCGTGGCTCGTCACGACATAACTGCGCCCCTCGCGCACGCCGCGCAGGATGAGAGAGAATTTGCGGTTGGCCTCCGCTGCCGAAACGGCTTTTTCCATACACACCCTTTAGTAGTTATACTAACTACTATAATGATAAGGTGCCTTCTTCGCAAGACGTTTTCAAGGTGCTACCACGGTCGCGCAGACGTTACCCATTAAAAGGTTCATCGAAGATTGCCAAGGAAGCGGTACGGATTTTCAGGAGGACGTAATTCGTGGTCGGAATCCTTAAGCCAGATAGGATAGGTGAAATGAAATACAACCCATCGCAGCGTTCTTCGGGAGATGATGGGTTGCGCTGCGCTCCACCCATCCTTGTATGATCAGAGATATTCAGATTTTGTTTGTGATGCAAGTAAGATGATGCTTCACTGGGGAAGCCGTCCCATCCTGAAGACAGGTTTTTTAAGGTCTGAGCTTGTGATGTAGATTGGCTCCCCGCCCTATTCGCCAATACCGTGGAGTATCCGAGGCTTTGAGCCTGTATACACAAGGATGGTAGG
>NZ_FPIQ01000043.1 GCF_900119085.1 Nitrosovibrio sp. Nv17 | reverse complement strand
CCAGCCTCCATAAAAACCATAACCGCCCCTGAGCGTAGGATAGCCCTTCCACTCCCCCTCCTCCCCCGCGCCTCAGAATCGGAAGATGCGCCGGGGGCGACACCGGCTGCAAGGCCGACTGCGCGACGATCTGCTCGCCCAGGGCCATCACCGTCTGGCACTCCATCAGCTGCCTGGGCGTGGCCTTCCACCCCGCGCGGCGCAGCCGCGCCACGATCCGCAGGCTCAGGATGGAGTCGCCCCCCAGTTCGAAGAAGTTGTCCTGGCGCCCCACCCGCTCGATCTCCAATACCTCCGCCCAGATTTGCGCGACCTTTTCCTCGACCTCCCCCCGAGGCGCCTCGTACGCGCCCGTACCCGTCCACGCCGGATCCGGCAGCCGTTCGTGATCCACTTTTCCATTGGCCGTCAGCGGGAGCCGCTCCAGCACCATCACCGCAGCCGGTACCATGTAGTCCGGCAGCGCCTCCGCCAGCCGCGCCCTCAATGTCGAAGCGTCCAGCTCCCGGCCGGCATCGGCCGACACGTATCCGACCAGCCTCGCCCCGCCCGCTCCGACCTGCGCCACCACGACCGCCTCGCGCACGCCCGCCTGGCGCAGCAATTGCGCCTCGACCTCACCCAGTTCGACACGGTATCCCCTGATCTTGATCTGGTCATCCATGCGACCGAGGAACTCCAGGCTGCCGTCGGTCCGCATGCGGGCGCGATCGCCCGAGCGGTAGAGCCGGGAACCGCCGGAACCGCCCCCGAACGGATCGGGGATGAAGCGCTGGGCGGTCAGCGCCGGCTGCGCCAGGTAGCCGTGCGCCAGGCCCGGCCCGCCCAGATAGAGTTCGCCTGCGACCCCGGGCGCCACCGGATTGAGATCGGTGTCCAGCACGAATGCGCGGGCATTGCACAGCGGGCGGCCGATGGGGAGCGCGGCCCCGCCCGCGGCCATGGCATCCGCCGCCTGCGCCAGGATCCCCACCGTGGTTTCCGTGGGCCCGTAGTGGTTCACGATGCGGCAGGCCGGCTTCAATACCCGAATCCGCTCGACCAGGGCATGTCCCGGCGACTCCCCGCCGACGATCAGCGTGTGCGCCGGCAGCACGTCCGCCGCCCGGCCGGCCTGCAGCAGGGCCTGGAGATGGCTCGGCACGATCTTGAGCACGTCCACGCGATGGCGGCTCATGTAGTCCGCGAAGCCATCCGGATCGAACGCCCGTTCCGGAGCCACCAGATGCAGCAGGCGCCCCGAACACAAGGCGCCGAACAACACGGTATTCCCCAGATCCGCGGCCGTGGTGGAGACCATCGCCATGCTCTCCACGTCGTCCGGCAATTGCAGGCGCGCCAGGATGCCGTACACGTAGTTCGCCAGGGCGCCATGACTGACCATGACGCCCTTGGGCGCGCCGGTGGAACCCGAGGTGTAGATGACGTAGGCGGTCTGATCCGGATGCGGCCGCACCGCGACCGCCTTCGCAACTGGCTGCATGCCGCCGTGGCCGTGGAATTCGATCGCGACCACGGGCAGCGCGTACGCCCCGTCCGGCACACCCGAGGCCAGCAGGAGCCGCGCACCGCTGTCCTCGAGCTGGTAGGCGATCCGGTCGCGCGGAAGCTGGGGATCGATCGGGATATAGGCGCCGCCCGCCTTGAGCACCGCCAGCAGGCCCAGCACGAACTCCGGCGTGCGCGACGCCAGGACAGCCACCCGCACTTCGGGGCCTACCCCGCGTTCCTGCAGCACCCGCGCCAGCCGCTCCGCCGCGTCGTCCAGTTCCGCATAGCCGTAGACCCGGTCCTCGTGGCGCAGCGCGGGCGCCTTCCCCCTGCGGCCCACGCACGCCGACCAGAGCGCCGGCACCAGCCGGGCGCGGGTGTCGGCCGGCTCGCCCTGCAGGCAGGCCAGGGGCGGCGGCAGCGTGAAATCCGCGAGCCGCCGGCGGGGAGAGCGGGCGGCCTGCTCCGCCAGCGAAACCAGGGCTGCCGCGAAACGCCGGATCGCCGCCTCGTCGAACAGCCCGCGGGAATGGACGAGCTCGATCCCGATCGCGTCGGCCCGGTCGGTGAAGTCGACGCTCAGGTCGAAGTGGACCTGCGTACCCGGCATCTCTTCGAGCCGGATCTCGAGCCCGGCTGCATTCCACGTCACCGGCAGCTCGGCCTGCTCGGTGCACTTGACCTGGAACAGCGGATGCACGCCCGCCTGGCGTACCGGCTGCAGCGCCTCGACCAGGAGGTCGAAGGGCAGGTCCTGGTGGGCGTACGCCTCCAGCGTCGTTTCCCGCACTTCCGCCAGCAGATGGGTGAAATCCCGGCGGGCATCGATGCGCGTATGCAGCACCTGCAGGTTCGTCAGGTAACCCACCAGCCCCTGCGTCTCCATCCGCTGGCGATTGGCGATGGGGGAGCCGATCCGTATCTCGGACTGGCCGCTGAAGCGGTAGAGCGTCAGCTTGAGAAGGGCCAGCATCGCCATGTACAGCGACGCCCCATGCTGCTTGGCGACGGCGCGCAGCGCGGTGCTGGTCGCTGGCGGCAGGTCGACCGCGTGCGTCCCGGCGACGGCGGATGCCGACCTGCCGCCCGTCGCCGGCAGCGTGACGACGGCATGCTCCGTCCCCAGGCGCCCCCGCCAGTACTTGAGCTGCCGCTCCAGCTCCCCGGCTTCCAACCAGTTGCGCTGCCAGACGGCGTAGTCGATGAACTGTATGGGCAGATCGGGAAGCTGCACGGAGCGACCCTCCGCATGCCCTGCGTACAGCAGGATCAGCTCGTCGACGAGAATCCTGAGCGACCAGCCGTCGGCCGCGATATGGTGCACCGCCAGCACCAGGCTGTACGCATCATCCGCCAGCCGGATCAGGGCTGCGCGGAAAGGCGGCTCCCGCTCCAGCCCGAACGGCTGCCGTGCCAGTGCCGCCGCCAACTCATCCCGCTGCCGCGCGCGCAGAGCATCGGGCTGCGGCCGCAGGTCGTGCGCGGACAGGACCATGGACGGGGCGGGAAGCACGACCTGCTCCGGCTCGTCCGTGCCGTCGGCCCTGAAGACGGTGCGCAGCGACGCATGCCTGCGCACCAGATCATCCAGGCTCCGCCGCAGCGCATCCTCGTCCAGATTCCCGGAAAAATGGAGCATCCCGGCGATGTTGTAGGCGGCGCTCTCCGGATCGAGGCGCCACGTCAGCCACAGGCTGCGCTGCGAATAGGACAGGGCGAGCCTGCCCGTGACCTCGGCCGGCACGATGGGCAGCTCGGAGAAGCTCAGCCCCTTGTCGCGAAGCCTGTCCAGGAAGCCGCGCCGCGCTTCCGGACTCAGGGCGGCAAAGCGCAGCGCGATCTGTCGTCCATCCATCGCCATTCAGACCTCGAACTCGTCCATCAGACGATCCATCTCGGCCAGCCGCTGTTCCCTGTGCTGCAGCGCCGGAGGATTCCCGGCGGCGATCGCCGACGCCAGCGCCTGCAGCGTGTGATGATCGAAGAAGTGCCGCACCGGCAGATCGTAGCCATGCTGCTGCGCCAGCAGCGCCGTGATCCGCATCGCCAGGATGGAGTCGCCCCCCAGTTCGAAGAAGTTGTCCTGGCGCCCCAC
>NZ_FPIQ01000006.1 GCF_900119085.1 Nitrosovibrio sp. Nv17 | reverse complement strand
GGGTTGAGCCACAAGCAATGGGTCAAGGCGGCAGGACTGGACCCCCGTCACTTCAAGTCGGGAACCAGCGTGGACAAGCGCGCCTGCATCTCCAAAGCCGGCAACTGCCATATCCGCCGTGCCCTCTATCTGCCAGCTCTGTCCGCCAAGAAACATGATCCATACGTGAAGGGCTTCTTCGAGCATCTGATCTGCAACGGCAAGACTCCTTTGCAAGGAGTATGCGCTGTCATGCGTAAATTGCTGCATGCCATCCACGGCATGCTCACTCATGACCAGCCCTTCGATAATCAACGCTTCTATGCCCTTCCCGCATGAGCAAAAACATGAATTAGTGTTGACTCTGAACAGAGTATCTACCTGGATACCTTTCTTCTTGGTCTTTGTGTTGATGGGCTTCGGGATTCCCGTGCCCGGGCCCGCGGAGTGGGAGCGGGAGCGGATAATGCAGATAGATCTCTATTGCCCAACCCGTTGCCCGAGCGTGCGGGACGGCGGGGCCTGCCCATCCTGCGGCCTTCGGCACCGGGTGCTACACGTCGGCGCCGTACGCCCCGGAAAGCAGGGCGGGCGGCGTGCCCCAGTCCTGGCCCGCAACCTGTTCCACGATGAACGCCTTCACCGCGTCGCTGTCGGCGTTCATCACCACGTAGCGCTGCGGCAGGCTCTCGAGGTTCTCGTATCCCGCCGGACGCTCCGGCTCCCGGCCCAGGGCCTCGACGATGCTGTCGGAAAACTTCACCGGCAGGGCGGTCTCCAGGCACACCAGCGGCACGCCCTCCTCCCGGTGCGCCTGCCCCACCTTCAGGCCGTCGGCGGTATGCGGATCGATCAGCTCCCCGTAGCGCGCCCACGTCTCGCGTATCGTCGCGATCCGCGCCGCGTGATTGCTGGCGCCGGAGACGAAGCCGAAATCGGCCATCCTCTCCCACAGCGGCGTGCCGGACAGGTCGAAGGCGCCCCCCTTGTCCACGGCCCGCCACAGCTCCTTCACCCGGGCCGTGTCCCGTCCGCTCAGGTCGAAGATGAAGCGCTCGAAGTTGGAAGCCTTGGAGATGTCCATCGAGGGGCTGCTGGTGTGCACCGTCTCGGTGGTGGCGCGCGGCCGGTAGCAGCCGGTGCGGAAGAACTCGTCCAGCACGTCGTTCTCGTTGGTGGCGACGATCAGCCGCCGGATGGGCAGGCCCATCATGCGCGCCACGTGCCCGGCGCAGACATTGCCGAAGTTTCCCGACGGGACGGCGAACGACACCTGCTCGGCATTCGAGGTGGTGGCGGCGAGGTACCCCTTGAAGTAGTACACCACCTGCGCCAGGATGCGCGCCCAGTTGATCGAATTGACGGTGCCGATGCGATGGCGCTGCTTGAAGGTGATATCGTTGCTGACCGCCTTGACGATGTCCTGGCAGTCGTCGAACACGCCGCGGATGGCGATGTTGAAGATGTTCGGCTCCTTCAGGGAGAACATCTGCGCGGTCTGGAACCGGCTCATCTTTCCCTGCGGGGAGAGCATGAACACTCGGATGCCGCGCTTGCCGCGCATGGCATGCTCCGCGCTCGGGCCGGTGTCCCCCGACGTGGCGCCCAGGATGTTGAGATCCTCTCCCGTCCGGGCGAGGGCATGCTCGAACAGGTTGCCCAGCAGCTGCATGGCGATGTCCTTGAACGCCAGCGTGGGGCCGTTCGACAGTCCCAGGATGTGCAGCCCCGGCTCCAGCGTCCGCAGGGGCGTGATCTCATCGCTGCGGAATGCCCCGGCGGTGTAGGTGCGGGCCAGGATGCCGCGGAGGTCGGCCGCGGAAATGTCGTCCACGAAGCGGGAGACGATCTCGAAGGCGAGCGCCGGGTAGTCCAGGCCACGCCACGCCTCCAGCTCGGCAGCCGTGACGGCGGGATAGGCTTCCGGCATCGCCAGGCCGCCGTCTGGCGCCAGCCCGGCCAGCAGGATCTGGGAGAATTTCTTGGGCGGCATGCCGCCGCGGGTCGATATGTATCGCATCGTCGAATAGGATTCAGTCCGGAATGGGGATGAGATCGGCTATTTGCCGCCCAGTTCCTCCAGCCGGATGCGCGTGACCTTGCCGGTCGTCAGCGGCAGCTTCTGGATGCTGGCGATGGCGGCGTTGACGTTCTTCTCCACCGCCAGGTGGGTGAGCATGATGATGTCCACCTGATCCTCGCCCTCGCTCGGCTCCTTCTGCACCATCGCGTCGATGGAGATGCCGCGTTCCGCCAGCACGCGGGTGATGTCGGCCAGCGCCCCGGGCTTGTCCATCGCCCGCAGGCGCAGATAGTAGGCGGTCTCCACCTCGTCCATCTCCAGGATGGGAACGTTCGACAGCAGCTCCGGCTGGAAGGCGAGGTGGGGCACGCGGTGCTTGGGATCGGCGGTGTGCATGCGGGCGATGTCCACCAGGTCGGCCACCACCGAGCTGGCGGTGGGTTCCGCGCCCGCGCCCGCGCCGTAGTACAGGGTCGCGCCCACCGCATCGCCCTTCACCACGATCGCGTTCATCACGCCTTCCACGTTGGCGATCAGGCGCCGCGCCGGGATCAGGGTGGGATGCACGCGCAGCTCGATGCCGCGGGGCGTGCGCCGGGTGATGCCCAGCAGCTTGATGCGGTAGCCCAGCTCTTCCGCGTAGCGGATGTCTTCGCGGGTCAGCTTGGCGATGCCCTCCGTGTACGCCTTGTCGAACTGCATCGGGATACCGAAGGCGATGGCCGCCATGATGGTGATCTTGTGCGCGGCGTCGATGCCCTCGACGTCGAAGGTGGGGTCGGCCTCGGCGTAGCCCAGCTTCTGCGCCTGCTTCAGCACCGTGTCGAAGGTGAGCCCCTTGTCGCGCATCTCCGACAGGATGAAGTTGCTGGTGCCGTTGATGATGCCGCCGATCCACTCGATGCGGTTGGCGGTCAGCCCTTCGCGCAGCGCCTTGATGATGGGAATGCCGCCTGCCACCGCCGCCTCGAACGCGATCATCACGCCCTTCCTCTGCGCGGCGGCGAAGATCTCGGTGCCGTGGGAGGCAAGCAGTGCCTTGTTCGCGGTCACCACGTGCTTGCCGTGATCGATGGCCTTCAGCGTCAGCTCCCTGGCGGCGGTGTAGCCGCCGATCAGCTCCACCACCACGTCGATGTCGGGGTGCGTCACGACCTCGTTCGCGTCGGCGGTCACCACGGCGTCGTCTCCGGCGATGCCGCGCGCCTTCTCCACGTCGCGGTCGGCGATCATGCGGATGACGATGTCCCGGCCCGCCCGGCGGGTGATCTCCTCCCGGTTGCGCCGGAGTACCGTGAAGGTGCCGCCGCCGACGGTACCGACACCTAACAGACCTATGCGGATGGGTTTCATGATGAACGGTCAGACCTATCGGATGAAAAATCGGTTCCCGGAGCGGGCATGCTCAACAGCCCTTTCCCCTGCTCACGCCTGCGTGCGCCCGCGATGGCGCTCCAGAAAACTGGCGATCCGCCCGATGGCCTCGGCGAGATCGTCGCTGTTGGGCAGGAACACCAGCCGGAAATGATCCGGACGGGGCCAGTTGAAGCCGCTGCCCTGCACCAGCAGCACCTTCTCTTCCTCCAGCAGATCCAGCACCCACTGCTGGTCGTCCTCGATCGGGTAGACGTCCGGGTCGAGGCGCGGAAACAGGTACATCGCGGCCATGGGCTTGTAGCAGGTCACGCCCGGAATGTCGGTCAGCAGCTTCCAGGCGAGGTCGCGCTGGCGCATCAGCCGGCCTGTGGGCATGACAAGGTCATTGATGCTCTGGTAGCCGCCGAGCGCGGTCTGGATGCCGAACTGCGACGGCACGTTGGCGCACAGGCGCATCGAAGCCAGCATGGTCAGGCCCGCGATGTAGTCGCGGGCGGTCTGCTTGCTGCCGGACACCACCGCCCAGCCGGAGCGGAACCCGGCGGCGCGATAGTTCTTGGACAACCCGTTCAGGGTGATGAACAGCACGTCGTCCGCGAGCGAGGCGATCGACGTGTGTACGGCGTCGCTGTACAGTACCTTGTCGTAGATCTCGTCGGCGTAGACGATGAGGCGGTGCCGCCGCGCCAGTTCGACCAGTTCGCGCAGCATCTCGTCGGGATACAGCGCGCCGGTGGGATTGTTGGGGTTGATGACGACGAGGGCGCGCGTGCGCGGCGTGATCCTGGCGCGCAGGTCGTCCAGGTCGGGCAGCCAGCCGGACTGCTCGTCGCACATGTAGTGGCACGCGCTGCCGCCGGCGAGCACCACCGCCGCCGTCCACAGCGGATAGTCCGGGGCCGGGATCAGCACCTCGTCGCCGCTGTTCAGCAGCGCCTGCATGGCCATGACGATCAGTTCGGATACGCCGTTGCCGATGTAGATGTCCTCCATCTGCACGCCACGGATCCGCTTCTCCTGGGTGTAGTGCATGATCGCCTTGCGGGCGGCGAACAGGCCCTTGGAGTCGCAGTACCCGGACGCCGCCGACAGGTTGCGGATGACATCCTGGAGAATCTCCGCGGGCGCGTCGAAACCGAACGACGCCGGGTTGCCGATGTTGAGCTTGATGATGCGGTGCCCTTCCTCCTCCATTTCCCGGGCACGATCCAGCACCGGGCCGCGGATGTCGTAGCACACGTTGGCGAGCTTGCTGGATTTCAGTATCGGCTGCATGGATGGAAGGCGCGATTGCTCCGGTGCCCGGGCCGCCGGCGTGGAATCGACGCCCGCCGACGCCGGTGGCCGGACGCGGGGATCGTCTCCGGGCTTCGTCTTTCTTCTGCTTTATCGCAACCCGAAAAAGATGTAATGTTACCCGACGCGCCCATCGGCCGCAAATAGGAGCCCTGCCGCTTGAAACTGCACCTTTCCGGATCCTCCGGGCACAACCTGTTCACCGGCTACGGGGCCGGCTACGTCATGGTCAACCAGGCACGCCACGAACGCAGCGTGATCATCCTGCCGGACCGCGTCGTCGAAGGCTGGGAGGCAACGACGTTCGAGCAGCTCACCGCGGCCCACTTCGATTTCCTGCTGCCGCTGCGGCCCGAGGTCGTGCTGGTCGGCACGGGCGCGACCCTGCGCTTTCCCCATCCCTCGCTGACACGGTCGCTGATCGCCTCCGGGATCGGCGTGGAGATCATGGATACCCAGGCCGTCTGCCGTACCTACAACATCCTGATGGCCGAAGGGCGGCACGTGGCCGCGGCGCTGCTCATTCGGTAGTGCGGCCCGGCCCCCGCGGCGGCGGTTCCGCGGCAGGCCGGCGGCGGTGCCAGGCCTCGATCCAGGGAGGCACGTCCGCCGCCTGCAGCGGCGCCGAGATGAAGGCGCCCTGGGCCAGGTCGCAGCCGGTGCGCCGTACCCAGTCCCAGTCGCTCCTATCCTCCACGCCCTCGGCCACGACGCTCATCCCCAGTTGCCACGCCAGGGACAGGCTGGCATCGTACATTGCCCGCAGGGTCTCGTCGGCCCAGGCTCCGTGCACGAAGCCGCGGTCGATCTTGAGCTCGTCGAAAGGCAGGTCGCGCAGCTGCGCCAGGGAAGAATGCCCGGTGCCGAAGTCGTCGATGGCGATGCGAAAGCGTTTCAGCCGCAGGCGGGTGAGCACCTCCAGCGGGGCGCGGGTGTCCTGCATCAGCTGGCTCTCCGTCACCTCCAGCACCACGTCATGGGGCGGCACGCCGGCGCGAGCCGTGAATTCCGCCACGAAATCCAGGAAGTCCAGCGACGCCAGATCATCCATGGCGACGTTGACCGCCACCGGCAGCGCCAGCCCCACCCGCCGCCAGGCGGCCGCCTGTGTCACGGACGCGGCGAATACCTGCCGCGTCAGTTCGCCGATCAGGCCCGATGCCTCCGCCAGGCCGATGAAGCGATCCGGCGGCACCAGGCCGTCGTCGGGATGATGCCATCGCACCAGCGTCTCCATCCCCGCCACTTCGCCGTCCGCCAGTCTCACCTTGGGCTGGTAGTAGTTGACGAATTCCGCATTGCGCAGGGCGCCGCGCAGTGCCTCAGCCTCGTAGATCCGGGGTGCGGCCCCCGGCCCGGCGTCGAGCCGCGGCACCCATTTCTCCAGCAGCTCGGACAACCGGTCGGGATGCACCGGTTTCTGCAGGCGCCCGAGCACCGGTATGCCGTGCGCCTGCACCAGCTTCTCCGCGGCCTGCACGATGCGGTCGTTCTCGCCGCTCACCAGGATGAGGCTGCCGGCATAGCCGTGCCCGACCAGGTGCCGCACGAACTCGATGCCGTCCATCGCCGGCATGTTGAGATCCAGCAGGATCAGGTTGGGCTCCGCCGCCTCCGCCGCGCCTACCCGCTCCAGCGCAGCCTGGCCGCTGTCGCACAGCGCCACCGACGCGAACCCCAGGTTCGCCAGCATCCGCCCCAGCAGCTTCAGCATGAACGGATCGTCGTCCAGTACCAGTATCCTGACTGCGGAACGTTCGACCATGTCCTTCTGCGCGGGGATGAGCAATCCCTGATTCTACCAGCGGAACCCGCTTCCGTACCGCATCTCCGTCCGCACGCCGGTCAGGAAGCCTCGATATGCGCGTCCACGGCCGCCAGCGCCGACTCCAGGCGGGGCAGCAGCGCCCGCATGGCATCGAGATCGCCGGCCCTGCCCAGGGCCTCCATCTCGGCGCACAGCTCGCCCAGCGGCAGCGCCCCGACGGCGCGCGCCGACGACTTCAGCGTGTGGGCCGCCACCGCGGCCGGCGCGGCCTCCTCCGCCAGCAGCGCATTGCGCAGATCCGCCGCCAGATCCCGGGCGCTGGCACGGAAGTCCCGCAGGAGCCCGGCGATCACGGCAGGGTCGTCCCCCACCAGCGCCTTGAGCACATCCGCATCCAGGACCGGCGGCGCGGCTGCCAGGGCCGGGGCTGCGGCCGGGACCTCGGATCCCCGCAGCGGCAGCCATCTCTGCAGGATCGTCTTCAAGTGGACCAGTTGCACCGGCTTGCTCAGATAGTCGTCCATGCCGGCGGCACGGCAGCGCTCGGCTTCCCCCTTGAGGGCATTGGCGGTGAACGCGATGATGGGTATCCGGGTGCCGCCCTGTTCGGCGGCGCGTATGCTCGCGGTCAACTGGTAGCCGTCCATTTCCGGCATGTGCAGGTCGGTGAGCAGCAGCGCGTAGCGGCCCTCCTGCCAGCGCGCCAGCGCCTCGCGGCCGTTGTCGACGATGTCCGCCGCATAGCCGAGCAGGGCAAGCTGCTGGCGGATCACCCTGCGGTTGATCTCGTTGTCCTCCGCCACCAGGATCAGCGTGCCCGCGCGCATGGCCGCCGCCTGCGAAGGCAGGGCTACCGCGGCCATCCTGCCGGACGGCTGCGCCCCGGTCATCTTCTGCGTACGCCCCCCGGCCAGCGCCACCGCCCGCAGAAAGATGCTGCGGTGCATGACGTCGCCGTCCAGCGTGATCATGCCCGCCGCCTCGAAGCGCTCGTGGCGGCGGCGTCCGCGCCGCACCACGATGAAGCGCGGCTCGATGCCGGGCCGGGCGCGGCAGGCTGCGCGCAGGGCTTCCACCGGCGGCGCGTCGTGCACCGCATCGATGACGAACAGCCAGAGGCCGGGCGGCAGCCCCGCGATGCGCCGGCACGCGGCGGCCAGATCCAGGGCGCGCTCGACCGTGGCGCCGCCGTGCTCCAGGTAGACGGCAAGGTCGTCCCCCATGCTCCTTGCATCGCCCAGTACCAGGCAGCAAAGCCCTCTCAGGTCCGCTTCGTCGCTGCCGGACGACCGGGCGGGCAGCGGCGTGAAGGAAAGATGGACGGTGAAGACGGCGCCCTCCCCGGGGGCGCTGCGCACGTCGATGCCGCCCCCCATCAACCGCACCAGGTGGTGGGAGATCGCCAGCCCCAGGCCGGTGCCGCCGAAGCGCCGTGTCGTGGAGGCGTCCCCCTGGGTGAAGGCGGTGAACAGCCGCGACTGGGTCTCCTCGTCCATGCCGATGCCGTTGTCGCATACCTGGAACTCCACCGCCACCTGCTCCTCGCTGCGGCCCGCCAGCAATGCCCGCACCGACACCTGGCCCCGCTCCGATCGCCCGCTGGAAAACTTGATGGCGTTGTTGGCGAGATTGACCAGCACCTGGCGCAGCCGCAGCGCGTCGCCGAGCACCTCTTCCGGAATCGCGGGATCGAGGAACAGGGTCAGCTCCACCTCCTTTCTCGCCGCCAGGCTCTCGAGCATGCTGCAGGCCTTCTCCACCACGCTCGCCACCGACATGGGCGCCTCCTCGAGCTCCAGCCGGCCCGCCTCGATCTTGGAGAAATCGAGGATGTCGTCGATGATCTCCAGCAGGGCGAACGCCGACTCGCGGATGAGATCCACCATCTCCATCTGATAGTCGCTGAGATGGGTCTGCTGCAGGACGTCGGCCATGCCGATCACGCCGTTCATGGGGGTGCGTATCTCGTGGCTCATGGCCGCCAGGAAGATCGACTTCGCCTGGTTGGCCTGCTCCGCGTCGAAGCGCGCCTGCTCCAGGTCGTGCATGATACGAATGCGCTCGCTGATGTCCACGCCCGACGGAATCAGCTTCACCACCCTGCCGCCGGCATCGCGGATGGGCACCAGCATGAAGTCGATCGTCATCAGGCTGCCGTCGGCGACGCGCACTTCGATGTCCCGCTGCACGCTCTCCCCTGCGCGGGCGCGCTCGAGGTCGCGTCGCACCTGTTCCTGCGTGTCGGCGCTGTGGGAGAACCACCATGTCTCGTCCAGCCGGTGCCCGATGACCGTTTCGCGGCTCACGCCCCCCAGATCCAGGGCGGAGCGGTTGATGTCCACCAGCACGCCCTCGGGCGTGGTCTCGCCGACCAGGGCGGCCAGGTTGTCGACGATGGCCCGCAGGCGCTGCTCGCTGTCGCGCAGGGCCTGCTCCGCCCGCTTGCGCTCGCGGATGTCGCGCAGGATGCCCGTGAAATAGCGCTTTCCGCTGACGAAATACTCGCTCACCGCCACGTACAGTTCGATCGGCTCGCCGCTCTTGTGCCGACCCACCACCTCTCTGCCGGTGCCGATGTTGTGCAGGCCCTCCATCTCGAGGGTCAGGATGTGGTCGAACTCGCAGCGGCCCTGCCCGCTGCGCAGGTAGCGCTCGACGTAGCCGCCATGGCCGCTGCGGTGAGGCTCCGGCATCAACACGGAAAGGCTCTGGCCGACCACCTCGTCGCGGGTGTAGCCGAACAGTTTCTCGATGACGGGATTCACGGAACGGATGACGCTCGCATCGTCTATGGTGACGATGCAATCCATCATGTGCTCGACGATGGAGCGCGTCTCCTCCTCCCTGCTGGCCAGGGTGGCGTTGGCCCGTTCCAGGTCGGCGGTGCGCTCGATCACCCGGCGTTCCAGTTCCTGGTTGAGCTGGCGCAGGCTGCTCTCGGCGTCTTCTCTCCTGCGGTTGCTGGCGCTGAGGTGCTCCGTCATGGTATTGAAGGTATCGGCGAGCTGGCCGATCTCGTCCCAGCCTGCCACCGGCACGCGCTGCTCCAGGTTGCCCGCCGCGATGCGCCGTGCGCTGAGGCTGAGGTTTTTCAGGGTGGTCACGACGCGCCGGCTGAACAGCAGCGCGCCGAGGATGGCCGCCATGCCCACCAGGGCGAGCACCAGCAGGCTGAACGCCTGCACCCGCTGCAGGAAGGCGAACACCTCGTCCGCGTCCATCTTGACCTCGATGCCCCAGTCCGTGCGCGAGAGATGGCGCCACGCCGCGACCACCTCCCGGCCGCGGTAGTCGCGCTTGAGACCGCCTCCATCGCCGTGTACAAACGGAATCTGGAGCGTCAGCGCCGCATCGGGCGCGTGCTTGAGCGGCGCCATCACCAGCGCGGTTCCCCCGTCCAGGGGCCGCGTCAGCACGGTCTCGCCGCTCGCGCCCAGTCCCGCGTCGTTCAACACCACCTGGAACACATGCTCGCTGTAGATCTGCAGCGCCAGCACGCCTTCGAGCCTGCCTTCCACCAGGATGGGAAAGGCCGCGAAGGCGGCGATCCGGTCGTGCGAGGGCGCATAGCGCCGGAAATCCGAAATGCCGCCCTGGCGCGTCTCCATGGCCTCGCGCACGACGGCGCCCAGCCCGCTGTCCCGGTACCTGCCCGTGACCAGGCTGGTGGCGAAGTCGGCCTCGTGGGCATCGGAATAGACGATCTCGCCGCCGGGGGCAATCAGCAGCAGGTCATAGTAGTCGGCCTCGTCGATGAAATGCCGGAAATATTCGCGGTAGCGGGCATCCAGCTCCCGGTACGCCGCGGAATCCTTGCCGCCGCCGGCATAGGCCGCGGCCAGCTCGCGCATGGCCGTTCGCGTGATGCCGGCAGCCTGTATGACTTTGGCATCCAACAGGCGCTCGCGCAGATAGCTGTCGATCTGCTCCGCCTTCATGTCCGCGATGGCGGAGACGTGCTGGATCGCGGCCTGCTGGGTCTCGATCTCGAAGGTATGCAGCAGACTGTAGCCGATGATCGCGATCGGCAGCAGCGACACCCCGATGAACCACACCGCGAAGCGCTGCGTGAGCGAAGTGAAGGAAAGGAATGGCATCCCGGATCCGTGCGCCGGGTGAAATCCGGCGCACGGCTATTGTGACACAGGATGGAACGCCGCGACGCGGCCGCCCGAATCGGCGGCATGAGGCCGCCGCAGGATGCCGGCGGCAGCGGAGGGAGCCGCCCGGAATTGAAACCACGTCCCACTCCGTGATACCCTCTTTCTCCCGCTTTCGGGCGCCCGCGCGCCGGGAATGGACGACACCCGCCCCATCTCATGACAGAACAATAACCTGGCGCACATGCCCCTTTCCCGACAGCTCTGGCTGGCCGTCATCCTGATCACCCTGACGAGCTTCGTGGGCAGCTTCGCCATCGGCATGCACGGCGTGCGCAATTTCCTGGAGCAGGAACTGCACCGCAAGAACGCGGACAGCGCCAATTCGCTCGCCCTTTCCGTCTCCCAGCTGAGCAAGGACCCGGTCACGATCGGGCTGCAGCTCACCGCGTATTTCGACAGCGGCCAGTACGAGGTCATCTCGATCACCTCCCCGGATGGCAACATCCTGGCGGAGCGCACCCAGGAGCATGTGGACGCCGCCGTTCCCGCATGGTTCGCGGCCCTCTTTCCGCTGCAGGTCGAGGCGGGGCACGCGCAGGTCATGGATGGGTGGATGCAGTTCGGCGTCGTCAAGGTGGTCGCGCGCACCGGACCGGCGCACGAATCCCTGTGGAAGCAGGCGGGCACGCTGCTCCTGTGGCTCGTGGCGGCGGCAGCGGTGGGCGTGGTCATCGGCGTGGGCATCCTGCGCCGCATCCGCCAGCCGCTGGCGGCGATGGTCGATCAGGCCGACGCCATCACGGACCGGAATTTCCTCACCCTGGCCGAGCCCCCCATCCCGGAACTGCGCCGCATCGCGCGGGCGATGAACGACCTGGTGCGGCGCCTGCACAACCGCGCCATGGAAGAGACCGAACGGCTGGCGGCGCTGCGCAGCACACTCCAGCGCGACGCCGCCACCGGCCTGGCCGATCGAGACGGCTTCATGGAGCAGCTGCACGCCGCCGCCGCGCAGGCCGGCGCCGACCTGGAGGACGGCGGGCGCGGAACCCTCCTGGTCGCGCGCTGCGACGGCCTGCGGGCTGAAGATGGCGACACCGGCGTCCTGCTCCAGCGCGTCGCCGCCTGCATGACGGATATCTGCCGCGGGGCGCCCGGCCGGGTCGCGGCCCGCCTGGGCTGGCAGGACTTTGCGCTCCTGGTCCCGGACAGGGACGACGCCGAGGCGCTCGCACACGAACTGACGGCGGGGCTCGCGGCGCTGCAACCTGCCGGCTTCTGCCGCGTGGGCGCCACGCCATTGCGGCGTGGCGCCCACCCCGATGAAATCCTGGCGGATGCCGAAACCGCGCTGATCCTTGCCGGGACCGGGGCAGGCAACACCTGGCATGCGCTCCCCGCGTCCGCTGCGCACGTGCGCGACTGGCGGCGCGACCTGGTCGAGGCGATCGAGGGCGACCGCCTCGAGCTGGCGCTGCAGCCGGTGCTCGCTCCGGACGGCGCCCTGCTGCACCGGGAGGCGCTCCCGCATCTGCGCATGGAACCCGAAGAATGGCTGATGGCGAACCCCCTCGCCCTGGCCGTCCGCCTCGGTCTCGCCCGGCGCATCGATCTTCGCACCGTTCGCCGCGCCCTCACGCATCTCGAGTCTCCGGATGCTGCGGATGAAGAACTGGCCGTCGATCTGTCGGAAGAGACGGCCGCCGACCCGGAGGCGCGCGAGGCGCTGCGCCGGCTCCTGCTGGAAAACGCACGGCCTGCGCACAGGCTGTGGCTGGCGGTGCCCGAATCCTGGGCGGCACGCGAACCGGGCGCGTTTTCCGATTTTTGCGATGCCCTGCGGCAATCCGGCTGCCGCATCGGCGTCTCGCGCCTCGGCCACCCCTTCGAGGAACACGCAAGGATCGTGGCGCTGCACCCGGACTACCTCAAGATCGACGCCGATTTCGTGCGCGGCATCAGCGTGCGCAAGGCCTGCCAGCAATCCCTGGGCGAGCTGTGCGGCCAGGCGCGCGCCGCGGAGATCGCCGTCATCGCTGCGGGCGTACGCACCGCGGCGGAACGCCGCACGCTGATCGGCCTGGGATGCGACGGCATCACCGGCCCCGCCGTCAAGTAGCGCAGCACCCCCCCCCCACGACATTCTTGCAATATCCGGATTTTACCGTTATAAGCAGCTAGGCGGCCCGCCCGCCGCGGCCTGGCCATCGGCCCGATCCCGCCCACCACCACGAGAGACAAGGAAGATCATGGCATCCACGCATACATGGCAATTTTTCCGCGCGGGCGGCTTCGACCAGGCGCAGATCGACACCGGCGCGGATCTGCTGGCCCTGAAGGAACTGGACCAGAAGCTGTGGGTCGCGCTGAGCTGCCCGACGCGCGGCATCGAGTTCGACAGCGCCACGCTGGATCTCATCGACCAGGACGCGGATGGGCGCGTGCACGCAAACGAGGTGCTCGCTGCCATCGCTTGGGCCGCGGGCCTGCTCAAGGATGCCGGCCTGCTGACCCGGGGCTCGGACGGCCTTGCCCTGGCCGATATCGACGACGGCAGCGAGGAAGGCCGGCAGGTGATCGAATCGGCGCGCTACATCCTCGGCTGCCTGGGCAAAGCCGACGCCACCGAAATCTCACTGGCCGATATCACGGGCATCGAGGCCTTCATCGCGGGACTCGAGTTCAACGGCGACGGCGTCATCCATCCCACCGCCATCGAGGATCCGGAATTGCGCCGGACCATCGAGGACATCATCGCCTCGCACGGTTCGGTTCCCGACCTGAGCGGCGAGGCGGGCATCGACCAGGCGCTCTCCGACGGATTCTTCGCGGAAGCCGCCGCCTGGCTGGAGTGGCAGGCGAGCGGCGACGCCGACGCCGGCATCCGCCTGCTCGGCGAGCACACCCAGGCTGCGGCCGATGCCTTCCACGCCGTCCGCGACAAGGTCGACGACTACTTCACGCGCTGCCACCTCGCGGCCTACGATCCCCGGGCAGCCGCGCCGCTCAGCCGCTCGGAGGAGGACTACCAGCGCATCGCCGCGCAACCCCTGTCGGCGCAGCACGCCGACATCGCCAATTTCCCGCTGGCGATGGTGGCCCCCGGCAAGCCCCTGCCCCTGGCCGAGGGCGTGAATCCCGCCTGGCGCAGCCAGGTGGCGGCGCTGCGGGAACAGGTGGTCGTGCCGCTGCTGGGCAGCCAGGACAGCCTCGCCGCCGGGGAATGGGCCGCGCTCGAGGCGCGCTTCGCCGCGTTCGACGCCTGGCAGGCGTCGAAACCGGCCTGCCGGACGGAAGCGCTCGGCCGGGAGCGCCTGCATGAAATCTCGGCCGGCGGCCACCAGGCGGCGATCGATGCCCTGCTGGAACGCGACCGGGAGGTGGCAGCCGAGATCAGCGGCATCCGCTCGGTGGAGAAGCTGCTGCGCTACGCCCGCGACCTGCACCGCCTGACGAACAATTTCGTCGCATTCCGCCACTTCTATACCGGCACGGAAAAGGCGATCTTCCAGCTGGGCACGCTGTACCTCGACGGACGCGCCTGCGATCTGTGCGTCAAGGTGGAGGACGTCGACAAGCATGCGGAATTCGCCAACGGCAGCGGCCTCTACCTCGCCTACTGCGAATGCGTGCGCGACGGCGGCGCGGAAAAGATGAACATCGCCGCCGCCTTCACCGCCGGCGACTCCGATTTTCTGGTGGCAGGGCGCAACGGCCTGTTCTACGACCGCAAGGGCCGGGACTGGGATGCGACCATCGTGCGCATCGTCGACCACCCCATCAGCGTGCGGCAGGCGTTCTGGTCACCCTACAAGAAGCTGGCCCGGTTCATCGGCGAACAGCTGCGCAAGTTCGCCTCGTCGAGGGCCGCGGCGGCGGACGAAAAGCTGGTCACCGCGGCGGTGCAGGCCGGCACGCCGGTCGCGGCGGGCACGCCCCCGCCTCCCCCTCGGCCTCCCTTCGACGTGGGCAAGTTCGCGGGCATCTTCGCGGCGATCGGGCTGGCGCTCGGCGCCATCGGCGGCGTCCTCGCCTCGCTGGTGAGCGGCATCCTGGGCCTGAAGTTCTGGCAGATACCGCTGGCCATCCTCGGCCTGCTCCTGCTGGTGTCGGGCCCGGCGATCCTCGTCGCCTGGTTCAAGCTGAAGCAGCGCAACCTCGGGCCGGTGCTCGACGCGAACGGCTGGGCGATCAACACCCGCGCCCGCATCAACATCCCCTTCGGCACCTCGCTGACCCAGCTCGCCCGCCTGCCTCAGGGGGCGCGCCGCTCCCTGGCGGATCCGTACGCCGATCGCACGCCGGTATGGCTCTACCTGGTGATCGCCATCGGCATCGGCATCGTGGCCGGAATGTGGTACATGGGCGCGCTCGGCGGCGTTTCCCCCACCGACGTTCCTCCCGCGCCCCCATCGCCCTAGACGGCAGGCCGTACGGGTCAGCCGCGGAGCTTCCGGTACAGTCCGACCAGTTCGGCGCGGGCGATGACGTGCCCCTCGAGCGCCTGCTCCAGCACCGCCTTGGCGGGATGGGCCAGATCCGGCAGCACGGTATCCAGCGCGTAGAGCTTGTGGAAGTAGCGGTGCCGCCCGATCGGCGGGCACGGCCCGCCGTAGCCGGTGCGCTCCCAGTCGTTCAGCCCTTCCAGCGTGCCCTGCGGCAGGTCCTTCGTCGCCACGCCCTCCGCCAGCCCGACGGTGTCGGGCGGAATATTGTACAGCACCCAGTGCACCCAGGTGCGCTGCGGCGCATCCGGATCGGGCGCATCCGGGTCGTCCACGATCAGCACCAGGCTCTTCGCGGTGCCGGGCACGCCCGCCCATGACAGCTCGGGCGAGAGGTCGCGGCCCTCGCAGGTGTGCCGCTCGGGGATCTCGCCTTCATGCGCGAACGACGGGGAAATGATGCTCAGGGACATGATGATCTCCTTTTCGATGTCAAAGAGTGTTCCGGACGGAAGAACCGTTCCATGGTGCGGGAGGTTCTTCCCTGGGCGCGAATCCGCCGCCGAATCTGCTGCCCGAATCCGCTGTCCGGTATCGGCTTCGGTCAGGCCACGTCGTCATCCACGATGTACGGGGCCTCGCCATCGGCGGCAGCCTCGTCCGCAGCCGGGGCCGCCCGCCAGTCCTGCCCCCGCCCGCGGCGCTCCTCCTGGTAGTAGGAGGCGGTGGAGATCGCCTGGTGCCCGCTGCGGCGCTCCGGCAGCCCCTGCCCCACGGGGGCGGCCTTCCCTTTCTTTCTGGTTTTCCCGTTTTCTTCGGCGGGAACGCCGGATGGCTTGCCGGGCATGATGATCTCCTCTGGATGGATTGAAGGGTATGGCGGGGACGTGCGAGGCATGCGCTCATGCCGTACCGGTTTGGGGATGCGGGCCGGACACGCATGCAACAGCGTGGCCTATTATTACCATACACGCCAGGCCGCGCAAGATGCGCAAGAGACATCGTACATCCTCCTGCACGGCGGGCGGTTGCCCGCGGAGGCTAGGAGCGGCGCAGCCCCCGCGCCAGATCGGCCTTGAGGTCCCTGGCCGCCTCCAGCCCCACGGCGATGCGCAGCAGGCCCTCGGTGATGCCCGCGGCATCGCGGCTCTCCTGGCTGATGCGCCCATGGGTGGTGGTCGCGGGGTGCGTGAGGGTGCTCTTGGCGTCGCCCAGGTTGGCGGTGATGGAGATCATGCGCACCGAGTCGACCACCCGCCACGCCGCCTCCCGGCCGCCCTCGAGCTCGAACGAGACGATGCCGCCGCCCGCCCGCTGCTGGCGCATGGCGAGCGCGTGCTGCGGGTGCGAAGGCAGGCCGGGGTAGTGCACCCGCGCCACCCCCGGTTGCGCCTCCAGCCAGCGCGCGATCTCCAGCGCGTTGGCGCAGTGGGCGTCCATGCGGATCTTCAGGGTCTCCATGCCCTTCATGATGATCCAAGCGTTGAAGGGACTCAGGCTCGGCCCGGCGGTGCGCAGGAAGCCGAACACGCCGCGCTCCATCACCAGCTCGCGGTTGCCCAGCACCGCACCGCCCAGCACCCTGCCCTGTCCCTCCAGGTACTTGGTGGCGGAGTGGATCACCAGGTCCGCCCCCAGCTCCAGCGGCCGCTGCAGGGCCGGAGAGCAGAAGCAGTTGTCCACCGCCAGCCAGGCGCCGGCCTTCTTCGCCACCGCCGCGAGCGCGGCGATGTCAGCCACCTCGGTGAGCGGGTTGGAGGGCGTTTCCAGGAACAGCAGGCGGGTATTGGGCCGGAGTGCCGCCTCCCAGGCCGCCGGATCGGTGGCGGAGACGAACGTGGTCTCGATGGCGAAGCGGCTGAGGATGTTGTTGAACAGGCTCACCGTAGCCCCGAACAGGCTGCGCGAGGCGACCACGTGGTCTCCCGCCGAGAGCAGCCCCATCACGCAGGCCAGGATCGCGGACATGCCGGAAGACGTCGCCACGCATGCCTGCGCACCCTCGAGCGCGGCGAGCCGCTCCTCGAATGCCTTGACCGTGGGATTGGTGAAGCGCGAGTAGATGTTGCCCGGTTCCGCGCCGGAGAACCGTGCCGCGGCCTGGGCGGCGCTGTCGAACACGAAGCTCGAGGTCAGGTACAGCGCCTCGGAGTGCTCGTTGAACTGGCTGCGGTGGATACCCGTGTGCAGCGCCAGCGTCTCCAGTTCCAGATCGTCGGACATGCCTCCTCCCTTATCCCAAACAAAAAACCCGCTCAGCGCTCCGCCAAAACGGGTCCACCGCTTTAGCCGAATTTGTAGCGCGCCCGCAAGCTGAACCTCAAATCGGCGCGTCCTCCACGCTGCTACGCTACGCCCGCCCGGGTCGTTTGTCAAACGACCGCCGCTCATGAGGCATCGCTTCCGCTCCGGTCAGTCCGCCGCGGCCAGGTTCAGATCCAGCTGCGTGCTCGATCCGGTGCGCGGCGGCGGATCGCCGCCGTTGCGCTGGGCCTCTATCACTGCGAGGTACTCCTCCGTGACGTCGCCGGCAATGTAGCGCCCGTCGAAGCAGGAGGTCTCGTAGCGCCTGACGGCGGGATTGACGTGGGACACGCTCGCCAGGAGGGCGTCGAGCTCCTGATACACGAGGTGGTCGGCGCCGATCTCGCGGCGGATCTCGTCGTCGTCGCGGCCGGTGGCGATGAGTTCGTTGCGGGTCGGCATGTCGATGCCGTAGACGTTGGGGAAGCGCACCGGCGGCGCGGCCGAGGCGAAGTACACCTTGTGCGCGCCCGCGCCCTGGGCCATCTGCACGATCTCGCGGCTGGTGGTGCCACGCACGATGGAGTCGTCCACCAGCAGCACGTTCTTGCCGCTGAACTCGACGCGGATGGCATTGAGCTTCTGGCGCACCGACTTGCGTCGCTGCTGCTGCCCCGGCATGATGAAGGTGCGGCCGATATAGCGGTTCTTGACGAAGCCCTCGCGGAAGCTCACGCCCAGGCGGTTGGCCAGCTGCAGCGCGCTCGGGCGGCTGGAGTCGGGGATCGGGATGACCACGTCGATGTCCAGGTGGCGCATGGTGCGGGCGATCTTGTCGGCCAGGCTCTCGCCCATGTTGAGCCGTGCCTCGTACACCGAAATGCCGTCCATCACCGAGTCGGGGCGCGCCAGGTAGACGTACTCGAAGATGCAGGGATTGCGCGTGGGACGTTCCGCGCACTGCCTGCTGTAGAAGTTTCCATCCGCGTCGATGAAGATCGCCTCTCCCGGCGCGACGTCGCGCACCAGCCTGAACCCCAGTGTGTCCAGTGCCACGCTCTCGGACGCCACCAGGTACTCCGTTCCGTGCTCCGTGTCCGCGCTGCCGAACACCAGCGGGCGGATGCCATGCGGATCGCGGAAGGCCAGAAGCCCGTGGCCGGCGATCATCGCCACCACCGCGTACGCGCCCTGGCAGCGCCGGTGCACGCCCGAAACGGCGGCGAAGATCGCGGCCGGGTCGAGATGACAGCTTCGGGTGCCTTGCTGGAGCTCGTGCGCCAGCACGTTCAGCAGCACCTCCGAGTCCGAGTTGGTGTTGACGTGGCGCAGATCCTCGCGGAACAGCTCCTGGCTGAGCTGTGCTGCGTTCGTCAGGTTGCCGTTGTGGCCGAGCACGATGCCGAAGGGGGAGTTGACGTAGAACGGCTGCGCCTCGGCGGGCGATTCGGAGGAGCCCGCCGTGGGATACCGCACGTGGGCGATGCCCATGTTTCCCGCCAGCGCACGCATGTTGCGGGTGCGGAAGACGTCCCGCACCATGCCATTGGCCTTGTGCATGTGGAACGTGCTTTCCTGCGCGGTCACGATGCCGGCTGCGTCCTGTCCGCGATGCTGGAGCACCAGCAGGCCGTCGTACAACAGCTGGTTGACGGGAGTATGTGCCACCAGGCCCAGGATTCCGCACATGGTCGTGCTCCGCAATAGATTCGATTGACGCCGTACCGGCACCAGCGAATGGATGTTCCCGCCCGCGCGCCGCCACGGATGCCGATTATACCTGCACGCTCACCGTGTGTTGCCCATATCCGGCCTGATCCAGCCGGACGTAGCTGATGCGCCGCGAGAGATCCTGCGGCAGCCAGGGCATGGCCATCAGCGCCGCCGCCTCCAGTGGCTTGCTCAGCAGGGCCTTCTGCCAGAACGGCTCCTGCGGCAGGGCGGTCAGGCCCGCCGCCAGCACCAGCAGCAGCACCAGCAGGAAGCCGCGCAAGGCGCCGAACAGGAAGCCGAAGAAACGATCCGCAAAACCCAGGCCCGCGGTCTTCACCAGGGCCGACACCAGCATGGCGGCCAGCCCCGTCGCCAGCAGCACCGACAGGAACAGCGCGGCGAACGCCAGCATCAGGCGCACCGACTCGCCGGTGACGGCAGCGGGCAGCAGGGGCGCAAGCCCGGCCGCGAACGCGTTCGCCACCATGAATGCGATCACCCAGCCCGCCAGCGAGAGCAGCTCGCGCACCACGCCGCGCATCATGCTGAGCAGGATGGACACGGCCAGTACGGCCAGCACGGCGTAATCGAAAAGCGTCAGGGGCAGCGAATCCATCGGTGCGCGAACTATTTCTCCGTGACGACCCCGTCCAGCCCGAGCTTCTTCAGCTTCTCGCGCACGCCCTCCGCCTCCTCCCGCGTCGGGAACGGGCCGGCGCGCACGCGCGTCATCTCGCCTTTTCCGCCCTGGAACGTCTCGGTGTACACCTTGTGGCCGCCGGCCGCCAGTTTCTGCTGTTGCTGCCGGGCCTTGGCAGGATCGGAAAAAGCGCCCAGCTGCACCACGAATGCCCCGGCCGCGGCGGGTGGAGCAGCCCCTGCGGCGGGCGGCGCCTTGCGCTCCGTGGCCGGGGGCCTGGAACGGGAAGCGTCCACGGGCGCCCCGGCGGGCGCAGCCGCCGCCTGTTCGCCGTCGCGGACCTCCCCCGTCTCCGGCGCATTGGCGCCGCCATCGGGAACGACGCTGGAACGGAGCTCTTCCACAGCGTCTTCCGCAGGAATGCGGATGTCGATCTCCTGGCTGCGCCGCGCCGGCTGGTTGTCCAGGATCATGGGCAGGATGACGATCGCCACGAGGACCAGCGCCACCGCGCCGACCAGCCGCCGGCGCGCGCGCTTCCTCAGTTGAAGCTCTTCCTCGTTGACAGCCTTCGCCATGAGACTCCGCCGATCCTCCCGATCGCTATCCGAATCCGGCTGCGTTCCGGCAGCGCAGGACATCGGCCACCGTGTGGAACGAACCGAATACACAGATTCTATCACCTTCGCCGGCCTCGCCGCAGGCGGCGGCGTAGGCCGCAGCCACATCGGGAAACGGCAGGATGTCCTGATTCCCTATCCCCGCGGCGGCCAGCGCCTGGCGCACTTCATCCGCCGTCGCGCCGCGCGGGGCGGACGTGCCGGCGATCAGCCACCTGTCCACCCTGTCCGCCAGGGCGCGCGCCACGCCCTCGATGTCCTTGTCCCGCAGCATGGCGAAGACGGCGTAGGTCCTGCGGCAGCTTCCCATACCGGCGAGATTGTCCGCCAGCTCGCGGGCGGCGCCCGGATTGTGCGCCACGTCGAGAATCGTCGCCGGACGGCCCGGCAACACCTGGAACCGGCCCGGCAGCGCTGCCTCCATCAGGCCCCGGCGTATGTCGCCCATGGTCACCGGCAGGCGCTCGCGCAGGCTGCCGAGGGCCGCCAGGCAGGCGCTGGCGTTGCGCAGCTGGCATGCGCCGCGCAGGGCCGGGTGCGGGAGCGCGCGGCGGCCGCCGCCGGGCCCGCGGTAGTCCCACAGCGCCGCGTCGGCCGCATTGGCGGAGTAGCCGAATTCGGCACCGATGCGCAGCAGGTTCGCACCCACGCTGTCGGCATGTCGCAGGACGCTGTCGGGTGCGTCCGGATCGGCGCAGACGGCGGGGCGGCCCTGCCGGAAGATGCCCGCCTTCTCGAAGCCGATGGCCTCGCGGGTATCGCCGAGATAGTCCATGTGGTCGAAGTCGATGCCGGTCAGCACCGCGCAGTCGGCGTCGAACAGGTTGACGGCGTCCAGCCGCCCGCCCAGTCCCACCTCCAGGATCGCGGCCTCGACCCCGGCCTGGACGAACAGCCGCATCGCCGCGAGCGTGCCGAATTCGAAGTAGGTCAGCGTGACGCCGCAGCGGACGCGGGCCGCCTCCACCGCAGCGAACGCGCCGCACAACGCGGCGTCGTCCGCCTCGCGGCGGCCCAGGCGCACGCGCTCGTTGTAGCGCAGGAGGTGCGGCGAGGTGTAGCAGCCCACGCGATAGCCGGCGCAGGCAAGGATGGCCTCCGCCATGGCGCACACCGACCCCTTGCCGTTGGTGCCGCCGACGGTGACGATCGGGAACGCGGGCGCCAGACCCAGCGCCTCCCCGACGCGCGCCACGCGCGCCAGCCCCATGTCGATGGCCGCGGGATGCAGCCGCTCGAGATAGGCGAGCCAGCCCTCGAGGGTCGCGGGCAGCGCCGCCTGCGCACCCGCCGCTCCGGCGCCCGGCTCCACGGCTGGCTTCCTCCCTTCCTCAGCGCGGGCGCGGCGCCGGTGCGGCCACGCCGGGGCTGCGGCTCACGGCACCGCGGCGGGAGCGCGCATCAGCAGCATGCACAGGTTGGCCAGCGTGTCGCGCATGCGCCGGCGGTCCACGATCATGTCGATGGCCCCGTGCTCCAGCAGGAATTCGGCCCGCTGGAAGCCTTCCGGCAGGGTCTGGCGTACCGTCTGCTCGATCACGCGCGGCCCGGCGAAGCCGATCAGCGCCCCGGGCTCGGCGATCACGACGTCGCCGATGAAGGCGAAGCTGGCCGACACGCCGCCCATGGTGGGATCGGTCAGCACTGAAATGAAAGGCAGGCCGCGCTGGCTCAGCCGGGTCAGCGCGGCGGAGGTCTTGGCCATCTGCATCAGCGACAGCAGCCCTTCCTGCATGCGCGCCCCGCCGCTGGCGGTGAAACACGCGAACGGCAGGTCCTGTTCCACGCACGCCTGTACCCCGCGCGCGAAGCGCTCCCCGACCACCGAGCCCATCGAGCCGCCCATGAAGCCGAACTCGAACGCCGCCGCCACCAGGGGCACGCCCTTGACGCTGCCCCGCATCACCACCAGGGCATCGTCTTCCTGGGTATCCTTCTTCGCCAGGGTGAGACGATCGACGTAGCGCTTGCTGTCCCGGAACTTGAGGGGATCGAGCGAGACCACCTCCGCGCCGATTTCCTGCCGCCCCTCTGCATCCAGCAGCAGGTCGAGGCGCACGCGGGCGGAGATGCGATTGTGATGATTGCATTTAGGGCAGACGTTGAGGTTGTTGCCCAGATCGGAATAGTAGAGCACGGCCTCGCAGCAGGCGCACTTGCTCCACAGGCCCTCGGGGACGGCCTTCTTCTCGCCGTTCACCTTGCGCTTGATCTTGGGGGGCAGCAGTTTCTGGAACCAGCTCATGAAACGGATACCTCGTCGATCGCATGCCGCAGATGCCTCACCAGGCGGGATGCGTTCTCCAGCAGATTCTCTTCGGACGAGCCCTCGATCTCCTTGATGATGCGGCTGCCGATCACCACCGCATCGGCCAGTTTCGCGACCGCCTTCGCCGTCGCGGCGTCGCGGATGCCGAACCCGACGCCGATGGGAAGGGCGATGCGCGCACGCAGCCGCGCCAGCTTGTCGGCGACGTCATCCAGGTCGAGCGTGGGCGCACCGGTGACGCCCTTCAGCGAAACGTAGTAGACGTATCCCCGCGCCAGGCCGGCCACCCGCTCGATGCGCGCCGCCGGCGTCGTCGGCGACAGCAGGAAGATCGCGTCGATCCCGTGCCGCTCCAGGTGCCCGGTCCATTCTCCCGATTCCTCCGGCGGGTAGTCCACCGTCAGCACGCCGTCCACGCCGCAGGCCTGCGCCCGGGCCGCGAAAGCCTCGTGCCCCATCGCCTCGATCGGATTGGCATAGCCCATCAGTACCACCGGCGTGGATGTGTCGCGCGTCCGGAATGCTTCGACCATCGCCAGCACGCCGTCGAGCGTGACGCCCTGGCGCAATGCCCGCTCCGATGAACGCTGTATGGTCGGCCCGTCGGCCATGGGGTCGGAGAACGGCACGCCCAGTTCCAGGATGTCGGCCCCCGCGTCGACCAGGGCGTGCATCAGCGGCACCGTCGCGCCGGGCCCGGGATCGCCCGCGGTGATGAAGGGAATCAGCGCCTTCCTGTCCCGGGTGCGCAACCGATCGAACGCTGCCGCGATACGTGACATGAGGGAGGATCAGAGCGTGAGATCGGAGGCGGAGGCCACGGTCGCCATGTCCTTGTCGCCGCGGCCGGAGAGATTCACCAGCAGCAGCCGGTCGGCATCGAGGGTGGGTGCGAGCCGGGCTGCATAGGCCAGCGCATGGCTCGACTCCAGCGCCGGCATGATGCCTTCGTAGCGGCACAACTCATGGAAGGCCGCGAGCGCCTCCTCGTCGGTGATGCCTGCATACTCGGCCCGGCGGCTGTCCTTGAGCCAGGCATGCTCCGGACCGACGCCGGGATAGTCCAGCCCAGCGGAAATGGAATGCGTCTCGGCGACCTGCCCGTTCTCGTCCTGGATCAGGTAGGTGCGGTTGCCGTGCAGTACGCCGGGCCTGCCCTGCGTCAGGGTGGCGGCATGCCGCCCGCTTTCGACGCCGAGGCCCGCGGCTTCGACGCCCACCATGCGGACATCGGTGTCCAGGTAGGGGTGGAACAGGCCGATGGCATTGGAGCCGCCCCCCACGCATGCGATCAGCACGTCCGGCTGGCGCCCGTATTCCTCCTGCATCTGCGCGATCGCCTCGCGGCCGATGATGGCCTGGAAATCGCGCACCATCATGGGGTAGGGATGCGGCCCGGCCACGGTGCCGATGATGTAGAAGGTTTCCTCGACGCGGGCCACCCAGTCGCGCATGGCCTCGTTGAGCGCATCCTTGAGGGTGCGCGAGCCCGACTCCACCGGCACCACCTCCGCCCCCAGGAGCTTCATCCGGTAGACGTTGGCAGCCTGGCGCGCCACGTCCACCGAGCCCATGTACACCACGCACTCCATGCCGTAGCGCGCCGCGACCGTGGCGCTCGCCACGCCGTGCTGGCCCGCCCCGGTTTCGGCGATCACGCGCCGCTTGCCCATGCGCCGCGCCAGCAGGGCCTGCCCGATGGCGTTGTTGATCTTGTGCGCGCCGGTATGGTTCAGATCCTCGCGCTTGAGCAGGATCTGCGCGCCGCCCAGGCGCGCGGACCACCTCTTCGCATGATAGATGGGGCTGGGGCGTCCCACGTAGTGCTTCAGCTCGTGGGCGAACTCGGCCTGGAAATCGGCATCGTGCCGGTAGCGTTCGTACTGGGCGCGCAGTTCCTCCAGCGCCGCCATCAGCGTCTCGGCGACGAATACGCCGCCATAGGGGCCGAAATGGCCGCCGCTGTCTGGCAGATCATACACCTTCACTGGCCCGGACTCCTCGCATGAAAGCCGCTATCTTTTCCGTATCCTTGATGCCCCGCTCCGCTTCCACGCCGCTCGACACATCCACCCCCCACGGCCGAATCCGCTGGATGGCCGCGGCGACATTGCCGGCGTGCAGCCCGCCCGACAGGATCACCGGCAGCGTCATTCCCTGCGGAATCAGATCCCAGTCGAATGCGTGCCCGGTCCCCCCCGGCTCGTCCCGGACATAGGTATCCAGCAGCAAACCCCTGGCGCCGGCGTGACGGGATGCGTATTGTAGCAAATCCACGCCGGGCCGCACGCGCACCGCCTTGATATAGGGGCGCGAGAATCCCCGGCAGAATTCCGGGGATTCCTCGCCGTGGAACTGGAGCAGGCCGAGACCTGCAACGGCGGCGGTTTCCTCCACCCATCCGGCATCGGGATCGACGTACACCCCCACCGTGCTGACGAACGGCGGCAGCGCGGCGGCGATCTCCATGGCCCGGGCGGGCGTGACGCAACGCGCACTCCGCTCCCAGAACACGAAACCGATCGCGTCCGCGCCCTCGCGCACGGCGGCCAGCGCATCCTCGACGCGCGTGATGCCGCAGATCTTCACCCGCGTCCTTGCCCCAGCCTCCATGCGCCTCCGATCGGAAAACGGATAGTCTCCCCGCTCCGGCTCAGCCCCGCCGGCCCGCCAGCGCCGCCCAGGTATCCGCTGGCGGCAGGCCGGCCGGAGTCGGAAGATTCCATGAAGCGTCGTAGTCGACCCCCGCCAAGTATAACCCCGCCGCGTCAAAGGTAGGAGCGGCCAGGCGGCGGTCGCGCTTTTCCAGCAGCGCCTGCACCCATTCGCTGGAATATCGTCCCTTGCCGACGTAGACCAGGCAGCCGACGATGTTGCGCACCATGTGCTGCAGGAAAGCGTTGGCGCACAGGTCGAATACGATGAGATCGCCTTCCCGGACGATCTCCAGCCGCGTCAAGGTACGCACCGGCGACGCGGCCTGGCACTCGGCGGCGCGAAACGCGCTGAAGTCGTGCTCGCCCAGCAGCACCTGCGCAGCCGCCCGCATCCGGTCCACGTCCAGGGGCCGGTGGAACCAGCCGGCCCTGCCGTGCAGGAGGCCCGGGCGCACCGCGTGGTTCGAGAGCAGGTAGAGATAGCGCCGCCCCTTGGCGCAATAGCGGGCATGGAAGTCGTCCGCCACCGGCGATGCCCAGCGTACGGCGATGCGTCCCGGCAGCAGGGTGTTGACGCCGCGTACCCAAGCGTCGGGTGGGCGCTGCGCCGACGTGTCGAAATGCGCTGCCTGGTAAATGGCGTGGACACCCGCATCGGTGCGCCCCGCCGCGACCACCCGCACTTCATGGCACGCAATGGCCGACAGCGCGGCCTCCAGCGCATCCTGGACGGAGCAGCCCGACGGCTGGCGCTGCCAGCCGCAATGGGCGCTGCCGTCATACTCCAGCACCAGCGCGATTCTCACGCACCGAACGATGGCGTCATGCTCCGGAACGATGATCCATGGTTCCGGAAAACGTGGCTTGCAAGGAAGGGGAAAAACGACGGCACGCCTGGAAACGGCGTTTCCGCCGCCGCATGCCCGGGCCGAGCGGCCGGCATGACGGATGGACACAGGGGAATTCCGCGATTCCCGGCGGACGGATCAGGTGTGCGGGACATTCCGGCTATACTACCAGAAACCAGAACCGGAAAAGGGCGATGCGGGCGGGCACGCCGTGCCTGCCGAATGGGAAGAATGGGGAGAATGGAAAAAGACAGGGCCTTGCCGGCGCGCCGGGGTGACGCGAATCCCGGCGCGCCCGGGAAATGTCAGGGAATCAGGGGCTGGCCACGCCTGGCGCGCAGGCCCTTCATGCGTCTCACGATTTTTCCGATTCCACGGGATATTCTCTTATAATCGCTCTTCAATCGCTTATGCTTGTCATAGGCGAGATTCAGATAGGGCCAGTGCTCGTTCTCGCCGGGCGCGCCGTGAACCCAGGTACCCCCGCCGCCGCCCCAGGTACGGGCATCGTCCGACGCACTCAGCAACCTGTAGTATGTGGAGGACAGCCAGCGCACGCCCAGCCGGTCTCTCATGAAGTCCACGGCGCCCCTCAACTGGAAAAGTATCCATGAAGCCGCCCATCCGATGCTCTTGCGCATGTTCACCCCTGAATCCGATGATCCGCCGGCCTTCGTCGCCCGTGGCGCAGGCCCTACCCATCTTACGTGCTTCACTCATACGGACAATTGGACTCAGGTACTAGCCGTCCCGCCACGCCTGCGGAAAAATCCCCTCGATCCCCGCCGCTCGCGCATGGCTTACCGTACGGCATCAGCCTACACCTCAAGCTTTTCCATTTCATGACATTCCGCCATCTTTCGTCACCGGCCGGCAGGGATACCCGTAGCCAATGAACGCGCAATCAGCCACGAACGCCCAGGTTCACGGCAACGCCGAGGCGGAAGCCGGCGGCGAGAAACACCGTCGGGACAATCATTCCGTCGTCCCGCTGCGCCGGGCGCAGGATGCGCCCGACTGGCGCGGCATCCTGGCGAAGTCTGCGCTGTTCTACTTCGGCATCGCCCTGTGGAGCAAGGGACTGAGCCTGTATGCCTATTACATCCTGGTCCTGGCGTGGGTCCTGGACGGCGGCCTCTCCCGGTTCCGGGAGACCGCCAGGGAACCGCTGGTACTGGGAATGCTCGCCCTGTGCGGCGTGCTGGCGCTGGGCATCTCGTGGGGCGACGCCCGCCTGGGGTTCAAGGTATGGAACCGGTACGCCGCCTGCCTGATCTTCATTCCCTATTTCGCCATCCTCACCCCGCCACGCCTTTCCTGGGCGATAGGCGGTGCGCTCGCGGGGTATGGCTGCACCCTGCTCATCGGCCTGCACCAGCGGATCGCGGAAAATGCGCAAGGCATTCCACCCCTGGGGATCACCTACCTCGACTTCTCCGCGATGCTGGGAATCGGGGTCATACTGGCCGCCTACTTCGCCGGCACCTGGAAGGAAGCACGGATGCGGCCATGGTTCTGGCTAGCGGCGATCCTGCTGCTGCTCATCCAATTCAGCCAGAATGGCCGCGGACTCCTCGTCGCCACCCTTGCCTCGCTGGCGCTGCTGATCTTCCTGCTGCACGGGAGGCAGCTCAGGCGCCTCCTTGCCATCTCAGCAATTCTACTTGCCGGTGTCACATTGCTCATCTATCATAGCGACACCTTTCAGCAGAGATTCATCCAGGCCATGGACGACATCGAACTGTCTGCACAAGGCAAGTACGGCACCAGCCTGGGCTATCGCCTGGCAATCTGGGACGTGGGCCTGCACGGGATCGCCCAAAAACCCGTGCAGGGCCATGGCATGGGGATGGCCGCGCCCTATTTCGACGCCACCGTCGAAACCTACAAGGATGGACTCTACAAGGATCTGCCCGACTTTCTGCAAACCTATCACTACCACAACGACTGGGTGGAGATCGGCATGCAGATGGGCATGCTCGGAATGTCGGCGTACGCGTTCTTCCTCTGGAGCTGGCTCAGGACATTGAAGGGATGCGGACTGGCGACCATCGGGACTGCCTATGCATGCTTCATTCTATTGTTCGGCACGACCGACGTGCTGGTCATATTCAGGCAGAATCTCTACCTGTTGCTTGCCATGACTGCAATCGGTGTTGTTGGGCGGAGAGAAAATATCTCGTGATCCATTTTGAAATGAGGGATCATTAAATGCGCATATGCTTCATATCGCATTCTGCAGATAGATATGGAGCAGAGCTAGCCTTGCTAGAATTATTGAAGGGGCTGACAGACTTAGGTATTGAGTGTAAGGTTCTTGTTCCCAAGAAAGGGATATTACTAAAGACATTCGACCAATTAGGAATTGAATGGCACGTAATACCTTATCCTCATTGGGCTTCTGGACTCAGACCTCCACCAATTTTTCGCCGTATAATAAGAATTTTAAAGACACTATTCTGGATAGCTCCTGTCGCAAGAATAGTCACTCGTTGGCAATGCGATATCATATACACAAATACCTCTACTGTTGGTGTAGGTATATTTGCAGCACATTTGATAAACATACCCCATGTATGTCATATACATGAAGCATCATATTGCCATAATAAATTATTTGATCTTGGTAATCTGGCTCCCTACTTATTAGGATATTTTTCTATTCGAGTTATTTGCGTATCATGTACAGTAGAAGAAGAGTACTCTAGTTATATTTCAAAAAATAAACTACGCGTTATTAATCAATCAGTAACACTACCTCGAATCTCGCAAGATTCTTTACAGGACACTTCCCCCAAAAATAATCTCAAATGCATTATAGTGGGATCACTCCAACCGCCGAAAGGCCAAGATGAAGCAATAATGGCCTTAGCAAAACTCATACATCGCGGTATTAATATTGAATTATCAATTGTTGGCACCGGAAACAAAAAATTTCATAGATATCTAACTGAATTAGTTAAGTATTATGGTATTGAAAAGCAAATAATTTTTCATGGCTATGTGGATAACCCGTTACCTCTTATCCATTCGGTGGATATAGTACTTGTATGTTCACGTTTTGAAGCCTTTGGACGTGTAACAGTGGAAGCGATGCTGGCCGGGAAGCCGGTAGTAGGTACAAATAGTGGGGGAACAAAAGAACTGATTAAAAATGGCGATACAGGATTATTGTATCAACCTGGAAACAAAGATGATCTTTCTGAAAAAATAGAATATCTCTATAACAACCCTATAGTAAGACGCAGGATAGGTTCAGCTGCCCAAACATGGGCCAGGGAACGGTTTAATCGAGAGAGATATTCCAAAGAAGTATTTGGTCTGTTACATGAAATATTGATTGAATTTAATAAATCATAGAAGAGACCTAACCTTTGAACATGAGACCATTTCCAAATTCTTTACCCCAGCAATATTGAAGAAGGAAAAAATCTCCTCGCCAATTGTCTCAAATCGATACTCCGCTCGGATCCATCCGCAAAGCTGAATTTCCATTTCCCCGTCATGTCATCTGGATCGAGCGGAAAAGGGGTTTCCCTCAATTCGATGCCACCCGCCTTCAAGGCCGCCCTGGCTCCTTTTGCGTCCCTGGCCAGCAGCATGCCGAGCGCTTCGGGAATATGCATTTTTCCCGCCCCCCAGGCTTCGTTCAGCCACGGCGTCATCGCCGCCGAAAGGCCATGCTTACGGTAGATGCCGGCCATCCGCGTCATCTCCTCCGGATCCCCGAGAAGATTGCCGGTCAGCAGGCGACGGGCGATCGCCTCGTCCGCCTCCATCGTCACGGGCGCACGGCTTTCCGTGATGCCGGGCGCCTTGTGCGCATCCCCCAGTCCCTCCCTGTGGGAGCTTGATGCCGCCTCCCTCGCGGAACGGAACGGTCCACCCCGTTCACCCTCATCAATCCCTTCGGGAACGGATCGCGTCACGGATCGCATCCCATGCCCGATGCGTGCCGATCCCGTGGAGAATTCCGGGAGCGGCCGATCGGCCCCGGCTTTTGCCCAGCCGGAGATGATTTCATCATTGGCGGCCTGGAGCCGCTCACGTGCCCGTGTCGCCTGCTCCTGCCGGAGCGCCATATCCTGGCCGCTGCGCATTCCCTGCGCCAGTCCGCCTGCAAATGCACCAAAATTGAACATGCCCTCTCCTCCTTCCCCTTCCCTCTCCCGCGCCGCTTCGTGCGGCAGGCCCCCGCCGCTTCCAACGGTTCGTCCGACGCAGCGCTACTTGAGCTTCCGGGTCTCGCTCGCCCGCATGAGCAGCTCGAGCGTCGTCTCGAGCCTGATCACGCGCTCGGTGAGATTCTCGATCTTGTCCTGCTGGGCCTTGATCGTCGCGCTTTGACGGGCAACCCTGTCCTCCAGCTTGATCATGGAGGTCAGAGCATCCCACACGCGTTCGGTGATGCCCATCAGGTACTCTTGTTGCGATTTGCGGTTGCGGCTTCCATCGCGGCGATCCGCCTGTTGCTGGCTTCCACGAATGCCAGCATTTCGTCGATCGAAGCGGAGGCGCGATCCGCGGCCGCCTTGGCCCTGTCGGCCAGTATCGCGAGTTCCTCGTCCACCTGCGCGGGCTCGTACGCCGTAGCGCCGCGCCGCATCAGTTCCGCCACCGGAAGCCCCAGCTTTCTCGCCTTGAGGGTGATCCTCCGTTTCTCGCTGGCCGTGGCCTGAACCACGATTCTTTCAACGGCTGCCGCCATGGGCCTCCTCCAGTCATGAATGTGTACATGTACATTATATGTACATCATGGAGTTGTCAATTCAGAGCTTCCGGGAAATGACGGATGAGCCCAATTGCCCGAGCAGGCTTCCCAGGCCCATGGCCCCCGATATCGCATTCTGGTTGGCCTGGCGCCATGCATCGAGCTGTCCTTGGTATTGCCCCAGGCCCAGGTTGCCGGCGGACGCGTTGGCGTCGGCCGCATTGCCGAACCAGGCGCGTGCGGCGTTCGCGCCAGCCTGGTGCAATCCGGCGCCGGTCGCCATGTTCTGGGCAGCGGCGCTGCCCGCGCCAAGCGATGCGGCGTCGGCCGCAAGCCCGGTGCTCGGCATGTTGCGGCCAAACTTCGCCGCACCCTCGCGCATCGCCATGCCCTGCAGCTCGGCATCCCGCCGTGCCTTGTTCATCGCGCCGGCGGCGTCGCGGGCAAGTCCGAGATCGGTCTCGTGCCTCAGGGCCTGGAAGCGTCCCGAATCAGGGCTGACGCCCAGCCGCGCCAGCGCGCGCTGGCCGGATTCGAGCGCGCCCCGATAGGCTCGCGAGACATCCGCGGCCGCCTCGCCTGCCATCCGTTCCTTGCGTTCGGGAGCATCGTACCCGGCGGCATCCGCCACCATCCGCTCCTCCAGCGGGGCGAACAGGCTGCGGTAGATCTCCCACTGGGACTCGGCCCGCTCGGCATTCGCATCACCCGCTGCGATCTGCTGATCGACGATCCGCTCCAGCAGCGGATCCTGCCTCGCGGCACGATCCTTCTCCCACGCGAGCTGCTCTCTCGCGATGCCGGCCATCTCCCTGGCAAGCTCCGCATTGGAGAGGGCCGCCTGGCCGATGAGCGGATCGGGTCTCGGGGGTTTCGAACTACACATTGTCTGCCTCCAGTATCTTGGTCAGGCCGGTTTCCACGCGGCGATACCCCAGGAACCGGAAAAACCGCTCCGCCCGGTTCACGGTCTTCACCGAGATTTCGACTTCTCTCACTCCCAGCAGGCGCAGGGCATCCTCGACATAAGCCACGAAGCGCCTTGCCGTCGTTCCGATACGCGCTTCAGGCAGCAGGAACAGGGTATCTTCCGTTGCAATGAGCGATTGCGTATGCGCCGATCTGTCCAGATACAGGGCACAATTCCCCAGCAGCCGATCCTGCTGCCGCAATGTGAACAGCACGTACCGCCCGGCCTGCTCGTATCGGATGAACGCTGCATAGCCGGGGTCGAATGCGAGGCCGTGCCGGTGGCCCTCGGTTTCATTCCAGTGAGCCTGGTGCAGGGGGCGGATCTCTTCCACGATGTCGGCGATGCGTTCCCGTGCGAAGACTGATCCATTTTCTGCAAGGCAGAGGGGAATCCCTTCCAGGGCTTCCAGCGGGACCAGCGCCGGCAGCCGGTTTGCCGCCATCAGAATGTCGGCGGCGGCCTCGGGGCTGAGCGGAATCCCGATGTTCATTTTAAGAATATCCAATAACTCGTTGTTCATTCTAGCTATCCAGTCTGCTCACGATCTCCTCCACTGCTTGCCGCACGGTATTGGTGTATCGATACAGCGCCTCGCATTCCGTTCTGGTCGGAGTATCGGAAAATGAGAGATGCTGGAATCCGGGAATCGAGATCCGGTTGCCACGCCGCCCCGTCAGGATTTCGAGCGTCGTCTTGAGCCATTCCGGCGCACCGCCGGGAACCCCGGGCTTCTTGCCGCGGGCGGCCGTGTCCCCATGGCCCGGGGGCTCCTGGATGATCCCGATCTGGGACACGGGAAGGGCCTCGCAGTGCTCCACCTGCACGCACGGCGCGGCGGCGAGAGCTCCGGTACCACGCTGTATCGCGCCGACCCCGCCGGCGACGCGCCCCGCGGCATGCGCCCCTTCCAGCAGGTGCATCTGCGTGACGGCGGCGGTGATCGACGCATTGATCTGCATCGATACCACGATCCGCAGGATACCGGCCGCTGCGGACTCCATCGCCGCGGAACTGCTGGCGACCGCCTGCACCGTTCCCATTCCCGCCAGCAGGTGCGTTTGCGTGATCGCTTCCGCCATGCTCCCGCCGTGCTGCCCGGATGGCGTTCCGGACAGCGCCAGCCCGCGGGAAACGGCGGCATCTCCACCCATGCCAGCCTGAGCGGCGCCTGCAACCGCCAGGACATGGCCCTGGACGATTGCCGCCACGGAACTGCCCATCGCCTGGATCGCGGCGGCAGGCGCCGGATCGACATGCGTCACGACATCGGCGGCCCGAAAATTATCCAGGTGCAGGCAGGCCGTATCCGACGCCGGCGCACAGCCCGCATATCCCATGCGAATCCCGGCATGCCCCGCTGCCGGGATCGAGTCGTCGGTCACGCTGATCGCTGCCGTGCCGCTGCCGCGCAGATACACCCTGAGCTGGTTGCCCACGCACTCCAGCCTGATGGAGGCGGACGTCCCCGTCTCCAGGTCGTACGCGGGATTTCCCAGCAGGGTCGCGACACCCGATACGAATTTGTACAGCTGGACACTGTCCGGATGATCGGATGTGTACCATCGCGCCATGTAGTACGTCTGCTCGGCCGGATGGCACCGCGCCACCACGCCCGCCCCGTAGGCGGCGTCCGACATCTCGTGGATGTCGGCCGAGACGGCGTAGTCGGCGGATGCCGGCTGGCCGGAATGATAATAGAGCGACACGCCGGAACCGTTTCCGCGCACTCGCCCGTCGATCAGCACGGATGAAATGGCCGACCCGGAATGCCGCACCCATGAGGAATCGTGGGCCGACAGATCCGTTCCGCCCGCACCGGCAAAACCATCCGAAGCGAACTGCGCCATCAGATCGGCTGATTCGCGGTATAGGTGATGCTCGGAAAACCGATCGTGTTGCCGCCCGTCACCACCTGGTCGCTGGTCTCGTCGGTCACCCACAGCACCTTCGCAGATCCATCCGTGAAGGCGATGTGCAGGTCCGGCGCCGGGCCGGAACCGGCGGATGCGGTGCCGCTCTTCGCGGCCACTGTGCATACCCGTGGATTGCCGGGCGCACCGGACAGGGTGAAATCGCCGGGAGCCATCGTGATCGTGCAGATGGCATTGCCGGCGACCGTGGCATAGCTGTCTCCCGCCGCGTATGCCTTGATCAGGAGCATGCGGGCGGCGCCGCCCCTGATCGCGTTCAACCCCCCGTCCAGTACGTCGGAATGCACCCACTTCGCCATGCCGTCCTCCTATTGAAAAGCCGCCTGCCCCCGGCGCAGGCCCGGAATCTACGCTTGCTTCAGCCCATCCATCGTCTCGGCCAGCACTACGCCCGTCACCTTCACATTGCCGGACAGCGCGATTTCCAGGTTGTCGGCCTTGTAGCCGGAGGGGAGTCGAAATGCCCGGCTGTCGGCCACCTGCCTCGAGAATCTGAGCCTGCCGTCCGCCCAGAGCTGGAACTGCAACTGGTCGATGGACAGGGGCGGCAAAGGCAGCATCCCGTCCCCGCCGACCTCGTGTTCCGCGAGCGGCTGCTCGGCCATGGCGTCGTTCAACCCGCAGGCATCGATCAACGCCTGGTTCGAGGCGACGATGGCCTGCCGCGCGTGACGCGCGTTCCTCTGTTCCTCCTCCGTCATCTCGAAGTCCGCATCGATTTTCGCCGTGCCGCAGTTCAGCGGTGCGGCCAGGATGAATTTCCTGCTTTTCCACTCATAGGCCAGCTTCGTGCCCGTATCGCCTTCCCATCGGCATATCCTGCCGTCCGTCGCCACGTACAGTTCGCCCGTGCGGGGATCGGCCCAGATGGCGGTGATTCTCTGGTTCACCTTGACGAACGACGCAGTCTCGGCCTTGTCGATCACCAGCATGAGCGAGCTGCCGTCCACCGCGTACCCGGCATAGTAGCGATTGTCCGCGGAGGCCGCGATGAAGCTCCCGGGGTTGAGCGCCAGCCACTCCCTCTGCGTGAACAGATCCTTGGTCACGACGTCGCTGAATCCGCCTCCCGCGATCACCAGACCCTGCGGCGCGGGGTAGCCCATTCCGAAGGCAAAGCCCGCCACGCCCCGCTTGGCCAGGCACGGCCAGGCCACTCCCAGCTTCTCCATGCCGCCGCCCATGGTCATCGGCTCCACGCCGGTGATGGTGAACGGGTTGCCTTTCGTCATTCCCACCAGAGTGGTGCCGTTGATCCCGATCGCCACGATGTCTTCGTCATATGTCTGGCGGTAGGCGAGCGGCCAGGCGTACGGCCGGAAGGGCTCGGAGAAGCAAATCTCGTTGCCGACGAAGCCGCAGGCGATGCCATTCGCCATGATGGCGATGCCGCGCATGCCCGCGGGCGGCATCAGCCAGCCCCCGGACGGCAGGATTTCTCCCAGTGCCGCGTCGGCCTCGCTCGCGGCATCGGCATACGTCGGCGTGGCCGCCGTCACCGTCGCGATATAGTGGTACTCGGTGCCGCTCGCGCTCGTCAGCGTGCGGTAGATGCGCTTGTTCATGCCCAGCGTGTTGTGCGGCGCGGCCCGCGTCCATGTACCGCCTGATTCGTACGCCTGCCCGGTGGACAGGATGACGATCACCCTGGCCGTATCGGCATCGACCCGCGCGAGCTCGAACGTCGCGTTCAGGTCGGTCATGCCCGCCACGGCGGCGAAGGTGACGGTCTCGCCCGGGCGCAGGCCGAAGACGGTATCCAGGGCCACGGTCACGCAGCCGGGCGCCGGTGCATTGCGCACCGCGCCGGATACCATGCCGCCGTTGGGCGGCGCCGCATCCATTCCGGACAGCAGCCAGGTATCGTCGATCCGCCCGGTCGTCACCGCCGACGCGGGGGATGGCGCGGACTCCTCTCCCCATGCCGTCACGAAGGTGTATACGTACGATCGGGAAACGGTGGCGCCGCTCCCGCCGGCAGGCAGAACGGCGGGAGCGGCCGCGGGCGGAGTCACGCCCAGGACATGGCACCCAGAGGGATGGGGGCCGGCACCCGCTGTCGCCGTGTCGTAGTCCGAGACGCGCGGCTCGCCGTCGCCGGTATAGTAGAACCGCTGCGATTCGTTTCCCGCCACCGGGGAGCGCGCCACGTCCACTTCCCGATTCCATGCAAGCCACTTCTCGTTGCCGTCCTTCTCCAGGCGGAACATGGAGCGTATCTCCCCCTGGATGGCAGGGGTGAAAACGTGCAGGGGAGCATTCCTGGGACGCAGGTCGCCGGAGGTCAGGATGCAGTTCGTCGCCACCTGGGCCTGGTTCGGAGCCAGCAGCTGCCGTGCCAGGCGCGGAACGAGGCCGGAAAAACCGGCGATGCGGAAGGCCGTCACGCGGCGCCATCCAGCGGCTCGGCAAGCCGCCGTCCCTCGCAGATGGCACGCTCCTCCGCCCGCCGCTTCGCCAGCCCCGGCAGCACTTTCCTGCCCCCCCTGCCATCGGGCCCCTTGTTGAAGGCCTCGATGCGCTGGCAGGCTTCCTCGTAGCGCCCCGCATTGATCAGGTCGATCAGGTTGGGAGGCCTGCCCGGCTTCGCCTTGCGGCAGAAGGCGCCGATCCCGATGTTGTATGCCAGCGACACGTAGGCCTCATACTCGTGCTGGTACAGCGGCACCGTGACGCAGCGCTTCACACCGGCCGCATACACACCCTCGATTTCGTCGAGCAGGCGCACCAGCGAGCGCTCCGGGGTCGTCCTGTCGCCCATCTTCACGCCGCCGGTAGCGCCGAAGCCGATGGTCGGCACGTCGCCCGCCACCGGAATGTAGGCCTCGTCGCGATACCCTTCGTGCACGGCGATTCCCACGAGCGTCGAGGCGGCGAGCACCATCACCGCGACCGCGGAACGTACCCGGAGTGGAGAAACATCATGCATGGGGGTTCATCCTGGAAAAAGGCAAGATTAAGCGCCTGGAGCGACCACCCGCCGGAACTTCTACTGCCTCTTGCCGCGAGGCCATTGTTCGATGATCCGGTCGAGCTTCTCGTTGAGCTCCTTTGCCGCTTCCCTCTGCTCGATGCGGATGGAGCGGATTTCCTCGGTCAGGTGCTCGTTGACCCTTTCCTGGTAGTGCTCTCCCCGCTTCAGGCTCGCGATGTCGTTCTGCACCGCGTTGTAAGTGGCCACGCCGGATGCCAGCAGGCTGATGATCGCGATCACGCCCCCGAACGAAAGCGTGGAAGTGGACGGCCCCCGCCGCCGCTCGATCTTGATGGGTTTTTCCATGTCCGTCATGTCAGTGCACGCTCCCCAGGAATGAAAGAATGACCACCGCGATCACCCCGTACAGTATCGCGGCGGTCCATCGGGAATAACGCAGCCTGTCGAGAAATCTGTCCGCTTCCGCCTCGGCTCCCGCGTATCGCCGCGCAACCTCTTCCCTGTTGTATCCTCTTCGAAATCGAGTCATTGCCGGCCTCCATAGAAAAAGATTCATCGAAGATTGCCGGGGAAAGAAAGCGGCACGGATTTTCAGGGAGATGATGGGTTGCGTTTCACTCCACCCATCCTACCTCCGCTTTCCGCCCCACCCGTGGATGGGTGAGCGCAGCGCAGCCCATCAAATCCACCCTCGCTTTCCGCCACATCCGTAGGATGGGTGGAGTGCAGCGTAACCCATCAAATCCACTTTCCACCCCATCCGCAGGATGGGTGAGCGCAGCGCAACCCATCAAATCCACCCCCGCTTTCCGCTCCACCCGTAGGATGGGTGGAGCGCAGCGTAACCCATCAAATCCATCCCCGCTTTCCGCCCACCCGTAGGATGGGCCAGCGCAGCGCAACCCATCAAAATCCACCCCCGCTTTCTGCCACATCCGCAGGATGGGCCAGCGCAGCGCAGCCCATCAAATCCATCCCTGCTTTCCGCCCCACCCGTAGGATGGGTGGAGTGAAACGCAACCCATCAAATCCACCCTCGCTTTCCGCCACATCCGTAGGATGGGTGGAGTGAAACGCAACCCATCAAATCCATCCCCGCTTTCCGCCCCACCCGTAGGATGGGTGGAGCGCAGCGCAACCCATCAAAGTCCACTCCCGCTTTCCGCCACATCCGCAGGATGGGTGAGCGCAGCGCAACCCATCAAATCCATCCCCGCTTTCCGCCCCGCCCGTAGGATGGGTGAGCGCAGTGCAGCCCATCAAATCCACCCCCGCTTTCCGCCCCACCCGTGGATGGATCAACGCAGCGCAACCCATCAAATCCACCCCCGCTTTCCGCCCCGCCCGTAGGATGGGTGGAGCGCAGCGCAACCCATCAAAATCCACCCCCACTTTCCGCCCCACCCGTAGGATGGGTGGAGCACAGCGTAACCCATCAAATCCACCTCGCTTTCCGCCACATCCGTAGGATGGGTGGAGCGCAGCGTAACCCATCAAAATCCCGCTTGAGGAAACGATGGGCTGCCACCCTTTTTCCGTGATGGGTTACTACCTGATGGGTTGCGTTTCACTCCACCCATCCTACCCCTGCTCCCATGAAAAAGGCCGCTTGCGCGGCCTCATGAACCCACGAACACCTGGTCACACGCCATCTCCGGCGCCAGACGGCGCAAAGGGAAAGGGTGCCGCCAGCCAGCGATCCACCGCCCACTGGAATTCCGACAGCGTATCCAGCCGGGTATTGGCCACGTCGTCGTACTCGACGTGGCCTTGCATTCCATCCCACTGCACCGCCCGCACGCCCGGCGGCAGCGCTGACAAGTCGATCCTCCTGAATACGCCGTCCACTCCCACGACGCCGTCATCCCGCACGATCGTCACTCGCATGCCTCGGCTCCCCCATGAGGCAGCGTGCGATGACCCGGCGCCAGCATGGCTTCCCGCGTCTTCCGCCCCTGCCGGGCCATCTCGTTGCGGAACGATTCGGTGGCCGCCGCCCCCTTGCGCGACTCATTGGCGGCATTGATCATGAGGGCGGGCAGCCAGGCGATGGCGCAACCCCAGTCGGCGGTCTCCTTTCCCGTATTCGCATCGACGCCGCGAATCTCGACGTACCAGGGGCAGCGATGAAGCACGGGAGTGCCTTCCATCCTGATTTCCTCGCATTTCGCGCCCAGGGGGCAATCCGCAATCCGTATATCCATCACGTCAGTCCTTGCTCGCAAGTATGGCATCGACATATCGTACCGACAGATCTATGGCCGTGCCCGTGAAGCTATGGTTATGGGCACCGCCTCCGCCAGTAAAGTTTGTGTATGCCAATGCATTCATGCTGTTTCCATCGGGAGGGTTGTAATCTGGCAGAACGCTACCTGCTCCAGAACCTATATAAAATGTATGCTGATGTGCAGGTATCTGGGCTTCCGTCAGCGTCGTGGCACTATTGACGCCGTTCACGGCCTGCACCGTGAATGCCGCGGTGAAGGCTACCGACCCTCCCGTGCCGCCCCCCGGCCCGTTCACGATCCGCATCGCCCTGTCGTGATGCGCAACGACCTGCGTCCAGCCGACCGGTGCCGTCGCCTGGAAAAAGGCCATGACGCTGCCGGCGGGAATCAGATCCGATGGAGCTGCGCCCAGCGTGGCGCGCGCTTCGCCCGCAGCGGCGTCATCCAGCAGGGTTCTCGCAAAACCGCTCAGGCTGGTCAGCGCCGCGATGCCGGCCCCGGAAAAATACGGCAGGGTATCCGCCGACGCCGCGAGCGACCCCAGCGCGGCGAGATTCGGATTGGAAAGCGATTCCTCCAGCGCCAGCCGGGTGATGCCGGCTACGAAATGGTCGCCCGCTGCCCAGGTCCTGGCCGTGGTGCCGTCCAATCCCCGTCCGCCCACCGGGATGGTGAAGGTGTCGCCGTTGCGGGCTTCGATCCTGACGATCTCGCGGTTGCCGGACGCGTCCTTGAACGTTCCGTAGAAGTAGTCACCGGTGCCCAGAGACGGAAACAGAATGCCCTTGCCGGCTTCCACCGAGAACTGCAGGCCGGTGGCGCCCTCGGGCGCGGAACCGATCTGCGCCCGCCCGAAATTCGAGAATCTGAGTCCCATTGCCGCTGTCCCCTCGCTTACCGCGCCATGACCGACGTTCGCAGCGCGCTGCGCCCGAATCCGCGGGCGGCGCGCAGCCCCTCCGCTGCCGTGCCGGCCTCGAACCGGCGCTGGTGGTGCGCGGCCAGCTGTGCATGGGTGTAGGGCTTTGCCGGCGACAGCATCAGCTCCGCCAGGGCACCATGCGCGATGGGCTGGCGAAACGCCTCGAACAGGGCATCGTCGATCCCGGCGCTGGCCATGGCAGGCTTCAGCGCCACTTCCAGTGCCAGGAGGCCCGGAGCGCGAGGTTCCGGCGCCAGCTTCACTGAGGTGGCGCTGCCGGAAATGCGCACCGGCCCATGGATCGGCGCAGGCCGATCCCACCGCGCCGGAGCGTGGCCATCCACGACGAAGCCGATCTCCATGCCGTCGAGCGCGGCACGCAGGACACAGGCGGCCACGGCATCCTCAGGAAGAACGAGCGCATATTCCGCCACGCCCGCTTCCACGGCGATGCCGGGATGGTCGAATCGCCAGGCCATCGACAGCTCGAAAAACGCGGCGGCTGCCCGGCGCAGCGCGTGATCGATCGCCTCGGGCGGGCAGCCGGGCAGATCGGGGGCCACCAGATCATGAAAACTGCGCCATGGCTTCACGGCCCGACCTCCATGCCGTACAGCCGTATGAACAGCGCCGCCCGGCCCGAACCGGCGTGCTCGTCGTCCACCATCTCCGCCCTGGCGGTGACGTAGTCCGCCACCAGCTGCGCGTATTCGGCGGGCAGGGGAAGCATGCTTCCCGCACTCTCGGTACCATCCGGCAGATCGCCGAACCTCCCGATGAACAGATCCGGCCGCCGCCTCCGCATCTGCAGCACCGCCTGGCGCGCGTACGACAGCAGCCGGCCATCCGGATGACGCACCCTGTCCTCGTCGTTGAGCGGTATCCTCGCCAGATCGAGGACATCCTGGTAGGTGAAGGCCATGGGCGCTCAGGCTGCCGCGTGGTGCGCCGCGAGCAGACCGACCAGCCTGTGCCGGACGGCATCCTCGCCGAGGCGCCGGTCCAGGCGCTCGTTGTAGGTGCGCTCGGCATACTCGATCATGGCCTCCTTGCTCATGCCATGCAAATCGATCACTGGCAGGGGCTCTTCGACCGTCGCCGCCTCCGCGGCCAGGCCGACCGGCTTGCCCGTCCGGGAACGGCGCGAGACTCCCTCCTTCTCGCGCACCCAGGTGTCGGAAAACGCCAGCAGTCTCTCGGCGGCCTCGGCCGTCACGTTCCTCACCTGGCCCGGCTTCCAGTGCAGGCCGAGCCGGTCTATGCTGTCCGTCTTGTCGCAGGAACCAATGTATTTCACATGCGGCATGTCGCACTCCAAAGAAAAAGGGCGGCCCGTGTGGGCCGCCCGCCGGTATCATACGAGGGGGTTTGCGCGCCTGTCTTTCTCGCCGCCGTCCGCCTCAGAGCGGCACGGTGGAGTCGACCGCGATCACGCCGAAGTCGGTCGGAACCTTGGCGCCGGTGCCGTCGTCGACGGAGAGGCGCACCTTCGCCTTGCCGCAGACCTTCTCGCCCATGACCTCAAGATTGCTTTCGAAGTTGTACCAGTGCTCCTTCCAACCGAACTGCAGGCCGGAAATGCGGGTACGGCCGTAGGCGACACCCAGCGCCTGGGCGCCGAGCAGCAGGCCGCGCTCCACGGCGTAACCGCCCGCCAGGCCCGCATTGACGATCTGGTTGGTCTCGGTGGCGGTCGCCGCGTTGGCCGCCGTGACGATCCGCGTCGTCTCGTTCGGCAGGAAGCGGATGGCACGCTCGTTCTTGATCACCAGGATGCCGTTCCACATGCCGACCTCGCCGGCGAACAGCGGATGGCGGGTGTCGAAGTAGGCAGCGCGGTTGACCGCATTCTGCTGGAATGCCCGCAGGGAACCCTCCGTCAGCAGCACCGAGTACTGGTTCGGCGTCGCCAGGAATATCCACATCTTCGAGGTCTGCGCCGCGCGGTCGCCCGCCAGCCTGACGGCCTGGAGCGGCTGATCCATGTCGTCCAGGCGCCGCCGCAGCAGGTCCAGATGGGACAGCTTCAGCATGTCGGTGGAGACGATGGCCCCCAGCTGCTGGCCGCCTGCGGTCAACTGGGCGCCGTTCACCACGAAATGACGATTATAGGTGGGGGCCTTCACGGGGTTGACCATGATCTCGGCGAACTTCGGGCTGGACTGCAGCGGAATGGTCCAGTCGGTACCCGACTGGGAACCGCGCGCGCCGGCCAGATGCACCAGGGATTCCTGCGTATCGAGCCGCGGGAAATAGCCCGACAGCTGGGCCAGCGCGATCTCGCGCAGGTTGTGCTTGGTGCGCTGCTGCGACATGCTGCCGCCCGCGTCGATCACCTTGCTGGCGAGATCGATGCGGATGTCCATGGACGAGAACGACAGGGCGCTGCCCTTGCCCTCACGGTCGACATCCCCCATCAGGGGCTCGCCGCCGATGGTGTCCACCAGATCCAGCGAGACGATGTCGCCGGCGCTCTTGGCCAGGTTATCGATGCGCACCAGTGGCATGCCGGGCTGGGTCTGTCCCGCGATCTTTTCCATCGCCGCGGTCGGCTCGACCGGCCCCACCAGGTTCTCGATGGCGGAGGCCCCCTTCAGCGTGTTGGCCAGGAGCGCGGCGCTGTAATGCTTGACGGCGATGGAGCTGCCGCTCGCTACGATTGTTTCAGCCATTTAGTTCATTCCTTCAGTCAAGATCGGCTCGCATGGCCGCCGCCTGGTGCGCGGGCATCTTCATGAGTCTCTGGGCCAGTGTCAGGGCGTCCAGGTTCTCGATCTGCTCGCGCTCGGAGGCCGGGTTTGCCCCGCCATGGATATCCGATAGGGTTACGGGTCTCCTCTCCGGAGCCTTGTCGAGCCTGGCCTTCGCCTCGGCCCTGATTCGCTCCGGATCGGACTGTGCCTGCGTTTTCGAAGCCTGGGGCAGAATGGCGCGCACGCGGCGGACGACTTCCTCGAACCGCTCGGCGTAGGGCCTGTTCGCCCACCTGCCGCCGGTACGGAGTATCTCGTCCTGGCGCAGCGCCTCCTCCCAGGCCTCCGGATCGGCCGTCTCCCAATGAACCAGGTCGGGATTGTTCTCCTTCGCCTCCTGCACCTGCTCGGCCACGCTGAGCTGACGGACGCGATCCGCTTCTTCCTTTTCGCGCTTCAGTTCGTCCAGCGTCCTGCGGAGTTCCTCTCCCTGCTTCCGGCCGCCCTCGAGCACCGCGGCGATGACCGGGTAGAGTCCGGGCATCTCGGCCTTGAGGGTGGCAAGGTGCCGCGCCAGCGCATCGTCGGAGACCTCCGCCTCCCCTTCCGCGGCGGCGTGCTCCTTGCGTCCGAGCAATTCCTCCAGCCTGCGGGCCGCCTCGGCCTGCGCCACCTGCGCCGCCTGCAATTGCTCGCGCAGCGATGAGTTCTCGACCCGAAGCTCCTTGTGCTTTTCGTAGGGGATGATTCCCCTGCCGCTCTTGTTCAGCACGACCGGAGCCGCCTCGCCCGTCTCCTCGCCGCCGGACGCCAATGCCTGCCCGGAGTCATTCCCTGCCTGCTCCCGTCCATCGAGAATCTCGGCCAGCTTCTCCGGATGATTCTCCAGCAGCTCGACCTGCTCGGGCGTCAGGCTTGCGACCTGTTCATTGGTCAACTGATCCACTTCCATTTTCCTTCTCCTCCAACTGCGGTGTCGTCGTGAGCACGCCGCCTGAGCGGGGGTTGATGAAACTGCGGTATCGCCGTGAGCGCGAGCCGTCCGGATGTTTCAGGCGGCTGAAAACAAAAAACCGCCCGAAGGCGGTTGCATCAAGTGACTCTTCATTCGATCTATATCTTATCCATTTTTACTCTAAGCTGGGTCACTTGAGGTGGGAATTTTGCCGGTACGGTTCTACATTCAAGATAGCTGCCCCCTGCTGGATAAACCTGCCTGAGGCCCTGCGCATATATCGTCAGATCATCTATACCCGCAGGGTAGCTTCCGGGAGCATATATTCCCTGTTTCCAGTAGCATCCGCGGGTAACTCCTTCATAGACTGTCGGCCCCAAATATCTATAAATTAGCTTGTCGTCCAGGTATAACTCAAAGACTCCATCACGCCCTGTTGACCAGTATATATAGCTTACGACATCATGCCAGATGAGTGAATCTACTGGCCAGAGTGCCACAATCTCGTATTTTTTTGGTGTATCAGATTGAGACCATTTTCTCAGACATACGCCAAACTCATTCACCACTACAGTCCATTTCGGATGGATAAAATTGTCAGTATTCCGAGTCTTGAATTGTTGAATATTAATGCTGTAGTCTTGCCATTGAGGATTCGTAGCTTTCAATAATTTGAATTTTTCAGCCCATTCTGGGTCAAGCATATAACTCCACCAGTACCATCCTCCTCCTGTTCCTAGAGCATACTCCGATGTGTAGTAATCCCGTGACAACTCAACCCGATAGGAGCCTGCAATAATCGGGTCGCCACGCACCAAACGTATCTTTACAACTTGACCTCGCAATCCTGTAGGATCTTCTACCATCATGATTCGATCAGGGTACGAACGTTCTTTAGCGTACTGCGCCGGATCCTCAAGAATCTCAGAAGAGATGATTCTCATGATATTGGGATTTATAGTCATATCATCACCAATTTTACTGAGTAACCGACGAGGTTGATTCGATCTGCCGTATGCGCCGACAGAATTCCAATCGAAACTGTCATGGCTTTCATCAGATCTATGTTAGCTGCTTTATCTTGCAATGCACCCGCAGTTGACGCACCGGGTGCCTGATAACTTACTGTGGTTACAGTTCCTTCATTGAACCAGAGCGACAAATATATTCGTGTATGAAGATTATTAGTTGCTGCAGGTGCTACAGAAAAGACGATCGAATCATTGACATTTCCCGCAGTACCAAGATGGATATTAGCAGTATAAGGACCATTTGCTCCTATTCTAAGAAGCGACGCCTCTATTTCAAGCTTTGCTCTACTTTCCAGTAGCATTCCAGCAGGAATAACCAGAGAACCTGCACCACCTATCGGCTGAAACAATCCATTAGCGACACCTGTTATCGAGCCGACTGGAGACGCCACCGTTCCCCAATTGGATGCCAACACCACAATACCATTCTGAGGAATCCATCCAGCATATGTTGACACCCATGTTGAACCTCCTCCAACATCAATTAGACTTATGGCTGTGCCTGCATCTACTGAAGTGAAATGTGGCTTCTCCGCCCAAGTGGATCCTGTTACCAAGGGAAGATTGATTGCATTTCCATCTGTGATAAGGTCCCTTTCAATGTTTGCTTCAAAATCAGCAATCATGCCAGGAACATAATATTGACCAGCCACGAAGCTATTGCACAAAAATTTGATCATGTCGATTCCTCCAGTTGTTTGATGCCCGGACCATGTTCATGATCCACGTTGTTCTCCGGCCATGGCACGCTGACGCATCATGACCCCGCCAGTGCGGTCATCTGCCGCAACCGCTCCGCCAACTCGTGCCGGTTCGGCACGTCCGACAGCTCCAGCATCGCCGGGTACAGCACCGCCTGGTACGCTGGCGGCGCGGCCTGCACGATGCGGGCGAATGCCTGCAGCTGCTGCGCCCGGAAGGTCGGCGTGGCCGGCACGTCTTCCAGCACGACCTTGACGCGGGCGGTCTCGACGTCGTTCTCGATCACCGCTCCCGCAGGGGTCTCGATCTCGCGGTTGAAATAGACGGTCCTGCGACCGTCGCCCTGCCCGACCGCAAATGCCACCTGCCGGCCAAGCAGGTCGTGCCTGATGAGCGCCAGGAGCTGCTGCCCCACCAGCCGGCGGGCGTAGCGGAAGTTGTCGTTGGGCTCCGCCAGCACGCTGGAACCTTGTTCCACCAGGTTGCTGATGGCAATGCCGCTGGCCGCCTGCGTGTGAGCCCCGAGCATGGCCCGGTAGACGCCGCTCACCGCCTCGATCCTGCGCTTGCGCTCCTCCACCAGCTGGAAGACCTGCGACGCCAGCGCATGCTCGCGCGTCACCTTGAATCCGCCCGCGTTCCTGCGCTGCGCGTTCAGCACCGTCATCGAGCGCAGGCTGCCGACGTTGCGGGCCACTTCCTGGTAGCTGTTCTGGGCCAGATCCAGGGCGTCGTTGTCCACCTCGACCTTCACCGAATTCAGCACCTCGTACAGCAGGATATCCAGATCGAGTATCTGGTCCTGTGGCCCGCGCATGTCGCGGATCAGCCCGTACGGCGCGCGCGAGCGATCCTTGCGGAAGCACCAGAACGGCACGTACGGAAAATCCCGGTGGGGCAGCGGGCTGGGCACGTCCATCAGCTTGTGCGGGCCCAGCCAGATCGACACCCGCATCCGCGGCAACAGGCATCTGCGGGCACGCACCAGCCCCTCGCCCAGGGCCGCCTGGTGATGGGGATTGTCCTCGCGGTATTCCAGCATCTGGCCATCCGGCAATACCAGCACGTATGCATTTTCCAGGTGGCGGTACCACAACTCCGACAGGCGCACCATGCCCGAGCCGCGATTGAGATACTCCTCCTGGAGGTGTCCCCAGGACTGGTTCCATGCCTGCTCCACCTCGCAGGCACGGGCCATGCGCGTGTCGGCGCCCTCGTACACGTCCAGGTGGTTCCAGCCGCTCCAGCTGCCGGCGATGAGCGCGTCCTGCTCCGGGAACATCCGGGCGGCCTGCGCCCGATCCACCCACTTGTCGCGGCGCAGGTAGCGCGCATCCGACAGATCCGGCTCCCTCGACGACCAGTCCCACCAGATCTCGTTGCGATGGATTTCACGCACCCGGTACGGGTAGCGCAGCGGATCGAATTCACGCGACACTTCGACCCAGCCGATCCCCGCGCGGATCATGCTGGAGTAGGCATCCGACATCGCGCGGTCGGCACGGGACTCGGTCTCGACTTCCTTGAGCCGGGCGGAAAGCCCCTCGGCGATTTCCATCTGGCGCTCGTCGTCCGCCATGACCCGGTAGTCCGTGCGGCTGCGCGCCTCGATGCCCAGCACGGCGTTGATGGTCGGCTTGATCAGGTTCGAATCCTGCGGCGGGATGCCGGCTTCCTTGAGCCGCCTGACGACGTCCACGCCAACCTGTGCGCCGTCGTAGTAGTCGCAGTCCGTATCCGAATCCAGGCGCCATCCGGGCTGGCTGCGGATATCCCGGCAGATCCTGCTGTAGGCCTCGACCGAGATGTCCGCCCCGATGTCCTCCGCATCCGCGCCCGCCGGCCCCGGGATCATGTGCGCCATCCCCTCATGCGGATGCCCCGGGCGCTGCCCCCTGGCCGGTCGTCCTCGGCGGCCACCGCGAAGTAGCGGAAGGCGTCCGCCGCATGGCTATGGAGGTCGTGCAGCGGACGCCCGCTGAACCCGCCCGTGGCGGGATCGACGTCGTAGCGATAGCGCCGCAGGCCCTGCAGGCCTTCCACGCACTTGTGTTCGTCGAACCAGCAGCGGTTGAACACCGTGCGGGCGGCATTGATGCCATCATAGATGGAGAGGTCGGGCACGATCCTCACCCGGCGACCGGCCGCGAGCATGATCTCCTCCACGCTGCGCCCCGTCGCCAGCGTCCTGGCGCGCGCGTCGTGCGGGAGCCAGTCGGTGCCGTATACGTACCCCCGTTCCTGCAAGGCGCCGATATAGTGCTGTATCGGCAGCTGGCTGTTGCTGTAGTAGTCGATCAATCTGAATTCGCTCCCAATGCTTTGCGCAAACCATATGCTGGTGCTGTCCGCCCAGCCGAGATCGAAGAACGTGTGCACCGGCCGCGCGGCGTCATAGACGATGCGCCCGATGCGCCCCTCCACCTGCGCCACCCGCAGTTCACGGGCATAGATGGCCCCGTCCAGGGCGGCGCGGCACCGGCCTTCCCAGATGTTCCGGTAGGCGTCGGGGTCGCGCGCCTTCAATTCGTCCTTTTCCCGCCTCAGCGTTTCGGGAAACCATGGGTTGTCGTCCCAGTTGACGTGGACGACCGCGGCGCCGGCGGGCGGGTCGGCCACGAAGCGCCGGTAGGTCTCGTCCGCCTCCAGTTCCGGGTTGAAGGTGATCCAGATCTCGGAGCCCTCCTTGCGGATCGTGGGAATCAATACCTCCCAGCTGCCCTTCGAGACTGCCTGGGCCTCTTCCACCCATACCCGGTCGATGCCCTCGAACGACTTGATCTTGGTGACGTTGTTGCGCAGTCCCGCGAACACGAACTCGGAGCCGTTGCGCCCGTGAATGGCGCTGTTCTGCACCTCGTAGAAGCCTTCCAGCCCGATCTCCGCGATCTGCGAGCGCAGCAGATGGTGCACCGATTCGGCGATGGAACTCTGCAGCTCGCGCGCGCACAGGATGCGCAGCGGCGCCTTCGCCGCCTGGATCAGCAGCGCGCGGGCGACGCTCCAGCTCTTCGCCCCGCCGCGACCGCCATAAAGCACCTTGTATCGGTGGGGCTCGAACAGGAACCTGAGCTTCTCGGGAAATTCCGCCCGGTAGACGGTCATGCCGTCCCGGCGGGCGAATCGCGTACGCCGGAGCCGCGGCCCATGCCTTCCTCACCCGCGCCGGAGGGCGCGACAAAGGCCACCTCGACGCTGTGAACAGCCGGCTTTTCCTGCCCTTCGTCCCACCGGGCGCCGGATGGCCTGTCCCCGTATTTTTTCGGTGCGAGCCTGGCTGCGTACCACTTGCGCGCGTCGATGCGCAGCTGAGAGCGCGCGATGATTTCGCGGTTCGTCACCTCCCTTCCCTTCTCGTCGACGGAAACGTCGCGGCTCCCGTCATCCGAGATTTCGATGATCTCCTCGGCGTAGGCATCCACGCCCAGTTCCCTGGCGCGCTGATACTGCCGCATCAGCCCCGCGTCGCCCGCAAGCCAGTTCCACAGCACCCGCTGGCTGACACCGGTCTCCGCGCACATCGCGCGCACCGATCTGCCCAGGGAAATGCCGCCGCAGATCGCATCCACCAGCTCGCGGGCACCGGGTGCAGGCGCTTTGCTTCCGCGAACCGGGCGCTGCCTGCCCGCATCCGCCGACTTTTGCCGGGAACGGCGCTCACTCATGGCCCGATTCAGGGTCCGATTCCCGCCGGGGCGCACCGTTGCAGCCCTTCACCGCGGCAAGCAGCCTGACCTCGCAGGCGGCGCGCTCCTCGATTTCCACGCGCAGGGCGCGGTTGATGGCCAGAGCGTCGTCCTTGGCGGAGACGCGGTCGACCGCATACGCCGAACTGCACTCCGCCGGCGTTTCCACCCGGCAGGGAACGGCCACCGGCACCTCCAGCAGCTGCGTCTGGATGACGGGCGTGCCGGCGCACCCGCCCAGCATCGCGACGGCCAGTACCCGTGCCGCCATCCTGCTACTGCGACGCGCCATGACGACGGCGATCCTGCACGTATTCCTGCTGTTCCCTGAAAATGGCCTCGCACTGCCCGTCGGCAGAAACATCCGCCACCGGCGGCAGCGCCCGGATCGCCCTGGCCTTTGCCGTATGGGCCGCCGCCACTTTTCCTGCCTCCCGCATCGCCCGGATCGCCTCCTTCTCCCGCCGGACTGCCGCCGCTTTCTGCGCATCCAGGGCAAAGCGCACCGATTCGATGTCGGTGGCGCACCGGTCGTTCGCAGCCGACAGCAGCGCGTTGTCGTTATGGAGCCGCTGTATCTGCATGGTGGCGCGCCAGTCGCCGAGGGCGAACCCTCCACCAAAAGCCAGTGCGACGAGCACCGCAATCACGATCGCTGTAACCGCTGGAGTACCGACCATCGATGCTATCTCCTATCTCCAAATGAAAAGGCCCGCGCGAGGCAGGCCGGAATGAACGATCCTGTGAATCTTCGAGACAAAAAAACCCGCCTGAGCGGGTTCGCGGCTTCCTTCACGGGAAAGGAAGGGTGCAACAAAAAACCCGCCTTCTGCCGGGAGAAGCGCGGGTTCCTGGTACCGCCCTCGCCTGCGGTGGACAACCTCGGGGCGGAGACGGCGGGCCGGCCGGCGTACAGCCAGGCGGCCGTGTGGATTCGACTCGGAATCTATATCCTATGAGCACAAAAATCCACTGTATGGATTCGCATTATAGGGCGTTTCCGGTATTTGTCAAGTTTTTTTGTGCATGCCCCGGTTTGCAGCGCCCGCGCATTGGGATAACATTGGAAATCGGCTTCTTTCCGCCCCATGCCTTCCCACGCGACGACTTCCGGCCGCTTCCCGCCCCACCGCCCGCGCGCGTGGCTCATCGCCTGCGCGGCCGGCGTCCTGCTCCTGGCGGGATGCGCCCGCTTCCGGCTCGCCGCGCCGATGCCCGATCCTGCCGGATACGGCGGGCAGGCCATGGAATACCGCAGGGTGATCGTGCATGACCGCTTCTGGGGCAGTGCCGCCGAACCCCGGATCCTCTTTACGGAATGCACCCAGGGCATCCGCGACGTGATCCTCCACCGCTCCCTCGCGCATGACCTCGCGGGCGTGCTGACGCTCGGGATGTGGATGCCCGTGGAGCTCCACTACCGCTGCGTGGTGCCGCCGGAGAAACCGGCGGCGCGGCCGTCGCCTTCCAGGAAGCGCTCCAGGACCCGGGGCCTGTCCTGAGGCGTGTTCGCCCTCCGCCGCTGGCGGGAAGGCGAAAGATGCCCATCCTACTGCAGCGGAGCCAGCCGCACCACGCGCGGATCGTCGGCAAATTCGAGCAGCAGCAGCCGCACGCGCGCCTGCCAGGCGTGCGCGAACGCGGCCCGCTGCGCGTCGTCGGCGCTGCCCTGGAGGATGGCGGCCAGGCGGCCGCCCTGGGCGGGGTCGCTGGGGATGAGGGAGACGTCGAGGCTGACCTGTACCCCTGCGCCGGTATCGACGCGCGTGAAGGTGATCGCCTCTCCCTCGCGGCGTTCGGCAAAGCTCAGCAGCCCCTTGCGCCGGAAGCGTCCCTGGATGCCGTGGAACCCATTGTCCGCCGCCGCCCCGGTCAACAGGGTCAGCACCTGCGCGGTCACCCCGGTGGTACCGTCGTCCTCGGGCGCGGGCATGCGCACCGCCACCGCGCCGCGCTCGGCCGGACCATCGGGGTAGAGGGCCGTCAGCGCCGCGCGGCCCATCAGGAAGGCGCCCGCGACGGTGGGACAGGAGTGGCCGGCCAGCCGCACCGCGTCCTCGTAGCGATATTCCAGCACGCCTTCACGGGCGGCACCCAGGGTTTCGGCAAATGCGTCCCGGGTGCGCACCACGGGCGCCTGGCTGAAGAAATGGGGAAAATCCATGCGAACCTCCTTTCCACGGAATGATGATGGCATCACGACCCGGCATTCGCGCCGACGACGCCGGGATGGCGCTGCAGCTGCGGAAACAGCACGCGCTCCTCGAAGCGGACGTGGCCGCTGATGAGTTCGGCGAAGCGCTGCAGGCGCGCTGCCGGATCCAGTCCGCACGCGCCCATGGCGAGCGCCCGCAATTCGGCGTGCTCGGCCAGCACCCGCCGCACCGCATGCGGGTCGAGCGTCGCCTGCGCCACGTCGATCAACGCCTCCTCGCGTTCGAAGTGCGCGACCAGTACCGCGCGCCAGTGCGCCTCCACGGCCGCCAGCGCAGCGGCGACCTCCCCCGCCGGGGGAGACTCGTTCGCCTCGAGCATGCGCCGCACGTCGCGCGCCAGCACCAGCGAGCCATGGTGCTCGCGCGACAACGCCAGCAGTGCGCCCAGCCGGGGCATTCAGCGGATGCCGGGATCGGCCATGCGACGCCCCGCTAGTGCAGGGGTTTCAACGCCTCTGCCCACTTGTGCAGCTCGTTCAGCAGTGCCGCGGCCGCGCGGCCGTGGTGCTCGTCCGGCAGGAAACCTCCCGTGCCGTCGAGGCGGGCGGCCACGTTCTGCACCGCCACGGCTTCCACCATCGGCATCATCTTCAACGTCGTGAAGGTCAGCTTCTCGATCAGGGCGGAACGCAGCCCGCCGGACACGCCGCCATAGCTGACGATTCCGGCGGGCTTGTAGTTCCATTCCTTGTAGACGTAGTTGAGCGCGTTCAGGAGGGAAGGCGGGGGGCCGAAGTTGTACTCCGGCGTCACGAACGCGTACGCATCGGCAGCGGCGACGCTGGCGGCCCATCGGCGGGTATGATCGTTCCGGTAGTCCTGGCGGACGGGATGCTCCGGCTCGTCGTACACCGGCAGCCCGAACTCGGCAAGATCGACCAGGATCGCCTCGAACCGGCCGTCCTGCCGCGCAAGCTCGTGGAACCACGCGGCGACTGCAGGCCCCACCCGGCCTGGGCGCGTGCTGCAGATGATGACGTGTAGCCTGAGTGCCATGGCTTCTTCCGCATGAAGGTGCGCCGCATCCCTGCGCGCAGGCGGGTCGCTGCCACGTATTGTATACCCTTTCGTCTCTCCATGTGGACGGGTGCGGCCATGGCGCGCCGGATGCCTCGCCGGCGGGCCGCCGGGGCGGAATCGTGGCGCCCGGCATGACAGGTGCAAGGAGGCTTCGTCGCGCCGGCCCGGCCGGAAAGACGGAACGGCGGAAATCTGCGCGGGAAGGCGGCTGCCGGGAAGAGAAAGAAGCCGTTTCGCCCCCGGGATCGAGCCCACCCGGGAAGGCTTCGCGGCGGGCGCTACACCAGTTCGATCTGGATCCTGCGTCCGACCAGGGTGGCGGCGCGCTGCAGGCTCGACAGGGTAATGTCGCTTCCCGGATCGAGCAGGCGATCCACCTGCGACCGGCTGGTCTTCAGCATGGTCGCCATCCGGCTCTTCGTCAGCGACTGCGCCTTCATCGCCTCGGCGAGCTGCCAGGCGACGGCTTCCTTGATCGCGCCGGCCTGCATGGCCTGCGCGTCCTGGAAAACGGATTCCTGCTTCAGAAAGCCATTGTAGGCCGATCCCGTCCGTAGCGTGCTCATATTGCGACTCCTTGTCTTTTGTATACGAATGATTGCCCTGTCATACTCCCAGCCACCGCTGCGCCCCGCGACGGCGCGAGCCGCCTGCCATGGCTCCGACGCGCCGGCGCGCCACTGCATGACCCTGCCGCGCCGCGATCGCGCTTCAATACCCTACTCTCATCGATGTTAAACGATAATGATAATTATTGTCAATTCAATTGCCCCTTTCCCGCGCAGGGTCGCGGAATCCGCCTGCGTGTGGACCACCGCACGCATCCTTCCGTGAAAACGCGATATGCTGATGCTGGACCTTGGCTTCACCCCTTGCGCCACACCATGACTCGGCTCAGAATGGGTACCCTCGCAACCCGATCCACGCCCGGTTCCCGCTTGAGCCCAACCACCAAGGAGCACTGACATGGCAAAGACCACAGCCCCGAAAAAACGCAATCCCAAGCCACGCCCGCTGGCTACGCCGACCGATCTCCCGACGGCGGCGACGCGGGACATCGTGCAGGCCATGAATGTCGTCCTGGCGGATGTCTACGCGCTCTACCTGAAGACCAAGAATTTCCACTGGCACATGAGCGGCCCCCATTTCCGGGACTACCATCTGCTGCTGGACGAGCAGGCGGTCCAGCTCTTCGCCATGACCGACCTCATCGCGGAACGCATCCGCAAGGTGGGCGGCACCACGCTCAAGTCGATCGGCGACATCTCCCGTAACCAGCGCATCCGCGACAACGACGCCGACTACGTCGAGCCGCTCGCCATGCTGGCCGAGCTGCGCGAGGACAACAAGACGCTCGCCTCGGGCCTGCGCGACGCCCACGATGTATGCGAAGAGCATCACGACATCGCCACCACCAGCCTGATCGAGGGATGGATCGACGAGACCGAGCGCCGCACCTGGTTCCTGTTCGAGGCCAGCCGCCATGGGGATGCGACCGGGCACTGAGCGGCCCTCGCCCGCGGAGCGTCGCGGAACGGGGATGAGGACGAACGAGGGAAAGAGGGAAAAGCGCGCGGGCGATCCCTCCCTGTCGATCCTGCGCGCCATCCTGGAATCGACCGCCGACGCCATTCTCACGACCGACAGGAAGGGCCGGATACTGCACAGCAACGCGTTGTACCTGCGGATATGGCCGCTTCCGGACGATCCGCCGGGCAATCGCGAGCACATGCAGGTGGTGGCGCTCTACGCGCACTATCTGAAGAATCCCCAGGACATCCTGGACAGGACCGCGCACATCTACGCCGCCTGGCCGGAAGACAGCTACGATCTCATGGAACTGCTGGACGGACGGGTGTTCGAGCGCATCTCCAGGGTGCAATATGCCGGGAAGCGATGCCTCGGCCGCGTCTGGAGCTTCCGCGACATCACCGCCCGGCTACGCGCCGAGGAGGCGCTGCGGGAGAGCGGGGAACGGCAGCACTTCATGGCGGAGGCGCTGCCGCTGAAGATCTTCACCACGCGCCCCGACGGCGTCGTGGACTACTTCAACCGCCAGTGGCGCGACTACGCCGGCTCCGGGCTCGACCGGCTGCGGGACTGGGGCACGGCCGACTTCATCCATCCGGACGACGCCGGCAGGAATGCGCACGGCTGGCGCCACGCGCTCGCCACCGGCACGCCCTTCCAGATGGAGATCCGGCTGCGGGGCGCCGATGGCACCCACCGCTGGCACCGGGTGCAGGTGCACCCCAGGCACGATGCGCACGGGCGCATCTCGATGTGGCTGGGCTCCAGCATCGACATCGACGACCTCAAGCGCTCGGAGGAGGAAAAGCAGCTGCTCCTCGAGAACGAGCGTTCCGCCCGCGGCGAGGCCGAGCAGGCCAGCCGGATGAAGGACGAATTCCTCGCCACCCTGTCCCATGAACTGAGAACGCCCCTCAACGCCATACTCGGATGGGCGCAGCTTCTCAGCCAGACGAGCGCGAGCGTGGAAACCCTCCGCCAGGGACTGGAGGTGATCGAGCGCAATGCGCGCGCCCAGAACCGGCTCATCAAGGATCTGCTGGAAATGAGCGGCATCGTCTCCGGAAAGATTCGGCTGGACCTGAGGCCCATGAATCTCGCGGAGGCGCTCGAGGCGGCCATCGAATCGATTTCTCCCGCCATGCAGGCCAAGGAAATCCATCTCGCGCGGGCGATCGATTCCGCCCCCGGCGCCATACTGGGCGATCCGGACCGGATCCAGCAGGTGCTCTGGAACCTGCTCGCCAACGCGGTGAAGTTCACCCCCCGGCAGGGGCGCATCGAGGTCATCCTGCGGAGCACGGATTCGCAGGCGGAAATCACCATCCGGGACTCCGGCATCGGCATACGGCCGGAGTTCCTCCTCTACATCTTCGACCGCTTCCGCCAGGCGGACTCCTCGCTTTCCCGGCACCATGACGGGCTGGGGCTCGGTCTCGCCATCGTGAAGCAGCTCGTGATCCTTCATGGCGGTGCGGTTTACGCGGAAAGCGCCGGCGAGGGACTGGGCGCCTCCTTCATCGTGACCCTGCCGCGCACCGCGGGCATGCACCGGGACCGTTCCGCTGCGGCGGCGCCGGATACCGGCGCCGCCGCCGATCGCAGCGCCGCGCTCCGCGGCGTCCGGGTGCTGGTCGTCGACGACGAGCCCGATTCCCTCGCGCTCGTCGCCCAGATACTGGCAGACCGAGGCGCAGGCATCACCACCGCGGCCGGCGCCGTGGAAGGGCTGGCCCTGCTGAAGCGCAGCCGGCCCGACGTCATGGTCAGCGATATCGGCATGCCCGGACGGGACGGATATCAGCTCATCCGCGACATACGCCACCTCGCCGAGGATGAAGGCGGATACACGCCCGCCATCGCCTTGACCGCATTCGCCGACGACGACGGAGTCCGGGCGATGAGCGAAGGCTACCAGATGCACCTCTCCAAGCCGGTCGAACCCAACGATCTGATCACCGCCATCGGCAGCCTCGCCAGAGGGAATCATCCTCCGGCAGCGATTCCCGTCCGGCATGCCGCGGGCTGAGCCGGCAGCCCGCCGTCCGGTGCGCGGCGGCCCCCGGCACGCCCTGCCGGCTCCCCGCGCCTGTCTCCCGGGGCGAGGACGGCGGCTCCGCCCTGCATGCGCCGCATCCTGACCGCCGTCCTGCTGGCCGGACTGGTTCCCCTGGCAGGTCTCGCCGGCCTGGGAGAACTGCTGAGCGGACCCGTGCCCACCTCGGTCGACAGCCTGGCAGCCTCGATCTCCGCCGACTTCCCGGTCGAGTCCGTCGAAATCCCCGCAGCCGACGGCACCCGTGTGCACGGCTGGCTGAAGCGCGGCATGCCCGGCGCGGGCGCGGTGCTGCTGGTGCATTCGCTGCGCAGCAACCGCGTCGAGATGCTGAGCCGCGCGAAGTTCCTCAACGCCGAGGGATACGGCGTCCTGCTCATCGATCTGCGCGCGCACGGCGAGACGCCGGGCGACCGCATCACCTTCGGCGCACGCGAGGCGGAAGACGTGGAAGCGGCCGTGGCCTACCTGCGGACGCGCTTCCCGTCCGAAGCCATCGGCGCCATCGGCGTGTCGCTGGGCGCGGCCGCCATCGTGCTGGCGCCCGGTCCGCTCAACCTGCGCGCGGTCGTGCTCGAATCCATGCACCCCACGATCCGGGAGGCGGTCGACAACCGCATGCGGCTGCATCTGGGGGAATCGGGGCCGGCGCTCTCCCCGCTGCTGCTGTGGCAGCTCACCTTCCGACTGGGCGGCACCGCCGAACTCGATCCCATCGCGCGCATCGCCGGTCTCGACGCGCCTGTGCTGCTGATCTCCGGCACCGACGACCGCCACACCCCCGTCGCGGAAACCGAGCGCCTGCTGGACGCCGCGCGCGCCCCCAAGCAGGCGTGGATCGTCCCGGGCGGCGGACACTTCAACATGCACGCCTACGCCGGCCGGGAGTACGAGGATCGCATCCTCGAATTCCTCGGCGCCCACATGCGCCGGGCGTGATCCGCGTAGCCGGCTGGCCGGCGCCGAGGGAGCGCGCTGCCGGTCAGCCGGCCGCGTCCAGCGCCTGGGAAATGTCGGCGATGATGTCGTCGATGTGCTCGATGCCCACCGATATCCTGACCAGGCCTTCCGGCACGCCCGCGGCCTTCAGCTCGGCAGGGCTCAGCTGGCGGTGGGTGGTGGAGGCAGGATGGCAGGCGAGGGAGCGCGTGTCGCCGATGTTGACCAGGCGCAGGATCATCCCGAGCGCATCGATGAAGCGCCCGCCCGCCGCCGCGCCGCCCTCGATCTCGAAGCTCAGGATGCCCGAGGCCCTGCCTCCGCTCAGCCGCTTGCACAGGGCGTGGTACGGGCTCGCCGGCAGCCCCGCGTAGTTCACCCGCAGCACCCTGGGATGGGCCTCCAGGTAGCGCGCCACCTGCAGGGCATTCTCGCAGTGCCGTTCCATCCGCAGGCCCAGCGTCTCCAGCCCCTGCAGGATCAGGAAGGCGCTGTGCGGCGCCAGCGCCGCCCCGGTGTTGCGCAGCGGCACCACGCGGCAGCGGCCGATGAAGGCCGCCTCCCCGAACGCTTCGGTGTACACCACGCCGTGGTAGGAGGGATCCGGCTCGTTCAGCAGTGGGAAGCGGCTCCGGTGCAGCGCCCAGTCGAACTTCCCCGAATCCACGATGATGCCGCCGATCGTGGTGCCGTGGCCGCCGATGTACTTGGTCAGCGCATGCACCACGATGTCGGCGCCGAGCTCGAAGGGCCGGCACAGATAGGGCGTCGAGACGGTGCTGTCGACGATCAGCGGCACGCCATGGCGATGGGCGATCCGCGCCAGGCTCTCGATGTCGACCACGTTCCCGGCGGGGTTGCCGATGGATTCGCAGAAGATGGCGCGGGTGGCGCCGTCGATGCTGCGCTCGATGGCGTCGTGGTCGTCGTGCGGCACCAGGCGCGCCTCGATGCCCTGCCGCGGGAAGGTGTGCGCAAACAGGTTGTAGGTGCCGCCGTACAATTGGCTGGTGCTCACGATGTTGTCGCCGGTGCTGGCGATGCACTGGATGGCGTAGGTGATCGCGGCCATGCCCGAGGCCACCGCCAGCGCGCCCACGCCCCCCTCCATCTCCGCGATGCGCTGCTCCAGCACCGCGCTGGTGGGGTTCATGATGCGGGTATAGATGTTGCCCGGCACCTTGAGGTCGAACAGGTCGGCCCCGTGCTGGGTGCTGTCGAACGTGTAGGAGGTCGTCTGGTAGATGGGCACCGCCGCCGCCCGCGCCGGGGCCTCCGCGGTGTATCCATGGTGCAGCGCCAGCGATTCCAGTTTCATGCGATTTCCTCCTGTCTGTCCGGTTGGGTTCGGGGGCGCCGCGCTTCGTCGCGTCCGTCGTCCCGGCGAGGCCCTACCATTTCTCCGCGTAGGGGCGCAGGTCGAGCTCGAATGTCCAGGCCTGCCGGTCCTGCTGCGAGAGGAAATAGACCGACTCGGCGATCCGGGAAGGCTCCAGGAAGAAATCGTCCGGCCTGTCGGCCAGCCGTGCCCGGGTGCGCTCCAGGTTGACGATGCCGTCGAGGATCACGTAGGCGACGTGGATGTTCTCCGGCCAGAGATGCCGCGCCAGCGACTGCGCTAGGCCGCGCTGGCCCGCCTTGGCGGAGGCGAACGGGGCGAAGCCCGCCCCTCCCCTGAGGGATGCGGTCGCCCCGATGGCGACGATGCAGCCGCCGCCCGCGGCGCGCATGTCCGGGATCACGGCCTTCGCGGCGAGGAACAGCCCCCGGCAGTTCACCTCCCAGGCGGCCTGGAAGTCCTCGACGGTGGCATCGTCGATGTTGGCGAAGGCGCCCGCGCCCGCGTTGTAGACGAGCACATCCACCGGGCCGAGCTGCTGGCGGATGCCGGCGAAGGCGCCGGATATCCCCTCCACATCGCGTACGTCATACTCGAACGGCATTGATCCCGCGATCGTCGCGGAGATTTCGCGCAGCTTCGGCAGGTCGCGCGCGCACAGCGCCACCCGGTAGCCCTGCATGGCGAAGTGGCGCGCCATCGCGGCGCCATTGCCGTGCCCCACGCCGACCACCGCGCATACTCCCTTGTCCATGTGGCCCTCTCAACGATCCGTCCGCCCGCAGGCACCCGCCTGAAGCTGAGCAGGCGGCGCACGTCCCGCTAGCTTAATCCACCGCAGTGGGAAGTGCAACGCGCCGGCCTGCGGATTGCGGCACGTTCCGTTTGACAGGCCGCCCCGATCCTCGTATAGTCATTTTTGATTGCATAATGCAATCATTTATCGTGCAGATCCGGACCCCCGCCCATGGATACCCCGGGTACGTCGGTCCGGCCCGCAAAAACAACAGCCGGCGCCGCGCACGCGTCACCCGCGCGCCGCCTTCTTTGGAGAAACGACATGCCACTCTGGAAAGTCTACCACCCAGCAGAAGCGTTCACCCCCGCGGACAAGCAGGCCCTGGCCGAACAAGTGACGAACATCTACGCGCAGGTTCCCATCCCGCGGTTCTACGTGGTGTTCATTTTCGAGGAAATCGCCCGGGGATCCTGTTTCGTGGGCGGCCAGCCGCACGACCGGTTCATCCGCTTCAAGGTCGACCACATCGCCCGGACGCTGCCCGGCGCCGTCATCCGGGAATGGTGGGTTCGGGCGATCGACGAGGCCATCGCACCTTACGTCCGCGACAAGGGATACGACTGGGAGGTCTCCATCGACGAGACGCCGTTCGACCTGTGGTCACTCCAGGGCGAGATACCCCCGCCCTTCGAATCCGTGGCGGAAAAGCGATGGGTCAAGGAAAACAGGGCCAGCCCCTACACGCTGGCGGAGAAGTTGCCGGTCAACTTCATCCTCACGCCGGGCATCGCGGATCGCTAGCCCCGGCGGCCGGGAGCGGCCGGCCCGGCCGCTCCCGGCCAGCCCCTCCACCCGGACCGAGGAGAATCGCCATGACCTACCAGACCGTCAATCCCGCCACCGGCGAGGTGCTCGCCACCTATGCCAACGCCACCGACCGCGAGCTGGAAGCGTCCGTGGCACAGGCCCATGAAACCTTCGCCACCGACTGGCGCCATCGTCCCGTCGAGGCGCGCGCGGCGATCATCTCCGCCGCAGCCGCCCTCCTGCGCACCAGGAGCGAGGAATACGCCCGCCACCTCACGCTGGAGATGGGCAAGCTCATCGCCGAGGCGCGCGCGGAAGTGGCGCTGTCCGCCGACATCCTCGACTACTATGCGGGCAAGGCCGCAGACTACCTGCGGCCCCGGACGCTGCCCGGATCGCCCGGCGCGGAGCTGCACGTCGAGCCGATCGGCGTCATCCTCGCCATCGAGCCGTGGAACTTTCCCTACTACCAGGTCGCGCGGGTGGCCGGGCCGCAGCTGATGGTCGGCAACGTGCTGCTCCTGAAGCATGCCGAGATCGTGCCCCGATCGGCGCTTGCCCTCGCCCGCCTGTTCGAGGAGGCGGGTGCGCCCGCGGGTGTCTACACGAACCTCTTCGCCGGCATCGAACAGATCGGAAGGGTGATCGAGGATCCACGCGTGCGCGGCGTCACCGTCACCGGCAGCGAGCGGGCCGGCGCGGCGGTGGCGGAGCGCGCCGGGCGCAGCCTGAAGAAGTCCGTGATGGAGATGGGCGGCAGCGATCCCCTGATCGTGCTCGAGGATGCACCCCTGGCGTCCGCGCTCGACGGCGCGCTGTTCGGGCGCATGTTCAACGCCGGCCAGTGCTGCGTCGGGTCGAAGCGCATCATCGTCGTCGGCAGGACGCGCGGGCGGGCGTTCCTGGAAGGCCTCGTCGATCGCATGAACGCGCTGCGGGCCGGAGATCCCGGCGCACCCGGCACCACGCTGGCGCCGCTGGCGTCCGAGAAGGCATTGAATCTCCTGCTCGATCAGATCGAATCGGCCCGCCTGGGGGGAGCCCGGGTCGCGTGCGGCGGCAACAGGGTGGATCGGCCCGGCTTCTACCTCGAACCGACCGTGCTCGCCGACGTCGCCCCGGACAACCCGGTCTACACGCAGGAGCTGTTCGGCCCGGTCGCGGCCTTCCACGTCGTCGAGAGCGAGGAGGAGGCCATCCGCCTGGCGAACGCGACGCCCTTCGGCCTCGGCGCCTCGGTGTTCACCGCCGATGTCGAGCGTGGCCGCGCCCTGGCGGCGGAGATCGAGAGCGGCATGGTCTTCATCAACCAGCCGGCATGGACGGCCGCCGAGCTGCCGTTCGGCGGCGTCAAGAACTCCGGTTTCGGCCGCGAACTGTCGGAACTGGGCCTGCGCGAATTCGTCAACGAAAAGCTGGTCAACGTCGCGCCCGCCGGCGCACCGCCGTGGGGGCCCGTCGCCGCCTGAGGCAGTCCGGCTCAGAACGGCGTCAGGAAGGACACCCCGCTCGCGCCCACCGCCGTGCCCTCGCGCAGGCGCCGCGCGAAACGGTCCCCTTCCGATTCGCCGTCATCGCCCAATACCCGCGCCACCCGGTTGCGGTGAAAGTTCGACAGCTGCCGGGAAAAGGGAATGACTCGGCTGGCATCGTCCCCGTGGCGCGCCAGATGCAGCGCCGGCAGCGCATGCCAGGGCGTGGCCGGGCGCGCGTGGTGCGCGCCGTGGTAGCCGAAGTTGAGCACCAGCAGGTTGAGCCACGGATGCTTCAGGGAGATCGGGTTGCTGAAGGTGTGGGCCTGCTCGTAGGCACGGTCGCCGCGGTGGGCAGGCACCCCAGCGTCACCCGGTATGCACGGCGCGGTCTCGTAGTTGTGCTGCAGCGCGTCCATGAAGCGCAGTATCGTCATCATCAGGCTGCAGGCCAGCAGGTAGCACGCGGCCGCCGCCGGCGAGTACAGCCATGCCGCCGCCAGGATGCTCCAGCGCAGCGCAGCCACCGCCAGCACCCGCCGCCGTGCCGCCGCCTTCGCCTCCCCAGGAGCGAAGGGCGCGAGGACGAGCATGGCGTGCATGAGCCATTCCACCGCCGGCAGGTAGCACCACTCCAGCGCCTGGATCACCCGCAGCAGGCGCGGATGGCGGCGGAGCCAGCCGCGATGGTCGAGGATCGCGGCATCCGTGTGGTCCACATGATGGCGCATGTGGGCCAGGCGCAGTTCCTGGAACGGCCCGTAGCAGCCGCCCGCCAGCCAGTTCAGCGCTTCGCCCAGCCTGGCGTTGTGGTGCGGCACCCGGAACAGCGCATGGTGCCCGCAATCGTGGATCAGGTAGGCGGCGATCACCATGCCGTGCGCCATGGCGAGCGTGCCGGCGGCCATCGCCGCGGGATGCAGCGACAGGATCAGCCAGGCGCCGCCGAAATAGGCCGCGACGCAGTAGGCCACCGCCGCGGCGTTCGGCAGCAGGCTGCCCCGGTGGCGCAGCCAGGTCTGTTCGATGGTATCGATCACGCCATACCCTCCTCGACATCCGATGATATTTCTGCCATTATACATGTAAATTTACATGTATAATGGCAGAAATGGCCTCCGCCGCAAACCCTGCCCCTGGCGCATCCGAAGCCTCGCGCGACGCCCGGCGCCGCTGGCTCATCCGGTTGATCCACGACACCGACCGCTACTGGATCGACATCCTGGGGGATGCGCGCTTCCACGACCTGAACTACTACGACCTGTTCACGCGCATGTGGCTGCGCCTGGACACCGCCGCCGAACCCGCCTTCCGCAAATCGGAGCTGTACCGGCTCATGCCCAACGTCAGCCAGCGCACCGCGATCCGCCACGTGCAGGCCGCGATCGACCAGGGCCTGCTCATCGAGCACGCGGATCCCTCGGATTTGCGCTCCAGGCGGATCACCCTGTCGGACGATCTCCGGCAGCGCGTCGAGCGCTTCCTGGACTACTCCCTCTCTGTGCTCGAAGCCTCCCCGCTCCCCGGCAGAACTTCCCGGCGGCCTTGAAAGGGTTTACGGCGCAAGGTGGAACGTCAACTCCACGCCGATGCGTTCGCCGCGATGCACGCGGCTGACGGCATGCCGGAGATGGACGCGGCAGTAGCCCCCGGCCCCCCTGGAAGGGCGTGCGGCCGTGCCGATGATGGCGGCGTCGCCCAGCGCCAGCGGCACCACCATGGGGCGCGACTGCCTCCGGGGGCGCTGTTCGGTCATGACGAATTCGCCGCCCTGGAAGTCGGCGCCCGGTTCGGACAGCAGCGCGACGACCTGCAGGGGGAACACCCATGCGCCGGCGTCACCCCGGTGAAGCGGCATATATTCCTCCGCGCGCAGCCGGTTCAGGTGGGATTGCTCCCGAACCCGGCCCGCTTCCCGGTTGCGTTGGAGAAACGCCCCCAGGTCTTCCGGATAGCGGGCGCCGACGCGCAGGACGTCATTCCACCGGTTGGCGATGACGGCCAGGTGGCGATAGAACGCCGTGCGCCAGCCCCCCCATGGCGCCGGCAGGCGGGTCCCGAAGTGGAACAGTTCGCCGCGCCCCGGCTCGCCCGGTGCCGGCGGCGGGCGCTGGGGAGCGCCGAGGATCCGGATCTGCCGCGCCGACCTGCGCGCCGCGGCCACGTTCAGCAGGCCCGGCAGCACGGCATGGCCTTCCTCGTCCAGTTGCGCGGAAATGGCCGACCAGTCCAGGCCGTCGATGGCTGCAGCCGGCGCAGCCGCAACCGGCCATGCCATCAGGCCGGCTCTTCCCGGCGCAGCAGCTCGCGCTTGCGCTCCACGCCCCAGCGGTAGCCGCCGGGATCGCCGTCGCGCCGCACCACGCGGTGGCACGGAATGGCCACGGCGATGCGGTTCGCGCCACACGCCCGGGCGACGGCGCGCACCGCCCTGGGCGCGCCGATGCGCCCGGCGATCTCCGCGTAGCTCACGGTCGTCCCCGGCGGAATCTCCCGCAGCGCGCGCCAGACCCGCTCCTGGAAGGCCGTGCCCTGCACGTCCAGCGGCAGGCGCAGGCCCATGGCCGGCGCTTCGATGAACCCCACGATCTCGGCGACCTGGCGCTCGAACGCGTCGTCGCCGCCGATGAAGCGGGCCCTGGGAAACTGGTCCTGCAGGTCGCGCACCAGCACGTCCGGCTCCCCGCCCAGCATGATCGCGCAGATGCCCCGCTGGCTTTGCGCCACCAGGATGGCCCCCAGGGAACACTCCCCGACGGCGAAGCGGATGGCCATCCCGGCGCCGCCGGCCCGATAGTCGCGCGCCCGCATGCCCAGCAACCGGTCGCTGGCCTCGTAGAACCGGCTGTTGGAATTGAAGCCGGCATCGTAGATGGCCTCCGTGATGGAGGCGCCGGAGGCGCTCAACTCCTCCCGCAGCCTGCGGGCGCGGCAGGCGGAACCGTAGGCCCTGGGAGTCAGGCCCATCTCGGCCCTGAACAGGCGGTGGAAGTGGAACGGACTCATCCCGACCCCCGCCGCCAGCTCTTCCAGGCGCGGCGGTGTCTCTGCCGCTTCGATCAGGCGGCAGGCGCGCGCCACGAGCGCGGCCCGTTCCGCGGCGGCGCTGGTGCGGTCGGCACGGGCGCGGCGGCTGGCGCGGTAGCCGGCCGCCTCCGCATCCTCGGCCGAATCGAAGAACTCCACGTTCTCCCGCCTGGGCAGACGCGCCTGGGAACTGGGACGGCAGTACACGCCCGTGGTGCGCACCGCGTAGACGAAACGTCCGTCGGCGGCAGGGTCGCGCGTCCGCACCGCTTCCCAGCGGGCCTCTTCCGTTTCATGGCAGGCGAGGGTCTCATTCATGGCGAACGTCCGGGCAGTCGTCGATCACAGGGTCAGGATAGACCGGATCGCGCGCGCGGGCACTCCGATTCTTGCGCGCGAATTGCCCCGCCCGGGAGCGGGGCCGGGCCCCTCCAGGGTCAGCGCGCGTCATGGAAGATGAGGCCCACGGTGTGGCGCCTGCCGCTGCGGACGCAGCTGACGCCGTGCCGCATCGCCGCCCTCCGGATGCCACGCCGGCCGGCCACCGGCCGCTGGTCGACGGCGAAGACGACCGCGTCGCCCTGGCGCAGCGCGACGACCTCGGCACGCTGGCCGTCGCCCGCACGCTCCGTCATGACGAATTCGCCGCCGGTGAAATCCCTGCCGGGCGCCGACAGCAGGATCGTCACCTGCAGCGGAAAGACGTGCGCGCCGTAGAGATCCTGGTGCAGGCAGTTGTAATCGCCTGCGCCGTATTCGAGGATCAGCGGCGTCGGGCGCGTCTGCCCGGCCCCGTGGCAGCGCCGCAGGAAGGCGTCCAGCGTGTCCGGGTATTGCGCGGCGATCCGCAACTGCCGGTTCCAGCGGTTGGCCACCGGCGCGAGCCGTGAATACAGCGCGTGGCGCAACCGGTGGAGCAGCGGCGGCAGGGGGTAGGCGAAATACTTGTATTCGCCCCGCCCGAATCCATGGCGAGCCATGATGATCCGCGTGCGCCAGCCTTCCGCGCGGGGATAGAGCGCGGCAAGCGCGCCGCACTGCTCCGCGGGCAGCAGGCCCGGCAGCACCGCGTTCCCCCGCGCATCGAGCGTACGCTCGACATCGGGCCAGTCGTACGCCGCCAGGTCCGCCGTGGCCGTCATGGTCGCTCCCGCGCGGATGGCATGCCCGCGCCTGCGGGGATGGCCGCTGCGCCTGCGCGCGGAAGGAAACGGGTTCCCGGAGTTTTCATGGCGCACCGCTCGACCGGCTGGAAAAAAAACCAGTATAGCAATCCGTCCGGCGCCCGAAACTCCGCTTCTTGCGGCCTAACCCTGTTTGATTTCATGGAGATCTTTGCTATGCTGGGAAATATCGCTCATCGACGTTGGCATCGTTCCACGCGGAGAGGAGTAGCCAGGATCGAAAAACAACGCAACACTCCGTTCCCCAGGTCCGCGATCGCCCCCCCGCGGGAAGACACGGCATACTGCGTCGCGCCCGGCCCGGCCCGCGGCATGCGCCCCGGCTTTCCCTCCGCTCCCGACCCGCACCCTGCAGCTGCCGCCCGGTGGATGCCGGCCCCTCCCCCCAGACCCGCGAGGATGCATTGAATTCCACTGCGCTCGATCAGCTCTGCGACCGGTACGGCATCTTCCCGTGGTACAACGACATCTGGGGCAACGCCCACCATACCTCCGAAACGGCGAAACGCGCCCTGCTCGCCGCCATGGGCGTGGCGGCGGCGACCGAAGAGGAAGCCTGCGCCTCCCTGCACGCCTTCGAACGGGAGCACTGGCGGCAGCCGCTGCCGCCGGTGCAGGTGGTACGGCTGCCGGCGCCGCTGCGCATCCCGGTCGCACTCCCGGCGGACGAGGATGGCCAGCCCTGCCGCTGGCGCGTGCGCCGGGAATCCGGCGCCGAGGACGCCGGCGAGTTCACGCCCGCGGTGCTGGACGACGTGGAGCATGGACAGCTGGACGGCAGGTGGCGGGTGCGACGGATATTGCACCTGGATCTGGCGCTGGAGCCGGGCTACCACCGCTTTTCCATCGAGCGCGCCGACGGATGCCTTCTCGGGGAGATGCCCCTGATCGTGGCCCCCGCCGGCTGCTACGATCCTCCCGCGCTGCAGGGCGGCCGCCGCGCATGGGGCCTGGCAGCCCAGCTCTACGGCATCCGCTCGCGGCGCAACTACGGCGTCGGGGATTTCGGCGACCTGTGCCGCCTGGTGGAATTCGGCGCAGAGGCGGGGGCAAGCACGCTCCTGCTCAACCCCCTGCACGCGCTCTTCCCCGACGCACCCGCGCACGCCAGCCCCTACAGCCCCTCCAACCGCGCCTTCTTCAACACCCTGTACCTCGACGTGGAGGCGATCGCCGACTTTCCCGAGTGCGAGGAGGCGCGGACGCTGGCTGCCGCGCTCCCGTTCCAGGCGCGCCTGCGCGTGCTGCGGGCCGCCCGGCAGGTGGACTACGAAGGAGCGGCCGAGGCGAAGCACCAGATTCTCGAATGCCTGTACCGCCACTTCCGCCGCCGCCACCTTGCGCGCCACAGCGCCCGCGCGGATGCCTTCCGCGCCTTCCAGGCCGAGCACGGCGACAGCCTGCGCAAGCAGGCGCTGTTCGAAACCCTGCAGGCGCACTTCTGCGCCGGAGACAGCGCCGTGTGGGGCTGGCCGGCGTGGCCCCTGGCCTACTCCCGCCCCGACACGCCCGAGGTCGCCGCCTTCCGCGACGCCCACCTGGAGCGGATCGAGTACTACGAATACCTCCAGTGGCAGGCCGCCGTGCAGCTGGAAGCCGTGCGCATGCGCGCCGTGGAGACGGGGCTGGAGCTGGGCGTGATGCTCGACCTCGCGGTGGGCGTGGCGGAGGGCGGCAGCGCCACCTGGGGGCGGCGCGAGCTCTATGCGCTGGACGCCAGCACCGGCGCGCCGCCCGACGAGTTCAACCGCCTCGGGCAGGAGTGGGGGCTCCCGCCCTGGATTCCGCACCGCCTGACCGCGATCGCCTACGCGCCCTTCATCGAGCTGCTGCGCGCCAACATGCGCTACGCCGGCGCGCTGCGCATGGATCACGTCATGGGCCTGCACCGCCTGTTCTGGGTCGCGCGCAACCTGCCGGCCACGGAAGGCGCCTACGTCCGCTACCCGTTCGAGGATCTGCTGGGCATCCTCGCCCTGGAGAGCCACCGCAACCGCTGCCTGGTCGTGGGCGAGGATCTGGGCACGGTGCCGGACGAGGTGCGGCACGCGCTGCACCCCATCGGCGTCCTGTCCACGCGGCTGCTGTATTTCGAGCGGCACGGCGACGGCCGCATGAAGGCGCCGGGCGAATACCCGCTCAACGCGGCGGCGGCGGTCACCACGCACGACCTGCCCACCCTGGCGGGCTACTGGCAGGGGCTGGACATCGATCTGCGCCACCGCCATCGCCTGTTTCCCGAGGCGGGCATGCACCACCGGCAGATCATCGAGCGCGCCCTGGAGCGCGCACAGTTGCTGCTGACGCTGGAGAACGAAGGCGTGCTGCCGCCGGGAACCAGCCTGCACCAGACCGATTTTCCGGGCATGACGGCGGAGCTCGCGGCGGCGGTGTACGCCTACCTCGCGCGCACTCCCTCGAAGCTGCTGCTGATACAGGCCGAAGATGCCTTCGGCGTGCGCGAGCAGCCCAACGTTCCCGGCCTGGTGGAGCCGGCCTACCCCTGCTGGCGGCTCAAGCTGCCGCTGGAGCTGGAGGACTGGAGCGACAGCGCCTGGCTGCAGACGCTGCTGGCCGTCCTGCGCCGGGAACGTGCGACGCTGCGCGCCCTGGATTTCATGGGCAGCGAAACCGCAGTGGGCGCCAAGGCGTAGGCGCAACGCCGGAAATCCGCGCTCCCCGTCACGGATGCGCCGGGCCGACGGGCAGCAGGACGACCGCCTCCGGCCGCCGCTCCCCGCCCCGGCGGGACAATTCCCCGCCCTCCTGCATCTCCTGCAATCCGCGCAGGATCAGCTGCTCGAGCATGCGGCCGAAGGCCTCGTCCGAGGGAAAGGCCTCGATGTCCTGGGAAATCCCGACGTTGCCGACGGTGGTGTGGAAGGCGTGCCGCAGGCCCGTCCGGCGAACCGTCCTGCCCTGCCGGGTGATGGCGATCGACATGACGTAGGCATCGGTGATGGTTTTGCCGGCGAGCCAGGGGGGCAGGCCGGCGCGCGCACCGCCGGCCGCGGACACGACCGCGTCGCCGTCGGTGACGTTATTGAGCACGAGGCGGATGACGCCCTCCTCCCGGTCTCCCGCAGCCGGGATCACGCCGATGGGCGCAACCACCCCGCTTGCCCGAAGTATCTGAATGGCATAGTCGCGCAGGGGGATGTCGCCCTTGGGAAAGGAAATCCCGTCGCGCTGGAATTCCACGGCCACCTTCAGGGACAGCGGCGGCACCCGTTTCTCGACGTCGGCGTATCTCACCCTGGGCACGTCGGTGCTCAGGAAGGAGCGCGACGACGCGCACCCCGCCAGCGACAGAACGGTGGCGACGGTGGCGACGAATGCCGTCGACGTTCGACGATCGAGAACCATGCATGCTCCCCGGATGAAGGGCAAGCGTAGTGCATTGCGCGCCATTGCGCAACCGGAGACGTTGCGCAGCATCGTCACGCGCGCGCCAGGCCGGCGCGCGTCATGCAGCATGGCTTGCCCGCTCCGCCATTCCTCTCACGCCGGCCCGGGGCCGCGCGCCGCTCCCAGCCGGACGGTGCGCAGCGTATCCGGCACCCCGCCGCTGCCGGAGGCGGCGACCAGCACGACCGGATCCCCCGGCGCCGCCAGCCCCTGCGAGACCAGCCACCGCCCCGCCTGGGCCAGGCCGCTCCCGTCCCCCTCCCCGCCGCCGGCGGGAACGAACAGCGGCGCCACCCCCCGCACCAGCGCCAGGCTGCGGTACAACCGCGCGGAACCCGTCACCGCGAGCAGCGGCACCCGCGGACGCAGGCGGGCGATCCCGAGCACGCCGGCCAGCGTACCCGCGGGCATCACGATGGCACGCGCGCCGAGGCGCGCCGCGAGCTGGCAGGCGGCGAAGCCCAGCGCTCCCTCGGGCGCATCCCGGGAGCCGGCGGCATCCCCTGCGCGCATCCGGTCGTGCGCCGGGCCGGGATCGGCCTCCCGCTCCGTCGCGGCCAGCACCCGCGCGAGAAAGCGCACGGCCGCGGCCGGGAATCGCCCGATGGCGGTCTCGGCGGAGAGCATCACCGCATCGGTGCCGTCCAGCACCGCGTTGGCCACGTCGGTGGCCTCCGCCCGCGTCGGACGCTCGCGCTCGACCATCGATTCGAGCATCTGCGTGGCCGTGATCACCGGACGCCCGCATATATTGGCCGCCGCGATGATGCGCTTCTGCACCAGCGGAATCTCGGCGAGATCGGTCTCCACCCCCAGGTCGCCGCGCGCCACCATCACCCCGTCCGCCGCGGCCACGATGGCGTCGAGATCCGCCAGCGCCCGGCGCTTCTCGATCTTGGCCACCAGCAGCGGCCCCTCGCCTCCGGCGGAAACGGGCAGACACGCCCGCACCCGCGCCAGGTCGCCCGTCGACTGCACGAACGACACCCCTACCCATTCGATCTCCTGCGCCACGGCGAACGCGAGGTGGCGCCGGTCGTCGCCGGTGGGCACGAGCTCGCCCAAGGTGGAGTCCGGCACGTTGATGCCCGAGCCGGAGCGCACGGTACCCCCGGCCCGCACCTCGCAGCGGATGCCGGCGGCCTCGCGGGCCGCCACGCGCAACTCCACCAGGCCATCGGCCAGGAACACCGACTCGCCCGCCCGCAGCGCCTGCAGCAGTTCCGGATCGCGCAGCGGCAGGACATGATCCGCCGCGGCCGGCACGGAGCGCTCGTCCATGGCCAGCCACGCCGACTCCCCCTCGGCCAGCGTGCGGGCGCCGTCCGCAAGGTCGCCGATGCGGAACTTCGGGCCGGGCAGATCCATGAGGATCGCCACCGGCTGGCCCCGCGCCCCGGCCACTTCGCGCACCCGCCGGATGCGCCGCGCGTGATCGGCGTGCCCGCCATGCGAGGCGTTCACGCGCGCGACGTCCATGCCGTACTCGATCAGCCCTTCGATCACGCCGGGCGCGTCCGTCGCCGGACCGAGCGTGCACACGATCTTGGTTCGCTGCCAGCTGCCGGGAGTCATGGGAATCATGGGGGTCATGTCGAACGGCGGGATCGAGCCGGCCCGCCTCGCGATCGAAGATGAAGGCAGGATATACCATTAATCCCTCCCGGCGGGAATCCCCTGCCGGCACCGCCCTGGCCACGGATGCGCGAAACCGGCCCGAATCCGCTATCATCGGGGCACAGCCGCCGCCCGCCTGGATGGCGCCTTTCGCACGCCCGAGTCCCGCCACACCTCCGGAGGATATCCGCATGCCGCTCACCCTGCTCCTGCGCTGCAACGACCTGCGGGAAACCCGCGACTTCTACCGCTCGGTGCTCGGTTTCGAGGTGGCCGACACGGCCGATACGCTCACGGTCGAGAAGCACGGCGGAAAACTGATCTTCACCGATCGGGATCTCTGGCAGGGCCCGCCGGCGTGCTCCGGCACCCTCTACTTCCAGGTACCCGACGCGGATGCCCTGTTCGCCTCGATCCGTGACACGGCCGAGGTCGCCTGGCCGATCCAGGACATGCCCTACGGCTCCCGGGAGTTCGGCGTCAGGGACTGCAACGGCTACCACCTGGCGTTCCAGCAGCAGACCTGACATCGGTGCCCGGGAAGAAGGGCCCCCACCACGCGCCGGCGCCGCTACGCCTCCCCCGTTCCGCTGTCCCCTTCCCTGCAGAGCGGGTATACTTCCCCCACGGAGATGGCATGCCTCCGACAACCGCCGCGCCCGCGCGGCTGATGATGCCTACGCAACAGCCGGACAGGCTGCGTAGGCACGTGCCTGTCCCTCGACGAACCTCTCACCACAAGGACAGGCCATGCTGCACTCCATCCTCGCTGTCGCGGCCGGCTCGGTGCTCGGCGGACTCTTCCGCTGGGGACTCAGCCTCAAGCTCAACCCCCTGTTGCCCATGCTGCCGCCGGGCACCCTCGCCGCCAATCTGATCGCGGGCTACGTCGCCGGCCTCGCGGTCGCCTGGTTCACCCAGGTGCCCGGCATCGCGCCGGAATGGCGCCTGCTGCTCATCACCGGCTTCTGCGGCGGACTCTCCACCTTCTCGACCTTCTCCCTGGAGGTCGCGGCGCTGCTGCAACTGGGACGACCGGCCTGGGCGGTTGCCGTCATCGGCGTCCACGTCGCCGGTTCGCTGCTCATGACCTTCGCCGGCATCGCCACCTGCCACTGGATCGGGTCGCGCTGACGCGAGGAGCGCTGGGCATCCGGGCGATCGGCGCCCTGCCCTTCATCCAGCAGTCGCAGCGCTTGGCTGCCCCCTCCCGCGCCTCTCCGAACACCGGACGGAATGCCGGGATCGGCGAACCTTGTCTGCCGAGCCTTCCCTGCCTGTATGCCAGCCTGATAAACTGCAGGGTGTCTCCCGCTGCCCACTCCGGGATCACGGACCGTGGACGACCGGACCCTGTGCGACAACGCGAGTAATGCATTCGTCATATTGAAATGGAAGGAGCGCCAATGGCACAGAATGACAGGAACGGCGGCGCCCTCGGCTTCGAGGCGGAACTGTTCAGGGCAGCCGACAAACTGCGCGGCAACATGGAGCCCAGCGACTACAAGCATGTGGCACTGGGCCTGATCTTCCTCAAGTACATCTCCGACGCCTTCGAGACGCGCCACGCCGAACTGCTGGCGGAGGGCGCCGCGGCCGCCGAAGACAAGGATGAATATCTCGCGGACAATATCTTCTGGGTACCGAAGGAGGCTCGGTGGTCGCATCTGCAAGCCAACGCCAGGCAGAGCAGCATCGGCACGCTGATCGACGATGCGATGCGCGCCATCGAGAAGGACAACGAATCCCTGAAGGGCGTGTTGCCCAAGGACTACGCCCGCCCGGCGCTGAACAAGGTGATGCTGGGCGAACTGATCGACCTGATCTCCGGCATCGCCCTGAACGAAGGCAACGACAGATCAAAGGACGTGCTGGGCCGCGTGTACGAGTACTTCCTCGGCCAGTTCGCAGGCGCGGAAGGCAAGCGCGGCGGCGAGTTCTACACACCCCATTCGGTCGTGCGCACCCTGGTGGAGATGCTGGAACCGTATCATGGCCGCGTCTATGACCCCTGCTGCGGCAGCGGCGGCATGTTCGTGCAGAGCGAGAAATTCGTCGCCGAACACGGCGGGCGCATCGGCGACATCGCCATCTATGGGCAGGAAAGCAACTACACGACATGGCGGCTGGCGAAGATGAACCTGGCCGTGCGCGGCATCGACAACAGGATTTTCTGGAACAACGAAGGCAGCTTCCACAAGGACGAATTCGCGGCCCAGCGCGGCTCCGACGGCGCACCGATGAAGGCCGACTTCATCCTCGCCAACCCGCCCTTCAACATCAGCGACTGGGGCGGCGAACGCCTGCGCGAAGACGTGCGCTGGGCTTTCGGTGCACCGCCGGTGGGCAATGCCAACTATGCGTGGCTGCAGCACATCTTCCACCATCTCGCACCGCACGGTTTCGCGGGCGTGGTGCTGGCCAACGGCTCGATGAGTTCGCAGCAGGGCGGCGAAGGCGATATCCGCCGCGCGATGGTCGAAGCCGACGCGGTGGATTGCATGGTCGCCCTGCCCGGCCAGTTGTTCTATTCCACGCAGATTCCGGCCTGCCTGTGGCTCCTCGCGAAAGACCGCAGCAATGGCTTGATGAAGAAGACCAGGCTGCGCGATCGGCGCGGTGAAGTGCTGTTCGTCGACGCGCGCAAGATGGGGGTGCTCGTCGACCGCACGCGGCGCGAACTGACCGATGAGGAGATCGGCCGGATCGCCGTCGCCTACCACGCGTGGCGCGGCGAAGCCGATGCGGGCGAATATTCGGATATCCCCGGTTTCTGCAAGTCCGCCACCCTCGACGAGATCCGAAGGCATGGCCATGTGCTGACGCCCGGCCGCTACGTCGGCGCCAAGGCACAGGAGGACGACGGCGAACCATTCGAGCAAAAGATGCGGCGGCTGGCCGCACAATGGCGCGAGCAGCAGGTGGAAGCGGCAAGGCTGGATGCAGTAATTGCAGCCAACCTGCAGCACTTGGGCTATGGAGGGTAAGCACATGGCTAGCAAAAAAATCAGCAAACAGCATCAAACTACCTTCGACGGCATCCGTCATCAGGATGAGAACGGCAATGAATACTGGCGCGCCCGGCAACTGGCAAAGGTGTTGGAATACTCGGAATACCGGCATTTCCTGCCCGTCATCGAGCGCGCCAGAACCGCCTGCCAGACCAGCGGCCAGCGTGTAGCCGACCATTTCGAGGACATCCTCGAAATGGTCGAAATCGGCTCCGGCGCACAACGCGAAGTGGGCGATATGCGCCTGTCACGCTACGCCTGCTATCTCATCGTGCAAAACGGCGATCCGGCCAAGCCCGTTATCGCCAACGGCCAGACCTACTTCGCCCTGCAAACCCGCAGGCAGGAACTTGCCGACGATGTCAGATTCGCGCAGCTTTCCGAAGACGAAAAACGCCTAGCCATCCGCAACGAACTGACCGTCCACAACAAGCAGCTTGCCGCCGCTGCGAAAGACGCTGGCGTCGCAACCTCGCTGGACTACGCCATCTTCCAGGATCACGGCTACAAGGGCTTGTATGGTGGCCGGGGTGCGAAGGATATCCATGCGCGCAAAGGCTTGAAGAAAAGCCAAAAAATCCTCGACCACATGGGTAGTACCGAGCTGGCGGCCAATCTGTTCCGCGCCACCCAGACCGAGGAAAAGCTACGACGCGATCAAGTGCGTGGAAAGACCCAGGCCAACCAGACGCATTTCGATGTGGGCCGCAAGGTACGCCAGACCATCCAGGAGCTGGGCGGCACCATGCCGGAAAATCTCCCCGCGCCGGACAAGAGCATCGCGCAGATTGAATCGGCAAAGAAGAAGCAAATTAAAAAGGCAGACAGGTGATGGTGAACTTCGAAGAAAAAACTACGAGCTGCGTAACAAATTTATGGGAGCTTGGCTATGACGGGTAAGTGGCGCCAGCAGCAGGCCGAGGCAGGAAAACTCGACAAGGCGATCGAGAACAATCTGAGAAACCTCGGATTCTGACAGGAGAACGACGATGGCAGAGAAACTCGACCTTGGCGCGTTGCGTAGTGCGGTATCCTCGCTGGAAGACGGATTGGACGTGGTCAGCGATGATCACTGGTTCAGCCAGCAGTCGGCCAAGGTCCAGAACACTCGACGATTTTTCCGAATCGGATTTGCCGTGGAAGGTGGATGTTGTCGATTGGGCGGTGACCAGCGAATCATTCCGCAGGACCATTGAGCGCGACAAGGTGCTGGTGCAGGAGTCAATCGACATGAGCGACTGGCACGAAACTACTCTCGGTAAAATTTGCGAGAAACAGGGAGGATCCGTCCAAACCGGCCCATTCGGGAGCCAATTGCATGCATCTGATTATACGGTTGTTGGAACGCCAGTCGTCATGCCGATGAATCTGGTTGATGGAAATATTGACGATCAAGGCATAGCACGCATTTCAGATAAAAATGTCTCCAGATTGGCGAAACACAAACTTGTCCGCGGCGATATCGTGTTCAGTCGCCGTGGAGATGTGACCCGATTTGCGCTTGTTTCCGATCGCGAAGCAGGTTGGCTTTGCGGCACGGGTTGCTTAAAGATCTCTATCGGCAACCCAACGATTGCCACGCCCGATTTCATCGCCACAGTGCTTGCCTCTCCAAATTCAAAAGAATGGCTGATTCGTCACGCCGTCGGTGCAACGATGCCGAATTTAAACACCGCAATTCTTGAGAACGTCCCCATCACGCTTCTACCCATCGAAGAACAACGCGCCATTGCCCACATCCTCGGCACGCTGGACGACAAGATCGAACTCAACCGGCGCATGAACCTGACGCTGGAAGCCATGGCCCGAGCGTTGTTCAAGTCATGGTTCGTGGATTTCGAACCCGTCCGCGCAAAGGCTGAAGACCGAGATCCTGGCCTCCCCAATGAGATCGCCGACCTTTTTCCTTCTCGCCTAGTCGACTCCGCACTTGGGGAGATTCCGGAAGGGTGGGAAATCGCACCAGTCAGTAAGTTGATCGACTTCAACCCGAACGAGCCATTGCGGAAAGGAGAGCTTGCCCCGTATCTCGACATGGCATCGCTACCGACTGCCGGCAGCTGGCCGAAAGCACCCATCATTCGCCCCTTCGGTAGTGGGATGCGATTCAGAAACGGGGATACCTTGCTCGCACGAATCACGCCTTGTCTAGAGAACGGAAAAACCGCTTTCATCCAATGCCTGCCGGATGGCGTCGTTGGATGGGGGTCCACAGAGTACATCGTCATGAGACCCAAACCACCGGTACCGCCTGAGTTTGCATATTTGCTCGCCAGACATCCGGCATTCCGCGAGCAAGCAATAAAGAGCATGACCGGCACCTCCGGTCGTCAGCGTGCTCAAGGAGAATCGGTTGCTGCCTTCAAGTTGGTAGCGCCTACCGGTGAAAAGCTTTGGCATGCCTTCGCAAGGTTTGTGGTACCGGTATTCCAAAACATAAAATCCCATTCGGAAACATCGTTAACACTTGCTGTCTTGCGCGACACGCTACTACGCAGGCTAATCTCCGGCGAGATGAGGGTTAACGGGCTGATCAAAGAGGTGCGGCCGTGAGCACTTCCAAGTATCCACGTGGATCAGAATGGCGAAAATGGGATCTTCATCTTCACGCGCCAGGAACGAAACAGAACGACCAATTCAATGTGACTGGCAACGACGATGTGTGGGCTGAATATTGCCGGCGACTCCACGATTCCGACGTACAGGCATTTGGTATCACAGACTACTTCTCGGCGGACACGCTCCCAGCCTTCGATAACCGCCGTCTCAAGTACCGCAAGCAGCAACGCGGGGCCTCCCGAACACCTGCTGCGGAGGTAGGCGAATGAGCAACGTTAATATCAAGCGGGCGATCGAGAACATCCGGGCGAACACGATCGTTTACGCGCCCATCGTCGATATGATCGTCAACGGCATTCAGGCTATAGAGGAGACGAGCCGTAAGGACGGCAATGTGCAGATCCGCGCACGGCGGAGCAGCCAGGTCGAACTAGATGGCAGCCTGCCGGAGGTCGTCGGATTCGAGATCGAGTATAACGGCATCGGTTTCACGGATGCCGGACCGGCTGGGCTGATTCCAGTGGATGGACAATATCCCCTCTGTATCGAAGTCTTAAGCTGAGATTAGGTGCCTATAATAAGGACGCGAAGATGCGCAACCAGATTTTTTTCCAGAAACTGGGAAGTTGACCGTTTTGCTATGGATGACATGACCCGCATCCCCATCAATCCCGAGCTGCTCACCTGGGCGCGCGAGCGCGCCGGGATGGATACGTTCGCGCTGAAGAGACGGTTTCCGAAGCTCGACGCATGGGAAAGCGGCGCGCTGCAACCCACGCTGCGACAACTGGAGGACTTTGCCCGCAAAGTCCATGTACCCATTGGATACCTGTTCCTCCCCGAGCCGGTGCAGGAGTCGCTGCCGATCCCGGATTTCCGGACGCTGGCTGATCGCGCTATCACACGTACCAGCCCCAATCTGCTCGATACGCTCTACCTGTGCCAGCAACGCCAGGACTGGTACCGCGACCACGTTCGCCTGCACGCCCTCGACCCATTGAGTTTCATTGGTAGCGCCACGGTGGCGGACGATCCGGTGATCACGGCGGAAGCCATACGTACCACGCTCGACCTCTCCCTGGCCGAACGGCAGCAGTTGCCGACCTGGACCGAAGCCTTGCGTCAGCTCGTTTCCAAGGCCGAGGAGGCCGGCGTACTGGTCATGGCCAGTTCCATCGTCGGCAGCAACAGTCATCGCAAGCTGGATGTCGCGGAGTTCCGTGGCTTCGCGCTGGCTGACGAACTGGCGCCGCTGGTATTCATCAACGCCGCCGACAGCAAGGCGGCACAGATGTTCACCCTGGCCCATGAGCTGGCGCACCTTTGGCTGGGTGAGAGCGGTGTTTCCGATCCCGAGGCGGGACGAATACCCGAACAGGCCATCGAGCGCTGGTGCAACATGGTCGCCGCCGAATTTCTGGTGCCGATGGAAGCCCTGCACGCGGCGTATCTCGCCGACGGCCGCCCCGCTGCGGAGATTCAGCGCCTGGCACGGATGTTCAAGGTCAGCACACTGGTGGCGCTGCGCCGGCTGTTCGATGCCGGTTTCATCGACCAGGCGACCTTCTGGCAAACCTACCGCGAGGAACTGGCGCGGATTCGCACACTCGATCGTGGCGGCAGCGGTGGCGGCGATTTCTACCGCACGCTTGGCACGCGCACCGGCAGGCGCTTCGCGCGGGCGGTCCTCTCCAGCACACTGGAAGGCCAGACCCTATTCCAGGACGCCTTTCGCATGCTGGGAGTGCGCAAGACCGCCACCTTCTACGAAGCGGCCCGCGAGCTGGGGGTCATGCTGTGACCTACCTGCTCGATGCCAACGTTTTCATCCAGGCGAAGAACCTGCACTACGGTTTGGATTTCTGCCCAGCTTTCTGGGACTGGCTGATCGATAGTAATGCTGCGGGTCGTGTGTTCAGCATTGACAAGGTAGCCGACGAAATCGCTGCCGGAGCCGATGAATTGACCGACTGGATGCGGGAACGAGCCAATGGGTTGTTCCGCAAGACCGATCCGCATATTGCCACGCAGTTCGGCAAGGTGAGCACCTGGGCAACGAGTCAACGTTACGAGCCGGCGGCCATCAACACTTTCCTGCAGGTGGCCGATTTCTATCTGGTGGCCCATGCCCTGGCGGATAGCCATATAGTGGTTACCCACGAAGTGCCGGCCAACTCCACCAAGCGCATCAAGATACCCAATGCGTGCATCGGCCTCGATCTGCGCTTCATGACGCCTTATGAAATGCTGCGTCGGGAGCGTGCACGTTTCGTGCTTGGAGGGGTGCCGACATGACTGTTCCCTATTTACCCGAAACATTGAGTAAAAATACCCAAAGTTTCAACAGGGGTAGAGAGAGGTAATGGCGTTTCTGTCCGAAGCCGAAGTCGAACGAGCCCTGCTGGAGCAGATGCGCGGGCTGGGCTACGCCGTTGTCTCGGATGATGCCATCGGCCCGGACGGCAACGCGCCGGAGCGTGACAGCCACGATGCCGTCATCCTGCACGAGCGGCTGAAGGATGCCGTGCTGCGGCTCAATCCGCAGCTCCCACCCGAAGCGCGGGCCGATGCCGTCCGCAAGCTGACGCAGTCCGTTTTCCCCGCCCTGCTGGAGGAAAACCGCCGCATCCACGCGCTGCTGACCGAGGGCGTGGACGTGGAATACTACGGTAATGACGGCGTGCTGACGGCGGGCAAGGTGGCGCTGCTGGACTTCGATGCGCCTGCACGCAACGACTGGCTGGCGGTGCCGCAGTTCGTGGTCATCAGCGGCCAGATCAAGCGCAGGCCGGACGTGGTGCTGTTCGTCAACGGCCTGCCGCTGGCGGTGATCGAACTGAAGGCGCCGGGCAGCGCCGGCGCGCATCTGGCCGGCGCCTTCAACCAGCTGCAGACCTACAAACAGCAGATTGCGGCGCTGTTCCATGCCAATGCGCTGCTGGTCACGTCCGACGGCATTGCGGCGCGCGTGGGGTCGCTGTCCGCCGATCCGGAACGCTTCATGCCCTGGCGCACCACCGACGGCAACGCGGTCCTGGAAAAGGGCCTGCCGGAACTGCCGACACTGATCGAGGGTGTGTTCGAGCAACGGCGTTTCCTCGACCTGCTGCGTCATTTCACCGTGTTCGGCGAAACCGGCTACGGGCTGACCAAGATCGTCGCAGGCTACCATCAATACCACGCCGTCAATCGCGCCATCGAATCGACGATCCGCGCTGCCGACCACACGGCCGGTGAAGAACCGGCCAAGTACGGTTTGCCCAGTGTGGCGACGCAGCACAAGGGTGATCGGCGCGCGGGCGTGATCTGGCACACGCAGGGTTCCGGCAAAAGCCTGCTGATGGCCTTCTACGCCGGGCGGCTGGTCAAGCACCCGGCGCTGGAGAACCCGACACTGGTGGTGCTGACCGACCGCAACGACCTGGACGACCAGTTGTTCGCCACCTTCTCGATGTGCCGCGACCTGATCCGCCAGACGCCGGTGCAGGCCGAAAGCCGCGAGGATCTGCAAAGGCTGCTGGCGCGGGCTTCGGGCGGGGTGATCTTCACCACCTTGCAGAAGTTCGGGGAGGTGAACGCGCCGCTGACCACGCGCCGCAACGTGGTGGTCATCGCCGACGAAGCGCACCGTTCGCAATACGGCTTTCGTGCCCGGGTGGACGCCAGGAGCGGCGAAATCTCCTACGGATTCGCCAAATATTTGCGCGATGCGCTGCCCAATGCCTCCTTCATCGGCTTCACCGGCACGCCCATCGAGGCGACGGACGTGAACACGCCAGCAGTGTTCGGCAATTACATCGACATCTATGACATCAGCCGCGCGGTGGAGGACGGCGCGACGGTGCCGATCTACTACGAGTCGCGGCTGGCGCGCATCGAACTGGACGAGGACGAGAAGCCCAGGCTCGACGCGGAAGTGGAGGCGCTCACTGAGGACGAAGCGCAGGCCGAGCAGGAGAAGCTCAAGCGAAAATGGGCCACCATCGAGGCGCTGGTCGGCAGCGAGAAGCGGCTGGCGCTGGTAGCCAGGGATCTGGTCGAACACTTCGAGCACCGCATTGCGGCGCTGGACGGCAAAGGCATGATCGTGTGCATGAGCCGCCGCATCTGCGTGGCGCTCTACGGCGAAATCATCAGGCTGCGCCCGGACTGGCACAGCACCGATGACAACGCGGGAGCCATCAAGATCGTGATGACGGGCGCAGCCAACGACCCACCCGAATGGCAACAGCACATCGGCAACAAGGCGCGACGCGACCTGCTCGCCAGGCGCGCCCGAGATGCGGAAGACCCGCTCAGGCTCGTGATCGTGCGCGACATGTGGCTGACCGGCTTCGACGCCCCGTGCATGCACACGATGTACGTGGACAAACCGATGCAGGGCCACGGTCTGATGCAGGCCATCGCGCGCGTGAACCGCGTGTTCCGCGACAAGCCTGCCGGCCTGATCGTGGACTACATCGGCATCGCGCAGAACCTGCAGTCGGCGCTGGCGCGGTATTCGGCGCGCGACCAGGAAACCACGGGCATCGACGAGGCACGGGCCGTGGCGGTACTGCTGGAAAAGTATGAAGCGGTACGCCACATGTACCACGGCTTCGACTATGTTGCAGCGTTGAACGGCACGCCGCCGCAGCGGCTGGCGATGATGGCCGGGGCCATCGAGTGGATTCTGGACAGGCAGCAGCAGTGGGCAGCGGCGGAAACCACGGCCGAGAACAAGAAAAACGCCCAACGGCGCTACCAGGATGCGGTGCTGGCCCTATCGAAGGCGTATGCGCTGGCTTCCGCTTCCGACGAGGCGCGCGATATCCGCGAGGAAGTCGGTTTCTTTCAGGCCATTCGCGCAGCGCTGGTGAAGTCGGCCACCGGTTCCGGCATCGCCTCGCAGGAGCGCGATTTCGCCATCCAGCAGATCGTCAGCCGCGCGGTGGTTTCGACCGAGATCGTGGACATCCTGAAGGCGGCGGGCATCCAGTCGCCGGACATCTCCATCCTGTCCGACGAATTCCTTGCCGAAGTGCAGCAGATGCAGAAGAAGAACCTTGCGCTGGAAGCCCTGCGCAAGCTCATCAACGATGGCATCCGCTCGCGCAGCAAGGCCAACATCGTCGAGACGCGGACCTTTTCGGAACGGCTGGAACAGGCAGTCGCGCGATACCACGCCAACGCCATCACCACCGCCGAGGTGTTGCAGGAGCTCATCCTGTTGGCGAAGGACATCCGCGCCGCGCGGCAGCGTGGCGAGGAATCCGGCCTCAGCGACGAGGAAATCGCCTTCTACGACGCGCTCGCCGAGAACGAGTCGGCCGTGCAGGCGATGGGCGACGACAGGCTCAAGGTGATCGCGCACGAACTGCTGGTGAGCCTGAAGGGCAGCGTATCGGTGGACTGGGCGCACCGCGACTCGGCGCGTGCCCGGATGCGCGTGCTGGTCAAGCGCATCCTGCGCAAGTACGGCTATCCGCCGGATTTGCAGGACGCGGCGGTGCAGACGGTGTTGCAGCAGGCCGAGGTGTTGTCGGCTGCATGGAGTGCGGAGCAATTCGATCGGGCGGGCGCCGATGCCTGATCACCCTTCCGCTGTCCTTGCCCGCAAGGTGGCACGAATGCAGGCCACCTCATCCCGCCTTGCAATATATGACGCACCCGCTTCTCACGAGCTGCACGAGAGCGCCGAGCAGCCCGGCCGGTGGCGCGCCCACTCGGGGCGCCGCCCGGCCAGCGCCTCGTGCGCCGGCTGTTCGTCACAGGGGTGCCGCAGCACCTCCATGAGCCGCTCCAGCACCGAGCTGTCACCCTGCTCCAGCGCATCGATGGCCTCCTGCGCCAAGTAGTTGCGCAGCACGTACTTCGGGTTGGCGCGCTGCATGCGCGCGTGCCGCGCCGCCATGAAGGCCGTTCCGTCCGGGGCGCCCGCGTCTTCCCGCACGCGTGCCGCGTAGCGGCGCAGCCAGTCCGCCAACACGCCATGGTGGCCGGACGCCAGTATCTCCCCGTCGTAGAACGCGGGGCGCAGGGGCTCGACCCGTGCCGCACCGTCGAGCGCGTCCGCCGCGTCCTCCAGCGGCACGTGCATGAGCCCGCGGAAGAACAGCGTCATGTCGGTCTCCACCCGCTGCAGCAGCTCGAACAGGTCCCCCAGCAGGGCCTCGTCACCCACCTGCCCCAGCGCCGCCAGCCCGAGCTTGTCCGCCAGCGCCTCGCGCCAGGCGGCGTGGAAGGCCGCATCGAAGGCCGCCAGCCCCTGCGCCAGCGCGGCGGCATCCCCGACCAGCGGCGCCAGCGCGTGAGCCAGCCGCTCCAGGTTCCAGCGCGCGATCTCCGGCTGGCTGCCGAAGCGGTAGCGCCGCCCCTGCGCATCCGTGGTGTTGGGCGTCCAGCCGAGGTCGAAGCCCTCCAGCCAGCCGTAGGGGCCGTAGTCGATGGTGAGTCCCAGGATCGACATGTTGTCGGTGTTCATCACGCCGTGGACGAAGCCGACCCGCATCCACTGTGCGATCAGCACGCCCGTGCGCCGGCAGACTTCCTCGAACCACTGCGCGTACACCGGCGCCGACGGCGCGCCCAGGGCGGGAAAATGGGTGCGGACGACGTAGTCCGCCAGCCGCCGGAGCACCTCGGTCTCGCCGTCGGCGGCGAGGATCTCGAAGCTGCCGAAGCGCACGAACGAGGGTGCCACGCGGCAGACGACGGCGCCCGGCTCGGGCCGCGGGTTGCCGTCGTAGAACATGTCGCGCACCACCGCCTCCCCGGTCGCCACCAGGCTCAGCGCCCGCGTGGTCGGCACCCCCAGCGCGTGCATGGCCTCGCTGCAGAGGAACTCGCGCACCGAGGAGCGCAGCACCGCGCGCCCGTCGGCGGTGCGCGAATAGGGCGTCCTGCCTGCCCCCTTGAGTTGCACCTCGCGCCGCAGACCGTCGGGGCAGGCGATCTCGCCCAGCGTGATGGCGCGCCCGTCCCCCAGCTGCCCGGCCCAGTGGCCGAACTGGTGCCCGCCGTAGCGCGCCGCGTAGGGCCGCATGCCGGGCAGGAGGCGGTTGCCGCCGAGCACCTGCGCCGCCTCGCCGTCCGGCACCGGTGGCGGCGCGATCCCCAGCAGGTCTCCGGTCTCCCGCGCCCAGGCCAGCAGGCGCGGCGCGCGCACCGGCGTGGGATCGACGCGGGTGTAGCAGGCGCCGTGCACCGGCCGGGGCACGTTGCGGGTCTGCGGGTCGCCCGGCAGCTCGCGCACGAAGCTGTCGTCGAAGCGCGCACCGTCCAGGCCGGCGTATCCTCCATCCGCACGATCGGCACGGTTCCGGATGGTGGAAGTGGAATCCAGGATGTCCATCGTCCATAGCGTACCCTATCCCCCGCCGTTTTTCACTTCCTGCCTGCGGCTCCGCATGCGCGCAGACGTCGGGCAGACGCATTGTCAGCGGCGGGGATTAGCGGGTATGCTTGCCGCTTCGGCACCCGTCACCCGCCATCGAGCCCGGACGCATGGAATTCAAGGACTACTACGCCATCATGGGCGTCGCACGCGACGCCTCCCAGGACGAGATCAAGCGCGCCTACCGCAAGCTCGCGCGCAAGTACCACCCGGACGTCAGCAAGGAGAAGGACGCGGAGACCCGCTTCAAGGATCTCGGCGAAGCCTACGAGGTGCTGAAGGATCCGGAGAAGCGGGCCGCCTACGACCGTCTCGGCAGCGACTGGAAGGCCAACCAGGAGTTCCGCCCGCCGCCGGGCTGGAATGCGGGCTTCGAATTCTCCGGACGGGATTTTTCCGCCGAGGACGCGGCGCGCTACAGTGACTTCTTCGAATCCCTGTTCGGAAAAGGATTCAATGGTGGCCACAGCGCGGGCGGCGGCGCCTTCCGCCATCCGCCGGGAGAGGACCACCATGCCAAGGTGCTGATCGACCTGGAGGACGCCTATACCGGCGCGGTGCGCACGCTGACGCTGCAGGCGCCGGGCGTCGACGCGCAAGGGCGGCCGGCGGCGCGCGAGCGCACCCTCAACGTCCGCATCCCCAAGGGGGTCAGGCCCCGCCAGCACATCCGCCTCGCCGGGCAGGGCGGACAGGGACACGGCGGGCACGGCGACCTCTACCTGGAGATCGAGTTTCGTCCCCATCCCCACTACCGCGTGGACGGCGCCGACGTCCACCTGGACCTGCCCATCGCCCCGTGGGAGGCCGCGCTGGGGGCGACCGTGCAGGCGCCCACGCCGGATGGAAAGGTGGACCTCAAGATACCCCCCGGCTCCCTGCCGGGGCGCAAGCTGCGGCTCAAGGGACGCGGGATCCCCGGCAAGACGCCGGGCGACCTCTACGTCACCCTCCAGATAGTGCCGCCTCCTGCCGCGGACGACCGCGACCGGGATTTCTACCGCGACATGGCCGAGCGGTTCAAGTCCTTCAATCCCCGCGCCAGACTGGGAGTGACGTCATGACGAGCAAGCATCCCCCTTCCTCCCCCGGCCGGCCGCAGGGCGGCCGCGCCGATGCTGGCGGCGAGGCGCCGGGCGAGCTGAGCGGAACGCTGCTGGACGAGCAGGCCGCCCTGACCATCACCGAGATCAGCCGCATCTGCGCGGTACGCACCGAGTACATCGTCGAACTGGTGGACGAGGGCCTGATCGTTCCTGCCGCCCCGTCCCGGCCGGATGGCGACACACGCCAGGCCTGGCGCTTCACCGGCACCCAGATGCGCCAGGCGCGGATCGCCGCGCGCCTGCACGCCGACCTCGGCATCAACACCCCCGGCGTGGCGCTGGCCCTGCAACTGCTGGAAGAGGTGGAGGCGCTGCGCGCGCGGCTGCACGCCCGCGGGACGCTGGACGACGGCTGACGCGCATCCTCCATCCATGCCGGGCATTCGCGGCCGTCGCAAAAAGGCGGGCCGGCCGAAGCCGGCCCGAAGTGGACCACAAGCGGACTACAGAGGAGGAACCACGTCGGCGAATCTCAGCAGATCCGTCATGAAGAACTTGCCCGGCCCCGACGCCGAGGGCAGCGACGGCGTCCAGGTGCTGTCCTGCCGCAGATAGCTGGTGGCGTCGCCTTCCAGCAGGCCGATGAAGACCTCGGCGACGATGCGCGCGCCCACCTCACCCAGACAGGTGCCGTTCTGGGTCGTCCCGGCCTCGCGCAGGATGTAGAACCACAGGGGCGTGCGCGTATCGAGCCCGTACTGCGCAAGATCGGCGAAATCGGACGCAGGCAGCACCGGCAGCTTCATCGCCTTGGCAACCGCCTGGCCGGACGGCAGCTTGAAGGTGAGATGCCGCAGCAGGTTGCGCTGCGCCAGCGACTGCGGCTCGCTCGCCGGAAAGCCGAGCAGGTCCATCAGCGGCGAGGAGAGCCTGGTGTCGATGCGCTTGCTGTGGCGCATGTTGCCGTCGCCGAAATCGAAGAAGGTCTGCCAGTCGATGAACCGCCGCGGCTGGCGCAGGCCGCCGCGCATGTCGTCCGGATCGGGGTGCGCGGCGTTCACGGGCGTGTCGTCGAACAGGCGCAGGAACACGTCCCCCCCGGCCGCCGGGCCGAAGTTGATGCGGTAGGAGGGACGCACCTGCGAGTGGCCGAAGCGATAGGCCGCGACCGCGAACTCGACCGGGATGAACGGCGCGTTGCGCCACTTGTAGAACTTGCGGCCCTTCGCCAGCACGTCCTCCACCGTCCCCTGCTTGCAGGTCTTGGCCAGGAACTCGTGGATCACGATCCACTGGTAGTGCCAGCGCACCAGGCGCTGCGCCTCGTTGAACACCTCGCCGGGCGAGGTCAGCGCCGTGTTGGCCCGCACGTGGTCCACGCAGGCGTTGTGGAAGCGCAGGAAGGCAAGGTGCAGCTGCGAGAGCACGAGGTTCTCGTCGCTGCGCACGTCCCCGATCAGGGCCGTGCCCTGGCTGTTGCGGGGCAGATCGAAGCGCTGCGCATTGTTGCGCGACTGCGCGGGCGATCCCGGATTCTCCTCCACCAGGAGCTTGACCGGATCCGTCGCATCGTAGAGATGCGCGCTGTTCGAAGGCCCCTGGCCGTAGACGTTGTCGAGCGCCAGGGTGGGAATGCGGAAGTTCTCGATGGCCTCCGGATCCACCTGCTGCTCCAGGCTCGACGTCGTGTCGAGCGTGATGTCGTGATCGATGAACTGCCCCAGGAACGTCATACCCGCCGTCATGGCCGGGTTGTCCGGGTTGTTCAGGCTCAGTGCCGGATTGGTGATCAGGTCCGCCGCCGGGACGGCGGGGTCGTCCTGGGCATCCATGATGCCGTCCTTCTCACCGATCTTCATGAGCGCCGCGCGCAGCGTAGGCGTATCGGCGGCGAACGGCGGAAGCGCCGGGAACATGCGCCCGTAGCGCCCGTGTTCATAGAAACCGGATTTCGGGGGATTCTCCCCCCTCTGTGCTGAACCGTGGCCCATCTTCATCTCCTTTCCGTATTTATGTTTGTGTGCGGCAGCCGCATCCCGCAAGCCCCGCCGGGGCGGGAAGGGGGCGCGGCATCCCTCTCGGTCATTCCGGATGGATACCCGGAACGATTATCAGCATAGCCGCAATTCCCCCCTGCCGCTGTGGCAAAAATCACAACATCATGGAAGATATGGAAGGGGCGGGCAGGAGCGGTAGGATGGGTGGAGCGCAGCGCAACCCATCGTCTCCCTGATACAGGCAAGGTTCGATCAGCGACAAGCCATGTGGACAATCTACCTGATTCCCGCCCGCCACAAGGTGGTGCGCCCCACGTTCAGACGCAAGGCAATATCCGCAAAGGACAGGTTTTCACGGGTGCGCATCAGTTCCGCCTGACGCACCTGACGGGCTGTCAGGCAGCGCGGGCGGCCCAGTTTCTTCCCCCGCTTGCGGGCCGCCTGCAGGCCGATCTTGGTCCGCTCGGACACCAGCGCAGCCTCGAACTCGGCAATTGCGCCGAGCATGTGAAATAGCAGCTTGCCCGTCGACGTGCCGGTGTCGATGCTGTCCGAGATCGAGCGGAAGCGCACGTCCCGGCTCTCCAGATCCTGCAGAATGGTGATGAGGTTCTTCAGCGACCGGCCCAGCCGATCCAGCTTCCATACCACCAGCGTGTCGCCGGATCGCAGGGCGGCCAGGGCCTTGTCCAGCGCGGGCCTGCGCCCCCGTGTCCCAGGCGTTTTCTCTTCGAAGATCCGGCCGCAGCCATCCGCGAGCAGCTGATTGCGCTGGGCGTCGAGATTCTGATCCTCGGTGGAGACGCGCGCATACCCGATCTTCATCCTACGCCGCATCCCCTCTCATGCCGTACTCCGTTCACATGGACATGGCACGGGACTGGCGCCCGCCGTACGTTCCAGAAATGAACCTTTTGGGAATTATACTGAAGTGTTTAAAAAGATCAAGAAAATCCGAGCCCGTTCCTTACCGAGCTCTTCTTTTTTTCACCGTCCCGAAGACGTTCCTTTGTTGGACGATGCGCACGCCTGACCACAGCCGTTCGAGATCCGCTGGCGTGAAAGCTCCCTACAAGGAATCGACCGGCAGGCGACTCCCCGGTTCCTTCACGCGAAGAATGAAGAAGAACCACCGATAGCGAATTCCATTCTGGATCCCGCAGGGAATGCAACAGGAATATGGCGACAGATACGGAACGATATCGTGATGTCATCTGCAGCGCAGCAGTTGTGAACGGGAAACGAACTCTTTGCGGTATTCATGCTTAAAACCCTAAATGGAGGATGCAATGCTATACAAGAAGGCCCTTTTCCTTTGTCTGATTTCCGTATCCTTTTCCGCGGTGGCAACTGCTCAGACTAATGTCGATCAGGTTGGTTTCGATCTGAAAGCAGAATGCACTACCCGGGGAACAGATTGGGATGGTACTGGACATGGTTGTACATCTGATCCTCAAACGTACACAGCGCCTTCCGGTTACGTGATCGTGAAGGATAGCGTGCAGGCTCTCGAAAATTCAGGCGCAGGAAGGAGGCACAATTGTCCTGTGGAATTTCGCGATGATGTGGAGATCATTAAAGGTGTGGGGATTTATCAACCCCGAACCATGATTATGTATGCAGAAGCCCAAAGTCCTGGAGGGATGTCATCGGCAGGGAAGAGGGGCTGGGCAAGATGCAGTTTCGTTGGATTCATTACAAAGTATCAGTAAAAGACGCTTCCCGCCGGGAACACCCACCCGTCGACCAGATGGTCCACCGGTACTTTCAGTGCGTGCGCGAGAACGGGCAGCACGGCTATCGCGCCGATTCCCGTTGCGCCCGATGAGCCGGATGCCGCCCGCCTGCAATCCCTTTCCAGTCAACGCGGGCGGCAGGCCATCACTGTCCACCGGAACGGGAAGTCCGCGATCCTCCCGAGCCCGAGGCTCCCGAGCCTCCCGTGGCCGAACTCCTGTTACCCTCTGCCGACCCGCCCTGCCCGGAGGCGGCGCCTTGCCCGGCCGGGCGTTCCTTTTCCCAGGTATTGTTCCTCTCGAGATTGTCCTTGGCGCCCCGGCCCTCCTTTTCCTCGATCGCCGCCTTGCCGGGCGATCCGTTCCGTTCCGTCTCCGCCGCATCCCGGCCGTGGCCCGTTCCCTCCGCGTGCGCGAAAGCGGCGAAGCCGGCTGCCAGGGCCGCATGCGCCAGGAATCGGATGAAGCGGTTCTTCAATGCAGCCATGCCTGTCATGATGGAACTCCTTTATTCGATGTGTGAGAAAACCGGCCCGGGCTTGCGGCCGGTCTTGAACGCGGCGGGGGTGCCATGGGCGTCCCCGCTGCCGGATCACGGCATGAAACTACCGGTTCTTGTGACTCTGCCGACCCGCTTCCGCATGCTGGGCGGAGGAGCCTCCCCGGGAAGCGCCGAGGTTGTCGCGGCTTCCGCCGCCGTGGCTGCTCTGGCCTCCTTTCCGGCCCGCCGCGCGCGCCTCCTCGGAGTCGAACTCGTGCGCGGTGCCCTTCGCGTGGGCGGCCTTGCCGCCCTTGCTGGCGATCTCGCGCTGCCTGCCTTCATCCATGGAAGCAAACCCACGGTTGCCGGTACCGCCCTGCTTGCGATCGTCGTCTCGATTTGAAGCCATTTTTTCCTCCAGATGAGAATATAAAGGCCCCTCTTCCTCAACACATTCGTTGTTCCCCACCCCTTCCGCTTTCCCGGAAGGATGGTTCCAGCATACTCCCGGACGCAGGATTCTCCGTTCGGTCGGTTACATACCTTGCCCTGCCGGCGGAATCCGCGCCTTCACGGCGTCGCGCCGGGACTATCGTCCCGCATCCGCCTGCGTTGACTACCGTACCGATCGACAGATGTTTATCGGTTACCTTCGACGAAACCCCAAGTGAAGGAAAAAGACAGGAGGGAAAAGGTGCGTTCCTGAGGCGCCGTGCAGGATGGCCGGGGCGGCAATCGGCCCATGGAACGGAACCGGCACCGGCAGGGTCAGGCGCACCGGCATATCGCCCGGCCCAGACGCCTCGCCGTTGCATGACACATCCCGCCCCGCGACACGGCCGCTCCCCGCGCCGGGCCGGCCTGCCATCCCGAGCGGATGGTTCGCCAGGCGCCCGAACATGACGGCCAACCCCGCCTCGGCAAGCCCACGGACATCGATCGTATCGTTGCGGTTCGCTCCCGCCGATTCTTACAGGCGCAACCGCTCCACAGGCATGCTCCCCGACGTCGAAGCCGCTGCGCCACTTGCGCCGGCATGCAGAAGTGTTATTCTAGGGGCTGTCAACAGGCGCCGGGAAACGCCTGCGGCCGTCATGGCCGGCCCGCCGCCGATCTCTCCGAAACCGATTTCCGGCATGCGATCCTTCCTTTCAATTCGTCATTCCAGCCACCTGGAAAACCCAGGCGTACCATGTTCCATCCGGCATTCTCGAAGATCGGGCACCGGAGCCGGGCCATGAGTTTCAGAAACCGCCCCCTGCCCGCGCTCGGCGCCGCCATGCTCGTGTCGATGGGCATGCTTGCCGCCCCGGCGGCCGACGCCTGTACGCGCCTCGTCTACCTCGGCGCCCATGACCAGGTGATCACCGCGCGTTCCATGGACTGGAAAACCGACGTCGGCACCAATCTGTGGGCGTTTCCCCGCGGCATGAAGCGTTCGGGCGAGGCCGGCCCGGATTCGATCCGGTGGATCTCGAAGTACGGCAGCGTGATCGCCTCGGGCTACGACGTCTCCACCACCGACGGCATGAACGAGGCCGGCCTCGTCGCCAACGTGCTGTGGCTGGTCGAGTCCTCCTACCCGAAACACGACGGCAGCAAGCCCGGCCTGACGATTGCGGCCTGGGCGCAGTACGTCCTCGACAACTACGCCACCGTGCGGGAAGCGGTCGAGGCGCTGGCACGGGAGCCCTTCGCCATCGTCACCGACGACGTGCCGGGGGAGGAGCGGCTGGCCACCCTGCATCTCTCGCTCTCGGATGCCGGCGGCGACAGCGCCATCGTCGAATATATCGACGGCAGGCAGGTCATCCACCACAGCCGCACCTACCAGGTGATGACCAACTCCCCGATCTTCGAGAAGCAGCTCGCCATGGAGGAATACTGGCGGCAGATCGGCGGCACCGTCATGCTGCCCGGCACGAACCGCGCATCGGACCGCTTCGCGCGGGCAGCCTTCTACGTGGAAGCGATTCCCGCAGGCGAAAATCCGGTCGAGACCATTGCCAGCGTCTTCAGCGTGATCCGCAACGTCTCCGTTCCCTATGGCATCGCCACCCCGGACCAGCCCAACATCTCCTCCACCCGCTGGCGCACCGTCGCCGATCACAAGCGCAAGCTCTATTTCTTCGAATCCGCCCTTACTCCGAATATCTTCTGGGTCGATCTCGCAAAGATGGATTTCTCCGAGCGGACGGGGAAGGTGCTGAAGCTCGACCTGGGGCCCAACCAGGCCCGCATCCACTCCGGCATGGCCAACGCCGAGTTCAGGGAAGCCGTGCCCTTCAGGTTCCTTGGACGGTAGGGGATTCGATCCCGGCGCGGCCATCCGCACATCGACCGCGTCAACCTCCCCAGCGGCCCTGCGCCGCATGCATGGCGCCTACCTTGCCCGCCGCTTGACGGCGTAGCCATACTGGATGGGCCACTCAGGCTCCATTCCCAGCGCCTGCTGCGCCTTGAGAGCCCAGTAGGGTTCCCGCAGCAGTTCGCGGCCGATGAAGACGAGATCCGCCTGGCCGCTGGTGATGATCTCATCCGCGTATTGCGGGTCGGTGATCAGCCCCACCCCGCCCGTTCGGATGTGGGCTTCCTCCCGGATCCGCCGGGCAAACGGAACCTGGTAACCCCTGGCCACGGGAATCCTGGCATCCGGGGCGGTGCCGCCGGATGACACGTCGACCAGATCCACCCCGAGCGACTTCAGTTCCCGGCAAAGAATGATCGATTGCTCCACGTCCCAGCCGCCATCGGCCCAGTCGGTTGCGGAGATCCGCACGAACAGGGGCAGTTCCGGCGGGATGGCTTCGCGCAGGCGCCGGGCCACTTCCAGCGGAAACCGCATGCGGTTTTCCAGGCTGCCGCCGTAGCCGTCCGTGCGATGGTTGCTCAAGGGCGACAGGAACTCGTGCATCAGGTAGCCGTGCGCCGCGTGCAGTTCGATCACCTTGAAGCCCGCGGCCAGCGCCCGGCGGGCGGCTGCTCCCCATGCCTCGACGTATGCCTCGATGTCCGTTTCCGACAGGGGCACGGGAACCGGATCACCGGCGTAGAACGGCAGGGGGCTCGGGCCGACCACCGGCCAGCCTCCTGCCGCCGCGGTCTTCAGGCTGCCGCCGCCCTTCCACGGAGCATCGCAGCTGGCCTTGCGCCCGGCATGCGCGAGCTGAATCCCCGGCACCGCGCCCTGCCTCTCCACGAACCGCGCAATGCGGGCCAGCGGCTCGATATGCTCGTCCTTCCAGATGCCCGTGTCTCCCGGCGAGATGCGGCCCTCGGCAGTGATGGCCGTCGCCTCCACGACCACGAGCCCCGCGCCGCCGACAGCCCGGCTGCCCAGATGCACGAGGTGGAAGTCGTCGGCGAAGCCGTCGTGGGCCGAATACATGCACATGGGCGACATCGCGATCCGGTTGCGCAGCGTCACGCCGCGCAGGGCAAGCGGGGACATCAGGTCCACTTCCGGAACTTCCCGGTCGTGCTCGCTCTGGCATTGCGTCCGGATGGCGGCACCTGCCGGCCGGCGATCGCCGTTCGAAGCGGCGGGGGCGGCAGCGGAGCCCGCCTTGCCCGGGGGATCGGAAGCTGCAGCCGCGCCGCGCGGGTTCTCGTCATGATGGGACATGGGTTTCTTCCTCACTGAAAGTTGCAGGCGACCTCATGGTCTGCCTGACACACCGGGGCGGACAATCGACGATCGGGCGCGCCGATCCCGGGAACGGGACGCCGCCCTCCAGATCGCGCTCCTATTTCCGGGCATTATCGAACGATATTCGCCATCCTGCACGAAACCAATGATTTTTTGACATTAACTGAATATTTTTCTCACATCTGGAATGATACCTTCATCGTTCGATCTTCCAGTTTTTCCAATGGTTATTTCTGAGGAGGTATTTCATGCCCAAGCCATCCGCATGGCGCCTGCCGCGCGCTCTTCTTGCTTATCCCTTTCTTTTCATGAGCTTCGCTGCACAGGCCGACATCCTGGACGACAAGCTCGAATTGATGGAGCAGCAGAGTCCCATCGACATCCGCTCGGACAATACCACCTACGCCCCGACGCTTCCCGCGCTGACATTCAATTTCAGTTCCAGCACTGCTCTGGACGTCATCAACAACGGTTCGCCGGGCGCGGAATCGACCGTGAGGGCCAACGTGCTCCCCGGGGCCGGCACCCTGACCACCTCGGGAGAGACCTGGAACCTCGTCCAGTTTCACTTCCATACCCCGTCGGAGCACCTGGAGAACAGCCAGGCCACCCCCCTGGAAATGCACCTGGTATTCAGCGACGCCGCGGATCATCTCCTGGTCGTGGGACGCTGGATCAACTACGGGGCAACCAACGTCTCGCTCGATCCCATTTTCTCCCAGTTGCCCCAGACCATCGATGACCACCTCGCGGTGAATGCCTTCGACCTCAATACCCTGCTCCCGGCAGACAACCTGCAATCCTTCCGCTACACCGGTTCGCTGACCACTCCCCCGTTCTCCGAAGGCGTGGCCTGGATCAATCTGGCCGATCCGCTGTACATGTCGCCGGGCCAGATCCAGGAATTCCAGAACCTTTTCCCCGACGGGGATGCGCGGCCGATCCAGCCGCTCAATGGCCGCATCATCCTGACCGACGTTCCGGGATTCGCCCAGCCCGTCCCCGAGCCGGAAACCTATGCGATGCTGCTGGGCGGCCTGATGCTGCTGGGATTCATGGCGAGGCGGCGCGCGTCGTCCGGCAATCCCGCCTGATGCCGGCGGAACTGCCGGAACCCTCCTGTCGAGCGTCATGAAGACCGCGGGTGCCTCGCATGCTGCAGCAGGGAGGTACCCTTTTGAAAACCGCCGCGACCGGCATGGCGGACCCGTGTCGGCTGCTCATGCGGGCAGGAGGGACGGAACGATGAAGGGGAAGAGATTCTTCCTGATTTGCGCCACCCTCGCCTTGATCGCCGTCGGCAGCCGCGGCGACTTGCATGCCATGGACATGAACCGGGCCATCCGGGACGCCAGGAGCGCAGCGGACTACGATGCGCTTGCAAGGTATTACGAAGATGCAGCGGCGGAAATGGACGCCAGGGTGGAGGAACACGAGGCGCTGCTGCAGCAATACGACGCGTACGCCCACCGCTACGGCCACCAGGCATCCTCCCTCCGGATGAACTGCAGCGCCTTGATCGACGCCTACAGGCTGGCTGCGGATCTGAACAGGAACATGGCGAGATCCCTTCGCCAGTTGACGGCGACACAGTAGCAGTCGATGCTCTCCTGCAAAATGGGCGCAACATTCACGCGTGCAGATCGACCACGGTCGGAAGTGCCGCGACCGGGTCACCGAGCTTGCGGCGGTTCGCGACGAGCCCGACGAAGCCGGCGAGCAGCAGCCAGCTGGTCGCGGGGAGCGGCACGGGGACCCCTTCCACGGGGAGCTCTACCGGGTCGGCGCCGTTGCCGGACGTGTCCCAGGAAAGCGAATTGATATCGTAGCTGACAAATCCATGAGTGACGAGGGCCTGGACGTTTGCGCCAGCTTCTGGGCCAGTCCGGCTCCTGTAAGCCAGGAACCACGTAGGAGCAACGCGGTTGCTGTCCGGGCGTACCCGGCCACCGACCTGCGCTTTCGCAGATACGGCGCAGCATAAGGTCAAGGCGAGAACGGGCTGCTGGCCCGTGAACGCCTTGTTTACCAGGTCCGCGCCGTCGCCGCTCAGGCCCGACAGCAGGCGAATCCGTTCCGCAACGCCTTTTGTGGCCTCGAAGATGGCATGGAAATGGTTTTCGTCCAGCAGCTCGGCACGGCACTAGTTCAGCACTTCCGCGTGAACGACACGTCTTCCCAGTGCGGCTTCCGGTCGTCCCGCTCGTGCGCGCGCGGCATCAAGTGTCGTTGCCTTGTCGGCGTACCCGACCTTGCCATCTTCGCGCACGTAGAAGTCGGAAAATGCAAGGACAACATTGAGTTCGTCACGCCGCCAAGCGAACGTCGTGCGATCGCGGGCGTGGTTCACCGGATTCATCGCACGGTTGATGAACATGATGAGATGGTTGCCGATCTGGTGCTGATTCCGTGCGTCGGCCAGCGCGTTGAACAACCGCTTCCACTTGATCATGCCGGGTGACGTGTCAGCGACCTCGATTTCTTGCAGCAGGCGCTCGATCTGCGTTCCGCTCAGACCTCGTTCGGTATCGGCGAGCACACGGCAAGCCGCTTCAAGATGTTGTGAGCTGAAAGGGTCGATGCGCGTCGCCAAACCTGTCTCCCTCAGGGGGCATCAGATGATGGCCTGCAAGCCCTTTTCGGCGATGATGTTCAGCAGTTTGAGTGCCGGGCCAGTGGGACGTGTTTCACCTTGCTCCCACTTGCGCACGGTCGATGCCGACGTATGCAGATGGAGCGCAAACACCGGCTGGCTGAAATTCAAGCCTTCGCGCAAGCGCTTGATGTCAGCAGCACCGAACTCCCGCACCGGAGGCGGACAAATAGCGTCGAATTCGCGCATCGTCACCTTGCTGATCGCTCCGGCTTCATGGAGCGCCGCCAGGTCGCCACGCAGCGATTCAATGATCTTGCTCACAATGCACCTCCACTAAAACACCCGACCGCAACGCCTTCGACAAGGCTTCAGCAGACAGTTCCAAGAACACCTTGCCGGCGAATTGCAGCGCCTTCTTTTCGTCCCGCGTGATGTTCGCCTTGTCGTTCTTCGGGAACCCATGCAGGAACACATAGCGATTGCCGATCCTGGCCGATACCAGCGTACGGTAGCCGCCGCTCTTGCCACCGCCGGGGCGGGCCACCCGCTTCTTGTAGAGGAAGCCGCCCAAGTCCGCGTCGATCAGACCGTCCTCCATCTCCTGAACCGCCTTGCACAAGGCGGCATCGGGCAACTTCTCACCCGCCTGCCACCGAGCAAAATCCTTCCGCTTGAGAATGCTCGTCATCTCGACGCCAGAACTATACCCAAAACGGGCACACTTATCAATACGTCCCCATGGGGTCGCCCGAGAAGGGGTGACACACCCGATTATCGTGACGGCGACACGACAATCGCAGCAAGGAAGGCAGAGGGTACCGTGCGCTGGATCGTCGGCGACACGGCCAGTGGCTCGGGTGCCGACCTGCGCTTGAGCGTACTGGTCAAGCCTGACCGGTGCGGCGCTGATCACATTGCTGGGCATCGGCGCCGAACTGGCCGCACCATAGAACCGCCAGGATGGCGACCGCATCGCGATCGCCGGGCGCGACAGCCTGCAGGACAGCATCAACCAGGTCGGGCAGGAGATGGCTCGGCGCAACATGAACATGCAGCCGACGCCGACCCTGCGGCCCGGGCTGCCGTTGCGGGTGCTGGTCTCCAGGGACATCGTGTTGCGTCCCTGCCAACCGCTGTTCTTCAACACCCGGAGCGCCATGCCATGAGCAAACCAAATGCCCTGAGCCTGGGTGCGTTGCCGGCAACGCATCAGTTCAATTCACCATTGCGGTGACCGCTGACCTCAAGGCATTACTCGAAGCCTATGCCGAGGCCCACGGCCACCAGCACGGCCCGAGCTGGCGGCCTTCATCGCGCGCGATCGGGGGCTTCAAAGCACTACAGGCGAAGGCCGCACGGCCGCGTCAGGGCGTATCCGGCCGGTCGGGATCGGGCGGCACCACGCCGACCCGGTAATCGGCCACGAAGCGCGGCCAGTCCGCGTGATCCGGCAGGTCGATGTCCTCGCTCACGATGACTGTGTCCTGCGCGCGCTCGAACAACGCAATGCTGGCGGCCGGATAGTTGTTGCGCGAGGGGTAGAGCACTTTGTCGAACAACGGCATGCCCCGCGCATCCTTCATTCCATGCACCTGGCGGGAGACCCATTGCGTGTGCAGGTAGCCGCGACTGGCGAGCTGCTCTAGGTTCAACCCGAAGACCCCCGCCATCACCCCGGCAACCGTGAGGTCGGCCAGGCGCAGCGGCTGCACCACGCCGACGGCACGGACCAGGCGACTTTCGACCTCGGCCGGCGCAATGGATCGACTGGTGTCCTTGTCCCATTCGTGCTGTGGAACACCGACTCCATCAAGGCGGTGGGCAAATCGCGTCCCAAGTACAGCACGCCGTAGTCCCGCGCCGGGGCATCGTAGCGATTGCTGCCGTTGCGGCCATAGAACAGCGGCGTGCCCCGGTAAGCCACGCGGCTCACGTGCTGCAGCAGATCCCCGGCATCAATGCGTTGCGAGGTAAGCGCGATGGCCATACCGGCGTCAGTGCACGCCAAGCACGTTGAACACCGCCCGGGTCACGGCTTCGAGCGATTCGGCCGCCACCGCTTCCACCGGCGAGCGTCCGCCCATCCCTTCGAGCGGCTCGGAGAGCGCGCGGTACAACGTCCACGTATCCACTCCGGGTGCGCCCTGCAGCACCGCCTGCGTCAGTTGTTGCCCGAGCGGGTCGAGCTGCCAGTCCGGCAGCCGTTGGCCGCGCGGCCCCACGTTCAGCGCCAGCAGGCGGCGGGCCTGGATGTCCTTGTAGATCTGCTGGCGGGACTTGTTCGCCAGCCGGGCGAAGTCGACCAGAGGCAGGTTGCATGGCTGCTCGAAGGCCGCCAGCAGGGCCGCACGGCCGCGCTGGATGTCGGTCTCGCCAGGATGCCAGCGGTCAGCGGCGCGCAGCGCGGATGCCTTGCGGGCCAGGGCCTGCTCTACCGATTCCGCCTCGATGGCCACGCCGGCCGAAACCAGATACTCCTGCAAGAAGACTTCCAGTTCGGCCGCGAAGGCCGGCGCGTTCCGAATGTCCACCGTATCGGTGAACCGCCGCACTTCATCCAGCGTCACGCGGGGCCGCTGGATGGTCTGGAATTCGAGGATCTTGGGCATGGCGACCTCCTGGGGAAGCGATAAGCGCCAATGCAATCTCTATTGTCTCGTTTGTCAACTATGTAATCCATTTGCACCATGGGCACCGCATCCGATTGTCCGTATGCCGCGGAGATCGCTGGAGGCCTTTCGAGACTCGACTTTTCGGGCATCACGGGAGTTGCTTCGCCATCCTGCTCCTGCTGCCGCCCCCGATCCGGTGCGCCCGCTCGATGAACTTATCCAGCTGCTCCGACGGCTTCCTGGCCCCACGCAGCAGGCAGGCGCGGGGCGGCGGTCCATATTTGGTGGTTTTCTATTGATTCATCAATCAGTTATCTCGTTACCTGCCTCCGAGACGGCGCTGCTGGCGCACGCATGCCAGGCCTTCTCAAAAAAAACCGCGGGGAAGACATCTCCCCGCGGCCCCGTGGTCGTTCCGTGGTTGCGGTACCGCGTGTCCGGCTTAGGATCTCCGGCGGCCGCTCGCGGCGCCCAGCAGGCCCAGGCCCGCCAGCAGCATGGCATAGGTGTGCGGCTCCGGCACCGGGGAGAGCACGAACAGCATGGAGCTGGGGCCTCCGGAATCCTCCGCCACCAGGTAGATACGGCCCCACTCATCCACCGTCACGCCCTCGATCGCCTGGCTGGTGATGCCGGAGAGATCATAGCTGCTCAACACGTTGCCGTTGCGGTCCGCCTCCACCAGCCGGCGCGAATCCAGGCTCAGGATCAGCAGGTTGTCGGCGGCGGGCGTGCCCGCCAGGGCGTCCACCGGCGAGAGCGTCTGCACGTCGGACAGGCTGGCCAGGCCCAGCAGGGAAGCGTCGAACAGCGGCGCCATGGTCGAGCTGCCGCCGCCCGCGGCGAAGCTCAGCGTGCCGGCGCGCACCTCCATCGGGGCCGCCTGCTTGACGCTGACGAAGCTGCCGTCGCGCGGATCGTAGCTGATGCCCTCCAGCCCGTTGTTGTTGTACGGGTGGTCGGCGACGGATGCCCAGGCGGCGTTCGCCAGCGAGACGCTGCCGCCGGCGGCGTAGGTGAAGCGGAAGGCGTCGTGCAGGCGCTCCTCGGCGACCACCAGGACGCCGTTGCCGAGATAGGTCAGCCCCTCCGCATCGCTGTGGCGGGTGGCGGACGGCCAGTCGCTGAACGTCATCGTCCCCAGCGTCGCGCCCGTGAGCGAGACCTCGATCACGCCGCCGCCCTCGTCGCCGACGAAGAACAGCGAGCCGCGATCGCGGGCGTAGGTGACGGCCGAGGCTTCCAGCCCCAGGCCGCCCAGCGTGTCCAGGTTGTGGCTGCCGATCAGTTGGTAGCTGCCCAGGTCGATCGAGCTTGTGGCCTGAGCCGGGGCGCAGGCCGCCGCCACGGCGAGCGTGGCGGCCAGATATGCGAATTTCATGGCAGCCCCTCCTCAGACCCGGCGCCTGCGGGCCATGGCGCCGACCAGGCCCAGGCCCGCCAGCATCAGGGCGAAGCTCTCCGGTTCCGGCACCGCCGAGATCAGGCCGGGAGAACCGATCTCCGCGCCGTTGAAGGCGGTGAACGCGCCGTTGACGCCCACCGCGCTCAGCTGCGAGATCGCGGTGCCGCTCAGCCCGGCGGCGTTGTCGAAGGAATACCCCGTGGTCGAACTGCCGAAGGTGACGCGTGTGACGAGGCCGCCGACGCTGTCGTAGATGTTCAGCGCATCCCCGCCCGTGCTCAGGCCCACGCCCGAACCGCCGTAGTTGCCGATTGCGAGATCCGCGGGCGCGTCGGCGCCGAACCATGCGCTCCTGAACGCGGCGGCAATGCCGGCGGCATTGGAGCCGCTCGAGTTGCTCTCGATGAAGATGACCGACTGCCCCGGCGCGATGCTGGCCACTCCGCGCAACGCCACCGCCGACGCGAACGAGTTGGAGTTGTCGTCCACCCGCCAGCCGCTGATGTCCACGGCCGAGGATCCCGTGTTGGTGAGCTCGAACCAGTCCGCCTCGTACACGGTGTTGCCGCTGGCGTAGGGCGCCGCTTCGGAGATGATGATGTCCGCATGCGCCTGGAAGGCGGCGGCGGCAAGGAGCAGGGCGGCAACGCCCGCGATGGGTTTCTTCAGGGATGTTTTCATGGTTTTATCCTTATCGATGGCATGAAATGGGAATAGGTATGACATGCATGTTTTTATGGCGCGGAGCGCCCGCGGGCGGCCCGGTGGGGGACACCGGCCCGGGCCGCCGTCGCGGCTTCCCGCGACAATAGGTACTATAGACGCCGGCATGCTTCACCGTGATGACAACGGCAAGGCGTTCGCGTAAGTAGATCGGACCAGCGGAAGGACGCGGGGGCACCGGACGCGTGCATGCGGGAAATGGATGGTGAGACCCGACGCCGCGGCCACGCCGGAGTAGAAAGCGGTAGGCACGCGGGCGATTACCGCCGCTGTAGCCGCAGCGGCTGCCGCATCATGCCGGGAACGGTTCTATGCGTCCTTGCCGCCCCGGCCTTTACCCGGCCTGAAGCCGAGGGCCCGCATCGCCGGCGCGAGCGGCTGCGCCGAGGCCGCGTAGGCGGCCCAGGGCCGGTCGCCCACCGCCAGCCGGGCGCCGGGGTCGGCCGCCGACCATGCCGGGGGATGGGCCAGCGTCTCCAGCTCCTCCCATGTCATCGGCACGGAAAGCCCCAGTCCGGAGCGGGCGCGCACCGACCAGGCGCAGACCGTGGTGGCGCCGCGGCCGTTGCGCAGGTAGTCGATGAAGATCCGGCCCACCCGGTTCCGCGGACCGCTGCGGGCGACGAACCGGTCCGGGATCGTCGCCGCGAGATGCGCCACGATCGCCTGCGAGAACTCCTTCACCGCCTCCCAGCCGCGCTGCCGTTTCAGGGGCACCACCACGTGCAGCCCCTTTCCGCCGCTGGCCTTGAGAAAGGACCTCAGCCCCAGTTCCTCCAGGAAGCCGCGCAGGAGCAGCGCCGCCTCCCGCAGCTTCTCCCAGGGCGCGCCGCTGCCGGGATCGAGGTCGAACACCATCCTGTCCGGATGGACGATGGCGTTCTTCGTGGCGTTCCATGTATGGAATTCGATCGCGTTCATCTGCGCCGCCGACAGCAGCCCCTCCCGGTCAATGATCCCGATCAAGGGCGGATGCCCGGGATCCAGCGCCGGATCGAGCGCCTTGATGCCGGATATTGCGTCGGGCATCGCCGCGCCGCTCATGTGCTTCTGGAAGAAATGCTGGCCTTCCACCCCGTCGGGCGCACGCAGGAAGGACACCGGCCGGCCGCGCAGGTGCGCCAGGATGAGGGGCGCGGCCCGGTCGTAGTAGCGCACCAGATCGAGCTTGGTGAAGCCGGTGGAAGGATCGATCACCCGTTCCGGATGCGTCACGTGCGGGAAGGCCGCGGCCGCCGCCGTGGCGGAGGCGGGACGCTTCGCCGCCGGCAGGGGTTGCTCCCGCGTCACGGCGCCGCTGTCCTTGTCGGCCCGCAGGCCGTGGAATACGGCGTGGCGGACGCGCCCCTCACGGGTCCATCCGCCGAAGGCGACCTCGGCCACCAGACGGGGCTGCACCCAGCGGGCGCCGGGCGGAATGGCGGAGGCATTGGGGCTGGAGACGAAAGGGCTGGCAGCGGCGGCGATATGCGACAGGCGCGCCGCCAGATCCCGCAGGGTTTCATCGCTGAATCCGGTTCCCACCCGGCCCGCATAGCGCAGCTTCCCCTCCCCGTCATGAAAGCCCAGCAGCAGGGAGCCGAGGCCGGCCCTGCCTCCCCGGGGATCGGTGTAGCCCCCGACCACGAATTCCTGGCGCTGCCCGCACTTCAGCTTGACCCATTCGCGCGAACGCCGCGACACGTAGAAGGAACCCTGGCGCTTGCCGATGACGCCTTCCAGCCCCATGCGGCACGCCGAGGCGAGGATGTCCCGCCCCGGCGCGCTGAAGGATTCGCTGAAGCGCACGGCTCCGGAACCGTGTCCCCGGCCCGCCACCAGCCGTTCCAGCAGCCGCCGGCGCTCGGCCAGGGGGGATTGCCGCAGGTCATGGCCCTGATGGAACGGCAGGTCGAAGAGATGGTAGACGATATCCTGCGTGCGTCCGTGCTCGAACGCATTCTGCAGCGCCTGGAAATCGGGGATGCCTTTCGCATCGGGCACCGCGATCTCGCCATCCAGCCAGCTGCTGTCCAGCGGCAGCTTGCGCAGCGCCTGCACCAGATGGGGCAGCCTGCCGGACCAGTCGTGCCCGTTGCGGGTGAACATCCGGATCTCTTCGTCCGCCACCCGGCTCAGGATGCGGTAGCCGTCGAACTTGATCTCGTATGCCCAGTCGCCGCCGTCGGCGGGGGGGCTGTCCACCAGCGTGGCCAGCTGCGGCTGCAGGGTGGCCGGCAGCTCGGCCCGCACCGCGCCGGCCGGCAGATCCGCGCCCGGGCCTGGACGCGGCGCGGGCGCGACGGGTACCTTCCTCCTGCCGGAAGCCGAAGACCCTCCCTTTTTTCCTCCATCCGGCGCAGGCCGTGCCTCCGCTTCCCCGATCACGCTTGCGGGCTGCGCCTCCACGACGCTGTACTCCGCGGCCGGGCGCGCGTGGCCGTCCTTTTCCTTGATGAGCAGCCAGGCATCCTGCTTTCCCTTGCGCGCCCCCTTCATGCGCACCAGCACCCATGCCCCCTTGAGCTTGTGCCCCTCCAGTTCGAACCTGAGCTTTCCTTCGCGGTAGCCGCGTTCGGGATCCTCGAGGGGCTGCCATGTCCCGCGGTCCCAGACGATCACCCTGCCGGCGCCGTACTGCCCCGCCGGAATCCGGCCCTCGAAGCGGTTGTAGGCAATGGGATGGTCCTCGACGTGGATCGCCATGCGCTTGTCCTGCGGATCGAGGCTGGGGCCCTTGGGAACGGCCCAGCTCTTCATGACGCCGCCCAGCTCCAGCCGGAAGTCGTAGTGCAGGCGGGTGGCCCAGTGCTTCTGGATGACGAACGGGCGCGGCGCCCCATGCGGAGCGGCACCTTCTCCGTGCCCCTCCGGCTCGGACGTGAGCGAAAAGTCCCGCCTGGCGCGATAGGGCGCGAGCGCGTCCTCCGCCTGCCGCCGCCGCATCAGCCGCTGCGGCGCGCCGAGGCACGGCCGCTGGAGGTTGTCGCCCTTCCCTCGCCCTTGCCGGCGGGCCGGCGGGTGGAGACGGGCGCCTTCCCTTCCTGCCCGGGACCCTTCTTCAGGCTTTTCCGCAGCAATTCGGCGAGGTCGACAATCTGCGCGCCACCGCCGGGCGCCTCAGAAGTCGACGGGACCTGCGGGCTCACCGCGCGGATGTCGCCCTGCTCCGCCTTGCGCCGCACCAGTTCCAGGATCCGTTCCCTGAACGCATCGTGGTAATCTCCGGGGTTCCAGGGTTCGCTCATCTCCGCGATCAGCTGGCGCGCCATCTTCAACTCCCTCGCGGTGACGCCCGCGGCGGCGGCGCCCTGCTCCGGCACCTCCAGTTTTCCCGGATCATGGATTTCGCTTCCCCAGCGCAGCAGGTTGAGGACCATCGCAGGGCCGGACGGCACCAGGGCCGCCAGGTGCTGCCGGGTCTGGATGACCACCCGGGCCAGCCCCACCCGCCCCGAGTCGCGCAACGCCTCCCGCAGCAGGGCATACACCTTGGCCCCCTTGTGGATGGGAACGACGAAATAGGGGCGGGCCAGGTACACGAAGGAAATCTCCTCGCCGGGAACGAATGCCTCGATGTCGATCGTCTGCGTCGCCTCCGGATAGGCCGCCTCGATCTCCTCCTGCTCCAGCACGACGTAGCGCCCGGCCTCGTGCTCGATCCCTTTCACGATGTGCTCCCTGCCCACCTCCTTCCCGGTTCTCTTGTTGATGCGGCGGTAGCCGACCGGATCCATGGTGCGCCGGTCGAGCCAGTCGAAATCCAGCGCCTCCTCGGAGGTGGCGGAGTGCAGCGCGACGGGAATATGGACCAGGCCGAAGCTGATCGCGCCCTTCCACAACGGCCGGCTGCCGGCGGCGGCCGCAGGCTTGGTCTTCATGTCTTCCGGGTCGCGAACCCGCGTGGATGGAATGATCGCATGCTAGCGGAGACGCGCGCCCGCGTACGTGCGCTGGCGCACCCGCCGCAGCCGGAAATGGAAAAAGGACGCTTCTGTGGGATGACGTACAGAGGGGAAGGACAGGCCCCCGTACCATGGAATCGTGGCGGAGGCGGAATGCCGCCGCGCGATTCTTCCGGAGGTGCAGCATGGCGGACAAGCTGGCAGATGGACGTGTCGAACGCGTCAAGGAGGTGCCCGCGCAGCATCAGCCCCGGCAGCCCGGGGTGGAGTCGGCGATGGCGCCCCCGCCCGATACCGATGTGCAGGCGTACCGCGGCAGCGGCAAGCTGGAATCGAAGGTGGCCCTCATCACGGGCGGGGACAGCGGCATCGGGCGCGCCACGGCGATCGCCTTTGCCAAGGAAGGCGCCGACGTGGCCGTGGCCTACCTCGAGGAGCACGGCGACGCGCACACGACGCGTGAAGCGGTGGAGGAGCAGGGCCGCCGCTGCCTGCTCATCGACGGTGATGTCGGAGACGAGGAATTCTGCCGCGAAATGGTCGAAAAGACCGTCGCGGATTTCGGGCACCTGGAGATCCTCGTCAACAACGCGGCCGAGCAGCACGTATGCCCCTCCATTGCCGGGATCACCGCCGCGCAGCTCGAAGGTACCTTCCGCACCAACGTCTACGCCATGTTCTACACCGTGAAGGCGGCACTGGCGCACCTGAAGAAAGGCGCGCGCATCATCAACACCACGTCCGTCACGGCCTACAAGGGCAGCCCCCACCTGCTGGACTACTCGGCCACCAAGGGCGCCATCGTGGCCTTCACGCGCTCGCTGGCGCTCCAGTTGGCGGAGCGCGGCATCCATGTCAACGCGGTGGCGCCCGGGCCGATCTGGACGCCCCTCATCCCGGCGACCTTCTCCGCCGAGGAGGTGGCCAGGTTCGGAAAGAAAGTGCCCATGGAACGGCCGGGGCAGCCCGACGAGGTGGCGCCCAGCTATGTCTTCCTCGCCTCGGCGGACAGCGCCTACATGACCGGGCAGGTGCTGCATCCCAACGGCGGGACGATCGTGGGCGGCTAGGGCGCGACACTCATGCGAACACCCGAACTCAGGAGGCGCAAATGAGCTATGAACACCATCCCGAGGGACTCGACCAGCTGACCGAAGGCAGGGAGCCCGCCCCCCGGCTGATGTCCGCCAGATGGCCGATCGGCGAGAACGTCTACAATCACCGGGGCGAAAAGCTTGGCGATATCAAGGAGATCATGCTGGACGTGCAGGAAGGAAAGGTAGCCTACGCGGTGCTGTCCTTTGGAGGATTCCTGGGCATCGCCGATAAGCTCTTCGCCGTGCCCTGGAACGCGCTGACCCTGAAGCTCGAAACCCTGGACCAGCGCTTCCTGCTGGACGTCGAGAAGGAGCACCTCGAATCCGCCCCCGGCTTCGACAAGGACGCCTGGCCGGATTTGAACGACCCCGCCTACGTCGAGCAGCTGCGGCTGTTCTATCAGGCGCAACCTTCCGGCACGTCCCGCCGTTCGGGCACGTCCCGCTAGACGGGCCGCCCGGAACCGGGCTGTTCCTCCCACGGCGCGGGCCTGTCCCGCGCCTGCAGGGCCGGCGTCCGTGCCGTCCCCCTCCCCTTCGATGCTTCCCCTCCGGCTTGCGCGCGCCATCCCTCCCTCCATGCTTCGCGGATCGGCGCCTGCGTCGGGTAGCGCACGGTAAAGGAGCGGATTCAGGCGCATGCTGGCTTCACCCAGATTTTAAAGGAGGCATCGCCATGGAGCGGAAAGTCAGCGACTTCATCGTGGAACGCCTGGCGGAATGGGGCGTCCAGCGGATATTCGGCCTTCCGGGGGACGGTATCGGCGGCATCATGGGCGCGCTGGACCGCGCATCCGGCAAGATCGAGTTCATCCAGGTCAGGCATGAGGAAATGGCCGCCTTCATGGCCTGTGGCCATGCCAAATTCACCGGCGAAGTCGGCGTATGCCTGGCGACCTCGGGGCCGGGCGCCATCCACCTGCTCAACGGCCTGTACGACGCCAAGCTGGACCACCAGCCGGTCGTCGCCATCGTCGGCCAGCAAAGCCAGTCGGCGCTGGGCGGCAGCTACCAGCAGGAGGTCAATCTCGCCTCGCTGTTCGCCGACGTCGCGCACGAGTACGTCCACATGGTCACGACGCCGGCACAGATGCGCCACGTCCTCGACCGGGCGATGCGCATCGCCCGGTCGGAACGGACGGTCTGCTGCGTCATCGTCCCCAGCGATGTGCAGGACGCCGCGTACCAGGGCCCGCCGCACGAGCACGGCACCCTGCACTCCGGTGTGGCGTGCAGCATACCCCGCGTCCTGCCGCGCACGGAGGATCTGCAGCGTGCCGCCAACATACTGAACGCCGGATCGCGCGTGGCGATCCTGGTGGGCGCGGGCGCGCTCGGCGCCACCCGGGAGATCGTGGAGATCGCCGACCTGCTGGGAGCGGGCATCGCCAAGGCCCTGCTCGGCAAGGCGGCGGTGCCCGACGACCTGCCGGCGGTGACGGGAACGATCGGCATCCTCGGCACCCGGCCCAGCGTGGAAATGATGACCTCGTGCGATACCCTGCTCATGGTCGGATCCGGCTTCCCCTATGCCGAATTCCTGCCGGAGGAGGGCCAGGCACGCGGCATCCAGATCGACATCGACGCCACCATGATGGGCATGCGCTACCCCATGGAAGTCAATCTCGTGGGCGACAGCGCCGCCACCCTGCGCCTGCTCATGCCCCTGTTGCAGCACAAGCAGGACCGGGCCTGGCGCGCCCGCATCGAGGCGAGCGTCGCAAAATGGTGGAGGACGGTGGAGGCACGGGCGATGGAATCCGCCAGCCCGCTGAACCCCCAGCGGGTGGTGTGGGAACTGTCGCGGCGCCTGCCCGATCACTGCATCCTGACGGGCGACTCGGGCACCTCGACCTTCTGGTACGCCCGCACCGTCAAGCTGCGTACCGGCATGATGGCCTCGCTTTCGGGCGGGCTCGCCACCATGGGCTCGGCCGTCCCCTACGCGATCGCCGCCAAGTTCGCCCATCCCGACCGCCCGGTCGTGGCCCTCGCGGGAGACGGAGCCATGCAGATGAACGGCATGAGTGAGCTGATCACCGCCGCCAGATACTGGCGCAAATGGCGCGACCCGCGCCTGATCGTCCTGGTCCTGAATAACCGCGACTTCAACCTGGTGACGTGGGAGCAGCGCGCCTCGGCGGGCGACCCCAAATTCGATGCGGCGCAGGATCTGCCGGACATCCCCTACGCCGAATATGCGAAGCTGATCGGATTGCGCGGCATCCGCGTCGACCGTCCGGACGCCCTCGCCCGGGCCTGGGACGATGCGCTCCAGGCGGACCGCCCGGTGCTGCTGGAGGCGTACACCGACCCGGACGTCCCGCCCCTCCCCCCGGAAGTGACCTGGAAACAGGCGCAGTCCTACTTCTCGGCCCTGGCCAAGGGGGACTCCGAGGCGGCGGGCGTGATGCGCGAGACGATCAAGCAGCTCTTCGCCTGATGGAGACGACGGGCCGGCACACTGCGCTCCGCCCGGCTCGCCGATCGCACCAGCCATGAACCTCGTCCAGATCCTGCTACCGCTCGCCGGCAACGACGGCAAGCGTTTTCCCGGCAAGCGGTTCGCCGCCGTACGGGAAGAGCTGATGGCCCGCTTCGGCGGACTGACGACCTACCTGCAGTCGCCGGCCAGCGGGCTCTGGCGGAGCGAGGACGGCGAGACCCTGCACGATCGCTTCGTCGTGTACGAGGTCATGGTGGAACGGCTCGACCGGGCGTGGTGGTCGACCTACCGGCGCGAACTGGAGAGGCGCTTCCGGCAGGATGCCCTCGTCATCCGCGCGCACGTCATCATCCTGCTGTAGCGGCGGCCTGTCCGGGCGGAACGTCGCGCGCCGGGCATATGCCCGCCATCTGTCAGCAGGCGGGCGCGAACCTTATCGAAGACCGTGCCTGCTTTGCCAGGACTGCATCCATGATCTTGTTCTGCGCGGTCATTTAACGTAATTCTGCGGCTTCTTCGCTCCGATCGCCCACGCCCGGCCGAAATCCGCCACCGATGCCGCGCCCGGTTTCCGGCGCGGCGCCAGAATCCCGATCAGCATCAGGCCCGCGAGCATCAGGGCGTAGGCCTCCGGCTCGGGGACCGCAGAGACGGCGACGAGAATCTGCCCTTTGTTGTTGATGTCGATTGCATGCACCAGAACATATCCGGCCGGCAATTCGGCCAGCAGACTCAGGTCGGTCATGCCCACGCCGTTGGGGCCGGTGATGAAGACGTGAGCGTCGCCCGCGGCCGTGAAGGAGTGCCCCACCACCTGTCCGAGGTCGTTGATGGCACCGACGGTACTCTGCGTTCCCCCCAGCGTCCCGAGGTCGGTCATGCCCACGCCGTCGGGGCCGGTAATGAAGGCACCCCACCCCCCTACAGCCGCGTTGTAGTAAGTTCCCGCCACCTGCCCGGCGTCGTTGATGGTCAAGCTGTACCTTCCTCCCCCCGTCCCGAGATCGGTCATGTCCACGCCATCAAGGCCGGTGACGAAGGAGTGAAAGCCGCCTACAGCCGTGGCGGCCGTTCCCACCACCTGTCCGGCGTCGTTGATGTCACGGGCAAAACTCTCACGCCCTCCCAATGTCCCGAGGTCGGTCATGCCCGCGCCACCGGGGCCGGTGATGAAGGCATGAAAGTAACCTGGATTCTCAGCCATGCGGAACTCCCCCGTCACCTGCCCGGCATCGTTGATGCCGTAGGCGGCGCTGTACCTTCCCCCCAGCGCTCCGAGATCGGTCATGCCCACGCCGTTGGGGCCGGTGATGAAGGCACGGACATCACCTGCGGCCGTGCCGGACCACCCCGCCACCTGCCCTGCACCGTTGATGGCAGTGGCGACGCTGCCGCGTCCCCCCAGCGTCCCGAGGTCGGTCATGCCCGCGCCATTGGCGCCGGTGATGAAGGCGTGATAGTCGCCTGCAGCCGTGCGGAACTCTCCCACCACCTGTCCGGCGTCGTTGATGGCGTAGGCGCCGCTGTGATCCCCCTCCAGCTTGAAATCGGCGAGCACCTTGCCGCTGGAATCCAGGATGAAATAACCTGCATAGGCAGGGAAACCCAGCGAGACAGGGGAAAGAAAGTAACCTGCATAGGCAGGCGGGACAAGGCACAGCCCGATGCCCAGGGCTGCCGCGGACATGAGGCTGCGAATGCTGGAATTACCGGCGGCTTTCATCGTTTTCCCTCCATGAAAATAAGAATTATTATCGTTCAAGCGCAGATTAAAACTGAGCAGGAGAAAAGTAAAGGAGTCGAATAGCCTATACAGCCGGGAATCCCGCATCCATCCGATCGTCGTCCCCCCAGAGGCGCAGCAGGGGGGAAATTCCGGGGCAGTGGGCGTGCTGCGCAACTATATCGACACCTGAACCGCCGGATTTCTCCTCCCGCAGCCCGGCCCCGAAATCTCGCTCCTTCCGCCGGCGAGCGGGGTGACCACGATCCGGGTGCCGATGCGTTCCTTGAGCGTCGGCACATGCGAAATCACCCCGATCAGCTTGCCGTCCTGCTGCAGATTCCCCAGCGTTTCCAGTGCGGTATCCAGCGCTTCTTCATCCAGCGTGCCGAAGCCTTCGTCCAGGAACAGCGAATCCACGCGGACGTTTCTGCTGGCCATGTGGGACAACCCCAGCGCCAGCGCCAGGCTGACGATGAAGCTCTCGCCGCCGGACAGGTTCTTCGTGGATCGGATCTCGCCCGCCTGATAGTTGTCGATCACGTTGAGCTCCAGCGGCTGGGCGTCGTCGCGGATCAGCAGATAGCGGTCGCTCATTTTCCGGAGCTGCCGGTTGGCATGGCCCACCATCATCTCGAACGTCAGCCCCTGGGCAAAATTGCGATACTTCTTTCCGTCCGCCGAGCCGATCAGTTCATGGAGATTTTCCCAGCGGCGGCACTCCGTTTTGCGGGCCTCGATCGCCGCCTGCGTCGCCTCCAGCCGCTGCCTGGCGGCAGCATTCTCGTCCAGCCTGTGCCGGACGCGGGCAATGGCTTCCCGCAGCTGTCTCAAGGATTCCTCGCCACCCCCGAGTTCCGCTTCCAGCGCCTCCAGCGATCTGTCGGTGATCCTTTTGGCAGCTTCCGCGGCCAGGCGCGCTTCCCTGTCCTTTCTTCTCGCCTGCAGGTCCGCTTGCCGTTCGTCCAGTTCTCTTGCCTTTGCGGACAGCGCGTCCCTCTGCTCGACACCGAGCCTCGCTGCATGAAATTCCTTTTCATCCGGAAAGCCCGTCGAGCCAAGCGCTGCCGTGAATCCGGCTTCCAGTGCCCGCAGTTCCGGGGCTCTCCGGTCGATGCGCGTTTTCAGCAACTCGACTTGAGTCCTTGCCGTATTCAATTTCTGCTGGAGATCATGGTGCAGGGCTCTGGCCTTCCTTTCCGCCTCCTCCAACGCGGAAACGTCCTTGTTCAAACGAAGCTCTTCATCATCAGGATTTTTATCGCCGTACAATTCCTTCCGCTCATCGCATCCGGCGGCGTAATCCTTTTTGAGGGACGCCAGATGTTCCCGTTTTTCGTTCAATGCAGTGCCTTGAGTTTCGATGACTGCATCCAGGCGCCTCGTCTCGCTGTCGAGACCCGCAATCAGTTTCTCGATCTCGGCCTTTTTCCCGATCTGCGCCTGCCATGCCTCGAGGCGCTCACGCAGCGACTCCAGCAGCGTCGCCACGCCGGCGTCCGGAATCTCCGCGATGCCCAGCGGCAGGAGCTTGGCGGAGACGGCGAGCCTGCGTCCGCCAAAATCGGCACGCCGGTTTTCCAGCCCTTCCTTCAGTTCGGCAAGGGCCTGCCCGGCCGCTTTTTCGCCATGGATCGCCAGTGCCTCCTGCTTTTCGGCGTCCGCCAGATTTGCACGGGCCGTGGCTTCGGCCGCTTCCAGCCCCCGGATAACGTTTTCCTGGCCCTCGGCCTGGCCTATCCGACTGGTGAGCGCCGCGATCTTCCTCTCGATTTCATCGGGAACAGGAACGTTGCCGGCCGCGTACGGGTGCGCCGTCGCACCGCAAAGGGGACAGGGTTTCCCATCCTCCAGATGGGCCCGATGGCCTTCGAGCTTCGCTATCCTGGTCAGAAAGGCCATTTCGCGAAGCAAGGCCTCCTTCTCGGCGCGATGCTCGCGCAACAGCCGCCCCTCCAGCAAGCGACCCAATAAATCCTTTCCCTGCCGCAGTCTTTCCGCGGCAGCCTCCAGCTCCCGCCTCCGGGTGCCGGACTGTTTCCGGCACCCGGCGAGTTTTCCTGCCGCCTGCTCCAACGCCGCCGCGGCCTTCTCCGCAGCGGCCGCCTTGCGGGCCACTTCGTCCTGCAGCAAGAGCAGGCCGCCCAGCTGCTCCTCGACGCCCGCCAGGCCGCCGACCAGCCACGCATCCTGCGCATGCTCCCTGAGATAATCTGCAGCCACCTTCAGGTTCTTTTCCGCATCGATGCGTTTTTGCTGCTCCCTGAGCCTGGCCTGCCGATCCGCATCGATGCGTGCGGCATCTTTTTCGCAGGCGGCTTCATCCTTCGAAACAGCCTTTTTCCGATCGGCAAGTGTCTGGTCGAGGGAGCGCACCTTCCTGATGAGCGGCGCGGCGGCTTCCCGTGCCGCCCTGGCCGCGGCGAGTTGCTGCTCGGCCGATTGCAATGATTCGGCATGTTCCCGGGTGGAGGACTCCAGCTGGGGAAGGGCCTCATCCCCGGCCTTCAGCGCTTCGCGATCCTGCGCCTGCTGGCTGCGGATGGCTGTGAGCGTGGCGTATGCGCCCTCCAGCAGCGCTGCCTGGATTGCGCGATCGAGCCGGGCGCGCTCCGGCTTGAAAATGTCGGCATCGCCTTGCAGCGCGCCCGCTTCCGCCGCCAGGCCGCCGACCTCCTGCCTCAGCCCCTCCACCGCCTTCAACCATGCGACGGACCTGCCCGTCTCCGCCGATCGCGCGGCTAGATCGGCCTCTTCCTTCCGCCTCGACGCCAGCTCCTGTTGAAGCTCGTTTTCCTGCACCTGATCCAGGATCGGGATGCCTGCCGTTTCAGCCTGGAGCAGATGCAGTTTTTCCCGTTCCTCGCGCTGGCGCTCATGGACGCGCATGGATATCCTGCTGTAGATTTCCGTGCCCGTGATCTGTTCCAGGATCGGCGCCCGCTCATCCGGCAAAGCCTGCAGGAAGGCGGCAAAGCCTCCCTGCGCCAGCAGCATCGAGCGGGTGAAGCGGTCGAAATCCATGCCGGTGGCCGTTTCGATCCGGCCGGCGACGCCCCTGACACTCGATTCCAGAATCCGGCCCGATACGTCATCGGCGATCTCGTGCTTCGGAGCCTGAAGCTCTCCATCGAATCTCTTGCGTGCCCGGCGCTGGCTCCAGTGACAGCGGAAACGGCCCGCCTGTGTCTCGAACGTCACCTCGGCGAAGCATTCCCCGGTCTGGCGGGACATGATCTCGTTCCCGCCCTTCGTCACCTTGCTCAGCCGGGGTGTCCGTCCGTAGAGGGCCAGGCAGATGGCGTCGAGGAGGGTCGTCTTGCCGGCGCCGGTCGGGCCGGTGATGGCGAAGATGCCGTCGGAGGCGAACGCCGGGTGCGTCAGGTCGATTTCCCACTCGCCCGCCAGGGAATTCAGATTCCCGAACCGTATCTGCAGTATCCGCATCGCGCCCTTCTATTCCGCTCGCATGTCTTCGTCATGGAGGGACGCGAGCGTCTCCCGATAGGCATGGATCAAGGCCGGCCGCTGTTCTTCGGGCACCGCGTGCGCAGCCAGGCAGCGCTCGAACACCTCGTCCACGCCGAGATCGTCCAGCGTTTCCTCCTCATGGATTCTTCCGAGCACGCGATCGACGATGCGGTTGTTCCGCACCCGGAGGATCTCCATGCGGCTGCCGGCAAGGGCCGCGTCCAGGCGCTCACGCAGATCGCCCACGACTTCCTCGCCCTCGTAGACGACTTCGAGCCACGCCTGCGAATCGGCCGCGGACAGGCTGCGAATCCGCGCCGAGATGCCGCTCCAGTCTCCCTTGACGCGTTCGAGCGCCTGGAACAGCGGCACCTCGATCAGCCGGACGGACGCCGCCGTGCCGCGGAATTCGACCTGGCAGACGCTCTTGCGCTGCCCGGCTTCCCCGAACCCCATGGGCAGCGGGGAACCGCTGTAGCGCATGGCGTCGGAGCCGCCCACCCGCTGCGGGACGTGGAGGTGCCCCAGCGCCAGGTAGTCGATGCACCTTGGGAAAATCCCCGTGGCCACGTGGGCCAGCGAGCCCACGTAGAGGTCGCGCACGCCGTCGCCCTCGACGGTTTCGCCGCCGGCGGCGAACAGGTGGCCGGTGGCCACGATGGGAATGCCGGCGCCAAGCTCCCCGCGCCTGCGTTCGGCCAGCGCGGCGACGGCGGCGTAGTGCCTGCGGATGCCGTCGAGCAATTTCCGCTCCTTGTCCTCGACGCTCTCGCCGGCTTCCGCCACGCGGATGTCCCTGTCACGCAGGTAGGGCACGGCGCAGACGATCAGTTCTGCTTCACCGCGCCCGTTCCGAAGCACCAGGACCTCGTCCTCGAGGGATTCGCACGCGCTGCCGATGACGTGGACATCGAGAGCCTTCAGCAGCTCCCGCGGGGCATCCAGGAACGAAGGGGAATCATGGTTCCCCGCGACGACCACCACGTGGCGGCAGCAGGAAGCCGCCACCCTGCACAGGAAGCGATAGTAGAGCTGCTGGGCGCGGTTGCTCGGGGCGCTGCTGTCGAAGACGTCGCCGGCCACGATCAGGGCGGCGGTTTCGGTGCTCTGGATCGTTTCCGCCAGCCAGTCCAGGAAGGCCTCGAATTCCTCGTAGCGCTTCCTGCCATGGAGGGTCCGGCCTATGTGCCAGTCGGAGGTGTGCAGGATTCTCATCGGGGCGCCCCGATCATCATGGATCCTGCTTCGACAGGCCCCGCGCCCGCCGCACCGGATTCACACGCAATGCACATCCTTTCGCTACCTCGTCACGAATGACTCGTCCTCGAACGCCATGGGATCGGTTCCATATGCGACGGCCAGTCCGGCAACGAGCGACGGTCTGGTCTCCGCTGCACGACGCCGCCAAACACGAATGTTGAGCGCTGGGTATCGAGATCGATTTTTCGCTGTCCTCCGAACGTCATTCGCAGTCCCGGGCATATCATCGGCAAACCCAAGAAACGCAGCAGCGGAACGCCTGTGTCGCACACTTCCACCGGGCTGCGTGTCATGAGGGTTGTCCTAATATATCATCGGAACAGCCTGACCGAGGTCCGATGTACGACCATCTGCTGGATGTGGAATCATCCTCATAAGAAACGGCCTTGTTTTTATAGGCTACGAATATTGGCAGGAGATATTCTTCCCTTGACACTTTATGGTGGTTCCACCATATTATCGAGATGCAGGAAGCTAGGGCCTGTTAACACTTGTTTCGTGGTCGCGTTGCTGTGCGAAAAGCGCGAGGGCAAGGCGCAAAGCGCAGGGCATAGCTGGCTATGGCCAAGCTTTGCAACGCCGCACTCGCGTTTTTTCGTGCGCAACCCGCAGGGACGGGACGGAATTTCACCCGGCCCATCGTTACTCGCCGTTTGCAGAGCCTGCTCTGCTGCACGGCTCGCGCCTCGTTCCAACTGAAATCCGTCACCGTCGCGAGCATGAAACAAGTGTTAGCAGGCCCTAGGAAAACGATAAAACCCGTGAAGTGGGTCGGCTCGAGTTTCAAGGATTTCCGCGCTTTTCCCGATGCGGTCAAAGATGAAATGGGTTATGCGCTGCACCAGGCTCAAACAGGCGGAAAAACCACCACTGCCAAACCGCTTCAGGGTTTCGGCGGAGCTGGGGTCCTTGAAATTGTAACCAACGAGATGGGGGATACGTTTCGCGCTGTCTATACAGTGAAATTCGCAACGGCAATCTACGTACTGCACGCTTTTCAGAAGAAATCGAAAAGTGGAACTAAAACACCGGTTGAAGACATGAAACTGATTGAACGGAGATTTAAAGCAGCTGAAGCCGATTACAGGCTTCAACTCGAAAAAGGGAAAAAATCATGACTCAGGATATTGAAAACACTATCATGCGCGGGTCTGAAAACATTTTCGCAGACCTCGGTTATGTCGATGCTGAGACACACCTGCTTAAAGCTGGCCTGGTGAGTCGTATTCAGGATGTCATCCATGCGCAGAAAATGACACAAACCGTTGCAGCAAAACGCATGGGGCTTAGTCAACCGGATGTGTCACGTCTGCTGAAGGGACATTTTCGGGACATCTCAGTAGAACGTCTTATGCGCATGCTGACCAAGCTTGGTTATGAGGTCGATATCGTAATCAGAGAACACGGCAAAAAGCCTTCGCGGCGAAATATCATTCGCCTGGGAGCCCTGGCCCACGCTTCAGCATAAACCCTCCATTGAGGGTCTGGATCAATAAATCTTATTAAGTGCGCGATGAAGGGTTACTCGATTCACGTTTGCAAGAACCCCCATATCCGGAACCGTTTCCCGCCGCTCACGGACATCTGCGCGGCATCACTCAATCGTCGAAGCGGCAGGCGTGATCCTCAAGGCTCAGGCTGGCGCTGCGCGCCCCCACGGCAGAGTTGTCTTTCTGTTCTCGTCACAGGTCTTCAGGCGGGATTCCACCTCCGCCCTGGCATCGGACGACACAGGCATCTCGTCCTGTTCCAGGCTTTCGGAAATCGGCTCCAGCAATTCCAGTTTCCGAGCTGGTGTCCGTTTCCTGATATCTTCCTCGTCGGCGACTTCATGGATGTCCCTGACATGCAGGAAAAATGTCCAGGAAGGAAGGAGCCGCGAAGGCGGGATAGACGCATCAGTCCAGCCGGATCGAGGGCCGCAGCCGGGAATTGAGGCAGTCGACCAGCCACAGCAGGCTCCCGCGCCAGAACCCGTGCAGCCGCGACTGGTGGCGCCGGTACAGCATGACGTGGCTGAACTGCGCCAGGCGGCCGCGCAGGGTCCCGCCCTCGAAAAAGCCGAACTTCCCCAGAGAGGCGAAGGCGTCGTAGTCCGCCAGGGAAACCATCGATCCGAAATCCCGGAACCTGAAGGGTGGCACCGGCGTGCCGCGCAATGCGCCCGGCAGGTGGCGGATCAGGTGCCGCGCCTGCTGGTGCGCGACCTGGGCGGTCGGCGGCAGGGGCCGCCCGGCGCCCGCCGGCACCAGACTGGCGCAGTCGCCCACGGCATAGACGGCAGGATCGCGCGTCGTCTGCAGGGTGGGACGGACCAGCAGCTGATGGCTCCGGTTCGTCTCCAGGCCATCCAGATGCGCGAGGAAGTCGGGCGCCTTGACGCCGGCCGCCCACACCAGCAGCGAGGCCGGCACGAAGCCGCCGTCCTCCAGCGCAAGACCATCCGCCCGCGCCGCGACCACGCCGGTCGAGATCCGCACGTTCACTCCCAGGCTTTCCAGCCGCGCCCGCGTCGCCTCGGAAATGTCCTGCGGAAAGGAGGCCAGCAGCCGCGCATCCCGCTCCACCAGGGTGATGCCGATGCGGCGCTCGAGTTCCCGCGCCCCGTACGCCACGGCCGCATGGGTCAGGTGCACCAGCTCGGCGGCCAGTTCCACGCCGGTGGCGCCGCCCCCCACGATCGCGATGTCCAGCCGGGCGTCCTGGCCCAGGCACTGCATCATGCGGACGCGGATTTCCCGGCTGAACGCATCCGCCTGCGCGCGCGAGTCGATCATGTGGCAGTGCTGCCTGACCCCGGGAATGCCGAAGTCGTTGGCCTCGCTCCCCACCGCCAGCACCAGGATGTCGTAGGCCAGGCATCGCTCGGGAATCATGACGCGTCCATCGGACGCCAGCAGGGCCGCGATGCGCACGCTGCGGCGCGCCCGGTCGAGCCCGCACAGCTCCCCCGGCTGGTAGACGAAGCCCGCATCCCGCGCCTGCGCCGCATAGGCGGTCTGCTGCTGCGAGACGTCGCTCGTTCCCGCGGCGATGGTGTGCAGCATGGGCTTCCAGACGTGGACGGAATCCCGGTCGACGAGAACGACGGACGCCGCCTCCCCCGCCTGCCGCCGGCGTCCGCGGCGGCCGAGCGCCGTGGCGATCTCCAGGCCCGCCACCCCGCCGCCCACCACCACGATGCGGTTCCCGTGCGGCTCGCTCATCCCGCACCCCGCATCCGGGGCGGGCAGCCGCGCATCCTGTACGGCGGACGTTCCATCTGCTTCAGGGATGAATGGGTATAATGGTGAAAAATAGCATACCTCTCCCTCTCCGGGCGTGGGACAGATAACAGAACGGGCGCACGCCTGGCATGCGACGAACGGAAAACGACACCCCGGGGACACGATCTTGAATGCGATCATGTCCCCATGGCCGGCAGCGGCGCGTTTCATGGCGTCCATCCCGCATACGGCGGCGGTGCTCGCCGCCGCCGCGCTCGCCGCAGGCTGCGTCACGCAGGGCGGCGCGCTCTGCGCCCCGGAACCCGCCATGGTCATCGGCCTCCAGGGCGGGGGCAGCGAGGATCTCGCCGTGCTGCCGCTGGACGCGGCAGGCACCACCACCCGCCTCTTCCTGCGCGAGATCTGCGACGGCACGGACGCCCCCCGGTGCAGGCCGGGGCAGTGGCGCGTGGGCAGCGTCGACGTCGGGAAGGATAACGTGCCGGCGTCCACGCGGCATGCGTGGCGGCCCGAAGGAAAGGAAGGGGAGCACACCTTCGAGCCGCTGGGCATGTCGCTGGTTCCCGATGACGCGCCGGGCGCCGCGACGCTGTTCATCGCCGACATCGGCAGGCGGGCGGCGGTGCGCATCTGGCAGCTGCGCATCGAGGGCGGTGAGGTGGTCGATGCCCGCCTCGCTGCGCCCGCCGACGCGGATGCGGGCAGCCGGCTCGCAGGGGCCAACAGCCTGCAGCCGGTGCGCGACGGCAGCGGTTTCCGCCTCTACGTCACCCGCTTCGACGAGTACGGCCTGCTGCCGTGGCGGCCCACGCCCTGGCCCGCGCTCGTGCAGGTACGCGACGGGCGCCTCCTGGAACCCGCGAACCAGGACTTCCGCAATGCCAACGGAATCATCGATGCCTGCCCCGGCTGCAACCACCTGGTCGTCGCCAGCTACTGGGAGCGCAGGCTCCGGTTCGCCTCGAAGAACAGCGGCGAGATCGGGGGCTACGCCTCGGCCGAGCTTCCCATACGGCCCGACAACCTCAGGCTCGACGGCGAGCGCATCCTCATCGGCGGCCAGCACCGCGTGGATCTGACCGCCCTCAACCTGCTGGTTTCCTCCCGCATCCCCTCGCCCTCCGCCGTCTATGCCGTCGACGCGCGGTCGCTCGGCCCCGACGCCGTCCCCACGTTGCTGTGGGAAGGCGGGTGGAGGCAGGGCCACTCCGTCACCACGGCGGTGGCGCTGCCGAACGAGCGCCTTGCCATCGGCCAGATCAACACCCCCACCATTCTCGTCGTCGACTGTTCCGCCCGCCCCTGAACGGCCGGCGCCGCGCCTTCTGTACGACAGCGTACGGAAAAATGCCGGCAACCGCTCCATATTGAAGGCCTGTCACGCGCATTCGCCGCACTGCCGGGGAAACCTCCACCGGGGAATATCTCGACTTCACCCGGAAAACGCGCGCCTTCCCCCGCGAATGCACTTCCATACCCCGTCCTGAAAGAGGAGTGAACCATGGAAAACGAGCGACCCGTCAACCTGCCATGGCACGGCCATGAAACCATCGCCGCGGTTCCCGTATTGCTGGCCCAGGGGCAGCAGCTCGAGATCACCCTGCCTGCGAACTACAACCATTCCCTGTTCGCCGCCCTGCATCCGCACGCCCCACCTGCCCATCCGGAGCAGATCGACGTCTCCGGCGGGCCGGAGCTGCTGACGGACATCGCCACCGTGGCCGGGCTGGAAGAATTCTCCGAGCTGACCGAGACGCTGAAGGCGGCGCGCGCCGGCGTGCGCATCGTCAGCCCGCCCACGATCATGATCGGATTCACGGGATCCTAGCGCATTCCGAGATGGCGACGGCCGCTGCGCCCGGATCCATTCCCATCCTGGTCCCGGGCCGGAACTGCTGGCGCGTCGAGCACGCGGCGCGGCTGGCCTTCCTGGTGGACGGAGCGGATTTTTTCCGCGCCTTTCGCGAAGCGGCCAAGGCGGCCCGGCGGTCGCTGCTGATCGTGGGATGGGACATCGACAGCCGGGTCGAGCTGCTCAGGGAGGCTGCCGCCCCCGGCGAACGGCGCACCCACGCGGAAGACGGGTTGCCTGTCGCCCTGGGCGATTTCCTGCACGCCCTGCTGCGGCGCAACCGCGACCTGCGCATCCACGTGCTGGACTGGGACTTTACCATGCTGTTCGCCCCCGCACGCGAGTGGATGCCCCTCTACAAGGAAAAATGGACAGCCCATCCGCGGCTTTTCTTCCACCTCGACGACCACCATCCCGTGGGCGCCTGCCATCATCAGAAGATCATCGCGATCGACGACCGCGTAGCCTTCGCCGGCGGCCTGGACCTGACCCGCGGACGCTGGGATACGTCCCGTCACGACCCCGGCGACCCGCTGCGCAGGGATCTCGCGTCGGAGGCCGTGCCCCCGCCCTACCACGACGTGCAGGCGATGGTGGAAGGCCGCGTGGCCGCCGCCCTGGGCGAACTTGCGCGCCGGCGCTGGCAGCAGGCGACGGGCGAAGCGCTGGAAGCTCCCGTCTCCGGTGGCGCGGCGTCCTCGATCCCCGTCTGGCCCGCCGGCCTGCCACCCGCGCTGGAAGATATCCCCGTCGCCATCGCCCGCACCCTGCCCCGCTACCGCGGCCAGGATGAAGCGCGCGAGGTGGAACGCCTGCTGCTGGACGCCATCGCCGCCGCCCGCCACGCCATCTACACGGAAGCGCAGTACCTGACCTCCACCCGCGTGGGCGCCGCGCTGCGGCAGCGCCTCGAGGAAGCCGACGGGCCCGAGATCATGATCCTGCTGCCGGAGCACACCGACGGCTGGCTCTCGCAGAACACCATGGACGTGCTCCGGGAACGCCTGCTGAGGATGCTGCGATCGGCGGACCGGCACCACCGCCTGCGCGTGTATTGCCCCTGCATCCCGGGATTGGGGGATCAGTGCGTGAACGTGCACTCCAAGATCCTGTTCGTGGACGACGAACTGCTCCGGGTCGGCTCGGCCAACCTGAACAATCGCTCCATGGGACTGGACAGCGAGTGCGACTTGGCCGTCGAGTCCGGGGACGACCCGCGCATACGGGAAGCGATCCGCGCCTTCCGCAGCCGGCTCCTGGCCGAGCATCTCGGCGTGGATGCGAGCGAGGTCGAGGCGCGGCTGGCTGCCACCGGATCGCTCATACGCGCCATCGAGGCGCTGCGCGGTGGCAGACGCACCCTGCTCCCGCTGGAAATCCCGACCGGCGCCGCGGAAGATGCATGGACGCCCGGTAGCGAGATCGTCGATCCGGACCGGCCGCTCGAAACCGACGGCTGGATCGGCGAGCTCGTACCGGAAGAGCGCCCGGCGCATGCAAGCCATCGCCACTGGCTCGTGCCGGGGATGCTGGCCGCGGTCGCAGTCCTCGCGGCCGCCTGGCAATGGTCGCCCCTGCGCGAATGGGCGGACGTGGACAGGCTGGCCGCCGCGGCGGGCGAACTGGCGCAGACACCTGCCGCACCCGCCGTGGCGATAGGGATATTCGTGGCGGGCGGACTGGTGGCATTTCCACTCACCGTCCTGGTGCTGGCCTGCATCCTGGTATTCGGGCCGTGGCCGGGGCTCCCGTATGCCCTGCTGGGCGCACTGGCGAGTGCGGCCCTCACCTACGGCGCGGGGCACGCGCTGGGGCGCGGCGCCGTCCGCAAGCTGGCGGGAAAGAGGCTGAGCGAGCTGAGCCGGCGCATTGGCCGCCACGGACTGGTCGCGGTGGCGCTGGTGCGCGTCGCGCCGGTCGCGCCGTTCACCCTCATCAACATGATGGCGGGCGCGTCCCACATCCGCTTCCGCGACTTCATCCTGGGCAGCGCGCTGGGGCTGCTGCCCGGCATGCTGGGCATCTCCCTGTTCGCCGACCGGCTGGCAGCCCTCATCCGGACGCCGGGACCGGCCGCCTTCGCGCTGCTGGTCGCGGCGGTAGCGGCCATCGCGGCAGGTTTCTGGTTCTTTCTCCAATGGGAAAGACGGCAGCGGGATACGCGCCTGAGGATACGCAAAGACTGACGCGGAGGCCCCATGAACGGCATTCGCACGACCGGAAGGCGGATCGATGAGTGAACTCAGCCTGGCCACCTACAACATCCACGCATGCGTCGGCACGGACGGCCGCTTCATGCCCGAGCGCACCGCGCAAGTGCTGCGGGAGATGGACGCGGACGTCGTCGCCCTGCAGGAGGTCGAGCACCACGAGGTGAACGGCGCGGACCTGCTCGAGTACCTTGCGGCAGAAACCGGGCTGGCTGCGATCGCCGCACCCAACCGGGTGCGCGGCACGCGCCACTACGGCAACGCGATACTCACCCGCCTGGCGCCGGTGCACGTCGACCGCGTGGATCTCACGCTGGCCGGCTGCGAGGCGCGCGGCGCCCTGGACGCGACCCTTGCGGGGAACGGGCGCCTGATCCAGGTGGTGGCCACGCACCTCGGCCTGCGCCCGCTGGAGCGCCGCGAGCAGGTAAGCGCACTGCTCAGGCTGTTCAGGATCGGGTCGGCCAACCTCTACGTGCTGATGGGCGATCTCAACGAATGGTTCCTGTGGGGGCGGCCGCTGCGCCGGCTGCACGCCCACTTCCGCGAGGCCCCGCACCGGGCCACCTTCCCCGCGTGGCGACCGTTCATGGCGCTGGACCGGATATGGGTGCACCCGAGAAACCGGCTCCGAGTCGTGGAGGTCCATTCCACCCGGCTCGCCCGTACCGCCTCCGACCATCTCCCGCTCAAGGGAATCGTGGAGATCTAGCGCCTGCATGCCTGGCCCTCTGCCTGCCGAGACCCTTCCCGGCCGTTCCGGAAAGCCCTGAACTGCCCTTCCGTATCCTCCTGCATCCCTCGAATCCCTTGAGGTTCCTGCAGCTCCAGCGTTCATCGCAGCCTCGATCCGATGGAAATATCCATCGGGAGGGAACTCGGTCGACTTCACAATGTCTTCACATATGGACAACATATTCTTAACAAATTGCCGACATCTGAGATGCTCCGTCGCTCAAAGGTGATTTGATCCTGAAAATGAGGAATGATCATGAAAAAAGGAAAATTTCTTGCCATTTCATACATCCTGAGCATGGCCGCGGCCATGATGCTGCTCTCGCCCGTGGAAGCCGCGGGGCATAGCGGGAGCAAGGAGGCGGGGATGGATCGCACCGTTGCGATCGTGAACCATCATGATGCCAGGGCAAAGTTCCACGAGGATACGGCTCTGGAAATGCAGGCCAGGGCACGGGAGCAGAAACGGCTCCTTGAACGGTATGAAACCAAAAGCTACCTCTACGGCCGCAGGGCCCAGGATCTCCAGGCACATACCGATGCGCTGATCCGCAAACTCGACCGGTCTGCGAAGGAGCATGTGAGAGAAGCCGCCCTGCATCGCCGGATGGCGGTGCAGTGCGCGGAGAATGCCTTCTGTGCCCCGAATCCGAAGGCCGAGCTCTGCTGAAATCCACTCCCCCGCTCCCTCATGGCCGGTGAGGCATCACCGCATGAGGGGCACTGGAAGCCCGATCCCGGCCGCCTCCTGAAAATGGATGGGATGGATGGGTCGCCTCACAGCGCGAGACCAGGCATTTTAAAGCGCACCCGCAGCCGGTAATTATTCACTCCCCGCGCCAGGGCGCAATGACTCGCATCGGCGGCATCTATCGGTTCATGCGTCACGCCCGGCGCCACCCGTCTCACCTGGCCGATATCATTGTGATGGGCGCCAGGCATTGATCTCCGGTTTCATATTACCTGCATGGATCGATGAGGCCTTCCGGCATCGAACCCATTCCCTGCCTCGGGGAATGCTATCATTTCCCATGATCCGCCATTCAGGCGGAGTCCCTTAGGAAATCCATATGCGAACATTCATTGCAATCGATCCCATGCGTGGTGCCGTCAACCAACTCCTGGCCGTCTGGTCAGGCATGGGGAGCGTGAATGCGCTGGCCGCCCTGCTGTTCGCACTGGGAATCGCGTCCCGCCCGGCATACGCCGACACGGCCAGCCTCGATGATGCGCGCATCGCGAACGTGGTCGTCACGGTGAACGATTTCGCGATCGCAGCGGGCAGGCTGGCGCAATCCCTCTCGGAGCGGGAATCCGTCCAGGACTACGCGCGGCGCATGGCGGAGGAACACGCCAGGGTCAGGGATTCGATGATGGAATGGGCGGGCAGGCTCAATCTCGCGCCCCGCGCCAGCGCCATCAGCCGGGAATTCAAGATGGATGGAAAGGCCGACCTCGCCCGGCTCAGGACATTGAGCGGGAAGGCATTCGACAAAGCCTATATCGAGCGCAACATCGTCCTCTACCAGAACGTGCTGGATGCCATCGACAACCAGCTGATGCCCAGTGCCGGCAGCGAGGAGCTGAAGGTGCTGCTGTACGGCCTGTTCTCGCCGTTCTCCCTGCATCTCGAAGACGCGCAGCGGATCCAGGAAGCGCTGGACGAGCCGGATGGGCAGCCTGGAGAGGAAGACCGCGCGCCAGGCTGACAGGCGGCCACAACGGGAATCTCGTCAGCCCGACGTGTTCCCCGTTCCATCGGCAGCACGGTATACCAGTTTCCTGTCCTCCATCTCGATGGCCAGCCGGTCCATGGCCTGGGCATGGAGGACATCCAGCCGGTCATAGACCTGGTTGCGGCAGGATACCGCCTTGAGCATGCCGCACGCGAGGGAGCGGCGTATCTCGCGCAGACCCACCCTTTCCCCGCAGTAGGCGCGGAGAATGCGTTCGATGCCGCGGCGATGGTGCAATCCTGTCCCGAAGCCTGCTGCCAGGTATTGAACCAGCGGCGCGATCCCGCCCGCCTCCCGCCCGAACTGGACGCGAATGTAGGCCAGGTGCAGCGGCGACAGCACGCGTTCGCACAGGGTGAGTATCAATGCCGCCTGGGCATGGCGGTCGTGCACGGTCAGTCCGGGATTTCCGGCTGAGCCTGCCACAGTACCGGCGGCACGCATGGCGTTGATCGAGGATATCTTGACGATCGGCGTGCTGCAGGTTTCGAACGCCCATTTCAGGGCATGCTCCGGGTTGCCGAATTTCATTTTTCATCCTCCTTGTGCTGGTATGAGGAGCAACGCCGGCCATGCCTGCGGCCTTTGGCGCAATACGTGATGCACTGCGATATCAGCTGGATCGTTTCCTGGTGGCGGCAGCCATGGCACGATTGCGCCTGTCTGCGCGCGGCAACCTGCTCCGGGTCTCCATATTCCCAATGCTCCAGCCCCTCAGGCCCATTCCGGTGCGCTGAGGATGCCGGCAGCATGGGCTTCATGCGGTTGCCCCCACCTGTTCTTCCCGGCCGGCCGCCGTACGGGCATCGGCCGCGGGTTCCACCTCCTGCTCTCCATCGGGGCAGCGGCCCCTGGACGGGGACGCCAGCGCATGGAGCCCCTCCTCCAGTACCTGGCATGCACGCCGCTCGTTTCCGATCAGCACGGGAGGATCGCTCTTGAAACCCTTCCGGCCGTTGTGGGCCGACGCGATGCCGGTCAGGCTGGCGGGATACGCCGGGGATTCGTTGCGCATGCGGAATCCGCGGTAGCGGTTCTCGAATTCCTTCGCGACGAACGGCCATTCGCTCTCGCTCCTGGCGCCCAGGGCGATCCAGCCGCCCATGTCCTGGATCACGCGGTGAATCAGCGCATCGTCGAACACGACGTCGCAATACGTTCCCACGTGCCGGATCGCACGATCCACCTTCGCCCAGGCCTGCAGGGCGGCGTCCTGGGTGGATCCCTTCAGCATGCGCACGATGTCGGCCGGCTTGGGAGGAAACTGCCCCACATCCGGGTTTGCCAGATGCCGGTTGAACGCTTCCACGATCGCGGTCAGGTCGTATCCCTTGAGCGCCCCCCACCATACGTCCAGCGCGAAATTGGAGACGCTTCGCCCATAAAAGCCCATCACGCCGGTCACGCCATCCTGGAACCGCTGGAATTCGTCAGTCCGCACGCGACACCTCCTCCTCAGGCTCCGATGTCTGCGCTTTCCCGTTTCTGAGCTCCGGCGGCCGCCACTCGTCGGTTGCCGCCCGGTTCGATGCTTCGAGAAGTTCCTGCCGGTTGGGCATGCGGCCCCGGTGCAGCACCAGCCTGGCCGCCTCCTCGCGCTGGCGCCGCACGGTGCCGACGACATAGGCAAAATTTGCCTTTCCCCTCGCAGCAGCGCTCCGTGCCGCCTGGACAAACTCATCCTCCGTGGCACCCGCTTTCAGCAATGCCAGCAGTACCGGATGATGCGGATTGCAGGCACGTACCCCATGCAACGCCATGCCTCTGCAACATGCGCCCGCCAGGCCGGGGGAAGTTCCGCCGGCACCGTCATCGCCATGATCCGTGCGGGAAGCATGGGTGAATGTCGGTAAGGAATCGGGGGGGCGCGCCGGATGGATGGACGATCCGCCGATACGTGTGTGGAAATCATCCCGGTCCCGGTGGAGTTGGTGCTGGTGCTGGGGAGCTTTCCCGGCGGATTCCCGTTCGGCACGTTGCTGGGAAATCCCTGCCTCCGGCTCGCAGGAAGCCATCGACAACCCCTCGGGTTCGCTTTCGTCGCCGGCCAGCCTGTGACGCGGCGGCCGTCCCCCCTTCCTGCCGTTGACTCTTGCAGCCTCGATGCGCGGCCGGGCTTTGGCGATCTCGCGATCCGCCCGGATGTTGTGTCGCAGACCGTCGTTCTCCGAAATGGGAAAGAATTGCTCCGCGACGGCCGTCACGGCCTGTTGCTCCATCCGCGTCATGGCCCTGCAGATTCTGAAAAGGGCGGGAAGCTCCCTGGGCAAGGGTTTTTCGACACTGAAGTAGGTATCCAGCAGCATCGTGTAGGCGCCGTGTTCCGCCAGGGAAAGATGGGCGGTATCGCGCTGGTAGTCGCCGCAGTAGCGTTCGTAATAGTTCATGATGAATCCTTGGGGCTGGATCTGGAGCAATGGAGGTACGGTTTTTCGGTCGAATTCGGTATTTACTCAACCGTTTTATTGAAAAAATGGTGCCTGTAGCCGTTTACAGCCGATATTACAAGATTAACTTGTACAAGTCAAGCAATTCTTGTAATCAGGCTGCAAGTCTTGCTTGTATGATGCGAGCAGGGCGGAGGTATTTTTCTGGCGAGTCAGGATCATGCGAGCATGGATATTGCCAAGATCATTCGCAAGGGACGCGAAAAACTGAACCTGAATCAATCCCAGCTGGCAAAGCTGGTGGGTGTTTCGCCGCAAGCCGTGCAGCAATGGGAATCAGGCGCGACGCAACCCCGTGGGAAACGCTTGAACAAGATCGCCGAGGTGCTGAAGCTGCCGCCGATGATGCCTTTTGGAGCCACTCTGCATCCGCCGGAGCATAAGGTGGAGGCGGTCATGGTGTCATACGGCGCGGTGCTGGAAAAATCGGCCAAGTTCGCTGTGGATGGGCAGTCTCCCGCCAAGGAGGCACTCATCAAGGAGGTGGTGGGTGCCATGCAACTCATGTCGGAAGACGACATCACCTGCCTCGTCATGATCAGCAAGGCGCTGGTGGCCGCCAAATCCAGGGAAGAGGCTGAGGAACTCAATCTGAAGCCTTTGCCCAAGCCGGATTTGGCGCCTCACCCGCCCCCGGCATTTCCTGCGCGGCGGATGCCCCCAAGAGTCAAGACACGGTGAAAGGCGGCAGGCGGACAGGCGGCAGTATCACCGGCACCAGCCCAACCGGAGGAAGTTCGACAGGCGGCGCAGGGATTGATCGCGCAGCCACGGAAATGCACGGCACGCATGGCAATCATCCGCCATGCCGATTAGAATAGCGCCATGTGCAGCATGCGGGCCATAGAGCGTGGAAGTCTTCGCGGTCCGGGGCAACCGCGACCGAAGAATGATCGATACACGCCGATGAAGAAACCGGACACACCCTACGACAATCTGGATATGCTCCTCGCCTTCCATGTCTCGGAAAAGGCGCGTGCCCGCCGGGAACGACACATCCTGCAATTCCCGGAGCATCTGCGCGCCGCGGAAACGCGGCGCTATACCCTGGAGCATGCGGTGAGGAAGGTGCTTGCCGAGACCGCCGAAGTCGCATTGCTGATCAAGGAACTCGAATCCCTGCCTGTCGGCGAATAGAAAATTCCCTTCAAGCCCATCAATCTGGATCCCTGGAGCCCCTCATGAAATCGATTGTCTTTATCCTGCTGGGTATGTTGATTCTTTCCTCCTGCGCCACGGGGATTAAAACGACGAAGCTGAGGGAAGGATTGACGAAGGATGAGGTCATCGGACTGGTGGGCAGCCCCGATGGCTACCAGCGCGCCGGGGAATCCGGAGAATACGAGGCCCTGCACTATATCGATCGGCGCACGACCGCCTGGTCATTTCTCGCGGGACCGTTCTATGATGTCCTGGATTATTCGGTGATCCTGAAGGACGGCCGCGTGATCGAGTACGGCCCTGGCAAGGCACAGCAGCGCGAGTCGGGCGAAACGCCGTTCAGGCGGATTCCATACCGCTAGCGCACCGCATTCTCCCCCTCCGTTTTCCCCGGGTTCATCGCGAAATGGCGTGAAGCGAATCAGGGGGGCAGGATGGGTTGCATTTCATCCATCCCCCATGGCTTGCGCATATCGCGACGAGGAATACTTCCTGGAAATCCGTGCCCCTTTCCCGGCAATCTTCGATGAACCCTGCTTTCTCCCCCAGGACATCTGCAAGCGTGTTGACATTTACAAGTTTTACTTGTAACATGGGAATGTATCGACCCGTGAAACGGACGTGTAATCCGAAGCATCGCCTCGCGATCCATGGAATACCCGGATCACGGGCCGGCCACTCCCGGCAAGCCGCCGCCGACAACCGGAATTTTCATGGGATCCTGGATCGAATCGTGGACCGAACACCAGCCGGCGCCGCTCATGCTCACCGACAAGGAAATACTGGACTGGCTGAGCGAATACTGCGAGCAGGCGACCTATAACCGGGCCACGCCGGAGCGGGCCGGGGGTTTCACCCTGTGCTGCGATGACATGAGGACGCACGCTCCCACCTTGCGCGCGGCGGCATGCCTGGCGGCGGCAAAATGGATAGAGATCAATGCGGGGCTTCCTGCGGGGCGGCGCAAGACGCCGGCTGATTGACATTGCGTCCTCGCTGGCCGAAGATCCGCCCATGATCCGCCGCCCTGCGGAAATCCCCGTCTCGCGGCCCGAAGCGGCCACCGACGATGCGCAACCCATGGATACAATGACCCGACCCATCCTCGTACCCCCCGGGGGCCACAAGAAGGTGCTGCTACACTCATGCTGCGCACCCTGCTCCGGGGAGGTCATGGAAGCGATGCTGGCTTCCGGCATCGACTACACGATCTTTTTCTACAATCCCAACATCCACCCGGAAGCGGAATACCTGCTGCGCAAGGATGAAAACATCCGTTTTGCGGAAAAACACGGCATCGAGTTCATCGACGCCGACTACGACACGGAGAACTGGTTCGCGCGGGCACGCGGCATGGAATGGGAACCCGAGCGCGGCATCCGTTGCACCATGTGCTTCGACATGCGCTTCGAGCGCACCGCGCTGCATGCGTTCGAACACGGCTTTCCCGTCATCACGAGTTCCCTCGGCATCTCCCGCTGGAAGAACATGGAGCAGATCAATGACTGCGGACGCCGCGCGGCGGGCCGCTATGCCGGGCTCAGCTACTGGGATTACAACTGGAGGAAAGGCGGCGGTTCGGCACGCATGATCGAAATCAGCAAGCGCGAGGAATTCTACCAGCAGGAATACTGCGGATGTGTCTACTCCCTGCGTGACACCAATCGGCGCCGCCGAAGCCAGGGACGGCCGCTCATCGACCTGGGCACCCGTTTCTATCACTTCGATGCCGCAGAGGACAAACCCTCGGAGCAGGCGGGAATCGATTCATCGAACTCGACGAATACCACTTGAGCCTGACACGCAGCCAAGGCATCGCCCGGCGGCTGACCCGGCGTACGCGGGATTCAAAAAAGAACCGGTGGAGGGAGCATGAATCCAGCCACCGGACAAGAGGGAATCGGATTTCGGAATACGCGCCACGCAGCATGCGTAGTGGAAGGCACTACGACAGCATGGACTGCCTGGCTGTCGTGATGGCCCTTCAGCATCGCAGGACGGCCTGTCCAGCCCGTCAGTCCGTCTTTCCTGATGGATTGCATTGTCCCTGAAAGAAATGTTCCGGCAAATCGGATTTCATCCGATTTGCATGTAGGAAACGGCGGAATCTTCATGTCGGAATATTTCCTACATGAAAACGGGAAAGCGGATCAAATGCTTTCAGCACCGATCGGGGTCGCGGGGCGCCGGCGCGCTTTCGCGCGCACCCAGAGGGACGGCCACGAAACAAGTGTAGGACCCGACGGCTCAATACTTTTGACCCAGCCCTGCAATCGGATGTGGCCAAATTGATCGAGCATCTGCGAACTGGGGACGTTGATTTCGCCGTAGAAGCGCAGGCTGCGATTGGCGGACATTCAAGCAATATCGCTGCGGCAGCGGGGTATGTGTCTTTGCTTTTGATTTCAGCCGAGATCGGCAACATGTCCACCGGTGGGCAAAATTTAGAATGTGTACACACGACCAAATCCGAGCAGGCCGTCGATGACCAAGAATAACAACAGGGATAACTTCACTCAAGCGACTAAGAAACGCCTAGCGAAGCAAGCCCGGTATCATTGTAGCAATCCTAGTTGCAGGAAGCTGACGTCAGCGCCGACCAGCGATGGCTTAAAGGAAATGAATATTGGAGTTGCCGCTCATATCTGTGCTGCAGCCCCCGGAGTTGGTGCGCGCCGCTATCGCGCCGATATGACGCCCGAACAACGGAAATCGCATGGGAACGGGATTTGGCTTTGCCAAGACTGTGCAAAGGCAATTGATTCAGATGATCCCATTTTCACCGAGGCATTTCTGCACACTTGGAAGCAGAAGCATTCTGAGGACATGTGGCGCAGCGTTATCGACAAGCTTCCCTTCGGCTCGACCATGCCGCCGACGGTTGCTGAGATCAGTGCACGCTTTCAAAATGCTGCCGCTGCAGATTTGGCCGTGTTTCGTCGAACACCCAAATGGCCAGGCACAAACGTGGCGCTTACGCTGACATTAAAAGTAAAGCACGTAAACGAGGCGCTTAGCACGCGCGCACTTGCCAACGCGGTAACCGCGCTGGATGACCTCATCCTTGTCGCCGCACCCGGAATGGGAAAGACGACAACCCTCTTTCAGGTCGCCGATGGTCTGTTGGAAATCGGCAATGGCACGCCACTCATCGTGCCGCTGGGAGATTGGGCCACCGAAGGCGAAGCGCTGCTCGCATCCGTCCTCAAACGCCCCGCGTTTAACGGGATTTCAGAGCAAGATTTCCGCACCGTCGCGACGAAACCTGGCGTCGTCCTGCTTCTTGACGGCTGGAACGAACTGGATGCCGCTGCACGCGAACGTGCGCGCGTGCAAATCACTGCCCTTAAAACTGAATTGCCAGAGCTCGGCCTTTTCATTTCCACGCGCAAGCAGGCCCTTGACATTCCGTTCGGCGGGACGCAGGTCGATTTACTGCCACTTGACGATGAGCAGCAAATGGAGATCGCGCGCGGTATGCGGGGCGAGGCTGGCGCACAGCTCGTCGATCAGGCATGGCGGACAGCTGGTGTCCGGGATCTTGTGACCATCCCACTCTACCTCACGGCACTTCTCTCGCTGCCAGAGGGCGCGCCTTTTCCTACAACAAAGGAAGAAGTGCTACGGCGCTTCATTGCCGCACACGAACAGGAAGCCCGCCGTGCGGCGGCGCTTCATGCCAAGGCCCTAGGCTTCCAGCAGGACTATTTGGACAATCTCGCCGTATTCGCCACCACAACGGCCAACACCGCGATCACGGACAGCAACGCGCGCAAAGCAGTTGCCGAGACCGCGCGGGTCCTGATGGCCGATGGGCAAATAACGATCGCCACACAGCCCGACACGCTGCTCGACACGCTTGTCAGCAATCACGTTCTGACGCGCTCCGGCGACACACCGGGCTATTCGTTCCAGCACCAACAATTTCAGGAATGGTATGCATCGCACCACGTCGAACGACTGATGCTACAGGCCGTCAGCGATCCGGCAGCGCGCGATAAGCTGAAGGCCGACGTGCTCGATCAGCGCCCGTGGGAAGAAGCAGTTCTGTTCGCCGTCGAACGGAGCGTACGTGGCGATGCCGCGCAGAAGGCCGCATGCAGCACCGCTATTCTCGCGGCCTTTGAGGTCGATCCCGTCCTCGCGGGCGAAATGATCTTCCGCGCCACCGACGACATTTGGGCACCGATCGGAGCCGAGATTCGCAGCCTCACCGAAAAGTGGCACGCGCCCGGCAAGGTGGATCGTGCCGTGCGTTTCATGATCGCTTCAGGCAGACCGGAATTCGGCGATTTTCTTTGGCCCCTAATTTCTCACGCGAACACTCAGATACACTTGCCCGCCCTCCGGGCGGCGAAACGATTTCGCACATCCGTGCTTGGGAACGAGGCCCTGGCGCGCATCGCAGCACTGCCACCGGAAATTCGCAAGAACGTGCTGCATGGAATTGCATCGCATGGCGGAATCGACGGCCTCGATCTTGCAACCGCAATCGCGAAGACTGACAGCGACCCGAACGTGAAGGCGACGGTGGTCGATGCACTCTCATTTCGACGGGCGGATCGCCACGTCGCCGACTTGCTTGCCGACGCGAGCGACGCGACCTACGACATCCTCGCCGAAAAGGGCCACCTCAACGACATTGCGGTTGATGCCGTCCAGCAGGAACTCCGGCGTGCGCACGAACGGCGCAAAGCCGCCGGCATTTCGCACTTCCAGCGCCTGCGTACGCTCGTCTACGCGCCGGGCGGAGATGACCGCGATACCGAGGTTACTGAGATTGTTGCCGACATGGAGATCGACCGGAAACGCGATGGCGAAATGCACCTGTTGTACGAAGTGCGAAAGCGCTATCCGGAGGCTCTCGCTAACGGGCTGCTGCGCCGCGTGCGCGAGCACCACGAACTCTTCTACGGCGCAGACGATATTCTTGCGGCCGCCGGATTTGCCCTTGAGGACGGCGCGCTGCTCGGGATCGCCCTCGAAGAAACAAGCCGCCACGACGACCGCGCCGAGGCCGCCGCTTCGGTGCTGGGACCAAACGCTGTTGGCCGGCTGATCGACGCGTATCTTGCAGCTGGGAAAGTCGTGCGCGACGCCAGCGGGAAGTACAACCAGGCGGCGGGTGATCGCTATCATGATCTGCGCGCCCGTATCGGCCACACGCCGGGCGCAAGTTTGGTGGCCGCCGTTCAGGCGCGGGCGGTAAACGCTGACAATGAGGAAATCGTCCAATTGGCCGAGCTGTTTTCCCGTGAGACCTATGGCGACGAAGAGCGGGCGCGGCCCTTCAATGAGGAAGGCTTGGCCGCAATCGGAGTGCTGGCGCGCGAATGGGCAGAGCGCATGCTCGCCGCTGGGGATGAGAAGCGTTGGCGAGTGGCTACCATTACAACGATGATGAGCCACGCGCCGTCCGTCGAACATCTTCCATTCTTGAAGAGAATGCTTGACGACAATTTACGTCGCTATCGAACTTTCCGCGAAAAAGCTACCGCGAGCGGCTGGAAGGATCGCGACGCTGTGCAAGAAGCGCAGCATCCACACATGCACGAGTACCAACGTGCGTTCTTGGCGATCAATGCGCCGGAGACCGCTGCGCTGATGGGAGAATACCTGACCGATGAACACTTTGGCGAGCGGGCGGCGCGTGTGCTGGCCGTCCAGTGGTTCGAGGCGAACGAACCCAAGGACGACAAGAAATTCCTGAGCGGCGAAGATTTCTCGCGCGTGGAAGAGCGCCGCGAGGCCCGCGCCGCCGATCCCGCCGCGACATCGGCCGAGGCGGAGGCGATCTTCGGCGCAATCGACACGTTGATTGTCGACGGTTCGACTGATGCGCAAGTGAAGCTGGGGGTTGCGCTCGGCATTGTCGGAACGCGGCTCCCGCACGGCCAGCGTGACCCGACGATCCAGAAGCTCATTTCTCTCGCGCCGAGGCAGGCGCGCGCAGCCTTGCTCTTGTCGCTGATCCTCTCTGGCGAGGACATCGACATCAAGCTCGTGGCCGACGGCATCGCTGAGACCTTTGAGGCGGCCAAGGAGGAGACTTGGATTCTGACTCAGAGCGACGCGTATGAGCTACGCGCTTGGTTACGCCTTTTGCCGTTCGCCACGCCTGTCACCGATCTGCCCACCATCGTGCGCGGCATGCCGGACGCGCAGCGCGATCCACGAATGCTCGAAGAGATGGTCGGCTGCCTCGGCAACTCGTCCTCAGATGACGCGGAAAATTTGATCTTCACGCTCGCCGAAGAAAACCCGCAGTTCTACCAGAACTACCAGTGGCGCTCGGCAGCGTTGCAGCTCGGCACTGTATCCGCCGCGTGTCGCCTCGTTGATTTGACCGTCAGCGGCGCGCTCGACGGCAGATCATACGACGGGTGGCATTGGCAACGCGAATTGGGTGGCTTGATTTCGGAGTTTCCAGAGGTGCGCACCTATGTCTACGGCCTCCTGAAGGATGGGCCAACTTCCAAGCAACTCGCCTTGCTCGCCAGCGCGGTCGCCGAAGCCCCTGGTGAGGACGGCGTGCTGATGCTGATTGATTTCGAAATGAAAACCGGACGTTCGTTCATGACATGGCGGTCGATCCAAAGCGCTGTCACGGAGCACGTCCCGGCGGAGAACTGGGAAGGTGTCTACAATGTCGTGCCCGTCCCGGCGATCGAGCTGCGCCGAAAGCTGCTGGCGATGACGGGCCGCGGTGGCAAGGATAACCCCGCTGCCCGCTGCCTCAACCTCATCGACAAGCTCAGGGATGACTTCGGCGCACCAGAATCGGAGCCGCGCCATCCCGATCTTGCGTCAGGGCGCTCGTGGCCAATCCTGACGCCCGATCCCGATGCAGAGGACGGGAGCTGATTGGTAAGCGCACAATCGCTCCTTGGAAGAGCAGACCATCGCAATCTCGGTCGCTGATGCCCATGACCATTCGTAGCCGAAGATCGATGTTATTATTACTTCTCACGTGCCCTAAAAGAGTGATGTCTCGTCCTTCCAATCGTTTTCTCATCGATGCTGTATATGCACATATATGATCTGGCAAAAAGCTTTGGTCCTGGCTAAACGCCTGCTTTCTTTGCTGCATCTAAACCTATCTGCACTTGTTTCAAGCTGATCATTTCAACTTCAATCTCATATTGATACGAAATATCTGAGAAAGGTGTTGTCCTCCAAAAAGCACTTTCTGCCCAATATGAGTTAGGAACGGCATGATATGGTGGCAGCCGTCTTGCTGATCTCCTGCTTCAGCGGGGGATGACCATGTCGCCCACCAGTTCGGTGAGCCGCTCCGCAGCCTGACCGAGAGTTTCGATGGAAGGGCGTTCGTCGCACAACGCGACGCCAATCTGTTTGAAGGAGTTGTTGGTCTTCATAGCATCGATCATCTGCTGGCCTACGGCAGTGACTTCTCGCCCCGAAACCTTGAGCTTGATTTCACCGGCCCTCAGCATGGCGGCCACCCGATGCCACCATCGCTGGCCGATAGCTAACTTGAAAAGTGTCAGAAATTCTATCATACTTCTGTCACTCAGGAGTTGTTCCATCATGCAACCTCTCGCCAAACACGTTCTGGAACACGCCGCCGGATTGCCAGAAGGTACGCCCTTGGTCGCGAAGGAGTTGCTGCACCTCGGGAACCGCGCCGCCGTGGACCAGGTTTTGTCGCGTCTCGTGCAGCGTGGCAGCCTGCTGCGCGTGGGCCGCGGCATCTATGTCTTGCCGGTCGAGAGCCGCTTTGGCTCCCGAGCACCCTCAACCGCAAAGATGGTTGAGGGACTGGCCAGCCAACGCGGGGAAACCATCGTGTCGCATGGCGCGGCCGCCGCTAACGCGCTTGGCCTCACCACCCAGGTACCGATGCGAGCAGTCTACCTGACGTCCGGCCCCAGCCGTCGCTTGAAGCTCGGGGCTCAGACCGTGGAATTGCGACATGCGCCGCTGTGGCAGTTGATCTTTCCAGGCCGCGCTGCCGGCGATGTGGTGCGGGCGCTGGCATGGCTGGGGCCGGATAAGGCCGGTGAAGCACTGCGTGCGCTGCGCACCAAATTATCGCCAGCCGAGATGAAGGAAGTGACGTCGGCGCGCGCACGCTTGCCGACATGGTTGGCACAGGAGATGAGTGCTCTGGTACCACATGGTTGAGTTCTTCGAGCTCTCTGCCGGCGAACGCCTGGAGGCCCTTGTTCAGGCCGCCAACGCGTCCGGGCGCCCTCCCCACCTGCTGGAAAAAGACATTTGGGTGGTGTGGTCCCTACAGCATCTCTTCTCCGCCCCCTATGCGCCCCATCTCGTCTTCAAGGGTGGCACATCCCTGTCGAAAGCCTATGGCATCATTCAGCGTTTCTCAGAAGATGTGGATCTCACCTATGATATCCGTACCATTGCTGCCGATCTGATCGGCGATGCAGATACTCCGCTCCCAGCCAGCAGGAGCCAGGAAAAAAAATGGAGCAAGGAGATCCGCTCCCGCCTGGTTGAATGGATAGGCACCGAAGTTAGCCCGCGGCTCCAGAATGACGTTGAGCGGCATGGCTTGCCCACCCAGGTCAGGACTGAAGGCGACAGAGTGCTCATCGACTACACCCCACTGACTTCTGGAACGGGCTATGTCCCATCGGTAGTCATGCTCGAATTTGGCGCTCGGTCTACTGGGGAGCCGTGGGAACTGCGCTCCGTTCACTGCGATGCCACTCCGCATCTGTCAGGGGTGGAGCTCCCTGAGGCGTCGGCGCAAGTAATGCGTGCCGAGCGAACCTTCTGGGAAAAAGCCACGGCGATCCATGTCTTCTGCGTGCAGGGTGCCTTCCGCGGTGGCAACCGGTTCGCACGTCACTGGCATGATATCACCCGATTGGACGACGCCGGCTTCACCGACGCGGCGATGGCGGACAAGACACTGGCGAAGGCGGTAGCCAATCACAAGAGTATCTTCTTCGCAGAGAAACATCCGAATGGTGAACCGATCGACTACCACGCCGCTGTCTCGGGCAATCTTCGCCTCGTTCCCAGCAATAGCGCCTTAGCCAAGTTGGCAGCCGACTATCAGCATATGGTCGACGATGGCTTGTTCCTCGACGAGGTCGAATCCTTTGACACCCTCCTTCGACAATGCCAAACCATTCAAGAGAAGGCAAACTCGATATGAGCCTTGGACAAGCGGGCACCCTGGACAGCATCGACATGAAATGGACGCATCATGATGGATCTTTCATCCATTGAACGGCGCACCGCAATGCGGTCGACAATCGCGTCCTCGATTCCTTCATCCGACAGGCCCAGGCAGTTCTGGCACAGGTACATGCGAAGCATCAACTCCAGTCCCAGCGGCGGGCGGCCACGCGCGCCACGGTAGTAGTACGGCTCGATCAGTGCATCAGCTCCGTCCACGGAACCAGCCGGTCAAGATCGGTCAGAAATTTCTCCCGGCGCGTCAGCTTGCAACGCGCCGGATATTCCATATCGGCAAAACTGCTCTGGCGTTTCATCGGAGTATCGCACAGCATCAGATAATTCGAATATTCTACAGCGCCAGACTTAAATCAGCGTTTCGCTAGCAGGCAAGGTCCTACGCCAGCCATGCGTCCAGCGCCGGACGCAACGCCTCGAACGAAAGATATCCCCTGGCCAGTACGGCATGATCCGATCCATCCTGGGCCACCAGCGTGGGAAAGCTCTGGATGCCCCACTGGCGCGCTCTCTGGAAATGATCCTGGGTCAGATCCCTGGCCGTATCGGAGTCGAGCAGCCGGGAAAAATGCTGCGCATCCAGCCCCACTTCCTCGGCCAGTTGCATCAGCACCGCCGGATCGGTCACGTTCCGCTGCGCTGCATAGAAGGCGGACTGCACGCTCCTGAAGAACGCGAACACCTCGCCGGGATGCAGCAGGGAGGCAGCCACCACGGCGCGGCTGGCAGGCTCGGTATCGTAGATGAATCCCGGCGGCAGGGCGCCTTCGAACTGGAAGGGCTGCCCCGTCGCCTGTCGTACCGCATGCCAGTGATGCAGGATCTCCTCGCGCTGCGCCGCGGGCAGGGCATGCCGGGTGCCCGGCCGCAGGCCGCCCAGCAGCAGTTCCATCCCCAGCCGATCCCGGTACTCGCGCCGGATCGCCTCCACCACGGGCGAGAACCCCCAGCACCATGAGCACATGGGATCGGCGACGTACCAGAGTGTCTTCCGGTTCATGGTGCGCCTCTCCCCGGCCGATGCCCGGCGATCGATCCGCAGCCGGTTGCCACGCGTGCTACCCGCCCTGTTTCCCGACGAGGGTGAAGTAGCTCGTCATCAGGTTGCGGTAGTTGGGAAGATGGCGGGAGAACAGCGCACCCAGGCCCTCGATGTCGTTGCGCCAGTCGCGGTGCAGTTCGCAGGCCACGCCGAACCAGCTCATGATCTGCACGCCGGCTGCCTGCATCCGCAGCCAGGCGGCATTGCGCGTGACCTCGTTGAAGGTTCCGGAGGCGTCGGTCACCACGAATACCTCGTACCCCGCTTCGATGGCGGACAGCGCCGGAAAGGCCACGCAGACCTCCGTCACCACGCCGGCGATGATGAGTTGACTGCGGCCGGTGGCCCGGATCGCGTTGACGAAATCCTCGTTGTCCCAGGCATTGATGTTGCCCGGCCGTGCCACGTAGGGCGAATCCGGGAACATCTCCTTCAGTTCCGGCACCAACGGGCCGTTGGGCCCCTCCTCGAAGCTCGTCGTCAGGATGGTCGGCAGCTTGAAGTAGCGGCCACATGCCGCGAGGGCCAGCACGTTGTTCTTGAATTCGTTGGGCGAGAAGTCCTGCACCAGCGAAATCAGGCCCGCCTGGTGATCCACCAGCAGCAGGACGGCGTCATCCCTGGAAAGCCGGTTGTAGGTAAATGTCTTGCTCATCGCATGCTCCTTGCAGTTGTTGTCGAATCGGTATCCGAGAACGGGATCGGCCCCCGGTGTGTCCTGCCTGCTACTCGCTGAAAACGTAGGCGTCCATCGCCAGCACGCCCATCTGGAACTCGCGGTTGAGCCGCTCCACCCGTCGATACGCTCCCGCGGCGCCGAGCGCAACCAGGAACGGCACGAAATGCTCCGTGGTGGGGTGATTGCGCCGGGCATCCGGTGCCCGCGCCTGCCACTCCAGCAAGGCATCGATGTCGCGGGCCTCCGTCTTCCCGGCTACCCATTCCGCAAACCCGACTACCCAGTCGGGCGCATGTGCATGGCGTCCGTCGAAGGCCTCGCGCAGGTTGTGCGTCAGGTTTCCGGAACCGATCAGCAGGATGTTGTCCCTGCCCAGCGGCGCGAGCGCCCGGCCCAGTCTGTAGTGCCAGTCCGCATCGCGGCATGGCTGCACCGACAGCTGAACGACGGGGATGTCCGCCTCGGGATACATCAGCAACAGCGGATTCCATGCGCCATGGTCGAGGCCGCGCACCGGATCGACGGTGGTTGCGAATCCTGCCCGCACCAGCAGATCCCGCATGCGGGCGGCGAGTCGCGGCTGGCCCGGCGCAGGATAGCGCAGCGCGTACAGCGCTTCCGGAAAACCATGAAAATCGTGCAGGGTTTCCGGATGGGCCGCCCCGCCGACCACCGCCTCGCCGGTCTCCCAGTGCGCCGAAGCGACGACGATGGCATCCGGCCGCGGCAACCTTTCCGGCAGGCTGCGCAGGAACGCCGTCGTCGGCTCGTCCTCCAGCGCAAGCATGGGAGAGCCATGCGAGAGAAAAAGCGCAGGCATCAGGCCTCTTCCGCAATCGGGATACGTCCCATCCTGCCGCGCTGGTAGTCCATGATCGCCTGGCGTATCTCCTCGGCGCTGTTCATGACGAAGGGCCCGCTGCCGACGATGGGCTCGTCGATCGGCGCGCCGCTCAGCAGCATGACCGTTGCATCCCGGGAGCCCTCCAGGCGCACATGATCGCCTTCGCGGTGGAACAGGCCGACTTCCGCCGATTCCAGCGTCTCCAAGCCGTGCTCTCCTTCGAGGCGCACCGAGCCCTTGAGCACCGCCAGCAGGGTGGTGTGCCCGTCCGGGACGGGAAGCCGGATCTCGCGCCCGCCCGTCAGGCGCAAATCCCATACGTTGATCGGCGTGAAGGTTCGGGCCGGCCCCGCCACTTCGCCGAACGTGCCGGCGATCACGCGTGCGACACCCTGCCCGCCCGGCAGATCCACCACGGGAATCTGGCGGTTCATGATGTTCTGGTAGCGCGGGAGCGACATCTTGTCCTTCGCGGGCAGGTTGACCCACAGCTGCACCATCTCGAACATGCCGCCGCGTTTCGCGAAACCGCGGCTGTGCATCTCCTCGTGAACCAGGCCCGAGGCCGCGGTCATCCACTGCACGTCACCCGGACCGATCCCGCCCCCACCCCCGGAGCTGTCGCGATGTTCCACCTCCCCGCTATAGACGATGGTCACCGTCTCGAACCCGCGATGGGGGTGTTCGCCCACGCCCAGGCGCTTGTCGGTGGGGGGAAACACCATCGGCCCCGCGTAGTCGAACAGCAGGAAGGGGCTGAGCTCCGCTCCCAGGCTCGAGTACCCGAACAGGGTGCGCACGGGGAAACCGTCGCCGACCCAGTGCTGTCCCCTGCTGCGCTGGATGTGCCGCAATTTCTTGACTGCCGTTACTTCGATGATGTCCATGATGCACCTCCTTCATGTCCGGAATATGTTCCCGGTAGGCCTGTCCATGCGCCCGGACCGCCGTATACTTCCGTTGCGGGAGCGTTGGGGAAAGCATATCCTCTTCCAGCCGGTCCTGGAACCGGCCCTTTCCCGAAAACCACGTTCGGAGGGACCGAACGACGAACCCGATCCGGTGCCCGGGCAGGGGAGGCTGAAGAACATGAAGTACCGGCTCGACGACATTCTCACTTTCCTGCAGGTCATGGAAACCGGCAGCATCAGCGCGGCCGCCAGGCAGATGGGATTGTCGAAGTCCGTCATCAGCCAGCGTATCGCCGATCTCGAGGCCGCCTTGAAGACCCGGCTGCTGCAGCGCTCCACCCGGGGAGCGGTTCCCACGGAAACGGGCATTGCCTTCTCCCGGCACGCGCGCGCGGCCATGCGGCAGCTCGATCAGGCGGCGGAAGAGATCGCCGGCCAGGACGGCGGGCTCTGCGGATCGCTGCGGGTCGCAGCCCCCATGACCTTCGGCACCCACTACCTGGGACCTGCGCTGTTCTCCTTCATTGAACGCCATCCGCAACTGCAGCTCGCACTGGAACTGGACGACCGGCTCGCCGACCTGAGTACGGGCTATGACCTGGCAATCCGCATCGGGCGGCTGCAGGATTCTTCCCTGGCGGCCCGCAAGCTTGCGACCAGCCGCCGCATGGTCTGCTGCAGCCCCGCGTACGCGCGGCGCGCGGGATTGCCCGCGACCATCGAGGATCTTGCCGGTCACGCATGCATCGGCTACACCAATGTGTCGCCGGGACGGATATGGCGCTTCGAACCGGAAAAAGCCGGCGGCCCATCCCGTTCGCTGGCGATACGCAGCCGCATCGTCGCCAACAACGGCGAGTCGATGCGCGACGCCGCCATCGCGGGGCTGGGTATCTCCATCCTGCCGGTCTTCATCATCGCCAGGGCCCTGCGGGACGGGCGGCTGGTCGATGCCCTGCCGGGCGTGCGCCCGCTTCCGGACACGATCTATGCCCTCTACCCGCAGAACCGGTACCTGCCGGGGAAGGTGCGCGCCGTCATCGACCACCTGCTGGCGCAGTTTGCCGATGCCCCGCCCTGGGAACGGCTGCTCGACACGGGGGCGGCGCCGTCCCCGGAGCAGGGCGTGCAACGCGCCTGACGATGCCCTCCAGCGGATGCACGGGGCATACGGGGGTGCGCACACGGCCGCGGGAGAGGTGCCGGACAGCGAAAAAAAACCGCGATGGGGAAAAAAGAATTGGCTGGCTTGCCCCGAGGGGCCTGGCTGGCTGAAAGGCCATTGGGTAGGAGAACCCAACGGCAACGGATAAGCCTACACTGATACACGGGTCTTGCGATCGGGACATCTGTCCACGGGAGGGGGCTTCCCTTCGAAAAACGTCCCGATCCGCGTAACGATCCCCAGCCCTGACAAGACGGGAAATCCCACGCATTATCATCACGAGGCAAGAATTCTTGCAATCAATAATGATAACGATTATTATTATAATTAAGAATTGTAGAAATGCAAGTTTTTTTATAAGGAATAAACAAACCGAACAAAGCGAGCGTGTGAAACGGGACGCACGACCTGAACAGCCGCCTTCGGAAGCGGTCGGGCGGACTTCATCGTTCACCGCCGGAACCCTGATCATTTCCGGCCCCAGGGCACCCCCGGATCGCCATGTCACGCAATCTTGATCGGTGCGTAATCAGATCGTCATCTTTTTTTTGTACGCTTCACTGCGACAACATGCCGCATTCCACAGCCATGCCTTTTCGATCACACTATGCGGTGCGGGATCGGCGTGCGGGATGGATTCGCATCGGTAGAAACAAGACGTTTCGTCTGACGGAAAACAGAATCATGAGTGACGACATTCCAATTCATGATTTGAACATGACTAATAAATCAATACCGATTCCATGTCGCAGGGTAATCTAGCAGCCTGCCCCCTCTGCCGCAATCAACCAGGAGCATCGTCGAACATGAACTCCTTCTCCTCTCTTCCCGCCGACCACCTCAAGCGCTACGCGCGCATCATCCAGGAAGGTATCGCAGTACGCAGCCACTTCGACCTGCTGAAGTGGCTGCAGGGCGAAATGCAGCACTACCTGCCGCACGAGATCATGCTCGCCGTCTGGGGCAATTTCAACTCCAGCGTCATTCAGCATGACGTCATCTCCGCGCTGCCCGGCGTCAGGACCGACCACTCCAGCCCGGCGCGGTTCTCCCCGCTGCTGGGGGATTTCCACAGGCGCTGGGCGGAGGGCGGAAAAACCCCGTATGTGCTGGACATAGGCGCCTCGGGCATCCTGTTCGAAGGCTGGCGGCTGCAGTGTTCTCTTGGCAAGGCGCTGCGTGGGATGCGCAGTGCGCTGCTGCACGGCATCAGCGACCGTCGCGGGCGCCACGACTGCCTGTACGTGATCTTCAGTTCGCGCGACACGCTCGATGGCGGCACGCTTGCCGCCATGGAGATCCTGCTGCCCTACCTCGACACCGCCCTGCGCGGCGTGGCGCCCCTGCCGCAGCGCACCTATCTGCCGGAAGGCGCGCAGGAGACCGAGCACCACGGACTGAGCGAGCGCGAAAGCGAGATCATGGACTGGGTCAAGCTGGGCAAGACCAATGCGGAGATCGGCAGCATCCTCTCCATCAGCGCCTTCACGGTGAAAAACCACATGCAGCGCATCTTCAAGAAACTGGACGTCTACAACCGGATGCAGGCCGTATCCAAGATCGAGCGCAGCCTGAGCCATGGCTGAAGCCAACCCGGCCTTTTCCGCCTCCCGGGTCTCGGCGCGCGCCGAGGAACCGCTGGGCAACAACATGCTCAGCGCCGTGGAGGCCATGCTCGACCCCTCCATGCTGGCGCTGTCGCTGTGGCTGATCGGCGTGAGCATCGAGGGCGAACTGCAGCCCCCCTACCTGATCCTGGCGGTGATCGTGTTCTCGATCACCTTTCCCGGCACCTCGCGCCTGCAGTTCTCGCTCAAGCGCCTGGTGTTCGACGTGCTCTACAGCTGGTTCTGGGTGATGACGCTGCTGCTGCTGCTGGGCATCGCCACCGGCTACGTGCACGAGTTCTCCCACCAGGCGCTGGTCGCCTGGCTGTGGCTGGCGCCCTTGAGCCAGATCGGCGCCCACCTGGTGCTGCGCGCCGCCGCCCCCACCCTGCTGGCGCTGCAGGGGCCGCCGCAGCGCGCCATCATCGTCGGCCTGAACGACCAGGGCGCCGCCCTGGCCGGGCGCATCCACAAGGCGCGCTACTCCAAGATCGCCCTGTCGGGCTTCTTCGACGACCGCAGCCCGGATCGCCTGAGCCGTGCCGAGGACAGCCCGCTGCTGGGCAGGCTGCACGAACTGCCGGGCTTCGTCAAGACACAGCGCATCCAGTTCATCTACCTGTCCCTGCCCATGGCCTCACAGCCGCGCATCCTGCACGTGCTCGACGAACTGAAGGACACCACCGCCTCGATCTACTTCGTGCCCGACATGTTCGTCACCGACCTCATCCAGGGCCGCAGCGGCACCGTCTGCGGCACCCCGGTCATCTCCGTGTGCGAATCCCCCTTCACCGGCTCCAACGGCTTCATCAAGCGCGCCAGCGACATCGTGCTCTCCCTGCTGATCCTCGCCCTCATCTCCCCCCTGCTGCTGCTCGTCGCCCTCGCCGTGAAGCTCGACTCCCCCGGCCCGGTCATCTTCAAGCAGCGCCGCTACGGCCTGGACGGAGAGGAGATCCTGGTCTACAAGTTCCGCTCGATGCGCGTGTGCGAGGACGGCGAGACCATCCGCCAGGCCAGCCGCGAGGACAGCCGCATCACCCGCGTCGGCGCCTTCCTGCGCAAGAGCTCGCTCGACGAGTTGCCCCAGTTCATCAACGTCCTCCAGGGACGCATGAGCATCGTCGGCCCCCGCCCCCATGCCGTGGCCCACAACGAGACCTACCGCAACCTCATCAAGGGCTACATGATCCGCCACAAGGTCAAGCCCGGCATCACCGGGTGGGCGCAGGTCAACGGCTACCGCGGCGAAACCCGCACCCTCGACAAGATGCAGGCTCGCATCGACCACGACCTCGACTACCTCAGGAACTGGTCCCTCAAACTCGACCTCCATATCATCCTGAAAAC
>NZ_FPIQ01000036.1 GCF_900119085.1 Nitrosovibrio sp. Nv17 | reverse complement strand
AGAGCTGGCCATTCGTTTGAACAGCGGCCCGGGTATTTTTAAGTGCAATCTCTGCTGATTTTCACGCTGCCAGTTCAACCGTCGGCAACATCACGGCATAAGCTTCGTCAGGTGTTTTGCTGTCTAGGCTCGAATGCGGTCTGGCTTGATTGTACCAGTCCATGTATTGCATGATCGAGGCTCTGGCTTCAGTGACCGAGCCATAGGCGTGCAGATACACCCGCTCGTATTTCACCGATTTCCACAGACGCTCAACGACTACATTATCTCTCCAGGCTCCGCGCCCATCCATGCTGGGTTTGCAGCCCTGTTCCTTGACCGCCTGCAAGAATTCATGGGCGGTGAACTGGCTGCCTTGGTCGGTGTTCACAATTCCGGCCTACCGTGGCGGCTGAATGCTTCTTGCAGCACATCGATTGCATGGCAGGCCTGCAGCGTGATCGCTACCTTTGCTGCCAAGACACGCCGCGAGGCCCAATCCACGACGGCGGTAAGGTAGACAAAGCCTTTGGCCATTGGGATGAAGGTCCCGTCCAGTGCCCACACCTGGTTGGGCCGATTGATGGCAAGGCCCCGCAGCAGGTAAGGATAAATCTCGTGCCCAGGGTGCTTCTTGCTGGTTCCAGGCTTTCTATATAGCGCCTCAATGCCCATACGCCTCATCAACGTACCCACATGCTTGCGTCCAACAGCGTATCCCTCCCGATTGAGCTGGTCGCGCAACATGCGTGCGCCCATGAACGGATGCTCCAGGTGCAATGGGTCAATGCGGCGCATGAGCGCCAGCCCGACAGGGCTCACAGGTCTGGGCAGATAGTACACGCTGCCCCGGCTGATGCCAGCCAATTGAGCCTGACGGCTGATCGGAAGTGCGTGGTTGCCGTCTATCATCGCTTTGCGCTCAGCAATCCCACCTTGGTGAGCGCACCTTCTAAAAAATCATTCTCCAGCGTCAGTTGACCAATCTTGGCATGCAACACCTTCAGATCAACCGGGGGCTCAGCCACAGCAGTGCCACCAAATACATCGGCTGCTCGCTCGCTGAGTTGTCGTTTCCACTCCGTAATCTGGTTGGGATGCACTTCAAACCGCTGTGCCAGCTCGGCCAGTGTCTTGTCTCCCCCAAGGCTGCTAACGCCACTTTTGCTTTGAACGCCGCTGAGTGCGTTCGTCTCGTCCTTTTTGCAATCTTCCGCTCCATATCAAAGCCCCCGAAAGGGTATCAAAAGATGGCAGATTCTCCACTTAGCGGCTCGTTCAAATTCCCGGTACCAGCTCTTTCGGCCGAACCTCGTTATGGTGGTAGCGCTAATCTCCTATAGTGCCCTTGGCCTCCAACCGGTTCCTTGGTGAATGCATCATTGATGCAATTTATCGACCATACCTCGTTTGGTCTGCTCGGCAATGCTAGCGGCTCGTGCTCAACCGCCACATTACATCACTTGTGTCGACGCTTTACTGCCAACCCGGCAGCCTAGTATGCGTTTGTGATTGACGTCAACACCTTCACGCCGCCGCAAGGTATGAATGCGTAGATAACCAAAGTGACGCCGTTCAGATGCCCGCTCAACCATTCGGTCTTGCAACTGCTCATTCTCCGAGCCACCCCTTTGGCATATATTGATGCCATGCGCGATTCTCCAAAAGTTGGCAGGCGCGGCGTTCGGAAATGTTCGTTAGATCAAGCATCGCCGTCACCGCCTCATGCACTGGCCTGTGGAGCCAATGCTTTCGGCCCAGGGTAACTTTAGATCTCACCAAATTTCGTGCGCCAGGTATAAAATGATGCATCGCTAACGTTATGCTGCCGACACAACTCTCTGATCTGATCGGTATACCTCCATCTGCCTGTGTTCAAAAATCTGATAATTTGTTCGTCTGTAAGCAGCAGGATGCTTGAAGTAAGCTATGACGTGGTTGGGCAAAGAGCCAGGCGATGAGCTTCCTTGACCTCCTTAGCCTTCCATCCGGTAGTTCACATCGGTGTTGTAACTAATCGGATTGATACGCAGAACTGTCTTAAAATCTGTTGAGGCATTCGTCTAGAATGCCTTGCCTGATACGACGATTATCCGCCGAAATAACAGAACTATGAATTTGTAGCAGTACCAATTAACTTGGCCCTTTGCTCCACAGCCAGCGTCTCGAGCAGATTCCTGATAAAACGATCGTGTAATACATAAGCCTGCTCCGCATCGCTTTCAATTGACGATATGCGGAATATCAATCCATCTGGGATTTCCCCCGTCAGTCCAGACTTCAACTGAACTAGTCTCTGACCTAGCAATCCCGTGACGGTTTCGCTGCCTATTCGAATCCAATAAGTTATAGGCTCATGGCGTGCCCCGGCCTGTGCATATAGCCTTTTAACAGTCACCCCATTACTTCCAAACCTAATGTCTTCTTCCCTCACCTTTTTTACTAAAAACCCTTGGCTTGCATAACAAGATTCTGGTCGATGAACTCTCAAACGCCCTGTTTGATCTCCTCCATATGCGATAGTTAGCATAATTCTTTTCCCACCACTTTCTACATAGGTGCGCGCGAGTATCTCATCGTAAATAACCTTGACTTTTTCTACGACCTCAGGTGGAGGTAATATTGGAATTATCGTCTCATCAGTTCGCCACCCCGAGAATTCTTTGGGTATAAGAGACTCTAAACCGATCATTTCTTTGGCTTCTATCTGAGTCTTATCTGGTTTCAGTAAAAGAGCCATAGCACTGGAAGCAAGCATCATGAGCCCTATTAATATCGTCCGTGCAATAGTGCTTTTTTTCATGTTTGAATTTTTTTAATTCAAGAATCTAGGGTTGATGAACCAGTTCACTTTCTTTTGCCCCAAATCTCAGCATTGAATCAGCAAAGATAATGAGGAGAAGTGCGCTCAGAAAAAGCACCATGCCCGCAAAACCATGAAGGAAACCCTGACCCGCCTCGTCACCCCAGTGATAAGTAATCAAGGTCAGAACTATCACTCTAATTACATTAGCAGTAAATGAAATAGGTACAATTAAAATGGCTAGGGCGACATTTCGGAATAAAGAATCATGTCGGACAATATTAAGATAAAGTAAACCTAACGCCTCCAGAGTAAAGAGTGTCTGCAAGCCCGCACAGGCATCTGCTACCAGCAACTTATACTGACCGATCTGGAGAATTACATCATTACGGCCAATGGGATAATCCAACCAAAAGAGTATATGCTCAGCCACATATGAAACCGCCATCTTCATTGGCATAGTTACCGTATCCACCACCTGCCCTGGAAGGGGTACCATGAAAAGCATGAAAAAAAGTGGAAACCATTGAGTTTTGAGAGCAGCAGTACCACGTACCAAAAGCAGCGCTGCTGCAAATACCCAAATCGCAGAGCCGATTTCAAAAATTAGGATTTCTTGCGAACGACCAACAATATATAAGAGCAGACCAAGTATAAGAATCAACCAACCAATTGCAGCGGATTCTTGCTTTTCACTGACCCGCAACATCTGAGGCCACTTGCGATAAGTCAACCAACACGTAACTCCCAGCACGATTGGCCCATGCCCCTGCTCATCAGTAGACCATATACCATTAAACAGATCGACTAGACTGGGCAAATAAAGAACTATTGACCCAATAATTATTGGGAGCCAAATAAAAGCTTGATTAATCCCAACCTTATATTGCTGGAGATACCGGTTAATGTCAATATTAGTACTCATTTGCTATATGCGTTGTCATATTTTTTAATGGGCACGATAATCTACATTTATAGAAATGAAGCTATTGTTTTTATTAGCTTTTATCTAATTGAAAAAAAGTCAGTCAAAAATCATTCAATATTGAACCTACAATATTTCCCCCAGTTTGCTTTAGGCTATGAGCAAGCTTTTGAACATCATAGGATGGAGTATGATTGTTACGAGCGATTAATAAGCTGTGAGAAGCTTCAGCTGAGATTATTTGAGCTTCCGTAAAAAAATTAGCCGCTGGTGTATCCACAATAATGATGTCAAATTGATCACTCAAAGAGTGTAAAAGTCCTGAAAACTGGAATCGACCCACAAGCTCTTGGGGATTAGGTGGTATTACACCTGATGGTAGTATATATAGATCTGGGAAAACAGATTCATATATGCTGGCATTGATATCCGTTCTTCCCGCAAGTATTCCAGACAAACCTAGATTATTCTTGAGACCAAAAAGAATATGTTGGGAGGGAGTCCGCATATTGGCATCTATGAGAAGCGTACGCTCTCCAAAGCGAGAAAACACGATAGCCAAATTAGAAGCAATGAAGCTACGGCCTTCTCCTATACCGGGACTGATGATAGCTATGGCATTACGTCGCGTCTTTGTATTGAACCAACATGACATTAATGTATTTCGCAAGCCACGCAATTTCTCGACAAGTACGCTATGAGGCTTATTTATAACCACCAGTTGGGAATTTATTTCAATACCGTCTTCAGCAAAACGTAAATCATTGAACTGACGGGAGAGCGCAAAACACACATCATTTTCTGTTAATAAACCCAATTCAATAGCTATATCTCCGAATTGCTTTCCCTTCTCATTCTGCAAACTTAGGATACGTTCAACGTCTTCCAGCGACAGCTTTCCGCTTTCGATAAGAATGGTACCAATCAAACTCTCGCTGCCGATTAGATGACCCTTCCCGTGAAATATCGGGTCCGAGAAATTTCGTACACGACTTCGAGGAAGAGAAATATCAAAAGTGTTACTTGCAGGTTTCATAATAACTTTCTATCCGATGTCAGGAAGCTTCAATTCTAACTAACTGCAGAAAAGGGTTTACGATAAAAAAACTTTCTGACGAATCCAGATGAGACAGATGATAAATCTCTAGGTGAAATCGCTACAAACACTGGAAACTCAACAATTTGAGCCAGATCTTCCACGGACCGGATTCGACGATCACCTAACTCCAGCACCAGAGCGGCGCCAATTCCAATCAATGTTCCAAGAAAAGTGGCAATAATAGTATTCAGCAAAATCTTGGGGTGAGAATGCTTGGTTGGCGCCAAAGCAGGATTAAGGATTACCACGTTTGTTTGAATCGAATTACTTTCTAGCTTGGTTTGAGCAGCACGCAAATTGACACCTTCAAAATTTCGTTGCGCAACCTCAACGTCGCGTTGCAGCACGCTTACTTGATCACGCTCACTGCTTAGTTCTAAGACTTTCTTTTTTTGAGACTCCAGCGCATCCAATAATTCCCTCTCCCGCTGTTTACTTACTTGATAGGTCGTATCGATACTGTTACGAATACGACGGATCTCTTCATCAAGTTTCGTTTTTAGTGTTGTTAGCTCAGACTGGACACGCTTAGTCTGGGGATGATTAACACCCAAATTAACACTACCTTCTTGGAATTTTCCTTCAAGGCGCGCAATATCTGCTTTAAGACTATTGATTAATGGACTTTGCATCACCTCGGATAGTGTTTCAGCGCTCTGCATAGTCTTGCGTTTACTAGCACTCTCGGATGTTTGTGCCTGAATTACTGTGAGTTGTGTGGATATTTCATTAAGTTTAGCAATCTCATGATCCAACCGATCTTCAGTCGCCACGATACCTACTTTTTGTTGATAAACAGATAACGCTTGCTGGGCTCTTTCCAGATCTTCACGCAACGCTCTAGCCTGATCCTCAAACCATGTAGCATACTGACGAGCGGGCTCAACTTTTAATTGCAAATTAATGTCGATATAAGCTTTGGCGAATGCATTGGCCACAGTAGCTGCGAATTCTGGGTCAACACCACTGAACTCTATATTGATAACATTGCTTTCACGTGACGGCTTGACATTGAGATTCTTCTTCAATAATTCTGTTAGCCACACTATCAGTTCACCTTCACCATCCATCGCGTCCATCCATTGCTCTCGAATGCCCGGACTCTCATCAAGACGCAACATCTTCACCACATGGTGTGCAACACGATCGCTATTGATTATATCTACTTGCGTTGCCATATAAGCTGGACTTGCCAAGCCTGGTAAGACCATCCCAGCAATTGGATCAGGCGACTTAACATCAACCACAACCGCAGTTGTGGCAGTGTACTGCTTAGGCAACAGCAAACTGACTAAAAGTGTAGCAACGACTGTAGATAACAAAAGATAAAGCGCCACCTTGTAGCGAGCACGAAGAATAAGTAAAACCTGATGTAGTGTCATGGCGTATTAATCGTCGTTAGAATATGCTTTCACGCACATAAATAACGTCATTGGGCTGAACGAGATCCGTCATATCCGGTGAAATATTTTCCACATTGCCTAAGGCATCCTTCCTGTGCAGACGTAAACGCCATTCACTGCCACGGGGGGTGGGCCCTCCTCCTTGGGCTAAAGCCTGCATTACCGTCATGTTGCGTTCGATACGATAAGCTCCAGGTCGCTGAGCTTCTCCATAAATATAAAAAACAGGTGCACGATGCACATATATCGTATCTCCACCAGCAAGATAAATATTTTCCTCGGATTTTTCATCCAGATAAATTGCCGGAATATCTACAGATTTACGAAAAGCCTGACCATTACGCACGCCGGTAATAATGGCAAAATCATCCCCACTTGGCGTCGTACCTCCGGCGATCGCAAGCATGTCACTGATACGACTCAAAGTATCAAGCGGGAAACGTCCGGGTCGATTTACCTGCCCCAATACACTCACCTGACTGCCATGTATCTGTAACACTACAATGTTGACCTGAGGCTGCTTAACAAATCCTCCTTTAGCTAGCGCATCGGCAATTTGTGTTTCCGCGTCCGCGATAGACAAATTACCAACTTTAACGATACCGACCATTGGAAATGTAATGGTACCGCTCTCAGATACACGAGTTTCCGTCATAAGCTCCGGATTCTGAAAAACCTGAACACGCAAAATATCACCCGCACCCAATTGGTAATCAAGGATGTCGCCCGCTTTAACGTTCATTACCAGCAAAACGGAAAACGCTGCCAATATCGTAGTCGACAATATTTTCATCATGGAGAATTTATGCATATACACTAATTGATTGCTATTTTAATCCTGCCACACCTTTTTCAAGGGTCGCATCAATGACAGGGGCGGAACCAGCGTTATTATTGCCGACAGGAGGTTGAATATTCTTGCTATCTGGCGTCTGAATACTCACGGCCTCCGAGTCCACCTTTACATCAGTATCCGAGAATTCACCCAGATAGGTAATATGGGCTCCAGATCTCAGCGTCTTCAATTCCTGCTTGACTGCTTCCGTCGCAAGTTGATTTCCAAGAAACTGTTGGATACGTGGTAACGCAATTTCTTCAGTCACAGGAGCGGACTGCGCCGCAGCCAATCGCATTATCGTAATGGATTGAGGGCCTTCCACCATCAATCCCTGCCCAACCTTTAAGGGATGTATCTTAGGCAGCAACTCTAATGGGAGCTGCTCAGCCGGACGTGTCACACTCCCCCCCCCAAACTTTATATCCTTGCTTTTCAACCAACTGGCAATATCTTCCAGCGACTTCCCTCCGTTTAGTAGTTCGCGTAATTCGCTTGTCACGCCAGCCGTCGCAGGAATTGCAATCTCCTGAATGTTATAGATACGCCGCTCAGCAAAAAGTTGTGGATGCTCGCTGTAGTACTTCTTTGCCTCCTCCACGGTTGGCTTTGCAAGTCCGGCTGTCACTTGTTCCAGATAAGCGCGTGCTAGAATTTCTCGACGGGCATTTTCAATGGCCATCAGAACTTCAGGCGAGCGATCGAGTTTCTTCTCTATCGCTTTTTCAACCGCAAGCTCTTGATCTATAAGCCTATCTAAAACTCCTCGACGCAATTGTGAGACCTTTTCTGCTGTATTCGCATTTGCTGCATTTGTTCCCACCCGCGCCAACAGATGATTGATCTGATGTACCGAAATCTCTCCCGAATTAACCTTGGCCACAATTTGCCCCATCGGTTTCTCAGTTTCCTTACCACCACAAGCAGCCAGACCAATCAGAAGCAATCCTGAAAAAAGTATTTTTCTTTGACGAACAGCGTATGCTTGCATATGATATGTATTATAAAATGTCATATATTGTTGTGATCTATAATGTAGTTAACTCGAGTATATGAAGGTTCCAACGGATAAATGATCAATTTTAATATCGAAAACTTAAAGATTAGACGTCGACATTACTCTACGCTTTCGATACTCTCTAACTATCTTAGACCATTACTGAGAATAAGAAATCTTGTCCCTTAAAAATTAAGCCTTGCTGTCACGCTCGCGGTAAAGTCGTCATATAGATAGGTTGCAAGATTAGAAGAGCGATGATCTTTCTGCACCATAGCGCTGAGAGATATCGTTTTAATAGGATCCCAACTCAACATAACCATACCGGTATGATGCGTATCGCTACGGTTACCAAAAATAAGAGGGATAACCTCTCCTCCAAACTTCCGCGTTATATATTCGTAGCGAACGCGTAATATGATATGGGGACTCACTTGCCATATCGGCATCACGGAAAAACGGTCAGTAACAACATAACTACTCGAAAATCTCTGAAATTGGGGCAACTGAAAATTGGTTGCTGTCTGTAGGTTTGCAATCTCATGAGAAAAGCTGGCCATCAGGAATGTTTTGCCAGTAATCCCCCAGTTAACATCAACTCCTCCGATCAAACCCGAAAAATCTCGCTGGGGAAAGTGTTCATGCTTACGTGAGAAATGACCTATCCGGCCATTTATTGACGTCTTGGCAGTGAGCGGCCATATCAATTGAAGTCGATGCTCCAAATCATTAAAACGTGTATCAAGGAGATTGGAAGGAATGGGAAATGGCCTCTTGAAAAAATCCCCTTGCCCACTTCTTACCCTATAAGTTAAAGAGGCGTTCGAAGGAAGCGTATACCGCATTCCTCCTTCTACAGACAAAACTTTGTTATCAAAGTCCTGCACAGTAAACTGAGTATTTTGTGCCACCGTTTGTGATACACCCCCAATTAGATGCAATGACCGATTGACTTCAAATACTCCATCAAAGCGGTGATTTTCGTCAATTCGAAGATTTCTATTTGTCGAATTGACAAAACCTGTAAGAGCAGAGAAATTATTGAGCATTTCTTTACGAGAGCTACTCAACACGCCATGAAAATAAGGAGTAAGTTGCCAATGCCATGCTGCTGAATAGTTCTTTCCAATAAAATTCAAGAAATTAAAATTACTATATCGATTGTCCACAATGCTGCCATTAAATTCAAAACGCTGAAGCGAATAAGATTTGTTGATATTGAGCGTAGCTGTAGTGGTTACAATCTGATCGGACCTTTCTGGCCGGCCCAAAAAGGTCACAGGATTAATTAGAGGAGACAAGCGGAAAACATTACTGTCGTACATCAAAGTACTGCCAATAGTCACATTAAACGTATCGTTATCATCAGCGCCGGCATTTTGGGTAGTCAGTGAGAATGACAACAGAAAAAGTACATATGTTTTGCCGGCAAGCCAACGTACAAAATAATTGAGAAGAGCCACTGGTACCTGTTTTTAAAGGTTCGCATCTCCCTGAAATACACAACAAAGCCTTTGCTTTGCTAGCGGAAAATAGCCGAAGTAGAGTATGCGGACAATAAACCTTAAGAGCTATTTTATTAATAAGCAGAGTGATCTTTAAAAATGACGAGAATAGTTTTCAGGATGATATGGAGGTCGAGTTTGAGGGACCAGTTCCTGAGGTAGTCGAGGTCGTGGTCGATGCGAGCCTGCATCTTGTCGAGGGTGCG
>NZ_FPIQ01000013.1 GCF_900119085.1 Nitrosovibrio sp. Nv17 | reverse complement strand
CGTGATGTTGCCGACGGTTGAACTGGCAGCGTGAAAATCAGCAGAGATTGCACTTAAAAATACCCGGGCCGCTGTTCAAACGAATGGCCAGCTCTCCTTTGCCGCAAGCACAATATCCGCGATCAGGCATCTCCACGCAGCGACCGTGTATGTACCCCATAAAGTACGTTTGAGTACGCCCTGATTGCTTGGTTCGGAACATTGGACTGTGTGTCTGAGCCATTCCTAAAACGATCGGACAATGGACTGGGCTTCTAAAGTCGCGGCTGTACAACGCTGGTTTCAGCTATGGTCTGCGCCGGAAATTCGTCCCCCCGCATTGTCCGTAGCAGAACGGGATGGTGGAACGATTGATTCGAACCTTGAAGGAGTAATGTGTATGTATCGACATTCTTTCGAGATCCTGCAGCATGCCAACCGTGTGATCGAAGGCTGGATATAACACCAGCGATCGTATCAGGCGCTGTGTATGAGAATCTCGGCCCAAAGCCTATGCATTAACCGCATGACCTGAGCAAGTTCCGATGGGTTAATATCGTTGACAATCAGAACAGGGGGTACTATTGGGATTCCTGTGTCGCCTGGCTTAAAGAACCGATTTGATCAGACCTGACTAAATAGTGCCGAGGTTAATATGGGAAATTCACCATTAAACAAAAAAATTGTTATGGTTGGTATCTCCTTAGCTAGCAATGGAGGAATGGTTTCAGTTGCCCAAGCTTATCAGAGAGGAGGAATTTTTGACCAATGGAACATTGAATATTTAGTTTCCTATAAGCGGCGTGACATTCCTATGCAGCTGGAGGTAATGGCGCGAGCACTTGCCATTTTCTTACAAATGCTTCTAAAGCGCGAAGTCGGTTTATTACATGTACATAGTGCTTCACGTGGAAGCTTTTGGCGTAAATCTATTTTTTGCATGTTTTCAAAGATTTTTAGGGTGCCTTATATTTTACACATGCATAGCGGGGAATTCCCCGTATTTGTTCGTGAAGAATGTGGTTTTTTAGCTCGTAAATGGGTTCAGTATATTTTTCAAAACGCGCATACAGTTATTGCTTTGACTTCAAGTTGGCGTGATTCTATAGCTACTTTAATTCCCAATGCAGCCATAGTGGTACTTGGCAATCCCGTCTTTGTGCCTGACCATATTCGAGAGCAGAGAGTAACAGGCTTTCAGGTTCTTTTTCTTGGAAGATTAAATAAGAACAAGGGGGTATTCGATCTTATTAGAGCAATCCCAAAAGTACTTGACCAGTTACCGCAAGCAAGGTTTATTCTTGCCGGAGATGGTGAGCTTGATAATGTAGCTCAGCAGGCTGAGATATTAGGTGTAAAACATGCCGTTATCCTACCGGGTTGGGTCGAGGGTTCTGCTAAAGATGCCTTATTAGCTTCAGCCGATTTACTGGTTCTTCCTTCATATTATGAAGGACTTCCAGTGTGCATATTAGAAGCAATGGCGGCTGGTGTTCCTGTGTTGTCTAGCGCAGTTGGCGGTATTCCTGATGTATTGGAGAACGGAGCTTGCGGTGTCTTGATTTCTCCGGGAGATGTGGATGCTTTATCTACAGCGTTAATTGACAGCTTACTTGATAGTGAAGGCAGTGAACGTAGGCGTAAGCGGGCATATTTACGAGTCAAGAAATATTTCTCGATCGGTAAGATTTTGGAAAACCTCGAATACATTTACCATACAGCAAAGCAAAAACAGCATCAATAGGACATGGTGGGAGTCATGCTTATAGAAACTAATGCATAGTATTATTGGCTGGTAAGGCGATATGAATTACTGTAGAGGGTAGAAACCTGTTTTCGTATGAACAAACAAGACATCATGGAATCTCTGCAAAACCATTTCACTCCAATGTTACAGATAGTACAGCGATGAAGCAAATAACAAAAAAACTCGGGAATGATCGAGATATTTTATCTGCCCAGTTATAGTTCAAGATTAAATCCCGTCGTCTCAGGCATGCCGATGGGGATGAAAAACCGTCCAAAACCGACCCGAACTCAGGATCGTCGTATTACGTCATCATGTTAAAAATCTTAGAGACATACAATCTATTTATAGGGCCCATACATTAGCAGGCTGTTGAAGAACCTCCCGTCCGCGTTCGAATTGAGCGAAGATTGGCAGAGTCAATGATATGGAGATTGCCCTCGATGCGCGGTGCCGACGGTTTTAGCGAGAACCTGTTCACGATGGTGCGGCTCGAAGAGTTCGTGCCGGCAGACCACCCATTGCGTCCGATCCGCACGTGGGTCAACGACGCGCTGGCTGGCATGAACGCGAAGCTTTCGGCGATGTGCCAAGCCGACATCAAGGGTGGACGGCCCAGAATTGCGCCCGAGAAACTGATGCGCGCGATGCTGCTTCAGGTGCTCTACAGCGTACGCAGCGAGCGCCAGGTTGTCGAGCAGATCAGATACAACCTGCTGTTTCGCTGGTTCGTCGGCCTGTCGATCGACGACACGGTGTGGAACCACTCGGTGTTCAGCAAGAACCGCGACCGGCTGATCGAGCACTATGCGGTCACGGAGCTATTCAACGCGACGGTGGAGATGGCCGGCAAACGCGAGTTGCTCTCGGGTGAGAACTTCAGTGTGGACGGCACACTCATCCAGGCCTGGGTCAGCCACAAGAGCGTGCGGCGCAAGGACGGCTCCGACGAGCGCCCACCCGGGGACTGGCGTGATGAGCCGCGTAGCAACGATACGCACCAATCGACGACCGACGATGAGTCGAGGCTGTACCGCAAGAGCCATGCGGCGTCGGCGCTGCCAAGCAACCTTGGCCACGTGCTGACCGACAACCGCCACGGCTTGGTGGTCAACGTGCGCGCCAGCCAGTCCAACGGCACGGCCGAGCGCGATGCGGCGGCGGACATGCTGCGCGATCTGGGCAGGGCTGGGAGACGCGTCACGGTGGCAGCCGACAAGGCCTACGACACCCGGGGCTTCGTCAAGAGACGTGTCGCGAGCTCAAGGTGACACCGCACGTGGCGCAGAACACCGCCCGCAACGGTGGCAGTGCAATCGACGCGCGCACCACGCGGCACACCGGCTACAGGATCAGCCAGCGCAAGCGAAAATGCATCGAGCAATGCTTCGGCTGGGGCAAGGTGATCGGTCCGATCCGCCAGGTCATGGTGCGTGGGCTCGACAAGGTCGACCAGCTCCTGACGCTGACGATGGCGGCCTACAACCTGATCCGATTGCGCTCGCTGGCGCAGTTGCGCCCGGATTGCGTCCAATGATGGCCACGACGGCTGAAATCGTGCCGCAGGCCGACCAGAGCCGGCCCGTTGCTTGCCTCATTGCCGCAGTCAGGGGCCTTGACGTTCGAAAAGGCGCGGCATGAGGCTCATCTGGTTTGATGAAGAGGATCGGTTCGTGCTCGCAGCCGGTTCTTCAACAGCCTGCTAGGTATGCCGCTTGATACTATTTACTTGTTGTTAATAAAGCATTCAAATGGGTGAGAATATGAGGACAAAAGTTCTAGCAGTAGCTTCTGGCGGAGGCCATTGGGTACAACTATTATGTTTGAGACCAGCCTTTGAAGAACATGATGTTGTCTATGTGACTGTTCAAGCTGATTACATCGAAGAGGTAGTAGACTCGCGTTTTTATAAGGTTACTGATGCAACTCGCTGGAGTCGCTGGAGCTTGGCGAAAATGGTTGCTGAGATGTGTTACATCATTATTCGAGAACGTCCAGATATAGTGATTTCCACGGGATCCGCTCCTGGTGCTGTTGCTTTGCGAATAGGAAAATGGCTAGGCGCAAAAACAATTTGGATCGATAGCATTGCAAATATCCAAGAGATATCTATGTCAGGTTACAAAGTACGTAAGTACTCAGATCTTTGGCTTACTCAATGGGAACATCTTGCTCGTTCAGAAGGGCCTCGCTATTTTGGGAGTATATTGTGAAAATTTTTCTTACAGTAGGATCAATGCTTCCTTTTGACCGTTTAGTAGCGGCAGTAGATAAATGGGCGGAAGGACAGCAGAAAATTGAGGTTTTTGGACAGATAGGCAGGACAACTTCATATCCCAAAAACATTAATTTTAGTACCATGATAAGCCCATCCGAATATAGAAGCCATATTATTAATAGTGATTTGATAATATCACATGTTGGAATGGGCACAGTTATTGCAGCAATCGAGCATAATAAACCGCTTATCTTGTTACCCCGAAGATCAGAACTACATGAAGTTACTAGTAATCATCAACTTGAAACAGCACAGTGGTTAAAGAATAAGCCGGGTATTTATATCATCGATTCTGAAAAGGAAGTGGCCGGGATGATTGCCCACAATATAGAGTCTATGGTAGTTCCACAGATGAAGATACCAGCCGCGAGAAATGATTTGATTAATGGTATACGTCAATTTATATTAAATCCGAACAATGTGTAACTAACATACTCTAGAAAATTTAGGCGGCGGCCAGGTTAGTAGGTTGATGAAGCAATCGCGCAGCGTGCGATATTCAAACACAAGCTACGCGCAGTCACGAACGAGTACATGACGTAGTTGGAGCAGCAGCCCGACCATGTCCGCGCCTACTTCTGTGATCCGCACATCAAGTATGCAGCTTGATGGTATTTGAGGGCTGAATCAACAGATGAGCTATACAGGTACTATCTCACTATGAGCTACTAGAATATTAGGTCTTTCATGAAATGCATCGCCAGCTTACCCAACTACATCATTTCTATAATTAGGTATCCGGATGTTGCTTAAGTAGCCCAGATATAAAGGTGTGGGTAATGGTTACTTTGATTTTCATCACTGGTTAAACATACAAGCTCATTGAGATATATATCTTATAGTAGCGTTTTGCTTTGTGAAGCAAAAATTAGGTCATTACAACCATTATTTAGGGAGAAGATATGGTTCGCATTGCAGTGGTAGGTCTCGGAAAAATGGGATTGTCTCATTATGCAATGATCAATGCCCATTCTCACGTAAAGGTAGTGGCCATCTGTGATGCTGCAGGATACATTCTCGATGTGCTCAACAAGTATACGGGTGTGCCTGTCTTTACGGATTTCGACAGGATGCTGCAGGAAGTTGAACTGGATGCGGTCATCATCGCCACACCTTCAAGCATGCACGTCCGAATGGTCAGAACCGTTGTGGACAGGGGGCTGCACGTATTCTGCGAGAAACCGTTCTGCCTAGATACGGTAGAGGGGGATGCGCTCGTGCAGGTAGTGCATGAGAGAAGACTCGTCAACCAGGTGGGATACCATTATCGGTTCGTTGCTTCTTTCCAGGAAGTCAAGCGCTTGTTGGATGACAAGGCCATCGGTGAAGTTTCGCACATCCTGGCGGAAGCCTATGGTCCGGTGGTGCTCAAGCCCAAGGGTTCGACCTGGCGAACTCAGCGAACAGAAGGAGGAGGATGTCTTTATGACTATGCGGCACATCCGATCAATCTGGTGAACTGGTATATGGGTATGCCCGAGAGTGTCGGCGGAACGGTGCTGAATAAGATTTTTTCCAAGGATACAGACGACGAGGTATTGGGGACATTGTTCTATGCTGGGGGAAAAAGCGCCCAGATTTCGGTCAATTGGAGCGACGAATCCTGCCGCAAGATGACGACCAGGTTGACCATCTGGGGCACGGGAGGGCGTATCTATGCTGATCGGCAGGAGTGCCAGGTATATCTGCGCGACAACAATTTCATTCCAAATGGTTATCAGACGGGATGGAACGTTCGTTACACGACGGATTTGACCGAACCTGTCTGGTTCTATCTCCGCGGAGAAGAATATTCCGCGCAACTGGATTACTTCATCCGGTGCATCGAGGAAAGGAACGTCGATCACAACGTCAATTCATTCTCGGAAGGGATGGTGACGGACCAAGTGATTGCAATGATGATTGCCGATGCGGATGGTTCTCCTCGTGCATCGGGCATTAAGCCTCCAATCGCTCAGAAGAAAAAGACGGGATTTTTTTTCGGTGCCCGTTAGTATTAATTGCCTGGAGATCGGTGAAAATGGATCGCTTATTGTTCGGGGACAATCAGTTTTTTGGGGTCAATCACATGTCGGAAGAGAAGGCGCGTACGCAGTCCATGCGCTTTCAGGACATTCGTGCAGTTATCGACGTATTGGATCAGGCCTACGATGAAGGTGTCAGGTCCTTCATGTGCACCACTCATGATCGCATTGCACTGGTTTGCGATCACATGCGCTCCAACCCGGGGCGTTATGGAGAATTTCGGTTTCTGCCGTGTATGCCGTATGCGCACAAATATGCCAACGCCGTGACGGATGATGGGATACTGGGAGCGCTGAAGCGCTTCATGCCGGACGAGGGCATCATGAATGCTGCGATGCGTGGGGGAATGTCACTGGCCAGGAAGGATATCGAGGGAATTACGACCCTGCTGGTGGATGCCGAGATGAAGATGTTCGCAGGACTCCATACTCCCGTTGTCTTTCTGCAGAATGTGGTGGTCGATCTTCTTCTGGGTCTGGGATTCAAGGATGCCTTCCGAATATTTTCAGATCACATAAGGAATCGATACGGCGCCGAGCCGGGCTTCATCACGATGAACATGCCGATGCTGTTGGATGCACTCGATGATGTTGGAATCGAGAATCCGATCATCTGTTCCAATATCAACAAGATTGGATTTCGCATGTGTGGTGGTTTCGATGCCTATGAACGCTCGTTGAGAGAAAGACGGTTTCGGGCGATTGCAATGTCTGTGTTCGCTTCTGGGGCGATTCCGCCACGGGAAGCGATCGAATGGGTATGCCGGCAACCGAATATTGAAGCCATCGTGTTTGGGGCCTCCACCCGATCAAATATCGTCAATACTAAATCCTTGGTGGATAGCTACTGGCCTCTTAATCAATGAGTCTCGCGGTAACTTTATGAATTGGAGATAAGGTTAGAGATTGACATGAAGAAACTCTATCTGGTCGCCGGTGCGCGTCCGAATTTCATGAAGATCGCCCCAATCGTGCGCGCTCTACAGGCTCACGGTGAACCAGCATTTCGGATCATTCATACAGGCCAGCACTATGATCGGGAAATGAACGACGTGTTTTTTGAGGAACTCGGGATCCCCAAGCCGGACGTCTTCATGGGGGCAGGAGGAGGAAGTCATGCACAGCAAACCGCCAAGATCATGGTGGCTTTCGAAGAACTCTGCCAGGTCGAGCCTCCCGACGCGGTCTTGGTAGTGGGGGACGTGAATTCGACGCTGGCCTGCTCCATTGTTGCAAAGAAGCTGAATATCCCGGTAGCCCATGTCGAGGCGGGCCTGCGTAGCGGCGATATGAGCATGCCCGAAGAGGTTAATCGTATAGTTACCGACAGTATCTCGGACTGGTTCTTCGTGACCGAACCGAGTGGGATCGTGAACCTGCGCAATGAGGGAAAACCAGATTCTGCGATTCATTACGTCGGGCATGTAATGGTCGATAATCTGCTGTATCAGGCGGGTAAGCTGGCCAACATGGATACTTCGGGATTCGAGACGAGCGAATACAAGGCGGCACGCCAGGCTAATGGAGGCCGGTACGGAGTAGTTACGCTCCATCGGCCGGCAAATGTCGACAATGCAGAGGTGATGGCGCGCATCGGCGGGGCACTCCGGGAAGTGGCGGCCGAGTTGCCTCTGATTTTTCCCGTACATCCGCGTACACGCGGGAATCTGGAGAAATTCGGGATCGACCTGGGGCCGGACATTACACTGATTGGGCCGCAAGGCTACATGGCCTTTCTCGATTTATGGAAGGACGCTGCGGTGGTATTGACCGACAGCGGCGGCCTGCAGGAGGAAACCACCGCACTGGGAGTCTCATGTGTCACCATACGCGACAATACCGAGCGGCCCATCACGGTGGAGGAGGGTTCAAACGTACTGGTAGGGACAGATCCCGCGCGCATTGTTGCTGAGGCTCGCAAGGTGCTCAGGGGTGAAGGCAGGCGGGGACAACGTCCGCGGCTGTGGGACGGAAAAGCAGCCGAAAGAATCGTCGAGCTGCTTGTGCAGGAGCTTGTACGTACCTGATGGCATTATGGGGAGGAAATGAGCAGGTGGTTGGGTTGATTATGATGAAAATACATGGATCGGATTGGCCTGTATCGGCAATTCATATCCGCTTATCTGGGTTTTCATGATCCTCGTCACCGGTGGAGCGGGCTACATCGGTTCGCATACCTGCGTGGAACTGCTGAATGCGGGATTCGACGTCACCGTATTCGACAATTTCTGCAACAGCTGCCCCGAAGCCTTGGTCCGTGTGGAGCGCATCGCCGGGAAAAAGGTACGGTGGATACGAGGCGACGTCCGCGACCGTGCCGCGCTGGATGCAGCCCTGCGCGATAGCGGGGCTGAGGCAGTGATTCACTTCGCCGGGCTCAAGGCGGTGGGGGAGTCCGTCAGCCGGCCGCTCGCGTACTACGACAACAATGTGACCGGCACCCTGCGCCTGCTGGAGGTGATGGCCGAGTGCGGCGTGCGCACACTGGTGTTCAGTTCCTCCGCCACGGTGTATGGCGAGCCGCAGCGGCTTCCGCTCACCGAGGCTCATCCGTTGTCCGCCACCAATCCCTATGGGCGCAGCAAGCTTATGGTGGAAGACATCCTGCGCGATTTGCATGCCGGCGATTCGTCATGGCGATTCGGCATACTGCGCTATTTCAACCCCGTGGGAGCGCATGCCAGCGGTTTGATCGGGGAGGATCCGCAAGGCGTTCCCGACAACCTGATGCCTTTCGTGGCCCAGGTGGCGGTGGGGCGGCGGGAATATCTCAACATATGGGGCAACGACTACCCCACGCCGGACGGGACCGGGGTCCGCGACTACATCCACGTCGTGGATCTGGCGCAGGGCCACATCAAGGCGCTGGAAGCGCTGAATGCACTGGAAGGCCAGGGAGAATGCGTGACGGTCAACCTCGGCACAGGAACGGGCTACAGCGTGCTGGACATGGTACGCGCCTTCGAGCGGGCGAGCGGGCGACCCGTTCCCTACAGAATCGCTCCCCGCCGCCCTGGGGATGTTGCCTCGTGCTATGCTGATCCCGCCCTGGCGTCGAGCCAGTTGGGATGGCGGGCGCAGCGGGGGCTGGATGAGATGTGCGCGGATGCCTGGCGCTGGCAGAGCGAGAACCCGCAAGGGTACGTGGTCAGCGGGGAGCAAGGGCGGATCAGCTGAAAAAGTGTGGGGAGAGCACCCGCATTGTCCGAATCAGGGGAGTCTCATGTCAACGTTGGTTCCTGTCGTGTTATCCGGCGGTTCGGGCACGCGTTTGTGGCCGCTTTCGCGCGAGAAATATCCCAAGCAGCTGCTGCCGCTGATCGGGGAGGAATCCCTGCTGCAGGCGACGGTACGGCGCACGGAAGGGTTGCCGGGCGTCGACTTGGGCGCACCGCTGGTGGTCTGCAACGAGGAGTACCGCTTCGTGATCAGCGAGCAGCTGCGGCTGATCGGCAGCAGGGGCGCGGTGCTGCTCGAGCCCATGGGGCGCAACACGGCGCCGGCGCTGACGCTGGCAGCCCTGGCGGCGGCGCGGGAAGGGTCCGATCCCATCCTGCTGGTCATGCCGGCGGATCACGTCATCGCGGATACCTTGCGATTCCAGGCGGCGGTGCGCAGGGGCGTGGAGCTCGCGGCTGCCGGGGCGATCGTCACTTTCGGCATTCAGCCGGATGCGCCCGAAACCGGATATGGCTATATCCAGGCAGGCGAGGCCATCGATCAGGAAGGATCCCACCGTATTGCCCGCTTCGTGGAAAAACCCGATGTCGCCACGGCACAGGCCTATCTCGACGCTGGCACCTATTTCTGGAACAGTGGCTTGTTCATGCTGCAGGCCTCCGTCTGGCTTGCGGCGATCGGCGCCTGTCGGCCCGATATCCTCTCGGCCTGCCGCACGGCCTGGGAGCAGGGCTCGGCCGATGGCGACTTTCTCCGGGTGGGCAGGAAGGCGTTCGCGCAATGTCCCAGCGACTCCATCGACTACGCAGTCATGGAGCGCCTGGCCGCTGGGGATGAGGTGTTGCCTGCCGGTGTGGTGATTCCGCTTGCGGCGCAGTGGTCGGACGTCGGAGCATGGAATTCCCTGTGGGAGGTGTTGCCCAAGGATGCCCAGGGAAACGTCGCGCAGGGCGATGCCCTGTTGCAGGATTGCCGCAATACGCTGATCATGTCTCGGGACCGGCTCGTGGCGTGCGTCGGGATAGAGGACATGGTGGTCGTCGAGACCCCGGATGCGATCCTGGTTGCACGCATGGACAGGACCCAGGACGTGAAGAAAGTCGTTGACAGCCTCAAGCGCGAGGGGCGTCCCGAAAGCCAGTTGCACCGCAAGGTATTCCGTCCCTGGGGCTGGTATGACGGCGTGGATGCCGGCGAACGATTCCAGGTCAAGCGCATCGTGGTCAACCCTGGCGCGGCCCTGTCGCTGCAGATGCACCACCACCGGGCGGAGCACTGGATCGTCGTGCGCGGCACAGCCCGGGTGACGCGTGGCGACACGAATTACCTGGTCTCCGAGAACGAATCCACCTTCATTCCCCTGGGAACCCGCCACCGTCTCGAAAATCCAGGCTGCGTGCCGCTCGAGATGATCGAGGTCCAGTCCGGCTCCTACCTCGGGGAAGACGATATCGTGCGTTTCGAAGATATCTATGGCAGGAAGGAGGGGTGATCTGCCCAGCTTTTGTGATTTGAAGAATGGCACCGTCAGCTGGCTTTCCTGGCCTGCTGAACTCGGCAGAATAAGTTGATCGCGATCCTGATTCCTGCGCTATGCAAAGCTGCAGCCGACCTCCCGGATCATAATATCCATTACCGATGAAAACGGAAACGGCCCCAACCGGGGCCGTTTCTATTCCACAGGGGAACCCAGGCGCTGTTGCCTTACATGCGCTTGGCTGCGTTCCGCCGCCGTACCACCGCACCCATCAGCCCCAGGCCAGCCAGCAGCATGGCGTAGGTTTCCGTTTCGGGAACCGGCGATACGCTGATCGAACCGCTATACAGGCCCCCCAGCGTGCCACTCGTTACCCCGGTGATATTGAGGTATGCCGGCCCGATAAGAGGCTGATCCCACGAAAGGCTGAGGGAATCAGGAGAGTTTCCGGTGGAAGGAAGCACCGTGGACTTCAACAGCACGTCATCGTCCGTGCCGCGAATTCCATCGTCACCATAGGTGAGCAACGACAGAGTGGCGAGTATCGTTCCGAACGATCCCACATCAGGAATGCTCACAGGGAAATTGACCACGCTGTAGCCGGAGCCCACATTGGGTTCGGAAATATTGAAAGTGAAGATATCGCTGAAGGTCTGGGCACCCCCCAGCACAGCCCCATTAAAAGACACCGGGAAAGCGGACGTTACTTCACCCACGTCGGTGACCGCTGCATGCGCACCGGTGCCGAATCCTACCAGGACCGCGGCGGCAACTGCCTGCTTCAAAGAAGATTTGATCATATTCTTGCTCCTATCTATCAGAATATACTCGATATTCATCTATTTCATCCGCTGTATCGTTTGTTGTAAACGCATCTATGCAGCTGTGCTACTTGACAGTCAAAATCACCACATCCCCCTACTACTTGACTGGATACTCGGGATGACCACACTGAAAATTTCGAATCCAAGAAGAAATCGGGATTCGAAGATGAATGAACCCCGACGCCGTGTAAGTTACACCTAGAAATAAAATAACCCAATAGACCGATCGGGCTAGCGGAAAAATTTCGATCTCGCAAGGGGTTATCTTACACCCACGTTACAAAAAAGGGGACTTTAATCATCATTTTTTGGAAAGGGGAGTAGAACTGATCCGGTCAATCATGGTCAACCGCCGGTCATTCAGGCCAAACGCCTGGCGCGGTGCTCGCAACATAATTATGCGCAGCCGCGTTTCTGCAGCATCTCCTGGTTTTGGAGCATTTTCTGGTTTCCGGCCGGTTTTGGGCCCCCTTCGTTAGCGATGCGTCAATCTCCCGGATGGAGCGCGCTACTCATGCAAGCTCGCCGTACGATGTCCAGCTTTCGACGAATCTCGAGTGTCCCTAACCCGGTGGCTCTCACTTCATCGACTCGGTGATCCTGCGGTCTGTGAGTCTCGATCTTTTCATGGGATAGGGCTCTTCAGTGAGAAACTCTGCTTCTCGTTCCCTCCATCTGGGTGGAGACTGCTGTTTATATAATTTAATTTATTGTTAAAACAGAGATTTTTCTGTTGGTCCGATCGGTCTATTGGGCTGATCCATTGTTTGGTATAGCTTACACAAAGTTGAGGTTCACTCATCTTCGAATCTCGATTTCATTTTATGAATTCGGAATCTTCAGTGATCGGCCGGTATATCCAGCGGATAGTCAGGAGTGATGATTTTGGGGGAGATGGTGGTTATGGCCATCGAGTGGCACGAGTGTACAGATGCGTAAAAAACGCACAACGCACAACGAACAATGAACAACAACGATACAACAGATGAGATAGATATGCATATCAAATAATATTCTGTTAAGAGAGGAGCAAAAAACATGATCAGGTTTACTTTTAAACAGGCGGTTGTCGCCGCAGTGCTGGTAGGATTCGGCACCGGTGCGCAGGCAAAGATCGAGGATCTGGGTGCGGTAACGTCCGTCTTCCCGAAGGCCTTTAATGGGACTGTGCTGGGAAGCGGCGAGGTCTTCAACGACATCTTCACCTTCCATATCCCGGAACCCCATGTGGGGTCGGGTTACAGCGTCATTGATTTTGCGTTGGACATCGGTGTCGGAACGTTCGATACGCTGTTGGTCAAGTTGTCGCTGTACACCAACGCGGATGGCATCCTTGGTACTGGGGACGAGGTGCTTCTGAAGGCCGTCGAGTATTCTTCCGAAGGGAACTCTCCGAATTCCCTCGTCCTGTCGTGGGATCAGCCCATTATTGGTCCGGCTTACCTCAATGTCGTCGGGGAGACGGAGGGCACGCTGGGTGGTCTGTACAATGGCGCAATCAGCGTATCGCCCGTTCCCGAAGCGGAAACCTACGCCATGCTGCTGGCTGGCCTGGGGCTGATGGGTGCGATGGTACGGCGGAGGAACGCGGTCAAACGCACGTAATCAATTCCGAACGAAGTCGATTCTGAAATGAAGACGGCCCCATACAGGGGCCGTCTTCATTGGTTATTGGGTGGATCCGGCGTTCAATGGCCGCAAGGGCGGGGTCGATAGGATCTTTATCAATTTCCGATTTCTGACGACGCAACGCCAGAACCTCGATCAAGATTAGGCCTACGAGCATCAAAGCATAGATCTGAGGCTCAGGAACAGGGATAACAGCAGCAACAAGAATCTGACCTTTGTTATTGATATCAATTGCCTCCGTTAGAAGATACCCGGTCGGCAACTCTGTTAGCGAATTTAGATCGGTTATCCCTACACCATTGGGACCCGTGATAAAAGCAGAACGATCACCTGCAGCCGTGTAGTAATACCCTACTACCTGTCCGACATCATTAATGGCAGAGGCAAAACTTCTATTTCCATCCAATGTCCCAAGATCGGTCATTCCTACACCATTGGGACCTGTGATGAAAGCATGAGGGATACCTCCAGCTATATAGGAATATCCTACCACCTGCCCGGCATTGTTGATGTCATACGCGATACTATAATTTCCACCTAATGTCCCGAGATCGGTCATATCTATGCCGTTGGGACCGGTAATGAAGGCGTGAGTGGCCTTTTCTGCTGTAAGAGACATTCCTACTACCCGCCCAGCATCATTAATGCCAAAAGCGTAACTATAACTCCCACCTAACGTCCCGAGATCGATCATGCCTACGCCATTAGGGCCAGTGATGAAAGCATGATACTCATCTCTGGCTGTAAGGGAAATTCCTACCACTTGGCCGGCATTGTTGATGGCAGAGGCGTCGCTGTCGTCTCTGCCCAGCGTCCCAAGATCTGTCATACCCACGCCATTTGGACCGGTAATGAATGCGCGACCCGAATATGCAGGTGTATGGTAAGATCCTACCACTTGTCCAGCAGAGTTGATGCCACTGGCGTAACTAGATTCTCTGCCAAGTGTCCCAAGATCGGTTATATCTACGCCATTGGGACCAGTAACGGAAGCGTGGGGACTACTTTCGGCCCAGCTGGAAAATCCCGCTACTTGTCCAGCGTTGTTGATTGCAGAGCCGGAAAAATAAATTCCACTCGATGCTCCAAAGTCGACGAGTACTTTACCGTCGGAGTCTAAGAGGAGGTACAGATTACGTGCCGAGGCAGTGGAAACAAAACACAGTCCAATGCTCAGCGCTGTCCACAGGATCAGACTTTGGATTTTAGAAATACCCGTGATTTTCATGGTTTCTACTCCAGCATGAGACAGAGATATTTAATATTGCCCTGCTGAAGATTTAACATTGCTCTAGAGAAATGTAAATGAGCAGAACAGCCTATCTTCGGACTCGGCTAAATCAATCTTCTCGCATTCAGAGAATACCTGCTGCTCACGCCCGGCACTCGTCCCGCTTGATGCGGACGAGGTTGGCGTTAAGGGCGAGGTCGAAAATGCCTCTCGCACTCTTTCCTGAAAGTCGTATCCTTCCAGATTGTCCGAGTCTGTGATCGATGCCGAGCGCTCGGCAGAAGCCGACGATGTTGGATCTCTAATGCGGGGTAGGGCATGAGTTTGAGAAAAAACCCGCCGAAGCGGGTTTGTAGGGGTCAGTTGGAAGATAGCAAGGAATTGGTTGAGGCATCGAATACCTGGGCAGCATTGGCCTTGGCTTTCAGCAGATGGATGCCATGAATTGCATCTTCCTTATTTTGATAAACCTCGGTGCCGTCGGCTATTGATTCGTGATTTTTGGTTTTGAGGTTCCAGCGCCATTGTTCGTCAACGGCACTTTTGTAGAGGTAAAAGTACATGGAAGACTCCTACGAAAATTTGTTAGGAATACCCGGTTTGAAACCGGCATGAGACTTCCAGAAACGAGGAAGGCTCATGGGGTGAAAGTATTTCACCTGATCCTTTATTGGGTCAACTGGAGTTGCCCGCGAGGCGGATACCAGCTTACGAAGCATGGGATAGATGGATGGGTGGTAAGAAAAAATTCAGTGGACGGATGTGACGTGGAACCCCGTGCGCGGACGTTCGTGCGTGTTGGAAGGATGCCGTGATTGCTACGCCGGGACGGTGGCGGCACGATTTTGCGGCGAAGGACAACCATACGAGGAATTGATCACCCTCCCATCGTCAGATCCTAGGCGGAACGGCAGCGTGAAGCTGGTGCCCGAAGCGCTGGATATCTCTGCGGTAGTGTAAGCTTCGCCGCATCTTTGTTAATTCAATTGACATCTCCCGGGCAACGTCAGAAGCGATTCGCCTCCAGCTTAAAACCGTCCGGTCTCGGGGAAAACGTCACGTTCCGGCAGGCGGTTGCTAGGGCAGGGCTGGTGGATTCCACCGGCATGGTCTGCGCCATACCTGGGCCAGCTGGTACGTGCAGGAGGGCACTCCTGCTCCATGTATTCCAGAAGCTCGGAGCTTGGTTCAGTATCAGAACGGTGTAGCGCTTTGTCCGCCTCTCGTCAAAGCTCCTGCGGGCATGGATGAGCAAGCCAGCGCTAAGGCTGGTGGTCGACAGTGCCGCCTGCTTTCACGGCACATTTTCAGCACAGTCGGGGAAAATCGGATAAGAGACCGAAGTGGAGGTCTCAAGTCGTTGATTTGAAAATATCGAATGGTAGGCGCGATTGGACTCGAACCAACGACCCCCACCATGTCAAGGTGGTGCTCTAACCAGCTGAGCTACGCGCCTGGGCCAGTAGATTCTATCCGAAACGGGATCGGGGTTCAAACTTATATAATGTCAGGCTGATAGCCTCGCTTCGATGTAGAATCCTGTGAGAAGCCATCGCGGCGGCGGACGGATTCATGGAAAAAATCAGGCTGTCCAAGCTCATGTCGCAGAGGGGGCTGTGCTCCCGCAGGGAGGCGGACGACTACATCGAGCGCGGCTGGGTATTCGTCGACGGCGAGCGTGTCGCCGAGCTGGGCGTGCGCATTCTCCCCACCCAGAGGATAGAGCTTGGCGAGTACGCCCGGACCCGGCAGCAGGATCGAGTCACGATACTGTTGAACAAGCCGGTGGGGTACGTATCCGGCCAGCCTGAGCCGGGATATCTGCCGGCGGTAGGCCTGATACACCGCGAGTCCTATTCTCCTGTGGAAACGGCAGCGCGGCCGTTCAGCCCGGCCCATTTGAAGGAGCTGGCCCCAGCGGGCCGGCTGGACATCGATTCCTCCGGGCTGCTGGTATTCACCCAGGACGGCCGCATCGCCCGGCGATTGATCGGTGCGGATTCGGGGATGGACAAGGAGTATCTGGTACGCGTGCAGGGCAGGCTTTCCCCGCAGGGGCTGGATCTGCTGAATCATGGCTTGAATCTCGATGGCCGGCCATTGAAGCGGGCCGAGGTGGCGTGGCAGAATCGGGATCAGCTTCGCTTCATCCTGCGGGAAGGCAGGAAGCGCCAGATCCGGCGGATGTGCGAACTGGTGGGATTGAAGGTGATCGGCTTGAAGCGTGTGCGCATCGGCCGGGTCAGGCTGGGCTCGCTTCCGACTGGAAGGTGGCGTTATCTGGGGAAAGATGAGGTATTCTGACGCGAATGGCATGGACCGGGAGATCGGCATGAACACTGGCGGGCGGTTGGAATAGCGGATGATACTCGTCACGGGAGGATCCGGCTTCATCGGCGCGAATTTCATACTGGACTGGCTTGCGCGTGCCGATGAGGCGGTGATCAATCTCGATGCGCTCACCTATGCTGGAAATCCGGAGAACCTGGCCGCGGCAGCGGCCGATGAGCGCTATACCTTCGTGCAGGGCGACATCGGCGATGCCGAACTGGTGGCCGGCCTGCTTGCCCGGCACCATCCCCGCGCCATCATCCATTTCGCTGCGGAAAGCCACGTGGACCGCTCGATTCATGGGCCAGAGGCGTTCATCCAGACCAACATCCTGGGGACCTTTCGCCTGCTCGAAGCCGCACGGGCCTACTGGAGCGGGTTGGACGGCAGGGTGCGACAGCAGTTCCGGTTCGTGCATGTATCGACCGACGAGGTCTATGGCTCTCTGGCAGAAGATGAACCTGCATTCGATGAGACCCATCGCTACGAGCCCAACAGTCCCTATTCCGCGAGCAAGGCCGCGAGCGACCATCTGGTGCGTGCCTACCACCACACCTACGGCCTGCCGGTCCTGACGAGCAACTGCTCCAACAACTATGGGCCGTATCAGTTTCCCGAGAAGCTCATTCCCCTGATGATCGTCAATGCTCTGGCCGGCAAGCCTCTGCCCGTGTACGGCGACGGCCGGCAGATCCGCGACTGGCTGTACGTCGGCGACCACTGCAGCGCCATTCGCCGGGTGCTGGAGGCGGGGGTGCCCGGGGAGACCTACAACGTGGGTGGCTGGAACGAGATACCCAACATCGACATCGTGCGCACGGTCTGCGTCCTGTTGGACGAACTGAGGCCGCTTGCCCGCGGATCCTGCCGCGAACTGATCACCCACGTGGCCGACCGTCCCGGGCACGACCGCCGCTACGCCATCGATGCCGGCAGGATCGAACGCGAACTGGGCTGGAGACCCGCGGAAACGTTCGAGAGCGGCATCCGCAAGACCGTGCAGTGGTACCTCGACAATCCGGCTTGGGTACGCAACGTGCAGACCGGCGCCTACCGCGCCTGGATCGACGCGCACTATCCGCGGCATGTCGGATGAAGATCCTGCTGTTCGGCAAGAGCGGACAGGTCGGCTGGGAGCTGCAGCGCAGCCTGGCTCCGCTGGGCGAGCTGGTGGCACTGGATGCCGACAGCCGGGATCTGTGCGGCGACTTCACTCGCCCCGAGGACATCGCCGAAACCGTCCGGGCGGTCGTGCCCGACGTCGTCGTGAATGCCGCCGCGCATACCGCCGTGGACCGGGCTGAATCCGAGGCGCAACGCGCCCGCCTGATCAACGCGCAGGCTCCCGCCGCGCTGGCCCGGGCATGCCGAAGGCTCGATGCCTGGCTGATCCACTACTCGACCGACTACGTGTTCGACGGCAGCGGAAGCGCGCCATGGACGGAAGCCGACCCCACCGGGCCGCTCAACGTATACGGTGCCACCAAACTGGAGGGGGAGGCAGCGATCCTCGCTTCGGGATGCCGGCACCTGATCTTCCGCACCAGCTGGGTATATGCCGCCCGCGGCGGGAATTTCGCGCGCACCATGCTGCGCCTGGCGCAGGCGCGCACCGATTTGAGCGTCGTCGACGACCAGGTCGGCGCGCCCACGGGCGCGGACCTGCTTGCGGACGTGACCGCCCACGCCATTCGGCGCGCCCTGTACCAGCGAGACGTCGCCGGCGTCTATCACCTTGCCGCAGCGGGGGAGACCTCGTGGTACGGCTACGCCTGGTTCGTGCTGGATCGGGCCCGCCAGGCGGGCGTCGCGCTCAAGGTCGCACCGGAAGACATCCAGCCCGTGCCGGCCAGCGCATTCCCGACGCCCGCCGCACGGCCCGCCAATTCACGCCTGAACACCGCCAAGCTGCGCACCGCGTTCGGGCTGCACCCGCCGGTGTGGCAGACGGGGGTGGCGCGCATGCTGGACGAGATCCTCGGAGATCGGCCATGACCGCGCGCAGGGGCATCATCCTCGCCGGTGGCTCCGGCACGCGCCTGTACCCGGTGACCAAGGCGGTCTCGAAACAGCTCCTGCCGATCTACGACAAGCCGATGATCTACTATCCCCTGAGCACGCTCATGCTGGCAGATATTCGCGACATCCTCGTCATCTCCACCCCGCAGGACACGCCGCGTTTCGCGCAGTTGCTGGGCGATGGCAGCGACTGGGGGCTGAGCCTGCAGTATGCGGTGCAGCCCGCGCCCGAGGGACTGGCCCAGGCGTTCACCATCGGCAGGGCGTTTGTCGGCAGCCGCACCAGCGCGCTGGTGCTGGGCGACAACATCTTCTACGGCCACGATCTGCAGGTCCGGCTCAGGCGAGCCGCCGCACGGCCCGAGGGGGCCACCATATTCGCCTACCACGTACAGGATCCGCAACGCTACGGCGTCGCCGCCTTCGATGCGCAGGGCCGCGTCACCTCCCTGGAGGAGAAGCCGGCCCAGCCGCGAAGCAACTATGCCGTGACTGGCCTGTACTTCTACGACAATCAGGTCGTCGACATCGTGGATGATCTTCGGCCTTCCGCCCGTGGCGAACTGGAGATCACCGACGTGAATCGCGCCTACCTCGAGCGCGGCCAGCTGGGTGTCGAGATCATGGGCCGGGGCTATGCGTGGCTGGATACCGGTACCCACGAGAGCCTGATCGAGGCGAGCAACTTCATCGAGACCATCGAGCACCGGCAGGGGCTCAAGGTGGCCTGCCCCGAGGAGATCGCCTACCGCCAGGGGTTCATCGATGCCGCGCAACTGGAGGCACTGGCCCAGCCGCTGACCCGGAATGGCTACGGGAAGTATCTGCTGCGCCTGCTGAAGGAGCACACGGCGCCATGATCCCGCACCGGGGAAGTGGTCGAACGATCGGGAAAGGTGCGCCGCACCCGCCGGCAAGGGGATACCGCGGCCTGCAGGACGGGGATTCCGGGTGAACGCCATTCCCACCGGTATTCCCGGCGTGGTCATCCTCGAGCCGAAGGTTTTCGGCGATGACCGGGGGTTTTTTTTCGAGAGTTTCAATCTCGAGGTATTCAATCGAACCCTTGGGCTGGATGTCGCGTTCGTGCAGGATAATCACAGCCGCTCGGCACAGGGCGTGCTGCGTGGCCTGCACTACCAGATCGGGCAGCCGCAGGGGAAGCTGGTGCGTGTAGTGCGTGGCGCGGTGTTCGACGTGGCGGTGGATGTGCGTCGATCGTCCCCCACCTTCGGCCGTTGGGTCGGCTTCGACCTGAGCGAGGAGAACCATCGCCAGCTGTGGATACCGCCTGGCTTTGCCCATGGGTTCTACGTGCTCAGCAGCTCAGCCGATTTCCTGTACAAGACCACGGATTACTACGCGCCCGCGCTCGAGCGCGGTATTGCATGGAACGATCCCGAGATCGGCATCGCCTGGCCGACTCGCGGGCAGGGGCGGCCGCTCGTGTCCGTCAAGGACGGGAAAGCGCCCCGCTTGGTCGATGCCCAGGTGTTTCCATGAAATCCATGCCTGCGGGAAGAGGCCGGAAGGGCAGGGCAAGTTTTCGCCGCCGCCGCGGAGTTGTTGATAAAATAGGCAGTCGGGCGGATTTCCCGAACCGGAAGGGATGATGGAGACAGCCACAGGCAAGAAAGAGTTTCCGCTGCGGGAAGCGCACGCGCTGGTGCGCGACCTGATGACGCCCAATCCCTGGATCTACTGGGGCGACTTCCTGTTCCATATCACGCTGGGCTGGGCGACCTTCGTTGCCGCGTTGTCGGCGCCGCGGTTTTCGATCTGGCAGATCCTGGCCGTGATCGTCGCCACGTTTGCCTTCTACCGGGCGGCGATCTTCATTCATGAGCTGGCCCACCTCAAGAAAGGGACGTTCGGGTTCTTCCGCCTCGTGTGGAACGTCATCTGCGGCATCCCGCTGCTGATTCCCTCCTTCACCTACGATGGCGTGCATAACGATCACCACCGGCGCGACGTCTATGGCACGAGCAGGGACGGCGAGTACATTCCCTTCGCCACCCTGAGGCCGGCGGTGATGGTCGGCTATGTGATGCTGTCGTTCATCCTGCCCGTATTCTTCATCGTCCGGTTCCTCCTGCTTACCCCGCTGTCCTACGTGATCCCGCCATTGCGGCGTCTTCTCTGGGAACGGGCCTCGTCGCTGACGATAGACATGAACTATCGCCGCGCGCCGGATGCGATCCGCAACGACAGCCATTGGCGCTTGCAGGAATTCTCCGCCTTCGTGTTCGCGGCGATTGCCGCCGCGTGCATCGCGGGGGGAGTGCTGGCCCCTGAAGCACTGATCCTGTGGTACGTGATCGCGATGTTCATCTTCTTCGTGAATGCCTTGCGTACGCTCAGCGCCCATGCCTATCGCAATCCGGGGGATCGGCAGATGGAATTCGCGGAGCAGTTTCTCGACTCCATCAACGTGCCCGGCAACCGGTTTCTCACCGCCCTGTGGGCGCCGGTGGGCCTGCGCTACCATGCGACCCATCACCTCTTCATGAGCCTGCCCTACCATAACCTGGGTGAAGCGCAGCGCCGCCTCCTGGCAGGCCTGAGTGACAATTCCCTGTATCTGGAAACCATGCGCACCGGAATGTGGGATGCGCTGCGACGCATCTGGAACGAGGCTGCGGTCTCCTCGGCGTCGCGAGATGCGGCCCTGCCTGGTCCTGCATTGGAGGATGCGGGACCCAGGCGCGAGAATGCCTGAATGCTGGAAAGCAGGAGAGGTGCGCCTATAGCTGCTGCAGCAGGGCCTTCGCCTCATCGGTGAAAGGGAGATTCTTGCCCGTGGCCAGCACTAGTTCGAGTTCCTTGCGTGCCTTGGCCTTGTCGCCCGATTTGGCCAGGACCTGGGCGAGATGGTAGCGGATTTCCTCCATGTCGGGTGCCAGCGACACCGCTTTCTGCAGCAGCGGCAACGCCCGCTTGATGTCGTTTCGCTCCACCAGTATCCATCCCAGCGTATCCAGTACCGCCGGGTTTTCCGGCGCCAGCTTGTAGGCTTTCTCGGCGAACTCCAGGGCCTGTGGATTGCTTTCCTGCTGATAGGCCGTCGCCAGGTTGTTCAGTGCAGGGACGTAGCCCGGATTCTCCTGCAGGATGATGCGATACTGCTCTATGGCGGAACCGGTCTGCCGGTTGGCAAGGTAGATGCCCGCCAGGTACGCGCGGGCGGCCGTATCCTTCGGCTGTTCCTTCAGCCACTGGAGCAGGCGCGCATCCCCCTCCCTGTTTTTCCCCGACTGGCTGAGCGCGGCGTGCAGCTTGATCGCGACCGATGAGTCCTTGCCGAGTGCCAGCGCCTGTTCGTAGGATTTCGCCGCGGCTGCGGGATTTTTCTGTCCCATCTGCAGATCGCCTTCGGCGATGTGGCCAACCGGCGAGCGCGGATGCTGTTTCTGTATCTGCCGGGAGACGGCAAGCGCCCCCTGGGTGTTTCCCTTGCGCGCCTCCAGCATGATTTGTGCCATTTGCGCATCCAGATAGTCCGGCTTCAGCACCAGTGCTTTCTTGAGTGCTTCCGAAGCGGCGGACAGATTCTCCATGGTGGTATGAAGGGCCGCCAGGTGGAACTGCACCACGGGTGATTCGGGCAGCAGCATGGCCAGTCGCTGGTAGCTTTCCAGTGCGCCGTTCTTGTCATCGCTGGCGAACTGGGCCTGTGCCAGCAGATCCAGCACATTGGCGTCATCGGGATGGATTCCCTGGAGTTTTTTTACGAAATTCAGGGATTTCTGATTCTCTCCCAGACGCAGATAGTGTGTTGCCAGGGCGATCGCCGGCTGGAGCGTGTCGGGATTTTCCTGATGAGCTTTTTCCAGCCAGTCCGTTGCTTCCTTTTCCCGTCCCAGGCCGAGTGCCAGGCTGGAGAGCGCGTTCATCGCCTGAATGTTCTTTTTGTCCTTCTTCAGAATGTCCTCGAAACGCTGCCTGGCTGCCTCCGGCTTCTTGTCCTGCAGATCGAGCCGTGCAAGATTGGCGATGGCGGGAAAGTAGGTGGACTGAATGGCGAGTGCCTTTTCAAAGCTCGCGCGGGCATTCGACGTATCCTTCCTGCTCAGATAGACGCCACCCTTGAGATTCTGGATGAAGGGATTGTCCGGGTGTTCTTTTTCGATCCCCTTGACCGCGGCAAGCGCCTTGTCGAATTCATTGAGGCGCAGATGGGCCATGACCAGCAGGATGCCGGCGTGCGCGGACTGAGGATCCAGCCGGGTCGCGCGCTCCAGTTCGGCGATGGCGCGGGTGCTGTCCCCTTCCCCCAGCTTGCTCATGCTCAGGGCGGTGCGCAGCATGGCGCTTTCGGGCGCGATGCCGCTGGCCGTTTCAAAGTATTCGGTGGCCTTGCCGAAATCCCGGATCTGCATGTGCGCTTCCCCCGCCAGGGCGAACAGCTGCGGATCGCGGGGTGCTTGCTTGAGGGCGGGTGCCAGCAGGGCGATGGCCCGCTGCGGCTGGCGACTTTTCAGTAACACCGACGCCATCAGCTTGCGGGCGTAGAGGTTTCCGGGGTCCTTTTCAAGGTAGAGCTTCAGATGCTGTTCGGCCTGCGTCAGCGACCCCAGTTCGAACTGGACCGCTCCGGCGAGCAGCACGCTCGGCAGATGTTCCGGCGACTTGCTCAATACCTGCTGCAGGGGCTCCAGCGCGGCAGCGTATCTTTTCTGGGTATAGTCCAGCAACGCCTGGGCATAGTGGGTGAGCAGATGGCCCGGTGCTGCCTTGCGTGCCGTGTCGATGGAGGACTGGGCGGCGTCGAACCGTTCGGTATTGGTTTCTATGAAGGCCTTGTTGATCAGCGCGGAGATGCTGTCCGGCCTCAGCTTGATCACCCTGTCGTAGGCCGCAAGGGCTTCATCCATTTTTCCTTCGGTGCGCAGCAGGTCGCCCTTGAAGAGCCAGGCGTCGACGTTGTCGGGATTCCGGGTTACCGCCTGCTCCACATGGCGCGCCGCGGAATCGACGTCCTTGTCCACCAGTGCATGGCGGGCCAGTCCGATCAATGCGTCGGGGAAGTCCGGCTTGCCTTGCAGCGCGTGCTCGAACAACTCCTTGGCCTTCCTGGCGTTGCCTAGCGCCAGATGGGCACTGCCACGCAATACCGAGATTTCCGGAGTCTGCGCGCTTTCGGGCAGTTTGCCTGTTTCATCCAGAATCTGTTGAAACTGGCCAAGATTCAGCAGTGTCTTCCCCAGGTCCGGCAATACCTTCTCGGGCGCCATGCCCAGGCTCAGTGCCTTGCGCAATTCTTTTTCCGCCGATTGCAGATCTCCGGTCCGGTTGTAGATGGTGCCGAGCAGATAGCGGGCATCGATGTCATCCGGATTGTTCTGCAGTATGTTCTTGAGCTGGATGATGGCGGCCTTGTCGTCCCCTTTCTGCTCGTATGCCCTGGCTTCCGACATGAGGGTCTCGGGATCCCCGGGTTTTTCGCAGCCGCTGATAGCGGCAGCGATCAGTACGCTCGAGGCGGCGAGCATCATGAAATCTTTGAGTGTGGTCACGATGCCGGGATTACGCATGCGGGTCTCTCCTTTCCAGCGACGGTTCTGGTTGCATTCAATGCATCTTGGAAACTTGAGTTCCGCGGACTGCACGGGAATCGGATGCTGGGGCCAGCACCGAGGAATCAAGCCGGTCTGAGGCTTATATACACGTCATCTTATCACCATCATTGCCCGGTATGATATGCTGGCTGCACCGCGGATAGAATTGGTCTTTGGTACAGGTTACTTCGAGACGAAGCCGGTTGATAATGCCGTGTATCATGTCTATCTGTCATGTCTATCTGTCGTTTCCGGAACATATAACAGCGGAGGTCGCGTATGAGCGTAGTGGCGGTGGTGGGGCTGGGTTATGTGGGACTTCCGCTGGCTGTCGAATTCGGCAAGAAGCGGCATACCATAGGCTACGATCTTTCCACCAGCAAGATCGAGAGCTACCGGCGTCAGGTGGACCCCACCGGCGAGGTGCCGACCGAAGATTTCGCGGCGGCCGGGCAGCTCGTCGTCACCACCGATGCTGCGGAACTGGCTCAGGCCGATTACATCGTGGTCGCCGTTCCCACCCCGGTGGATCTCGCCCACCAGCCCGACTTCACCGCGCTCACCGGTGCCAGCCAGGCCGTGGCGAAACACATGAAACGGGGTGCGATCGTCATCTACGAATCCACGGTGTATCCGGGCGCGACGGAGGAGATCTGCATCCCGGTTCTGGAAAAGTACTCCGGCATGAAATGGAAAACCGATTTCCATGTCGGGTTTTCCCCCGAGCGCATCAACCCCGGCGACAGGCAGCACCGGCTGACCACTATCCTGAAGGTCGTTTCGGGGGATGACGAGGATACCCTGGAGAAGATCGCTGCCCTGTATGAAAGCGTGGTGACGGCGGGCGTCCATCGCGCTTCCAGCATCAAGGTCGCGGAGGCCGCCAAGGTGATCGAGAATACGCAACGGGACCTGAACATCGCCCTGATGAACGAGCTGGCCATCATCTTCGACAAGCTTGAGATCGATACCGCAGAGGTACTACGGGCCGCGGGAACCAAATGGAATTTTCTTCCCTTCCGCCCGGGCTTGGTGGGGGGACATTGCATCGGAGTCGATCCCTACTACCTGACGCACAAGGCGGAAATGATCGGCTACATTCCGCAGGTCATCCTGGCCGGGCGCCGCATCAACGACAGCATGGCGAAGTTCGTCGCGGAGCAGACGGTCAAGCAGATCATCAAGGCGGGCATCAACGTCCGGGGTGCGCGCGTGAATGTGCTGGGCCTGTCCTTCAAGGAGAATTGCCCCGACCTGAGGAATTCCAAGGTTGCCGACCTGGTGCGGGAGCTCGAATCGTATGGAGTGGAGATCCATGTGCACGATCCCGTCGCGGATCCCGACGAGGCCCGGGAGGAGTACGGGCTGGCACTGGAGTCCTGGGAGCAGTTGCCGCGTGCCGATGCGATCATCCTCGCGGTTTCGCATCACGAATTCGTCAGCAGGCCATTGCCCGAATTCCAGTCCAAGGTTACCGACCGGGGATGCTTCATCGACGTCAAGTCCCAGCTCGATCCGGTTGCGTTGAAAGCGGCAGGGCTCAACGTCTGGCGGCTTTAGTGCTATCCCGAAACCTGTGGTTCGGCACGGGTGGAGAATCTCCGGTACTCCGGCCTGCGCGCGCAACCCCATGGGCTTCCATTTCGGTGACGGGACCGCTCACGGGCCGATCCATGTGAAAAAGACGGGCGACGGGATATGACAGCGTACCAAGGCGTTCTGGAATACCTGGAGGATCATCGCCATCGATGGCTGGTGACGGGTGTCGCCGGATTCATTGGTTCCAATTTGCTGGAAGCCTTGCTGAGGCATGGCCAGGAGGTGGTCGGACTGGACAATCTTTCCACGGGCCATCGGTACAACCTGGAGCAGGTCCGCGATCTGGTCGGGGAGCGGGCCTGGCGGAGCTTCACGCTGATCGAGGGCGATATCCGTCAGCCGGAGGCGTGCATCGAGGCGTGCAGGGGCGTGGAGTACGTGCTGCACCAGGCGGCCCTGGGGTCGGTCCCCCGTTCCATCCAGGATCCGGTGCGCACCAACGAGAACAACATATCGGGATTCCTGAACATGTTGGTGGCATCCCGGGATGCATCCGTGAGGCGTTTCGTCTACGCGGCGTCGAGTTCCACCTACGGGGATCATCCGGATTTGCCCAAGGTGGAGCCGGTGATCGGCCGGCCGCTTTCGCCCTACGCGGTGACCAAGTACGTCAACGAACTGTACGCGGATGTTTTCGCCCGCTGCTATGGCACGAACTCGATAGGGCTGCGCTATTTCAATGTCTTCGGCCCGAGGCAGGATCCGAACGGCGCGTATGCGGCGGTGATTCCCCAGTGGGTCGCTGCCCTGGTGGAAAACAGGCCGCTGTATATCAATGGTGACGGGGAGACCAGCCGGGACTTCTGTTTCATAGAGAATGTGATCCAGATCAACCTGCTGGCGGCACTGACCGACAATGCCGAGGCTGTCAACCAGGTTTACAACGTCGCGCTGAACGAGCGCACCAGTCTCAACCGGCTCTATGAGATGATACGCGGACTGCTACAGGAGACTTTCCCCCATCTGCGGCATCATGAGCCGACGTATGTGGATTTTCGCAAGGGCGACGTACGGCATTCGCAGGCGGATATTTCCAGGGCTGCAGCGATGCTGGGCTTTTCCCCGACCCATCGGATCGAAGAGGGGTTGACTGAGGCGCTGGCGTGGTATGTGGCCCATCTTGCGCCCGATCGGGAAGAGCCTGGTTCCCCAGGCAGGCGGCAATCCAGACGATAGCTCCCGGGACAGGCCGCTTCTATTCCCGCCACTTCCCTGCTTCCACCAGCTTGTTTCTGAGGCCGGGGAGAGGAAAGCCGAGTTCATAGGCCTTTTTTGCGTGGATGAGCGCCTGCTCGTAGTCCTTTTTCTGTACGTACAGCAGGCCGATGTTGTAGTTGATGGTGGGATCTTCCGGTTGAAGCTCGATCGCCGCACCCAGTTGCTCGATCGCCTTGTCGGTGTGGCCCTGCTTCAGCAGATAGTTGCTGTATATCGTCCGCACCGCGGCATCGTTCGACTTGAAGCGGATCGCGCGATCGAAATAGCATTCCACGGAGTACTTCGCGCCGGCCGGTTTGATAGTCTTGTCCCGCAGAGCGAGCTTGACGAGCGTGCTGAGCGCCCGATGGTGATTGGGAAAGGCTCTCAGCGTATAGTCCAGCTCTCCGCCGATGGCTCCTGAATTCCCCTTGACCAGGTTTTCGATGTTGGGCGTGAAGTGGTACTGTTCGACGAGGGGCAGCTTGGTTTGCCGGGCGTCGGGGTCCATGTAGTCGTAGGGACCATAGGCGTTTTCGAGTCCGCCGCAGAAGGGCGCCGCGGCATGAAGGCTTGCAGAGAACGCGAGGACGGCGAGTGCCGCCAATTGATGGAGCAGATGGTGCTTCATGGAACACTCCCTCCGAGGGTGGCCGGCCCGAGCGGTGGCAGGCATTCGCCAGAGTATCCGGCGTCACGTTGTCGAACTCACGTCGTCGAGAAGTGCGCCGAGTTCCCGCGTTCTCGATCTGCGCGAGGCCGCCAGCACACTGTCCACCGACGCTATGGGCGCGTCGTTGGCCCTGATCAGTGCCACGAAGCGCGATATTTCCTGCATGATAGCATCCCTGGAATCCAGAGGGGCGATCGTGTCGATGCCCGCGTTGCGCAGCGCGGCCGCCGTGTTTCCGGCAGGATCGGTCAGGGCCAGGATGGGACGCCGGGTGCGCAGGTACTCATAGAGCTTCGCAGGGATCTGGTTGTTGCAGTTGGCAGCCTGGAGGATGAGCAGACCATCGGCAGACAGCATTTCGGAGAGGGCCTCCCGGTAGGGAAGGGGTGGCGCGAGCGATACGATGTCGTCGATTCCATATCGTTCTATCAGCGGACGCAGGTACTCATCGTGAGCCGTGGCCCGCAGGATCACGTGCAGATCGCCGTGCCCGAGGGACCCCTGCCGGATGAGCATCGCCAATGCCGCGAACAATTGCGTCGGGTCCCGTTCGGACGGATAGACGATCCCGCTGTGGACCAGAACGAGCCGCGAGCCGTCGTCCGATCTGGTTGCAGGATGCGCCTCGGCTTCGAGAAAATTGTCCTCGTCATAGCCGTTCTCGATGAGATGAAAGCGGGAGGCGGGTACCTCCGGAAACCGGCGCCTGTGGTCCGCGATCGCGCCGGCGGTGGTGAGGATTGCCCGGTTGCATTTCCGTACCGCTTCTTTTTCGATCCACCGGAATACCCGCCGGGTCACCGGGTCGGGCGGATAGTCGACGTCGGTCATGGGGTCCCTGAAATCGGCAACCCAGGGTAGTCCGCTCATGCGTTCCAGCCCCAGGCCGATCAGATGGGCGGTGGCGATGGGATAGGTCGACCATATGACTGCCGGCCGGTATTTACGGATCAGGTGCAAGCCCATGGGGAGCGCACCGAGTGTCCATGAGGCCCAGCGGTCCGGCAGAGCCAGCAGGGCAGGATAGTGCCCCATGCAGGACAGGTGGCGGGACGCGTCCAGCCCGAACGCCCGATGTACTGCAGCCTGGTTCGCGATGTCCTTGCGATGGTCGTCGCCGGTGCTGGGATAGGCCCGAGGGTGTACGGTCAGTATGATGGGCTCCCAGCCGAATTCGGGGAGATAGCGGCAGAACTTGAGTGTTCGCAGGATGCCGCTGCTTCCGCGCAGAGGTGGGAAGTGGAACGCGATCATCAGTACCCGTTTCACCATGACCGCATCCATTCCGCCGTGTGGGTCGCGACCTGGTCGCGCCACTCGCGCCGGGAGAAGGTGTGGGTCGCCAGCGGCAGATGGAATCGGGATACGCGCGGGGAGGCCAGCAGCTCCCGCCAGCGGGGCGAGGCCTCCACCGTGTCCAGGAATTCCCGAGCCGTGAGGTCGTTGCCGCTGGTGACGAGCAGTACCTTTCCGCTGAAAAGCGCGAGGCCGGCACGCATGCGTTCCGGCAGGGCGCAGGCATCCGCAGCGCCTGCCGTGTCCTGCTCCACCGCGTTCGATCGCCTGCTTCCGATGGAGGCGCCGACGGTTCGTGCGAGGGAACGTACCGCTTCCACATAGTCGAAGCGCCCGCGCAGTATTTTTTCCCAGAGGCGCTTCTCGAACAATCGGTTCGCATAGTAGTGCTTCAGATGGGTTCTGGCAAACCCCCCGTCCGTTCGTGCCCAGGGGTTCAGCAGCACCAGCCCTGTCACCCGTTCGTCACGATGGGCGTAGAACAGCGCTGCGGAGGCGGCATCGCACAATCCCCACATCACTACTTCGCCGAGCGAAGGGGCGATTTCGAAAAAATGGTCGATGGCGCAACGCAGGTCGTCCTCCAGGTCTTCGAACGTCCTGGCGTCGCCCTCGCTGTCTCCCATGCCGCGATAGTCGAAGCGCAGCACGGGTATGCCGTGAAAGGCGAGGTGGCGTGCGAGCAGCACGAACTGCCGGTGGCTGCCGACCCGGTATTGGGGCCCACCTACCACGATCAGCACCCCCTTGGAGGAGGAAGCGGGCCCGGGCTGGCTCAGGATACCGTACAGCCAGTCGCCGTTGCAGGGGAACGCGACGGCGCGTTCCTCGATGGTCATGGAATTTCCCCCGCCACGACTTCCGTCGTGGCGGCTATCAGCGGCGCGCATTCCGAGATCTCCTGGGTCGCCCAGAACGGAAGGCCCGGCACGAGGTGCACATGCAGTTCGACCGCGTTCCGCTTCCAGGCATCTGCCACCTTGAGTCCCGCGGAAGACATGGGGCGCCCTGCCTCGGACACGATCTCGAACCAGTGTATGGGCTTGCGGGCAATAACGAATTCCGAAGCCTTCAGCTCATCGATTGCCGCAGCGAGGTCCGGTGCCAGCGCATAACCCGCGATCTCCAGGGTTTCGCCGTTCGCCAGGGCATCCCGCATTGCACGCGTTCCCGATGTTTTGGCAGTGTCTCCATCGTTCGCGAGCATTTCGTTCGCCAACTGCAGTCGCAGGAATTGGGTAAGAAATGATGCCCCGTTGACTATCGGTTGCCAAAGAACGATCTTGTCGAGCGCATGCTGCCGCTCCCGGGCGATGTCCAGGGTGAGCAGCGCACCCAGGCGCAGGCCCCAGAGACCGATCGGGACGGCGGTCCTGTCATTGAGCCAGCCGAGCGCGTAGTCGACGTCGCGTTTCCAGACGTCCCATCGTGCGTCCGCAAATTCTCCGCTGCTGTCACCGCATCCGAAGAGATCCATCTGCAGCACGCCTATCCCGTTTGCGGCGAATGCTCGGGCCTGCAGCGCTGCCATGCGGCGGGATTTGTTCATTTCCTCGCCGAAAGGGGGGATGTAGATCAGCGCTGCCCGGTACGCTGCGCCCTCGTGCGGTTCATGATACAGGCAGAACCGTTTCCCGTAGTCGGTCTGTAGGAAGAAGGGCTGGGCCGAGGGCGTCCCGGGCGATCCTTTCATTCACCCAGCTTTTGCTTGATGAAGCGGGCCAGGCTGCCCAGTGTTTCGAATGTGCTCGCACTGATCTCGTCATCGTCCACGCTGATGTCGAAGTGTTCCTCGATGGCGGTGATCACGTTCACGACCGCCATCGAATCCAGCTCGGGAAGACTCCCCAGCAGAATCGAGTTCTCGGTGAGCGTGCCGCCACGATCACCGAGATTCAGTACATCGGTCAGGATATTCCTGACAGCTTCCAAATGCTGCATTGCCTGCTCCATGATGGGTTGAAGATGTTAGGTACGGGACTCTTTTTCAAGATTCTGCGTATCCAGACGGAATTCCGGGAAGGAGGCCGCTTCCGCGGAAAGATGAAAATAGGGAGGAACGGAGGAGAGCATGACTTGCCACCGGCCGGCGCAAAAAAAAACGGCGCTGCCCATCGACACCGTTCCAAGCCGTGCATGGGCTCCGAGCGAACCCGGATTGAATGCCGAGATGCGGCTGCATGACCATGAGATGCCCTTTCCGGTTAGATAACGATTCGCTTCATCCCACAGACGCGGAAACGTCAACCCCAGGCGAGACTCGGGCGCGACGTACACGTCGAAATCCCATGCTGCCTGGTATTGGGGGTGGAGAACATAGCGCGCACGGACCTCATCCTCCTGGTAGCTTCCTGTCAGCAACCAGAGGAAACCGACGAATCGTTCATCCTTGAAGGCGGCCAGGCACTGCGCACCCTGCCGGAATCGCTCCCGGATCACCGCTGCCGGCCGCGGAAATTGCCGGATGACGATGTCGTCCTGATGGATCATCCGGATTTCTATCTTCTTGCCCCTGCCCGATGGAAGCAGGCTTTTCCGGGAGACAGGCTGGGCTATCAAGTAATACTTGTAGATGCGCAGGCTTCCCATCGAAACCACGGCCAGGAGTCTGCTGAGCACGAAAAAGCCGGCATTGAACCAACCCCATTGCCGTGCCATATGGTACAACTCATTTTTTCGTTCCGCTATGGATGCCATTGGATTGCGGGACGGGATGCACCATCGGTACCCATCGAGGGCCGGATGCCTTCTCACAAACCCGGGTGTTTCCCTCGGATTTCTCGTAATCTGGGCGGATTGAACTGCCGGGAGCTTCGCACGTTGGTTACCTAAGTGTTCCCATCCGTCAGGTTAAACCGGCGTTCCGAGCTTTTTCAAAGCTTTCCAGAAATATTCGAAAAAACGAATAGTACTACAACGCGTGGGTGATCATTGACCAATATGCTCTGCTTCTGGGTCATTTCAAGCGACCGGGGGGTGGCGGTTCCAAGGAAATCGGCATGAATCCGTTTTCTGGTATCATCCAGGCTCAAGAGCGGGGTCCGACGGATCGCTTACCGCAAGACCCTATAGGCATCACAACCTTCGGATTGCGCAGGGAGTTCGAGAATGTCCATCCGGAGCCCCTGCCTCGTATTCCGGCATGCTCGCATACACCGTTCGGGTTCTCGATCCAGAGCCGAACAAGTGAACTTCTCTTACGAATCAGTCTCATGACTTCATGACGTGCCTCAAAGCGGTCGTAATTCTACCCACATACAACGAGCGGAATAACATCGGGTCCATCATCGACGCCCTGCAGGCACAGTTCCAGCATATGCGGCATGACATGCATATTCTCGTGGTGGATGACAATTCGCCCGATGGCACGGCGGATATCGTGCGCCTGAAGCAGACTGACGCGAAGAATGCCAATGTGCATCTTCTGATGGGACAGAAGGCGGGATTGGGGGCTGCATACATTCGCGGCATGATGCACTCCATGGATGCGTTGAAGGCAGACGTTGTATTCGAGATGGATGCCGATTTCTCGCACAAGCCGGAGGACGTTCCGCGGCTGATGGCAGCCTTGGTGGAAGGCGCTGACTTCGTCATCGGCAGCCGCTACGTCAAGGGAGGATCGATCCCCAAGGAATGGGGCCTGCTGCGTCGCCTGAACTCGTTGGGTGGGAACATCGTGGGACGCTATGTCGCGGGCCTGTACGGGATTCGTGACTGCACCGCAGGATTCCGGGCGATCAGGACGCCGCTGCTCAGGAAGATCGTGTTCGAGGATCTCCGGGTGCAGGGGTATGCCTTCCAGGTGGCGCTGCTGCACAAGGCGGCATCGCTCGGTGCGACGATCAGGGAAGTGCCGGTGGATTTCATCGATCGCACCGAGGGGGAATCCAAGCTCGGGATCTCGGATATCGTCGAGTTCATCCTGAACGCCTGGTGGATTCGACTGCACAGTTCGAAGACTTTCATCAAGTTCGCCATCGTGGGACTGTCAGGCGTCATCGTGAACCTCGGCGTGTTCACGCTGCTGCTCCAGGCCGGAGTGAACAAATACCTGGCCTCTCCCATTTCGATCGAGGTATCGATCATCACCAATTTTCTGCTGAACAATTACTGGACCTTCCGCTGGCGGAGATCGCAGGATCATGTGCGCATCAAGGGCCTGAAATTCAATATGGTTTCGCTCGTCTCCCTGCTGGTCAGCTATTCCACGTTCGTGACCCTCTCGATGCTTTTCCCGGAAACGCCGCCGACCGTTCACCAGTTGGCCGGCATCGCACCCGCCATGCTCATCAATTATTTCCTGAACTCCTACTGGACGTTCAAGCATGCTCCCGGTCCCGGAAAATAGTCTTGGGAGGAAATCCGGATCGGCCGCTGCACCGTTTCGCGTGCTGGACTCACCCTACTTCATTCCCCTGTGTTTCATCCTGTTCATCGGGCTCCGTGCTGCCCTGATCTTCGCTGTTCCGCTCGAGATGGACTCGGATTCGCGCTGGTATCTCAATCGCGCGCTGGGCATCGCGAATGGCGAGGGGTATGTCGAGGACGGCCATCCCACAGCCTACTGGCCCGTCGGCTATCCGGGGTTCCTGGGGATACTCTTCCATCTGGCGGGTCCCCATCAAATCGTCGGCCAGCTGGCCAACCTGCTGATGGCCGCGGGAATCTTCCTCCTGCAGTTGAAATTGACGCGCCAGCTTTTCCGCAGCGAGACAACCGCCCGCCTGGGGGTCCTGCTGCTCGCCCTGTATCCCAACAACATCGCCTATACGCCGCTGCTGCTCACCGAGATCTACTTCACCTTCCTGTTGCTGCTCGGCGTTTATCTGTACATCTCCCGGAACGGATGGGGCTGGGTATTCGGATCGGGCCTGGTCTTCGGATTCGCCGCCCTGACCAAACCGCAGATCGTGTTCCTGCCGGCACTCCTGATACTTTTCCGCATCGTTGCCGCCGGTCGCGAGACAAGCCTGGCGGAGACCGTCGTCAAGGGCTGCTGCATCTATCTGGTCATGGCCGGCGTGCTCGTGCCATGGGCCGTGCGCAATACGCTAGTGTTCGGCGAAGTGGTGCTCATTTCCACCAATGGCGGTGCGACGCTGCTGACCGGAAACAATCCCAGCGCGGACGGGAGCTACATAGAAAACGATCCGCTGGTGCTGCAACGTGATTTTTCAACGCGGCGTCAGGTGGAGTCGGATCGCAGGGCAAAGCAGCTGGCCCTTGCGTGGATCAGGGAGAATCCCGGTCGGTTCGTCGAGTTGATTCCGCTCAAGATGTGGCATCTTTGGGCCAAGGACGGCGAGGCCGAATGGGCTTATCAGGCAGGCTATCCCCATTATCCGCGCCATCAGTCCCTCTTCCGCTCGATCAGGTGGGCGAATCAGGTCCTCTATGCCCTGATGCTGGTCGGCTCCCTCGTGACCCTCGTTCTGCTGTCCAGGGGAAAACACGACGTTGCGTGGCCCTGGGTATCGATCGGCTACTGCCTCATGGCATACCTCACGCTCATATCCGTGGTGTTTTCCGGGCAGTCGCGATTCCATTTCCCGGCGATGCCGTGGATCATCATGTATGCCGCCTGGGCAGCCGTCGTGCTGGGAATGCGCTTATCCCGCAGGGGCGATTGACGCCATGCGCATTCTGCACATCCTGGATCATTCCCTGCCGCTGCACAGCGGCTACACCTTCCGCACGCTGTCGATCCTGGCGGAGCAGCGCGCGCGTGGATGGGAGACCTTCCATCTGACTGGTCCAAAGCAGGGCGGCGGTACTGCCCGCGAGGAGGAGGTCGATGGATGGTTTTTCCATCGTACCCCTCCCGCGACCGGCCTGGCATCGAAGATGCCGGTCGTGAATCAGCTCGCGGTCGTCGAGCGTCTGGCGCAACGGCTGGATGAAGTGGCGGGGATCGTCAGACCGGACGTCCTGCACGCCCACTCCCCCGTGCTGAACGCCCTGCCCGCCTTGCGCGTGGGCCGGCGCCAGGGTATTCCGGTGGTCTACGAGGTCAGGGCGTTCTGGGAAGACGCGGCCGTGGATCATGGCACCAGCAGGGAAGGAAGCATCCGCTATCGCCTGACCCGGGGACTGGAGAGCCATGCCTTGCGCCGGGCCGACGCCGTGACCACCATATGCGAAGGACTGCGCAACGACATTCTCGGTCGAGGCATCGCGCCGGAGAAGGTGACGGTCATTCCCAATGCCGTGAACATCGCGGATTTCAGCATGGGTGGCGCAGCTGATCCGCAGCTTGCCGGCTCGCTGGGATTGGCGGGCAGGCAAGTGCTGGGGTTCATTGGCTCCTTTTACGCCTACGAGGGACTGGAGATCCTGCTGCGGGCGCTGCCGCAACTGCTGGCCCGCAATCCCGACATTCGCGTGCTGCTGGTGGGAGGAGGCCCCCAGGAGCGGGCACTCAGGGCTCTTGCCGCCGAACTGGGTCTGCAGGATCGGGTGGTCTTCACCGGGCGCGTCCCCCACGGCCAGGTGCAACGGTATTACGATCTGGTCGACGTGCTCGTTTATCCGAGGCTGCGGATGCGCCTGACCGACTTAGTCACACCCCTCAAGCCGCTGGAGGCCATGGCGCAGGGGCGACTGGTGGTGGCATCCAACGTCGGCGGGCATCGCGAGCTCATCGAGGACGGCCGGACCGGCATACTTTTCGCAGCGGGATCTTCATCGGATCTGGCGGAAAAGGCTCTGGATCTGCTGGCCAGCCCGCACCGATGGCCCGGGCTGCGGAGCGCGGCCCGCAGCTTCGTGGAAACGCAGCGCACCTGGCGCGGCAGCGTGGCCCGCTATGAGGGAATCTATGCCGCCCTGGTTCACAACCCGGATCCGCCGGGGTGATCCCCTCCGATCTGCATATCGGGCTGGTAGGCCCCCTGCCGCCGCCGTCCGGAGGCATGGCCAACCAGACGCTGCAATTGGCGGGGCTGTTGCGCAGGGAAGGCATCGTGGTGGACCTGATCCAGGTCAACCGTCCCTACCGCCCGCCCGGGATCGGCCGCTTGAAGGGACTCAGGGCCTTGTTCCGGCTGGTCCCCTACCTGACGCATCTGTGGCGGGCCTCCGGCCGCGTGCGGCTGTTCCACGTGATGGCCAACTCAGGATGGTCGTGGCATCTGTTCGCCGCACCTGCGATCTGGATCGCCTGGATCCGGCAGATACCGGTCATCGTCAACTACCGTGGCGGCGAAGCGGACGTCTTCTTCGAGCGGTCCTTCGCCTGGATCGGGCCCAGCCTGCGCCGGGCGAGCGCCATCGTCGTGCCGTCCGCCTTCCTGGAAGAGGTGTTCGGCAAGTGGGGTTTTCCCGTCCATGTCGTGCCCAACATCATCGATCTCGACCGATTCCCGGGCGGAGTCGGCCGGCCGATGCCGCTGAAGGCCGCGGCGCCCCACCTCGTCGTGAGCCGCAACCTGGAGCCCATCTACGATAATGCGACGGCATTGAGGGCCTTCGACCGGATCCGGCGGGTATTTCCCGCGGCCACGCTCACCATCGCGGGGACCGGGCCGCAGCACCGGTTTCTGGCCGGGCTGGCGGCGGAGCTCGGCGTCGTGGACGCAGTGACGTTTACCGGTCGTGTGGACAATGCGGGCATGGCCGAGATCTATCGTCGCGCCGACATCATGATCAACCCCAGTCTGGCCGACAACATGCCGATCTCGATCCTGGAGGCGTTGGCCAGCGGTGTTCCGGTCGTCAGCACCGACGTTGGGGGCGTGCCGCACCTCGTCACACACGGGGAGACCGCACTGCTGGTGCCGGCCGGGGATCACTCGGCCATGGCCGATGCCGTGCTTGCGCTGCTCGGCGATCCAGGCAGGGCGGAACGGATCCGTGCGGCGGGACTTGTCGCAGTTCGGCGGTATGCATGGCCGCAGGTGCGGCCACGTCTGCTGGAAGTCTATGCGGGGGCGCTCGAGCAACGCACGGCGGGAAGCCGCGAGGATGCTGGCTGAGGACATGGACTGGTATACCTCGTTGATATCCGGACTGATTTTCCCGTTGCACGAACGCCTCAAGCGGCACAGCAGCCTGGCGGTGCGCAGGGACATGGAGAGTTCCCAATGGTGGGACCGGGATCGCCTGGAAGCGCTCCGCCTGCGCCGGCTGCACCGGCTGCTCGACCATGCGGGAACGCACGTGCCGTACTACCGGAACCTCTTCAAGCGAATCGGGTTCGTCCCCGACGCCATTCGCTCGATTTCGGAGCTTCCGGGTCTGCCCATGCTCGACAAGGCCGTTATACGCCAGCATCTCGACGCGCTCAAGTCGGAGCGGGCGGTTGGTCTGGCACGTTTCAACACGGGGGGTTCCAGTGGTGTGCCACTGATCTTCCACATCGGCAGCGAGCGCGTCAGTCACGACGTCGCAGCCAAGTGGCGCGCGACGCGCTGGTGGGGGGTTGACATCGGCGATCCGGAGATCGTGGTATGGGGCTCTCCCATCGAACTCGGGGCGCAGGATGGATTGCGCGCCCTGCGCGACAGGCTGTTCCGGACCCGGTTGCTGCCCGCCTTCGAGATGTCGGCACAGAAGCTCGATCGATTCCTGGAGGAGATTCGTAGAGTACGCCCCCGAATGCTGTTCGGCTATCCATCCGCTCTTTCGCATATCGCCCGCCATGCCGAGTCGACGGGGCGGCGCATGGACGATCTGGGCATACGCGTGGCCTTCGTGACATCGGAACGGCTGTACGACGAGCAGCGCCGGCAGATCGGGGGAACCTTCGGATGCCCGGTGGCAAACGGCTATGGCGGCCGCGATGCGGGTTTCATCGCGCACGAATGCCCGGAGGGCGGCATGCACCTGACGGCCGAGGACGTCATCGTCGAGATCGTGGACCAGGAGGGAGTCCCGTTGCCGGAAGGCGAAGCAGGGGAGATCGTCGTGACTCATCTCGCCACGCCGGATTTTCCTTTCATACGCTATCGCACCGGTGATATCGGGGTACTGGACAGCCAGATGTGTGGCTGCGGTCGCGGCTTGCCTCTGCTCAGGGAGATCCAGGGCCGCAGCACGGATTTTCTGGTGGCGCAGGACGGGACCGTCATGCATGGCCTGGCTCTGATCTACATTCTGCGCGATCTTCCCCAGGTCCAGGCATTCAAGATCATTCAGGAGAGCCTGGATTTGACTCGCGTGCTGGTGGTTTCCGAATCCGTTGCCGCTCCGGCGCTCATCGACGCGATCCAGCAAGGGTTTCGGGCCAGGTTGGGTGAGCGGGTCGAGATTGCCGTCGAGCAGGTGCCGGAGATTCCGGCGGAAAGATCGGGAAAATTCCGCTATGTGGTGAGTCGCATCTCCTCGGGACCGGGGGCGCCATCGAATGACGCAGCGAGATCGCAGTAGCCAGGCAGGGCAGCATCCCCGGGATCATTTTTTTTTCGAGGAGGAATCCTGAAGCGATCCGAGCATCTTCCAGTACCTTCTTTTCACCATCATCCTCGCATAGGATGGCCACAGGCCGGTGGTTGGCTGCCGCGTGATCAATCGAATGATGTCCGAGAGTTCGTGATATCCGCGTTGGTGGAGAGGTTCTATGAGTTCCCTGTAGTACTCGTTTTCGGGAAAGTGGTCTGCATGCAACGACCGGAGCATATCGGGATCTATTCGTGAATCCGGGAACATCACCCCCATCTCCGGAATGCCGATGGCCAGCAGTTCGAGCTTGGTGCGAAGGCATTTTTCGCATCGGCCGCAGTTGAGATAGCCATCCGGTATGAAATCGGTGTTCCAGCATACGCGCAGGTTGGAAAGTGCGGTCTCGGATCTTGCGATGATCGCAAGCTTCTCGAAACGGGTAAGGTGGAGCAGTGCGCCCGAGAACGCCAGGTGGGTGCTGGAGAGCAGGGGAACCAGCGTAGGATGGTCTCCCCAGGGTTCATACATATCGATGATGTTATTGTATGCCATATGAACTTTCCTGATACACTGGCTCATGCAGTGAGCGATTCCGGACAGGATCGCCCCGAATTGGTAACGTGCGTACAGATGGCTGTCCGGTTCCAGTAACCTGACGTTTGTCCAGATCGGTACCATTTCGATTCCAAGTTCGGAGGCAACCTTGCCCTGGGTGCGCAGGGCATGATCGAACAATTCATGGCCGGGTTCGCGGCTGGGATCGCCGATATCGAGCCCATAGACCAGGAATGCATACTCGAGGGCTTCCCGATGCTCCGTGTCGAACGTCCAGGCATGCGACAGCAACGCTGCCGTCGAATCGATGCCGCCGGAGTAGAAGGCTCCGACCTTTCGGTCGACGGATCCGCCGGGGTTCACTTTCTCTTCCGCGGCCGACAGTACGGGTAGCGGGTCTGCGGGCTGGAACCAGTTGCGCTGGAGCCGCATCGCGGCGCGCAGGTTGTTCATGAGTACGGGGCAGGCTGGACCCTCGACGTGGATGCGCTCCTCTCGATGGAACAGGGCGGCCGAAAAAACCATCAGCAAAAAGGCTTCATAGCTGCAGCCAAGCAGGCTGGCGTGGCTGGCGGGAATGGAAACGCTGATATCCTGGGTGTCTGCCTGCCGTTGCTCGTAGGTGACGGAGGCGATCACGGAGGTGCGTTCATCGTTGTCGATTCTGCGAACATTCTGGATCAGCATTCTTCTTGTATCCTTTGTATCATCGCCGGGCAGGGGAGCTTCCACCGGATTGACGGGACGAAGGTCGCCAATGGCATGGAACCGACTTGCAGGATGATGGGTTGGCCCGGAGTCCGGCCCGTGACGGTCTTCCCTTCACATGCCGGCGGTTCGCTGGCGCTTCGGGCATGCTCCCATCGAGGCAGGCTCGAACCGCCTGGGCCCGGGAGCCGCCACGCCCGTTACGGCAGCACGATATGAATCCATATATCCTATACCATTATCGTTTATTCGTGTTTTTTGCGTTTGCTGCGGCGTATGTCTCCATGCGCATGGCTGAAGCGTCCATCGAGAGTTCGAGTTGACGACAGTACGCCGTTCGCTGCTTATCAACGGCGCCAGCCAGGGCGCTTCGTTCCTGCTGGGCCTGACCGGTTCTGTCGTCGTTGCCCGCCTGCTGACTCCGGAAGAAATCGGACTGTTCTCGGTATCGCTTTCGTTGATCGCATTCGGTCACGTCTTCCGGGATTTCGGTATCGGCCAGTATCTTGTTCAGGCCGCGGAGATCAGCCGCGATCGCCTGCGCAGTGCCAGCACCATGATGATCCTCATCTCGTGGTCGGTGGCGCTCCTTTTTTTTCTGGCCCGCCAGCCCGCAGCCGGGTTCTACCAGAACGCCGGCATTGCCGAGATACTCGCCGTCCTGGCCCTCAATTTCGCCATTTTGCCTTTTGGCGCGCCCTTGCTCTCGATGCTGCGCCGCGAGATGCGGTTCGATCGCATAGCGCTGGTCAGTATCAGTGCCAACGTGGTGCAGCTGGCGGTCACCGTTTCTCTTGCGTTGAACGGATTCAGCTACATGAGCATGGCGTGGGGCTCCCTTGCCGGCGTCCTTGCGACCACGGCGATACTCGTCGCGATGCGCCCCGCCGATGCGCTGCTGATGCCGCGTCTGGCGGGAATGAGGGAAATATTCCATTTTGGGGCCCGCTCCAGCGTGGCATCGCTGGCGGGGCAGGTTGGTTCGGCTGCTCCCGATCTCATCATCGGTGGAACGCTGGGTTTCGCGGAGGTGGCTTTCTACAGCCGTGCCTGGGGCGTCATGAATCTGGTGATGTCGGATTTCACCAACATCGTCCGGGGCGTATTCTTTCCCGCCTTTGCCAGGCGCGTGCGGGAGGGAGCGAGCCCTTCGGCCATCTATCTGCAGGGGATCACTCAACTGACCGGATTGACGGTTCCCCTGCTCGCGGTGTTCGCGCTGCTCGCAGAGCCCCTGATCCATTTCCTGTTCGGATCCCAGTGGGACCGTTCGGCGCCGCTCGCGAGTCTCTTGTGCGCGTACGCGATGCTGACCGCTCCGTTTGTCCTGACAGGTGTCGCGCTGGTGGCCTGTGGCAAGATAGACATCTTCATGCGTACCCAGCTATGGATTCAGGGCATCCGCATCCTGGTCATATCGACGACGGTGATCATCGATCTGGAGAGTATGGTCCTGGTTCTGGGTCTGGCATACTGCATCGAGGTGAATATCTACCTGGCTGCCATGAAGAAGGCGATCGGGTTGGGGTTTTCCGGATTGTTCCGGTGCATCTGGCGAAGCTACGCGCTGGCGGCGATCGCCGTTTCCGGCCCGGGCATGCTGCTTGTCGGTTCGAGGATGACGGGGATGTACCCGGGAAGTTTCTGGCAATTGACGATAGCCGGTATCCTGGCGATGACGGCCTGGTTGATCGGGGTGTACTGGCTCCGCCATCCGCTCCGCTCCGAGATCGAAACCCTGCGCCGCCATCTGTCCGCGTTCCTGCCGAAAGGAAAAGGGGAGCGTTGATTCCCCGGAGGAACCGTTACCGGTGCGTGTGCTTCGGCCGGCCGCATCATTTCGCCGCCGTAACCTGAGTGGAAGAACGTGATCATGATCAAGAGACTCATTGCTGGACTGCTGTTGTCGATGACCCGTGCATACGTGCGGATCCATCGGCGTCTGGCACCCTGGAAGCAGATGGAAATTCTGGTGGCACCCCCCGCATCCGCCGGCAGCCTGGGGGACCAGGCGCTTCTCCAGGGACTGAACGATGGCCTCGCGAAGGGCTGGAATTGCCGGCTTCGCCAGGTGTTGCTGCCCAACTACGAGGCGATTACCCTACTGGAAGGAGGAGTCCATTCGATCGCGGTTTGCCCCGGTACGCTTTCGGATCTGCGCCTCCTGCTGGCATTGCGCCATGCCAGACTGTTCTGCGTGCTGGGGGCCGACGTGATAGACGGTCGTTACGACGAGGGCCAGGCCTTGTATTACCTGCGTGCGCTCGACCTGGCGGCTTCCGCGGGCATTCCTTCCCGCCTGCTCGGATTCAGTTTCTCGGAGAAACCGAATCCCTGCGTGGTCGAAAGATTCAAATCCCTTGCACCGCAAATTGTGTGCTGCTCACGCGATCCCGTGTCGCGCAGACGCTTTGAAGAATTCACCGGACGATCGGCCAGGCAGGTGGCGGATCTGGCCTTTCTGGTCACCGCAAGGGCCGAGAGTCCGGCCGCCCTGCGTGCGCTGGCCTGGATGCGGGATGAGCATGCCGGGGGCGCGAGGATCCTCGCACTCAACGGCAATGTCCTGACCTACCCTTCCACGCCCGGCGCCATCCATGCCGCCTATGCGGAGATGATCAATGGTCTGGCGGCGCAGGACGCCACGCTGCGTTTCGTGCTGGTGCCCCACGATTTTCGCGGCAGGGAATCGGATCATCTCTGTCATCTGGAGATCGTGTCGCGGCTCGACGAGAGGGCGAAGCCGCGGACCCTCCTGCTGGAATCCCCCCTGCACGCCTGGGACGCCAAGGCCGTCGCCGCAGCCAGCGATCTGGTCGTCACCGGCCGCATGCATTTCGCCATTGCGGGGCTGGGAAGCGGTACACCGGTCATCGGCATCGGCTACATGGGCAAGTTCGAGGGTTTGCTGGGGTACTTCGGACTGGAGGCCCTGCTGGTCGATCCGGTGGCCGCTTACGAGGAACATGCACTGCCGGCGCGGGTCCTCGAAGCACTGCCGGCGCTCCCGGAATACCGGGAGCGCATCGCTCATCGCATCGCAGCGATCAGGGAGCTTTCCAGAGAGAATTTTTCGGGTTTATAAGTCCAGGATCTGCTGCGCCAGGATGCGTTGTATGTGGGAACGCCCATATCCCGCGGCAACGCGGGCCCTGCCCGCAGTGGCAAGCCGGAAGCGTGCGTCCTGGTCCTGCAGCAATTCCACGCACGCATCTGCAAAGCTTTCTGGTTCGTCGGCAAGCCGCAAGTCGTGCCCAGGCGTCAGGTCGAGCCCTTCCGCGCCCAGGGTGGTGGAGACCACGGCGCGCCCGAACGAGAGCGCCTCCAGGATTTTGATGCGGGTGCCACCGCCGAACCGGATGGGGGCGACCACCAGGTCTGCCTCGTCGTAGTAGGGTTCGACCGATTCCACATCCCCCGCCACCACGATCGACGGATCTTCCGCCAGTGCGCGTACCCTGCTGCCGGGACGCCTTCCCACAATGGTCAGCCGTACGCGTCCGGCATATATCTGGCGTATGCGGGGATAGATCTGCCTGCAGAAGAACAGGACGGCATCCTCATTGGGAGGATAGGACAGCGTTCCGAGAAAAAGCAGCTTTGCAGCCGGTCCGATGGGGCGCAACGGCAGCGCGGGCATGAGGGGGTATGAATTCGGTATGACGGTGATCCTGGCATGGCCTTCTCGCTCGACGAGACGTTGCCGATCCACTTCCGAGCACACGCTGATCATGTCGGCCCGGCGCGCGATGCGCGATTCCAGGCGGGATGTCTCGAGGGTGTCGAGGCGGGCGATGAGCGTTCTTTCGAAACCCAGCGTCCGCTTGATGAAAGGCAGCTCCCGACGCATGGAAAGCGATTCGATATCGTCGAAATCCACGAATAGGCGGCTGTCCCGCCAGTTCGGCAAGTCCCCCAGGCTTTCCAGGATCTCGTAGGACCGGATCCGGAAGCAGAACACAATTTCGAAGTGGCTGTCGCTAAGCACCGACCGCAGATTTCCGGCTTCGTCCGGCGCCAGCCGGAAGGCAGGCTTGCTCAGGTCGAGGACGCGTCCCAGCAGCCTGGGGCCACGCACGCGCCTTCCCGGCGCTTCGTGGTTCGGATCGAGCTTCAGTACGCTCAGGCTTCGACACAGGGCGCGGGGTCGGTCGAGGTCCATGGGCCGGGCGAGCTGGGCCGGCGTCATCGCCAGTATTGCATCGACATCGGCGATGGCTGCCAGGGTTTCCAGGTGGAACCATGCACGCAGCTCGACGCCGATCCCATCCGGGCCGGGCGGGACCGGCGAGATGAAAAGGATGCGGCTGCGTTCATCCCTGCTTACGTTGGCGTGGCGTATATTCATGAGGCGGCGCCGGCTCCCGCTCCCGTCAAATCCCGGTATACCTCCAGGATCCTGTCCGCCGTTGCCTTCCAGTCGAGGTGGGCGACCAGTTGGCGGCATGGACCGGTCGTGGGCATGGGAGCGGAGAGGGCGGCCCCGATCGCCCGTCCGAGATCCCCGGCATCGCCCGGATCGACGTACTGCAGCCAGGGAGGCTGCGGAGACAGGCCGAGACCATTTGCCGCGGTGATGATCGCGGGGGTACCGGATGCCAGTGATTCCACGGCGGTGAGGCCGAAAGTTTCGCCTGCGCTTGCCAACACCGTGACGCCTGCGGAGGCATAGGCCGAGCCCAGCAGAGGATCATCGTGGGCGAGCATGCCCAGATGCCGCACCCGCTCTCCTCCTTCCTTCAGGCAGCGTTCCAGGTAGCCTGCGTCCTCGACGGGGCCGATCAACAGAACGTCACGCTCGCTGACCTGCAAGGTTGCGCGAATCACTCCGAGCTGGTTCTTGTAGGAAGAGATTGAGCCGACCACCAGCACGAAGCCGGACAGGATGTTGAAATGGCCGGTGAACGCATGGGGCGTTGCCGAAAAGAAAGCGGCGTCCACGCCGTTCGGAATCGTGGTGACAAATCTGTCCTCGGCGGAGTAGCCATTCGTCAACACCCGCCGCTCCGCTTCGCTGAGCGCGATCAGGCGATCGCTGCAGCTGACCGCCGAAAGGATGTCGTCATAGGTCGTGCGGTTCTCGTAGGCGGTCAATTTTCCCGTCAGGCTGCTTGCCGCGCGGTAGCGCATGAATTTCGGCCAGTTGTAGCCGGGCTGCAGTATTGGACTGAGCACCGTCGGCACATTCTGTGCCCGGGCTTCGCGAAGGATCAGATGTGCACCATTGATGGCCGAGAAGACGTGTACCAGATCGTAGTCTCCGAGGCGTGCGCCCAGGCTGTCGAACAGTCTGGCGTCCACGCCTTTCCGGGCCAGATGTGCGACCGTCCTGAGTATCTGTACCTGCAGGCCGCCTGTTCTCTGCCACAGCATCGGATAGGTTGTAACTGCGATTCTCAAGACAGGCTCCTGCTGGGGGGAACATCCGGAACGCCTTCAGCAGGCTGACCCATGATCGCCCTCACCGCCGTGCACATGGTGCGGGACCGATAAGGGCGTCGAGATTCAGGAATTGTCATCGATATTTGGGGCCAGAAGCGCGTGGCCGCTCCCTGGCGACGGCGTCTGTTGTCGGCGGCATGACGTTATATCACCCCATCGGATACGTGAATGTACCAAAGTCCAGTTGTGAGTATCGATGAAATTGATATGATATTGGGGGTGCTCCACTCACAAACGGCCCCATTACGGGATTCCCTGCGTGGCCGCACCCATGGTCGTTTCATCGCTTCGCCTCCATCCAGGGCCATTCAGCCATTCCGTATCGAAAATCCAGGCGAGATGCGATATCGGCTCCAGGATGCGGAGCAATATATCATAGCGCGACAATATATCGCCAGTTCGTGAAATTCATTGCATGCTGACCTTTACGTGCCCTCTGTCATCGGCATCGGAAATCCCGGGAGATTCCCCGGATGAGGCGCGCCCATGAGGGACGTCTTCGTCACCATTCTCGTCTTCGGCATGCTTCCCTATGCCTTCAAGCGACCGTACTTCGGTGCGCTGATGTGGGTGTGGATCAGTGTCATGAATCCCCACACCCAGGGCTGGGGATTTGCAACCACGTTTCCGTTTGCCGCCATCATCGCCGGGGTCACCCTGCTGAGCATGTTCCTCAGCAGGGAACCGAAGAACCTGCCCCTCACCCCGCTTACCTGGCTGCTCATTCTTTTCGTGCTGTGGATGAATGTCACCACGGTTTTCGCCATCTATCCCGACGCTGTGTATGACCAGTGGAACAAGGTGATGAAGATCATGCTGATGAATTTCATCGTTCTCATGCTGATCAAAACCAAAGAGCAGATCCAGCATCTCATCTGGGTCATTGTCGTATCGTTGGGCTACTACGGCGTCAAGGGAGGGGTTTTCACCATCAGGAGCGGGGGCGGAGAGATGGTATGGGGACCCATGAGCACCTTCATCGAGGGAAACAACGAGATCGCGCTGGCGCTCATCATGACGATTCCCCTGATGCACTACCTGCAGACCATATCCCCGAACAAGTGGGTGCGTCGCGGATTGACCGTATCCATGCTGTTGTGCGCGGTGGCCGCCATCGGAACGTACTCGCGCGGTGCCTTGCTCGCGATCGTCGCCATGAGCGGATTTCTCTGGCTCAAGAGCCGGCAGAAGGCCGGGCTGGGCCTGCTGGCGGTCATGTCCGTTCCTCTCCTGCTGGCCTTCATGCCGGAACAATGGTCGAAGAGAATGGACACCATCAATACCTACGAGGAGGACGAGTCGGTCCAGGGGCGCTTCAACGCCTGGTGGATGGCATACAACCTGGCGAAGGAGCGGCCATTGACCGGTGGCGGATTCGAGGTCACGACACCCGATCTGTTCTTCCGCTACGCACCCGATCCCTTTGACATCCACGCGGCGCACAGCATCTATTTCCAGGCGCTGGGAGAGCATGGGTTCATCGGGCTGGGGATATATCTGCTGCTGGGCTTCATGACCTGGCGGACGGGGTCGTGGATCATCCGCAATACTGCCGGAAACGAGGATCATGTCTGGGCCCGCAACCTGGCGAGCATGATCCAGGTGAGCCTGATAGGGTTTGCCGTGGGGGGCACCTTCCTCAGCCTGCTCTATTTCGACGTGCCCTATTACCTGATGGCGGCGATGGTGGTGACGCGCATCCTGGTCGAAAAGGACCTCAGGGAAAAGGCCGGGTCGAGGAGCGGGACTGCGACCAATGTTCGAGGCCAGCCCGGGAGACTCAATTTGCCGCAGTCGCAACGCACGCTTCGAGGCTCCGGATAACGACATGGGCCTGGGAAGCCGCTTGACCGCGCGTCCGATGGTGGAGGCCCGGGACGGACATGCCGGTGCGTGAGCCCGATCGCTCCTGGGCCGCCTCCCTGGCGCGTGCAGGCCTTGGCCTGCTGTCTCCCGGTGCGTCGCGTGGACGGCTGACCATCCTGATCTATCATCGCGTCCTGTCGGAACCCGATCCGCTGTTCCCCGAGGAAAACGATGTCGAGGCGTTCGATCGCCAGATGGGGCAGGTGACCGACTGCTTCAACGTCATTCCGCTGCACGAGGCATTGCGGGGGCTGCGCAAGGGAAAGCTGCCGGCCCGTGCCGCCTGCGTCACGTTCGACGACGGGTACGCCGACAATGCGGAAATCGCCCTGCCGGTACTGAGGAAGCACGGGATTCCCGCAACGTTTTTCGTGGCCTCGGGCGTACTCGATGGAGGACGCATGTGGAACGATACCATCATCGAACTGATCCGCCGCGCGCCCGGTACCACGCTCGACCTGACCGAAGCGGGGCTGGGGCAACTGGAGGTCGGGACGGACGCGCAGCGGCGGGGGGCGATCGATGACGTGATCGGCGCCCTCAAGCACTTGCCGTTCGAGCAACGCCGGTTGCGGGTCGAAGCGATACGGGCCCTCGTCGCCGTATCGCTGCCCGACAACCTGATGATGACGTCCGATCAGGTGCGGCACCTGCACGGCGCCGGCATGGAAATCGGCGGGCATACGGTCAACCATCCCATCCTGGCGAGCATGGAGGATCCCGCGGCTGCCCATGCCGAGATCGCTCATGGCAAGGAGGTGTTGGAAAGCATCATCCGCGCGCGGATACGGTTCTTCGCCTATCCCAACGGCAAGCCGGGGCGGGATTATCTCCCCCAGCACGTCGGCATGGTCAGGCAGATCGGCTTCGAGGCGGCGGTATCCACCGCCCACGGTGCCGCGCGGATGACCAGCGATCCATACCAGCTGCCTCGTTTCACGCCCTGGGATCGCCATCCGTTGCGCTTCGGGCTGCGTATGGTTCAGAATATGCTTAAATCCGTCGATACGGTCTGACCAGGAGGAAACATGGAGCGCCCAATCACGGGATTCGGCATGGATGGGGAAGGCGATCCAGTCGCCATCCTGAGCTGCGGCCATCCCCAGCACGTCCGGCATCAGCCCCCTTTCATCAATCGTCCGTGGGTGATGGATGAACAGGGCCGCCGCAGCATGCTGGGGAAGATGCTCGATTGTGTCCGGTGCGAGAAATTCGAGCTGCCGGATGATTTCGTTGCCTACAAGCGTACCGCCGAATTCACCGAGACATCGGTACCGGCGGCCCTGACCCGGGATCATTCCACCAAGACCGGCGTCTGGGCGAAGATCAACGTCGTGGAGGGCAGGTTGTGCTACCGGGTGCCGATACTCGGAACCCAGATGGATCTGTCGCCAGGCATCATCGGAATCGTCGTGCCCGAGGTGTTGCACAGCGTCGAACCCCTGGGTCCGGTGCGATTCTTCGTCGAATTCTACCGGATGCCGGATCAGGCTCCGGCATGACAAAGATCCCCGATGAGCCTATAATTTCGCTATTCCATGCGGGAAGCAGGGTCTTGGCCGAAAAACCGGATCCTTGTTGGATCCTTTCACGCCTGTGGATGAATCGGGAGGAGCGACTTTCCATTGACTGGCACGGGCAAGCGGATTAAAATCCATCTATTTTGTCTGGTCAGGAGTTTCGTATTCTGGTTGACCGCAGTCAAAATGAATTCCGCCAGGGGACGCGGTTGAGGATCGAGAGATCATCATAGGAAATTTCAATCCGTCCTGTGTCCGTGCTAAGCCAAGCCGCCGTTTTCTGACCGACACCACCTATGACCTGGATAAGAAGCAAGCCAGTGCGCGTCGTCATGCGCTGGCAGTTGATTGTCACGATGGCGATGGTGCTGCTTTTCGGCCTGACTTCGGGGACACACGGCGCGGTTTCCGCGTTGCTGGGCGGTGCGGTCAGCATGGTTTCCGCGGCTGTCTTCGCGGGCATGACCGCGCGCCACCGTGGCACGACCGCGGGAAGCGTCCTGATTACCGCCCTGAAGGCGGAAGCGGCCAAGATCGTCACCATGACGGGATTGCTGTGGCTTGCCCTGACGCTTTATGAAGATGTGGTTGCGGGAGGGCTCGTCGCCACCTTCGCGATCACGGTACTGGTTTTCGGCATGGCGCTGTTCGTCACCGACGAAGCAGGTACCGCCGGGGTCGAACAGACTTGATGCTAAACTGATATTTTAAATCTTAATTAAGCAAGAAAGATTCATATGGCATCCGACGCGGAGCTTACTCCGACCTCCTACATGGAGCACCACCTCACCAATCTCACCAGTTCGGTGGGTGAGGGGACATTCTGGACGCTGCATGTCGACACGCTGGCGATGTCGATCCTGCTTGGATTTGTCAGCTTCGGCTTCCTCTGGTGGGTGGTGCGCGGCGCCACGTCCGGGGTGCCGGGCAGGCGGCAGGCTTTCGTCGAATTGTGCATCGAGTTCATCGACGATCAGGTCAAGAGTACCTTCCATGGGGATCGTCATGCATTCGTCGCCCCGACGGCGCTGACCGTTTTCATATGGGTATTGATGATGAATGCGATGGATCTGCTGCCCATCGACATCATGGCCAAATTCTATGCGCTGCTGGGGTTGCACAACTGGCGCAGCGTGCCCACCACCGACATCAATACCACGTTCGCGCTGGCGCTGTCGGTATGGCTGCTGATGATATTCTTCAACATCAAGGTCAAGGGGCTGGGGGGCTGGATGCATGAGCTGGTATGCACTCCGTTCGGCAAGAATCCCATCCTGTGGCCGGTCAACATCCTGTTCAACATCGTGGAGTACGTTTCCAAGCCGCTGTCCCACTCCCTGCGCCTGTACGGGAACATCTACGCGGGAGAGATCATTTTCCTGCTGCTGGGGATGTGGGCGGCGACCGGCCTCGCCGGAACCTTCTTCGGCGCGCTGCTGGGAACGGGATGGGCCATCTTCCACATACTGATCATTACGCTGCAGGCGTTCATCTTCATGATGCTGACGGTGGTCTACCTGTCCATGGCGCACGAGTCGCACTGACCGCCCCCTGCCGCCCCCCATTATTTATCACTACGACGAGAGGAAAACGAGATGGACAATCTGCAATACTTGGCCATGATCCAGGCCTACACTGGTATCGGTATCGGCCTGATGATCGGCCTCGGTGCCGCAGGCGCCTGTATCGGCATCGGCATCATGTGCAGCAGCTTCCTGGAAGGCGCTGCCCGCCAGCCCGAACTGATGCCGACCCTGCAAGGCAAGGTGTTTCTGCTGCTTGGGCTGATCGACGCATCGTTCATCATCGGCGTTGGCCTGGCGATGCTGTTCGCATTCGGGAACCCGCTGCTGGCGGTCATCAAGTAGGGCAGCCGCGCACATTCCCGGGACCGTCATCAGAGGCCAGTCATGAACATCAATCTCACCCTACTCTCACAGGCGGTGGTATTCGCCGTATTCATCTGGTTTACGGCCCGGTTCGTCTGGCCCCCCCTGCTGCGCGCGACCGAGAACCGGCAAAAAACCATCGCCGAAGGTCTGGCGGCGGGCGAGCGCGGCAGGCACGAACTGGAACTGGCGAGCCAGCGCTCCGCCGACGTGGTGCGGGAAGCCAAGCAGCGGGCAGTCGACATCGTGGCGCAGGCCGAAAAGCGTGCCGCGGAAATCGTGGACGAAGCCAAGACCGCGGCAAGGGAAGAAGGCGACCGCATACTTGTCGGCGCACGAGCCGAGGTGGAGCAGGAAGTCTTTCGTGCCAGGGAGGCATTGCGGCAGCAGGTTGCGGATCTCGCGCTGGCAGGTGCAGCGAAGATTCTGCATCGCGAGGTGGATGCCAAGGCTCACGCCGATCTGTTAGCCTCCATCAAGACGGAGCTTTGACGATGGCCGAGGCCCGCACGATCGCACGTCCCTACGCGGAGGCGGTTTTCAGGCTCGCCCGCGAGGGCAATGCGCTCCAGGAGTGGTCCGACACGTTGCGGTTGGCCGCCTCCATCGCGGCCGACGAGCAACTGCGTGCGCTCACGGGTGATCCGAACGTGCCAGCCCGACGATTGGCCGAGTTGCTGCTCGACATCGGCGGCGACCGGTTCGACGCAGCGGCGAAGAATTTCATCCTGCTGCTGGCGGAGAACGGTCGCATTCAGTTGTTGCCCGAAGTGAGCGATCTGTTCGAACAGTTGAAGACCGCGCATGAGGGCGTGTTGGACGCGAGGATCGCCACGGCGTTCGCACTGAGCGACGTGCAGCGGGATGATCTGGTCGCCAGCCTGGAGAGCAGGTTCAAGCGCAAGATAGACGCCACGGTGAGCATCGATCCGGAACTGATAGGCGGAGTAAAGGTTGAAATAGGCGACGAGGTGCTGGATGCCTCCGTGCGTGGTAGGCTGGAAGCCATGGCCGTCGCTCTCAAAAGCTAGGAGTCTCAGAAATGCAGTTAAATCCATCCGAGATCAGCGAGCTGATCAAAAGCAGAATCGAAGGGCTTGCCGTTTCCGCGGAAGTCCGTACGCAGGGCACCATCGTCTCGGTGACCGACGGCATCGTGCGCGTCCATGGGCTTTCCGACGTGATGCAGGGGGAAATGCTGGAGTTTCCGGGCAACACCTTCGGCCTTGCGCTCAACCTCGAACGCGATTCCGTGGGCGCGGTGATTCTGGGCTCGTACGAGCACATCACCGAAGGCGACATCGTCAAGTGTACCGGCCGCATTCTGGAAGTGCCGGTGGGCGAGGCGCTGGTGGGGCGGGTCGTCAACGCGCTGGGCCAGCCGATCGACGGCAAGGGGCCCATCGCCGCGCAAGGCTCGGAGCCGATCGAGAAGATCGCGCCCGGGGTGATCTGGCGCCAGTCGGTGAACCAGCCGGTGCAGACCGGACTGAAATCCATCGACTCCATGGTGCCCATCGGACGGGGCCAGCGCGAACTGATCATCGGCGACCGCCAGACCGGCAAGACCGCCGTCGCGGTGGATGCGATCATCAACCAGAAGGGCGAGAACATGATATGCATCTACGTGGCGGTGGGGCAGAAGGCCTCCTCCATTGCCAACGTGGTGCGCAAGCTCGAGGAGCACGGGGCGATGGCCTACACCATCGTGGTGGCAGCCACCGCCTCGGAATCGGCGGCGATGCAGTTCATCGCGCCCTACTCCGGCTGCACCATGGGCGAATACTTCCGCGACCGTGGCGAGGACGCCCTCATCATCTATGACGACCTGACCAAGCAGGCATGGGCCTATCGCCAGATATCCCTGCTGCTGAGGCGGCCGCCCGGCCGGGAGGCCTATCCCGGGGACGTGTTCTACCTGCACTCGCGCCTGCTGGAGCGGGCGGCGCGGGTCAGCGCGGCATACGTGGAAAAGGCCACCAACGGCGAGGTCAAGGGCAAGACGGGATCCCTGACCGCGCTGCCGGTGATCGAGACCCAGGCCGGTGACGTGACCGCCTTCGTGCCCACCAACGTCATCTCGATCACCGACGGCCAGATCTTCCTGGAAACGGATCTGTTCAACGCCGGGATCCGGCCCGCGATCAATGCCGGCGTATCGGTGTCGCGCGTGGGCGGGGCCGCGCAGACCAAGGTCATCAAGAAGCTGGGGGGCGGCGTGCGCCTGGCGCTGGCACAGTATCGCGAGCTTGCCGCCTTCGCCCAGTTCGCGTCGGACCTCGACGAAGCCACGCGCAAGCAGCTGGAACGCGGCAAGATGGTGACCGAACTGATGAAGCAGGCGCAGTACTCCACGCTGAGCGTGTCCGAGATGGCGATCACGCTGTTCGCCGTCAACAAGGGCTACCTGGACGACGTGGAGGTACCCCGCGCCCTGGCGTTCGAGTCCGCCCTGAAAGGGCACATCCGCAGCAAATATGGCGCCATCCTGGAAAAGATCGAGACCGGCAAGGATCTCGACGCGGCGACCGAAAAGGAGCTGGATGATGCGATCCAGGATTTCAAGAAGAACGGAACCTATTGACCGATGGCTGGTAGCAGGGAAATACGCAACAAGATCAAGAGCGTAAAGAACACGCAAAAGATCACGCGCGCCATGGAGATGGTGGCGGCCTCCAAGATGCGCAAGGCGCAGGAGCGCATGAAGAAGGCGCGGCCCTATGGCGAGAAAATCCGCAACGTCGCCGCGCACATGAGCCGGGCCTATACCGAGTACCGGCATCCCTTCCTGGTGGAGCGCGACACGGTGAAGCGCATCGGTATCGTCGTGGTCACCTCCGACAAGGGCCTGTGCGGCGGACTCAACACGAACGTGCTGCGCATGGCCGTGAGCAGGATGAAGGCCTGGGAAGCCGAAGGCGAACAGATCGAAGCGTGCTGCATCGGCAACAAGGGACTGGGATTCATGAGCCGCATCGGCGCCAGCGTCATCTCCCACGTCGTGGCGCTGGGTGATACGCCCGACTTGGAAAGGCTGATCGGGGCGGTGAAAGTGCTGCTGGACGGCTACACCCAGGATCGGTTCGACCGGGTGTACATCTTCTACACGCGCTTCATCAACACCATGAAGCAGGAACCGGTGATGGAGCAATTGCTGCCGCTGTCGGACGAGCGCCTGAAGTCCGGCGACGGACCCACCGGGCAGCGCGGCGTGTGGGACTACATCTACGAGCCGGAAGCCAAGCCGGTGATCGACGACATCATGGTGCGCTACGTCGAGGCGCTGATCTACCAGGCGCTGACGGAAAACATGGCGTCCGAGCAGTCCGCCCGCATGGTGGCGATGAAGGCCGCCTCGGACAATGCCGGCAACGTGATCAACGAGTTGACGCTGATCTACAACAAGTCGCGCCAGGCGGCCATCACCAAGGAGCTTTCGGAGATCGTCGGCGGGGCGGCGGCGGTCTGACTGTTTTGACATAGCATTTTAGGGAACGACATGAGCCAGGGAAAAATTGTTCAGTGTATCGGCGCCGTGGTGGACGTCGAGTTCGCACGCGAAGAACTGCCGAAGGTGTACGATGCGCTGGTGCTGGAGGGAACCGAGCTGACGCTCGAAGTCCAGCAGCAGCTGGGGGACGGCGTGGTGCGCACCATCGCGCTGGGGTCCTCGGACGGCCTGCGCCGCGGCATGATGGTTACCAATACCGGTGACCAGATCGTGGTACCGGTCGGTACCAAGACACTGGGCCGCATCATGGACGTGCTGGGCCGGCCCATCGACGAGATGGGGCCGATCGGCGAAGAGAAGAGGATGTCGATCCACCGCAAGGCCCCCGCGTTCGACGAGCTGTCCGCCTCCACCGAACTGCTGGAAACGGGCATCAAGGTGATCGATCTGGTCTGTCCGTTCGCCAAGGGCGGCAAGGTCGGATTGTTCGGCGGCGCGGGCGTGGGCAAGACCGTGAACATGATGGAACTGATCCGCAACATCGCCATCGAGCACAGCGGCTTCTCGGTATTTGCCGGGGTGGGGGAGCGCACCCGCGAAGGCAACGACTTCTATCACGAGATGAAGGAGTCGAACGTGCTGGACAAGGTGGCGCTGGTGTACGGGCAGATGAACGAACCGCCCGGCAACCGCCTGCGGGTGGCGTTGACGGGCCTGACCATGGCGGAGTATTTCCGCGACGAAGGCCGCGACGTGCTCCTGTTCGTCGACAACATCTACCGCTTCACCCTGGCGGGGACGGAAGTGTCCGCGCTGCTGGGCCGGATGCCGTCGGCGGTGGGTTATCAGCCGACGCTGGCGGAAGAGATGGGACGCCTGCAGGAGCGCATCACCTCGACCAAGTCGGGTTCCATCACCTCGATCCAGGCCGTCTACGTGCCGGCGGACGACCTGACCGACCCTTCTCCAGCCACGACCTTCGGTCACCTGGACGCGACCGTGGTGCTGTCGCGCGACATCGCTTCACTGGGGATCTACCCTGCGGTGGATCCGCTCGATTCCTCCTCGCGGCAACTGGACCCGCTGGTCGTGGGCGAGGAACACTACAGCACTGCGCGTGACGTGCAGCAGACTCTGCAGCGCTACAAGGAACTGCGCGACATCATCGCCATTCTGGGAATGGACGAACTGTCCCCCGAGGACAAGCTGGCGGTGGCCCGGGCACGCAAGATCCAGCGCTTCCTGTCGCAGCCCTTCAACGTCGCGGAAGTATTCACCGGCGCACCGGGCAAGTACGTTTCGCTGAAGGAGACCATCCGCGGCTTCAAGGGCATCGTCGCCGGCGAGTACGATCACCTGCCGGAGCAGGCCTTCTACATGGTGGGCGGCATAGACGAGGCGGTCGAGAAGGCCAAGACCCTGCAATAGCGGACCTCCTCTTAAACATAAATACGGCTTCCCGGATCAACCAGCCAGGCGGGCCGATCGGCAATGGAAAGAAAAATGGGCGTGTTTCACGTTGACATCGTCAGTGCGGAGGAGTCGATCTACTCGGGGCCGGCGGAGTTCCTGGTGGCTCCGGCGGAAGCGGGAGAGGTCGGAATCTACCCGCAGCATACCCCCATGCTGACGCGCATCAAGCCGGGCTCGGTGCGCATCAAGGCGCCGCTGAAGGAAGAGGAACTGGTCTATGTTTCGGGAGGCGTGCTGGAGATACAGCCGGACGTGGTCACCATCCTGGCTGATACCGCCGTGCGGGGAGCCAACCTCGACGAGGCCAAGGCGAACGAGGCCAAGAAGCGCGCGGAAGACGCCATGCGCGATCGTTCCTCCGCCCTCGACTACGCCCGCGCGCAGGCCGAACTCAGCGAGGCCATCGCCCAGCTGGCTGCCATCCAGAAACTGAGAAAGCGCGGGCACTGATTCACCCCCCGCGTCGCGGATTGCAGGGGCGGCTCATGCCGCCTTTGTTGTTTGTGGGACTTGCCGCCCGTGCCGCGCGGTGCGAAGGGATCAAGGCAGGCAGGCCGGGCGCCGTCGCCGAGCCAGCTTGGATCTTGCACCCACAGTGTGATAAATTGGCGGCATCATCGAGGTGGCGCACGGTCCATGTGCAACGTGGCATCGCCTGTCAATGACTGGTTCCTTACCTGTTCTCTCGTTCCATGCCTACACTGCATATCGTCATCCTGGCCGCCGGGCTCGGCAAGCGCATGCACTCGGCCCTGCCCAAGGTCCTGCACCGTCTGGCCGGCAAACCGCTGCTCGGGCACGTGCTCGATACTGCGCGGGCACTGTCGCCGGATAGAATCTGCGTGGTCTACGGGCATGGCGGCGAGGCGGTGCCGCGGGCCATGGGAGACGACAGCCTCACGTGGGTATTGCAGTCGCCGCAGTTGGGCACCGGCCACGCCGTGATGCAGGCGCTACCGCATCTGGACACCACCGGCATGACCATGGTGCTGTATGGCGATGTTCCCTTGACGGGGGCCGAGACCCTGGGGAGACTCTTCCGGATGGCAGAGTCCGGAAAGCTCGCCCTGCTGACGGTGGACCTTGCCGATCCTTCCGGTTACGGCCGGATCGTGCGCAACGGCGATGGCAGCATCGCCGCCATCATCGAGGAAAAGGACGCCGGCCCATCCCAGCGGGCAATACGGGAGATCAATACCGGCATCATGGCGATCCCGAACGCGCATCTCCACGGCTGGCTGCACCGGCTGGAAAACAACAATGCGCAAAAAGAATACTACCTGACCGACATCGTGGCGATGGCGGTCGAGGACGGTGTCGCCGTGGAGGCAATTCAACCCGGCCATGAATGGGAGGTGGCCGGCGTCAACAGCAAGGTACAGCTTGCCGCGCTCGAACGCATCTGCCAGCATGAGGGCGCAAGAAAGCTGCTGGAGCAGGGCGTGACGCTGGCCGACGCGCAGCGCATCGACGTGCGTGGATGGCTCGACTGCGGCAGCGACGTGGAGATCGATGTCGGCTGCATCTTCGAAGGTCGGGTGCGTCTGGGGGACGGCGTGAAGGTGGGTGCCTACAGCGTCCTGAAGGACGTCAGCGTAGAGGCGGGCTCGGCGATCGCCCCCTTCAGCCTGATCGAGTCGGCGGCAATCGGGGAGAACTGCCGCATCGGTCCGTATGCTCGCATCCGTCCCGGCACCCGGCTCGACAGTGGCGTCCATATCGGCAACTTCGTCGAAGTCAAGAACAGCACCATCGCCGCAGCCAGCAAGGCCAACCATCTGAGCTACATCGGCGATTCCGTGGTGGGCCGGAACGTCAACATCGGCGCCGGCACGATCACCTGCAACTACGACGGCGCCAACAAGTACCAGACCATCATAGAGGATGACGTTTTCGTCGGTTCCGACACGCAACTGGTGGCGCCCGTGCGGGTGACGCAGGGTTCCACCATCGGCGCAGGTTCCACCATCACGCGGGATACGCCGCCGGAGACGCTCACGCTGTCGCGGGTCAAGCAGACGAGCATCGACGGATGGAAGCGGCCGGTAAAGAAACCCCGGGACGGACAGTAGCACCGGGCAGCCGGGACTGATCCCGATTCGCCAATTTCTCGAGTGAGACAGGGAGGTATCGATTCATGTGCGGAATAGTCGGCGCGGTGGCGCATCACGACGTCGTTCCGGCGCTGCTGGAAGGCCTGCGCCGCCTCGAATACCGGGGCTACGACTCCGCCGGGCTGGCGCTGATGAACGGCGGCCTGCACCGGCTGCGCACCACCGGGCGGGTGGCGGAACTCAGCAAGCTGGCAGGCGAGCAGGATTTCCAGGGAGAGGTCGGTATCGCCCATACCCGCTGGGCGACCCACGGCGCCCCCTCCGAGCGCAATGCCCATCCCCACTTCTCCGGTGAGATCTCGAAGGTCGCGGTGGTGCACAACGGCATCATCGAGAACCATGAATCGTTGCGGCAGCACCTGCAGGACGAGGGTTTCCGCTTCCTGTCCGATACCGATACCGAGGTGATCGCCCATCTCGTCACCCGCAACCTGAGGGAGACCTCCGACCTGTTCGAGGCCGTGTGCCGCTCGGTGGGCGAACTGCAGGGCGCCTACGCCATCGCCGTGATGGAAGAGGCGCACCCCGAACGCATCGTCGTTTCCCGCAACGGTGCGCCGCTGCTGCTGGGGCTGGGCGAATCGGGGCACTATGCCGCCTCCGACGCCTCCGCCCTGCTACAGGTGACCCGGCACATGATCTACCTGGAAGAGGGCGACGTGGCCGAGCTGCGCCGCGACGGCTACCGCATCGTCAGCCTTCGGGACGGGATGCGCCAGGAAGTGACGCGTCCCGTCCACGAGAGCGAGCTGACCAACGAGTCGGTGGAACTGGGGCCCTATGCACACTTCATGCAGAAGGAGATATTCGAGCAGCCGGGCGTCGTGGCCAATACCCTGGAGATGGTGCTCAACGCCCATTCCATCTCCCCGCGCCTGTTCGGCAGCGAGGCGGAATCCATCTTCAATGCCACCGACGGCATCCTGATCCTCGCCTGCGGCACCAGCTACCATGCCGGGCTGGTGGCACGCTACTGGCTGGAGACGCTGGCGGGTCTCACCTGCAACGTCGAGATCGCGAGCGAATACCGCTATCGCGAGCCGGTGGCCAATCCCGACGCGCTGGTGGTAGGCATCTCCCAGTCGGGGGAGACGGCGGACACCCTGGCCGCGCTCGGCTACGCCCGGCTGCTGGGGCACCGCCACAGCCTCGCCATCTGCAACGTGGCGGAAAGCGCGCTGGTGCGGCAGACCGACCTGCGCTTCCTGACCCGCGCCGGACCCGAGATCGGCGTCGCCTCCACCAAGGCATTCACCACCCAGCTGGCCTCACTGATGCTGCTCGCCATGACGCTGGCCAAGCTTCGCGGAAAACTGTCGGGCGAAGGCGAGCGTGAGATCATCGCCGCGCTGCGGCATCTGCCCGTCGCTCTTCAGCATGCGCTGCAGGTCGAGCCCCAGGTCAAGGTCTGGGCCGGCAGGTTCTCGCAGAAGCGTCACGCGCTGTTCCTCGGGCGGGGGGTGCACTATCCCATCGCCATGGAGGGTGCGCTCAAGCTCAAGGAGATTTCATACATCCACGCCGAGGCCTACGCCGCGGGAGAGCTCAAGCACGGCCCGCTGGCGCTGGTGGACACGGAAATGCCGGTGGTCGCCATCGCCCCCAACGACGCCCTGCTGGAAAAGCTCAAGTCCAACCTGCAGGAAGTGCGCGCGCGCGGCGGCGAGCTGTACGTCTTCGCCGATGCCGATTCCCACATCCAGGAAAGCGAGGGCGTGCACGTCATCCGCCTGGCGGAGCACGCCGGTTCGCTCAGTCCCATCCTGCACACCATTCCGCTGCAGCTGCTGGCCTACCACGTGGCCCTGCAGAAGGGCACCGACGTCGACAAGCCGAGGAACCTGGCGAAGTCGGTGACGGTGGAGTAGGCGGTCACCGTCTTTCCCTTTCCCTTTCCCCTCGAGGAGCATGCTCCTCGGCCCAATGCGAGGGCCTCAGGTGCCGCGGGCGCAATGGACGCGACTCACCGTCATCATTCGTATCGCAGCGCTTCCACCGGCCTGAGCGCGGCTGCCTTCTTCGCGGGATAGAATCCGAAGAATATCCCCACTGCCGAGGCGAAGGTGAACGCCAGGAGCACGGTGCCCAGGGTGATCACCACGACCATGTCCAGGGCCATGCTCACGGCCCAGGCGCCTCCGATGCCGAGGGCGATGCCGATCAGGCCGCCCAGGATGCAGATGACCATCGCCTCCAGCAGGAACTGCGCGAGGATGGCGCGGCGGTTGGCGCCGATGGCCATGCGGATGCCGATCTCGCGGGTGCGCTCCGTGACCGACACCAGCATGATGTTCATGATGCCGATGCCGCCCACCAGCAGCGAGATGGAAGCGATGGAGCCCAGCGTGATGGACATGATTCGGGCCGCTCCCGTCGCCACTGCGGCGATGGCCGCCATGTTGCGCACGGTGAAGTCGTTTTCCGCACCCTCTGTGATGCGATGTCGCTGACGCAGCAGCTGGTTGATCTCCCGCTCGGCCTCGTCCATCGCCTCGGCGGATACCGCCTGGATCATCATGAAGCGGATGGTGTCGGGGAACTGGGTACCGAAGATCTGGCGCTGTCCGGTGGTAATGGGGATGAAGACGGCGTCGTCCTGGTCGTTGCCATCCAGCCCCCGCCCCTTGGGAGCGAGGATCCCCACGACCGTGAAGGGGCTGTTCTGGATGCGTATCGTCCTGCCGATGGGATCGTCGGTGCCGAAGAGGTTCTCGGCGCTGACCTGGCCCAGGATGGCGGCGCGCGCCGCGGCGCGGAGATCGGTTTCGGTGAAGAACGCCCCCCGTTCCAGCGGCCAGTCGCGTATCCGGAAAAAGTCCGGGGTGACGCCGGTGACGGAAGTGCTCCAGTTGTTCGCGCCATGGTTGATCTGCGCGGTGCTGCCGAGCAGCGGTGCGGTCGCCTTGACCGAGGGCAGATGGGTGATGGCCTGCGCGTCCGCCATCGTCAAGGTCTGCACTCCGCCCGCGCCGGAACGCAGTACACCGGAGGAGGTCGCGCCGGGGATGACGATGAAGAGGTTGCTGCCCATCGAGCTGATGGCCTGATTCACTGCGGTCTGCGCACCCTGGCCCACGGCGAGCATCAGCACCACCGCCGCCACGCCGATGATCATGCCCAGCATGGTCAGGCCGGTGCGCAGGCGATTGAGGCGCAGCGCCCGCAGCGCTTCGCCGATGATGGCGAGCGGATTCATGCCCCGATCCCGCCATCGTGCACCACCCTCCCGTCCTGCAGGCGGATCAATCTCCGGGCGCGGGCCGCGATATCATCCTCGTGCGTGACCAGAACGACGGTGATGCCCTCTTCCCGGTTGAGCTGCTCGAAGATCGCCATGATCTCGTGGCTGGTCTGGGTATCGAGGTTGCCGGTGGGCTCATCCGCCAGGATCAGCGGCGGGTTGTTGACGAGCGCGCGGCTGATGGCGACGCGCTGCTGTTGCCCCCCGGACAGCTGGGTGGGCTGGTGGGCGGCGAACCTGCCCAGGCCGGTGCGTTCCAGCAGTTCCCGCGCACGGCTGCGGGCCTGTGCGCGGGTGGAGCCGGCGTAGAGCAGGGGCGCCGCCACGTTATCGAGGGCGGTCATGCGCCTGAGCAGGTTGAATCCCTGGAAGACGAAGCCAATGCTGCGATTGCGCACGCGGGCGAGGTCGTCATCGGAGAGCGCCGCGATGTCATGCCCTTCCAGCCAGTAGTGCCCGCTGGTGGGGGTGTCCAGGCAGCCGAGCAGGTTCATGAGCGTGGATTTTCCGGAGCCGGAGTGGCCCATGATGGCCACGAACTCGCCGCGATCTATGGCGAGGCTCACGTCGAACAGTACCTGGGTGTCGACCGTATCGTCACCGGTGCCGTCTTGCAGGCTGTAGATCTTGCAGAGATCCCGGGTCCGGATCAGAGGGCCGCCGGGAATGGGAGCCGGGTGCGTCATCAGAACATCTTGAACCTGAATTTTCCGCCGGGGCCACTCCCCTCCGCCGTCTCGCGCACGATCAGGGCGTCGCCGGCATGGATGTCGCCTTCCAGAACCTCCGTGTGGCGGGTATCTGCGATGCCCGTGCGAACGTCGATCCCGACGGGTCTGCCCTGTTCCAGCCGGTAGACCCGGGTGCCAGGCCGCTCGCCGCCTGCCGCCGGCGGGGATCCGTCGCGTTCCGCCGGCCGGTAGCGCAGGGCCGCGTTGGGCACGCGCAGCGCATCGCTGCGCCGATCGACCATGAAGCGCACATTGGCGGTCATGCCCGGCAGCAACACGCCCTCGTCGTTTGAGACCGCCACGATGACGTTGTATGACACCACGTTGTGCTGGATCTCCGGGTTGAGGCGCACCTGCCGGACGGTACCCTCGAATTCCCGCGCCGGGAAGGCGTCGACCGTGAAGCCGACCGTCTGGCCGATGCGCAGCAGGCCGATATCCGCCTCCGCGACGCTGGTGTCGATCTGCATCTGGCGCAGATCCTTCGCGATCAGGAACAGCGTGGGCGTCTGGAAACTGGCTGCCACCGTCTGGCCGACGTCGACATCGCGCGCGATGACCACGCCTGAGATCGGCGAACGGATCACGCTGTAGCCGAGGTTGGCGCGATCGCGCGCAAGCTGCGCCTCGCTGATGGCGAGCTGGGCGCGGGCAGCCTCCAGCTGCTGTTCCACTGCTTCCAGCGCATCCGGGGAGATGAAACCCTGCTCCACCAACGTACGATTGCGGTCCATCTTGTTCTGCGCCAGCTTGAGCGCGGTGCGGCCATTCATCACACTGGCCTGGGACTGGAGCAGCTGCGCCTGGAACAATGCGGGATCGAGTTCGGCGAGCACCTGTCCTTCCTCGACGCGGTCGTTGAAGTCGGCGTGGAGCCTGTACACCGTACCCGACACCTGGGTGCCGACGTTGATCAGCACGACCGGATTGAGGGTGCCGTTCGCCGTGATGCTCTGCACGATCTCGCCGCGGTCCGCGGGTTCGGTCCGGTAGCGTGCCTCGTCGGGATCCGATGCTGACTGCCAGTGCCAGATGCCCGCCGCACCTGCCAGCAGCGCCAGGATGAAAAGAAATCGCCGGACTGGCGAAGGGGATGTCATACGTGGCCCGGGCGATGCGCCCTTGACGTGGGTGAAAAAAAGAAAACCGGGTATATTACCTGAGGGCGGGCGGTTTAGAAACGATCCTGGCTTCGGGATGCGCCGGATCGGATGGAAACCTCACTCATTCTTCTTCGCGTCGGCCAGGGTGCGCAGCTCCCTGAGACGCGCCTCCGCGCCGGATTTCTGATAGAAATCGCCATCCTCGTCCTTCAGCGCGATCTGCAACTGCTCGATGGCGGCGGGGATGTCTCCCTGGCGTACGTGGATTTCCGCCTGCGCACGGTGCTGCATCAACGTGTTGCCCAGCGCGCCGTGGCACAGCGCCTGCAGCCGGTAGAGGCGCGTGTCGTCGGGCAGGAACTGCAATTGCTGGTTCACGAACCGGAGGGCAGCCGCGGGATCCTTCCTGTGCAACAGGGTTTCGGCATAGTCATAGACCAGGGCGCGATGCTGGGGATAGATCTGCAGTGCGGCCTCGTAGAGATCGAGTGCTTCCGCCGTCTCGCCCAGTGCCAGCTTGACCTTTGCCGCGAGGGTCTCGATCATGGGGCTGGGCAGGGCCGGCTTGCGCGTGATATGGATGGTAGCACCGAGGCGATGGTTTTCCAGGATACCGTCCGCGTCCGGTTGAACGGAGTCCGGAGGGGCGCCGCTGAATATGCCGTGCGCCTCGACCTCGCCCAAGGCGAGGCGCGCGCGCTCGGCAAGCGCCTCGATGGTGTCGCTGGAGAGGGGCACCCGGTATGTACTGTGCGCGATCAGGGCGGGTGAACGGTTCTGCAGCGCGTCATCGACGCTGGACTGCAGGTTCTCGTACAGCCGCATCAATTCCTTGTCCGCGCGCATGAACTTCCTGTCCCGCAGCAGGGCGTTGATCAATCCGTAGCGTTCCACGGCCTCGTTGCGATAGCGTCTCTCACGCAGCGCGGAGTCGAAAAACTCGACGGCGTTCCCCGGCGTGTCCATGGCAGCCCGCAGCTTGGCCCGCACCAGCTGGAAGTCGAGGCTGTCGGGAATCTGGCGGTAGGGGAGGGACTGGGTGCGGCTGTCGATGTCGGCAATGCGCTCGTGCGTGATGGGGTGGGTGCGCAGATAGGACGGCGCACTGCTCTCACGGAAGCGTCCGGCCCTCTGCAGGCGCTCGAAGAATCCCGACATGCCGCGCGGGTCCAGGCCGGCGCTGACGAGGATGTTGAGGCCGATTCGGTCCGCCTCTTTCTCGTGCTCGCGGGTGAAGTCCAGCTGCGACTGGATCTGGCGCGCCTGCGAACCGATCAGCACCGCCTGCGCGGCCTGAGGGTTGCTGCGAGAGGCCAGCACCGCCAGCGCGACCGCTCCCAGGGAGCTCAGGAAGGCATACTTCTGCCCCGCGATCATGCGTGCGAGGTGCTTCTGGGTCACGTGCGCGATTTCGTGCGCCATCACGCCCGCCAGTTCGGATTCGCTCTGCGCGGCAAGGATGAGGCCGGTATTGAAACCCATGAATCCCCCGGGCAGGGCGAAGGCGTTGATCATGGGATCCTTCACCGCGAAGAACTCGAACTCCTGGTCGGGGCGCGATTCGCTGGAATTCAGCAGCAGCCGTGTGCCGAGCCCGGTAAGATAGCCGGCAACCTCGGCGTCGTCGAGATAACTGGGATCGGCGCGGATTTCCGCCATGATCCGCAGTCCGAGTTCCCGCTCCTGTTGGGGCGAGACGGTTGCCTGCGATGCTTCACCCAGATCGGGCAGTCCGGTGGCAGGCAGATCGGTTGCCAGCAGCAGTGCCAGAGTCGCTGCCAGGTAGCGGTATATCATGTGAATAGGATTGCGATGCCCGCAGTGAAGTTCCGGCTGGCCGGGATCGCCATCTGCAGACGCGAGGGCAAGGCGCGGACAGCCGGCGGGTTGCGTCGGCCGGTCGTCAGGCAACCTCAGATGGCGGTCTCACCGGTCTCGCCGGTGCGGATTCTCACGACCTGCTCGATGCGCGTGACGAAGATCTTGCCATCCCCGATCTTGCCGGTGCGCGCGGTACGGGCGATGGTATCGATGATGCCGTCCACCAGCGCCTCGGGTACGACGGTCTCGATCTTGATCTTCGGCAGGAAATCCACCACGTACTCCGCGCCCCGATAGAGTTCGGTGTGGCCCTTCTGCCTGCCGAATCCCTTGACCTCGGTGATGGTCAATCCGCTGACGCCGGCTTCGTTGAGCGCCTCGCACACTTCGTCGAGCTTGAACGGCTTGATGATTGCTTCAATTTTTCTCATGGCACATTCCTTGATGCATGGATTTTGTCGCAGGTGACCGAATATTACGCCGAAACCGACGGTACGGGTTGTACAGCTTCAGAATTCACGGTATCCCGAGGTGATGGGATGGCGCCAGTCCCTGCCGAAGCCCTGCGAAGTGACGCGAGGGCCGGGCGGGCTCTGGCGGCGCTTGTGTTCGCTGAGGCGGATCAGGCGCACCACGCGGCGTACGTCGGTTTCCTCAAAGTGCTCCATGGACACGATCTGTGGTACCGACAGACTGCGTTCCACGTAGGCTTCGACGATGCCGTCCAGGACGTCGTAGGGTGGCAGGCTGTCCTGGTCGGTCTGCTCCGGGCGCAGTTCGGCCGAGGGCGCCCGGGCCAGCACGCGCTCCGGGATGACCTCGCTCAGCGCGTTGCGATGGCGGCAGAGCCGATACACCAGGGTCTTGGGAACGTCCTTCAGCACCGCGAAGCCGCCCGCCATGTCGCCGTACAGCGTACAATAACCCACCGCCGTTTCGGATTTGTTGCCGGTCGTGAGCACGATGGCGCCCCGGCGGTTGGAAAGCGCCATCAGCAGGGTGCCGCGTATGCGTGCCTGCAGGTTCTCCAGGACGATGTCCGCGGCCGTGGCCGGCGATCCGGCCCACGCCGCGGAAAGCGTCTCCGTGAAGGCCGCCAGCAGCGGCTGGATCGGCAGTTCACGATAGCGCACGCCGAACGTGCGGGCCATGGCACGTGCATCCTGGAAGCTGATGTCGGCGGTGAAAGGGGAAGGCATCATGACCGCCTCAACCCGCTCCGGGCCCAGTGCATCCACTGCGACGGCCAGCACCAGCGCGGAATCCACGCCCCCGGAAAGCCCGAGCAGCACGCCCGGTATGCCGTTTTTCCGGACGTAGTCGCCGAGACCCAGGCACAGCGCCTGGTAGACATCGGCTTCCGGCGACTGGGGTGCTGCAATGGCGCCGGTGACGGGAGCGCCATGGTGCAGTTCGACCAGGCCCAGGGTCTCGGTGAATGCCCCGAACAGGTGCGTGACGTCTCCATGGGAGTCCATCGCGAACGATGCGCCGTCGAATACCAGTTCGTCCTGCCCACCCACGAGATTGGCGTAGACGATGGGCAGCCCTGTTTCCTCGATGCGCTGGCGGGCAGCTTGCTGGCGCAGCATGAGCTTGCCGGTGTGGTAGGGCGAGGCATTCAGCACCACGAGTGCCTGGGCCCCTTCCGCGCGGACGCGGGCGGCGACGTCCCGCTGCCAGATGTCCTGGCAGATGGCGATGCCGAATCGCACGCCATCCAGCTCGAATACGCAGGGATCGGCGCCCGGTTCGAAATAGCGCCGCTCGTCGAGCGACGCATGCCCGGAGAGATGATTCTTGAAATAGGTGGCCAGGATCCTGCCTTCCCGTATGACCGACGCCGCATTGTACAGCCTCCCGTCCAGGAGATGAGGGTGCCCGACCAGCAATGCCGTGCCGTGTACGCCCCTGGCGAGGCGGATGAGCGCGTCCCGGCACGCCAGGCGGAATCCGTCCCGCAACAGCAGGTCTTCGGGCGGATATCCCGACAGCGCCAGCTCCGGCGTGACGACTAGGCGGGCTCCGGCGCCTTCGGCCTGGCGGGTGAAGTCGAGAATCCTGCGGAGATTGCCGTCGAGGTCGCCGACGGTGCAGTTGATCTGGGCGATGGCGAGTTTCATGATGGCGCCATGAGTATGCGCTATGGTCTGGGCCTGTCGGACGTCATCGCGATCGGGGCCCCGGAGGGGCCGTGGCCGCGTGGATCGCATAATATTACCAGAACGTTGCAAGGAGACCGGGGCGGGATCCGGGGCGTGCGCGATCGGACGCGCGTGCCGGGTGGGACATTTCCATGACATCCAAGTACGAAATCGAGGCGCTCGATTCTCTGGACGGCATTTCTGTCGCGGCATGGAATACACTGGCCGGGGACGATCCCTTCCTGCGGCATGAACTCTTCTCCGCCCTGCACGGCAGCGGCTGCGCCTCGCCGGAGACAGGCTGGCGGCCGCGCTTCCTCGCGCTCCGGGAAGAAGGTGTCCTGCGGGGTGCGCTGCCGCTGTATCTGAAGGACCATTCCTACGGAGAGTACGTCTTCGACTGGGCCTGGGCGGACGCCCATCGCCGCTGTGGATACGCCTACTATCCCAAGCTGCTGAGCGCGGTTCCCTTCAGCCCCGTGACCGGCCGGCGCCTGCTGGCAGACACGGCGGAGCATCGCCGGATGCTGATCGGGGCCGCGCTGAAAATGGCCGTGGAGTCCGGCGTGTCGTCGTTCCACTGTCTGTTTCCGGGGGACGGGGAGGCGGCCGAGTGGAAGGGAGCGGGCCTGGCGCTGCGTCAAGGCGTCCAGTTCCACTGGCGCAACCGCCCGGATGGAGGGTATGCCGATTTCGATGAGTTTCTGGGCACGCTCGAACGCGACAAGCGCAGGAAGATCCGGCAGGAGCGGCGCCGGTTGCAGGCGGAGGGCATCCGTTTCCAATGGCTTTCCGGGCACGACGCGCAGCCGGATCACTGGCGCTTCTTCGCGGGCTGCTACGACAAGACCTATTTCGACCATCACGCATCGCCCTATCTCAGCCTGGATTTTTTCCTGCGGCTCGGCCGGCACATGCCCGAAAACGTGCTGCTGATACTGGCGTTGCGCGAGGGCCGGCCCATCGCCGCCGCCCTGAACCTGCACAACGACCGTACGCTGTACGGGCGTTATTGGGGTACGATGGCGTTCGTTCCCGGATTGCATTTCGAGACCTGCTACTATCAGGCCATCGAATTCTGCATCGCCCGCGGCCTTGCCCTGTTCGAGGGCGGCGCGCAGGGAGAGCACAAGCTGGCGCGCGGCCTGCTGCCGGCGCGTACCTGGTCGGCGCATTGGCTGGCGCACCCCGAGTTCGCGGCGGCGGTCGGGCACCACGTCAGGCACGAGGCGCAGGGAGTCGATCGGTACCTGGACACGCTGAACGCGCGTTCGCCATTCAGAAAGGAAGCGGGAAGCGGATGAAATTCTGCAGCAATTGCGGCGGCCTGGTGGAGTGGCGCATTCCCGAAGGGGATGCGCTGCCCCGCTACATCTGCCCCTCGTGCCATACCATCCACTACCAGAATCCCAAGATCGTGGTGGGCTGCATTCCCGAATGGGAGGACAGGATACTGTTGTGCCGAAGAGCCATCGAGCCGCGCCATGGCCTGTGGACCGTGCCCTCGGGCTTCATGGAGAACGCCGAGACCCTGGTGCAGGGTGCGGCGCGGGAGACGCTGGAGGAGGCGAACGCGCGGGTCGAGATGGGGAACCTCTACGCCATCTACAACATACCCCACATCAACCAGGTGCACGTCCTGTTTCGCGCGCGGCTGCTGGATCTGGACTTCAGCCCGGGCAGCGAGAGCCTGGACGTGCGGCTCTTCGCGGAGACGGAGATTCCCTGGACGGAACTCGCGTTCCGTGTCATCCACGAACCGCTGAGGCGCTACTTCGAGGAACGCCAGTGCGGCAGGCTGGGATTCCACATGGGCACGATCGAAGAGATTCGCGGCTGATCCGCGCGATCGGGAACCGGATCAGGCTGCCCGCAGCGAATCCACGATGTCGAGCCGCGCGGCGCGGGCGGCGGGGAGGAATCCGCCGGCCACGCCCATGACCAGCGCGAAGGCCAGCGACTTGGCCGCGATCTCGCCGTTCAGGGTGAAGCTGAACGCAAGCTCGGAAAAGGACTGCCAGTTCATGGTGGAGATGGTGAAGAACTGCATGAACGAGGCGAGCGCCAGCCCCGCCACGCCGCCTGCGGCGCCCAGCATCAGGGCCTCCACCAGGAAGGCGGCGAGGATGTTGGCGCGGCGGAACCCGAGCGCGCGCAGCGTGCCGATCTCCGTGGCGCGGTTGGCGACGGAGGCGTACATGGTGATCATGGCGCCGATGATCGCGCCGATGGAGAAGATGATCGACAGGATCATGCCCAGGTAGCTGATGAAGTTCGCCAGCAGCTGCGACTGCTCGGCATAGAAGACGCTTTCCTGCTTGATGTCCAGGGTCAGGCGGGGATCGGCCTCAAGGCGGGCCCTGAACTCCGGGAACCGGTCGGGGTCGACGAGCTTCACGATCACCGACGAGTAGACCGACCTGCGGAACGCCTGCATCAGCTGGTCCGCGTCGCCCCATATCTCCGAGTCGAAGCCGGTCCTGCCCGCATCCATGATGCCGACCACGGTCCATTCCCGCTGCCCGAAGCGCAGCGTCTCGCCGACGCCGGTGCCCTGGTAGCGCTCCGCCACGCTCTTGCCGGCGATGATCTCCGTCGAACCGGGACGGAACATCCGCCCCGACAGCAGGCTGACCTGCGGGCGCAGTTCGAGCCCGTGCGAGCCGACGCCGCGGATCAACACGTTGGATGCCTTGTCCGAGCCGCGCTTGGCGAGCGAGATCAGCACCACGGTTTCCTTCGAGGCCAGTTGCAGGCCGTGTTCGCCGAGCGCGATCTCGGGCTGGCTTTCCACGATCGCCGCCTGTTCCCGGTCGATGATGCTCTGCACCTCCGTCCCGGCGGAGCGGCGGGTCACGACCACGTTGCCCGGCGAGCCGGTTTCCACCAGGGTGACCCGCAGCCCTTCCTCCAGCATCAGCACCGTGGCGAAGACGAACACCACCAGCGCCATGCCGCCCGCGGTGAGCAGGGTGGTCAGCCTGCGGGCGGCGAGATTGCGCCAGATGTAGGAGAGGGGAACGGACATCTCAGCCCATGCTCCTCAGTCCCTCGACGATGGGCACCCGCGCGGCGCGAAAGGCGGGCAGCGCGGCCGCCGCGACGCCCACCGCGGCTGCGGCCGCGGCCTGCATCCAGATCGTCTCGGGCGACACGCCGAAGACCGGGAACAGCGTGCCCACCTGCTTGCTGAATCCGTGCGCCACGGGAAAGGTGAGGGCGATGCCCAGCACCGCGCCGGCGAGCGCGATCGCGAGGGATTCGCCGTAGATCAGCCCCGCCAGGAAGGCCGGGCCGAACCCGAGCGCCTTGAGGGTGGCGTACTCCGCGATGCGCTCCCGCGCCGTCATGGCCATGGTGTTGGCCATGACGGCCAGGATGATGAAGATGACGAGAAAGGAAACGATGCGTATCGCCACCACGATCGCCTCGGTCATGGAGACGAACCCGAGCTGGAAGGCCTTCTCCGTCTCGGTGAGGGTCTCGGCGAGCGAATTGCGGAACATGGCGTCCACCTCGGTGGATATCTGGGCGGCATTGTCGGGGTCGGAGATCTCGATCACGTAGACGCCCACCCAGTCCGTCTTGCGGGCGCCCGCCTTCTTCATGGTCTCGTTGAGATAGTCCCAGTGGAAGAACAGCTGGGACGTGTCGGTGCTGGCCTGCGCGCCGTCGTAGATCGCCCGGACGGTGAAATTCCAGGTGCCCGGATAGATGGTGCCGCGCAGCGGAAGGGCGTCGCCGACCTTGAAGCCGTAGGTATTCGCCAGCTTGCGGCCGATCACGCAGCCCTTGCGGTCGATGACGAAGGCCTTCATCTCGGCGGGCGGGATGACGTATTCGGGGTAGAGGTCGAAGTAGGTTTTCGCGTCGACGGCGAACTGGGGAAAGAAATTCTTCGGCGTCACGTAGACGCCGCCGAACCAGTTCGCATAGGAGATGGCCGTCACGCCTTCCATGCGGCGTATGCGCTCGCGGTAGCTGACCGGCAGGGGAAACACCAGCGAGATTGCGTTGCGCGTCACCAGGCGCGCGGCGGAAGCGCCTTCAGCGCCCGAATACCAGGCGTCCACCACGGTGCGCAGCAGCCCGAACGCCAGGATGGCCACCACCAGGCCCAGCACCGTCAGCCCCGTGCGCAGCCGGTGGCGCAGGGCATTTCTGAGTATGAGTTTCAGGAAGTGCATGGGCGTGCGGGCGCGGCATTCAGGGCGCCACGTCGAGCTCCCCTTTTTCCAGATGCCGGATCGCGTGCGCCGAGCGCGCTGCGTGCGGATCGTGCGTCACCATGATGATGGTTTTTCCCAGTTCGGCGTTCAGGCGCTCGAGCAGGGCGAGGATGTCGTTCGCCGAGGCGCGGTCCAGGTCGCCCGTGGGCTCGTCCGCCACCAGGATGACGGGGTCGGTGATGAAAGCCCGGGCGATCGCCACGCGCTGCTGCTGGCCCCCGGACAGCTCCGAGGGATAGTGGGTGGTGCGGTCGGCCAGCCCCACCATGGAGAGGGCCAGGTCCACGCGCGCCTGGCGCTCGCCGCGCGCGAGCGACGTCAGCAGCAGGGGCAGTTCGACGTTCTCGAACGCGGTCAGGACCGGCATCAGGTTGTAGAACTGGAAGATGAACCCGACGTTGGCCGCGCGCCAGTCCGCGAGCTCCGCCTCGGAAAGGGTGGCGATGTCGGTCCCGTTCACCGTCAGCGAGCCGCCATCCGGTTTGTCGATGCCGGCGATCAGGTTGAGCAGGGTGCTCTTGCCCGACCCCGACGGCCCCATCAGCGCGATGAACTCGCCGGCGGCGATGTCGAAGGAAATGTTCGTCAGCACCGGCACCCGCTGCTCGCCGCGGCGGTAGCTCTTGGTGAGATTCCTGATGCGGACGATGGGTTCGGCCGGGGATTCCATGTGTCCGCTACTTCGCTGCCACCTTGACGCTGTCGCCGTGGCCCAGGCCGCCGTCCGGGTGCAGGACGACCTTGTCGCCCGCCGCCGGGCCGCGCAGCACCTCGACCATGTCGCCAATCCGCGCGCCCGTCTCGACGGGTGTCTCGATCGCGGCGTCGTCCTTCACCACGAACGCCACCTGGCGGCCATTGCGCGAGACGACGGCCTCCGGCGGGATGACCGTGCGGGCGGTGCGCTCGTCGGGAGCCATCTCCTTTTCCAGGAAGGCGACCTTGGCGCTCATCTCCGGCAGGATGCCGGGATCGCGGTCGAGGAAGCGGATCTTCACGATCACGGTGGCCTTGGCGCGGTCCACCGTCGGCACGACGCGCTCCACCAGGCCGCGGAAGCGCATGTCCGGCATGGCGTCCAGCTGGATCTCGCACGGCTGCTCCAGCCTGACCTTGGGCAGGCTGGATTCGGAAACGTCCGCCTCCACTTCCAGCGTGTCCATGTCCGCCATCGTGACGACCGCGCCCTTGGCGTCGAGGGCGGAGGAAAAAGGAGTGATCACGTCGCCCACGTTCGCGCTCTTGGTCAGCACGATACCGTCGAAGGGCGCCCGGATCAGGGTCTGCTCCACCGCCACCTGCGCGGCGCGGTGGCTGGCCTCGGCCGCGTCCACCGCCGCCTCGTAGCCGCGCACCGCGGCCCGGGCCTTGTGGAAGCGCGCGGTCGCGGCGTCGAAGGCGAACTGCGAGATGAAACCCTTGGCAAGCAGCTCCTCGTTGCGCCGGTGGGCCGCCTCGGCATCGATCAGTTCCGCCTTTCCCTGTTGCAGGTTCGCACGGGCGACGCCGACGTTGGCGGCCGCCTGCTCCATCGTGGCGCCCACGTCCGTGTTTTCCAGCCGGGCGATGATCTCGCCCTGCTTCACCCGGCTGCCTTCCGTCACGCCCAGCCATTCGACCCGGCCGGTGCCCTTGGACGCCACCGCCGCCTTGCGCTGGGCCACGACGTACCCCGTGGCGTTGAGCAGGGTGTGGGACTGGGACGGGTAGGCCGTGGTCACGGTGCCGATTTGCACTTCCACCGTGGCATGGGTGCGCAGATACAGCGCCGCGAGCAGCCCCAGCGCCGCGACGGCGGCCAGCGCGGGCACGGTCCGCAGCGGCTTTTTCCGGCCGATCGGACGGGCGCCGCCGGTGCGGTCGATCCTGAGTCTGGAGAGGTCTTCGTTGGCCACGGACAGAGTCCCGGAAGTACGACGCGTGATTATCGCGTAGAAGCGGTGCCGGGGCTAGCCGGCGTCCGGTGGAATTTTCCGGACGAGAGGGCCGAAGGAGTCTACGTGGAGGGGGCGGAAGGGCGGGCTGGGTGTTGGGCTGTGCGGGGTGCTCGAATCCTTGCAGGGACCGCAGGAACGATGGAGCTGACGGTCAAACGGGAGGAGAAACCCGCCTCTTGGTACCAGTTGAGATTGCCGGTCTCAGCGTTTATAACTCAAGACATCCTTGAATACATCGAGCAGCGCCCCCTGGACGAGCTTCAGGGCTGTGCTTGAAAATTCGCCGCCGAGCCCGAACACGATGTCGAATGTCAGTTCCTTTTCATCCGCCTCACTGGCCATGATTTCCCTCCTTCAATATGATGGTGGGTGCATCCGATTCCTGATCGATCGGATCGTCGACTGGACTGCTGGCTACGTGTTTTCCGGGATATCCCGCTAGCGCGATCCACAGCCAGTAAAAGACTATCGGTATGGTCATGGCAAAGCCTCCGTAGCCGATGAGCAGTATGGTCGCCGTGCCAAAACCCGGCGAGAAGAAGGCGTGCATCTCCCATCCGATAGAACCAGTGTGCTCATGGATACAGATTCCTATAAAAGAAAGTATCAACACTAGCTGTCCCACCCCTAGGCACGCCAGCTTCCAGCGCGGCAGTTCGTTCTTTCCAGGCATGATGATCTTCCTTGGATCCTCAGTCACAAAAACTCGGTACATGGCCCAGACCGTGAGGAAGGGGAAACCGAAGGCGCAATAGATGAGTATCACCTGCGCTGGGAAGGGCACGTCACTTACGCGCGCGGCGTTGCCGAGCGCGCCGAGGACCGGCTTCAGGGTCTCGATCCCCGCCAGCGCCCAGGTCGGTGGCTCTCCCCAACGCGCGGTAAAGTACAATACGTAGCCCAGCACGCAGAAAATCAATAGATCCCTTTGGGATACTCTGTGGAATCTGCGCTCCTCGGGTGAGATGGCTGTTTGCTCACGCTTCATGATCATCTCCGGTACCGATCAGTACGATACGCCTGAGGATGAGCAAGGCGCCTCTTATTTTTTGTCATATCGATAGTCTTTCCGGTGGAAAGCACGGCAGCCGTTGAATTGTTTCATTGGCTGTGATTTCCTTTCTTCAATACGATCCGTGCGAGCATTCGGTTCTTTACCGAGCTCCGGAAATTCCGCAGGAGTGATGGGTTGCGCTGCGCTCCACCCATCCTTGTATGATCAGAGATATTCAGATTTTGTTTGTGATGCAAGTAAGATGATGCTTCACTGGGGAAGCCGTCCCATCCTGAAGACAGGTTTTTTAAGGTCTGAGCTTGTGATGTAGATTGGCTCCCCGCCCTATTCGCCAATACCGTGGAGTATCCGAGGCTTTGAGCCTGTATACACAAGGATGGTAGGCGCGTGTGCAGGGTCGGGGAACCCGTGACATTGTATCGCGACTTCATTCGAGGATTCATCATGACACTTCAAACGACTGAACCCGGAACACCTGCACAGATTGCTGTTCCCGTTG
>NZ_FPIQ01000019.1:3252-59128 GCF_900119085.1 Nitrosovibrio sp. Nv17 | reverse complement strand
GTGGGGCGCCAGGACAACTTCTTCGAACTGGGGGGCGACTCCATCCTGAGCCTGCAGATCGTGGCGCGGCTGCGCCGAGCGGGCTGGAAAGTCACGCCGCGGCAGCTGTTCGAACGCCAGAGCGTGATGGGCATGGCCGGCGTGGCCGAGCGCGCCGATGCGGCCGATGCCGCAGCGGCCCCGCCTGCGCCGGAATCGCGGCCGGCGCAGAGGCTGGAGCGTTATCTGAGTGCGGTGCGGATGCGCGAGCTGGCGATCGATCCCGGCAGCCTGGAAGACGCCTACCCCCTGTCTCCGATGCAGAAGGGCATGCTGCTGTCGAGCATCGATTCCACGGATACGGAGTCCGGTCTCTACATGAACCAGCTCAACGTGGAGGTCGAGGGGCTGGACGTCGACCGTTTCGAGCGCGCGTTCCGGGAGGTGATCCGGCGCCATGCCATCCTGCGCACGGGATTTCTCTGGCAGGCCGGTCCCGACCCGCTCGACCAGCCCCTGCAGCTGGTCCATCGGCATGCCGGGTTCGCCATCCGGATGGACGACTGGCGGGGAGCTGCCATCGACGAAGGCCGGATCGCCGCCTTCGCGGCGGCGGAGCTGTGCCGCTCCTTCGACATCCTGAAGGCTCCCCTGATGCGCGTCGCCCTGATCCGGCTGGACGACACACGCCATCGGCTGGTCTGGACCCTGCATCACATCCTGCTCGACGGCTGGAGCATGTCGCGGCTGGTGAACGAACTGTTCGCCTGCTACGACGGGCGGCGCCTGCCGCCGCCGGGACCGCCCTACTCGAACTACATCGACTGGCTGGCGCAGCAGGACGCCCAGGCCGATGAACGCTTCTGGAAGGACTCCCTGTCCCGGCTGGATGGTCCCACGCTGCTGGCGGGCGATGTGCTGCCAGGCCGCAGCGGCTATGCGAAGCGCTATTCCCGCCTCGGCCCCGACCGGACGCGCTCGTACGAAGCGCTGGCCCGGCGCGAGCGCGTCACCCTCAACACGCTGGTGCAGGCGGCGTGGGGGCTGCTGCTGCAGCGCCATGCGCGGGCGGAGGCCGCCGTCTTCGGCGCCACCGTGGCCGGGAGGCCGGCCGGCCTCCCGGGTGCGGAAGAGATGCTGGGGCTGTTCATCAATACCCTGCCCATCGTCGTCGACGCCCGGCCCGAGCAGCGCGTCGGCGACTGGCTGCGCGAATTGCAGGCCCGCAACCTGGAATGGCGCGAGCATGAACACACGCCCCTGTACGAGATCCAGCGATGGGCCGGCTCGGCCGGCCGGGCGCTGTTCGACAGCATCCTGGTGTTCGAGAATTTTCCCCTGGAGAAGAGCCTGCACGGCCAGGAAGGGGCGGGACTGCGTTTCGGGCCGGTGGAGGGGGAGGGGCTGACCGGCTACGCCATGGATCTGCAGGTCGTCATCGACGACGGATCCCTGGAGATCGAGTACTGCTACGACCGCAGCCGCTTCACGGATACCGCCGTGGCGGAAATCCGCAGGCAGATGGAACACCTGCTGGAGCAGATGGCGCAGGATGCGGACGAGGTGGTTGGCAACCTGGATTGGATGGAGCCGGCCGCGCGGGACAGGTTGTTCGCCTGGGGGCGTGGCGACAAGCGCTATCCCTCCGGCGTGCCGGTGTACCGTCTCATCGAGCGCCGCGCCGCATCGCGCCCGGATGCCATCGCCCTGCTGCTGGGAGACGAGGAGCTGAGCTACGGGGTGCTGAACGAGCGGGCCAATCGCCTGGCGCACCGCCTGGCGGAATCGGGCGTCATGCCGGAGGTGCGCGTGGGCGTCGCCCTGGAGCGCTCCCTGGACATGATCGTGGCGCTGCTTGCGGTGCTCAAGGCCGGTGGCGCCTACGTCCCTCTGGATACGGACTATCCGGCGGAGCGCCTGGGCTACATGGTCCGCGACAGCGGCATGCGCCTGGTGCTGACCCGGGAGCGCCTGGCATCCCGCCTGGGACTGCCGGATCACGTCGAGATGCTGGCGCTCGACCGCATCGATCTGCACGATGCGTCGACGCACAATCCGGAGGTCGCGACCGCTCCGCGCAACCTCGCCTATCTCATCTACACTTCCGGTTCCACGGGGCAGCCCAAGGGGGTCGCCGTCGAGCATGGCCCCCTGGCCATGCACTGCCAGGCCACGGCCGAGATCTACGAGATGGAGTCGTCCTGGCGCGAGTTCCAATTCATGTCCTTTTCCTTCGACGGCGCGCACGAGCGCTGGCTCACCACGCTGATCACCGGCGCCGGAATGGCCCTGCGGGACGGCGAGCTGTGGCCGGCCGAGCAATCCTGCCGCGCATTGCGCCGCTACGGCATCACGCACGCGGTCTTTCCTCCCGCCTACCTGGGCCAGCTGGCGGAGTGGGTCGAGGGGCGGGAAGAGCGGCCCGCCATGGAGCTGTACGTATTCGGCGGGGAGGCCATGCCGCGTGCCACCTTCGAGCGGGTGCGCCGGTCGCTGCGGCCGCGGATGCTGATCAACGGCTACGGGCCGACGGAAACGGTGGTCACGCCGCTGATATGGAAGGTGGATGCTGGCACCTCCTTCGAGGGCGCCTATGCGCCCATCGGCAAACCCGTGGGCGAGCGCACCGCGTACGTGCTGGACGGGAGCCTGCAGCCTGTCCCGCAGGGGATGGCGGGTGAGCTGTACATCGGCGGCTTCGGCCTGGCGCGGGGGTACCATGGGCGACCGGGGCTGACGGCGGAGCGGTTCGTCGCGGACCCGTTCGACGCGGCGGGGGGGCGGCTCTACCGGACCGGCGACCTGGCGCGCTGGCTGCCGGACGGTACGGTGGAGTATCTCGGCCGGATCGACCATCAGGTCAAGATCCGCGGCTTCCGCATCGAACTTGGAGAGATCGAATCGCGGCTGCTGGCGATCGAGGGCGTGGCCCAGGCGGCGGCGGTCGTCCAGGGGAGTGCCCCGGAGACGGTGCAGCAGCTGGTGGCGTACGTCGTGCCGGCGGTTGCCGGCGATGCCGCCGTCCTTCAGGAAGGAATCCGGCGGCAGCTCGCCCGGGGCCTGCCGGATTACATGGTGCCGGCGCACATCGTGGTGCTGGCCAGCCTGCCGACGACGCCCGCGGGCAAGCTCGATCGCCTGGCGCTGCCGCCGCCCGGCCGGGCGGCCGCCAGCGCCTACGTGGCGCCCGCGACGCCGGCGGCGAGGCACCTGGCCGACATCTGGCAGAGCGTGCTGAAGATCGAGCGCATCGGGCAGACCGACAATTTCTTCGAACTCGGCGCCGACTCCCTGTCGTGCCTGCAGGTCATGGCGCGCCTGCGGGGGCTGGATGATCCGGTGCTGAGCGGCATCAAGCTGCGCGACCTGATGCTGCACCCCAGCATCGCGGCCCTGCTCGGGCTCGATGAGGCTGCCGGCGCTGCGGGTGCCCTGGCGCCTTCCCTGCTGCTCGCGATGAACGAGCCGTGCCGCGCCGTGCCGCCGCTGTTCTGCTTTCATCCCGGACTGGGCACCGTGTTCGACTACCAGCCGCTGGCGCGCCGGCTGCAGGGGCAGCGCGCCGTATACGGACTGCCCTGCAGGATGCTGCGCGATGCGGCGCACCGCGACCTCTCGCTGGAGGCCATGGCGGAGGATTATGTGCGGCAGGTGAAGGAGGCGCAGCCGCAGGGACGTTACCACCTGCTGGGCTGGTCGCTGGGGGGCGCGCTCGCGGTGCTGGCCGCGCACCGGATCGAGCAGGATGGCGGCGAGATAGGCTTCCTGGGCCTGGTCGACCCGTTCGTCCCCGGTACCGAGGCACCTGCCGGGGATGACTGGCTCGCCGATCTCGGCGCCTTCATCGCGCTGGTCCTGCCGCAGCACGACACACAGGAGACCGCGCAGCATCTGGCACGGTGGCGGACCGATGGCGCCGAAGCCGGTGAAGCGGCGGCCGTGGCGATCCTGGCAACGCTGGATGCCCGGATCGACCGCGGGCGGAATACGGACTATGCCGGCATGGAGGCGGAAGAGCTCGGACGCATGTTCCAGGTGGCGCGCCACCTCAAGACGCTGTCCGGACAGGCGGGCGATCTGCCGGCCTTGGGCGTGCGTCCCGTCTGCTGGTGGTCGTCCGGTCGGCCGCAGCGTGAACGCGCGGCGCTGAAGCGGCAGATCGGTGTGGCGGATCCGGTGGAAACCGAGCTGTCCGCCGACCACTTCGGCATGATGCAGGCCGGGCCGCTGCTGGACCAGCTCGCGCTGCTTCTTGCCCGGCTTCCCCTCAGGGAGGGGATGGCGTAGATTCCTTCCCGGCGTGCGCCGCCCCCGGGGCGAATGCGCGCGCCAGCACGGCCGCGATGTCCCGGCGCAGCCGGTCCGCCGCCGCCGGGACGATGTTCCCGAGGCGGGCGAAATCGTGGGTCATGCCCGCGTAGATCCTGAGTTCCGTCGCCACGCCCTCGCGCTTCAGCCGCTCGGCGTAGGCGACGCCCTCGTCCACCAGGGGATCGAACTCCGCCAGCGCGATGAAGGCGGGCGGCAGGCCGGCGAGCGTGGGCGCCGCCAGCGGCGCGAAGCGCCAGTCCAGGCGATCGCCTTCATCGCGCAGGTAGTTGCCGTACATCCATTGCAGCGTCGCCGCCTCGAGCAGATGGCCTTGCGCCAGGCGCTGGTGCGAGGCAGTGTCCTGCCGCACGCTGGTGCACGGGTAGAGCAGCACCTGGTGGGCCGGCGGCGTCCAGGCGGCGACGCGCGCGGCGATCGCCAGCCCGGTCGCGAGGGTGCCGCCGGCGCTGTCCCCGCCGACCGCGATGCGCCGGGAATCCAGATCGTGCGCCGCGCCCTGGGACAGCAGCCACAGATAGGCATCCTGGGCGTCGTGCACCGCCTGCGGAAACCGGTGCTCCGGAGCGAGCCGGTAGGCCACGCTCAGGACGCGGCACGGTGTCAGCGCCGCCAGCGCCCGGCAGAGCGAGTCGTGGGAGTCGAGGCTGCCGACGCAGTAGCCGCCGCCGTGGAAGTACAGCAGCACCGGCTGGCCGGACGCCCCCTGCGGAGCATCCGGCCCGGGAACATAGAGACGGGCCGGGATTTCCACGCCGTCGCGGCAGGGAATGCCGATCGGCTGCACTGCCGCCAGCCGCGGCCCGGGAGGGTCGAGCGACAGCGTGGAGGCATCGTACCGCCTGCGCGCCTCGGCGGGCGGGAGCCGGTGCAGGGGCAGGCCGCCGCCGGCTCCCGCTGCGACCAGTTCGAGAAACGCGGCGAGATCAGGATCGAGCGGCATCGATGGAACACCGGCGGCCTGCCGCGGGGATGGTTCCGGCTTTCACAGCGCTTCGCTGATCGGCAGGGGCGCGTACTGGGTTCTCATCCTTTGCGCCAGGGACTGGTGGATGACGTCCAGGAGCGTCTGTCCGATTTCGTCGGTGCGCACCGCCGTGACCGACAGCAGGGTATCGCTCAGGCCATGGCTGGACTCGCACGCACCCTGCAGGAAAATGGCGGGCTGGAAATCCGGCGTGCTCTGGATGCGGTATTCACGATTCACCGTGAAGTCTCCCAGGTAGGGGGCGAGGGCTCCCAGCAGGATCCTGTGGCGGTCGTGGGTGTAGCCCGTCGCCAGCACGATGGCATCGTAGGCGACGGCGTATTCGGTGGCGGTGTTGAGATCGCGCAGGGTCAGCCGGATGCCGTCCGGCGCGGCATGGGCCGCCGCCACCTCGTGGCGGCGCAGGAAGCGGTGGCGCAGGTTGCCGGTCACCTTCTGCTGGTAGAGCACGTTGAAAATCTGCTCGATCAGCACGAGATCGGGGGCCGCATAGTTGGTATGCCAGAACTCCTCGATCAGGGCACTGCGCTCCGGAGCGGGGCGGCTGAACACGAAGTCGGTGAAATCGGTGTTGAATATCTCATTGACGAACGGGCTGTCATCCGAAGGCTTGATGGAGCGTCCGCGCATGATCAGGTCGACGCGGGAATCGGGAAAGCGGTGGTGCAGATCCATGAAGATTTCGGAGGCACTCTGGCCCGCGCCGACCACCGCGATCTTCCTGGCATTCTCGCGTTGCGCAATCGTACTCAGATAGGAATTCGAATGAAATATCCTTTTGTCATTCTCGAGTGCTCTGAAGCATTCGGGGATGTTGGGGGTTCCTCCCACGCTGACGACGAGGTTGCGCGCGGCGCGTTCGCGCACCACGCCCTGGGGGTTGCGTGTGCGTACGCGAAGATGGGTGACCTGGCCGGCATGCTGTTCCGGAAGGATCTCGAAGACTTCCTCGCCGTAGGCGCAGCGGTCGTCGAAATGCCCCGCGGCCCAGGCGAGATAGTCGTTGAACTCGTGCCGGCTGGGGAAGAAGGTCTTCAGGTTGATGAAGTCCTGCAGGCGCCGCTTCTGGTGCAGGTAGTTGATGAACGTGAAATGGCTCGAAGGATTGCGCAGGGTCGCCAGATCCTTGAGAAAGGAAATCTGCATGTGCGCATTGTCCAGCATCATGTTGGCGTGCCAGGCGAAGCCCGGCTGCCTTTCGATGAAGAAGAAGTCCGTCCTGCTGCCCTGCTGTTGCTTTTCATCCAGGGTGATGGCCAGCGCAATGTTGGAGGGACCGAAACCGATACCGATCAGATCGTGGATGTGCATGGCGGGCTCCTCAGAGCAGGGACAGGGAAGGTGCCGCGGCGGCGGCGCGCGGAATCCACAGGCGCTCCGCAAAGAAGCGTTCCCGTGTCAGCATGCCGAGCATGGCGCGCTTGTGGGGGAAGTCGAATTCCTTCAGGCAGGCGTAGCCGCACTTGCCCAGGCTGCGTATCATCCGGTGGTTGTCCACGCGCGGCTCGATCACGATGCGACGGGTGCGGCAGTCGTCCAGGAACAGGTAGTGAGAGAAGGAGGGCATCCAGGCGGTGATGAAGGGCCTGCCCCGGAAGCGCGGCTCCCCGATCAGCACGTGCCAGCCGCGATCGAAGTCTTCCACGTCGTAGAAAGGTGCGATCCGATCTTCCCGGGCCCAGTACATCTCGAAATAGCCGAATGCCTCGCCGTCGAGGCAGCTGATGAGTCCCGCGGCGTGCGGATCGGCCGCGATGCGCTCCAGGTAGTCCCGGTGCCTGGGAAGCTCGCCGGCTTCCCCCCAGGCGCGCGCCACCTCCGGCTCGTTCATCCAGCGATGGAAGCATTCCAGGTCGTGGGGAATGTCCACGGAGCGGAACGAAAGCGTGCGGTCGAGCCAGGGAATGTGCCGCCGATAGACGGTGCCGACCGGCTTGGGCGGCCGCAGGGGGTGGCGCCGCCCCTCAGAGAGGACGTGAGACACGGGAAAGCATGGCGGGGTCGGGGGGCACAGCCAGAGCCTGGGCTGCTGCCACAGGAGTTCGACATGGACGACCAGCTGCCCGTCTTCCTGCCTGAGCAGTATTCCGGATCGAAGCAGCGTGTCGACATCCTCGTTCACCAGGGGCGCTGCAAGGCGCAACCTGCCCTGGTCCGGATGGCGGGCAAAGGCGACCTCCAGCGCAGCCAGCAGATCGGTCGTACGCGGCGGGATGCCGGACCCGGGGCCGAACCACTCGAGCTCGAGCCCATCCGACCGGCGCAGCAGCCGCCATGTCGACGTGCGGTCTCTCCCGGCGTCGCCCTTCAGCCACAGCTCATCCTCCCGGCATGTCGCCCGATAGGGAATCCCGTCGGGATGGGATGCCAGGGACGGCATGGTGCCGGGGGGGGCCTGGAGGTGCGTGCGCTGCATGTCCATCAAGGGATTCGTCTCCGCAAGGCGTCGGTTCGGGGAGAATGTGCGTGCAACACAGTCAAAGACGGATGGAACGCCTCATTGTTTAGTGGCCCGATACTCTGTCGGGGCCGCCGTTCCCCGCCTCGTCTTCTCCTCCAGGCTGCGTTGCGGGATTCATGAAAATGGATGCTGCAATATAAGGCATTGATGAATCTGGTGAATCATTTCAGCTGGCGGTGAAGGAGGCCGCAATGTAAAAAATGGCGTACACGTGAAAGAATGGTATATGATAATAGTTCTCGTTATTGTTGCTATTTTTACCATGGGAGTGTCGTCATGATCGTTGGGAAGCAGGCTGGCCTGGATGAGGTGTTCATGGCTTACCGGTCACAGTTGCGCTGGGCCGCTCTGAGAATCCTGGGCAATCCGGAACGGGCGGAAGACGTGGTGCAGGATGTCTACCTGAAGATCTCCGAGGGAGGTGCAACCATCGACATCAGGAATCCTGCCGCGTATCTGCTGCAGATGGTGCGCAACCTGGCGATCGACTATCGCCGCCGCCTCTCCCTGGAGGTTCATCTCTTCCAGAGCGAGGATGACGGATTGCATGTTCCCTGCCACACCGCGATGCCGGAAACCATCGTGAGCGGCCGCCAGCACCTGAATCTGGTGGCGGAGGCGATCTCCGAGCTGCCCGAGCGCACGCGCCGGGCCTTCGAGCTCCATCGCCTGGAAGGGCACACCCATCGCGCCATCGCCAAGGAACTGGATATTTCCACCTCGCTGGTCAACATCCTGATCCACCAGGCCATCGATCATTGCCGATCGGTGCTGCAGCCGGCCTGACGCATTCACCGCTCCCGGGGGAGCCCCGGCACTCATCATCCATGACGCGAAAAAGGACAGAGCCATGACCAGTTGCTTCGATCGTGAAGACGGGACATTCCGTGTGCTGATCAACCATGAGGAACAGTATTCCATCTGGCCGGACTGGAAGGCCATTCCGGCGGGCTGGACCGATACCGGCATACTCGCGGACAAGCAGACCTGCCTGGACCACATCGACAAAGTATGGACCGACATGCGTCCGCTCAGCCTGAGGCGGTTCATGGACGGGCAGGCGTCCGCTCCCGAACAGTGATCCGGATGATGCCGCATGCATGAAGCGGGGCTGCCGTCCGGGGCCGGTGAAAAGGCGGCCTCCCGGGCCGGGCCGGAGCGCAGGATGGGATCTGTCCGCGGGAGCGGCGGTCGATGAACGAGATCCGGCCGCTGCCACTGCCCCGGACGGTTCCGGCGGACGTCGCGGTATGGTGGCTCGATCTGGACCTGCAGGCGCCTCTGCACCCATCCGACCTCGCCCTGCTGAGCGAGGACGAGCGCAACCGGGCATGGAGGTTTCACCGGCACGCGGACAGGGTGCGCGCGGTCGCGACGCGGTCGGCGCTGCGGCAGCTGCTCGCCCGGCGCACGGGTCGGCGGGCGGGAGAATTGCGTTTTGCGGCCAATGCCCATGGCAAGCCCGAACTTGACAGTGGTGCGGGAATTGAGTTCAATGTTTCGCATGCCGGCAGCCACGCCATGATCGCCTTTTCGAGCGGGCGACCGATAGGTGTCGATATCGAGTGTCACGCAGGCGCTGCCGAGGTGCGGGAGCTGGGCGCCCACGTCTTCACCCGCCGCGAGCGGCTGGTCGCGCTGCGGCCCGGCACCGCGATCGATGACTTCATGGCGCGCTGGACGGCGAAGGAGGCCACGCTCAAGGCGCTCGGACAGGGGATCGCGGAGTACCTGCAGGCCATCTCCATCCTGCCGCGCAGCGAGGTCGGGGAAGGCTACCAGGTGCTGCACGACCGTCCCGAATGGGGCGAGATTGCGGTCTGGCCCCTCGATGCGCCCGTCGGATACTCGGCCGCCCTCGCGCTGCAGCAGGAACATCCGTGGGCGGTATCGTGCCCGTGCAGCGTGTGACCTCACCTGCTGCCCGGACGGGGCCGGCCGACGGAGTCGGGCCGGATGCCGGCGTCGCTGATATGACTCTCGCATGCCGCCGCCCCGTTTCGATGATCCAAAGCGTGAACATGACGTGCTGACCTATCTCATCGGGCGATCCCGGCTCCTGCTGCTGTGCGCCGCGGCGGCCAGCGTCGTGCACGGCGTCTGCAGCGTACTCATGCTGTCTCAGATCAACGAGGCCCTGACCTCGGGCGACGATGCCAGGATCGCCCTGGCATGGACATTCGCCGCCACGGCGGTGCTGGTGATGGCGAGCCAGATGCTGGCGAGCGTCCTGTTCGAGCGCCTGAGCCAGCGCGCCCACGCGGACATGCGCTCGTTCATCACCGGGAAGGTCATGGCAGCCGATTTCCGTCATCTGGAGAGGGTGGGCGGTGCGAGGATCCAGTCCGCGCTGTCGGAGCACAGCGCCAACGTGGCGGAATTCTTCGTCAGCGTGCCCGCCATCGTGACCAATGCGGTCATCGTAACCGGCTGCCTCGTATACATGGCGCTGCTGTCGTGGCAGGTGTTCGCCATGGCGATCGTGGTCATCGGACTGGGGTCCCTGGGCTACCATCTCGCACACCTGCGCGCGATCGGCCATCTGGACGTGGCATCGAGGGAACAGGACAGCCTGTTCGAGCATTTCCGGGCGATCACCGACGGCGCCAAGGAACTGCGCCTGAACCGGAGGAAGGGTGCCGCATTCTCGCGGGATGTCCTCGGCCGCTCCATCGAGACGGTGCGCCGGGAGCGGACTCTGGGCATGTCGATCTTCGTCGCCTCGGCCAGCTGGGGCAATTTCCTGATTTTCGCGTTCATCGGCCTGGTGCTGTTCGTGCTGGTGGGGGACGTTCCGGATCGCACCCGCATCATGACCGGATTCGCCCTGGTCTTCGTGTACATGGTGACGCCGCTGGAGGTGTTGCTGATGAACATTCCCCGCGCCAACCTGGCACGGGTTTCGGCCGAACGCATCGACGAGATCACTCGGGACATACCGGCGAGCGAGGCGCTGCTGCCCGGCGAGGAGGATGCCCGGTCTTTTTCCAGTCTCGCCATCCGCGGCGCCGTGCATCGCTACTACCACGAGCAGAGCGACGAGCTGTTCACCATGGGGCCGATCCACCTGACGTTCCATCGCGGTGAAATCGTCTTCCTGGTGGGCGGCAACGGCAGCGGCAAGACCACGCTCGCCAAGCTGCTGGCAGGGCTTTATCCGCCCGAGGAAGGGGAGGTGCGGCTCGACGGCGAGATCATCGACGACGCCAGCCGCGACCGCTACCGGCAGACCTTCTCCGCCATCTTTTCCGATTTCTATCTGTTCGACCGGCTGCTGGAAGCCGGGCGGGCAGAGCTGGACGAGAAGGGTAACCGGCTGCTCGAGAAGCTGCACCTGCAGCACAAGGTGCAGGTGCGGGACGGGGCCTTCACCACGCGCACCCTTTCGCAGGGGCAGCGCAAGCGCCTGGCGCTGGTGGCGGCCCTGCTGGAGGACAGGCCCTTCCTGGTATTCGACGAGTGGGCGGCGGATCAGGATCCCGTATTCAAGGATGTGTTCTACCGCGAACTGCTGCCGGAACTGAAGGCGGCGGGCAAGACCGCGCTTGTCATTTCCCACGATGACCGCTATTTTCACCTGGCGGATCGCCTGGTGCGCATGGAGGACGGCCAACTGGTCTTCGATGGCGAACCGCAGGACAACCATCGAATGGAGGCCATGCCGGTATAGGGCGCAGCGGCGCTGGCCGGTACCGGACAAGGTAATCGAACAGGAAGTGTCAAGCATCCCGAGAATTCTCCTCCTCGCACTGATCCCGGCCGCGATCAGCGGCTGCAAGGCGCCAGTGCCGCGGCATGCCGGAGAGATTGGCGTCCCGATTCCTTCTCGATGGAGTACCATTGCCGAACCGAGCCTGCCGGTGGATGACCGGTGGGTGGAGATCTTCGGGGATCCGACGCTGAGTGCGGTGGTGCACGATGCGTTGACCGCGAACTACGATCTGAAGGTTGCCGCGGCGCGGGTGGACGCGGCGGTGGCGCAGGTCCGCATCGACGGCGCCGGTCTCTGGCCGCAAGTATCCTTCTCCCCGAACTTCGAGCAGGTTCGGATACGCGAGGCTGGATTCGGCACCGCGCACTTCAGCGTGTTCGACGCCATGTTCAATCTGAGCTGGGAAGTGGACGTATGGGGGAGAATACGCGATACCAGGCAGGCTGCCGTGCAGGAAGCCAGCGCTGCCGCAACCGATTTCCGAGGTGCCCGGCTGTCGCTGGCGGCCAGGGTGGCGCAGGACTATTTCAGTCTGGTCGAGGCGCAGCTGCAGGCTGGCGTGGCCGAGCAGTCGATCCAGGATCGGCGCACCATCGTGGAGCTGGTACGCGGCCGCTTTGCCCGCGGTCTGACGACGGCCCTGGATGTGCGCCTGGCGCTCACCGATCTGGCCAGTGCCGAAGTGCAGCTTGGCCAGGCCCGCAACCAGGTGCAGGCGATCGCCCGCCGCCTGGAGGTGCTGCTGGGGCGCTATCCCGCGGGCAGCCCGGAACGCGTCGCGATGTTGCCCGAACTCCCCATGGACCTGCCCGCGGGGCTGCCTTCAGAACTGCTGGAGCGGCGCCCGGATCTGGTCGCGGCACTGGACCGGCTGCATGCCGCGGATGCCCGGGCGGCAAGCGCGAGGAAGCTGCTGCTGCCGCGGATCACGCTGACCGCCGCGGGAGGGACGCGCAGCACCGCGCTGACGGAGCTGGTCGATCCCCGTGCGCTTGCCTGGAACGTCGTCATGGGCCTGGTGCAGCCGCTGTTCACCGGCGGGCGCATCCAGGGGGAGATTCAGCTGCGCGAGGCTCATGTGGAAGAGGCGCTCAACCAGTACAGGAGCGCGGCGCTCAATGCGTTCCGCGAAGTGGAGCAGATGCTGGCGGCCGAGGAATGGCTGCGGGGACAGGAGAAGGCCCTGAAGGAAGCCGTCGAGCAGACCGAGGCCAGCCGCCGTCTGGCCATCTATTCCTACCGCCTCGGCATGATCGAGATTCTGACGCTGCTGGACAGCTACCGTAGCACCTTGAACGCACAAAGCGCGCATCTGGCCATCAAGAGACAGCTGCTCAACAACCGGATCAATCTCTATCTTGCCCTGGGAGGCGGTGTGTGAGGCGCAAGGCCAATCTGAAGGTTCTCATCCCGGTGCTGGTGTTGCTGACCGGCATCAGCGCCGCGTGGGCGCTCGTCGCCTACCGGCCGCAGCTGGAATCGCGGGCACGGGACGTCGAACCGCCGGTCGCCCAGGTGATGCGGGTGGAGCCGCAGGCGCTGAAGCTGAACATCCGCTCCCAGGGGGTGGTGGTGCCGCGCACCGAGATCGACCTGGTGCCGGAGGTGGCGGGTCAGGTGGTGCGCCTGCATCCGAGCCTGGTGGCGGGGGGCTTCTTTGCCGCGGGCGAGGCGCTGATCTCTATCGATTCGCGTGACTACGACTACGCCATCGCGGCGGCTTCGGCTCGCATCGCCGAGGCGGAGCGTCAGGTCGTCATGGAGGAAGCCCAGGCCGAACAGGCGCGTACCGAATGGAATTCCCTCGGGGAGGGCGCGCCGACGCCGCTGACGCTGCGCGAGCCGCAACTCGCGGAGGCGCGTGCAAAGCGGAAGGCGGCGCGCGCCGACCTGATCAAGGCCCGGCTGCAGCGCAGCCGCTGCGAATGGCGGGCGCCGTTCGCGGGACGCGTGCGCAACCGGAGCATCGGTCTGGGCCAGTACGTGCAGCCGGGCGAAAAGCTGGCCCGCCTCTACGCCACGGACGTCGCCCAGGTGCGGCTGCCGCTGGCAACCGACCAGTTCGCCTACCTCGACCTGTCGCTGGGCCGTCAGAAGGGCCAGCCCGCCCCGTTACCGCGGGTGGTGCTGACCGCGGAGTTCGGAGGCGTCGAGCAGCATTGGCCAGGCCGTATCGTGCGCACCGAAGGCGCGCTGGACGAGCGCACCGGATTGCTGTACGCCGTGGCCGAGGTGGAGGATCCCTACGCGGCGAAGGAAGGGCGGCCGCCCCTCATGCCGGGGCTGTTCGTCAAGGCGGAGATCGAGGGCCGGGTGCTGCCTGCATTGTTCGTGCTGCCGCCGGGTGCGGTCAACGCCGCCGATGAGGTGCTGCGCCTCGACGCAGAGGCGCGTCTGCAGATCCTGCGGGTGAAGGTCCTGCGCCGCGAGAAGGATCGCGTGCTGGTGAACGGCGGCCTGGAGACGGGAGACCGGATCGTCGTGTCCCACGTGGACGTGCCGGTGGAGGGCATGAAAATCCATCCCGACCTGGTGACGCCCGACCTGGGAAGCGGGCCGGTCGACGCACAGGGGCTGGGAGGCGGCTCGGGGTCGGGGGGCGCTGCCGGCGTTGCGGCGGGAGACGCTCCCTAGATGAGGCGCAGGCCGTTGCTCCAGGCCATGGGTCCTCCGGCCGGAGGGCTGATCGCCTGGTTCGCCTCCAATCCGGTGGCGGCCAATCTCCTGATGCTGCTCATCCTGCTGGGCGGCGCCGGCAGCCTGTTCCTGATGGACAAGCAGGTCTTTCCGCGTTTCACGCCGCAGCAGATCGAGGTCATCGCTTTCTATCCCGGCGCGGGCCCGCAGGAGATCGAGGAATCCGTCTGCGTCCGCATCGAGGAGGCCATCTACAATCTTCCCGGCGTGAAGCGGTTGCATGCCGAGATCATCGAGGGCGAGTGCAACATCAAGGTCTCCATCCTGCCCGATCACGACAAGGAGCAGGTGATGAGCACCCTGCGCGGGCGCGTACAGGCGATACAGCGGCTGCCGAAGGGACTGGAAAGGATCGACATACGCCCGGCCTATCGCATCGGCGACGAGGGCGTCATCGTGGTGGCGCTGCACGGGCCGAGCGACACGCTCACGCTCAAGCGCCTGGGTGACCGCATCCAGGGGGATCTGGCGCGGATTCCGGGCGTGACCCGCGCCATCAACTACTTCGAGGTGGCGTACGAGATCGCCATCGAGGTTTCGTCGGAGCGTCTGCGCCAGCATCGCCTGTCCCTGCACGAGGTCACCGAGATCGTGCGGCGTGCCTCCGTCGACCTGCCCGGGGGGGCGGTCAAGAGTCCCCAGGGGGAGCTGCTGCTGCGCGTCAAGGGCAGGGCGGAGGACGCGCTGGCGCTCGGCAACCTGGTGCTGCGCGTGAATCCCGACGGCACGCGCCTGCTGCTGCGGGACGTGGCCACCGTGACCGACGGGCTGGAGGAGCGCTCGGTGGAGTTGCGCCACAACGGCGCCGCAGCGCAGGGCTGGGAGATCCATGCCGAGCAGGACACCGTCGCGGTGGCCCGCCGGGTCAAGGCGTACGTGGCGGAAATGCAGCCGCAATTGCCGGAAGGGCTGTCGCTGATCGCCTGGTGGGACAGTTCGCAGGCCTACGAGGAGCGGATCGTGACGCTGCTCGAGGACGGGCTCACCGGATTCGTCCTGGTGTGCCTGGTGCTGACGCTGTTTCTGCATCTCAGGGTGGCGATCTGGGCCGGGATCGGGATACTGACCTCCATATTCGGCGCCTTCTGGCTGATGCCGATGCTGGACATCTCCCTCAACATGCTCTCGCTGTTCGGTTTCCTGCTGGCGATGGGCATCCTGGTGGACGATGCCATCATCATCGGAGAATCCATCTACGCGAAGCAGGAGGACGCCGGCAGGGGGCGCCTGACGCGGAACATGGTTCGCGGCGCCCCCCGGTGGCCGGCCATTCACCTGGAGGCGGCGATTTCGGGGACGCGCGAGGTCGCGCTGCCCGTCGTCGTCGCCGTGATGATCGCGCTGGTGGCTTTCCTGCCGGGGCTGTTCCTGCCGGGCTGGGTGGGCGAGATGATGAAGCCGATCTGCCTGGTGATGATCCTGACCCTGATCTTTTCCCTGGTCGAGGCCCTGCTGATCCTGCCTGCGCACCTCGCCATCGTTCCCGGGACACCCGCGGCCCCCACGCTGCTGATGCGCATTCGCGCGGGACTCAACCGGCGCCTGCAGGATTTCGTCCTGCGGGTCTATACCCCCCTGCTGGAAGGCGCGCTCGCCTGGCGCTATCTCACTGTCGCCATTTTCATCGTGATGGTGGCGCTGGCGGCGACCCTGGTCGCAAGCGGCCACGTCCGGGTCAGCCTGCAGGCGGACGTGACCCGGGACAGCTTCTGGGTGCAGTTGAAGGTTCCCGAGGACATGCCCTACAGCGAGACCCGCCGTCTGGCGCGACAGGTGGAGCTCGCCTTCCTGCAGTTGCGGGACCATCTCGACGCGGAGGCCAGGGCCAGGGACCCGGGTATCCGGCAAAGCGTGATCGTCGGACTGGAGACCATCGTCGCCGAGAACAGCGCCGGGTTCTTCACGGAGCTCTCACCCGTGGGGCGGCGGCACGTGGCCGTGGAAGAGCTCATCCGGGAGTGGCGCAAGCGGGTGGGAGACCTCGGCCGGGCGCGGCTCGATTTCTACTACAAGCAGGGAGCGGTGCCCTACGACCTCGAACTGGATCTGAGCGCGGCCGACCCGTCCACCCTGGCGCAGGCCGCCAACCGGCTCAAGCAGACGCTGGCTGCCTATCCGGGCGTTTCCCACGTCGTCGATTCGGCGGTGACGGGCAAGCCCGAGATCCGGTTGCGGCTCAAGCCCGAGGCGCAGCACATGGGGCTGGATCTGGAGAATCTCGCAGAGCAGATGCGCCATGGCTACTTCGGCGACGAGGTGCACCGCCTGCAGCGGGGACAGAACGAGGTCAAGGTGATGGTGCGCCTGCCCCGGAACGAGCGGCAGTCCCTGGAGGATCTGCAAAACCTTCCCATCCGGCTGCCCAACGACGCCCAGGCGCCCCTGGGGGTGCTGGCGGACATCGGCTTCATTGCGGGTCAGGCGAAGCTGTTCCGGCAGGACCGGCAGCGGATCATCAAGATTCAGGCCCAGGTGGATGCCAGGCAGGCGGATGTCAACGCCATCTACGACAGGCTGGAAAACTCGGACATTCCGGCGATGAAGCGGGATTTCCCGGGGTTGCGCGTGGATATCGGGGAGGAGCGCCAGGAGCAGGAGGAGACGGTGCGCACCCTGGCGTTCTATACGGCGATCGCGCTGATGGTCATGTATGCCCTGATCGCCGTTCCGTTTCGTTCCTACACCAAGCCGCTGATCTTCCTGCTGGGCGCGCCGGTCGCCTGGAGCGGGGCCGTGTGGGCCCACTGGATCATCGGCATGCCGTTGTCCATGGAGTCCCTGGTGGGGATGATCGCGGCCAGCGGCGTGGTGGTGAACGACAGCCTGGTGCTCCTGGATTACGTACAGAAGCACGGCCATGGCGGACGCCCCGTCGCGGAACTCATCGTCGAGGCGTGCCGTGCCCGTTTCCGGCCGATCCTGCTGGCCTTCCTGACCAATTTCGTGGGGTTCTTCCCGACGCTGCTGGAGACCAGCGAGCAGGCCCAGTTTCTCATCCCCATGACGCTTTCGCTGACGGTCGGCCTGCTGGTGGGCATGGCCGCAAGCCTGGTGCTGACGCCGGTCTGCTACGCCATTCTGGGACGATCGGAAGAGCGCGCCGACGGATACCCGGCGGGAAGGGGGATATTCGCTTTCCTGCGGAATTCCTCGCGAAGCGAAGCAACGGTTCTGCCTGACAGACCCCGATAGGGAAGGAGCGCCCCGGTGTTCGGGGGTCGGGCCGACTTGCATCCCATGACCGGAGGTGGAGATCTACTTCCGCCGCCGGTCACCCCGCCGCCGCTCCCCGGTGCGCGATACGCGCCCCTTGCCTCCGGCCGTATCGGCTGGAGGCATTCCGACGTCCTTCTCATGGGGGAAGGCGGGCTTGCAGGCATCCGACACGATTTTCAGCGCCCGTTGCCGGGCAACGTTCATCTGGGTACGGGATCCTTCCCCCGCGGCGAGGGTTTGCAGCAGGTTCATGAGTTCCGTCTTTTCAGCGGCGGGCAGGGTCGACATCAGCGCCTGGATGATGTCGTGCGACCGCCGCAGCTCCTCGGACGAGGGCTCCGGGATATGCGCAGGCGATTCGAGGGCATCCCCCTCTGCGTCCGATCCGGCCTTGGCGTGCTTCACGGTCGGGATCGCCGGGCAAGGCGCGTGGTCACGGTATCGGTTCCGAAGCTGGAGCGGTGGCGCACCCGTGCCGCCGACATCGCTGGCGACGATCCGGGAGCTCCCTTTCGCCCGGCCCCTGGTCAGGCCGGTCGGGCCGCCTGCGGCTGTGCTGCCGTCTTTCCGGGCCCCTCTTCCTGTGACCGCGTCCTGAATCCGGGCCCGCGGGCCGGGCGGAGGGGAACAGGAGAATGACGTTGGATGGCGCAGGCGTATCGTCTTTCGGCATAAGGGCGTCCTGGTGGCGGCTCGGGTTCCCAGCCTGTCCGGCCAGTTCCACGGGCTGCCCGTCAATCTTAGCACCTGCAGCGGGGAATGACAAAATTCCTTGGAGCCTGGGCCGCCGTTGCCCGAATGCTTCAGGTCTCGGCTTCCTCGGGAAACCGGAGATCGCCCGACGACAGCCGCCTGATATGCATGCGTCACGGGTGCCTCCGCTTCATCCCTGGCGCAATGGGGTTATTGCGCTATACTTCCTTTTCACGCCGGAAGAGAGACGATGAAAATCCACGAATATCAGGCGAAAGCGATCCTGCGCACCTTCGGTGTTCCCGTCCCTGAAGGCGTCGCCGTCTCCAGCGTGGAGGAGGCGGTACGCGGCGCCAAGGCCCTGGGAGGCGGCACGTGGGCGGTCAAGGCGCAGATTCATGCCGGCGGCCGCGGCAAAGGGGGCGGCGTGCGGGTGGCGGCATCGTTCGACGAAGTGAAGCACTTTGCCGGGAAGATGCTGGGCATGACGCTCATCACGCCGCAGACCGGCACGCAGGGACGGGTGGTGCGGCTGCTGCTGGTGGAGCGGGGCGTGGAGATCGAAAGGGAGTTCTACCTCGCCCTGGTGGTGGACCGGAGCAGCCGGCGCGCGTGCCTGATGGCCAGCCCGGAGGGCGGCATGGACATCGAGGAGGTGGCCATGCGGACGCCGGAAAGAATCCGCAGGGTGTTCATCGACCCGCTCGCCGGGCTGTGCGCGAGTGAAGCCGACAGCGTGGCCCGCGGCATGGGCATCCCGGAATCCGCCCTGGGCCAGGCACGCTCGCTGCTGCTGGATCTGTACCGGGTCTTTGTCGGCACCGACGCCACCCTGGTGGAGATCAACCCGCTGATCCTGACCGGCGACGGCCGGCTCGCAGCCCTTGATGCGAAGATGAGTTTCGATGACAATGCCCTGTTTCGCCATCCCGAGATCGCCGCGCTGCGGGATATCGAGGAAGAGGATCCGGTGGAGGCCGAGGCATCCGGGCACGGGCTTTCCTACATCCCCCTGGACGGGAGCATCGGCTGCCTGGTGAACGGCGCCGGCCTGGCGATGGCAACCATGGACATCATCAAGCTCTACGGGGCGAGCCCCGCGAATTTTCTCGATGTGGGCGGGGGCGCCACGACCGAGAAGGTGACGGAAGCGTTCAAGCTGATGCTGCGCAGTTCCCGCCTGAAGGCCGTGCTGGTGAACATATTCGGCGGGATCATGAAATGCGACGTGATCGCTGCCGGCGTGGTAGCTGCGGCGCGAGAAGTGGGACTGAACGTTCCGCTGGTGGTGCGTCTACAGGGCACCCACGCGGACCTGGGCAGGAAAATCCTGGCAGAATCCGGCCTGCCCGTCATTTCCGCGGACAGCATGGCGGATGCCGCGCAGCAGGCGGTGAGGGCGGCGGGCATTCCGTCGGGAGAGGAGGCTTCGCCGTGGCGATCCTGATCGACGCCGGCAGCCGGGTCATGACCCAGGGCATGACAGGCAGGACCGGTCAGTTCCATACGCGCATGTGCCGGGAGTACGCCAACGGAAGGAATTGTTTCGTCGCCGGCGTGAATCCGAAGAAGGCGGGCGAGGATTTCGAGGGGATCCCGGTCTACGCCACCGTCAGGGAAGCGAAACAGGCGACCGGCGCCACGGTGTCCGTCGTCTACGTGCCGCCGCCGTTCGCGGCCGCCGCCATCGACGAGGCGGTCGATGCCGAGCTGGACCTGGTGGTCTGCATCACCGAGGGCATCCCGGTGCACGACATGCTGCGTACCTGCCGCCGCATGGAGGGCCGGCGCACCCGGCTGATCGGCCCCAATTGCCCCGGGATCATCACGCCCGACGAGATCAAGATCGGCATCATGCCCGGCCATATCCACAGGAAGGGGCGCGTCGGCGTGGTGTCGCGTTCCGGCACCCTGACCTACGAGGCCGTGGCGCAATTGATGGAGCAGGGGCTGGGACAGTCCACCTGCGTCGGCATCGGCGGCGATCCCGTGAACGGGCTGCGCCACCTGGATGTGATGCGGCTGTTCAACGACGACGACGAAACCGATGCGGTTCTGATGGTGGGCGAGATCGGAGGCAGCGACGAGGAGGAGTGCGCCCGCTGGATCAGGGATCACATGAAGAAACCGGTGGTGGGCTTCATCGCCGGCGTCACCGCCCCGCCGGACAGACGCATGGGGCATGCGGGCGCGGTCATCTCCGGCGGCAAGGGAACCGCCCAGGAAAAGCTCGCGGTGATGGAGGCATGCGGCATCCGGACGACGCGCAATCCGGCGGAAATGGGCAGGTTGTTGAAGTCGGCGCTCAAGGCTGCATGAGCCGTCCAGCCGGAGCCGTGCGGACATGACCCTGTTTTCGTTGATTCTTGCCCTCGCGCTGGAGTATTGGCGTCCCGGCAGGAGCCAGGATCGGTTCGCTTCGCTGTTTTCCGCGTACGCGGACATGGTGGAGCGCTATTTCGACACCGGGATGCGCCGCCACGGCATCGCCGCCTGGATTCTCGCGGTGGTGCCGGTGCTGGCGCTGACGGGATGGATCCATCATGTCCTGTATGGCTTCAGCCCGCTGCTGGGGTGGATGTGGAACGTGGCGATACTGTATTCCACGCTGAGTTTCCGCCGGCTGGGCGATGCGCTGGCCGGGATCCGGGATGCGCTCAGGAGCGGGGACACGCCCCTGGCGCGGGACCTGTCGCAGGGATGGAGCGGTGCGTCGCTGGAGGCCTGCAATGACACGGAGATCGCCCGCTGCGTCATCGAATCGGGATTGATCCATGCGCATCGCCATGTGTTCGCCATCATCGTCTGCTTCGTGCTGCTGCCCGGACCTCTGGGCCCGGTGCTGTACCGGCTTTCCGACCTGCTGAGCGCGCGCTGGGGCGGGCGGGTGCGGGCGCCGGATGCGTTCGGCCATTTCGCGGCCCGGGCATTCGAGATCGTGGACTGGATCCCGGCGAGATCGACCGCCGCGGGTTTCGCGATCGCGGGAAATTTCGAGGACGCGGTGTACTGCTGGCGGGTGCAGGCGGCCTCCTGGCTCAACCAGGCCGAAGGCGTCATCCTCGCCAGCGGCGCGGGTGCGCTCGGGGTGCGCCTGGGCGACGCGCTGCGCGAGCCGAACGGACAATATCACCGCCCGGAGGTGGGCGTGGGCGACGAAGCCGACGCGGATTTCCTGCAGAGTGCGATCGGGCTGATCTGGCGTACGCTGATGCTGTGGCTGCTGTTGCTGCTGGCGCTGGAGATCGCCCGCTGGGCCGGATGAGGCGACCGTACATGCCCTGTCGGCATCGGGGCCGCCCCGGTCATCCGCTTCCGAGGCTGCCGATTGCGGACCCCCTGCCTTGGCCCCTACAATAGTACGTCACATCATCCGATACCCTCCATCATGACCATGCCAGAGCCGCTGCCGATCGCGATATCCGACCATCCCATCCTGCTGCTGCCCGGTCTGGCCAATCGGCACGGCCTCATCGCCGGCGCTACCGGCACCGGGAAGACCGTCACGCTGCAGGTGATGGCCGAGCGGCTGTCGTCGATCGGCGTGCCGGTATTCATGGCCGACGTCAAGGGCGACCTGGCGGGGCTGGCCGCCGCGGGCACGGATTCGCCCAAGATGCGGGAGCGCCTGGCGCGGCTCGGCCTCGACGCACCGCAATGGGAGGCGAGCCCGGTGACGTTCTGGGACGTATACGGCAGTGCCGGGCATCCGGTGCGCGCGACCATCTCCGACATGGGCCCGTTGCTGCTCGGGCGGTTGCTCAACCTGAACGACACCCAGCAGGGCGTGCTGGCGCTGGTGTTCAGGATTGCGGACGACAGCGGCCTGCTGCTGCTCGACATGAAGGATCTGCGGGCGATGCTGCAGTTCGTCGGCGAGAACACGAAGCGCTTCACCGTGGAATACGGCAACGTTTCCGCCGCCTCGATCGGTGCGATCCAGCGCGCGCTGCTCGAGATCGAGCAGCAGGGGGGCGGGCGATTCTTCGGCGAACCCATGCTGGACATCGACGACCTGATGCAGACCGACGCGCGCGGTCGCGGCATGATCAACGTTCTTGCCGCCGACAGGCTCATGCATGCGCCCAAGCTGTACTCGACCTTCCTGCTGTGGATACTGTCGGAGCTGTTCGAGCGGTTGCCGGAGGTCGGCGATCCGGAGAAGCCGAGGCTTGTCTTTTTCTTCGATGAAGCCCATCTCCTGTTCAGCGAGGCACCCCGCGCCCTGCTGGAGAAGATCGAGCAGGTGGTGCGCCTGATACGCTCCAAGGGGGTCGGCGTGTACTTCGTCACGCAGAATCCGCTCGACGTTCCCGAGAGCGTGCTGGGGCAGCTGGGCAACCGCGTGCAGCATGCCCTGCGTGCGTTCACCCCGCGCGACCAGAAGGCGGTACGATCCGCCGCGCAGACCCTGCGCGCCAATTCCGGTTTCGACGCCGAGAAGGCCATCACCGAACTGGCGGTGGGGGAAGCGCTGGTCTCCCTGCTGGATGAGAAGGGCCGCCCCCAGGTGGTGGAGCGGGCATTCATTCTGCCGCCCGCGTCGCGCATCGGTCCGCTGGCCGAGGCGGAGCGCGCGGCCATCACCCGAGCGTCGGTGATCCACGGGCACTACGAGAAGGAGGTGGATCGCGAATCCGCCTACGAGATTCTCAGGAGCCGCGCTGCGGGCATGCAGGAGACAGCGGGCGAGCAGGAACAGCCGGCCGCGGCTAGGGCGCCAGCGGGTGCGCCGGGCGGCGGCGTCATGGATGCGCTGGGCGAGATGCTGCTCGGCAGGACCGGCCCCCGCGGCGGGCGCCAGCCGGGCATACTCGACGCCGCCGCCAGGAGTGCGGCCCGTTCGATCGGTTCGCAGATGGGCCGCGAAATCCTGAGGGGCGTGCTGGGAGGCATGTTCGGCGGCGGACGCAGACGCTGAAGTCTTCCGGCGCTTCGCCGTCATGGCGGGACCGTCAAAGGGGGGTTCGAGATGATACGCATCGGCTACGGGATGATCTTTCTGACGGCTTTGATTGCGGGCTGCGCGACGCTGGATGCGGAGCGGGAGCAGGGATCCGACGGGGATGCCTCCCCCGGTCCGCCGCCGGCTTCGGATCCGCAAGCGCGCCCCGTGGCGCCGCAGCCTCCCAGCACCCGTCCCGCCTACAACCTGGCCGGCTACTCGCCCGCCTTCAAGGAAGGCTACGTCGACGGCTGCGAAACCGCCAAGAAAACCTCGTACGGGCGCAAGAACGAGCAGCGTTTCGCCAGCGACGGCCAATACCGCATGGGCTGGAACGACGGATTCAGCGTATGCCGCAGCGCGCGTTGACGGGCACGCGCTGCCGCCGGCAACGCGGCTCGGCAGCCTGGGATATAATGGCTGCTTTTGCGGTTCGCCATGAAACGGTTATTTCTGTCGCTGCTGTGCCTCTCGGCGCTCCCCCTGGGCGCCCAGCAACCCGGGCACGACGTGGCGCCGCAACCCACGCTGTCGGTCGCGGCGAAATCCTATATCCTGGTCGATTTCCAGTCCGGCCAGACCCTGGCCGGACTGAACACGCAGGAGCGCGTGGAGCCTGCGTCGCTCACCAAGCTGATGACGGCGTACATCACATTCCTGTCCCTGAGGCAGAAGCGCCTCACCCTGACGCAGGTGGTTCCCGTTTCCGAGCATGCCTGGCGCACCCCGGGTTCGCGCATGTTCATCGAGCCCGGCAAACCGGTGACGGTCGACGAACTGATACGCGGCATGATCGTCCAATCCGGCAACGATGCCTGCGTGGCGCTGGCTGAGACCATCGCCGGCTCGGAAGACGCCTTCGTGCAGATCATGAACAAGGAGGCGGCGCGCCTGGACATGCGCAACACGCGCTTCGCCAATGCCACCGGCCTGCCGCACCCGGATCACTATTCGACGCCGCGGGACCTGGCGCTGCTGGCGGCAGCCATGATGCGCCACTTCCCCGAGTACTATCCGCTCTATTCGCTGCGCGAGTTCACCTACCACAGCATCACGCAGCCCAACCGCAATCGCCTCCTGTGGCTCGACCCCAACGTCGACGGCATCAAGACCGGCCATACCGAGGCTGCCGGCTACTGCCTCGCGGCCTCGGCCAGGCGCGGGGAGCGCCGCCTGATCTCCATCGTGATGGGAGCCGCCTCCGACCACGCGCGCACCGTGGAGAGCCAGCGCCTGCTGAACCACGGCTTCCAGTTCTACGATACCGTGCGCCTGTACGAGAAGGAGCGGGAGGTCACCGCCCTGCCGCTGTGGAAGGGTACGCAAGGCAGGCTCAGGACGGGATTCGGCGACGATGTATACTTCTCGTTTCCAAAGGGGCAGGCGGACAAGCTGAAGGCCAAGATGGAATACAAGCAACCCCTGATCGCGCCGGTCAGCGCGGGGCAGAAGGTGGGCATGGTGAAGTTCACGTTCCAGGGCAAGCCCATGGCGGAGCATCCGCTGGTCGCGCTGGAGACCGTGGGCGTGGCCAGCTTCTTCGGCCGGGCATGGGACAGCCTGCAGCTGCTGTTCAACTAGCGCGCCGCCTCGTCCATCGATTCCACCGACACGATCGCCATCATGATCTATCTCAACGGTGACTTCATGCCCATCGAGGAAGCCCGCGTCCCGGTGCTGGACAGGGGCTTCATATTCGGGGACGGCGTATACGAGGTCATCCCGGTGTATTCCCGCAGGCCCTTCCGCCTGGCGGAGCACCTGCGCCGCCTGCAGCACAGCCTCGACGGCATCCGCCTGGCGAATCCGCACAGCGACGAGGAGTGGAGCGCGCTGCTGGGGCGGATCGTCGCCGGCAATGCCGGAGAGGACCAGTCGTTGTACCTGCACGTCACCCGCGGCGTGGCAAGGCGCGATCATGCCTTTCCGGAGGATACCGCGGCGACCGTGTTCATCATGAGCAATCCGCTCCTGGTTCCGCCCCAGGAATTGCTGGCCACCGGGATTCCCGCCGTCACGGCCGCCGACAACCGCTGGCTGCGCTGCGACATCAAGGCGATTTCCCTGCTGCCCAACGTGCTGCTGCGGCAGATGGCGGTCGACGCCGGCGCCCGCGAGACGATACTGCTGCGCGACGGTTTCATGACGGAGGGCGCGGCCAGCAACATCTTCGTCCTGAAGGACGGCGTGCTGCTGACCCCGCCCAAGAATCATCTGATGCTGCCCGGCATAACCTATGACATCGTGCTCGAGATTGCCGTGGCCCGCGGGATTCGGCATGAGATCAGGACGGTTTCCGAGCATGAACTGCGCACCGCCCAGGAGATACTGCTGACCTCGTCCACCAAGGAGATTCTGCCCGTTACCCGCCTCGATGGCCGGCCGGTGGGAGATGGGCGGCCGGGGGCGGCGTTCGCCCTGCTGCACCGTCTTTACCAGGACTACAAGGAGCGGGTCATGCGGGGAAACGGGTCTCCCTTCTGAGACTTTCCATCGATGGACGACGCGTCGGCGCCCCCCTCCCTGATCGAGTATCCCTGCGACTTTCCCGTCAAGATCATGGGACGCGTGGACGGACTGCCGGCGGGGTCGGCCGTTCCGCGCAACGGCCAGGGGACGGCGCTGTCTTCCGCTTCCCGGGGGGACGGGAAGCTGGATTTCGTGCGCGAGGTGGTGGAGATCGTAAAGCGCCACGCGCCGGATTTCGACGAGAGCGGGATGGAAGTGAGGTTCAGCGGAAAGAACACCTATCTCAGCCTGACCTGCACCATCCGTGCCCTGTCCCGCGCGCAGCTGGACGCGCTGTACCGGGAACTGTGCGATCACCCGATGGTGATCATGGCGCTCTGAGCATCCGGAATTGAGAATCCGCAGGCATGCCGGGCTGGCGGACTACCTTGCCACCTGGGAGGCGATGAAGGCGTTCACGGCCGCGCGCACCAGGAGCACGCCGGACGAGATCTGGCTGCTGCAGCATCCGCCGGTCTATACCCAGGGCGTGGCCGGCAGGCCGGAGCATCTCCTGCACGCGGTCGACATCGACGTGATCCGTACCGATCGCGGCGGACAGATCACGTATCATGGCCCGGGCCAGGTCATCGCCTACCTCCTGCTCGACCTTCGCCGTCTCGGATTCGGGGTGCGGGAGCTGGTGCGCGGCATGGAGGGCGCCGTGGCGGACCTGCTGCGGGACCATGGCATCGCGGCCGCAGGGCGGGTGGAAGCGCCGGGGGTGTATGTCGATGGCCTGAAAATCGCGGCGCTGGGACTCAAGATCAGGAACGGCTGCTGCTACCATGGGCTGGCGCTCAACGTGGACATGGACCTGGGCGCGTTTGCCGCCATCGATCCCTGCGGCTACCCCGGCCTGCAGGTCACGCAGACGCGCGATCTCGGCATTGCCGCCGATGCCGCCGCCCTGGGCGAGGCCCTGGCCGACAGGCTGCAGGCAAGGCTGTGCGGCACGGCCGTGCCCGCCGCCGCGCGTGGAGCGGCCATGCCGGGAACGCTGCCGCCGGGAGGGCGCCACGGCGCGCCTTGACGCAGCGTTTGGGTGATATCATACGCAACGCAGATAGGGATCTCATCGTGAACGCTCATGACCACTGAAATCCGCCAGAAGGGCGCGGACAAGACCGCACGCAACCCGATCAAGATCGTCCCGCAGGCGCCGGGCGAAATCCTGCGCAAGCCCTCCTGGATCCGCGTGCGCTCGTCCAACAGCCAGGGGTTCCACGAGGTCAAGCGCATCCTGCGGGAGCAGAAGCTGCACACGGTGTGCGAGGAAGCCTCCTGCCCCAACATCGGCGAGTGCTTCGGCAAGGGCACCGCCACCTTCATGATACTGGGCGACCTGTGCACGCGCCGCTGCCCCTTCTGCGACGTGGCGCACGGCAAGCCCTTCGCCCCGGATGCGGAGGAGCCTGTCCATCTGGCGCGTTCCATCGCCGCGATGCGATTGAAGTACGTCGTCATCACCAGCGTCGATCGCGACGACCTGCGCGACGGTGGCGCGCAGCATTTCGCCGACTGCATCCGCGAGGTGCGCGCGCATTCGCCGCACACCAGGATAGAGATTCTCGTGCCCGATTTCCGCGGCAGGCTGGAGGTTGCGCTGGAGCGGCTCTCCGCCTGCCCGCCGGATGTGCTGAACCACAACCTGGAAACCGTGCCGCGCCTCTACCGGCAGTGCCGTCCGGGCGCCGACTACGCGCACTCCCTGAAGCTGCTGAAGGATTTCAAGGCGCGCTTCCCGCACATCCCCACCAAATCCGGCCTGATGCTGGGATTGGGCGAGACGGACGAGGAGATCCTGGAGGTGATGCGCGACCTGCGCAGGCATGACGTGGAGATGCTCACCATCGGCCAGTACCTGCAGCCCAGCACCGGGCACCTGCCCGTGCTGCGCTATGTGCCGCCCGAGGGATTCAGGGCGTTCGAGCGTGCCGCCCTGGAGATGGGCTATCGCAACGCCGCTTGCGGCCCGATGGTGCGTTCCAGCTATCACGCCGACCAGCAGGCGCATGAGGCCGGCCTGACGTAGCGTGTCTGCACGGACGCTGGCGGGAGACCCGGCGGAACGATCGAGGAGAAGCTGATCATGCGTATCGCTGCCGTTCTTGCCGGATTTCTGGTGTGCGTGTCCGCCGCTGGCGCGGACAACGATGGGTCGTCGGACGCGGAGAGGGCCGACGGCCTGAGGCAGATGCTGCTCCAGTGCGCGCATGCCGCGGTCGATACGCTGGGCGTCGCCAATGGATTTCTGGAGAATCCGCTGGTGCGGATTCCCCTGCCCGGCACGCTGCAGAAAGCGGAGAGCATGATGCGGGCACTGGGAGCGGGCAAGCATGCGGACAATCTGGTCACGGGCATGAACCGCGTGGCCGAGATGGCGGTCGCGACGGACGAGGCGCGCACGCTGCTGGCGGAGGCGGTGGCGCGGATGCCGGTGGAGGACCCCGCGGCCCTCCTGGCGGAGGGAGGCGATGCAGCGACCCGATATTTTCGCGCCCATGCCTCGGAGAGGCTGGCGCGCGAGTTCCCGCCCGTCGTGCGCGGCGTCATGGGGGAGGTGGATCTCGCCCGGAAATACCAGGACTTCGTCCGCAAGGGCGGCAAGCTCGGCCTGGTGGCCGAGAGGTATGCGAACGTGGAGGACTATATCGCGCAGAAGGCGCTGGAAGCGCTGTATCTGGAGATGGCAGGGGAGGAGCGCCTCATCCGCGCCAACCCCGGCCGGGGTGGCGCGACGCTGCAGAGGGTGCTCGATACGGCCGAATGAAGCGCCCGGTTCGGTGGCTCAGCGGGACAGCGAAGCCGTGTGGCCGACGTTGACGAAGCGGCGGAAGATGTCGTCCAGCCTTGCCTGGTAGGCCTCGAAGCGGGGATCCTTCCGGTAGTCGTCCGCCGTTTCCAGGATCGCCTTGTTGAAGGCCTCGTCCCCGGGGCGTACCGACAGCCTCAGCGAGCCGTCGGCATTGAATTCGCTGTCCCAGCGGGCGCGTATCCGGGCCCAGAATTCAGCCGTGTCCCGCCAGTAGGTTTCCGCGGCTCCGAAGTCGAAGCCCTCGATGCGCCGGTATTCGTTGAAGCCGAACTCGCGCACCAGGACGGTGTCCTTTCCCTGTTCCTTGCGCACCACCTTGGTATTGTCCTGCTCGTGCGTCCACCCCTGAGGGCCGATGGTATGGCGGTTCTCGGCATTGATCAGCTGGTAGTCATCGCGGGTGGTGTACTCGCGCCGGGGCAGCGGCCGCCAGCTGCGTTCCGAGGTCCAGGTCGACACGCCGTACCGGTGGTTCCATTTTCCGTCGCCTGCATAGCGGGGAGCGTCATTGACCTCGTAGACCAGTTGCGTCCACGTGCCGGGTATCGTCTCGGCGTTGCGCGCGCGCGCCTCGAAGCGCTGGCCGCCGACGTAGACCCAGTGCTGCGCCGCTTCGTACACCCAGTCCTGACGCCAGTGCTTCGTCACCTTGTCGCCCATGACCAGGATGTGCTGCAGCGAAATCCGCCTGCCCGCATCCTCGACCAGCACGACCTGCTCGAAGGCCCCGCTGCGCTTGGGGGCCCTGCGCTCGTAGCCCGGCTGCAACACCACGGTTTCGTCGAAGTTGAACCTGACCAGGTAGTTGCCGGCCATCGCCAGGATGGCGCGGCGATCGCAGTCGAACGCCGGTTCTCCCTCTGCGCAGCCCGCGACGGCGCGCTCCACGGTAGGATAGTCGGCGGCGGCGGATTTCTCCTGTCCGGAGGCCGCGGGCCTTGTCTGGATGGCGTTGCCCGCGCACGCGCCGAGCAGCGGCAGCATGAGCACGCACGCCACGAGGGCTGATGGGCGTTCCATGGTCGTTCCTTCTCCGTTCCGATCCTGCGAGCAGTATTCCCGCATTATCGGTGCAACGGGAAGATGAAGGAATGCGGCAAATTGTCGCAGGTCCGCTGCCGCAGGGATGCGCGGCGGGACCTTCCTGGGCATTGGAAGGGCCGCAGAGGCTGGGAGGAGGAATCCCGCCTAGCCGCGGTCGCGCGGATCGGACAGTTCGTGTTCCAGCCAGTCCAGCAGCATGCCGGCGGCCCGGTCGCTCGCGGCGGCCAGCGCATGGGCAGCCCCAGCTGCGCTGGCTTCCTGTGCGGGTTGCTCCACGTTGAAGCCGCGCTGGGCGGCGAGCGTGCGCTGGCCGGGCCGGACGAGGCTGGCGTGCAGCTTCACCACGACGTGGCTTCCACGGGGGCTGTCGAACACCTGGGAGAACTCCTCCAGTTCGAGATGCAGCGCATAGTCCGCGCGGACGCCTTCCCCGGGGGCGATCGTCACTTCGCGACCGGCCGCGGCGATGCGATCCTTGACGCGTTGCGCCAGCAGGGCTGCGGGCGTGCCGGCCCAGCGGCTGCCCGAGTAGACGTGAATCCTGGCAGGATCGTGATAGGCCAGCCGATAACGGATGGCCGGGCTGTCCAGCCAGACCGGCGCGGTGATCGTCATCCGCACGCTCCTGCGGGGGGCGGAAGGTTCGGGTTCAGGCGCAGCGGCGTGCTCCTGCAGAGACCCGGTGCCAAGATCGTAGACGGAGAGCGGCGGCTGGGATCGGAGGGCGGCGCATCCTGAGACCAGCACGACCGCGAGGATCAGCAGATTCTTCATCGGGCGTTTTCCTGCGAGGTTGCCACGGGCGGCACGAAACCGGCCTCGCCCGGCCCCGGAGGCGGGGGGGAGCGGCCGAACAGCAGGCTGCGCGGCTGCTCCTCGATCTGCAGCAGCACGCGGTCCACCGTGTGAGAGTTGCGCGTGATGCCATCCGAAGCCTGGCGCAGCTTGTGCAGGGTGTCGACCAGTTCCCGGGCGGTATGCGAAAGGCCGTCGACCGGCCCTCCCTCCTGGCCGATGCGTGCCGACAGCTGCCGGAGGTCGACCATGAGCTGATCGGTATGCCTCAGCGTCGAGCCCGCGTCCGCGACCAGCCCCGGCAGCGATGCGAGGCTGGGCTCCAGCTGATGGAGGGTGTCGTTCATCCGTCCGGTGGCGTTCCGGGTGTTTTCCAGTATATGGGTGAGCCGGACCAGATTCTGTTCATCAAATAGCGCATTCCACTGTTCCACCAGCTCATTGGCATTGCTGAGCAGGCGCTGTCCCGACTCGGCGATGCTGTCCAGCGCAGAGGGACGAAAGGGGATCTGCGCGGGATGGTCCGCATCCGTCGCCAGCCGTTCGGTCTGCTTGCCCTCGTCGTTCAGCTGGACGAAGGCAAGGCCGGTCAGTCCCTGGTAGCCGAGTTGCGCATAGGCGTCCCGGGTCAGCGTCAGATCCCGATCGACGGCGATGCGGATCAGGATTCGATGGGAATTCTCCGGATCCAGGCGGATGTCCTCCACCTTGCCGACGCTGACTCCACGATAGCGCACCACCGCCTGGGAATTGAGGCCGGTCACCGGAAACTCGGAGACCAGAAGGTATTTGTCGCGCGTCGTCGTTTCTCCGCTGAACCACATGACCACCGCCGCGACGGCCACGCTCAGCACGATGACGAACAGGCCGGCTGCAAGGGCATGGGCGCGATTCTCCATGATGCTCTCCTATGACAGGGTGTTGCCCAGGGCTTTCTGTCCGCGCTCGCCGCGAAAGAAGCTGGCGATGAACGGATGTTCCATGCCCGCGACCTCCTGCAGGCTGCCGAGTGCCACGATGCGCTGCTCCGCCAGGACCGCCACGCGGTCCGAAAGCGCCACCAGCGTGTCCAGGTCATGCGTCGCCATGACGATGGTCAAAGTCAGTTCGGTACGCATCGCATGGATCAGCTTGACGAACGCTTCGCCGAGTTGCGGATCCAGGCCGGCGGTGGGCTCGTCCAGGAACAACAGTTCCGGGTCCAGCGCCATGGCGCGTGCCAGCGCAATGCGCTTGATCATGCCGCCAGAGAGCTCGGCCGGCATCTTGGCGGCGTGCTCGGCTCCGATATCCACCATTTTCAGCTTGAGCATGACGAGGTCCCGTATCATGCCTTCGCTCAGGGTGCGCAGCTCGCGCATCGGCAGGGCGATATTGTCATAGACCGAAAGTGCGCTGAACAGTGCGCCTTTCTGGAACAGCACCCCCCAGCGGTTGCGCAGCGATTGCAGTGCCTCGCGATCGTGCCCGTGCAGCGATTCGCCGAAAACCCGGATGCTGCCTGCCGCCGGGGTTTCCAGGCCCAGCATCTGGCGCATCAGCACGGTCTTGCCGCTGCCCGATCCCCCCACCAGCGCCAGCACCTCCCCGGGGCGCACGCACAGGCTGATGTCCCGGTGCACCACGTGGCTGCCGAAGCGGGTATGCAGCCCCTCGACCTCGATGATACAGGTTTTGCCCATCGTCCTGCGGTCCCTATGTCAATCCGACATTGGAGAACACGACGGCGAAGATGGCATCGATGATGATCACCACGGTGATCGCGGTCACGACCGAGTTCGTGGTGCCGGCGCCGAGGCTTTCGGTGTTGGATTTTATCCGCAGGCCGAAATGGCAGGAAATGAGTGCGATCACCATGCCGCACACCATGCCTTTGCCCAGGCCCAGCCACAGGTTGGCGATCGGCACCACGTCCGGCAGCTTGTCCAGGAAAAAGCGGTGGTTCAATCCCAGCTGAATCTCGGCGACGATCATTCCGCCCAGCAGGGCGACGGCGCTGGTCCACAGCACGACCAGCGGCATCGCCATGCCCAGCGCCAGGACTTTCGGCAGGATCAGCCGCTGACTGTGGGAAATGCCGAGCACGGTGAGGGCGTCCAGTTCTTCCGTGACCCGCATCACACCCAGCTGCGCGGTCATGGAGGAGCCGGAGCGCCCCGCCACGAGGATGGCGGCCAGCATCGGGCCCAGTTCGCGGATGATGCTGATGCCGAGGATGTTGATGATGAAGATGTCGGCACCGAAGGTCTGCAGCTGTCTCGACGACAGGAAGCTCAATACGACGCCGATCAGGAACCCCACCAGCGCCGTGATGCCCAGCGCCTGCGCGCCGGTACGGTACAGATTGGCGGAGATTTCGCGCCATGGGAGACGGGCGGGGTGGGTGGCGAGGTAGCGGACGTCCAGCAGCATCTGCCCGATCAGCGCAACCAAGGCGACCAGGTGTTCCCACAGCAGCAGGATACCCCGGCCCAGCATCATCATGGGCCACCATGCGTCGCGCGGCACGGCCGCGGGAGGGGCAGGAGCGGCTTCCATGCGGCTGAACAGCCGTTCCTGCTCGGGCCGCAGCAGGAGGTGATCGGGACGGCGGGATCCCCAGGCCCGCCACAGCAGTATCGCGCCGGCGTCATCCATCTGTTCGATCCCCCTCAGATCCCACCGCAGCCCGGGTTCGGCCGCGTGCCGCGCCAGTTCGGCGGGAAGCGCATGCAGACGCCGGCCCATGGCGGCCAGCGTGTATCTTCCGCCCAGTTCCAGCAGAGGGAAACCTTCCTCACCGATGGAGCGATGCAGCGTGGCAGAAGAATCATGCTGGTTTTTCTGCATCATGGCGGACACGGATGGAGCGAGGCTACAGTATAGCAAGATTGCACCGCCGCGCTCGCCCGCCGTGTCGGAGCTTCTTACAGCGGCGTTGGACAGTTCTCCCCGGTATTTTCCAAGCGATTGTTATCTATGGATAATCATATCATGGCACGGGAATTGCTTTGCTTATGGCAGACGGGCTTGCGGCGACAGGCGCGGCGGCATCACGGAGCAGTATCCTTTTCTACGGAGAATGGCATGAGCAAGCTGACCAAGGGGGCAGTGATCATCCTGGCGACGGGCCTGGCGGGCGCTGCCGGTGCCGTGCCCATCACCTGGGACACCACCGCAGGCACGCGCAACCATGGCAATGCGGGCAACACCTACACCTTCACCGCGGGCGGGGAGGTCCTCAAGGCGCGCGCCTATGCGACCAGCAACAGCAATGGCACGGGGGCCTTCCAGAAGGCCACCATCAATATCTTCGACGGCGGGATAGGGGTCAGGAGTCCCGGCGAAGGGACAGGATCCCCCAATCATGCGACCGACAACGCCGGCCGGGACGAATTCGTGGTGTTCGAATTCGGCGACGGCGGCTACAATCCCGTCGGTTTCGAAATCGGCTGGCGGTCCAATGACTCCGACGTTCGCGCGTGGATCGGCGGGGAAACGCTCGGGGCGGGCTATGACTTCACCGGGGAGAAGGTAACGGATCTCGCCGGACTCGGATTCAGCCTGTTCAATTTCAGCAATGTTTCCATCAACCATCTCGCTTCCTTCGGTACCGATCTCGTGGGGCGCTATCTGATCCTGGCGCCGCAACAGGTCGGCGGGAACTTCGACAAGAAGGAGGACTATTTCAAGATCAGCGCGATCGCGGGCAACCTGCCGGTGATCGAGGTGCCGCCTCCCGATCCGGATCCGCAGGTACCGGTGTCGGAGCCGGGAACCCTCGCGCTGCTGGGTATCGCCCTGACGGGTCTCTGGGCCAGCGGGCGCCGCCGGGGGGTGTAGGCTGACAGGCTTCAGGAGGGAGGAAATGGCTGGGAACTGAAGGCGCAGTCATATGACAATAACAACAATAACCAATAATAATAACGACAAAACAATAATAACAGCCATGAAAGTATCAGGATCGGGGCGGTTTTCCGCGAAGACCGTCCCGGCCCTGGTCGTTTTTTGTAAAGGATCAGGGGTGGGCGTGGCCCCCATCATGGGCATCCGCCGCGGTGTTCCCTGGTTCTGAGGATACTTCCACTCGAATCTGATAGCCTGCGTGACAGGCGCTGCATTTCTTCAACGATTCGTTCAACTGCCGGAGGGTGTGCTGCGGATCCTTCAAGGATTCCGCATCCGCGGCGATCCGGTCGAAATCCTGGTGCACCGACATCCCCAGCTGCAGAAACTCCCTGGGCAGGATGGACTTGAGACGATCCTCGGCCTGGTGCGCCATGCCCATGCCCAGCGAACGTGCATGCCGTGCCGCCGCTTCCATGTCCTCTTTCAGGATCGCATCCAGAATGCCTTGTGTTCCGGACAGCAGCGCGCGCATTTCGGTCAGGACGTGGTGCCGCTGCGCTTCGCTGAAGGACAGGATCTGCCGTGTGTCGATCCGATTGGATGCCGTTGCGGCCATGGCCATGCCACCCAGAACGATGGCCAGTATCTTTCCCGATCTTTTCAAGCGAACCTCCATTGTGCGTGGAAAATCTGGCGTATCCTCGCGGAATGCCTGCCCGTCAATGCGACGTCATCATTCTGACTGCAATAAGTCCCTCTGGTTTCACCGCTTTGACATGAGGGATATCGGTGCCCATCCCGGCAGGCACGAAAGATCGACCCTGCCGGTGGGACACGCAGCCCGGCGATGCCGAGGATCCTGCCGGGCGCGGCAGGGGACGAGGGCGTTCCACCGTGGGGCGGGTTGCGGAACGTTCAGGCGTGATGATGGGAGAAAAGGTTTCCCGCCAGCCAGATGGAGCCGATTCCCAGGGTGATCAGCGCGACCTGCTGGATGGTGGCGCCGATTTCCGGGCGCTTGTGCAGGCCCGGGATCAGATCGGCCATGGCCACGTAGATCATGCTGGCCGCCGCCAGTCCCAGCAGCGAGGGGATCAGGTGGTTCATGTCCTGCAGCATGAAGTAGGTCAGCAAGGCGCCGACGAGGGTGGCGAAGCTGGACAGCAGATTGAAGAGCAGCGCCTGCCGCCGGGTATAGCCGGAGTTGAGCAGGATCAGGAAGTCCCCGGCTTCCTGGGGGATTTCGTGGGCGATGATGGCGATGGCCGTCACCATGCCCAGGTGTATGTCCGCCATGAACGCCGCCGCGATGAGGATGCCGTCGACGAAATTGTGGAACGTATCGCCCAGCATGATCAGCATGCCGCTGCGGCCATGGTCGTGCGTGGGCAGGGGCGCCGCGTGCTCCAGGGCATGCAGCGGATCGTGGGCCTCGCAGGTGTCCATGTGGCAGTGGCGCCATAGCACCAGTTTTTCCAGGATGAAGAACAGCAGGATGCCGAACAGGACGACCCCCGTCATCTGGCCGGGATCCCTGGATATCTCCAGCGCTTCCGGCAGGGCATTGAGGAACGCGGCGCCCAGCAGCGCGCCGATCGCATACGAAATCAGCATCTGCACCCATGACGTCCGGGTGTTGAAGGTCAGCGCGGCGGCGAACAGCACGCTGAGCACCCCACCCAGAAAGGTGGTGGCGATGATCCAGGTCAGCGTGGACACGAGACCGGGCGCTTAATGCTGAAGTCATGAAAATTCCGATGGATCATGACATCCGCTGACAGACGGTGTTGCGGGAGGCGGTGGGGAGGCGGGGCGATCATCAGCCGGAGGGTCGGAAGGAAGTTGGACAAAACCTGGAATTATACCCCCTTCATGGGAGCGTCATCATTGAAAAAGATGTTGTCCCTCACCGCTCCAGCCAGATGAGCGCCGCCATGCGTCCGGTGCGGCCGTCCCGGCGATGGGAGAAGAAGGCGTCCGGGTTGTCGAAGGTGCAGACGCCTCCGCCATGGATTGCGGTCACGCCGGCCCGGGCCAGCCGCTGGCGTGCCAGCAGGAAGATGTCGGCCAGCCATTTTCCACCCTCGGTCGGATGGGACCGGAACGCCGAGGCGGAGCGCCCGTCCCCGGCGGCGAACGCCAGGTGGACATCCTCGCCCACCTCGAAGCGGGCGGGGCCGATCGCGGGCCCGAGCCAGGCCATGATCGGCGCGCCGGAGGGATCCGCCCGGCGCATGTCGGAGATTGTCTGCTCGACGATGCCGCCCGCCAATCCCCGCCATCCCGCATGGATGGCGCCGACCAGGGTGCCGGCATGGCTGCACAGCAGTATCGGCAGGCAGTCGGCGACCAGCACCCCGCAGACGCCGCCGGCACGCCTGCTGAATGCGGCGTCGCCGTCGCAGGGGGCCGCGGGATCCCGGCTGTCGATGTCGACCGCCGTCGTGCCGTGCGCCTGTCGCAGCCAGGCGGGCTCTCCGGGCAGCATGCGGCGCAGTTGCGCGCGGTGATGCCTGACGGTTCCGGGATCGTCGCCGACGTGGTCTCCGAGGTTGAAGCTGGCGTACGGCCCGCTGCCGATACCGCCGTTGCGCGTGGTGAACAAGGCCCTGACGTTGGCGGGTGCAGGCCAGTCCGGGACGATCCAGTCGTTCATGCCGTTGCCTGGCGCCCCGCGGGTTCCGGTTCCCGTCGCTGCCGCAGCGCCCGCAGCAGCCCGTCCATGTCGCACGGCAGGGACGCTTCCCATTGCATGTGGCCGCCATGTTGCGGATGGGTGCATGCCAGCCGCTGCGCGTGCAGCGCCTGCCTGGGAAAGCCGGCGATCAGGCGTGCGATCTCCACCGGGGCTTTCCCCGGTTTCCCGCCGTAGACGGGGTCGCCCACCAGCGGGTGGCCGAGGGCCTGCATGTGCACGCGGATCTGGTGCGTGCGGCCGGTCTCCAGGCTGCATCGCAACAGGGTGCAGCCATCGAGCCTTTCCTCGACGCGATAGTGCGTGCACGCTTCCTTGCCGCGCGCGGTGACGGCCATCCGGGTGCGCTGCACCGGATGGCGCCCGATCGGCGCGTCGACCCGTCCGCCGCTGGCCACCTCGCCCAGCACCAGCGCCAGGTACTCGCGCCGGACGGTGCGGCTCTGCAGCTGCCGTACCAGGCTGGTCTGGGCTTCCAGGGTCTTGGCCACCATCAGCAGGCCGCTGGTTTCCTTGTCGAGCCGGTGGACGATGCCCGCACGCGGCAGGGCCGCCAGATGCGCCGCATGATGCAGCAGGGCATTGAGCAGGGTGCCCCGGCGGTTGCCGTTGCCGGGATGCACCACCCGTCCCGGCGCCTTGTCGATGACCAGGATCGCGTCGTCCTCATGGATGACGGCGAGCGCGATGGCTTCGGCGGCGTGCGGGCCCTCCGCGCCATCGCTCGCGGCGGGCGCGATCCGCACCCTTTCCCCTCCCCACACCGTTTTCCTGGGCAGGGCGGCGCCTTCTTCCAGGCGAATGCGCTGTTCCAGTATGCCCGCCTGCAGCCGGCTGCGGGACCAGTCGGGCAGCAGCCGGGCCAGCGCCGCATCCAGCCGCATGCCCGCGCAGGCCGGAGGAATGACCAGTTCGACGGCCCGCGCCGCCGGTGCGAACGATCCGGGCTTTGCGCTATAATGCGGGCGTCCATCCCCGCTTTTCGGCGAATGCTCCATGTCCCGTAGTGTAGTCTTATTGATGGCGTTGCTGTTGTCCGCCTGCGGCCTGTTCCCCAGGCAGGACAGCGCGGAGGATTCCAAGAGCTGGTCCGCCGGCAAGTTCTATACCGAGGCCAAGTCGGAGCTGTCCAACGGCAACTACGCCGCCGCCATCCGCCTGTTCGAGCAGCTGGAGGCACGCTATCCCTACGGGCGTTACGCCCAGCAGGCACAGCTCGAAGTCGGCTACGCCCACTACCGGGAGGGCGAGCAGGCGAGCGCCATTGCCGCCGCAGACCGCTTCATCAAGCTGCATCCGAATCATGCGAACGTGGACTACGCCTATTATCTCAAGGGGTTGGCGAATTTCAACGACGATCTCGGCCTGATGGGCGTCGTCTCGGAAAAGATACTCAACCAGGACATGAGCGAGCGCGACCCCAAGGCTTCGCGCGAGTCGTTCGACAGCTTCAGGGAGCTGGTCACCCGCTTTCCCGGCAGCAAGTATGCGGCCGACTCCGTCCAGCGGATGAAGCATCTGGTCAATGTGGTGGCGCTGGGCGAGGTGCAGGTGGCGCGCTACTACATGAAGCGCGGCGGCTATGTCGCGGCCCTCAACCGGGCCCAGTTCACGCTGAAGGAGTATCCGCAGACCCCGGCCACCGAGGAAGCGCTGCACATCATGATAAAGGCCTACGATGCCCTGGGGATGTTCGACCTGCGCGACGATGCCGAGCGCGTGATGAGAAAGAACTTTCCCGACAGCCGGTTCTTCCCGGATTCCGTCGCGGCGCGCGAAGATTCGTGGTGGAAGTTCTGGTAGCCGGGTTGCCGGCGGTTCGCAAGGAGGCCGGCATCTGATCAGTCATGCCCGCTCGCGATGGTGGGGCGCGGTCCCAGCATCGTCTGCAGCACCTTCCACACGTTTTCCACGATCCTGTGCTGCGCCTGCGCGTTCGGATGTATTCCATCCGCCTGAAAAAACTCGCGCCGGTCGCCGAAGCCGTCCAGCAGGAAAGGCACCAGTTTGAGCCGGTGGCGAGCCGCCAGCTGCGCGTAAATATCCTGAAACTTTTGCGTGTATGCTATGCCATAATTGGGCGGCAGCTGCATTCCCGTCAGCAGCACCGCAGCACCCGTTCGCAGACAGGCCTCGATGATCGCCTCCAGATTGTCGTGGATGGAACCGATGGATGCGCCGCGTAATCCGTCATTGCCCCCAAGCTCGAGAATGACGATGTCCGGACGATGGGTCCTGAGCGCCTGTTCGATGCGGGCACGTCCGCCTGCCGCGGTTTCGCCGCTCATGCTGGCGTTGACCAGGCGGGTGGGCGGGCGCGCGGGGAGCTTTTTTTGCAGCAGGCTGACCCAGCCCGCTTCCTGCGGCAACCCGTATCCGGCCGACAGGCTGTCGCCGAACACCATGATGGTGGTGGATGCGGAGGCGATGCCGGCGTGAACGGACAGCGCGGCAAGCAGCATATGGAGAAGAAAGGCGTGGAAGTATCTCATGGTGGATGACCCGACTGGAAAGCCCGTGGTGCAGACCTTCGCCCTGACCAAGTGCGTCAGCACCGGCGACGATCAGCTGACTATTCTGGAGGACATCAATCTCAAAGTAAATTCGGGCGATTCCGTTGCCGTGGTGGGAGCGTCGGGATCGGGAAAATCGACCCTGCTGGGCCTGCTGGCGGGCCTGGACGTGCCCACGACCGGCAAGGTGCAGCTCGGCGGGGAAGACATCTTCCTGCTGGACGAGGATGCGCGCGCGGCGTTGCGCGGCCGTATTCTCGGTTTCGTGTTCCAGTCGTTCCAGCTGCTGCCCGCGCTGACGGCGCTGGAGAACGTGATGCTGCCGCTGGAGCTGATGGGGGCGCAAGATGCGCAGACCGCGGCGCGCGAGCTGCTGCAGCGGGTCGGACTGGGCATGCGCCTGACCCACTATCCGCGGCAGCTGTCGGGAGGCGAGCAGCAGCGCATCGCCATCGCGCGCGCATTCGTCACGCAGCCGCAGCTGCTGCTGGCCGACGAGCCCACCGGCAACCTGGATTCCGCCACGGGCGCACAGATCATCGAGCTGATGTTCGAATTGAACCGTGAGCTTGGAACGACGCTGATCCTGGTGACCCATGACGAGGCCTTGTCCGCCCGCTGCGCCTCGCGCATACGGCTTGCCGCGGGAAGGGTCGTCGATTGACCCACCCGATGCAGGGCGCACCGGAGAGGCCGGCGGGCAGCGGACGGCGCATCGGCCTTGGCCTGGCAGGCGTCGCACTGGCCGCGCTGCTCGTCCTCGCCTGGAACTGGCACCATCGTTCCGCCGTGGCGGACGGCAAGCGCAACGGCGGCAGGGACGGCGCGATCCATGTCGTGGCCGCCGCGGTCACCCGCGGCGACGTGGCGGTCAGGCTGGCGGCCAACGGCACCGTATCGGCCCAGCAGATGGTGGTGGTGCGGCCGCAGCTGAGCGCCATGATCCGTGCGGTGCACATCCAGGAGGGGCAGTATGTGCAGGCAGGCCAGAAGCTCTTCTCTCTGGATGCGCGCACCGAGGATGCCAATCTCAACCGGATGCAGGGGCAGCTGGCCCGGTCGCGCGCCGATCTGCTGAACGCGGAACGCAACCTGGAGCGGCAGCGCGAGCTGTTCAGGCAGAATTTCATTTCCCGGGCAGCGCTGGAAGTGGCCGAGAACCAGGTGGACGGCCTGCGCGCCCAGCTTTCCGTGGACGAGGCTTCGCTGGACGCGAGCCGTGTCGCACGCGGCTTCAGCGAGATCGTCGCGCCCATTTCCGGACGCACCGGCGTGGTTCCCGTGTACCAGGGCAGCCTGGTGCAACCCAACGATGCGCTGGTGACCATCACGCAGGTCGATCCGATCAACGTCAACTTCACCCTGCCGGAGCGTGAGTTCGTGCCGCTGCAGCAGGCCCTGGCGAAGGGCAGGGTGATCGTGACGCTGAGCGCCGAGGGACAGCCGGCGCGCCAGGGCCACCTGATATTCATGGACAATGTCGTCGACACGGCGAGCGGCACCATCGTTCTCAAGGCCGAGTTTCCGAACGCGGACAGGCACCTCTGGCCCGGCATGTTCGTCAGCGTGACACTGTCGCCGCGCCAATTCTCCGACGCGCTCCAGGTGCCGGTGCAGGCGGTGCAGACCGGGCCGGAGCGTACCTTCGTCTACGCCATCCGCGGCGACGGCACGGTGGAAGCGGTGGCGACGGCGGTGCGCCTGGTGCAGGACGGGATCGCCGTGATCGAGGGGGAAGGCCTGGCGTCGGGCATGCGCGTGGTGGTCGAAGGCGCGCAGAACCTCAAGCCGGGAAATCTCGTGACGGAAAGCGATCCGCGGGGCCGGGCGGCCGGGGCGGGTCCGGCGGCGCACGCTCCGGCGGGTGGCTGATGAACCTGCCCGAACTGTGCATCTGCCGTCCGGTGATGACGGTGCTGCTGTCGCTTTCCTCCGTCATCGCCGGCGTCATCGCCTACGGCGGCCTGCCCATCGCCGCGCTTCCCAGCTACGATACCCCCACCATCACGGTCACCGCCCTGCTTCCGGGCGCGAGTCCCGAGACCATGGCGTCCTCCGTGGCCACCCCGCTCGAGCGGCAGTTCTCCACCATTCCGGGGCTTGCCGTGATCAGTTCGACCAGCCGGCTGGGCAACACCGAGATCGCGCTGGAATTCGAGCAGGATCGCGACATCGACAGCGCATCGGTGGACGTGCAGGCGGCGCTGCTGCGCGCCCAGCGATCCCTGCCGATCGAGATGACGACGCCGCCTTCCTACCGCAAGGTCAATCCCGCGGAGGCGCCCATCGTCTACCTGGCCCTGACCTCGCCGTCGATGTCCCTGTTCGACCTGAACCGCTACGCCGAGGATCTCATCGCGCCCACGCTCTCGACGATCATGGGCGTCGCGCAGGTCCAGATCAGGGGGCAGAAGAAATATGCCGTGCGCGTGCGCGTGAACGCGGAGGCGCTCGCGGTGCGCAACCTGACACTGGACGACGTCGCCGGCGCGCTGCGCAGCGCCAACGTCAACACGCCCGTGGGCACGCTCGACGGCCCGCGCCAGAGCCTGACCATCCAGGCCAACCGCCAGCTCGCCAGCGCCGCCGAGTTCGCGCAGCTGATCGTCGCGACCTCTCCCAGCGGCAATCCGGTGCGGCTGTCGGAAGTGGCGGACGTGGAAGACAGCGTGGAGTCCATCAAGACCGCGAGCTGGGTCAACGGCGAGCGCGCCATCACCCTGGCGGTGGAGCGCCAGCCGGGCGCCAACACGGTGGCGACCGTGGATACCATCAAGGCGATCCTGCCGGAACTGGTCGAGCAGATGCCGTCGTCCGTCCAGCTCCGGCTGTACAGCGACCGCTCGGTGTCGATCCGCGAGTCGATACACGACGTGCAGGTCACCCTGGGCATCACCATCGTGCTGGTGCTGCTGGTGATCTTCCTGTTCCTGCGCAAGGCCTCCGCCACCCTGATCCCGGCATTGTCCCTGCCCATTTCCCTGCTCGGGACGGTCGCGATGATGCGGGCCCTCGGCTACAGCCTGGACAACATCTCGCTGCTCGCCATCACGCTTGCGGTCGGGCTGGTGGTGGACGATGCCATCGTCATGCTGGAGAACATCGTGCGCCACATGGAACTGGGCAAATCCCCGCTGCGGGCGGCACTGGACGGCTCCCGCGAAGTGAGCTTCACCATCATGTCCATCTCCCTGTCGCTGGTCGCCGTGTTCATCCCGATATTCTTCATGCCCGGCGTGATCGGCCTGCTGTTCCACGAGTTTGCCGCGGTCGTGGGCATCGCCGTCATGATGTCGGCGGTGGTGTCCCTGACGCTGGTGCCGATGATGACCAGCCGCTACGTCGTCGGGCATGAATCCGAGGCCGGCAGCCTGCGGTGGACCGAATGGTTCGAACGCGGATTCGCCTGGCTCATGGGCATCTACGAGCGCGTCCTCGACCAGGCGCTGCGCCATCGCCGCCTGGTGCTGGCGATCGCCGTGGGAACCTTCGTCGCCAGCGGCCTGCTGTTCATGATATTGCCCAAGGGATTCTTTCCCGACGAGGACACGGGACAGGCGCTGATCACGGTGGACGCGGTGGAGGACATTTCGTTTCCGGCCATGTCCGAGCTCCTGCTGCGCGTCGACGGCGTCATACGCGCCAATCCCGCGGTGCATACGCTCAACGTCTACGCCAGCGACAGCCATAGCGCACGCCTGTTCATGACACTGAAGCCGCGCGGCGAGCGCGCCTCCATGACGGAGGTCATCGGGGAACTGCGGCGCGAGGTGGGCGCCATGCCCGGTGTCAGCATTTTCATCAATTCCCTGCAGAATCTCAGGCTGGGCGGCCGCCTCAGCAAGAGCCGCTACCAGTATGTCCTGCGCAGCGTCCATTCCGGAGAGCTGTACGGCGTGTCGGAGTCGCTCATGGCGCGCATGCGCCAGGACGCCATCTTCCAGGACGTCACCAGCGACTCGCAGCTGAAGGGGCTGCAGGCGGTGCTCGCCGTCGACCGCGACAAGGCCAACCTGCTGGGGGTGCAGATCGCGGATATCCGCTCCGCGCTCTACAGCGCGTTCGGCGAGCGCCAGGTCTCCACCATCTTCACCTCGATCGACCAGTACCAGGTCATCCTGCAGATGGCCGACGAGGATCGTGCCGACGAGACCGCCTTCGGCAAGATCTACCTGCGCGCCCGCAACGGCGCACTGGTGCCGCTGTCGAGCGTCGCCTCGGTGCGGCGCGAGGTCGGGCCGCTCGCGATCAACCATGCCGGGCAGCTGGAGGCCGTCACCGTCTCGTTCAACCTGGCTCCCGGCGCCGCCCTGGGCGAGGCCTCGGCGCGCATCGAGCAGTTCAAGCGCGAATTGAGCCTGCCGGCCAGCATACTCACCAGCTACGCCGGCGACGCGGCGGCGTTCGAGTCCACGCAGACCAGCCAGGTGGTGCTGATCGTGGCGGCACTGCTGGTCATCTACGTGCTGCTCGGCGTGCTCTACGAAAGCTACATCCATCCGCTCACCATCCTGTCGGGCCTGCCCTCCGCGGCCGTGGGTGCGCTGGCGATGCTGTGGCTGTTCGGCATCGAGCTCTCGGTGATCGCCATGATCGGCATCCTGATGCTGATCGGCATCGTCAAGAAGAACGCCATCATGATGATCGACTTCGCGCTTGAGGCGCAGCGTGACGGCGGCATGGCGCCGTTCGAGGCGATCCGCACGGCCTGCCTGCTGCGCTTCAGGCCGATCATGATGACCACGCTGGCGGCGCTGATGGGCGCGCTGCCGATCGCCCTGGGCCTGGGCGCGGGGGCCGAGGTGCGCCAGCCCCTGGGGCTCGCCGTGGTGGGGGGGCTGCTGTTCTCCCAGGTCATCACGCTGTTCATCACCCCGGTGATCTATCTCTACCTGGATCGCTTCTCCGGCACGGGGCCGCTCAAGCTGGAGACGGATCCGGATTTCCGGCAGGACGAGGGCGGCCGCGGACGGGAGGGAGCATGACGGGCGCACTGGGGAATCCATCATGAACCTGGTCAGGCTGTCGCTGAGGATGCTGCGCCGCGACTGGCGCGCGGGAGAATTGCGCGTGCTGGGCTTCGCGCTGGTGATCGCCGTGGGCGGCATGACCACCGTGGGGTTCTTCGCCGATCGTGTCCAGGCGGCGCTTTCCCGCCAGGGCAACCAGCTGCTGGGGGCGGATCTGATCATCCACTCGGACCATCCGCTGGCGCCGGGCTTTCGCGAAGAGGCGTTGCGGCGCGGGCTGGCGGTGTCCACCGCGGCCAGGTTCCCCAGCATGGCCGTGAAGGACGAGAACAGCCAGCTGACCGAGATCAAGGCGGTGACCGAAGGCTATCCCCTGCGCGGGGACCTGCGCGTCAGCGGCGAGTTCGGCCAGGTGCAGGGCCTCCGCCCCGACCGGGTCGCGGGCGCGATTCCTCCCTCGGGATCGGCGTGGGTGGACGAGAAGCTCATGGCGCAGATGGCGCTGCGGCAAGGCGACAGCATCGAGCTGGGCGCGACGCGCTTCACCGTGGATGCATTGATCACCGAGGAGCCGGACCATTCGATCGGCTTCATCAATCTGCGGCCCCGGGTACTGATCAACGCGGCGGATTTGCCCGCGACCGGCCTGATCCAGCAGGGCAGCCGGGTGGGCTACCGCCTGCTGGTGGCGGGCGAGGACGGCGCGGTGGAGAACTTCAGGGCCTGGGCGCAGCCGCGCCTGGCATTGGGGGAGCGCATCGAGGGCATCCGCGACGCCCGTCCCGAAATCAAGTCGGCGCTGGAGCGTGCGGAGAAATTCCTGAGCCTTGCTGCCCTGGCGAGCGTGGTGCTGGCGGCGGCCGCCGCTGCGCTCGCGGTACGGCGCTTCACCCAGCGCCACCTGGACGGATGCGCCGTGATGCGCTGCCTGGGGGCCAGCCAGGCGGCGATACTGGGACTCTATCTCCTGCACTTCAGCGTGCTGGGGCTGGTCGCCAGCGGGACCGGCTGCCTGCTCGGCTTTTTTTCGCAGGAGGTGCTGGCGCTGTGGCTGGCCGAGATGGTGGAGACGGAGCTGCCCGCGCCGGGCATCTGGCCCGGCGTGCACGGGCTGCTGACCGGAATGGTGCTGCTCATCGGCTTTGCGCTCCCGCCGCTGATCAACCTGCGCAGCGTGCCGGCGCTGCGCGTGCTGCGGCGCGACATCGGCACGAGCAACAGCCACAGCCTGGCAGGCTATGCGCTGGGGCTGGCGGCACTCACGCTGTTGTTCGTATGGAAGGCCGACGACGTGCGCCTGGGGATTTCCGTGATGGGTGGATTCGTGGCGGCGGTCGGCGTGTTCGGCATGCTGGGCCTGCTGCTGATCAGGGGGCTGGCGCGCATGCGCAGCCAGACGGGCGGGGCGCTGCGCTACGGCCTGGCCAGCATCCGGCGGCGCGCCGCCGCCAGCGTGGTGCAGGCGGTGGCGCTGGGGCTGGGGCTGATGGCGCTGCTGGCGCTGACGCTGATCCGCGACGACCTGCTGCAGAACTGGCGCAGCAGCCTGCCGCCGGACGCGCCCGATCATTTCCTGGTCAACATCCAGCAGGACCAGCTGGAGCCGCTGGCCGCATTCTTCGACCAGCACGGCCTCGAGCGTCCCCCGATCTTCCCCATGGTGCGCGGGCGCCTGACGGCGATCAACGGCAATCCCATCGTCACCGAAGACTATGCCGACATCCAGGCGCGGCGGCAGATCGAGCGCGAGTTCAACCTGTCGTGGGCACAGGAGATGCAGGATGACAACCAGATCGTGGAAGGCCACTGGTGGAACGGCTCGGACGCGGGCAGGGCGGTGATGTCGATGGAGGAGGGCATCGCCAGGCGGGTGGGCGTGGGCCTGGGCGACACCCTGACCTACGATATCGCAGGATCCTCGCTTTCCGCCACCATCACCAGCCTGAGGAAGGTGAACTGGGATACGTTCCGCGTGAATTTCTTCGTGCTGACGCCGCCGGGCGTGCTGGAAGCATACCCGGCGACCTACATCACCAGCTTCTACATGCCGCCGGCGCACATGGACGTGGCGAACAAGCTGGCCAAGGCGTTCCCGAATCTGCTGGTGATCGACGTGGCGACCATCATCGCCCAGGTCCACAAGATGATCGGGCAGGTGACCCGCGCGATCGAGTTCGTGTTCCTGTTCACCCTCATGGCGGGCCTGGCGGTGCTGTATGCCGCGATCGCCTCCACCCAGGACGAGCGCATCCACGAAGCCGCCATTTTCCGCACCCTGGGCGCGCGGCGCGGCCAGCTCGCGCGCGCCTGGGCCGCGGAATTCGCCGTGCTCGGCGGCCTGGCCGGGCTGTTCGCCGCCGCCGGCGCCAGCGCGCTGGGCTATGTCATCAGCGAATACGCACTGAACCTGCCCTATACGCCCAATCCCTGGATAGGGTTGATCGGCGTGTTCGCGGGCATGGCGGGCGTCATGCTTGCCGGACTCATGGGAACGCGCTCCGTGCTGTCGACTCCGCCCCTGGTGGTGCTGCGCCGGCTCTGAAGCGCCATGAGGCCATGCCAGGCGCATTTCGGGCAGGCGGGATGACGCGGCGCATCGCCCATCTCGACATGGACGCGTTCTATGCGTCGGTCGAGCTGCTGCGCTATCCCGGGCTGCGCGGGGCGCCCGTCGTGGTCGGCGGGCGCAATGAGCGGCGGCCGGCGCCGCGGCGGGAGGGCGGATGGGCCTTCCCGCGCCTGCGGGACTACGCGGGACGCGGCGTGGTCACCACCGCCACCTATGAGGCCCGGGCGTTCGGCGTCTCTTCCGGAATGGGCCTCATGAAGGCGGCGGCGCTGGCGCCGGAGGCGATCCTCCTGCCCGCCGACTTCGCCGCCTACCGCCACCATTCGAATCTGTTCAAGGCCGCCGTGGCGGGCATCGCCCCGCGCATCGAGGATCGCGGCATCGACGAGATCTACGCCGACCTGAGTGACCTGTCGGAGGAGGCGCTGCCGCTGGGGCGGCGCATCAAGCAGGCGGTGCGGGCGGCCACGGGACTGTCCTGCTCCATCGGCATTACGCCCAACAAGCTGCTGTCGAAGATCGCCTCGGATCTCGACAAGCCGGACGGCCTCACCCTCCTGGCGCCGGAGGATGTCCCGCGGCGCATCTGGCCGCTGCCGGTGAGGAAAATCAACGGCATCGGCCCCAAGGCGGCGGCCAGGCTCGGGGAACTGGGCATCGCCACCATCGGCGGCCTGGCGGGCGCCGATCCGCATTTCCTGGCGCGGCACTTCAGCCCCGGATACGTCCACTGGCTGCAGGAGGCCTCGCACGGAATCGACGCGCGCCCGGTGGTTACGGATGCGCAGCGCAAGTCGTTCAGCCGCGAGACCACCTTCGATCGCGACCTGCACGCACGCCATGACCGCGCTATCCTGGGCGAGATCTTCACGGCGCTGTGCGTGCAGGTGGCGCGCGATCTCCAGCGCCGGGACTACCTCGGGCGCACCATCGGCATCAAGCTGCGGTATGCCGATTTCCGCACCGTCACTCGGGATCTCACGCTGCCCGGCCCTACGGCCGATGCCGCCGCCATCCGCCGCGCAGCGGAGGAGTGCCTGCGGCGGGTGCCGCTGGATCGCAGGCTGCGCCTGCTGGGAGTGCGGGTCGGGGGGTTGGTCTGCGGCAGCGATCTGCGTGCGGGCTTCGATCCGCCCAGCCAGGCGGAACTGCCGTTCGCCGTTTCCGCCGGGAGGCCCTAGGATCGCAGGGGAATCACGCGGGTCGTCCGGGCATCAGGGCTGGCGGTTTCCGCGCAGCCAGCGGAAGAAGACCACGTAGATGAAGGCGGGGACGAAAGGGAGCACCCAGGGGAACATCTGGCCCAGCCAGGCCGCGTAGAAGCTGTCCGCATAGCGCCCCCGGGCGGCAGCGCACGCCGCCGCCTCCGGCAGGCGGCAGGCGAGATCGATTTCCAGCGACACCTGCACATGGGCGCGCCAGAGCCAGTACGCCATCGACGCGGCGAAGACGACCAGCACCACCGCGAACAACGTGATGCCGCCTTTCTGCCTCGATGGGGATTGCAGCCGCTGCATCGCGAACCCTCCTTCCATTACCCGCCGAATGATGGAGGGCGGGTGTGGCATTGTCAAGCCGGCGGGCTGCTCAGGCGTTGCGGAAGCGCGTTTGCCGCAGCAGCAGGATGGACAGCATGGGCATCGCGAAGCCGATCGCCGTCACCGTGATGAGCAGGATGCCCAGCGCGCCGTAGTCGGCGGGCACGGTGACGGCACCGCTGAGCGGGTCTTTCACCTCGCGCGCGACGACGAAGATCTGATTGATGTGCTTGGTGGCGAGCTGGGAGGCGGACAGGGCGAGATTGGTGAACGAGGCCATGACCGCGAAGAAGGTCGCCTTGAGTTTTTCCGGCGCGGAATTGGCGATCCACGCCAGCATGGGGATCATCGCGATCTGCCCCAGGGGCGACTCCAGCGCCGTGTCGATGACGGCGATGAAGCGGGCATCCACGACGCCGCCGGTGACGGAGGCGGTCCAGTGGTGCAGCCCGAAGTACATCCCGATGATCGGCAGCGACAGGATCGTCCCCGCGATGGTGAGCGCGCCGATGATGTAGGCGATCGAGCGCTCCGCCATGAAGCGGCGGAAGATGAACATGCCGGCAAGGGTCAGCACCGCGCCGATCAGCGACAGCGTCGCGAGGAACGACTGGTCGAAGCCCAGTTCGTCGATCATCCACCAGGTGGAGCCTGCGCCCGGCCCCGGCACGGCGCGGAAGACGAAGATCAGCACGGCGGTGCCCACCAGCACGTTGCGCGCGTCCGGCTCGAGTTCCCCCGTGAGGCGCCACATCAGGAACAGCACGATCGCCATCGAGACGAGGAAGATGATCTCCTCCCCCCAGGCGATGCGGCTGAGGCCGACGCTCAGCGAAACAACGGTAAAGGCCAGCCCCCCGCCCAGTATCCACCAGTTGACCGGTGGCGGTTCGTTGTGGAGGCCGAGCAGCGCCTCGGAGGCCTCGCGGCTGTGCCCCTGCGCGGCCAGCCGCGCCATTTCCTGGCGCCGCAGCCAGGTGGCGAGCAGGACGCCCAGCACCGACACGACGGGAATGATCAGCGCCAGCTCGTACACGAACAGGTAGGTCGCGGCCTTGTCCGCCTCCGGCAGCTCGCCCACGCCCTGCAGCAGGAACACGTTCATGACCGAGACCAGGACGCCGCCGCTGATGATGGCCACGCGCCCCAGCGTCTGCATGGTGACGTGCATCGACTTGCGCGCCTCCAGATCCAGCGGCTGCCCCTGCCCGTCCACGCGCGGCACCGCTTCCACCGTCATGGCGTCCGCCACCACGTCCTGCAGCACGTAGCCGATGGGCGCGAGCAGGGCGGAGGTCACGTACCAGGCCTCCACCGGCGCTAGGGCGTGCATGGCCTCGGTATGCCCGAGCAGGCCGATCATGATCAGCAGGCTCAGCGCGATGAGCCCCGCCCCCAGGTAGACCAGCAGGCTCTTCCAGCGCCACACGAGATCCACCAGGTGGCCGAGCGGCATCTTCAGCGCCCACGGCAGCATCATCCAGAACCCCAGCGCCGCCAGGAACTCGGCGGACAGTCCCAGGCGCTCCTTGACGTAGAAGGTGCCCACGATTCCCGTCAGGCCGGAAATCCCGGCGGCGACGTAGACCATCAGCGGCGGCAGGTACGACAGGCGCATCTCCCGGCCCAGCGAGAGGATGTTGTCATCCAGCCAGCGGTGCAGGCCGGCGATCAATCCGGGGGGCGTGGGTGTCGTATTCATCCTTGTGGCATATTCTCAGGCGATGCGCGCGCGGATCCCGTTCCACCAGGCGGTGGCCACCGTTCCATTGGCGGCGGTGAGGGCCGTCACCGCCATCACGCGGTACACCGTGCTGCGGGGGGCCTTCACGTTGACGGCCGGGTTGAGCAGGCCGGGGGCGGCCGCCACGCGCCACAGCGTCTCGCCCGCCAGCAGGATGGGCCACATGCAGGCCAGCCGCTGACGCACCTCCCCGGCCGGGATCGCCAGCGTATAGGCCCAGCCCGCGTCCAGGTGCGCCACCGCGAGCCGGATGATTCGATCCAATACCGGCCGGAAGGCGGGCAGGCTCGCCTCGTCCAGCAGGTCATGGGCTTTCAGCCCGGCCTCGTGCAGGAGCTCGTCCGGCATGTAGCAGCGGCCGTTGTGCAGGTCGCGCGCGATATCCTTGACGATGTTGGTGAGCTGCAGGCCCTTGCCGAACCGCACCCCCAGGGCGGACATCTCCTCGACATTCCAGCGCGCCATCCCCGGGCTGTGCGCGCACACCATCCGGGTCCAGAATTCCCCCACGCATCCCGCGACGTGATAGGTGTAGCGGTCCAGCTCCTCCAGCGTGGACAGCGCCACCGGCCGCCCCGGCACATCGGCGGGGAAGCGGGTGAGGTCCATCTCCATGCCCTGGGGCAGCACCTCCATCAGCCAGCGGATGCGGGCGCGGTCGCCTGCCTCGTAGCCCTCGTATATCTTCAGGCAGTCCTCCAGCCGCTGCAGCAGGACGCCCTCCGCGGAATCGCGCTGGTGCGGGACCAGCGCGGCCTGGATCTCCCGCACCGCCTGCCAGTCTATCGCATCATTCCGGAACTGCGCCTGGAACCGGTGCAGGTAGGCCAGGCGCCGGTCGCGGTCGATCAGATCCGTATCGGCGATGGTGTCGGCCGCGCGCGCGAACAGGTACGACAGCCCCATCTGGTCCCGCACCGGCGCCGGCAGCACCCGGAGCGTGAGGTAGAACGAGCGCGAGACCTGCCTGAGAATGCCGTGCAGCAGCTCGTGCGCGATGGGGTCGGTGCTCAAGGGATGGAAGGTTCCGGAGATGCTCGATCAGGGCCGAACGTTACACGGCGCCGAGGCAGGGCGTCAAATTTCTGTATTTCTATGCTTCAAGTCCTGATTGGAGGTGTCTGCTATTGTCGACTTGAAAAAGGATAGGTCATGAATGTTGGGGTGGAAGGCAAGACTCATAATCCAGAAAAGCTGGCAACGAATCGCTTCAAGGATAAATGAAATAAGGCCGCATATAGCGGCCTTATCATTTAGTGCATCTTTCAGCTTGTTAGCGTCCAGAGCGCAAATCCCAACTTACTAGCGTATTGATGACTATAATGGCAAAATGCTGAGGCGTCAAGGGATAATAGGGATTCGAAGAAAGTTTCATAGGTTCCCAGCAAAAGAGGAGGGGTGCGAACCATGTTACATAAAATGCGCTATCGCTTGGGCCTCGATTTGGGGTCGACATCGATCGGATGGGCGCTGGTTCGCCTGGATACGAGCGATCAGCCCTGTGCGGTAATAAAAACCGGGGTACGTATTTTCTCAGATGGCCGGAATCCAAAGGATGGATCTTCATTGGCTGTTACGAGGCGGAAGGCTCGAGCCATGCGAAGGCGTCGTGATCGCTTCTTGAGGCGTAGGTGCCGAATGTTGAATGCCCTGATCCAATACGGATTTTTTCCTTCAGAGAAGGCTCAACGCAAGGCATTGGAGCTTCTGGATCCTTATTTTCTGCGGGCAAAGGGATTGAATGAGGCACTCACTCCCGGGGAATTTGGTCGTGCATTGTTTCATATCAACCAACGACGTGGATTCAAGAGCAATCGTAAAACAGACCAAAAGAACGATGACTCCAGTGTATTGAAGACGGCCATCACTCGTTTGAGAAATGCCCTTGCATCGGAGAATTGTCGCACGGTGGGCGAATGGTTGAACAACCGCCATAAATTGGGATGGGGTGTCCGAGCACGGTACAGAGAAAAAAGAACCATCAATGATGATGGGAAAACGCGTATTAACAAAAATTACGATCTTTATGTCGATCGTGCCATGATCGAGCAGGAATTCGATGTTTTATGGAAGAGTCAATCCGAATTCAATCCGGTGTTGTTCAATGAAGCGGCACGTATAGAACTCAAGGATATATTGCTTTATCAGAGGCCTCTCAAACCAATCAGACCGGGTCGTTGTACATTCATTCCCGATGAAGAGCGTGCACCGATGGCGTTGCCCAGCGTGCAACGTTTTCGCCTGTATCAGGAAGTGAATAACTTGCGTATTCTGGGCGAAAATTTGAAAGAGGAAACACTTACGTTAAAGCAACGTGATGATCTCGTTGGATCTCTTGAGAGATATGGTAAGCGTACGTTTCCCGAGATAAAGAAATTGTTGGGAATGAACGGCTCGGTACAATTCAATCTGGAAGATCAGAGACGCCAGGAACTCAAAGGCAACATTACCAATGCTATTTTGAGCAAAGATAAGTATTTCGGAGAAGACTGGTTCTCATTTAGTGAGGAAAAACAGGATGAGATAGTTCTAAAGCTGTGTAAAGAAGAAAACATGAGCCAATTGATTTCCTGGTTGCGTAATGAAACAGATGTGGATGAGGAGCGCGCGGAAGCCATTGCCAATGTTGGATTGCCGGAAGGCTACGGAGGATTATGCAAGATAGCTATAGATCGCATTCTTCCAGAGTTACGCAGAGAGGTGATTACGTATGACAAAGCGGTGATAGCTGCAGGTTTTGAACATCACAGTCACATTGGTGCATCAGTCACCGGCGAAGTACTGTTGGAATTACCCTATTATGGAAGAGCCTTGCAACGCCATGTCGGCTTCGGGAGCAACGATCCTCAGGATAAAGATGAAAAACGCTATGGCCGAATAGCCAATCCCACCGTACACGTTTGCTTGAATCAAGTACGTCTTGTTGTGAACGCCCTGATCAAGCGGTATGGGCATCCCAGTGAGGTAATTGTGGAGGTGGCCCGGGACTTGAAGCAAAGTAAGGATCAGCGTAATGAGGAAAATAAGCGTCAGGCTGAGAATCAAAAACGTAATAGACGATTACGTGCAGAGATTGCGCGGATTCTGAATGTCGATGAGGAAAGAGTGAGAAATGCAGATATTCAGAAAATGATTCTGTGGGAGGAACTGGGATCGGATCCAGCGGATCGTCGCTGCCCTTACTCAGGGACACAGATCAGTGTGAGCATGCTGCTAAGCGACGAAGTGGAGGTTGAGCATATTTTACCTTTCTCTCAAACCTTGGATGATAGCCTGAACAATAAAACTGTCTGTCTTCGTCTTGCCAATCGGGCCAAAGGTAATCGCACTCCCTGGGATGCTTTTGGGGCACAAAATCCAAGTGGTTTTGATTATTCTGATATCTTGGAAAGGGCCGAGCGTATGCCTAAGGCCAAGCGCTATCGCTTTGGCGAGGATGGTTATCGGAATTGGTTGAAAGATGATGCTGGTTTTCTTGCACGTGCGTTGAATGACACGCGGTATATGAGCAGGGTTGCCAAGGAGTATCTAAGCTTGATTTGCCCGCATACCCGTGTCATTCCTGGGCGAATGACAGCCCTATTGCGTGCAAAGCTGGGGTTGAATGGTATTCTGGGGTTGAGGGGTGAAAAGAATCGTAATGATCATCGTCATCATGCGGTGGATGCTTGTGTGATAGCTGTAACTGACCAGGGTTTGTTACAGCGGTTTGCATCCGCCAGCGCCAGTTCACGAGAGAGCCAACTAGATCGGCTTGTGGCGAACATGCCCTTGCCGTGGGAGAGTTATCGGGAACATGTGGAACGTGCGATTAGGCATACTTACACCAGCCATAAGCCAGACCATGGTCATGAAGGTGCCATGCACAATGATACTGCATATGGCCTGCTCGGCGATGGAAAAATTGGCTTTCATAAGGTGGAAGGGGGGCAACGTATATATATAGAGGAGAACTTGAAGGTCATAGAAATCACGGATACCGGCGTGGGGGATCGGCATGGCTTCTTACCGAATGGAGAGCCGCGTCCTTATAAGGGTTACAAAGGAGATAGCAATTACTGTATCGAAATCATTTGCGATGAAGGTGGAAAATGGAAAGGGAATGTCATTTCGACATATATGGCATATCAAATAGTGCGTAAGGGTGGGATTGCAAAGCTAAGAGATTCTCGCACGGGATTTAACGGAGAATCACTGGTGATGCGGTTGATGATCGACGATACGATTCGATTGCATATTGATGGGATATTGCGGGTAATGCGAGTAGCGAAGTTGAGTAGTAATGGACAAGTATTTATGGCTGATATAAATGAAGCAAATGTCGACGCGAGAAACAGAAACAAAGAAGACCCTTTTTCGTATATCTCAAAGAAAGCCAGCTCTCTTCAATTGCTCAAAGCGCGCCGTGTTACGATTTCACCAACAGGAAAGCTCCAGGATCCTGGTTTTAAAGGATAGTCCGAGTGATAGGACGCATCGTCGAAATTGCTGATGACCGCCGGCATCTGTTTCTTTCTCGAGGTTTTCTGGTGGTGCAGGATACACAGGGTGAGCGCAAGGAGCTCGGTCAGGTTCCTCTGGATGATATTGTTGCGCTTATAGCCAATGCACATGGCCTCAGCTACACCAATAACCTGTTGGTGGCCTTAACCGAGCGCTGTGTTCCTTTTGTATTGTGTGCCGCAAACCATAATGCTGTAGGCATGCTGGTGACTATTGATGGAAATTATCAGCAGGCCAAGCGTTTCGATGCGCAGCTTGCGGCCGGACAACCATTGATGAAGCGTTTGTGGGCTGAGATTGTCAAATCCAAACTGCAACAGCAAGCCATTGTTCTTGAAGCTACCGGTGCACCAGATATACCCCTTCGATATTTGATCCGTAAGGTGCGGTCTGGAGATCCGGATAATCTCGAAGCACAGGGAGCACGGCGTTACTGGGGCCTATTATTTGGTAGTGATTTTCGACGCGATCAGCAGGAAGGGGGATTGAATGCCATGCTAAATTATGGATATACAGTTCTGCGGGCCGCTACAGCGAGGTCAGTAGTGGCGGCAGGGCTACACCCAACCCTTGGAATACATCATCGGAATGAGGGGAATGCCATGCGGTTAGTGGATGATCTGATGGAGCCTTTTCGCCCCATCATTGATCTGAAGGTGTGGTTGCTGAACAGAAATGGAGAGAGATTGATTACATCTGAGAGCAAGCGCGCATTGGTTAGGACGATATATGAAGATATGCAAACTGGTATGGGAGCAACGCCTGTCCTAGTTTGCGTTCAGAGGCTGGCTACTTCATTGGCTCAGGTATTTATAGGTGAAAGAAACAAGCTTGATTTACCCCTTCCCGGATTGCCTATAGATATGGCTTCCGCACTAAACTGAGAAATAGTCCGAAAAATGTTATCTGGATATCGACTCATGTGGATCATGGTGATGTTCGATTTGCCAGTGATTGAGAGAGCTGAGCGTAAGGCAGCGACAGAATTTCGGAATGCGTTACTTGATATGGGATTTGAGATGTCGCAGTTTTCTGTTTACATGCGATTTTGTAACAGTCAAGGCCAGGTCGATACTTATTGCTCACAAGTGGAGAGGTGTTTGCCCAGTGGGGGGAGGGTAAATATTTTGCAATTTACGGATAAGCAGTACGAACGCATTATTACTTTCTATGGAAAAATCAAACGAGCGTCCAAAAAATCTCCAGATCAGTACTGTTTGTTTTAGAGATTACCATGGCTCTGGACGCCCGATATTCACCATCCTCTATATTTATCAAGAGGATGGTGAGTTTCGAGTATAGCAGGTTGGGATTTGCGCTCTGGCCGGAAC
>NZ_FPIQ01000019.1:1712-1938 GCF_900119085.1 Nitrosovibrio sp. Nv17 | reverse complement strand
AGTATAGCAGGTTGGGATTTGCGCTCTGGCCGGAACCCTCTGCTCCTGTTCTTCACCCTCTCCTCAAGTATAGCAGGTTGGGATTTGCGCTCTGGCCGGAACCCTCTCCTCCTGTTCTTCACCCTCTCCTCAAGTATAGCAGGTTGGGATTTGCGCTCTGGCCGGAACTGTCCTTCCATGCGGTTTCATTTAGCCGCGGAGTATAGCAGGTTGGGATTTGCGCTCT
>NZ_FPIQ01000019.1:0-473 GCF_900119085.1 Nitrosovibrio sp. Nv17 | reverse complement strand
GAGGCAGTATAGCAGGTTGGGATTTGCGCTTATTGTATCCATGAACGGAACATGTCGCAGCCTCCTCAAAATCCAGGGCAATTCAGAAGCCGCGTTTGCTGCTATGCGTAATCCAGAGGAGGCGAGGTAATTGCTGCATTCCTGTGGCGTAAATGCATCGAGGAGACGGCCGATCTCGTTCCAGAGTGCCTCAACCGTTCTTGCTGCGCTCTTTCGCAATAATGCCTTGAGCTTGGAGAACATCTTCTCGATCGGATTCAAGTCGGGAGAGTAAGGCGGCAGGTAGCGCAGGGTTGCCCCCACAGCCTCGATGGCTTGCTTGACGCCGTCGACCTTGTGACAGGACAGATTGTTGGCTACCACCATGTCGCCTGGTCGTAGCGTCGGACACAGGAAGGTGCGGACATAAGCCAGGAATGCCGCTCCATTCATCGGGCCATCGAGCACCATCGGTGCCGTGATCTGATCCTGGC
>NZ_FPIQ01000005.1:90794-160573 GCF_900119085.1 Nitrosovibrio sp. Nv17 | reverse complement strand
GCAGGACTGGACCCCCGTCACTTCAAGTCGGGAACCAGCGTGGACAAGCGCGCCTGCATCTCCAAAGCCGGCAACTGCCATATCCGCCGTGCCCTCTATCTGCCAGCTCTGTCCGCCAAGAAACATGATCCATACGTGAAGGGCTTCTTCGAGCATCTGATCTGCAACGGCAAGACTCCTTTGCAAGGAGTATGCGCTGTCATGCGTAAATTGCTGCATGCCATCCACGGCATGCTCACTCATGACCAGCCCTTCGATAATCAACGCTTCTATGCCCTTCCCGCATGAGCAAAAACATGAATTAGTGTTGACTCTGAACAGAGTATCTACCCCTGCTCGTCGATAGGGCTGCTTGTTACATTCTTCCTGGGATATCCGGTCATGCCGATCCATAGACAATACAAGGCTACCGGTGCAGTGATGGCAAAGGTCCCATAGCCGCCGAGCAAGTAGGTCGCCGAGCCGACGCCTGGCGAGAGAGAGGCACGTTCTCGCCATCCGATACTCACCTTGTCGAGGGTTCCGTCGTAGAGATTCCCTGCGAAGCAGATAGGCAGTACTATCAACGCGTATCCCAGTCCCACGTATATCAGCTTCCAGCGGGGTTCCCTGATCGCTCTGCTCCGAAGAATCGCTCTCGATTCCCCCACCAGCAACACCCAGTACGTGGTCCAGGCCATCAGCGGAAGAAAGCTGAAGGCGCAATAGGCGATCACCACCTGTGCCGGGAACGGGGTGTCGCTCACGCGCGCGGCGGTGCCGAGCGCGCCGAGAGTCGGTTTCAAGGTGTCGATCCACGCCAGCGCCCACATCGGCGGCTCCACCCAGCGCGCTGTGAAATACAGCAGGTAGCCCAATCCCAAAAAGGTAACGACGCTCCCTATGGATATCCTGTTGAACCTGCGCTCCTCGGGCGACACGGTTGTTTGCTCACGCTTCATGATCATCTCCGGTACCGATCAGTACGATACGCCTGAGGATGAGCAAGGCGCCTCTTGTTTTTTGTCATATCGATAGTATTTTTGGTGGAAAGCACGACCGCCGTTCTTTGAGTGGCGATCAGCAGCCCAGCGGCGTGCCGGCCTTCAGGCGCCCGGCGCGGCCCACGGTGTCGGGGTGGGTGCTGAACCAGTCGGCGCCACCTTCGGGCGCGGGCGTGTCGGCGGACGATTGGGGCGCCGACGCCGGTGCGCCGTGCATCCACCCCAGCATCGCGTCCTCCATGCCCAGCAGCAGATCGGCCATGGGTGCCGTGAGCAGGCCGGTGCCGCGCATCAGCGCCACGGCGTAGCAGTCGGCCTCGGTCTCGTGCTGGCGGCTGTAGGCCAGACCGGTCAGCAGCGTCGCGCCGTTGGACACCAGGCTGGACACGTCGCCCAGCGCCAACCCCAGTCCTACGCTCAGCACGCCTTGTTCGACCACCAGGCGCGTGGTGTGGCGCAGTTGCACGTGACCGATCTCGTGTGCCAGCACGCCCAGCAGGGCGGTGGTGCCGGTGCCCGGAATGGTGCCGGCCTGCGTGACCATGGCGTCGGTCATGACGATGGTGCCGCCCGGCAGCGCGAAGGCATTGGGGCTCATCCCGGCGCGGAACTGCAGCGTGAGGGGCGGGCGGTAGCCGGGGTAGCGGTGCAGGGCGGGGTCGCTGCTGGCCTGCACGTGCGCGGCCAGCCGGTCGAACGCGGCGCGCAGCGCGGCCTGGCGCGCGGGCGGCAGCTTCGACGGCTTGGTGGTGCCTTCGTCCAGTTGGGCCAGTGCGCGCTCGGCGAGCTGCTGTTCCCACGCCAGCGGCACGTGGCGCGTGATCTGCCCCGCCGCCCAGGGGGTGCCCCAGCGGTAGAAGGCGCCGATGCCGACGACGGCCAAGAGCAGCACGGCCAGCAGCACGCTCCAGCGCGTCTGCATGCGCTCGGCCAGCGTGGCGCGCCCGCCCGCGGCGGCCACCGCGGCCTGCCAGCCGGGCACGTCGTCCACCTGCAGACTGCCGTGCGCACCCAGGTCCACCACCACGCGTGGCGGCGGGCGCTTGGCCGACCAGCGCTCGGGCCAGTCGACCTGGCGATGCGTGAGTTCCAGCGACTCGCGCTCGCCGTCCAGCGCCTGCAGCTGCAGGTGCGGGCCGCCTTTACCCGGCAGCAGGCGCAGGCGCGCCGGGTGCGCGCGCGAGGTGCGGCCGTCGAACCACTGCGCGTGCAGGATGGGGCTACTCATCTCGGTCGTCGATGGCGCCGCGAGTCACCCGCGAGGCTTGAACCCCAAAGAGCCGAAAGGCCGCGAAGCAGGCCACGCCAGCAACCGCCGCGGACGAGTTTTGCCCGTTCGCCGGCGGCGCCCCCTTGAAGGGAGGGCGCAAACAGCACGCAGCGCGTGGAGCAACGGGGCGGTGTCATGTCATCCGATCAGGTCCAGCCCCAGCGCATCGGCCGCGGCATCGCCGAAGGCGCCCTGCTGCCGCACCAGCTCACCCACCAACTGCTCGGCGTCGCCCTCCAGGTAGATGGTGACCGAGCCGACCTTGGCCGCGTACTCGCTGGTGACGGCGAACGGGCGGTAGAAGCCCAGCGTCAGGAACGACAGCAGCAGGTTCTTCACCCGCAGCATCACGTAGGCGCCAGTGCGCAGGCGGGAGTGCGTGCGTGCGATGCGGTCGAAGCCGACGTTGTTCCACACCAGCTGGAACATGCGCGCCTCGCGGTAGGCGTGCGCCGGCAGGCTGACCAGTACCATCACCCCCAGCGTGATTCCGAAGACCAGCAGGCCCAGCAGGATCATCTCCGCCACGCCGGAGCCGCGCAGATGCTCGCTCGCCAGATGGCCAGAGCCGTAGGCCAGCGCCGCGAGCACTCCCCCCACCGCCAGCAGCGTCAGCATGAAGATGCCCACCGACGCCAGCCAGACCTTGACGAAGTCGCCGTATACGGGCTTGAAGCGCCCGGCCAGGCCCCCGATGCGCGCACGCGCCACCAGCAGGCGCCGGTAGTTGAATTCGAGCCGGATCACGCACAGCAGCGTCAGCACCAGGGCCAGCAGCAGCACGGCGATGGCGGGCCCGGCACCGGCAAAGCTGCCCTTGGTTATGGCAGTGCGCGCCGGCGTGGGCAGCAGCGCGTCGATGGCGATGAAGGCGCCTGCCCACACGGCGGCGATGGCGAACACCGACCACGACGCCAGGTATATCTCCTTCCAGTTCGCCGTGAACGCCAGCCGGATGCCGCGCCAGCGCGTAGCCCCCAGGCGAAAGCGCATGGCGCTGCCCCACAGGAAGGGCGTCAGCGCCGCGAAGCCGAAGAACAGCAGCGAGGCGGCCAGGTCCTGCCCGGTCTGCGTTGCCAGCTTGTAGGCCAGCTCGTAGGCCAGGTAAAGTGCGGCAAACGCCAGAAAGCCGAACACCATGCGCCTCTGCTCGGCCACGAATTCCAGCGGGCTGCCCACTACCTGCGTATGGCCGTAGAAGTACTGCGCCGTGCGCCGCCGCGCCCAGGGGATGTACAGGCCCAGGGTGACGATGCCCAGCAGCACGTTGACGATCCAGACGCGGAAGTACTCGCTGCCCGAGCCGGTGAACTCGACCGGGTGCGGCGTCACCGCAGGGTTTGGGGTGAGCGGCATGGCTCCTTTTTCTCTCCTTGGTGGTCAAATCGACCTCCAGCGCCCGACGGGTGGGCGCTGGAATCTATTTTTTATTGAATTGGCATCAAATATCGGTTATCAGGCGGCATACTTGACACGGGGGTCTCAGACGTTCATCCAGCTTGAGCTCCGGGCCGTAGCCTGGCAGCCAAGGATGGGTGAAATGAAAATGCAACCCATCGCAGCGTTCTCTGGGGATGATGGGTTGCGCTACGCTCCACCCGTCCACGCCTACTTACGCTTCACATTGTTCATCTCCGGTACCGAGCAGTAAGATACGCCTGAGGATGAGTAAAGTGCTTCTTATTTTTTGTCATATCGATAGCATTTTTGGTGGAAAGCACGGCCGCCATTGAATTGCTTCATTGGCTGTGATTCCCTTTCTTCAATACGATCCGTGCGAACATTCGGGTTCTTTACCGAGCTCCGGAAATTCTGGAGAAGTCAGGGGAGATGATGGGTTGCGCTACGCTCCACCCATCCTACGGGAAAAGGCAGAGCATTCAAACCATGAATTTGTAGGGTGGGTGTAGCGGAGCGCAACCCACCGAATTCATGAAATCAATGGGCCAAGGACGAGACGAGATAAAAAGATGATGGGTTGCTACGCTCCGCCCATCCTGCCCTACTACCCCTACTGCTCTTGTTGTAGCCGTCGGGTAGAAGGTTGCCGAGCCAAGGCGCGGCGAGAAGGGCGTTCCTGCCAGAATCCCGATCGACGGGTGATTCGCAGAATCGTTCAGGTCCCGCTGACAGAGGAACGTCAGATCGACGACAAGAGCGTCTATGAACCCAGCGGGGAAGGGGAATTGATATCGTATTTCCGTTACGCCTTTACATCGCTCAAGCGCAGCATGAGCGTCATGGAGTGCGTGGGAGAGGGCTGAAACCCATGGTGCTCGTAGAATTGCTTCGCCCTTTCGTGAAGCGCGTGCACGAGCAGTGCTCTCACCCCTGCATTGTGCGAGACGGCCACTGCGCGGTTGATGGCATCCTGCAGCAGGGCAGCGCCCAGATGCATTCCCTGCGCCTTGCGGTCGACCGCGAGCCGGGCGAGGACCATGACGGGAATCGGATCGGGCATGTTGCGCCGTACGCTGCCGGTTGCCTGATAGTGCGAGACGGTGCCGGCGGCCATGGCATAGTAGCCGCGGACGTTGGCTTCCTCATCGGTGACGACGAAGGTGCGGCTTGCGCCGCTGGCCTGGTTGGCCAGCGCCCTGTGCTTGATCCAGTCATCGAGCGAGGCTTCGCCGCAGTCGAAGTTGTCCAGTCGATGCGAAGCGATCAGTGGCTCCGGCGAATTGAACTGCAAGTTCAGCCCTTAGCCTGCTTCCTGTCCCAGGGCGCCTTGAGTGCCATGAGGCGTTCCAGCCCCGGATTGTGGGCGGGCGGCGCGTCGAGCAGCTCGGTGAACTGCCGGAACTTCGCAGCGTCCAGATTGAAGAACACCTGGTCGAGCAGCACGGACTTGGCCCTGTCGCAAGCGGCTTCGAGCATGAAGTCGGAGCGGTTCTTGCCGAGCAGCTGCGCGGCCTGGTCGATGAGGTCCCGCTGCTCGTGGCGGGCTCGCAGGTTGATGGCGGCGTCACGCATGGGTCGACTCCCGGGTATATATATACAACAGATATACGCATGCTACGGCGGTGTATAGCGGTTGTCAACACGGAGGTTGTGATTATCCACCGTCGCCCGTTGAGCCAAGCAACCCATTGCAGCGTTCTGCGGAGGATGATGGGTTGCGCTGCGCTCCACCCACCCACTTCATGTTTTATCGGGTTGTGACAGGAAAAGAATACGGGCCAGCCACGGCGACTGGTTGGCATGGCTCGACGTGCGTGCGATGCGCTACTCCAGCAATACCATGCGCGAGCGCGATAGTGGGGGATTGTTGGCGAAATAGCGCTTGATGCCGGCGAGTATCGCGTCGGCCAGCTTGTCCTGGTAGGCGGCGTTCTTCAGCTTTTTTTCTTCTTCCGGGTTGCTGATGAACGCGGTTTCCACCAGGATGGACGGGATGTCGGGTGACTTGAGCACGGCGAAGCCGGCCTGCTCCACCTCGTTTTTGTGCAGGTGGTTGACGCCGCCGATCTCGGAGAGCACTTCCCGTCCCAGCCGCAGGCTGTCGTTGATGGTGGCGGTCTGGGAAAGGTCCAAGAGGGTGCGCTTGAGGTAGAGATCCTTGACGTCCAGGTTGACCCCGCCGATCAGGTCTGCCTCGTTTTCCTTCTTCGCCAGCCAGCGTGCCGCCGCGGACGTGGCGCCGCTTTCCGATAGGGCGAACACGGAAGAGCCGCGCGCGTGGGGCTTGATGAAGGCGTCCGCATGCACCGAGACGAAGAGGTCGGCGTGCACCTGGCGCGCCTTCTCCAGGCGCATCGGCAGCGATATGAAGTAGTCGCCCTCGCGCGTCAGGGCGGCGCGCATGTTGGGCTCCCGGTCGATCTTGGCCTTGAGCTTGCGGGCGATCGCCAGGGTGATGTCCTTTTCATGGGTTCCGCCGCGGCTGACGGCGCCGGGATCCTCGCCGCCGTGGCCGGGATCGATGGCGATTGTGATGAGCCGCGCGACTTCGGGCCGCTCCTTGCGGGCCACCGTGGAGGTCGCGGCCGTCTTGCCGAGGGGCTGCGCGCTGCCGCTGCCCGCGCCGGGATCCGGCTGCGATGGCGTTGCCGTGCCGCGGCCATGCTCGTCCAGGAGCGCCATGAGCGGGTCCGGCGGGACGAGGGGGTAGACATCCAGCACCAGGCGGTAGCCGTAGTCGCCCACCGGCTTGAGGACGAATGCCTGCGGCTGCACCTCGGTCTTGAGGTCCAGCACCAGGCGCAGCACCGTCGGCTTGAAGCGGCCGATGCGCAGGGCTCTTATGTACGGGTCGTCCGGGTGAATCCGGGCTGGCATACTCTCCAGTTCGGCGCCGTGCTCGACGCCCTCCAGGTCGAGGACGACGCGGTCGGGGTTCCCGATGGTGCTCAGGGAATAGCGGATGGGCGCGGCGGATTCGAGGGTAAGGCGCGTGTACTCGGGCGCCGGCCATACCCGGGCTGCGTTGACGCGGGTATCCGCCAGGGCGGGATTGCCAAGGCCGGACAGCAGGAGCATGGCCAGCGACAGGGAAAAGGCGAAACGCAAGAATGGAGATGAAGGGCAAAGGGACTCTATGGCGCGGGAGGCGCCAGCAGGCTGCCGCGGGCCTGCCATCGCTTCAGGCACCGCGCTCCCGCCTCCGTGGGGGCCTGGACCTCGACGTGGCGGTGGTTCGTTCCGGCGACGCCGAGGCGGACCCGCAGGTCGGCTGCCGGCAGCGATGCGCCTGCTTTTTCGGGCCATTCGACCAGGCAGACCGATTCCCCGTTGAAGTATTCACGAAACCCTGCTTCCTCCCATTCTTCAGGATTATCGAATCGATAGAAATCAAAGTGATAGAAGTATAACCTAGAAATTTCATAAACTTCAACCAGATTATAGGTGGGACTTTTCACTTTGCCTTCGTAGCCCAGGCCTTGTAGAATCCCTCTTGCCAACGTGGTTTTGCCCGCACCCAGGTCGCCTTCCAGGAAGACGACGAGGCCGGCATGCAGCAGGGATGCGAGCTCCGCGCCGAGCGCCAGCGTCGCGGCTTCTCCCTCCAGCATGCCCGATCGGCAAGGGCAAGGTGCGGCGGCTGGAATATCGCGGGGAGGAATATGCAACAAGGGTATCCTGGAGCGTGGTGGGTTGGAGGAGGGCGCTACCGTGGATGCGATGACCGGGGGCCGATGGCCAGGAACCCTATCGTACCAAAGTCCTATTTGCTTGCGTTGCCGAAGTTGCTACGATGCCGCCGTACCATGGAGAAGAGTTCGTGGGAGTGAGAATTCCCACAGGAGATGGCGCTCTCCGGGCGGATAATCTTTCCAGTTCCAGGAAGGGGTGGGTGTATAAATGCTGTTCATGGTGTACATTGTTATAATAAAAATACTTGGATTCCGTGACATACGGTATTATTCCCAATCCAGTCGCCCTAGGCTGCGCAGATGTCGGCTGCCGTATTCACGGTCGCTCTCTGCCCCCCAGACCCGGCCCCTCTTCAATAAACACAGAAAGGAAATCCAGTGAACACTTTCCATCCCGGCACCAGGAAATGGCTGGCCTGCCTCGCCATCGCGTTTCCAATACTGATGTCTGGCGGATGCACATCCTATCCCCCGCTTTCTCCCGACGAAAGGCATGTCGCGCATGACTACCTGATCGGGCCGGGCGACAGCGTGGATATCATCGTCTGGCGCAATCCGGAAGTTTCGATGTCGGTACCGGTGCGTCCCGATGGAAAGATCACCACGCCTCTGGTCGAGGATCTTCCCGCCAGCGGCAAGACTTCCACGCAACTGGCGCGTGACATCGAGGAAGCATTGTCCAGATATATCCAGCAGCCCGTCGTGACGGTGGTGGTGACCCAGTTCGTCGGGCCGTACTCCGAGCAGGTGCGCGTCATCGGCGAGGCGGCCAGACCCCAGGCGCTGCCCTACCGCGAGGAGATGACGCTGATGGACGTGTTGATCGCGGTAGGCGGCATCACGGATTTCGCCGCCGGCAACAAGGCCCGGATCATTCGCAACGTGGACGGGAAACAGCAGCAGTTCAGCGTCAGGCTGGATGACCTGATCCGCGATGGCGACATCTCGGCGAACGTTCCCGTGCGCCAGGGCGATGTGCTGGTGATACCCGAGAGCTTTTTCTGATTCGGCCGGGATGGGAGGCGTGTTTCTCATGGCAGCGCAGGGTATGACGATCGACAGGGGCGCATGGGCCCTGCCTCGCGCTACGCAGGCGGACAGGTCCCGGGAAACGGCTTCCCTCAGGAAATTCGGCCACCATTTCATCAGGGATCTGTAAGCATGGAAGATTTGACTACCCAACTGCTGATCTACCTGAAAGGGATATGGAAATACCGCTGGGCTTCCGTTGCCGCCGCCTGGCTCATCGCCATCACCGGCTGGATCATCGTCTACAAGCTGCCCGACGACTACCAGGCGTCGGCCCGGATCTACGTGGATACACAGAATGTGCTCAAGCCTCTCATGGCGGGCATGACGATTTCTCCCGATCTGCAGCAGCAGGTTTCCATCATGAGCCGGACGCTGATCAGCCGGCCCAACGTGGAGCGGGTCATCCGCATGGTGGACCTGGACCTGGGCATTCAGGATCCGAAGGATTACGAGAGGCGGGTCAAGGAACTGATGGAGAAGATCAAGCTGGGAACCACCGGCCGCGACAATCTTTTCACGATCCACTACAACAACCAGAATCCGAAGCTCGCCAAGGACATCGTGCAATCCCTGCTGACGATCTTCGTGGAAGGGGGACTGGGGGACAAGCGCCAGGATTCCGTCGCGGCGCTGCGTTTCATCGACGAACAGATCCAGAGCTACGAGGAAAAACTGGTTGAGGGGGAAAACAGGCTCAAGGAATTCAAGCAGAAGAACATCGGGTTGATGCCCCAGCAGGGAGGAGACTACTATTCGCAATTGGCGGCTGCGAGCGAGGATCTCAACAAGACACGGCTCGACCTGCGGGAGGCGGAACACGCCCGGGACGCGATCAGGAGACAGATCACCGGGGATGAGCCTGTCATGATGGTGGATCAGGGCGAGGCGATTTCCCCCGCCATCGTCAATGTCGAGATCGACTCCCGGATCAGCGAGCTGAACAAGAACCTGGATACGCTCAGGCTGAATTTCACGGAACTGCATCCCGATATCATTTCCACGAAGCGGCTGATCGCGCAGCTGGAAGAGCGCAAGAAGGAGGAAGCCAAGCTCATGGTGCGCAATGTCTCGGATCCCGGCAAGAACTACAGCCCGATGCTGCAGCAACTCAATGTGGCCCTGGCCGAGGCGGAAGCCGACGTGGCTTCGATGAAAGCCCGTGTGGAAGAGTACACAGCGCGTTATAATCGCCTCCAGTCATTGAGCAATGCCGTGCCGCAGGTGGAGGCGGAACTTGCCCAGTTGAATCGCGACTACCAGGTGAACAAGGCCAACTACGAGAAGCTTCTGGAGCGCCGCGAGTCGGCGAAGATATCCGGCGAACTGGGCTCCGTGACGGATCTGATGTCGTTCAGGATCATCGATCCGCCGACCGTCTCCGACCGGCCGGTGGGGCCGGATCGCAGCAAGTTCTTCTCTCTCGTGTTTGCGGGGTCCTTGCTGGCCGGAATCGGGCTTGCCTTCGTCATCAGCCAGGTCCGGCCCACGTTTCACAGCCAGGTGAGCCTGCGCGAAATAACCGGCAGGCCGATCCTGGGGTCGGTTCCCATGATCTGGACCGATCAGGAAAAGGCAAAGAGCAGGAAGCGGCTGTATGCGTTCGGCCTGTCCTTGCTGTCCCTGCTGGGTCTGTATGGTACCTTGATGACAAAGATGGTTTGACTGGGATCCCGGGCATGATCGACCATGGCGGGAAGATGGGCAGGCGCCATGGCCGGGGATCGGACTCCCGATGGGGCAGGATCTACAGGTTTCCGTGGTTGCGCCGGTGATCCCGGGTCTGTAGAGGACCGTCCCTTTCTCATGTGTGTGGATATCGGTTCGGCTCCGTGTTTCGCCGTCCCGCCCCGTTTCTGCAGGATATCCGCAAGGACGGCAGAGGGAGCGGATATCGATGGATTCCAACCCAACTCATTGGAGATGACGTGAGCATTATCGAGAGAGCGGCCGGGAAGCTCAGGCAGGAGGCCAGAACCGGTGTTCCGCGCGTTGGGGGGGCTTGCCGGCAAGCGCCGATCGGAATCCACCCAAGGAAGAGGCGCCGGACTGGAACTCTCCCGCGGAAGGCGCCCCGTCTTCGCCTACCACCTCGAAGTACATCAAGCTCAATCTTGAAAAGATGCGCAAGTACGGCATCGTCACGCCGGATCAGGGCAGAACCCAGGTTGCCGAGCAGTTCCGCGTGATCAAGCGGCCGTTGCTGACCAATGCCTTCAACCAGGGGGCAGGCAAGATCAGGAATGGCAACCTCATCATGGTGACCAGCGCCCTGGCGGGCGAGGGGAAAAGTTTCTGCACGGTCAATCTGGCGATGAGCATCGCGATGGAGATGGATCGCAGGGTGCTGCTGGTCGACGCCGACGTGGCCCGTCCCACGGTTCCCAAGATTCTCGGGCTGGGCACGGAAAAGGGCCTGATGGACATCCTGCTCGAGGACAATCTCGATCTGGCGGACGTGCTGATAAAAACCGATGTCGAGAAACTGACGCTGCTCACGGCGGGCACGCGGCACTCGCATTCCACCGAACTTCTGGCCAGCCAGAGCATGGCAACCCTCCTGAAGGAGCTTGCACAGCGCTACGCGGATCGTGTCGTCATCTTCGATTCCCCCCCGTTGCTGCTCACCAGCGAGGCGCACGTGCTGGCAAGCCAGATGGGACAGATCGTGGTGGTGGTCGAAGCCGAGAAGACCTCGCAGCAGGCGGTCAAGGAGATGCTGCGGCAACTCGAATCGTGTGACGTGGTGAACCTGATCTACAACAAGGCCAGATCGTTCTCGGGCGGCGAGTATTATGGCTACTACTACCATCAGCCAGAAAGCGCCTGAGAAAAGTGTCTGAAAACCGGCGCTATCGCGACAGCCTGTGTTCGATCATATGGCTTGCCATTCTGGCCGCGCTGTTGTCATCCGCGCATTCCTACGGGCAGCAGGATCCGCGGAGCGGACAGAGTCCGGCGTTCGGGGGGGCGGCGAGCGGCGGCGGAACGGAAAGAGGATGGAGCATCGTTCCACGCCTGAATATAAGAGGTACCTACTCGGACAACATCCGGCTGAGAACGGACGGCGCCGACAGCTCCGATTTCGTGACCCAGATCAATCCCGGCGTGTCCGTGTATGGAGTGGGGCGGCGTTTCACCTTCGTGACCGACTACATGATGAACAATCTCATCTACGCGAATCAGAGCGGCCTGTCCCGGATGAGGCACCAGCTCAATTCCCGCGGGACTGCCGAACTGATCGAGAACCTTTTCTTTCTCGACGGAACTGCATTGATGATGCAGCAGAATGCCTCCCTGTTCGGTCCGCAAGGGCTTGACAACGTCAATGTGACGGGCAACAGGGCAAATGTCAGCACCTATACCGTCAGCCCCTACCTGCGCCACCGTTTCCAAGGACTTGCCTCGGGCCAGGTGCGCTATACCTACGGCATCGTCGAGTCCAGCGCGCAGGCGCTCCGCAACAGCGAACGGCATGCCTTTCAGGCGAGCCTGAACAGCGGTGACGATTTCCAGGTATTGGGCTGGGGAGTCAACTACGACCACCAGATGATCAACTTCAGCCGCACCGGACGCACCGTGGAACTGGAGCGTACCATGGCGAGTTTACAGTACAAGGTCACTTCCCAATTCAGCCTGATGGCGAGCGGGGGCTACGAGCGCAACAGTTTTCTGTCGATTCGGGGCAGTCCTTCCAGCCCCACGTGGACGGTCGGTTTTTCCTGGCTGCCGAACGAGCGCACCAGCGTCATGCTGAACGCGGGGCAGAGATTCTTCGGCGACACCTATTCCGCTCTGCTCAACCATCGTACCCGGATGACGGTCTGGAACCTTACTTACGATGAGAACATCACCACCTTCAACCAGCAGACGGGCATGGGGGCGGGCGGCTTCGGTCTGGGCGGCCTGGGGCAGCTCATCGGTTCCCAGAATCCGGGCATGGGGTCGGGACCGTCGCTGGGCAGTCCCGGCTTGGGTCCGGGGTTCCCGGGTGGGGGCGGATCCTTCCTGGATCCGAGCAATTTCCTCACCAATCGCCTGTTCCTGCAAAAGCGCCTGCAGGTTTCCATGGGGATAAACGGAAAGAGGCACACGTTTATGCTCAGGGGATTCAACATGACGCGCCGGGCATATTCTCCGGAATCGGACGACATCGGCCTGCTGGGGGTGAATACCTCGTTGCTCAACAACACCCGGCAGAGCGGAGCCAGTGCGACGTGGAGCTATCGGGTATCCGCGCTGACGCAGGCCAGCCTGAACGTCGGTTTTACGCGCTACGCTTTCCTTTCGACCGACCGGGAAGATGATTTCATCATCGGCAGGGCGACCGTGTCGAGGAATCTGCGCACGAATCCCATGGTGCAGGGCATGCTTGAATTCCGGCACGTTCAACGGGATTCCAATCAGGCTGCGGCCAATTATCGCGAGAATGCCGTGACCGCTTTTCTGAACATGAGTTTCTAGGAGCGGCGGCGATGTACGCATCCTACTACGGTTTCAGGGTCAAGCCCTTCCAGCTGCGGCCCGACCCGAACTTCTTCTTCGGCAGCAAGGGCCATCGGCGCGCCATGGCCTACCTTCAGTACGGCCTTTCCCAGGGCGAGGGCTTCATCGTCATCACCGGCGAGGTGGGGGCCGGCAAGACCACGCTGGTGCGCAACCTTTTCCGTACGCTGGAATCCGAGAACGTCCTGGCTGCACAGATCGTCAGCACCCACCTGGACTCGGACGATACGCTCAGGATGGTCGCGGCGGCATTCGGCCTGCCCCACGAGAATGCCAGCAAGGCCTCCCTGCTGATTTCCCTGGAATCGTTCTTCCGCCAGTGCGAGCGGCAGGGGAAGCGCACCCTTCTGGTGGTGGACGAGGCACAGAACCTTTCCCCGAAGACGGTGGAGGAGCTGAGGATGCTGTCCAATTTCCAGACGGACGACAAGCCGCTGCTGCAGACGTTCCTGCTGGGTCAGCCGGAGTTCAGGAAGACCCTGCTGGGGGGCGACATGCTGCAGTTGCGGCAGCGGGTGACCGCCACTTACCACCTTGGCCCCATGGATCTGTCGGAAACGCATTCCTATATCGAGCATCGCCTGAACACCGCCGGCTGGAACGGCGATCCCTCGTTCGACGAAGACGCGTTCGAGACCATCTTTGCCCATACCGGCGGCATTCCGCGCAGGATCAACACGCTGTGCGACAGGCTCCTGCTGATGGGCTGCCTGGAGCAGTTGCATCGTTTCGGCAATGCCGAGGTGGCCGAGGTCATCCGTGACATTCGACAGGAATTCGATATGTCGTCGATGGATGACGACCACGTCGATACCGGCGGTGCCCATTCGCCGGTGGGGGAGGCATCCGGGGGCCTCGCCCATATCGACGAGCGGATCGTCAAGCTGGAAGAGTCCGTCGTGTCGGTGCTGGAGCTTCTCAAACAGATCCTTGCCCTGGCGGAGGTCAGCAAGCATCTGCACAGGGACGAGGCCCGGCGCAGTCCCTGACGCGCGGGCGAAGGACAGGAACCGTGGAAGCGAGGACGTCCGGATGAGCGCAGCATCCATACGCAATGCGATGACGATCGATGTGGAAGACTATTTCCAGGTATCGGCGTTTGCACCCTATATCCCGAGGGAATCGTGGGCCTCTCGTGTGTGCAGGGTCGAATCCAATATCGATCGCATCCTGGCCCTGCTGGATGAGAAGGAGGTCAAGGCAACCTTTTTCACCCTGGGGTGGATCGCGGAGCGCCACGCCGGCATGGTCAGGCGCATCGTGGCGGGCGGCCACGAACTCGCCAGCCATGGTTGGGGGCATCAACGCGTCACCGACCAGGCTTCCCATGAATTCCGGGAGGATGTCGTGCGCAGCAAGGCACTGCTCGAGGATATTGGCGGGCAGGCGGTGCTGGGCTATCGCGCGCCAAGTTTTTCCATCGGTCGCCACAACCTGTGGGCGCTGGATGTGCTGGAAGAGTCGGGTTATCGCTACAGCTCCAGCATCTATCCCATCCGGCACGATCACTATGGCATGCCGGAGGCGCCGCGCTTCCCATACCATCCGCGTCCCCAGCACGGGTTGCTGGAGGTGCCGATCACCACTTTGCAGCTGTTCCAGCGCAACTTTCCCGCCGGGGGCGGAGGCTACTTCCGGCTCTGGCCCTATCCGGTCTCGCGCTGGCTGCTGCAGCGGCTGAATCATCGGGAGGGTCGTTCCGCGATCTTTTATTTCCATCCCTGGGAGATCGACCCGGGACAGCCGCGCCAGCCGGGTATCGGCATGAAGACGCGTTTTCGCCACTACTACAATCTCGATCGCATGGAAGGGCGCATCCGGGCGTTGACGCGCGATTTCCAGTGGGGCCGCATGGACCGGATCTTCCTGGAGGGGAGCGCGTGAACAGCGTGGCCGATGCATTCCAGCGGTTGCCGCAGGCCGCCCCTGCACGGGACGGCGCGCTGTCCGTCCGTGCCTGCCAGCCGCGCGACGCGGCAAGGTGGGATGCGTTCGTCCATGCCTGTCCGGAAGCCACCTTCTTTCATCGGGCAGGCTGGAAAACAGTCATCGAGCAGGCGCTGGGCCACAGGACGTGGTATCTCTACGCGGAGGCGGGCGGAGAGATTCAGGCGGTGCTGCCCCTCGTCGAGATCGACAGCAGGCTTTTCGGCCATAGCCTGAGTTCGCTGCCGTTCTGCGTCTATGGGGGCATTGCCGCGGTCTCGGAACCTGCCCGCATTGCGCTCGACCAGGAAGCCCAGGCGCTTGCTGCGCGGCTGAACGTCGATTTCCTCGAGTATCGCAATCTTGAGGTACGGCACCCCGGCTGGCACGCCAAGAATCTCTACGTGACGTTTCGAAAGGAGCTGTATCCGGAGACGGAGCAGAACATGCTGGCGATTCCGCGCAAGCAGCGGGCAATGGTGCGCAAAGGCATCAAGGCCGGCCTGGAAAGTGTGCTCGATGAGGATATCGGACGTTTCTACCTGGCCTACTCCACCAGCGTGCACCGCCTGGGCACGCCGGTATTCTCAAGGAAGTATTTCCGGCTTCTCAAGGAAACATTCGCCCAGGATTGCGAGCTCATGGTCGTGCAGAATGCGGGGCGCACGCTCAGCGGCGTGATGAGCTTCTATTTTCGGGACGAGGTGCTGCCCTACTATGGCGGAGGCACCGGCGAAGCCAGGGAGCTGGCAGCGAACGACTTCATGTATTGGGAGCTGATGCGGCGCGCATGTGAAAGGGGAATCCGGATTTTCGACTTCGGGCGCAGCAAGCGCGGCACGGGATCGCATGACTTCAAGAAGAACTGGGGGTTCGAGCCGCAGCCGCTGCACTACGAGTACCAGCTCCATCGCGCCCGCGCGGTGCCCGACCACAATCCGCTCAATCCGAAGTACCGCCTGTTCATCCGCGCGTGGCAGAAGCTGCCGCTGGCGCTCGCCAATTTCGTGGGTCCCTATGTCGTGAGGAATCTGGGTTAGGCGCATGCAGGATCTGCTCTATCTCGTACATCGTATCCCCTACCCTCCGGACAAGGGGGACAAGATACGCTCCTACCACCTGCTCAAGCACCTGAGCCGGCGCTATCGCGTGCATCTGGGCACATTCATAGACGATCCGAGAGACCGGGCTCACATCGAGACGGTGAAGGGTCTTTGCGGCGAGACCTGCTTCATCGACCTTTCTCCGCGTATCGCGCGCCTGCGCAGCCTGGGCGGCATGCTGCTGCGGCAGCCCCTGACGCTGCCCTATTATCGGAGCGGACGCCTGCAGGCATGGGTGAACGGCATGCTCGAGACACGGTCGATCCCCGGCATCCTGGTATTTTCCTCGGGAATGGCGCAGTACGTGCGGCATGCCGCACCGGCGCGCCGCATCATCGATTTCGTCGACATCGATTCCGACAAGTGGATGCAGTACGCGGCCACGCGCGGATGGCCGATGAACTGGATATACCGGCGCGAGTCGAGATTGCTGCTGGAGTATGAAAGGCGGGTTGCCGCGGAGTTCGACGGGGCCGCCTTCGTTTCCGCAGCGGAGGCCGATCTTTTCAGGCGGCTTGCACCGGAGGCCGCAACCAAGGTGACGCACTTCAACAATGGTGTCGATACCGACTATTTTTCTCCCGGCCGCGAGTATCCCAATCCGTATGCCGCGTCCGGCCGCATTCTGGTCTTCACCGGGGCCATGGATTACTGGGCGAACGTGGATGCGGTCGAATGGTTCGTGCGCGATATTTTCCCCGCGCTGCGCCGGCGCCTGCCCGATATCGAGTTCCACATTGTCGGCGCCAGGCCCACCGCGAGGGTAATGACCCTGTCCGCCGTTGCCGGTGTCAGGGTAGCGGGCTCCGTGCCGGACATACGGCCCTATCTCGCCCATGCGTCGCTGGCGGTGGCACCCCTGCGCATCGCCCGCGGCATCCAGAACAAGGTGCTGGAGGCCATGGCCATGGAGAAGACCGTGATCGCCTCGCCGCAGGCGATGGAGGGAATCTGCGCCCTGCCCGGCAAGGAGTTGCTGGTCGCCGCCAACGAACGTGAATTCGTCCAGCAGATCATTGCGTTGCTTCAGCACCCCGCGCACCAGGCCAGAGGGCAGCTTGCCAGGGCCCGCATCCTGAAGGACTATACCTGGGAAAGCGGGCTGGCGCGCGTGGATGCGCTGCTTTCGCAGTCGGTTGCCATGCCGCCCGACATTCCATACACGTATTCCGTGGAAGGCTACCTCGAGTCTGCGGAAGATCCGGCATGAGCGCGCACACCCCCCAGGAGATCGTGCAGGGTGTTTCCACGATCCCGGATCAGCATCACCTGAAGATGGCAGCATGGGTGACGGCGCTCGTCGTGGCGGCGATTCTGGTGGGCTACCATGAGACCACCTGGTCCATGATCTCCATCTGGGAGCGTTCCGACACCTTCGCTCATGGTTTTCTCATCTTTCCCTTCAGCGCCTACCTGATCTGGGGCCGTCGCCATCATCTGGCGACGCTGCGTTCGCGCCCCTGCCCGCTGGCGCTGGCGGCGCTCGGAGTGCTGGGATTCTGCTGGCTGCTGTCCACGCTCGCCAGTGTTCAGGTACTCGAGCAGTATTTCCTGATCGCCATGATCCCGGTCGCCGTCTGGGTCATCCTGGGCACCCGGATGGCCTGGGCCCTGGCCTTTCCGCTGGCCTACCTCCTCCTGGCGGTCCCGTTTGGCGACGTCCTGATTCCTCCCCTCATCGACTTCACCGCCGATTTCACCGTGCGCGCATTGCAACTGACCGGCATTCCCGTCTACCGCGAGGGCAGCTTCTTCACCATTCCGACAGGGAACTGGTCGGTGGTGGAGGCCTGCAGCGGCCTGCGCTATCTGATCGCATCCTTCACCCTGGGCACGCTGTATGCCTATCTCACCTACCGCAGCCTCAAGCGCCGCCTGGGGTTCATCGCGTTGTCGGTGATCGTGCCCATCGTCGCCAACGGCATCCGCGCCTACCTGATCGTGATGACCGGCCATCTGAGCGACATGCGGCTGGCCGTGGGGGTCGATCATCTCATCTATGGCTGGGTGTTCTTCGGCGTCGTGATGCTGGTGCTGTTCTGGATCGGCTCGTTCTGGCGCGAGGATGACGAAGCTGGCGAGGACGCCGGCACGATCTCCCGGTCCGGCTCGCATTCCGGCCTCGAGGTTGCAGATGCGCCGCTGGGCGGCACATTGCTTGCCTCCGGCGCGGTGTTGCTCATTGCCCTGGTCTGGCCGGCGGCGGCGGACTATCTGGATGACAGATTCTCCCGCAGCACCGCGCCCCAGGTCGAGATACCTGTCGCGAGCGGGGAGTGGAGGGCCGCCACGGAACCGGCTTCCGACTGGAAGCCGGTATACGTGGGGGCGACTGCAGGGTACCTGAGAAGCTACCGCAGCAGCGACGGCAGCGTGGATCTGTACGTCCACTACTACCGTAACCAGCGCCAGGGGGAGGAGCTGGTCAATACCGAGAACCTGCTCGTGCCCGAGATGGGGTCGCGCTGGCGCAACGTCGGGGAAAGTACCCGCAGCATCGCGCGGGGATCGCGTTCCATGACCGTGAGGCAGAGCCAGCTGCACGCGCCGGCGCGGAGACTGCTCGTCTGGCGCTGGTACTGGGTCGGGGGGGAAGAAACGGCGAGTCCCTACATGGCGAAATTTCTTCTGGCGCGAAACAGGCTCCTCGGCAGAGGGGACGATGGCGCCGAGATCGTTCTCGCGACGCCCTATGAAGAGGACCCGGAAGAGGCCACGCCGAGCCTCCAGGCTTTTGTCGACCACATGGCGCCAGCGCTGACGGAGGGACTCAGGCATGCATGGCAGCATTAGCGCCCGACCGGCATCATCGATGGGGCTCTCGATGAGCGCCGTCGCACGGCCTCCGCTCATCGTCCACGTCATCCATCATCTGGGCGTGGGCGGTCTCGAGAACGGCCTGGTCAACCTGATTAACCATATGCCGGTCGAGCGATACCGGCACGCCATCGTCTGCCTGAAGGGTTATTCGGATTTTCGCCGCCGCATCCTGAGGGAGGACGTGGAGATCTTCGCGCTGAACAAGCGCGAAGGGCACGACCTTGCCGTCTATCGCAACCTGTTCCGGCTGCTGCGGCGCCTGCGGCCGGATATCGTGCACACCCGCAATCTCGGCACGATGGAGGCGCAGGTCGTGGCCGCGGCTGCGGGCGTGCGCGTGCGCATTCATGGCGAGCATGGGCGGGACATGTTCGATCTTCATGGAAAGAATCGCAAGTACAATCTCCTGCGCAGGGTAATCCGCCCGCTCATCCATCATTTCATCCCCGTCAGCCGGGATCTGGAAGGCTGGCTGGTCGAGACGGTGGGGGCGGTCCCGCAGCGCGTCGACCAGGTCTACAACGGCGTGGACAGTGTGCGCTTCCATCCGCGCGACGGAGCACGCATGGATGGCGTCATCCGGGAATTTTTTCCGGATGACGCCTTTGTCGTGGGAAGTGTCGGCAGGATGGCGGACGTGAAGAACTACCCCGGCCTGGTGCGGGCATTTCTGCAGGTCCTGGAGCAGGAGCCGATGGCCCGCGAACGTTTGCGACTGCTGATCGTGGGCGAGGGGGTTACCCGGGCGGCGTGCCTCGGGATGCTCAGGGAAGCGGGAGCGGAATCGCTTGCCTGGTTGCCGGGCGAACGCGCCGACATTCCCGAACTGATGCGCGCCATGGATCTCTTCGTCCTGCCTTCGCTCGGAGAGGGGATCTCCAACACCATATTGGAAGCCATGTCCACCGGTCTGCCGGTGGTGGCCACCCGCGTCGGCGGCAATGGCGAACTGGTGAGGGAAGGACATACCGGGATGCTGGTTCCGCCGGCGGACCCGCAAGCATTGGCGCAGGCCATCCTGGCGTACTACCGGGCCCCCGATCAGGCTGTGCGGCACGGCAAGGCGGCCCGGCGTCTGGTCGAGGCAGGGTTCAGCATGGAGGCAATGACACGCGGATATCTCCAGGTCTATGACAAGGCCCTGGGAATACGGTCGTCATAAAGGGGTCCGGTATGTGCGGAATCGTGGGATTGTTTGACACGCGCGGCAGGCGCGAGATCGACCGGCGGCTGTTGTGGCGCATGAATCAGCTTCAGATCCATCGCGGTCCCGATGAAGGCGAGCTTCATACCGAGCCCGGCGTGGGCCTGGGCCATCGGCGCCTTTCGATCATGGACGTTTCCAGCGGGCAGCAGCCGCTGTTCAACGCCGACGGCACCGTGGTCGTCGTGTTCAACGGCGAGATTTACAATTTCCAGGCGCTCACGGCGGAACTGGTCGCCCGTGGCTATACGTTCCGCACCCATTGCGACACCGAGGTCATCGTCTACGCCTGGGAGGAATGGGGCGAGCGATGCGTGGACCATTTTCGCGGCATGTTCGCCTTCGGCCTGTGGGATCGGAACCGGGAGACCTTGTTCCTCGCCCGGGATCGGCTCGGCATCAAGCCGCTCTATTACGCCCTGCTCGACGACGGCATGCTGGCGTTCGCCTCCGAGCTCAAGGCGCTGCTGGCGCATCCGGGCCTGGCGCGCACGATGGATCCTCGCGCCATCGAGGACTACTTCGCGTATGGCTACGTGCCCGAGCCGAAGACGATCTTTCGCGAGGCGTTCAAGCTCTCCCCGGGGCATACGCTGAGGCTCTCGACCGGGCGGGACGTGCCGCAACCGCAGCGCTACTGGGACGTGCCGTTCGTCCCGCACGACCCCATGAGTCTGGAGGCGGCGCAGGAGGGGCTGATCGCCCGGCTGAGTGAATCGGTCGGCCTCCATCTCATGACGGAAGTCCCGCTGGGAGCGTTCCTGTCCGGAGGAGTGGACTCCAGCGCGGTGGTGGCGATGATGGCGAATCTGATGGATGAGCCGGTCAACACCTGCTCCATTTCCTTCGGCAATCCCGCCTTCAATGAATCCGAGTACGCCCGCATGGTGGCGGAGCGCTACCATACCCGGCATGACGTCGAGCAGGTGGAGCCGGACGACTTCGACCTCGTGGACAGGCTCGCCACGCTGTACGACGAGCCCTTTGCCGACAGTTCGGCCATGCCGACCTATCGCGTCTGCGAACTGGCCAGGAAACGCGTGACCGTCGCCCTGTCGGGGGACGGCGGGGACGAGAATCTTGCGGGATATCGCCGCTACCGCTGGCACCTGTATGAGGAGCGGTTGCGCTCCATGCTGCCGCTGGGACTGCGCCGGCCTCTGTTCGGCCTGCTGGGCGGACTCTATCCCAAGGCCGACTGGGCACCCAAGGTGCTGCGTGCCAAGTCCACCTTCGAGGCCCTGGCGCGCGATTCCGTGGAAGGCTATTTTCATGGCGTTTCCATCATGAAGGACGCCATGCGTCGACGCCTGTTCAGCGGCGACTTCAGCCGCAGCCTCGAGGGGTACCGGGCGGTGGAGGTGCTGCGCGAGCACGCCGGGCGGTGCCCCGTCGATGATCCGCTGTCCCGTGTGCAATACCTGGACATGAAAACCTACCTGGTGGGCGACATCCTGACCAAGGTGGACCGCGCCAGCATGGCGCACGCCCTGGAAGTGCGCGTGCCGCTGCTGGATCATGAACTCGTCGAGTGGATATCCGGACTGCCGGTGTCCTTCAAGCTGCAGGGGCACCAGGGCAAGTACGTATTCAAGAAGGGACTCGAACCCTACCTGCCGGACGAGGTGCTCTATCGTTCCAAGATGGGATTCTCGGTGCCGCTCGCGGAATGGTTCCGCGGCCCTTTGCGGCAGAGGATCGAGGAGGCGCTGCTGGGACCGGTGCTGGCCGAGACGGGAATCTTCGACCGGGCCTTCCTCGGAGAATTGCTGGCACAGCACCAGTCGGGCAGGCGCGACCACAGTGCGCCGCTGTGGTCGCTGCTGATGTTCGAATCGTTTCTGCGCAACGTGCTATCCGTGGACCATGCCCGCCTGCCGACAAGCGGGCAGCCGTACGAGGAACGGGCGGTTGCGCGGGCCGCGAGCGTGTCCGCGTACCATTAACAGGGCATGAAAGCGAAGCGTATGCTCGATGGTGGGATGGGCACGCCGGCTCGCGGCCAGGTGATGGAGGCGTTCTTCGCCATCGACGCAGGGGCGACGGCTGGATCGGGATCGAGACCATTTGCCCGGTCGCGTCTTGCCGCTGGCGATTGACATCTCTGGCAGGCGAAAGCCGTCCAGGTTCAGGCGGCCGGTGATATGCGGCCGACCTCGGTTCCGGGACGGGCAGGGAGACTGCGGCGCCACAGCGGATATTGCACCATCGCGATGGTCGCGACGAGGGCGCTCCACAGCGTCAGGTAGCGCAGGATGAGCTCTTCCGTTGTTGCCAGTTGAGTACGGTCACTGCTCAGCAGGAACTGCAGCGCGGAGAAGACCCGCCCGTACTTGACGATCACCTGTTCCGTGCCGAGGTGCAGCGCAAGATAGACCAGCATCCCGCTGACGAGCGTCCCGGCGAGTGCCGCGCCGCGCGCGCCGGTCGTTGGCATGAGTCCCAGCGCCACGCTGGTTCCGCCGAATGCGATGCCGGCCATCGCCAGGCCGATCAGCAGGAATCCCGTCACGCTGCCGTTGCCGGCGATCAGTTCGACCACGTTGTCGGTGGCTGCCGCCATCACCATGACGTAGTAGAAGACCGGCAGCAGCAGGCAGGCGCCGATCGTCCAGCCCAGCATCGCCGTCCATGCTCCGCGGCCGGGGAGGGCATGCCGGGCGGCTGCGATGGTGCCGCCGGTCGCCGCGACGCTGTAGAAGCCGAACACCGCCAGGAAGCGTCCCAGGACTTCCCATTTCCAGGGCCAGTCCAGAATCGGGGAACCGACGATATCGTGGAAGCTTTCGTCGGGCACCGCCAGCCACAGCAGCAGCCATGCCCCCAGTCCGTGCAGCAGCACCAGGGGCGGGAGGCCGAGCAGATATGCTTCCCCCCGTGACAGCCGCCGTACGATCAGGATGGTGAAGCCCGCCGCCCAGTATGCCAGGATCGCAAGCAGCACGAGCGACCGGAAGGGATGCCCGGAATAGACCAGTTCGCGCACGTTGTAGGGCACCCATGGCGATCGGGCGACGAGCCAGCCGACGGCAGTGCACAGGGCCACGCCTGCAGCCATGATGGCCAGGACCTGCCTTGCGCTTATTCGATCCTCCCTCATGTGCGCTGCCGTACCGTGCGCCGGCGCAGGGCTGTCGATCGCCTGTGCCGAGGGGATACCGGGCCGATGCATCCGCGACAGGGCCCAGCCCACCAGCAGTACCAGCAGCGGTTCCGTCACGTCCGCCGTACGGCCCAGCATTCCCATCTGCAGCAGTTCGATGATAAACGACCCTGCCATCAGTCCCCCCGTGGCCCGTGCGAACCCTGTCCCCATCCGATGCAGCAGCCATAGCAGGGCGGTGTAGACGAACAGCGACTGGGTCAGCCCGCGCGCGCCGACCTCCATCGACCCGCGCAGCATGGTGGCGAACGGGATGCCGTTGAAGCTCCCGGCCGGTGCAATGGAAAACGGGGAAAGCGCGGCGATGCTCCAGGCGGCCAGCAGCAGCCAGAAGGCCGATGCGGGCGGGCGTGTGCGATCGGATCGCGACGTCGCCAGAAAGCCCGTGTAGCCCGCCAGCGAACCCACGAAGAACGATCCATCCACGGCCAGATGGATGATGATGAGCTTGCCCATCCCCACGCAGGCCAGCACGCCTCCCAGCCACCATGCCGGGCGCCGCCCCAGCGCCGCGAGGGCGATGCCCGCGATCATCACGCCCGCTGCGTGCATGAGCGCAGCGGAGAAGGAGAATTCGAAACCGAGGAGCAGCGGTTTCAGCGCATCCTTGAATTTCTGCCAGTCCAGCGTGGGCACCAGCGGCAGCAGTTCGGTGAGCAGCCATAGCAGCAGGATCCACAGGGGCGCCGATGCGCCGGCGCCCGGGATGTGAGCCAGCTTGGGCCGGTACCTGCCGATCGCATGCGCCACCCCCATGCCCAGAAGCAGCCCCGTCATGTTCCACAGCACGTCGGCCAGTCCCGCGGTGCGAGTGGGCAGCCATACCTGCGCCAGCTGGAGGGCAAACGAATAGGTGAGCGCAAACAGGCCGAGCAGGAAGGTATGGACGGAATCCTTCATCCAGTCGGGGCGCAGGAGCATGCAGGCCGCTCCCAGCGGAAAGAACAGAGCGATGTTGCCGAGCAGGTCGCCCTGGGTGGTGAACAGGCTCCAGTCGGTCAGGAACTGTCGCAGGGCGCCGGGTTCCGGGGGGGCGAAGTCGCCGGGGTAGAGCGATCCGTAGGCGATCAGGGCAAGGATGGCGAGCAGGATGCGCATGGCTGGCTGCCCGCCGCTCAGGGTTTGGTGCGCAGAAGCTTGATTTCCAGGGCCGGTCGCCAGTGCCCGTGCGCATGACCGGGCGCGTAGGCTCCTGCGACGTCGGTTTCCCATGCGTAGCCGTCGAAATCCAGGTTGGCGTGAAGGTAGGCGCCAAAGCGCGCCAGGGCGTCCGGCTGCAATCGCATGCCCGCACCCGCTGGCATCAGACTCATCGCGCCCAGAGGAGCGAACGGCCGGACGAGATGCCTGGGTGCGGCGTCGAATGACCCGGTCAGGTTCCCCTTCAGGGATGCGCCCCGGATCGGTATCCCGGCGAATACGATATTGGCCGTGACGAATTGCGGATATTCGGGATCGTGTTCGCGCCGCTCCAGTACGATACCCGAGCCGCCAGCCACCACGGTGTTGTGGAACACGTCCACTGCGCGCGGGGTGTCGTTGTGCGGCTGCAGCCGCACCGCGTCTCCCGCGTGGTTGACGAACAGGTTGCTGTACAGGGCGATGTTCCCTTCCCCCTGGAACAGGGCCTCGTACGGGTTCTGGTGGAAGAAGTTGCCGTATACGAGGTAGCGGTCGCGTGCGCCGGGACCGGAAAGCGGCCAGTGCCCCACCAGGACGTTGGGTCTCGCCATGTCTTCGGATCCGCCCTGTGCCTTGCTGAACACGTTGTGGCGGATGATCGTCACACGATCCTCGTCCGGCATGCCGGGCAGTGCCGGGCGGGGCTGCTGGTGCTTGATCTGCAGGTTGTAGCCGCGCGTGCCGACGACGAGGTTGTGCTCGATCAGTCCGCCGATGAAAGGTGCGCGCCCGTCGGAGTTGCCCAGATAAAGGCCGGTTCCGGCGCCTTCGATCACATTTTCGCGAATCGTCCAGTCCCACGCCGGGCATTTGGTGGAGATGCCCACCGTTTGCTGGTTGTGGCCGTGGCCGCGGATGCGCAGCGCTGCGAGCGTGATGTGGTGTGCCCAGTCCGCATGTCCCTCGCACTTGACACCGTCCACCGGCAGGTTGCGTCCATCCAGCACCAGATCGCGGATGGTGACGTATCGCGAATTGACGATGCTGATCGTATTGTGCCCGGGCCGTGCAATGAAGATCGCGAGGGGTTCTCCTTCCGGGCCCGAGATCGTGATGGGGTGCCCGGGAGTACCCTGCAGGTGATGGATGGGCAGGCCGTCCCGGTATTCCCCCGGCATCAGCTGCAGGCGGTCACCGGGGCCGAGTTGTCTGAGCTGCATACGGTAGGTGCCGGGATCCGCTGTATGGACGACCTCCGGACAGGCGAATGGCGTGTGGCAGAGCAGTCCAAGCATCGCCGGAATCCATTGGGGCCGGAGTGTGCCGACCGGGCGGAGTCCGGTTTCTCCAAAACACGGGGCGCGGGCGGCAGGATGCGCGCGGGGAGGGCGGAGGATTGGGAAAATCATGTGCGGAGGGTGTTGCGGTCCTTTTCCGTGGCGTGACTCCTCTCATGGGTGCCGGGCATGGCGGCGACGATGCGCCGAGGGATCATTGTACTGAAACTGGCGGATGAGTGGTCGATCGAACGGCGGGACGGAACCATCTCCAGCCTGTTAAGCCCTGTTGGAATATGGCACACTTCGGCATCTTTCATGCTCCGGGCCGCGAACCCATGTCGCCCTACGAATTGTTCATCGGTCTGCGCTACACACGTGCCAAGCGCCGCAATCACTTCATTTCCTTCATCTCGCTGATATCCCTGCTAGGCATCACCCTGGGCATGACGGCACTCATTACCGTCATGTCGGTGATGAACGGATTCCAGAAGGAAGTGCGCTCGCGCATCCTGGGCGTGGCGTCCCACATTCAGATCAGCGGATTCAACGGCGGACTGACGGATTGGCGGGACGTGGCGCGGGAAGCCTTGGCGCACGGGCAGGTCGAGGCCGCTGCGCCGTATGTGAGCGCGCAGGGCATGGTGTCGTTCGACCAGGGAGTCAGCGGTGTGGCGGTCAGGGGCATTGCTCCAGAGCTGGAGGACGGAGTAGCCGATCTGTCCCGGATGATGATAGATGGGCGACTCGAGGATCTCGTGCCGGGCCGGTTCGGCATCGTGATCGGATCGGAGCTGGCGCGAGCCCTGGGCGTATTCACCGGGGACAAGATCGTGCTGATCTCGCCCCAGGGCCAGGTGACGCCTGCCGGCATGCTGCCGCGCCTCAAGCAGTTCACGGTCACCGGCATTTTCGAGGCGGGGCACTTCGAATACGACTCGAGCCTGGTACTGATCAACATAGAGGATGCGCGTAGACTCTACCGCATGGAGGCCGGCCAGGTGTCAGGGGTGCGCCTGAAGCTGCACGACCTGTTCGGCGCACCGCAAGTGGCGCAGGATCTGGCATCGACGATCTCGCGGGCGGTCCTCATCAGCGACTGGACACGTCAGCATGCCAATTATTTCCGCGCGATACAGATCGAGAAGCGCATGCTCTCGCTCATCCTGGCGCTGATCATCGCGGTGGCGGCGTTCAACATCGTATCGACCCTGGTGATGGCGGTGACCGACAAGCAGCCGGATATCGCCATCCTGCGTACCCTGGGAGCCAGTCCGCGCAGCATCATGAAAATCTTCATCGTGCAGGGTACCCTGATCGGGATCCTGGGCACCGCGCTCGGCGTCCTGGGAGGCGTATCGCTGGCGTACAACATCGAGTCGGTGATCGCCGTGATCGAGCGCGTGTTCAGCGTCCAGTTCCTGTCGCGGGAGGTTTACTACATCAGCGAGATTCCATCCGATCCCCAGGCGGCCGACATCATCGCCGTGGCCGTGGTGTCGTTCGTACTGACGCTGCTGGCGACGATCTATCCCAGCTATCGGGCATCGCGGGTCAATCCGGCGGAGGCGCTGCGCTATGAGTGAAGCCGTCATCGCCTGCCAGGACATGCGCAAGAGCTATTTCCAGGGAAAGCAGGAAGTCCCGGTGCTCCTGGGCGTGAACCTGGATGTGCCCGCGGCCCATACCCTTGCCATCGTGGGTGCCTCGGGATCGGGCAAGAGCACGCTGCTGCACGTGCTGGGGGGGCTGGATGCACCGACCGGCGGCGACGTACGCATCATGGGTCGCAGCATGGTATCGCTGGGCGAGGACGAGCGGTGCAGGCTGCGCAATCGGTCGCTGGGCTTCATCTATCAGTTTCATCACCTGTTGCCCGAATTCAGCGCGCTGGAAAATGTCGCCATGCCGCTTTTGATCCGGCGCACCCCGCGCACCGAAGCCTGCGAGCGCGCGGCGGAGATTCTGAAACGTGTGGGTCTGGGTCACCGTCTTGCCCATACGCCGGGCGAGCTCTCCGGCGGGGAGCGGCAGCGCGCCGCGGTGGCGCGGGCGCTGGTGACCCAGCCCGCCTGCGTGCTTGCCGACGAGCCTACGGGCAATCTCGATCGGCATACCGCCGAAGGCGTGTTCGAGCTGATGCTCGAGCTCAATCGTCAGGTGGGCGCGAGCCTCGTCATCGTCACCCATGACCTGGATCTGGCCAGGAAGACAGGGCGAACGCTGTGCCTGGTGGACGGGGTACTGGCAGAATAGGCAGCCGCGGAGTCTTTCCGCGGGCCGGCGGTGGCCGGCGACGGCGCGTCAGTGTCGGTGCTCCATCCGCTTCCGCCATGCGTATATCACATACAGCCGCCATGCGACGCGTACCGCAAGGTATCCGGCCGTGGCCAGGAGCAGCGCCAGCAAGGGGATTCCCACCAGCAGCGGTTTGCCCAGGGCCTCCAGCCAGCCGATCAGCGCGGGGATCCATTCGCCGATGGGCTTGTCCATGAGGTGCAGCTCGGCCTGGGGTACGTTGCCGCCGCCGTCGTCGGTGACGAGATCGCCGATGGCGTAGGCGGCGATATAGATCGGTACGATCGTCAGGGGATTGGAGTAGAGCGTGGTGAATACCGCTACCGGAAGATTGACCTTGAAGGCGATCGAGAACAGGGCGGCAAAAAAAAACTGCACCGGATTGCTGCCGGGGATGAGTCCGGCGAACAGCCCCGCCGCCACGCCGCCCGCTACCGATCGGCGATGGAGGTGCCAAAGGTTGTGGTGCTGCAGGTGCTTGCCGAACAGTCCGATGAACCGGTTTTGCCGGACGGATTCGTGGGTGGGCAGGTATTTTCTGAAGAATTTTCGCAGCACGGGCAGAGTGTACGAAAATACCCAGCCTGCGTGCAAACATCCTCCTGAATCCGGTGGCAGGGAGAAAGTCCGATGCGAGCGTCTGTTCTTGCATGCGTAGCGGGTATGGCGTGGCTGCAACAGCAGGCAGAATTGCCCCTGCTGCACTGGGCCTGGCTGCTGCTGCCGGGGATCGCGCTGGTGGTGGCGCTCGCGCGCCTGCCTGCGATCCCGCCGATCGTCGTCCGGATGATGCTCGTCGGGGTGGCTGCGGGGGCCGGGTTTTTCTGGGCGGCGGCGTGCGCCCATTGGCGCCTGGCGGATGCCCTTCCCGCCGAATGGGAGGGTCGCAATATCCGGGTGGCCGGGGTGGTGGCCGATCTCCCGCAGATCGGAGAAGACGGGGTACGCTTCACATTCGACGTGGAGCAGGTGTTGACGGAAGGGGCGGCCGTTCCCGAGCGTATCCTCCTGACGTGGTACAACGAGCGGCGCCGGCCCGGAAAGGCGCTTTCTCCGGAGGCCGCTCCGCGCAGGCCCAATGCGGGCGAGCGTTGGCAGATGACGGTACGGCTCAAGCGCCCGCATGGCAGCGTCAATCCCCACGGTTTCGATTTCGAGAGATGGGCGTTGGAACGGCGCATCCGGGCCACCGGCTATGTCCGGAGCGGCGACGGCACCCTGCGTCTGGCCGAGCAGGTGGATCGGCCCACTTACCGGATCGCGCGCCTGCGCCAGACGATACGCGAACGCCATCTCGCGGCGCTGCCCGGCTATGACCATGCCGGGGTGCTGGTCGCGCTGGCAGTGGGCGACCAGCGTGCGATCCCGCGGACGCAATGGCAGGTGTTCACGCGCACGGGCGTCAATCATCTCATGAGTATCTCGGGGCTGCACGTGACCATGGTCTCGGGCCTGGTGTTTGCCCTGGCCTACGGGCTCTGGCGCAGGAGCCACCTTCTGCTGCTGTGGCTGCCGGCCCGCAAGGCAGCGGTGATCGCCGGACTGGCCGCCGCGTTCGGGTACGCGCTGCTGGCAGGCTTCGAAGTGCCGGCGCAGCGCACGGTCTATATGCTGGCAGCGATGGCGCTTGCCCTCTGGCTGGGGCGCCTGGCGTCCGCCACGACCGTGCTGGCCTGGGCATTGCTGTGCGTGGTGGTGCTGGACCCGTGGGCAGTGCTCGCCCCCGGTTTCTGGCTGTCGTTCGGCGCGGTGGCGGTCATCATGCTGGTCGCGGCCGGGAGGATTGGCGCCGAGCACTGGCTGTCCGGATGGGTACGGGTGCAGTGGGCCATCACGCTCGGCCTGGTACCCCTGCTGCTGGCGATGTTCCAGCAGGTATCGCTGGTCTCGCCCATCGCGAATGCCATCGCCATACCGTTGGTAAGTCTGGTGGTGGTTCCCCTGACACTATTGGCGACACTGCCTTTTCTCGACATCCTGTTGTTGCCGGCGCATATGATCATGCACGCCTGCATGGAAATGCTGCAATGGATGGGTAGTCTGCCGCAAGCGGTATGGAGCCAGCATGCGCCGCCGCCATGGACGGTGGGTGCGGCGATGGTCGGCATCATCTGGATGTTGCTTCCAGGAGGACTGGGGTTCGGTCTCGGGGGTGGTCCGAGATTCACTAGCGGATTTCCTGCCCGCTGGCTGGGAGCGGTGGCGCTGCTGCCCATGTTTCTGGTATTCCCGCCGAGGCCGGAACCCGGGACCCTGTGGCTCACGGTGCTGGATGTGGGGCAGGGGTTGGCGGTGGTGGCGCGCACGGCGCAGCATGCGCTGCTGTTCGATACGGGTCCGGCTTTCGGCACCGGAGCGGACAGTGGCAACCGCATCATCGTTCCTTACCTGCGCGGCGAAGGGATCGGACACCTGGACGTCATGGTCGTCACGCACGCCGACTCGGATCATAGCGGTGGGGCGCTGTCGGTGCTGGAGGCGGTACCGGTGGAATGGCTGGTGTCCTCCCTGGGTGTCGATCATCCGATCCGGCGAGCCGCCGCCAGGCAGCGCCCCTGTCTTGCGGGGCAGTCCTGGGAATGGGACGGCGTGCGCTTCGACATGCTGCATCCGCCACCGCAGCGCGATGCCAGGCGCAAGGTCGGGAGCAACGCCGGGAGCTGCGTGCTGAAGGTCACGTCTGCCCACGGCAGCGTATTGCTGCCCGCGGACATCGGCAAGCAGGCCGAGCGCAGGCTGCTCAAGGAGAGCGGTGAGCAGTTGGCCGCGACGGTGCTGGTGGCTCCCCATCATGGGAGCAAGACATCTTCCAGCGAAGCGTTCGTGCGCCAGGTGGCTCCTGGGCTGGTAATATTCACCGTGGGTTACCGCAATCGCTTCGGTCATCCCCGGGAAGAGGTGGTCGAACGCTATCGGAGACAGGGGAGCACGCTGCTGCGCAGCGACCAGGATGGAGCCATACTGCTGCGTTTCATGGGAGGCGTGCCGGCAGTGAGGCGTGCGCGCACCCTGTATCCCCGCTATTGGCAGGCTGACCCTTCTGCGTCCAGCCCGCCCGCACCACCCGCAGCTTCCTGGCCCCGATGAAATCAGAATGCCCGATTGTCGCAGTGAACCGCCCCTTGTCCGATATGCCGGGAATGCCGCCGCCTGATCCCCTGCCCGCGGCAACCGCCGCCTGGCTGGAGCCCGTGTTGTCCGCGCTGCCCGCTTCTGCCGGGGAGGCCGACACCCTGCGGCGCGCATGGACGTTTTCCCAGCCGCTGTATGCAGGCAGACGCCTGCCGGACGGCGAGGCGGCCGATCGGCATGTGGCAGGGGTCGTATCGATCCTGGCGTCACTGCGGGTCGATGCCGACACCCTGGTTGCGGGACTGCTGTGCGGCACCCCGGATTCGCCGGAGGGTTTCCGGGAGGCGCTGCAATCGGCCTTCGGCGAGACGGTGGCCCACCTGGTGGAAGGCGTGGTGCGCATGGGCCGCATCCACATCCTGGGAGCGGCAAAGAAGAGCGGGCGTCGTGGGGTGGATCATGGCGCCCAGATCGAGGCGCTGCGGAAAATGCTGCTGGCGATGGCGGAAGACATACGCGTGGTCATCATCGCGCTGGCCGATCGCGTGCAGACGATGCGGCACCTCGTTGCCAATGACGCTGCCCGGCACGTGGAGGTGGCGATTGAAACGCTGGAGATCTTCGCCCCCCTCGCCAATCGCCTGGGGTTGTGGCGGGTAAAGTGGGAGCTGGAGGATCTGTCGTTCCGGATACTCGAGCCCGAGCGCTACCAGGAGATTGCCCGGCTGCTCGAAGAGACCCGTGACAGCCGGGAGCGGTATATCGCCAGGGTGGTGGCAAAACTGCAGCAGGAACTGCATCAGGCCCGCATCGTGGCCGAGGTGACCGGGCGTCCCAAGCACATCTACAGCATATACAGGAAAATGCGGCGCAAGGATGTAGGCTTCAAGGAGATCCACGATGCCCGGGCGGTGCGCATCCTGGTGAACGACATCAAGGACTGCTATGCCGTGCTGGGAATGGTGCACAATCTGTGGACGCCGATTCCCAAGGAATTCGACGACTACATTGCGCGGCCGAAGAGCAACGACTATCGTTCGCTCCATACCGCCGTGATGGGGCCGGAAGACAAGGTGATCGAAATCCAGATACGCACCCACGAGATGCATCGGCACTCCGAGATGGGCGTGGCTGCCCACTGGCGCTACAAGGAGGGTGCGAGACGGGATGCCCGTTACGAGGAAAAGATCGTCTGGCTGAGGCAAATCCTGGAATGGAAGAATGACGTGGAAGACGCCGGGGAACTGGCGGAACACTTCAAGACCGCGTTGTTCCAGGATTCGGTCTATGTGCTCACGCCCCAGGGCAAGGTGATTTCCCTGCCCCGCGGCGCCACCCCGGTCGATTTCGCCTACCACGTCCACAGCGACCTTGGCCACCGCTGCCGCGGGGCGAAGGTTGACGGCATCATGGTGACGCTCGATCACCCGCTTCAGAACGCGCAACGGGTGGAGATCATCGCGGCCAAGCAGGGCGGACCGAGCCGCGATTGGCTCAATCCCGCTCTGGGCTACCTCAAGAGTCCCCGTGCCCGCTCCAAGGTCAAGCAGTGGTTCAACGCGCAGCAGCGCGAAACCTCCCTCCTGCAAGGGCGGGCAACCGTGGAAAAGGAGATGCAGCGCCAGGGCATGACGGCGCTGGGACTGGAGAAGGTGGCTGCCGCATTCGGGTTTTCCAGGCTCGACGCCTTTCTTGCCGCTGTGGCGCGCGGCGACATCAACAGTCATCAGCTGAGCGGGTTCCTGCAGGGCCGGATGGATGCCGCCGAGACGAGTGCACCGGGCACGTCCGGCATGGTGGCGGTGGCGGCGGAATCATCGGGAAACAGGAGATCCGCCGCGGGGCCCGAAGACGGCGTGCTCATCGTCGGCGTCGACAAGTTGCTCACGGTCCTGGCGAAATGCTGCAAACCGGCACCTCCCGATGCCATCGTCGGCTTCGTCACCCGCGGGCGCGGCATCACCATCCACCGGCAGGGTTGCGCCAGCCTGACGCGGCTGGCGGCGGAAAGCATGGAACGTCTGGTCGCAGCGGATTGGGATGCGTCGAAGCATGGTGCTGGCTATCCGGTCGACGTCGAGATTCGGGCATTCGACCGTCCAGGGCTGCTGAACGACATCTCGACCATCCTGCTGCGCGAGAAGATCAATGTAATCGCCACCCACACCCAGTGCCGACGGGAGCTCGCGGTCATGCTGTTCACGCTGAGAATCGGTGATCTGGCGCAATTGCACCGGGTTCTCGGCTGGATACGGAACGTGCCAGACGTGATGTCCGCCGCCCGGCGATAGGACATTCCCCTTCACGACATGCCTCCACCCTCCTCCAGCGGTAGGTACAGCCGGTCGTGCCGCCGACAGTGCGCGCGGCTCGCTCTCCGTCCATGCCGCAGGGGCTTTCACGCCACGATCTGGTAAACAACCTTAACAGTCTTCCACATCCCCTTTATTTTAATAGGGTATTGGGGCAGAGAAAGGATTTTGCCGATCTCTACCTTAAGTCCTTGTCACATAACAACAAACGCATCGTATTCACTTGACTTCACGAATATTATTAATTACAGTGGGTAATTATGGGGATTTAAAATAATAAAGTGGATTATTGTGCAGTTCATCTCTCTCCCGATGGTCGATTTCCTGGGATCGAGCGGCTGCCGGAGCGCGAGGAAACCGAATGTTTCGCGGCAGCACACCTATCAGCCTGGACAATAAGGGGCGACTCGCGGTTCCTGTGAAGTACCGGGATGCTCTGGCCTCCCTGTGCGCCGGGCGCATGATCGTCACCGCGGATCCTTCCCGCTGCCTGCTGATCTATCCGCAGCCTGTATGGGAACCTCTGGAACAGAAGCTCATTGGCTTGTCCAGCTTCGACTCCCGGATACGGAACCTGCAGCGCCTGCTCGTCGGCAACGCCAGTGATGTGGAGATGGATGGCGGCGGCCGCATCCTGCTGCCGCCCCTGCTGCGCCAGTTTGCCGGCTTGAGCAAGGATGTGGTGCTGATGGGCCAGGGCATGAAATTCGAATTGTGGGATGCCGAGAAATGGAACGTGCAGATGGATGACGCGCTCATTTTCAAGGACGGCATTCCGCCGGAGCTTGACGGTTTCTCGCTTTGACGGCGCGGCCGATGCGTCGATGCACGTCCCGGTCCTGCTGCAGGAAGCAGTGGACGCCCTGGTCGTCCGAGCGGACGGCGTGTATGTGGATGGAACGTTCGGGCGCGGCGGCCACAGCCGCGCGATACTGGAGCGGCTGGGGCCGCATGGGAGGTTGCTGGCATTCGATCGGGATCCGGCCGCTCTGGCGGAGGGAGAACGAATTCCCGATCCGCGCCTGCACTTGATTCATGCGAGCTTCTCGCAACTGGGGGAGGCGCTGCGGCAGCAGGGGGTGGCGCGAGTAGACGGTATCCTGCTGGATCTGGGGGTCTCCTCGCCGCAACTGGAGGAAGCATCCCGCGGGTTCAGTTATCGGCTGGACGGGCCGCTGGACATGCGCATGGATACCAGCCAGGGCGAGACGGCGGCACAATGGCTGGCCGGGGTCCCGGAGGCGCACTTGGAGGAGGTCATCAGGAACTATGGCGAAGAACGGTTTGCTAGGCAGATTGCAAGAGCAATTGTTGCGGCAAGGGCGCGGCAGCCCATTGTCACGACATTCCAGCTCGTCGCGCTGGTGGTGGCGACCGTGCGCTCGCGCGCGCGCAGCCGGGAAAATCAGAATCCGGCCACGCGTACCTTCCAGGCCATACGGATTCATCTCAATCAGGAACTCGACGCCTTGTCGCGGGCCCTGCCGCAATGCGTGGACAGCCTGAATCCCGGCGGCCGGCTGGTGGTCATCAGTTTCCATTCCCTGGAAGACCGGATGGTGAAGCGTTTCATGCGCGCATCGGCAGAGGCCGATGCGTTGCCGCGCGGCGTTCCCCTGCGGGAGCGGGAATTGCACGCCCTGAGCCGTCGTACCCTGCGCCTGATGGGCAAGGTGCGGCCGGGCATGGCGGAGCTGGCGGCCAATCCCAGGGCCAGGAGCGCGACCATGAGAGTGGCGGAACGGGTCGACGCGCTGGCGGGGTCGCAGTCGGAGTCCCGATGACGACGGGCGGCTGACGTGGCCAGGACCAACATGCTGCTGACACTGATCCTCATCGCCTGCGCGTTGGGGGTGGTGACGTCGCAGCACCGGGCGCGCAAACTTTTCGTGGAACTGGAAAAAGAGCAGGAGCAGACGGCGCAGCTGGCCGTGGAGTGGGGGCAACTGCAGCTCGAGCAGAGTACCTGGGCAATGCCGGCGCGCATCGAGCAGATCGCGACCGGCCGGTTGCGCATGCGCGTGCCGGATGCCACGCGCATACAGGTGATCTCGCCGGTACGGGCGAGTGACCCGGTGGTTGTCGCTCCCGGGGAAGGCGGGGCTCCATGATGCCCGTTCGCCCGCCGAGCGCGATCCTGCCGGCGGGCCGGTCGCGCCTGCTGGTGGCCTGCATCCTGCTGGGCATGGTGGCGTTGACGGTACGCGCGGCCTATCTGCAGGGAATGCACAATGGCTTCCTGCAGCAGGAGGGCAAGTCGCGCTACAGCCGCTTGCTGGAAATGAGTGCGGATCGCGGGATCATCACCGATCGGGAGGGAAAGCCGCTGGCAATCAGCACCCCGGTGGAGTCGGTATGGGCAAGTCCCCAGAATGTGGAGGCGACGCCCCGGCAGCTGAAGCAGCTGGCGCAGCTGTTACAGGTCGATTTCGAGGAAATCCAGCGGCGTGTCAGCGGTTCGTATCCGGGCGCGGGTCGTGACTTCGTCTATCTGAAGCGACACCTGTCGCCTGAGACCGCGGCCAGGGTGGTGGAGCTCAACCTGCCGGGTATCTTCCTCAAGCGCGAATATCGTCGCTACTACCCGGCCGGCGAGCTGACGGCGCACGTGCTCGGTTTCACCGACGTCGACGACATCGGCCGCGAAGGCTTGGAATTGGCGTGGCAGGATGAGCTGGCGGGAAAGCCCGGTAGTCGCCGTGTCATCAAGGATCGCAAGGGGCGTATCGTCGAGGACGTGGAAAGCATCCGCGCGCCGCAGTCCGGGAAAGACATGGCCTTGTCCCTCGACAGCAGGATCCAGTATCTTGCGTTCCGCGAGTTGACCCAGGCGATCGATACCTATAAGGCCAAGGCGGGCGGCATCGTGGTGCTTGATGCGCAGAGCGGAGAACTGTTGGCGCTCGTCAACCTGCCCACGTACAACCCCAACAATCGTCAGCGCATGCGTGGGTCGCGCGCGCGCAACAGGGCGTTGACCGACATGTTCGAGCCGGGATCGACCCTGAAGCCGTTCACCGTGGCTGCCGCGCTGGAGTCCGGGGAAGTGACCCCCGACACGGTGCTCGAGACCGGTTCGGGCGCATTCTCCATCGGCCGGGCGGTGATACGTGATGCCCACAAGGAGGGGCCGCTGACGGTCGCGCAGGTGATACAGAAGTCCAGCAACGTCGGTTCCGCGAAGATCGCCCTGTCGCTGGCGCCGCAGACGCTGTGGGAGATGCTCAGCGAATCGGGATTCGGTGCGCCCACCGGATCGGGTTTCCCCGGCGAAGTCGGCGGCAGATTGCGTCCCCATCGCACCTGGCGTCCCATCGAACAGGCGACGATGTCCTATGGCCACGGCATCGCCGTGAGTCTGCTGCAACTGGCGCGCGCCTATACCCTGTTCGCATCGAAGGGGGAGCTCAAGCCCGTCTCGCTGCGGAGGCTGGATGCCCGGGTGGCGGGCAAGCAGGTGGTTTCGCCGGAGACCGCCTTCGCCGTGGGCAGGATGCTGGAGATGGTGGCGCAGCCGGGCGGTACCGCTCCGAAGGCACGAGTCGACGGCTATCGCGTAGCGGGCAAGACGGGCACGGCGCACAAGCCGGAGGGAAAGGGTTATGCGAAGAATCGCTACCTGTCGACCTTCGTGGGTTATGCGCCGGCTTCCAACCCGCGGTTCGTCATCGCCGTCATGCTGGATGAGCCCTCTTCGGGCCAGTATTTCGGCGGTGCGGTGGCAGCGCCGGTATTCAGCCGGGTGATGGGGGGTGCCCTGCGCATATGGAATGTTCCCCCCGATGCTCCTGTTCGCAACGGGGTATCGCTCACCATGGCCCCGGGTTCGAAGAGTGGCGCATGAGCCGGGAACCGGAACGTGCAGAACTGAACGATTTCCTTGCCTTGGATAACCTGGGGGTCGGAATCGAAAATCTTGTTACGGACAGCCGCCTGATCAGGCCGGGAGATACGTTCCTGGCGTATCCCGGCAAACGCCTGGATGCGCGCCGGTTCATCCCCCAGGCGCTGGCCGCCGGCGCCAACGCGATCCTGTGGGAGCCCCGCGGCTTTGCGTGGGAGCCGGCGTGGCAGGTTCCCAATCTGCCCGTGGAGGGATTGCGGGCCCGTGCGGGTGCCATCGCCGACCGGGTGTACGGCCATCCTTCACGCAGACTGCGGCTCGTCGGCATCACCGGCACCAACGGCAAGACCTCCTGCAGTCATTGGATCGCGCAGGCCCTGAGTCTTCTGGGCGATCGCACGGCGGTCATCGGCACACTGGGAAACGGTTTTCCCGAAGCGCTCGACGCCGCCACCCATACCACGCCGGATGCGGTGCAGTTGCAGCGGATACTGGCTGACTATGTTCGGCAGGGCGCACGTTGCGTGGCGATGGAGGTATCGTCGCACGGGATCGAGCAGGGGCGCGTCAATGGATCGGCGTTCGCGGTGGCGGTGTTCACCAATCTCTCCCGCGATCATCTCGACTACCACGGCAGCATGGAGACATACGCGGCCGTCAAGGCAAGGCTGTTCCAGTGGCCCGGGCTGGGACATGCCGTCCTCAATCTCGACGATGGATACGGCATCGAACTGTCGCGACGGCTTCCGGACGGACAGGCGATCATCGGGTACGGTTTTGACGATGCAGCCGCTCGATATCCGGTTTCGGAAAAGCGCGCGCGGCTGCATGGCGGCAATCTCAGGCACGATCCGGAAGGCATGGTATTCGATGTCGTGTTCGAAGCGGCATCCGGCAGCGAGTGCGGCACGCTTGAAACCCGGCTGGTGGGGCGCTTCAACGCCTCGAATCTGCTGGCGGTGCTGGCGGTGCTGCTGGCAGGGGGAAGGAGTTTGGCCGACGCCTTGCGAGCGCTGCGGCAGGTGTCGCCGGTGGCGGGAAGAATGGAGCGTGTCTGTGACCGGCCGTTGGTGGTGGTGGACTACGCCCATACCCCGGATGCGCTGGAGCAGGCACTGACGGCGCTGCGCGAGATGCTGGCCAGCACTTCGGCGGAGCCGCGGCCACAGAGCGACGCTCCCAGGTTGACCTGCGTGCTCGGCTGCGGGGGCGAGCGCGATCCCGGAAAACGACCTTTGATGGGCGCAGCGGCGACCCGGTTCGCCGACGAGGTGATTCTCACCAGCGACAATCCGCGCGGGGAGGATCCACGCGCCATCATCAGCCAGATCGAGGCGGGCGCGAGCCATCCCTGCCATATCGAGGCAGACCGCGCGGCGGCCATCCAGCGGGCGATTCGCGGCGCGCGCGCGCAGGATGCCGTGCTGATCGCAGGCAAAGGACATGAGACGTACCAGGAGGCGGGCGGGACCAGGTTTCCCTTCAGCGACGTCGGGGTCGCCCGGGAAGCGTTGCAGCGCCTTGCCGCCGCAGCGCCTGCGACATGATGGCGGTACGGGCGGCGGCGGAAGCTCTCCAGGCCGACTGGAGCGGCCGGAATGCGGTGTTCGCCGGCGTGAGTACCGACAGCCGCACGCTGGGCGACGGCGATCTGTTCGTGGCTTTGGTGGGAGAGCGGTTCGACGGTCATGAATTTCTGGCCGCGGCGGCGGCGCGGGGTGCGGCCGCCGCGATGGTCGCGCGCGATCACGTGGTGGTTGACGGGGGATCGGATCTGCCTCTGATCCAGGTGCCGGACACTCGCCTGGGACTGGGCCGACTGGCTGCTGCATGGCGTGACCGCTTCGGCATCCCGGTGGTGGCGGTGACGGGCAGCAATGGCAAGACCACGGTCAAGGAGATGATCGCCTGCATTCTGCGGCAGACGGTGGCGGAATGCGGCGGAGCGCCGGATACGGGCGAGCTCGACAGGGTGCTGGCAACGGCGGGCAATTTCAATAACGACATCGGCGTACCGTTGACGCTGCTGAGGCTGCGTGATCGGCATCGGTACGCGGTAATCGAGATGGGCATGAACCGTCCGGGCGAAATCGCCTATTTGACCCGGCTGGCGCGACCCGGCGTTGCCCTGGTCATCAATGCCGGAGCGGCGCACGTTCAGGGCCTGGGATCGCTGGAGGCGGTTGCACGCGCCAAGGGCGAGATATTCGAAGGACTCGATCCGCATGGCATCGCCGTGATCAATGCCGACGATCCGTATGCGGAACGCTGGCGGACACTTGCCGGAAGCAGGGCAGTGGTCGATTTCGGATTGACGGGCACCCCCACGGTGGGGGCACGTTGTCGCTCGGACTTCAGGGGCAGCGACGTGACGCTGCTACTGCCCGGGGGCGGTGAGGAGGTGCGGCTGCAGGTCCCCGGCCTGCACAACGTGCGCAATGCGCTGGCCGCCGCGGCTGCTGCCGTGGCCTTGGGTATCGGCGGGACGGCGATCGCGTCCGGACTTGCCGCGTTCCGCGGGATGGCGGGACGGATGCAGGCGAAACGCGGGCTGCACGGGGCGACATTGATGGACGACAGCTACAACGCCAGCCCGGAGTCGGTGAAGGCTGCATTGGCGGTGCTGGCGAAGGCACCGGGTCGAAAGATCCTGGTGCTGGGCGACATGGGTGAACTGGGAGACGCCGTCTGGGAATTTCACGCGCGCATCGGTGCGGAGGCGCGCACACTGGGGATAGACGAACTGCTTGCGCTGGGCGAAGCCAGCGCGCATGCGGTGGTGGCGTTTGGCAAGGGTGCGAGGCATTTCGTCGATGTCGCCGGATTGCTGGCGGAATTGCGAGGCCGGCTGGCAGCCGACGTGACGGTGCTCGTCAAGGGGTCGCGTTTCATGCGCATGGAGCGCGTGGTAAAGAACATCGAGCAGAATCATGAATGATCCGTTCCGGTCTGGTCTTGCGCGGGTTACGACGGGCGTTGCAGCGCCGGGGTACCCGCGATGCTGCTAGAACTCGCGCAATGGCTGGCGCGGGATGTGCGCGGCTTCAACGTATTCAGCTACATCACCCTGCGCACCGTGCTCGCCGCGCTCACGTCGCTTGCGATTTCATTCGTCATCGGGCCCGCCATGATACGCAAGCTCACTGCATACAAGATTGGCCAGTCGGTGCGCGACGACGGACCCCAGACTCATCTGGTCAAGGCGGGGACACCCACCATGGGCGGCGCGCTGATCCTGGTTTCCATCGCCGTCTCCACCCTGCTGTGGGCGGATCTCGGCAACCGCTACGTCTGGGTGGTGCTGGTGACCACGCTGGGCTTTGGCGTGATCGGCTGGGTGGACGATTATCGCAAGGTGGTGTACCGCAATCCCAAGGGTCTTTCCGTCGCGGCGAAATTCTTCTGGCAGTCGGCGATTGCCTTCTCGGTTGCACTGTACCTCGCGGTGACGGCCGAAATGCCGGCGCAGACCACCATGATCGTGCCCTTCTTCAAGCAGGTGGCGATTCCCTTGGGGGTGGCCGGTTTCGTCGCGCTCACCTATCTGGTGATCGTGGGCACCAGCAACGCGGTGAATCTGACCGATGGCCTCGACGGCCTGGCCATCATGCCCACGGTGATGATCAGCAGTGCGCTGGCGATCTTCGCCTATGCGGCCGGGCATGCGGTGTTCGCCAAGTACCTGGGTATTCCCCACATCCCGCACGCCGGCGAACTGGCCGTCTTCTGCGGGGCCCTGGCGGGTGCGGGACTGGCCTTTCTGTGGTTCAACGCCTACCCCGCAGAGGTGTTCATGGGCGACGTCGGCGCCCTCGCGCTCGGAGCGGCGCTCGGCGCGGTGACGGTGATCGTGCGCCAGGAGATCGTGCTGGTCATCATGGGCGGCGTCTTCGTGGTGGAAACGCTGTCGGTGATGCTGCAGGTGGCTTCGTTCAAGCTTCTGGGCCGGCGTATCTTTCGCATGGCGCCGCTGCACCATCACTACGAGCTGAAGGGGTGGAAGGAGAATCAGGTCGTGGTGCGCTTCTGGATCATTACCATGATGCTGGTGCTGTTCGGGCTGTCGTCACTCAAGCTGAGATGAGGAAGACCGGTCCATGAACGTGGAGAACAAGGCGGTACTGGTCGTGGGGATGGGCGAAACCGGCCTTTCCATGGCTCGATGGCTGCAGCGCCTGGGTGCCGAGGTGCGGGCGGTCGATACCCGCGCCGTACCGCCGTGCCTCGAAGAGCTGAGACGGTTGCTGCCCGGCGGCCGCATCGCTACAGGTGCGGATGGGCCTGGCGCCATCGCCGGCGTGGCGGCCGGCATCGACCTGGTCGCGCTCAGTCCCGGAGTGCCCCACACGGAGCCGGTGGTGCGGGATGCGGCGCGGCGCGGCGTGCCGCTGGCGGGGGACATGGAGCTCTTCGCCTGGGCGATCGCACGAGTCGCCCCGGAAAGGCCGAGAATCATCGCCATCACCGGTTCCAACGGCAAGACGACCGTGACCGCCATGACGGGCGCGATGGCAAGGAAGGCGGGATGGGATGTCGAGGTGGCAGGCAACATCGGACCAGCGGTGCTGGATGCGCTGACGCGGCGCCTGGACGCGGGCGAACAGCCACAGGCATGGGTGCTGGAGCTGTCCAGCTTCCAGCTGGAGGCCACCCGCAGTCTCGCCGCCGACGCGGCGACGGTATTGAATCTGAGCGAGGATCATCTCGATCGCTATGCGGGGATGGAGGACTATGCCGCCGCCAAGGCCCGGCTTTTCCGGGCCAGCGTGGCCGATGGCGGGGTGCAGGTGCTGAACCGGGACGATTTCCGGGTGCGTACCATGGCTGTGGCGGGACGCAGACAGGTATCCTTCGGCCTCGATCGTCCGGCAGGCGACGATTTTGGTCTGCTACGCGACGGCGATGTCTGGCTGGCGCAAGGGGATGTCCGCCTGATGCGGATCGGCGAACTGGGCGTGGCGGGCCTGCACAACGCCGCCAATGCGCTCGCGGCCCTGGCGCTGTGCCGGGCCGTCGGTCTGCCGCTCGATCCCCTGCTGCAGGCCCTGCGCGAGTTTCGGGCACTGCCGCACCGCATGCAGCAGGTGGCTGAGGTCGGCGGCGTGACGTTCTACGACGATTCCAAGGGGACCAACGTCGGTGCCACGGTGGCCGCGCTCAGAGGCATGATGCAACCAGCGGTGCTGATCGCCGGCGGCGACGGCAAAGGGCAGGACTTTTCTCCCTTGGCGCCTCCCGTCACAAGGCATGCACGGGCGGTGGTATTGATCGGACGCGATGCCGGACGCATCCACGCCGCCCTGGAAGGGTGCGGGGTGCCGCTGCATCGTGCAGATACCCTGGAAGAAGCGGTGCGGAAGAGTTTTGCGCTGGCACGGAAAGGCGACGCTGTACTGATGTCGCCGGCGTGTGCCAGCCTCGACATGTTCAGGCACTACGCGCATCGCGCCGAAGTGTTCGTGGCGGCGGTGCGGAGGATACAGGAGGGTCTTCCGGATGCTGCGCAGGCCTCGCCGTGACGATGATCTATCAGAATGATCTGGACTACCGGCGGCCTCCAGCCGACTTCGATCGGTCCCTGGTCTGGTCCGCGGTGCTGCTGCTGGGTCTCGGAACGGTGATGGTCTATTCCGCCTCCATCGCCATTGCCGAGGCGGGGCGCGGCACCGATGGCCAGTCCACCTACTACCTCGTCCGCCATGGCGCCTACGTGGTGGTGGGCCTGATGGCAGGGGCGGTTGCATTCCAGGTGCCGATGCGGACGTGGCATGCGTGCTCGCCGTACCTGTTTCTCGCCGGGCTGGCACTGCTGGCACTGGTGCTGGTTCCGGGAATAGGCCGAGAGGTCAACGGCAGCCGGCGCTGGATTCCGCTGCTGATCGTGAACCTGCAGCCGTCCGAGTTCATGAAGCTGTTCGTGGTGCTGTACGCCGCCCACTATACGGTTCGCAAGGCGGCGCATCTCGCCAGTTTCCGCAGGGGCTTCCTGCCCATGCTGGCCGTCATTCTCGTCATCGGCTCATTGCTGCTGCTGGAGCCGGATCTGGGAGCATTCGTGGTCGTCACGTGCATCATCATGGCGGTGCTGTTCCTGGGAGGCATGCGCCTCGGGCTGTTCACGGGTCTGACGGGATTGTTGGGGATCGGCCTGCTGCTGCTGGTCTGGGCGCGACCTTACCGTTTGCAGCGATTTCTGGGATTCATGAATCCGTGGGACGACCCTTATGGAAAAGGCTATCAGCTGAGTCATGCCCTGATTGCGTTCGGGCGCGGCGAATGGCTGGGTGTCGGTCTCGGCGGGAGCGTCGAGAAGCTGTTCTACCTGCCCGAGGCCCATACCGATTTCCTGTTGGCGGTGATCGCGGAGGAACTCGGCTTCGCCGGCATTCTGGCAGTGATGCTGCTGTTTGCGGTGCTGCTGGTACGGGCTTTCATCATCGGTCGTCAAGCGGCAGTGCGCGAGCGTCCCTACGCCGCGCTGGTCGCCCAGGGCATCGGCGTCTGGCTGGGCGTACAGGCGCTCATCAACATGGGCGTGAACATGGGCGTGCTGCCGACGAAGGGACTGACCTTGCCGCTGATGAGTTTCGGCGGCAGCAGCATCGTCGCCAACTGCATCGCGCTGGCGGTGCTGCTGCGGGTGGACTGGGAGAATCGGCAATTGATGAAGGGGTTCGCGGCGTGAGCCTCACCATACTCATCATGGCGGGAGGGACCGGAGGACATGTGTTTCCGGGGCTGGCAGTCGCGGACTACATGCGGGCGGCGGGCTGGCGCGTGGTATGGCTGGGAACGGAGCGGGGGATGGAAGGGGCTTTGATGTCGCAACGGGGTTATGTCATGGAGACGATACGGTTTTCCGGGCTGAGAGGGAAGGGGCTCGTGACCTGGCTCACACTGCCTGCGCGCTTGCTGGCGGCGCTGTGGCAGAGCGCTGCGATCATCCGCCGGGTACGCCCGGACGTGGTGCTGGGCATGGGGGGCTACCCTGCATTCCCCGGCGGGCTGATGGCCGCTTTCCTGAACAGGCCATTGCTGGTGCACGAGCAGAATTCGATCCCCGGTCTCGCCAATCGCGTCCTGGCGAGGCTCGCCGACAGGATCCTGCTGGGATTTCCAGGCGTGATCCCGGGGGACGGCAAGGTCATCGTGTCCGGCAATCCGGTACGCGGCGACATCGGCCGACTGGGGGCACCGGATACCCGATACGCGGCACGCAGCGGCAGGCTGAGGTTGCTGGTGGTAGGCGGAAGCCTGGGCGCACAAGTATTGAATACCACCGTGCCCCAGGCTCTGGGGCGGATTCCGGAGGCGTTGCGGCCGCAGGTCGTGCATCAGGCGGGTGCCCGGCATCTGGATGTCCTGAAGCGGAACTATGCTCAGGCCGGAGTGGAGGGCGACCTGGTCGCCTTCATCGATGACATGGCTGCACGCTATGCCGACACCGATGTGGTGGTGTGCCGTGCCGGGGCACTGACCGTGGCCGAGTTGGCCGCGGCGGGTGTGGCCAGCATCCTGGTGCCTTATCCGTACGCCGTCGACGATCACCAGACTGCCAACGCTCGCTTCCTGAGCGACCGGCAGGCGGCGCTGCTGCTGCCGCAGGAGAAATTGACGACGCAGGGGCTGGCGGATCTGCTGCGGGGTCTGACGCGCGAGGCATTGCTGCAGATGGCCCGGAACGCACACACGCTGGCACGGCCGGAGGCCACGCGCGTAGTGGCGGAGGCCTGCATGGAGATGGTGAAGACATGAGGCGTACCGCATGAGGCACAAGGTCAAGCACGTGCACTTCGTCGGCATCGGCGGTTCCGGCATGAGCGGTATCGCCGAGGTGCTGCTCAACCTGGGCTACCGGGTGAGCGGTTCGGATCTGTCCGGTACGGCGATCACCCGTCGCCTGAAGAAGCTGGGCGCCGCCATCCATCAGGGCCATGCCGAGGGCCACGTTGCAGCGGCGGATGCGGTCGTGGTTTCCACGGCGATCGGTCCGGACAATCCGGAGGTGATCGCCGCGCGCGCGCGCAAGGTGCCGGTGGTGCCGCGTGCCATCATGCTGGCGGAACTGCTGAGGTTACGCCAGGGAATCGCCATTGCCGGCACGCACGGCAAGACCACGACCACCAGCCTCGTCGCCAGCATCCTGGCAGAGGCACAGATGGATCCGACGTTCGTCATCGGGGGCAGGCTGGAGGCTGCCGGTTCCCACGCCAAGCTCGGCAAGGGCGAGTTCATCGTGGTGGAAGCGGATGAGTCGGACGCTTCCTTCCTCTACCTGCAGCCTGTCCTGGCGGTCGTGACCAATATCGACGCGGACCACATGGGAACCTACGGCCACGACATCGGCAAACTCAGGCAGGCATTCATCGATTTCTTGCAGCACCTGCCGTTCTACGGCATGGCAGTGCTGTGCGTGGATGATGCCAACGTGCGCGAGATCGTGGCAGGCATAACCAAGCCCATCACCACCTATGGCCTGTCGGAGACCGCCCAGGTTCGAGCCGTCGACATCCGTCACGATGCGGGCCGGATGCGCTTCACCGCGCTGGTGGGGGTCAACGGACGGACTCGCAAGCTTCGGATCGTCCTGAACCTGCCGGGCTTGCACAACGTACAGAACGCGCTTGCAGCCATTGCCGTCGGCAACGAGATCGGTGTCGCGGATACGGCCATCGTCAGCGCGCTGGAGAGTTTCAGGGGCGTGGACCGGCGCTTCCAGCGCCACGGAGAAATTCCGTTGGCCGATGATGCCCGGGCGGATGCGGACGGCAGTTTCACGCTGATCGACGACTACGGCCATCATCCGGTGGAGATGGCCGCCACCATAGACGCCGTGCGTGGAGCCTTCCCCGGCCGCAGGCTGGTGCTGGCATTTCAGCCGCATCGTTATTCGCGCACCCGGGATCTGTTCGAGGATTTCGTCAGAGTGCTCTCTACCGTCGACGTGCTGTTGCTGACCGAGGTGTATGCGGCGGGCGAGGCGCCCATCGTGGCGGCCGATAGCCGCTCGCTCGCCCGCGCGCTGAGGGTGCTCGGAAAAGTCGAGCCGATATACGTCGAAGCAGTGGATGAGTTGCCGGCCGCTGTGCGCGGCGTGGTGCGAGAGAATGACGTTGTCCTGGTCATGGGGGCGGGATCGGTAGGTGGGGTGGCGTCCGGCATCGGGCGCCTGTTCCAGGTCTGAGCATGCCATGCTTGCGGAAAAAGACATCGGCTGGCAGGTCCCGCGGCAGATCGCCGGGTTCGAGGCAGGCATGCCGGAAACCGATCGGGGGATGTCTGCTGAAATGAGGGTATTGAGGGGAACGATGCGCGTACAGGAGCCGCTGAAAAAACATACCTCATGGCGGGTGGGCGGTGCGGCCGAGCGGCTCTACATCCCGGCCGACCTGGATGACCTGCGGTACTTTCTACGCAGTCTGGCGCAGGACGAGCCGATACACGTGATGGGTCTGGGCAGCAACCTGCTGGTCCGGGACGGGGGCGTGCGTGGCACGGTGGTGGTGCTGCATGCGCGCCTCGACGACCTGCGCCAGTCACCGGCCGAGGGGGGCGAGGGCGGCGGGCTGATCGTCGCCGGTGCGGGAGTGACCTGCGCCAAGCTGGCGCGGTATGCCGCGTCGCGCCATCTGGGGGGTGCCGAATTCCTGGCTGGCATACCGGGTACGGTGGGTGGCGCGCTGGCGATGAATGCAGGATGCCATGGCGCGGAGACCTGGGGAATCGTCGAGCAGGTGCGCACGGTCGATCGCACCGGCCGGCTGCGCGAACGCACGCCTGGCGACTATGAGATCGGCTACCGGCAGGTCGCGCTGAAGCCTCGGTCGGAAGATGGCGGGGCCGATGTCCCGAACGAAGAATGGTTCGTCCAGGGGAGCTTCAGGCTGAGGGCCGGTGACGATAGCGCCCTGCGGCGGCAGATGCGGGAACTGCTGGCCCGGCGCAACGACAGCCAGCCGCTCAACCTGCCCAATGCCGGTTCGGTATTCCGCAATCCGCCCGGGGATTTCGCCGCACGGCTGATCGAGTCGTGCGGACTGAAGGGGCTGCGCGCAGGGGGGGCGATGGTATCCCCGAAGCATGCGAATTTCATCGTCAATACCGGGGAGGCCACTGCGGCGCAGATCGAGGCACTGATCGGGCGGGTGCACGATACGGTGAAGAAAAGGACCGGCGTCGATCTGGTGCGGGAGGTACGCATCATCGGCGTGCCTGCTGCATCGGGCGTAGCCCCGGGGCGCCTGGCGGATAACGGGCCGGAAGGGGGGGCATCATGACGCACACAAGCTTCGGCAAGGTCGCGGTGCTTCTGGGCGGGCGTTCCGCCGAGCGCGAGATTTCGCTTCAAAGCGGCGCGGCGGTACTCGACGCGCTGTGCCGCCAGGGCGTGGACGCCCATCCCTTCGATCCCGCGGGACAACGCATGGAGGTGCTCCTGCAGCAGGGGTTCGAACGCGTGCACATTGCCCTGCACGGGCGCTACGGCGAGGATGGCACGATCCAGGGGGCGCTGGAACTCATGGATCTGCCCTATACCGGCAGCGGGGTCATGGCGAGCGCCCTGGCGATGGACAAGTGGCGCACCAAGCTGTTGTGGGAGCAGGCCGGCATCGACACGCCGCGCCATGTGCTGATGGACGCCGGCAGCAAGACCGACGCGGTGGTGGAGGCGCTGGGTCTGCCGTTGATCGTCAAGCCCGCCCGGGAAGGCTCGACCATCGGTCTGAGCAAGGTGGTCGCGGCGGCAGATTTGCCGGCCGCCTACGAACTGGCGGCACGGCACGATTCGATGGTGCTGGCGGAGCAGTACATCGCGGGCATGGAGCTGACCGTGGGCATACTGGAGGAAACGCCTCTGCCGCTGGTGCGCATCCGGGCCGCGAGCGGCCTGTACGACTACCACGCAAAGTACGTGGCGACCGATACCCGCTACGACTGCCCGAGTGGCCTGCCCGCCACGGAAGAGGAGGCGATCCAGGCGCAGGCGCTGAAGGCGTACCGGATCCTGGGATGCGAAGGATGGGGCAGGGTGGACGTGATACGGGATGAAGCCGGCAAGGCCTATCTCATCGAGGCCAATACCTCGCCCGGCATGACCAGCCACAGTCTGGTGCCGATGGCGGCGAAGGCTGCGGGGATCCCGTTCGACCGGCTGGTATTGAGGATACTGGAGCTCGCCCATGTGGGATGACCACGAAGTGCTGGATTTGGTTGCGAACTCGCTGTACCTGCTGGTCGTCCTGTCGGTGGCGTATGTTGCGGGCCAGTGGGCGTTGCGGCTGCCGGTGCTGCCGCTGCGGGAGATCGTCGTCGTCGATCGGGAGGGTGGAAAACCGCGGCATGTTACACACGCGCAGGCCGAAGCCGCTATTCGCGACGAGCCCATCGGCAGTTTTCTGGCGCTGGACCTCGACGCCATGCGCCGTGCGTTCGGGAAACTGCCGTGGGTACGCACCGTGACGATACGGCGGCTGTGGCCCCAGGCCCTGGAGGTAACCCTCGAAGAACACGTGGCGCTGGCACGCTGGGGCGAGGGCATGCTGGTCAACATCCATGGCGAGACGTTCAGCGGGGAATCCGACGAGACGCTGCCGCAGTTCGACGGCCCCGCTGGCACCGCCGGCGACATGGCGCGGCGCTACGCGGTCTTCACGGAATTGCTGCAGCCTCTGGGCCGGCGCATCGGCCGGATGGATCTTTCGCCGCGGCGCGCCTGGCGCGTCCATCTGGACGACGGACTCGTGCTGGAGCTCGGACGCGAACAGATGACGGCACGCCTGGCCCGGTACGTGAGGACGCACGACCATCTCCTCGCAAGGCTGAGTCCGCCGCCCAGCCATGTGGATCTGCGCTATCCCAATGGATTCGCGGTGCGGTGATGGTGAGCATGATCGAAATGGTTACGGATGCATGAGACAGATGGCCAGGCTCAATGACAGCAGGAACTTGATCGTCGGCCTTGACATCGGTACGTCCAAGATCGTCGCCATTGTCGCGGAGGCGAAGGCCGAAGGTGGATTCGAAGTGATCGGCATGGGCAGCCATCCCTCGCGTGGGCTGAAGAAGGGCGTGGTCGTCAACATCGAGACGACCGTGAGCGCGATCCAGCGCGCACTGGAAGAAGCGGAGCTCATGGCCGACTGCAAGATACGGGAAGTGTATACGGGTATCGCCGGCAGCCACATCAGGAGTTTCAATTCTCATGGCATGGTGGCGGTGAAGGATAGGGAAGTATCCAGACTGGATGTGGAGCGCGTGATGGAGACCGCCAAGGCGGTGCACATTCTCAATGATCAGCAGGTGCTCCATGTCCTCAACCAGGAGTTCATCATAGACGGTCAGGAGGACGTGCGCGAGCCGATCGGCATGAGCGGCCTCCGACTGGAGGTGAAGGTGCATATCGTCACCGGCGCGGTATCTGCGGCCCAGAACATCATGAAATGCGTCCGCCGCTGCGGTCTCGAGGTACGCGACCTGGTGCTGCAGCCATTGGCCTCCTCCATGTCCGTGCTGTCGGAGGACGAGAAGGATCTGGGTGTATGCCTGGTGGATATCGGGGGGGGCACGACCGACATCGCCGTCTTCACGCACGGCGCGATTCGCCATACCGCCGTGATCCCGATCGCGGGAGACCAGATCACGAACGACATCGCCATGGCGCTGCGCACCCCGACCAAGGACGCCGAGGACATCAAGTGCCGCTATGGATGCGCGCTGCGCGGCATGGCGGACCCGCACGCGATGGTGGAGGTGGCCGGAGTGGGCGAGCGCGCCGCGCGGCAGCTTTCGCGGCAGACGCTGGCCGAGGTGATCGAACCGCGGGTGGAGGAACTCTACTCCCTGGTGCAGGCCGAGCTGCGCCGCAGTGGCTTCGAGGAGTTGCTCTCGTCGGGGATCGTCATCACCGGCGGTAGCAGTTCCCTCCAGGGCATGGTGGAGCTCGGGGAGGAAATTTTCCACATGCCGGTGCGCCTGGGATTGCCCCAGTATCGCGGTGGGCTCGCCGAGGTGGTGCTGACGCCGCGATGCGCTACCGGCATCGGCCTGATCATGGCCGGGATGGAGCAGTTCCAGCGCAACCAGCATACCCGGCTGCAGGGGAATTCGTTCAAGCGCATCCTGGAGAGGATGAAGAGCTGGTTTCAGGGGAATTTTTGACGTTGGGGTCGGCAGTGGCGAGTACGTCGCGCGGCTGACATTTTAAAGGAGAAACGCCATGTTTGAAATAATGGATACACATGCTCAGGAAGCAGTCATCAAGGTGATAGGCGTCGGCGGTTGCGGCGGCAACGCCGTGGATCACATGATCCAGAACGGCGTGCAGGGTGTCGAGTTCATCTCCGCCAATACCGACGCGCAGGCGTTGAAGCGCAGCCAGGCGCGCACTCAGCTCCAGTTGGGCGCCTCGATCACCAAGGGGTTGGGTGCCGGCGCCAATCCGGAGATCGGGCGTGAAGCGGCGATGGAAGACCGCGATCGCATCGCCGAACTGATCGAAGGGGCCGACATGCTGTTCATCACCGCCGGCATGGGTGGCGGCACCGGTACCGGCGCCGCGCCGGTGGTGGCGCAGGTGGCGCGGGAGTTGGAAATCCTCACCGTGGCAGTGGTGACAAAACCCTTCGCCTTCGAGGGGAAGCGGCTGAAGGCGGCGCAAGCCGGAATGGAGGCCCTGTCGCAGCACGTCGACTCGCTGATCGTGATTCCCAACGACAAGCTCATGGCGGTGCTGGGCGAGGACATCAGCATGCTGGATGCATTCAAGGCCGCCAACAACGTCCTGTACGGTGCGGTGGCGGGCATCGCCGAGGTGATCAATTGCCCCGGCCTGGTGAACGTCGACTTTGCCGACGTGAAGACCGTCATGTCGGAAATGGGCATGGCCATGATGGGTTCCGCTACCGCTTCCGGCATGGAGCGCGCGCGCGCGGCGGCGGAGCAGGCGGTCGCCAGCCCCCTGCTGGAGGACGTGAATCTCGCGGGAGCGCGTGGCGTGCTGGTCAACATCACCGCCAGTTCGGGCATGAAGATGCGCGAGGTGCACGAGGTCATGGGTACCATCAAGGCCTTCGTCGCCGACGACGCCACCGTGATCGTCGGTACCGTGATCGACGAGAACCTGCATGAGGACCTGCGCGTCACCATGGTGGCAACCGGGCTCGGCGGAGTGGGCAACCGCGCGCAGCCCCGGCCGCTGAGCGTCGTCCACACGCGCACCGGCACCGACAACGCCGTGCTGCCGGATACCGTCAACTGGAGGGAACTGGACGCCCCCGCCGCGCTACGCACCAACCGGCGGCGTGACGCCACGGTCGAGGCCATGAAGCAGTCCGGTGTGGACGTGCTGGACATTCCGGCATTCCTGAGGAAGCAGGCGGACTGATACATGGCATAGAGACAGAAGGCAGAAGCATTCCGGAATCGCACGTCCGGAAAGGTTGGAATTTGAGATGATCGGCCTTCAATCAGGCGTATGCATGCGTCCGATGCGATCGAGATCCTCGATGCCCATGAGGGGAGAATACATCGCATCGTCGATGTTGCCCGACCGCTTCCAGCCGAATTGCAGCTCCCCGATGGCCCGGCGAACCATCTTGCCGAGCCGGTCGGCCAGCAGGGAGGCGGCGCGCGGCGACGAATCGCCCGGTTCCGCCAATCGCGCGGTCGATACCACCGAGGCGCGCAACAGGCTGTCGTGCCACGAAAACATATATCGGAAAGTACGCGCGCGCGCATTGATGTCCCGATTTGTCAGTATGACGTAGCTTGCATCCGGGGCCTGGGCGGGAAGGCGTGCCAGCACGGGGGCCGCAAGGGACAGGATGTCCTCCACGGCGTATTGCTGCGTTCCTTCGAACGGCCGCAGTTCCCGGGATCCCATCGGCAGCGCGCTGCGCATGCGCACCCCGAATTCTTCGGAAAAGTGCCGGGCCAGGGATGCGGAAGCTTCCATATTGAAATCATCCAGCGGCAGGAAATAGACAACGACATCGCGTTCGTCGGCTTTCGTTTCCGCCGGTGGCGTCGATGACTGTACCGGTTGCGGCTGCTGCATGGCGCAACCTGCGGTCAGGCCTATCGTCAGTATCGGCCCAAGAATGCCGGATATCCTCATGGTGTCTTCCTCCACGTTTCTTCAGATGCATCGATGCATGAAGCACCCTTCCTTTTTGCCGCCTGGCTTGCCAGGAGCCGCCAGGCCCGAACCGGGCGGGGATCGGACCTCGGCTCATGGAAAACGATGCGAGGGTATCGTGCGTTCAAGCAACGGCAGGCGGGATGCGCTGCGCAAGGGCCCCGACAAGCATGCGCTATCGCTTACCCTGCCTTTCCAGGAGCGAATCGATTGCCATCCTGAGGGGGGATTCCGGCAATCCCGCCGTCAGCCTGCGCAGGCTTTCGAAGCCCCCGGGGCCTATTGTCCGCTTTCCGGCTGATCCATTCGCGGGCGAGCCGGATTTTGGCGGTGAGTGGAAATAGGCTTGCACGGTAATTCGAATTGCAGTAACCTCGTGGCCTCTCGACCTAAATTTTAATAACAGCGACGGGACCATCTGCCTGAGTTTTGCGGCGATCGCACCGTTGTGAGCGCACAGAGTCAGACTTCCTTCTGAGAATGCACCCAGCACGCAATGCTGGGCCAGTTGCGGTGGCGTGATCTCGATGAATGCCCGTTGCATCCTTGCCAGCGTGCCGAGGTGGTCGAGCAGTTGCCGCTGCTTGGCGGAAATGCCGGGCGCACCGAGGTAAAAGTCGATTCTGCGCGTGGTCATGATGAGATAACTAGATAATCGGGGAGTAGGGATGAATATTATTCTAGTTTCCAGCAATCTGGCAAAGGCCAGGAACATCACCCTGACACGCGTACACCTCATATTCCTGGGCATGGCGTTCCTGCTGGCTGCGCTGGTGCTGGCGATGGCGTTGAACTACCTCTCCCTGCGGTATGCCGACAAGATCGACAGTCCCACCCTCAGGTCGCTGGTGCTGAGCGTACAGGCGGAGGAGCAGGAAAAGACCCAGTCATACCTGCGCGACAGTCTCAATGCGATGGCGATTCGCATGGGGCAGATGCAGGCTCAGTTGTTGCGGCTCGACTCGGTAGGCGCGAGACTGGCGGAGCTGTCCGGCATCAAGCCGCAGGAATTCCTGTTCAACCAGGACCCGGGACAGGGTGGCGCCGTCTCCGCACTGGCATCCCAGGAGCTGTCGTTTTCCGAGGTCGGCAGCAGGATCCAGGAAATGGGCATCTTGCTGGACGACCGCGCCGACAAGTTCGGGGCGCTGGATTCCGTTCTGATGCAGGATCGCCTGCAGAAGAAGATGATGCCTTCCATCATGCCGGTCAACGCAAAATGGTACTCGTCCGGTTTTGGCGTGCGCATCGACCCTTTCACCGGGCGGCGCATCTTTCATGAAGGCGTGGATTTCTCTGCCGTGAAAGGTACTCCGATCCATGCGGCAGCGGGAGGCGTCGTGGTATATTCCGGTTTCCATGCCGAATATGGTAATATGATAGATGTTGACCACGGCAATGATCTCGTCAGCCGATATGCCCACGCATCCAGGCGGCTGGTCAAGGTGGGCGAAGTGGTGGTGCGCGGGCAAAAGATCGCGGAAGTGGGCAGCACTGGCCGATCCACCGGTCCGCATCTGCATTTCGAGGTCAGGCACAAGGGTTTGCCGCAGAATCCGTCACGATTCCTGAAAATGCCTGGCTGAACCGGATTCGATACTCTATTGCGGGGGGTGAGGCTCAAAACCTCACCCCCTTATTTTTTGGACGCCGATTTACTACTCCTTTCCCAGGATTCCATGCTGAACAATCTGCTCAAGAAGGTTTTCGGAAGCCGAAACGATCGGCTGATCAAGCAGTATTTTCAGAAGGTGGCGGCGATCAATGCGCTGGAAGCCAAGGTGGAGGCACTGAGCGATGCCGAGTTGCGTGCCCGCACCGACGAGTTCAGGCAACGCCTTGCCGATGGAGCGACGCTGGACGCGTTGTTGCCAGAGGTCTTCGCGGTCGTGCGCGAGGCCGGAAAGCGGGTGCTGGGCATGCGTCACTTCGATGTGCAGATGATCGGGGGCATGGTGCTGCACGCTGGCAGGATCGCCGAGATGCGCACTGGCGAAGGCAAGACGCTGATGGCGACCTTGCCGGCCTACCTCAACGCCCTGGCTGGCAAGGGCGTGCACCTGGTGACCGTCAATGACTATCTCGCCAAGCGCGACGCCGAGTGGATGGGGCGCCTCTATCAGTTTCTGGGGATCAGCGTCGGCGTGATCCTTTCGCAGATGGATCATGGAGCCAAGCAGGCAGCCTATGCCGCAGACATCACCTACGGCACCAACAACGAATACGGATTCGACTACCTGCGGGACAATATGGTGGGGCACCCCGCCGAACGGGTACAGCGCGTACTCAACTTTGCCATCGTCGATGAGGTGGACTCCATCCTGATCGACGAGGCGCGCACACCCCTCATCATCTCCGGGCAGGCGGAAGGCAATACCGACGTCTACGTGCGCATGAACGCGCTGATACCCAGGCTTGCCCGTCAGGAAACGGAAAAGGACCCGGGCGACTTCAGCGTGGACGAGAAGGTCCAGCAGGTGACATTGAGCGAGGCAGGCTTCGAGCACGCGGAAAAACTGTTGGCGCAGAGTGGACTGCTTGCTCCGGGCACCAGCCTGTACGATCCCGCCAACATCAGCCTGGTTCACCATCTTTACGCAGCCCTGCGTGCCCATGCGCTGTTCCAGCGCGACCAGCACTACGTGGTACAGAACGGCGAGGTGGTGATCGTCGACGAATTCACCGGGCGCCTCATGTCCGGCAGGCGCTGGTCCGAGGGTCTGCATCAGGCGGTCGAGGCCAAGGAGGGCGTGACGATCCAGAAAGAAAACCAGACGCTGGCCTCGATCACTTTCCAGAATTATTTCCGCATGTACCACAAGCTGGCCGGCATGACGGGAACCGCCGACACCGAAGCATACGAGTTTCAGCAGATCTATGGATTGGAGACGGTGATCATCCCCACCCATCGTCCCATGGTACGCAACGACCGCATGGACCAGGTGTTCCGCACCATGGCCGAGAAGAATCGTGCCATCATCCTGGATATCAAGGATTGCCACGAGAGGGGGCAGCCCGTCCTGGTGGGAACCACCTCCATCGAAAACAACGAGTTGCTGTCTGGCCTGCTGACGGCGGAGCAGTTGCCCCACCAGGTGCTCAATGCCAAGCAGCATGCGAGGGAGGCCGAGATCGTCGCCCAGGCCGGCCGTCCCAAGATGATCACTATCGCCACCAACATGGCCGGCAGGGGAACCGACATCGTGCTGGGCGGCAATCCAGAACCCGAACTCGATCGCATCCGTGCGGAGGAAGGGCTGAGCGAGCAGGAAAAAGTCGACCGCATCCAGGCGGTGCAGGGCGAATGGAAGCAGCTCCACGACGAGGCACTCAGGCAGGGTGGGCTGCATATCATCGGAACCGAACGGCACGAATCACGGCGAGTGGACAACCAGTTGCGCGGCCGTTCGGGGCGACAGGGCGATCCTGGCTCCAGTCGTTTCTACCTTTCGCTGGAGGATCCGCTGCTGCGCATCTTCGCTTCCGATCGGGTGGCGGGCATCATGCAGAAGCTCAGCATGCCGGAGGGCGAGGCCATCGAGCACCCATGGGTGACCCGTGCCATCGAGAATGCGCAACGCAAGGTGGAGGCCCGCAACTTCGACATGCGCAAGCAGTTGCTGGAGTATGACGACGTGGCCAACGACCAGCGCAAGGTGATCTACGAGCAGCGTAACGAATTGCTGGAGTCCAAGGACATATCGGAGACCATCATCGCCATGCGCGGGGATGTACTGGGCGGTCTCGTGTCTCTGTACGTGCCGCCCGAGAGTCTTGAGGAGCAGTGGGACGTGCCGGGACTGGAGAAGGCGCTGGCCGCCGAGTACCAGTTGCCGCTTTCGCTGCAGGCATGGCTGGAGAGCGAGCCCGATCTGCACGAGGAAATCCTGCGACAGCGGATTCTCGAGCAGGCAGGCGAGCTTTATGCCGGCAAGGTGGGACAGGTCGGGGCCGACGTGATGCACCAGTACGAGAGAGCGGTGATGCTGCAGAGCCTGGATGCCCACTGGCGGGAGCATCTGGCGGCGCTCGATCACCTGCGCCAGGGGATACACCTGAGGGGGTATGCGCAGAAGAATCCCAAGCAGGAGTACAAGCGCGAGGCTTTCGAGCTGTTTTCCGCCATGCTCGAGGAGATCAAGACCGAGGTCACGCGGGTGCTCATGACGGTGCAGATCCGGAGCGAGCAGCAGGTGGAGGCTGCAGCCGAGACCCGGCAGGCGCCGCCGGTGAACGTCCAGTACCACCATGCGGCCTACGAGGAAGCATTGGATGGGGCGGAAGAACGGGGAGAGCAGGGTGCCCACGCTCCCGAACGGGAAAAGCATCAGCCATTCGTGCGGCAGGGAGGCAAGGTCGGCCGCAATGATCCCTGCCCGTGCGGATCGGGCAGGAAATACAAGCAGTGCCACGGAAAGCTGAGCTAAATTTACGCCAACGCGCCGATCGATGCCGGACAGCCGGCCCTTCGTGACCTCGCGACCTGTCCTGCTGGCCGGCGCGTACCGCGTATCTTGCTAGTTGGTACGCTTCTGGAAGTATTCGTCGTAGCGGAAGACGTAGTCGGTGCTCGTCAGCGGCAGATGGCAGGCGCGACAGGTGTTGAGGTCGTCCGGCGCCTTGGTCTTCCCGTCGGCCAGGTACATCGCGTACACCCAGTCGCCATTCCTCAGCTCCGCCGGGACCACGCTCTCACCCCAACCGGCGCCCTTGCCCATGATGGCCACCTTGAGCAGGTCGCCCTTGACGAGCTTGCCGTCGGCGCCTATCAGGAGGGTGCCGTCCGAGGCTTCCTGCGCCTTGTAGATTTCCATCACGGCGAGCGTGCCGTTCGGGAATGCCTCGCCTATCTTCGTGGCGTGTCCGATGGGATTGATGTAGATCTCGCGCACCTGCTTGGCGTCCGTGCGCTGGACTTCGGATAGAAACTTGGGCCAGTTCCTGTAGTCCTCGGGAACCGACAGCTCGCCATCCTGGTATTGCGGCGTCTGGAACGTGCGGGGCGTCTGGGCGCAGCCAATCAGCAGCGTGGTGGCCAGCATGGCTGCCAGCATGATCGTAGTGGCATGTCTCAACCGTTTCACTTGGTTTTCTCCTGTTTTATGGTCCCTCTTGCATGACCGGTCGCCGTTGGGAATTGCTGCCCGCCGGTCCCGTCCTGATGGAAGGAAATCCGTGTTTTTTATGGTAGGGTTCATACTAGTCTTGCCCGGGTGGGGTTGCAAGCCTCGTGCGCCGGAGGCCACCCTCAGGCCGGCACCATGCCATGGTGGCGCAGCAGCGCCTCGAGGCTCGGTTCGCGCCCCCGGAACGCAATGAACGACTCCAGCGCCCGGCGGCTTCCGCCGATGGCCAGGATTTCGTCACGGAAGCGTGCGCCGATGGCGGCATCGATCACGCCGTTGGCGTTTTCCTCGAACAGGCTATAGGCATCGGCCGACAGCACCTCCGCCCATTTGTAGCTGTAGTAGCCGGCCGCGTAGCCGCCGGCGAAGATGTGGGAGAAGCTGTTGGGGAAACGGTTATATGCGGGCGGGATGACGACGGCGATCTGCCTGCGTATTTCGTCCAGGAGCTGGCGCACCGTTTTTCCTCCGCCGGGAGCGAAGTCGGTATGGAGGCGCATGTCGAACAGGGAGAATTCGATCTGACGCAGGGTCTGCAACCCGCTCTGGAAGTTCCTGGCGGCCAGCATCTTCTCGAACAATGCCTGGGGGAGCGGTTCGCCGGTATCGACGTGCCGGGTCAGTGCCGCCAGCACCTCGCGTTCCCAGCAGAAGTTTTCCATGAACTGGCTGGGCAGCTCCACGGCGTCCCATTCCACTCCGTTGATGCCGGAGACCCCCAGATCCTCGATCCGCGTGAGCAGGTGGTGAAGACCGTGCCCGAATTCGTGGAACAGTGTAATGACTTCATCATGAGTGAACAGTGCCGGCCGGGTTCGGCCATCAAGCGGCACCGGCGCCGAGAAATTGCAGGTGAGATACGCCACCGGCGTCTGGATGCGGCTTCCTCCCTCGCCCTTCCCATGGACGCGTCGACGGCTGATGGCATCGTCCATCCATCCGCCCCCGCGCTTGCCCGGGCGTGCGTACAGGTCGAGATAGAACTGTCCGATCAGATCGCCGGCCGCATCCAGGATTTCGAAGAACTTGACGTCTGGGTGCCAGTGCTGGATGCCCGATGCATCCCGCGGTTCTGCGATGGTGATGCCGTACAGGCTCTCGACCAGTCTGAACATGCCGGACAGTACGCTGGTTTCCGGGAAGTATTGCCTGACTTCCTGGTCCGAGAAGGCATAGCGGTCGAGGCGCAGTTTTTCGCTGGCGTAGGCCAGATCCCAGGCTTCCAGGGCCTCCAGCCCCAGCCTGTCGGCGGCGAACCGCGACAGCTCCTCCAGGTCGCGCTGGGCGTAAGGCCGGGCCCTGCCGGCCAGTTCCTCCAGAAAATCGAGTACCTGCCTCGGGCTCGAGGCCATCTTCGTGGCGAGCGAGACCTCGGCGTAGCAGTCGAATCCCAGCATCTGCGCTTCTTCCCCGCGCAGCGCCAGTATCCTGTCGATGAGCGGGGTATTGTCCCACTCCGGTTTTGCCAGCTCACTGGCACGGGTGGAATAGGCATGGTACAGAGTCTCGCGCAGCGCCCGGTCGTCCGCATATTGCATGACAGGCAGGTAGGCAGGCGCGTGCAGCGTGAACGTCCAGCCCGTGGAGCCATTCGCGGCGGCAAGGTTGCGTGCCGTTTCCAGCACGTCCGCAGGGATGCCGGACAGCTTGGTACCGTCGTCCACGTGCAGCGTGTAGCCATTGGTGGCATCCAGCAGGTTGTCGCTGAAGCGGGAGGAGAGCGCCGACAGTTCCTCCTGGATTTTCAGGAAACGCTCTTTCTCGGCCGGTGGAAGCTCGGCGCCGCCCAGCCGGAAGTCCCGCAATTCATGCTCGATGACGGTCTTGCGCGCCGCGCTCAACTCGTCGAAATCCGCGTCGTCGCGTATCCGGCGGAACTTCTCGAACAGCACCGGATCCTGCCCCAGTTCGGCGAAGTACTGGGTAATCAGGGGCAGGTTCGCATTGTACGTTTCGCGCAGCGCCGGACCGTTCATCACGGCGTTCAGGTGCGAGACCTGGCTCCAGGCGCGCGTCAGGCGCTCATTGGCGTCCATCATGGGCTGCACGAAATTCTGCCAGGTCGGCCTGGCGGCGTCGTCGCGTATCGCGGCGAGGACGCCGCGGCCGTCGGCGAGCAACTGCCGTATCGCCGGAGTCACGTGCTCGGTACGGATGTCGGCGAAACGCGGAAGTCCCGAAAAGTCTAGCAGAGGGTTGGTCATGGGTGCCAGCGTGAAAAAGGGGCAATCGAGCTTCAGCCCTGGTAAATGATGTTACCGTTGACGAGCGTGTATTTTACCTTGCCTTGCAGTTCTATGCCCAGGAAGGGTGTATTTTTCCCCTGGCTCTTGAGCGTTGCCGCCTCCACCTTCCAATAGTGCTCCGGATCGAAAATGCATAGATCCGCAGCCCCGCCGGGAGTCAGATGCCCGGCGTTCACGCCCAGCACCCTCGCCGGTTCCGACGTGATTCTCGCAATGGCACGCGATGGCGGCAGGCGCATCTCCGCGCTCCATTTCAGCGCTAGCGGCAGCAGCAGTTCCAGGCCCGTGGCGCCGGCCTCGGCTTCGCCGAAAGGCAGCAGCTTGGCGTCGTCATCCACGGGCGCGTGGTCGGAGCATATCGCGTCGATCGTGCCGTTCTCCAAGCCCGTGCGCAGGGCATCCCGGTCCTTGAGCCCCCGCAAGGGCGGGATCAGATGACAATTGGAGTCGAAGAAGCCGACGTCCATCTCCGACAGATGAACGTGGTTGGCGGCGACATCGCACGTTATCGCCAATCCCTGACGTTTCGCTGCCTGCACCATGGAGACGCCCTCTGCGCTGGAGATCCGGCAGAGGTGCACCGTCGCCCCGGTTTCGCGCGCCATCAGGATGATGTTCGACAGGGCCAGCGTTTCCGCGCACACTGGTATTGCGGGAAGCCCCAGGCGCGTCGCCACCTCACCGTCGTGGGCGACACCGCCGTCGGCCAGGCTTGCATCCTGGGGGCGCAGCCATACGCGGAAGCTGAAGGTGGAAGCATATTGCATCGCCTGCATCATGACCCGTGCACTGGCGAGCGGGCGATCCGCCTGACCGAAGGCGACGCAGCCGGCGTCGCGCAATTCTGCCATTTCCGTGAGCTTCTCGCCCTCCAATCCCTGGGTGAGCGCGCCGATGGGGTAGACGTGGGCCAGATGGAGGTTTCTGGCACGGTGTTTCAGCATTTCCACGAGTCCCGGTTCGTCCAGCGGCGGATCGGTATCGGGAGAGCATGCGAGACTGGTGACGCCGCCGGCCGCCGCCGCCGCCATTTCGGACTCCAGCGTGGCCCTGTATTCGAAACCCGGTTCGCGCAGGCGGGCCGAGAGATCCACCAGACCCGGACACACCACCAGGCCGCGCGCGTCGATCTCGCGATTGGGGTGGAAACCGGGAGGGGGCGGTCCGACGCCGAGAATCTTGCCGGCCACGATGGAGACATCCTGGATGGCGTCGATGCCGTTGGCGGGATCCATGAGGTGGCCGTTCCGTATCAGCAGCTTCATGCGGCCTCAGTTGCTCGCCAGGATCGACATGACCGCCATGCGCACGGCGATGCCGAAGGTGACCTGCGGCAGGATGACCGACTGTCCGCCGTCGGCGACCGCCGAGTCGATCTCCACGCCACGGTTCATCGGCCCTGGATGCAGCACGATGGCGTCGTGCTTCGCCAGCGCCAGCTTTTCCTGCGTAAGCCCGTAGTACTTGAAGTACTCCTGGGTGCTGGGAATGTGGGCGCTCAGCATGCGTTCGCTCTGCAGGCGCAGCATCAGCAGCACGTCCGCATCCCTCAGCCCCTCGGCCATGTCATGATGCACCTGCACGCCCAGGCGCTCGACCCTCGCGGGCAGCAGCGTCTTGGGTGCGATCACGCGCACTTCCGGGACTCCCAGCGTGGTGAGCGCGTGTATCTGCGAGCGGGCCACGCGCGAGTGCAGGATGTCGCCGACGATGGCGACCCGGAGGTTGTGGAAATCGCGCTTATAGCGGCGAATGGTGAACATATCCAGCAGTCCCTGGGTGGGATGGGCATGGCGCCCGTCCCCCGCGTTGATCACGCGGATGTCGGGCCGTACGTGGTGCGCGATCAGGTGGGCTGCGCCGCTCTGCGAATGCCGCACCACGAACATGTCCGCGTGCATGGAGGACAGATTGTCGACCGTGTCCAGCAGCGTTTCCCCCTTGGATTGCGAGGAAGCCGCGATGTTGAGGTTGATCACGTCTGCCGAGAGGCGCTTGGCGGCGATCTCGAACGTGGTGCGGGTACGTGTGCTGGGTTCGAAAAACAGGTTGAAGATGGATTTTCCGCGGAGCAGGGGAACCTTCTTCACGTCTCGTTCCGTCACGCCGACGAATGACTCGGCGGTATCCAGGATCCGCCGCAGGATGGCGAGCGGCAATCCCTCGGTGGTGAGCAGGTGCTGCAGTTCACCGTGCTCGTTCAGTTGCGGGTTGCGGCTCATGCTTTCGGGAGATTTCTGGGATGCAGGTCCAGCCCCAGTTTTCCTTCGGAGTCCTGCACCAGCACCAGCATCGTGTCCGGCGGCAGGGCCAGGCTTGCGCCCACGTAGTCGGCGGCGATGGGAAGCTCCCGGCCGCCCCGGTCGACCAGGGTGGCGAGGCGTACGCTGGCGGGCCGGCCGTAGTCGAACAGCTCGTTGATCGCGGCGCGGATGGTGCGGCCGGTATAGAGCACATCGTCGATCAGGATGATGTGTCGGGCTTCGACCTCGAACGGGATGTTCGAGCGCCGTACCTCGGGACGCAGGCCGGTCTGGTCGAAATCGTCGCGATAGAAGGATACGTCCAGGGTACCCAGGGGCAGGACGGGGCCAAGCTGCCGATGCAGCCGCTCGGCCAGCCAGGCGCCGCCGGTATGGATGCCTACCAGTGCCGTGGCCTGCGTCAGGTCGGGCCGTATCCGGTCGATCAGACGGGCGAGCAGCACCTCGGCATCAGGGAGCGGCGACATCGCATCCATCGAGATAGGATTGCAGGATCATCTGCGCCGCTACCTGGTCCAGTATGGCTTTATGCCGCCTGCTCCCGACGCCGATTTCCCGCAGGGCGGCCTCGGCATCGCGGGAAGTGTAGCGCTCGTCGACCAGGACGGTGTCGACACCGAAGCGACCTGCAAGGCGCCGCGCGAAGCGCCGACTGAGCCGTGTCAGTTCGTGCTCGGTGCCATCGGCGTGGGTGGGCAGGCCCACCACCAGGAGAACGGGCCGCCACGCATCGATGAGATCGTGGATTCCATCGAAGCGCTGCGACGCATCCTTGCCGGTCACCGTGGCAAGTGGGTGCGCCAGTCGCAGCGCCCTGTTTCCTACCGCCACACCGATGCGTTTTTCCCCGAAATCGAACCCCAGCACGGTGCCCGCGGCATCGCCGGGGTTCTTGCAATCGGCCGGCGCGCCGGGCACCGGGAGTGTAAACGCCTCAGGCATGCCCGGCCGTATCCGACAGAGTGGAAAAGTCCACGCCCAGCGAGTGCATCGCCGCGGTCAACCGTTCTTCCGATGGCAGTTCGAATATGATGGCGGGAGAGGCCGGTACGGTCAGCCAGGCATTCTGGGACAGCTCGTGTTCGATCTGGCCCGGCGCCCATCCCGAGTAACCGAGCGCGACGAGTATTCTTCCCGGGCTGCGTCCGTCCGCGATGGCCTGCAGGATGTCCAGCGACGTGGTGAGCCCCACCTCCTGATTCACGACCATGGTGGACTGCCAGTCACCTATCGGCTGGTGCAGGACGAAGCCGCGATCCAGTTGCACCGGACCGCCGAACATGATCTGCAGTCCACCGCTCGCCTCGTCGCTGGCGGAGATATCCAGCTGGTCGAACAGATCCCTGAGCGTCAGATCGATGGGCCGATTGATCACCAGACCCAGCGCGCCTTGCTCGTTGTGTTCGCAGATATAGGTCAGCGTCTTCGAGAAAAAGGGATCCGCCATGGCGGGCATGGCGATCAGGAAGTGGTTGGTCAGGTCGACGCTTTGCATGAGGCGGGCCGCGTACTCGTTGTCGATATCCTTCCGGGTTTCAGGTCGACGAAAGGAATCGATGGTGGAACCGCTACCGTCAGCCTTTGATCGTTCTCCATTGTAGAACGAATCGGTGTGCGGCAGTATCTCCTTCCATGACCACATTCGGGTTTGGTATACCCGCTTTTGGCGAAAGATCCATCGGGACAGACGGTACCATGGAAACGCCGTTATTGTTTTCTCTCGGCCTTTTCATCGTGCTCCTGTTCTTCCGCGGCGGGGGTGCCGTTCCTGGTGTCATGTTTCTTGTCGGCATGAGATTCATGCTTTGCACCGTGCTTTCCATGCCCCTTGTGACCACTGTGTCCTTTCGAGTGCGCGCCATCGTGGTGCGCGCCGTGGTGGCCGTCATGTTTTTCTGCCCAGGCACCGGAACTCAGGGTAGCGGCGAGGGCGATGGCGGATAGCGTCGACAGCAGTTTCTTCATGTTTTTCTCCAAGGCAGGATAAGGGGACGAAAGTGGAAAATCACCCAGTTCACACGGTCGCGTGTTCAATTGGCATGGCTGAGCAGATTGGAGACCAGGGTATGGAATCTTTTTTTGGGATCCGGTTCCGTGCCGGGATTCAGTTCCGCCGCCTCGCATCTGTCGTCGGTCACCTCCGTGCGGCAGAACTGGCAGTAGTTGTCCCAGTCCCGATTGTAGGCCGGAATATTCTGCTGCGGCACGTAGTGCCTGAAATATTCGATGATTTCCTGCATGGCGGGCAGTCGGGCGCACAGATAGGTATCGATGCACTTGGGCCAATGCTTGGGTTCGGGATACAGGCCGGCTAGCGTGGAGAGGATGGCGGAACGGAACTCATCGATGGCGTTGGCACGCTGCCTGCGGTAATACAGTTCGTATATTCCCGTAAGAACGATACCCGCCGCGAGCAACACCAGAGGCCACATGGGCACCTTGTTGAAGTACCCGGCTATCTGATCGGTGAATTCGTTCATGTAGTCCCTGGTGGAGTGTCGGTTGCGTGGCAAACCGCGGCAGTCGCAAACGGGCGCCACGCACGATTCAGGATTATAAGCCCTGAAGGATTGGGGTCAAGTGCGCAGGGGGTCGACGGCAGGGCGAGCCGGGGGGCCTGCCCTACTTGCAGGCGGGCGGACGGTGCTGCGGCAGAACGGTGCCCGCAACGAGCCCGGGTACGCCCGTCGCGGGATCGCTGCTGTCGTTGCATATCCATCGTATGCCATCTCGTGTTGCCATCACCAGGGTTCTTCCCATGCTTTCGTCCGGGAGCCCCGCATTGATTATCGCCTCTTTGAAAGTAGCGGTGACCTGATAGCCGGAAGGAAGCACCCGTGGAGCGAGCTGGGTGATATACCGGTGTGTACGCTGTGCGAACAACTCTTCAAATTCCGCCTTCGTCGGCCATCTTCCGTTATCCCTGCGGAATTCGGAAATCGAGGGCTGGGCCGCTTCCAGAAGGCCCAGTACCTCCGCCACGTGGTCGCGTGCAACCGCATCCCGGTACAGTTGATACGCCGGCGGAATGGCGATGGTCGCCAGGATGCCAACAGCGGCAAGCGCCATCATGGTTTCGATCAGTGTCAGACCTGATTGATGCTGCTTCATTTCTTTCGGGCTCCTTGTTTTTATCCTTTTATTGACATGCACTCGTCGATCACCTGATGAGCAACACCGGCACGGTTGAAAGCTGCATCACCCGGCTGGCCACGGAACCCAGCAGCAGGCCCTTCACCATGCCGAGTCCGCGCGGCCCGATGACGATCAGGTCGAACCCCATCTCCATCGCGTAACGGGTGATCACTTCCTCCGGGATGCCCACAGTGATGTGGTAGCGGCAGACGAGACCCGCCTCCTCCAGCAGCGCGCGGGCAGGCCCCAGCCCCTTCATGCCCTCTTCCTGGTGATATTGCTCGACGTTTTCCCTGCCGATGAACCGGGTCACGTTTCCATGCTGCGGGAACTGGACGTTCAGCAAATGGATTTCCGGTGTTTCACGATACCACTCCAGCCTGCCGATGAGTCCGGAAATTGCCCGGTTGGAGGCCTCGGAGCCATCCACCGGCAATAGAAACTTCAGCATCTCGTTCTCCCTGGTGCGATCACCATCCCTATGGTTGCCATGGCATATGCTACTCCCGCCAGCCGATCGGGTTCCATTGCCCACGTCATCCTTGCGCGGGATTTCCGCTCCGGTCGTTCATGGATCCGGATCGACGGCATCCCGGCTTCAGGTCGGCGGCCTGTCCGCATCGTCCGCAAGATCGGTGATGGGTTCGGATCCCGTGCGGGTTCTTGCCCCCAGCCATTTGCCGATCACCACGACCAGCAGCGCGCCACAGACGGGGGCAAGCCAGTCCAGGAAGGCGGCGTGGGTGGCAACCCATGCCCTGACGACGGCGTCGTTGACGCTCATGTCGCCCGCGATCCAGCCCAGCAGCCCGGCACCCATGACGATGACGACGGGAAAGCGTTCCATGAGCCGCATGACCAGCTTGCTTCCCCAGACGATGATGGGTACGCTCACCACGAGTCCGAGAACCACCAGCCCGATGCTGCCCTTGGCAGCCCCCGCGATCGCGATGACATTGTCGAGGCTCATCACGGCATCGGCGATGATGATCGTCCTGATGGCGCCCGGCAATGTGGTGCTGGCGTCGATTTCGTGCCCCTCGCCGTCGGACGCAGGCTGGAGCAGCTTGATCCCGATCCACAGCAGCAGCAAGGCGGCGACCAATTTCAGAAAGGGAATCGCCAGCAGCGAGAGGGCGAAGAATATCAGGACCACCCGCAACCCGATGGCGCCGAACACTCCCCAGAAGATGCCCAGATTGCGTTGCTGCTCCGGCAGCCGCCGGCATGCGAGTGCAATCACGATCGCATTGTCCCCACCCAGTACGATGTCGATCGCGATGATTTGCAATACCGCGAGCCAGAACTGCGGATCTCCGATATCCATGGAAACAATCCCTGCAAGAATGGAAACCGCGGGTCATGCCGGAATCAGCGTCCATCCGGGGAGACGCCCGCAACCGGGCTGTCCCGGATTATACCAGTGCCCATCTCGATTCCGATGAAGCGCAGGATTCGCGATTTTTGGGCCATGGTATCCTGATACCCCAGATCGATCAGTGCGCGACAGAACGGCTCCTCGAACAGAACATAGCTCAGGAGCGACGAACCATCGTGTCGCAGTGCCCCGATGGCGCGATAGAGCAACCGTATGGTGCGCGGCAGCGTATGGGCATGGTGAACCGCGATTTCATGGATCTCCACACTGGGAGAGATGACCATCGATTCCACCTGACGCAGGGACATGCCGCTGCCTCTGAGCAGCGCCTCCGGGAATGTCTGCAGTGTGCGGTTGATGCGCTCCAGCCGCTCCAGATCCACGTCCAGGCTGTCGAGAAAAATACTGCCCAGTATGTGTCCGCCAATCTGGGCCAGTGTGGGGGGAGCGTTCACGACCATGCGCTCGGGCAGCGTGTCCGGGGGCTTGCGCACCCCGATCACCAGCACGCGCTCCGCGCCGAGATGCAGCGCCGGACTCAGGGGTGCAAGCTGGCGCATGGAGCCATCGCCAAAATATTCACGGTTGATGCGGATGGGCGGAAAAAGAATGGGAATGGCTGAGGATGCCATCAGATGCTCCACGCCGATGCGCGTACTGACGCCGATGCGGCGCCTGCGCTTCCAGGGGACGATGCTGCCCGCGCCCTGGTAGAACGTGACTGACTGGCCGGAAGTGTAGCCCCAGGCTGTGATGCCCAGCGCGTGCAGGACGCCGCTCTCGATGTTGTGCTGGATGGCATGGAAGGGGAGATGCGCCTCCAGCAGACGGGAGAGGGGCGAACTGTCGAGCATCGAGACCGGCGTGGATTCGCTCTTTCCCCCGAGCAGAAGAGTGGACAGCAGCCGCAGGGAGTTCCTGAGCACGCCCGGGGGATCGGAGCGATAGGCCTGGTCGACGTGGGCGTTTTCCCATACGGCCGACAGCCGTGCCACGCCTTCCCGAAAATCTAGTGCGGACAGGGCGAGACTGGTGGCGTTCACGGCGCCGGCGGAGGTGCCGCAGATCACGGGAAAAGGGTTGCGGGCCCTTTCCGGCAGCAGGGCGGCAATGGCTCGCAGTACACCTACCTGGTAGGCGGCGCGTGCGCCACCTCCGGTCAGGATCAGTCCGACCCTCGGAAAAGCCGGCGAAGCCATCGGGTTCGCCTATCCCCCTCCGATCATGTCCTCGGGTCTGACCCAGGCCTCGTACTGGTCCGTCGTGACATGGCCTGATGCCAGGGCAGCGGCCCGCAGCGTGCTGTTTTCGTGATGTGCCTTCAGGGCGATTTCCGCCGCCTTGTTATAGCCGATGTGCGGGGCCAGCGCAGTGACCAGCATCAGGGAATCGCGCATCAACTGATCGATGCGCGCCCGGTTGGCAGTGATGCCCGCCGCACAGTGGTCGGTGAAGCTTCTGGCGCCATCCGCCAGCAGGCGCACGCTTTGCAGGAAGTTATGGATGATGAGGGGTTTCATGGCATTCAGTTCGAAGTTGCCCATGCTGCCTCCCAGGTTGATCGCCACGTCGTTGCCCATCACCTGGCAGCACAGCATGATCAGGGCTTCGGACTGGGTGGGGTTGATCTTGCCCGGCATGATGGAGCTGCCGGGTTCGTTTTCCGGGATTCTCAGCTCCCCGATACCGCAGCGCGGACCCGACGCCAGCCAGCGTATGTCATTGGCAATCTTGATCAGGGAGGCCGCCAGGGTTTTCAGCGTACCGTGGCCATGAACCAGAGCATCATGCGCCGCGAGCGCCTCGAATTTGCTGGGAGCCGTGACAAATGGTAATCCCGTCAGCCGTGCCAGTTCCGCCGCGGTACGTGTGGCAAACTCGGGATGCGTATTGAGCCCCGTCCCGACTGCCGTGCCGCCCAGCGCCAGTTCGTGCAGGTGTGGAAGCGACGCGTCCAGATGCGCCAGTCCATGGTCCAGTTGCGAGACATACCCGGAGAATTCCTGCTGCAGCGTCAGGGGAGTCGCATCCTGCAGGTGGGTACGTCCGATCTTCACGATGCCGGAGAATGCCTCGGCCTTGGTGGCAAGCGTGCGTCGCAGCGTGCTCAACGCCGGTTTCAGCTGCCGATGGATGGATTCTGCCGCCGCGATGTGCATGGCGGAGGGGAAAACGTCGTTGGACGACTGTCCCATGTTCACATCGTCGTTGGGATGGATCCGTCGATCGATGCCTCTCTTGCCGCCGAGGAGCTCGGAGGCGCGGTTTGCCAGCACCTCGTTCATGTTCATGTTGGTCTGGGTACCCGAGCCTGTCTGCCATACCACCAGGGGAAACTCTTGTTCGTGACGACCATCGATCACTTCGTCTGCAGCCTGGACGATGGCATCGGCCTTGCGGGCATCGAGCAGGCCCAGATCTCGGTTGACGCATGCCGCCACTCGTTTCACCAGTGCGAGCGCATGCAGCAGGGCCAGGGGCATGCGCTCGCCGGAGATTCTGAAGTTCTGCATGGCACGCTGGGTTTGTGCACCCCACAGCGCGGTATCCGGTACTCGTACCGTACCCAGGGTATCATGCTCTTCGCGATGACTCATGGCGATCGGGAGGCCGAGAAATGGAGGGAGGGATTCGCGTGGCGCTGCACGCCGTATCTCCATGGATGCCTCCGGCGCAGGCCGGAGCGCGGGCGGCCACGCACGGGGTCTCAGGCAAGCAACGGGCTGGAACGCTCCCGCGTACCGTCATGTATCGGAAGTGGTACGGACAACCGGCCGGTCAAGTCAATCGTCATAGTGGAACAGATTGTTGTCCGATTCCCCTGCTTCCTGATCCACCCATCCCGAGATTCCGATCTCATCTTCTGCCTCTTCCAGGGTTTCACCGGGTTCATAGTCGGATTCGGCGTTGTATTCCATGTCCTGGATGGCTTCCAGCAGGGTGGGAAACGGACCGAAAACCCGTTCGCTTTCGTTCTCGTCGTGCCAGTAGAAACCATCCGGGCGTTCGATGACACGGGTCGTGTCGTAGTCGCGTGACGTTTGTGGGATCGTATGAGCCATGGCCATTCTCGCAAAACGATTTGTCGATTCGGTTCACATGAATGGTAACCTCGTCCACTGAATATTGCCAGCACAAATAAGGCCCGATCGGAAAAAGCCGCGCGCAGGACAAGTACAGCCTTCGTCACCGAATGGACGAAGGCGCCTCCCCGGCAGCCGGGATGAGACCCGGTGATGGCTGCGGACGAGTCTATGTCGTGAAAGAGATAGACCGATCCGCAGGGGCAGTCTTCAAAATCAGGAGCGCGACCCCGAAAGCGGAAACGGCCAGCTGGATGCAGGACTGGCTGTATCGGGCGTACTCGTGACCTTCGGCGCCGGTTTCCTGGTTGCCGTGGCCTTGGGTGCTGCGGTTTTCTTCGCTGCAGGCTTCTTCTCGGCTGCGGCCTTGGTCGCGGCGGGCTTCTTGG
>NZ_FPIQ01000005.1:0-90519 GCF_900119085.1 Nitrosovibrio sp. Nv17 | reverse complement strand
CTGCGGGCTTCTTCTCGGCTGCGGCCTTGGTCGCGGCAGGTTTCTTGGTGGCGGTGATGGATTTTTTCTCGGCCGGCTTCTTGGCCGCTACTTCTTTCTTGACGGATGCTACCTTTTTGGCAGACGCATTTTTCGTGGCTGCCTCCTTCTTTTCGGTCGATTTCTTTGCTGCGGTTTTTTTGGTAGTTGCCATTTCAACCTCCAGATGAAAGTTACAGGGGATTACCACTCACTACGCTTACTACACCTGCTGCTTACTGCACAGTGACGGATCAACGGATAAATGAGCCGCAATTGCCTGATCAGGCGGAAGTTCATCGTGTGCAGCATGGCTTTTGGCACTGCTTGCATGATGATCCGGAATGTGCCGGATCCAGGCCGATACAGCCTATCCCGAAGCGCTGGCGTTGATCCGACCTATGGCAACGGTAAGCGCAGTCTTGCTGAAGGAATCTCATCGATGGATGAAAAAGCACGAGGTGCAAGAATATCCGCTCTAGTCCCAGCTCAGCGTGCCGCCGGTCTGGTACTCGGTCACGCGAGTTTCGAAGAAATTCTTTTCCTTTTTCAGGTCCATCATCTCCGACATCCATGGAAAGGGATTGCTGGCCCCCGGAAAAAGTGCATCCAGACCGATCTGCTGGCAGCGGCGATTCGCGATGTAGCGCAGATATTCCTTGAACATCGGCGCATTCATGCCCAGCACCCCGCGTGGCATGGTGTCCTCGGCATAGCGGTACTCCAGTTCCACGGCTTTCTGCATCAGTGCGGAGATCTCGTTGCGGAACTCCCGGGTCCACAGATGCGGATTCTCCATCTTGATCTGGTTGATGACGTCGATGCCGAAGTTGCAGTGCATGGACTCGTCCCGCAGGATGTACTGGTATTGTTCCGCAGCACCCGTCATCTTGTTCTGCCTTCCCAGCGCCAGGATCTGCGTGAACCCCACATAGAAGAACAACCCCTCCATGATGCAGGCAAATACGATCAGGCTCTTCAGCAATTGTTGATCCGTTTCTGGCATTCCGGTCCGGAATTCCGGATTGGTCAGCGTATCGATGAACGGGATCAGGAATTCATCCTTTTCGCGTATGGATGCCACCTCATGGTAGGCGTTGAAGATCTCTCCTTCGTCGAGTCCGAGGGATTCGACGATATACTGGTAGGCATGCGTGTGGATCGCTTCCTCGAAGGCCTGGCGCAGCAGGTACTGGCGGCATTCCGGATTGGTGATGTGGCGATAGGTACCCAGCACGATGTTGTTGGCCGCCAGGGAATCGGCGGTGACGAAAAAACCGAGATTGCGCTTGACCAGGCGGCGCTCGTCCTCGGTCAGTCCATCCGGATCCTTCCACAGGGCGATGTCCCGGCTCATGTTGATTTCCTGCGGCATCCAGTGGTTGGCGCAGGCGGCAAGGTATTTTTCCCACGCCCATTTGTACTTGAACGGCACCAGCTGGTTGACGTCGGCCTTGCAATTGATGATGCGCTTGTCCTCGACCGACAGGCGGCGATTGGCGTTGTCATCGGCAGGACGTGTTGCCTCGATGGAGGGATGGATAGGTCTGACGTTTTCCAGGGGGGCGGAGACATGCCCTCCCGGCCTGGATGCACCATCGGCCACTCCATTCATCTGTGGCAACCCCGACCGCATCGTTTCATCCTCAAATGTCAGCATCCTCGTCTCCTTTGGTTTCCGTGGTCTTGCAAACTCCCCGCTATTGGCATGATTCGCACCCGGGATCGTCGATGGCGCAGCTCGCCGTGGCCATACCGCCTTCCGTGGGCACCGCATTCAGGGTGCCGGCTTCGACCGTCGATTTCTCTGCCGAGGTCGCGCCCAGCGAACGCAGGTAATAAGTGGTTTTCAGGCCGCGCAGCCAGGCCAGCTTGTAGGTCTCGTCCAGTTTCTTGCCCGAGACGCCCGCCATGTAGAGATTGAGCGATTGCGCCTGGTCTATCCATTTCTGCCGTCTCGATGCCGCCTCGATCAGCCATTTCGGGTCGACCTCGAAGGCGGTGGCGTAGAGCCGGCGAATGTCGGCCGGCACCCGGTCTATCCTGCTCAAGGCGCCGTCGAAGTACTTGAGATCGGAGATCATGACCTCGTCCCAGAGTCCCAGCTTCTTCAGGTCGTTCACCAGATGTTCGCCGGCCATGGTGAACTCGCCCGACAGATTCGACTTGACGTAGAGATTCTGGAAGGTCGGCTCGATGCTCGCGGATACGCCGATGATGTTGGAAATGGTGGCGGTGGGAGCGATCGCGAGGCAGTTGGAATTGCGCATCCCGTATTTCTTGATGCGCTTGCGCAGCGCATCCCATTCCAGCGTGGTGCTGGTATCCACCTCGACGTATCCTCCGCGCTCTTCGTGCAGCAGCGAGAGCGTATCCTGCGGCAGGATGCCGCGATCCCACAGGCTACCCCGATAGGACGCGTAGCGGCCACGCTCCTCGGCCAGTTCGGTGGATGCCCAGTAGGCGTGGTAGGCGACCGCTTCCATGGCGCGGTCGGCGAACTCCACCGCTTCCTGCGAGGCGTAGGGGATGCGCAACGTATGCAGGCAATCCTGGAAGCCCATGATTCCCAATCCTACCGGACGATGCCTGAGGTTGGCGTTGCGCGCCTTGGCAACGGCATAGAAATTTATGTCGATGACATTGTCCAGCATGCGCATGGCGGTGCTGATGGTGCGCTTGAGCTTCTCGCTGTCGAGTCTGCCTTCGCTGATGTGGGCCGTAAGGTTGACCGAGCCCAGGTTGCATACGGCGATCTCCTGATCACTGGTGTTCAGGGTGATCTCCGTGCACAGATTGGAACTGTGCACGATACCGGCATGATTCTGCGGCGAGCGGATGTTGCAGGGATCCTTGAAGGTGATCCACGGATGACCGGTCTCGAACAGCATGCTGAGCATCTTGCGCCATAGCTGCTGCGCGGGGATCTTCTTGTGCAGGCTCAACTCGCCGCGTGCCACCTTTTCTTCGTAGCCCAGGTAGGCCTGCTCGAACTGGCTGCCGAATTTCTCGTGCAGGTCGGGCGTGTCGGCAGGCGAGAAAAGCGTCCACTTGCCTTCCTCCATGACGCGCTTCATGAACAGATCCGGTACCCAGACGGCGGTATTCATGTCGTGGGTGCGGCGGCGGTCGTCGCCGGTATTCTTGCGCAGCTCCAGGAATTCCTCGATGTCCAGGTGCCAGGACTCCAGGTAGGAGCATACCGCTCCCTTGCGCTTGCCGCCCTGATTCACCGCCACGGCGGTATCCGACACCACCTTGAGGAACGGCACCACGCCCTGCGACTTGCCGTTGGTACCCTTGATCCGCGATCCCATCGCCCGTACCGGCGTCCAGTCGTTGCCGAGCCCACCGGCATACTTGGCAAGCAGGGCGTTCTCCTTGATCGCCTCGTAGATGCCCTCCAGATCGTCGGACACCGTGGTGAGGTAGCAGGAGGACAGCTGTGAACGTCGGGTGCCCGAGTTGAACAGGGTCGGAGTGGAGCTCATGAAATCGAAGTTCGAGAGTACGTGGTAGAACTCCACGGCACGCGCCTCGCGATCGATCTCGTTGAGTGCGAGACCCATCGCCACGCGCATGAAGAATGCCTGGGGCAGCTCGATGCGCCGATCCTGCACATGCAGGAAATAGCGGTCGTACAGGGTCTGCAGGCCAAGATAGCCGAACTTGAGATCGCGCTCGGCGTCCAGTGCCTGGGCCAGCCGCGGCAGGTCGAATTGCGCCAGGCGTTCGTCCAGCAGCTCGGCTTCGATCCCGCGCCTGATGAACTCGGGGAAATAGCGGGTGTAGCGGCCTGCCATGTCCTGCTGGGTGACTTCCTCCTCCAGCACCTCGAAGCGGATGGAGTGCAGCAGCAGGCGTGCGGTGACGTAGCTGTATGCCGGTTCCTTCTCGATCAGCGCCCGGGCCGAAAGGATGACGGATTTCCTGACCTCCTCCACCGGGACACCGTCGTACAGATCCTTCAGGGTGGCCTGGAGGATCAGTGCGGGATCCACGGCCTCGCCCAGGTGCGCGCAGGCGGATTCGATCAGCGCCAGCAACTGCGACGTGTCGAGTGCAACCCTGCGACCATCCGTCACGACGTGCAGCGTGGCGGCCGGTGTTTCCACCACCGCCATCTCCCGCTGCTGCGCGCGCTTGCGCGCGCGATCCTCGCGATACAGCACATAGGCGCGCGCCACGTCGTGCTGGCCGGAGCGCATCAGCGCCAGTTCCACCTGATCCTGGATATCCTCGATATGCAGGGTGCCGCCCGCGGGCTGGCGGCGCACCAGGGAATCCACCACATCGCCCGTCAGGCGCGCCACCACTTCGCGGATCCGGGCGGATGCCACGCCATGGCCGCCGTTGACGGCAATGAATGCTTTCGTCATGGCTATGGAAATTTTCCCCGGCTCGAATGCAACTACGGAACCGTTGCGGCGAATGACCCTGTACTGGGCATAGCGGGTGTTCGATGCGGGAGAAGCCGGGGAAAGGTCATATCCGGGCACCGTCGAGGGGGGTGCGTTGCCTGTCACGAGTTGCATGCTGGATTCTCCTCATCGATATGGGAAGCGTGTATTTCCCATGGGTTGATGCCGGATGCCGTGGCGACTCCTGGCCATTGACCACTACATCTAGTATTCTTGATCGGCACAGCTAACTATCGCTAGTGCGTTTCGCCATAGTGCAGTATTTTTTTGCGCATGTCAAAGGGACTCGTGCATGTCGGGAAAATCGTATCGAAGAAGATGCGCAGCTGGTGCGGCGACGTGCCACACTCGCGCCGGATCAGTCGGGCTGGGACAGTCGCTGCGCCCGTCGGGCCATTTCCAGGGCCTCGCGGACCTGCTCCGGTTTATGCGTACGTAATCCTTCCGCCAGGGCGCGCGAAGCATCCCTGCGGCGCTCCGCGTAGTGGCGCAGCACTTCTGCCGCGGCGGCCGAAGGCAGGGCGGGATCCTGAGGCAGATTGGAAAGCTGCTCGAAACTCTCCTCATAGCGATCACCGATCGCCGTATCGATGCGCCCGGCAAGTTCGTCGAAGGAGACGTCGCCGCGCCTGCCTGCCTCGAGGATATCCTGCCACGCCTGGCTGATCGCCCTGTCGTCGCGCAGGAATTCCCCGATCTCCCTGCGTGTCAGCACCTCTTCGCTCCATCGATAGGGGCGCGAAGGAATGTGGCCGGCCAGAAGAGCGATCGCCAGTGCGAATGCGCTCATTGCCAGCAGGCGGCTGCGGAGGGATATCGCACCGGTTCCGCCCATCGGGCGGGCGAGCACGATGCCGCCCAGCAGCCCGGTCAGGAAGCCGCCGATGTGGGCGGCATTGTCGATGCCGGTAATCAGGAAACCGAGCATCAGGGTGATCGCGGTGAAGCCCGCCGCTCCCCAGAAGAACCAACGGAATTCGCCGGGATCCAGGCCGTCGCGTTCGCGCCAGAGGAATGTCAACAGGGCGCCGTACAGGCCGAAGATGGCGCCCGAGGCGCCGCCGGACACGGCCAGCCCCTGGTGGGCGACAAGCGAAAGCAGATTGCCTGCCAGTCCCCCGGCAAAATAGATGCCGGCAAAACGGACATGGCCGTACATGCGTTCGACCAGTTGTCCCCCATCCCACAGCGCCCAGAGATTCAGGGTCAGGTGCACGGCGCCGAAATGGAGGAACATCGCGCTGCCAAGTCGCCACCATTCGCCGTCCTGGGTGGCCGGGCCGAAGTTTGCTCCCCAGGCCAGCTGCACGCTGTTGGGAGAATGCCACAGGCCCGCACCGCTGGCGAGCATCGCCGCGAAGACCAATAGATTGGCGCCGATCAGAAATTTCGTCAGCGGTACCCGAGGCGTGCGTGCGTGCAGGAGATCGTGGAGGGACAGCATGGATCCGTGGATTCGTTTCCCTGGAGCCGTTATTATGCACGAGACCCCGAATCGTTCATCCGGATTCGATACGCGCCGATGCAGTCTGGCCGTTCACGAATGAACCTTGCCGCCGGGGATCGCTCTATTGGGTGGTAAGGTGTTTCTCACGCGCTCCCCGTTGCCTGAATATTTCTCATGCATACCTGACCGGCCGCCCATGACGAGACCGATACTGCCATGTCTCTGCCTGTTGCTGGTCGCAGCTCTGCTGCATGCTGCGCCTGCGGCGGCGCAGGCGCGCATCCAGCTGCAGCCGACGGGGCTGACCCCGGACGAACTGGCCGTCATCGTCAATGACGACGACCCGCTGTCGCAGCAGGTCGCAGACTACTACCGGAAGGCGCGGCGGATTCCGGAGGCCAACATGATCCATCTGCGTTTCCCTCCCGGCCGCCACACGCTGACGAGGGACGAGTTTCGGCAGCTGAAGACCCGCATCGATCAGGCCACCCCAGCCCGCGTCCAGGCGTACGCGGTAGCCTGGACCGACCCCTACCGGGTGGATTGCATGTCCCTGACGTCGGCGCTTGCCTTCGGTTTCGACGAGAGTCACTGTGCGGCCGACTGCGGCCCCACCGCCCTCAGCCCTTATTTCAATTCCACCAGTCTCCAGCCTGCCCGCGACTTCAACATGCGTCCCGCGATGATGCTGGCGGGTATCCGTTTCGAGGACGTCAAGGCACTCATCGACCGGGGCGTCGCCGCGGACCAGAGCTTCCCGCAGGGCCGCGCCTACCTTGCCGTCACCTCCGACAAGGCACGCAGCGTGCGGGCAACCCTGTATGAACAGACCGCAAAGGACCTGGAAGGGGTCTTTCCCATCGACATCGTCGAAACCGACGCCATCGCCGATCGCCGCGACGTTCTGTTCTACTTCACGGGACTGGTGCGTGTGCCGCAACTCGATACCCTGACATTCCTGCCGGGTGCGCTGGCGGATCATCTCACCTCGGCCGGCGGCCAGCTGACCGATTCGAGCCAGATGAGCAGCCTGCGCTGGCTGGAAGCAGGCGCCACTGCAAGCTACGGCACCGTCGTGGAGCCCTGCAACCATCCGCAGAAATTTCCGGTTCCAGGTGTTGCCATGTACCACTATGCACTGGGGGCGAGCGCTATCGAAGCCTACTGGAAGAGCGTTGCCTGGCCGGGAGCGGGTGTATTCGTGGGTGAGCCCCTGGCGCGGCCGTTTGCGCCCGGCGTGCGCGAGGTGGGTCCCGGGCAATTCGAATTGCGCCTGTTCTCGCCGCGCGAGCGGTTTCTGGACATCGAGCACTCCCGCTCGGCGGCCGGGCCGTTCAAGCCCATTTCACGGCACCCGGCGCTGCGCCGCGGTGCCAATGCGGTGCGCTTCAGCGTCGCCCGCAACGAAGGCTATCTCAGGATACGGTGGTAGGGCAGCCGTCCTGGCGGGGCGCACGTGCCTCAAACTGCAAACTGGTGGGGCGGCCCATTTCAACATCGTTATAATAGCGGGCGAAAGCCAGCCCCGACATCCCCCAGGTTTCATGCCATGAGTTCCCACGTGCAGCAATCACAACCCGATTTCAAGGCCCATTTCATCCAGTTGCTGCGTCCTGTCGTGGAAGCCCTGCTGCCGCAGGGCGGCGGCGTGAGCATCGAATTCGCGCGTCCCCGGCAGGTGGATCACGGCGACTATTCCTGCAATCTTGCGATGCAGCTGGCCGGGCCGCTGCGTCGGCGTCCGCGCGACATTGCAGGTGCGCTCCTCGAGGCGTTGGCGGTTTCGCCCCATCTGGAAAAAGTGGAGATCGCAGGGGCCGGTTTCATCAACCTGTTCCTCAGGAGGGCCGTCAAGCAGCAGTTTCCACGCTACGTGCTGGAGGCCGGCAGGAGCTTTGGCCGGAGCGGCAACGGGTCGGGCAGGTGCGTGCAGGTGGAATTCGTGTCGGCCAATCCTACCGGCCCGCTGCATGTGGGCCACGGGCGTGGCGCCGCCTTTGGCGCCAGTCTGGCGAACGTGCTTGCCGCCGCCGGCTTTTCGGTTGCGCGCGAATACTATGTCAACGACGCGGGGCGGCAGATGGATATCCTGACGCTTTCCACGTGGCTGCGCTACCTGGAACTGCACCAGCTCCTGCCGCGCTTCCCCGCTGGTGCCTATCAGGGCGAATACGTGCGCGACATGGCGCGGCGGATCGGCGAGGTGCATGGGAATCGCTATCTGCATCGGCCCGACTCGCTGTTTGCGGGCATGCCTGCCGAGGTGGACATCGACGCCGAACTCGACCACCTGATTGCGGGCGCCCGCAGCTTGCTGGGCCAGGGTTACGCGCACATCCACGATTTCGTGCTGGCGGAACAGCTGGAAGATTGCCGCAACGACCTGTCGGAATTCGGGGTGGTGTTCGACGCCTGGTTTTCCGAACAGTCGCTGTTTGACAGCGGTGCGGTGGTGCGGGCGGTGGACCTGCTGGATCAGCGGGATTGCCTATACCACCGCGACGGGGCGAGGTGGTTTCGCTCGACGCGCTTCGGCGACGAGAAGGACAGGGTGGTGCAGCGGGAGAACGGGCAATTCACCTACTTTGCTTCCGACATCGCCTACCACCTGCACAAGTTCGAGCGCGGTTTCGAGCGTGTGATCGACGTATGGGGTGCGGATCACCACGGCTACATCGCGCGTGTGAAAAGCGCACTGCAGGCGCTGTCGCTGGATCCGGAGAAACTGGAGATCGCCCTGGTGCAGTTCGCGGTGCTGTACCGCGACGGCCAGAAGGCATCCATGTCCACCCGTGCGGGAGAATTCGTGACGCTGCGGGCATTGCGCGAAGAGGTGGGCAACGACGCCGCGAGATTCTTCTATGTGCTGCGCAAAAGCGACCAGCACCTGGATTTCGACCTGGATCTGGCCAAGTCGCAGAGCAACGACAATCCGGTCTACTACATCCAGTATGCCCACGCCAGGATCTGCAGCGTGCTGGAGCAGTGGGGTGGACATCAGGAGACGCTCGCCGCTGCCGACACCTCCCTGCTGTCGAGTCCAGCAGAGCTGTGTCTGCTGCAAAGGCTGATCGACTATCCCGAAACGGTGGAGGCTGCTGCGGGTGAACGTGCACCTCATCTCATCGCCTTCTATCTCAAGGATCTGGCCGGGGCGTTTCACAGTTACTATAATGCAACCCGGTTCCTGGTGCCGGAGGTGCCGCTGCGGTTGGCCAGGCTGGGCCTGATCGCGGCGGTGAGACAAGTACTCGGCAATGGCCTGGAGCTGCTGGGCGTGAGCGCGCCGGAGAGGATGTAGAGAAAAGAGTAGGAGAGTGCCGGAGCGCAGACCCTTGCGGATTCGACGTATCAGATTGCCATGAGCCGAGACTACAAAACCCGCCCTGCTTCGCCTTCCCGTGTCATGGGGAATCGTCTCGTGCTGGGACTCTTCATAGGTTACGCACTGGGGCTGCTGAGCGCGATGGGCATGTGGATGATGCTCAGCAGTGCGCCGAGCCCGTTCATCCCGCAGGAGCGGTCGGGCACCGGAGCGGAAACTGCCGCCGATCCGGTCCAGAAAAACGCTTCGGCTTCCGGTATCGAGGGTGGAAGCGACGTACGGCGGGACAGGCCTCGTTTCGAATTCTACAAGATGCTGCCGGATGCTGAGGAACAACTCCCCGTGGGACAGGAATTCAGGCAGGCGGGCCGGCAGCCGTCGTCGGACGACCGCTATTTTCTCCAGGCCGGGTCGTTCCAGAGCAGCGACGAAGCGGACAATCTGAAGGCCAAGCTGGCGATGCTGGGCGTGGAGGCATCGGTACAATCTGCCGATCTGTCGGAAAAGGGTGTCTGGCACCGGGTACGCGTCGGACCCTTCACTTCGATGGATGACATCGATCGAGTACGTGCTTCGCTGCAGCAGAACGGGGTACAGAGCAGTCTCATGAAAGCGCATGATAGTGCGCCGTAGCGCGGCGCATGACCTTGACTTCGGGAGGAATGATGGATTCGATGCGTTCATTGCTGGCAGTGATGATTCTGATCGGAGGGATGGGCCTGGCCGGGAGCGGGCAGGCTGAACTCGTGGAGGGTCGCGACTACGTGCTCCTGTCCCATCCTCAGCCGATCGAGAGCGGAAGCGACGTCGAGGTGCTCGAATTCTTCTGGTACGGGTGCGGGAGTTGCTATGCCCTGCATCCTCAGCTCAGCGCCTGGCTGGCGGGCGCTCCCAAGGGTGTCAGTTTTCGCTATGTTCCTGCCGTCCTTCGCCCCAACTGGGCGCCTGCCGCGAAGGCGTTCTATGCGCTGGAGGCGCTCGGGGTCAGGAGTGCACTGCACGACAAGGTCTACGATGCAATCCACATCGGCAAGGTGGATTCGACCAGCGACGCGGCGCTGTTCGATTGGGCGGCCCGCCAGGGAATCGATCGCAACAAGTTCATCGAAGCCTACAACTCCTTCTCCGTTCAGGCCCAACAGGTGCCGCGATCCGAACGCATGGCTGCGAAATACGGCATTTCCGGCGTGCCCACGCTGGTGGTGGATGGAAAGTATATGACCAGCGGCAGAATGGGGAGCACCCCGGCCAACACCATCCGGATATTGAACGAACTGATCGACAAGGCGCGTAGGGAAAGGACAGGCAAATAGCACGGCACGCATATCGGTGCGGGCTCACCCGGAACCGCCGGCTGGGGGCCTGGTGGCGGAGGGCGGTGTCAGCGTCTCACATTGGCGCGTTTCTCGATAATCTGTCCCTTGCCCGGACAGCGCGCAAGTCTCGATAACTGCCGCCGTTCCCGCTTCCTCCTCCATCACTCGCGATGCCGGTGCGATCCACCGGGATCATGCCCCGCCCATGGACTCTTCCTTTCCGTCAAGGCATGCGCGGATGGCATTGGTTCGGGCCTGCACGATCTCTGTTCGGATGGCATCGGACAGTCGTGCAGGATCGATATCGGACCGCGCCGTTCTTTCCGCAAGGGCGCCTGCCTTCACGCTCCTGGCCGCGTCGAAGGCCGCGCGCAGCCGCCCGGCCTGGGGATAGGGCCTGCCGGCATAGCCGGGGCGGCCGTGAAAGTCGGATGCACAAGCCTGCAGGAATGCCTCGAAGCGTTCAGGCTTGCGATAGGCGTCCACATTCTGCAGCATGGCGGCAATGGTGGCCGGGCGCAGTTCCGCCGCACGGTGGACATCGCCGTGGTAGCGCGCCACCAGCAGCGCCAGATCGCGTACGTCATGCGGGACTCTGATACGGTCGCACAGGCCCTTTGTCAGCTTCACGCTGCGGGCCTCATGGCCGACATGGCGTGGCCACTCCTGCGGGGGAGTGGCCGCCTTGCCCAGGTCATGAGTCAGCGCTGCGAAACGCACGGGCAGTGGATAGTCCATGGACGCGGCGTAGTCGACGACCATCATGACATGTGCGCCTGTATCGATCTCGGGGTGGTGCTGGGCGGGCTGGGGTACGCCGAACAATGCATCCACTTCGGGCAGGACGCGTGCCAGTGCACCGCATTCGCGCAGCGCCTGGAACATGCGCGACGGTTGGCGTTCCATCAGGCCGCGTGCGAATTCCTGCCAGACGCGTTCCGGCACCAGCGCATCCACCTCGCCGTTGTCCACCATCGCGCGCATCAGCGCAAGCGTCTCCGGCGCAGTGTCAAAACCGAAGCGTGCGGCGAAACGGGCGATTCTCAGCACCCGCACCGGATCTTCCACGAATGCGGGGCTGACATGACGCAGCAGGCCAGCCTCGAGGTCGGCCACGCCACCGAAGGGATCGATGATGCTGCCATCTTCATCCCTGGCGATGGCGTTGATGGTGAGGTCGCGCCGCGCCAGATCTTCTTCCAGCGTAACCGTGGGGGAGGTGTGTATCTCGAATCCGCGGTAGCCGCACGATACCTTGCGCTCGGTGCGCGCCAGCGCATACTGCTCCTGGCTTTGGGGATGCAGGAAGACGGGGAAGTCCCTGCCCACCGGCCGGTAGCCGAGCCTGACCATATCCTCCGGCGTGGCGCCCACGACGACGTGGTCCCGATCCGTCGCGGGCAATCCCAGAAGCTCATCGCGCACCGAGCCGCCGACCAGATAGGTTTTCACGAACGTCTATGGAAAGAAGAAGGGTTCACCTGTCCGCCCGGTGCCTGTCGCGGCGTTCGCGCGGCATGGGAGCCGGTACGTACGACGGTGCGACCGCCTCCAGGGAGGTGGCTCGACGCTTCCATACCGTCCCGAAGGGATCGCAGCCCGGATCGCATACACTGTCCACCTCCATCGATGCATGGCTGTCCCGGTTCAGGATGCTGCCGGGCAGGCATTCCATGATCATGGCCTGGAGACGGGAGAGGCCGTCGTTGAGCCCGATGATGAGCGGCTTGCTGCCGGTCAGCCGCGCCGCATACTCGACCAGTTGTCGCAGGGTGTAACGATGCGGGCCGCACAGGTCGTAGCGCTGGTGATAGGTCGAGGGGTCATCCAGGCTGGACGCAAAGGCGTGCGCGACGTCTTCCACGAACACCGGCTGGAATCGCGAGTCGGGCGAGGCGAGCGGCAGCACGGGCAATCGCCGCGCCAGGCGAGCGAATAGGCTGAGTGACGAATCCCCGGGGCCGAATATGACCGATGGCCGGAAGAGTGTGGTGGCCAGGCCGGATTCCGTCACGATCCGCTCTCCTTCGCCCTTGGAGCGCAGGTACTCGCTCCGGCGGTCGCGACCTGCGTGCAGCGCGCTCATGTGGAGCAGCCGCGTGACGCCATTGCGCCTGCAGGCCGCCACGATGCGGCGCGGCAGTTCCACGTGCACGCGCTTGAAGTCGCCGTGCAGAATGCCTGCGAGATTGATCACCGCGTCCATGCCGCGGCACAGTCGGTCGAGCGTGTCATCGTTGTGCACGTCCGCTTCCACGACGTCCACGGTAGGCAGCACGAGCAGTTCCTTGACCCGCTCGCGGCGCCGGGTGGGAATGCGAATCCGGATCTCGCGTGCCGTCAACTGGTTCGCGATGTGCCTGCCCACGAATCCGCTGCCGCCGACCATGCATATGCGCTCAATCTTCATCCGTCTGATCCGTTGGGCGGAGGGTGCCATCCGACCTGGGCGCAACGATTCCCAGGCGCTGCGTCAGCGTGCGTACCTGATGGCCGAAGGTGCTGGCGTAGTACATGGAATTGCTCATCACCTTCTTCACGTAGTCGCGAGTCTCGTTGAAGGGGATCGTCTCTGCGTAGACGGCCCCCTCCAGGGCGCGGGCGTCGCGCCATTGCCGGGCGCGTCCCGGACCCGCGTTGTAGGCCGCGGAAGCCAGCAGCGGCTGGTCGTCGAACATTGTCAGTACGTGGCGGAGGTAGTACGTACCCAGTGCCAGGTTGGTGTTGATGTCGGTGACCAGTCCCTTGTGGTATTTTTTCATGCCCATTTTCTTTGCCACCCATTTCGCGGTGGCCGGCATCAGCTGCATCAATCCCATGGCGCCCGCGCTGGATCGGGCGTCGCTGATGAACCGGCTTTCCTGCCGGATGAGTCCATAGACCCAGGCTTCGTCGAGTTCCTGCTGCTTCAGGATGTCGCGCACGGCTTCCCTGTGTGGCGCGAGGAAGCGCAAGGTGAAGTCGTGCTGCAGCCGGGTCCTGTCGGCGGTGTGGATGGCGCGGTCGTAGAGTCCGTTGCGCCGTGCGATCTCGGCGGCGGCAAGGAGGTGGCGGTCGTCGAGGTCGCGTATCGCCCAGGCCCACTCCCGTCCGGCTTCCGTGCGCAAGTTCAGGCGATACAGGACGAGCGCGCGCTGGATTCCCGGCGATCGCTGCATGTCCGCGATCTCGTCTGCGGTTGCCTTGTAGGATTCCGCAAGTGCGCTCATCCCCACACCCAGTTCCTCCTCCGCCAACTGCCCATAGAAATTGTGTTCGGTGCTGAGCGGGGCAAGCAGGGCATTCGCCTCCGCCATCCGGTTTCGGGTCTTGAGCGCGCGTGCCTTCCAGTAGCGCCATGTTCCCGTTTCCTGCTCCGCGGGCGACATGGCCTCGATGGTCTCGAGCACCAGCGCCCAGTCTCCCGTACGCAGCGCAGCGCGCACCTTCCAGCCGAGCTGCGCATCCGACAGCACGACCGGCATGCGGCTGACGTTCCCCGCTTCCCTGAACCATTCCAGCGCGCGCGGATTGAGCCTGCGAGCCGCCTGGTCCGCCAGCTGTGCCAGAAAATAAGCCTGGTCCGCCTCGCTGAATCGTCCACGTATCTTGTGCCAGTAGGTATGCGCCTGGTCGGGGCCGCTGCGCGCCAGCCGCTGCATGGCAAAAAGCGCGATTTCCCGGTCGGCACGGGTCGCGATGGTGCCGCGATGCTTCTCCAGATAGCGAAGGGGATTGTCCGTGGCCGCTTTCAGACGGTCTGTATCGAGCGCCTGATCGTTCGGCAGGTATCCATTGACCTGTTTCGCCACGCTGGCATTGCCGGCCTCCAGCGCCAGCCGCAATCGCGCCCAGACGTCTTCCGCCTGCAGCACGTTCGCACTTGCCAGGATCTCGAAGACGGGTGTGCAATTCGCTGGCAGTTCCTTGCCATTGAACCACAGCGGCCGGGCCGCGTCGAATGCACTGTCGTCGTGGATGCTGAGACGTTGCTGCAGGGCATAGCAGGTGAGCTCGACATCACCGTTCACCAGCTCCGGGTAGACTTCGGCAAACAGGCCCCATTGCTGCGCCTTGCCCAATGCCTTGAGCCACTCGCCGAGCAGGCGCTCGCCCAGCGGGCCCTCCCGGTAGCGGCGGAGAAACGCCCGGATGTCTTGCGCTTCCCCCAGCGCCGCCGCCGCATCCAGCCGCGGCCGCAACTGGTAGTAGGCGGCGTAAGGCTCCAGCACGTGTCCCTGCAGCCGCTGGGCGTAGTGCGACACCCGGGTGGCGTCGCCTATCTGGAATGCCTGCCGCATGGCCAGGAAATCGTCGTCGGGTCCAGCCATGAGCGGGCCAGCGCAAACGGCAAGAAACATTCCTGTCAATTGTGCCGACCAGGGGAAAAACCGTCGCATGATCTGCTATACCTGAAACATCCCATGAAAGAAACCGGGGAGTGCCGTACCGTCCACCTTCTTTGACATCCGATTTTGGAGAATAGCACACCATGCCGTACATCAGCCTCAACCCCGCCACCAGCAAGACCCTCAAAACGTTCACCAGCTGGGACAGTCATCATCTTGCGTCGGTTCTGGAGCAGGCGCACGATGCCTGGACGCTCGCCGTGCACACCCCATTCGCCGCACGAGCCGTCTGCATGCGGCAAGCTGTCGCCCTCCTGCGTGAGCGGGTCGACGGCTATGCTCGTCTGATGGCCCTCGAAATGGGGAAACCGCTGCGCGAAGGACGCGCCGAAGTGGAAAAGTGCGCGCTCGCCTGCGAATACTACGCGGCCCATGCGGAGGATTTCATGCAAGCGGAACCGGTGCCGACCGATGCGGGCAGAAGCTACGTCTCCTACGAGCCGATCGGCATCGTCCTGGGCGTCATGCCCTGGAATTTCCCGTTCTTCCAGGTCATCCGCTTCGCTGCACCTGCATTGATGGCCGGCAACGCCTGCGTCCTCAAGCATGCCTCCAGCGTTCCGCAATGCGCGCTGGCGCTGGAGCAGTTGTTCCTCGACGCGGGCTTCCCCCCGTTTCTGTTTTCCACGCTCATGATCGAATCCTGCGATGTGGTCGACGTCATCGCCAGCCACCACGTGTGCGCGGTGACGCTCACGGGCTCGGAGGCCGCCGGGCGCGAGATCGCCGCGCATGCGGGCCAGCACCTGAAGAAGTGCGTGCTGGAACTCGGCGGATCCGACGCCTTCATCGTGCTGGCGGATGCGGATCTGGAGCAGGCGGCGAGCGTGGCGGTGAGGTCGAGATTCCAGAATTGCGGCCAGTCCTGCATTGCCGCCAAGCGCATCATTCCCGTGGCGGAGATCGCCGATGCCTTCCTGTCCCTGCTCGTCGAGAAAACCCGGGAGCGCAGGGTGGGCGATCCGCTGGATGAGTCCACCCAGATGGGTCCCATGGCACGCCTAGACTTGCGGGAGACGCTGCACGAGCAGGTGGCCGATTCGATTGCGCAGGGTGCCCGGCCGGTTCTCGGTTGCGCGCCGCAGGCGGGAGAGGGTGCGTTCTATCCGCCTTCGATACTGGATGGGGTGACCTCGAAGACCCGGGCGTACCACGAGGAACTGTTCGGTCCGGTGGCGGCGGTGATACGCGCCGAGGACGAGGAAGATGCCATCCGTATCGCCAACGATACCCGTTTCGGGCTGGGTTCCAGCGTATGGAGCCGGGATGCAGCGCATGCGGAAGCCATCGCTCGGCGGATTCAGGCGGGCTGCACCTTCATCAACGGCATGGTGCGGTCGGATCCGCGCCTACCCTTCGGCGGGGTCAAGGCATCCGGTTTCGGGCGCGAGCTGTCGCACCACGGCATCCGCGAGTTCGCCAACATCAAGACGGTCTGGATACGGTAGTTCGGCGGATATCCTTCCGACTTCCGTCCTACACCACGCCCTGGCCGATCATCGCATCCGCCACCTTGACGAAGCCGGCCACGTTTGCGCCGTCGACGTAGCTGATGCTGCCATCCTTGCGCCGCCCGTACGTCAGGCAGGAGCGGTGGATCGCCTGCATGATCTCGAGCAGACGGGCGTCCACCTCTTCGCGTGGCCAGGAGAGGCGCATCGCGTTCTGGCTCATCTCCAGCCCGGAGGTCGCCACGCCGCCGGCATTGCTGGCCTTGCCCGGAGCGAACAGCACCTTGCCGTGCTCGAAGCGCTTCACGGCTTCCGCCGTGCAGGGCATGTTGGCGCCCTCGGCCACACAGATCACGCCATTCCCGATGAGCGTCGCCGCGTCGTTCTCGTCGAGCTCGTTCTGGGTGGCGCACGGCAGCGCCACGTCCACCGGCACGTGCCAGGGGCGCTTTCCGGGTACGAAGAGGGCCTGCGTGCGCTCGGCATAGCTGCTGATGCGGGCGTAGCGCAGATTCTTGCATTCCTTCAGCTCATTCAGTTTTTCGATGGTGAACCCATCCTCGTCGATCACCGTGCCGCTGGAGTCGGATACGGTCACGACCTTGGCGCCGAGCGCCAGCGCTTTTTCCACGGCGAACTGCGCGACGTTTCCCGAGCCCGACACCGAGACCCGCAGGCCTTCGAGCGAACGTCCGGACTGCTTGAGCATTTCCTCGGCGAAGTACACGGTGCCGTAGCCGGTGGCTTCAGGCCGTATCAAGGAACCGCCGAAGCTCAGGCCCTTGCCGGTGAAGACGCAGTCGGAGCGGTTCGACAGCTTCTTCATCATGCCCGCCATGAAACCGACCTCCCGTCCGCCGACGCCGATGTCGCCGGCCGGCACGTCGACGTCGGAGCCCACGTGCCGGAACAGTTCGCTCATGTACGCCTGGCAGAAGCGCATGATCTCTCCCTGGCTGCGATCCTTCGGGTCGAAGTTGGAACCGCCCTTGCCGCCGCCCATCGGCAGGGTGGTCAGCGCGTTCTTGAACGTCTGCTCGAATGCCAGGAACTTGAGGATGGAGAGGTTCACGGAGGGATGGAAACGGGTGCCGCCCTTGTAGGGGCCGATGGAGGAGCTGTGCTGGATGCGGTAGCCGCGGTTGACGTTCACCTCTCCCTTGTCGTCCACCCAGGCGACCCGAAAGATGATGATGCGCTCCGGCTCGATCAGCCGATCCAGGAGACCGTGCTCGGCATAGCGGGGATGCTCGGAGATGAAAGGCCACAGGCTCTCCATGACCTCGGCGACCGCCTGCAGGTATTCCGGCTGTCCCGGATTGTGCTCGGCTATGTGGGCACAGAATTCTTGAAGGCCCCGGTATTTCATTGCGATTCCCCCTTTCGATTCCTGTATGTGACAACCCGTCCCGCACGTCGCTGCGGCAGAGTGCATCCACCCTGCCGGATCGTCCGCCAGCGCCGTGCGGCATCACGTATTTTTTCACTCATGCTCGTCATCTTTCTTGTCGTCGTTGCGTTTTTGCGGCCGGGTCCACCACACGATCAGAATCAGTAGCGACAGCGCTACGCCGGCTTCCAGCAGGAGTATCCACATGGGGTTCAGCATGATGTATATTTACCAATTGCAACTTTAACCAATATCCGGTGAAAAACCAATTCATTCTCGCGGTTTTCCTCGCGGGAGCGCTGTTGCTTGACGCCTGTACCATCAGGCCTGTCACCGCGCCGGCCGTGCCGGAAAAGGCGGCGCTTCCCACGCTGCCGCAGGCCCCCGTGGTGACGCTCAAGCCGGTCGACTGGAATGCCCTCACAGGCTGGGCGGACGACGATATTCCCCAGGCAATGGATGCATTCCTGCGCAGCTGCATCGCTCTGAAGAAGCAGCCGCTGTGGCAGGAAATCTGTGCCCAGGCGGATCTGATGCGTGGGCGGGACGGCGTTGCCCTGCGCCGGTTTTTCGAAAGCCGTTTCGTGCCGCACCAGGTGCTGAACGCCGACGGCAGCAGCGACGGTCTGATCACCGGCTACTACGAGCCTCTGCTGAAGGGCAGCCGCACGCCGTCCAAGCGTTTCCGCTTCCCGTTGTACGCCACGCCCGATGAACTGCTGGTGATCGACCTGGGAGAGGTGTATCCGGAACTCAAGAACATGCGGCTGCGCGGGCGCCTGCAGGGGCGCAGGGTGGTGCCCTACTACAGCCGTGCCGAGATCGAACGCGATCCTGCCTCGCTGCAGGGCAAGGAACTGCTGTGGGTGGATGACGAGATCGATCTCTTCTTCCTGCAGATCCAGGGATCGGGCCGGGTGCAGCTCGAAAACGGCGAGGTCGTGCGGGTGGGGTACTCCGACCAGAACGGGCATCCCTACAAGTCGGTGGGACGGTTGCTGGTGGAGCGCGGGGATTTGCCCCTGGAAAAGGCTTCCATGCAGGGAATTCGCGCCTGGGGGCGCAGGCATCCCCAGAGGCTGAACCAATTGTTGCAGCAGAACGCGAGCTTCGTGTTCTTCCGCGAGTTGCCGGCCGGGGTGCCGAGCCCGCTGGGCTCGCTCGGCGTGCCCCTGACCGCGGGCAGGAGCCTGGCCGTCGATCCGCGGGCGATTCCCCAGGGAGCGCCGGTATTCCTCGCCACGACCTGGCCGAACACCGACAGGCAGCTTCGCAGACTGATGGTGGCACAGGATACCGGCGGCGCGATCAAGGGAAACGTGCGTGCCGACTTCTTCTGGGGTTTCGGTCCGCAGGCGGGGGAGCAGGCGGGCAAGATGAGGCAGGCGGGCAGGATGTGGGTACTGTTGCCCGCGGGGCACGCTCCCGAAGCTCCCGCGATACCCTGATCCGGCCGACCTGGCTGGATGGTGCTATCGCGGGGCGGTGCCCTGGTTCAGCTTCTTTTCGATGGCATCCGCGGGCATCATGCCCGAGACGATCGAGCCGTCGGCGAAAATCAGGGTAGGCGTACCGTTGATATCGTGCCGTCTGCCGGTCTCGATCAGCCCATCCAGGGGAGTGGGACAGCTCTTTCCCGGGGGAGCGACGTCCCGCAGCATGAAATCGTTCCATGCGCCGAGGGGATCCGGCGAGCACCAAATCGCCGTGGCGGTGGGTAGCGAGCCGTTCAGGATCGGGTAGAGCAGGGTATAGATGGTGACATCGGTGATTTTGGCCAGCTCCTTCTCCAGTCCTTTGCAATAGGGGCAGTTGGGATCGGAGAACACGGCCAGCCTGCGCGCGCCGTTGCCCTTGACCGCCTTGATCGCATGCTCCAGCGGCAGCGAGTCCAGGCTGATGCGCCGCGCATCCTTGATCTGCTGCAGGCGCTCGCTGGTGAGACTGGTCCGTGTTCGCGGATCGACCACATGACCGAAGAAGAGATGGGTCGCCTTCACGTCCGTGTACAGCAGTTCGCTTCCGATTACCACCTCGTACAGCCCGAGATAGGGCGTCTTCTTCACGCTCTCGATCTTCTCGTTGGGGAAATGGACGGCCAGCGCCTTCTTCAGGGCGGCCTCGTCGGCGGACGCGGGGGCGGCAAGCAGGCTCAAGAGCATGACCGGGAGGAAGGAAACCGGGAGGGGCGGGAGATTCATCGGCAGCAGCTCCAGTTGGTTGGGGTATGATTCAGTTCAATGCGTGCCGCATCAGCTGATTCTTCAGCAACGGCAGGCGGTTGGTGATTTCCAGGCCAAGGTTGCGCCAGCGCATCAGCGTTGGATGGGGGCTGCCGAACAGCCGATGCAGTCCGTCGGTGGCCAGTTCCGTCGCCAGGATATCTTCCTTGCGTGCCCGCTCGTAGCGGCCCAGCAGGAGCGGGTCGCCGCAGTCCAGCTCGGGGCCACGCCCAAGCAGGGTTACGGCCAGTTCGCGCGCATCCCGCAGCCCCAGGTTAACGCCCTGCCCGGCAAGCGGATGAATCCCGTGGGCGGCGTCGCCGACGAGGGCGATGCGCGACTGTACCAGCTTCTTCGCGTGCACGAAGCGCAGCGGAAAAGCGGCGGGTTGCGTCACCAACTGCAGAGCGCCGAGCGCGTGCCCGCTGGCCTGCATGACCCGGTCGCACAACTCCGCTCCCGGGACGGCGAGCAGCGTCCGCGCATGCGCCTCGTCGGTGGACCACACCATCGATACCCGCGACTCCGGCAGCGGCAACAGCGCCAGCACGCCATCCCGGCGGAACCACTGGCGGGCGACGTGGCGGTGGGAGTTCTGGGCACTGAAGTTTGCGACCACTCCCATCTGTCCATAGGCCCGCTGTTCGGTATCGATGCCCGCCTGCTCGCGCACCCACGAATGGATGCCGTCCGCACCCACGATCAGTGCAGCCTGCAGCACGCTGCCGTCCGCCAGCCGCAACTCCGCCCGCGACTCGTCCCAGGCGATCGAGGCGCACTCGGCCGGGCAGAACGTCCTGACCGGCCGAGTGCGCCGTTTGAGCATACGCCAGGCGGCAGCCTGGAGGCGGCCGTTTTCCACGATCCAGGCCAGTTCGGGCAGTCCGGCGTCGTAGGCGCTGAAGTCGAGGCACGCTGCATCGTCGTCGCCGAAGATGGCCATCTCATGCACGGGAGTGAGGCGATTCGCAGCCAGTGCCGGCCATATGCCGACATCCTGCAGGAAAGCGGCGCTGCCCGGGCTTACGGCGTAGATCCGGCTGTCCCAGGCGTCGTCGGGAGGGAGAGGGGCGGGGGTACGCGCCTCCACCAGCGCCACGCCGAGGCCGCCGTTCCGGAGCGCCAGGGCCAGACCGGCTCCGACGAGGCCGCCGCCTATGATCACGACGTCGAATTTCATGAGAAGCATTATACAGGCTGCCGATCGGTGGGCGCCGCCGGCGACGTCCGCCGGTTATCCCGAAGAAGCTGCACGCGAAACTTCTCCCGAGCGTCGCAGTCTCACGAAAACAGGCACCCGGATCGAGTGCAAACCCTTGTAAACCTTGACAGAGCACGTATCGAGGGGGCAAAATGCCATCCCCTCGGCGTCTGCCCGCATGTGGCGAATTAGCTCAGTGGTTAGAGCAGCGGAATCATAATCCGTTGGTCCCCAGTTCGAATCTGGGATTCGCTACCAACAAAACAACGATTTACTTCGGTTTTCTTGCCGATTCATTTCCGCAATTATCTTGCGCTTGGCCGTCCGCCGCCTGATCTCTTCCACCATGCTCATGGTACCTTCTTCATGGAGCAACACCTGAGCCCTGACTCCACGGCATTTCGTGGGAAGCCTGAGCAATGAATTAACACAGACCAGAATCTCCTGTCCTGTGCAGTAGGAAATTCCCGGTTTGGCCACTCCGGTGGGAGTCGATTTGCCGATAACATCGTTATCGCCGCCTTTTTCCGCATGCTGCAGGACTGAATAAACCGGATTACCCGTCGTACGGACTACCAGCGGCCCGACCAGAACGATCGCCAATGAAATAATGCCGCTTTATCCTTGGAACCGGTTGGCGCGTCTATTCAATTCAAATAATTTGCTTCTTTTTCCAGGGAGATCCAAATGCTCAGAAAATTTGCAGTGAGTGTTTTCATGGCCACGACTGCCGTCGGTGCCTCCGCTACCACCTACACCAACGTGCCGCTTGGCGCGAACACGGGTCTGCCGTTTGCCTACTTCGGTAACGCCGCCAACCCGAGCGGCGACTCGCCCAAGGTAGGCCAGGTGTTTTCCCTGGCGTCGGATGCCATCCTGTCATCCTTCAGCTTCTATGCGCTCGGCAACACGACGGCGTCCTTCCAGCTGAATGTGGCAAAGTGGAACCCCGACACGAACGCCCAGAACCAGGCGGTCAATACGGTCGGGGACAATCTTCTGTCCACGGTCTTTACGGCAGTCGACACCTTCAACTCGGCCGGCAACTATACCGCCATCGCGTTCGACAACCTGGGCCTGAGCCTGAATGCCGACACCAAGTACATCGCCTACCTGACCAGCATCGACCCGACCCTGACCCATCTTCAGCTGTCGCGCACCCAGACGGCGCAGGATGCCTCCGGCTTCGGCATCGGCCACGCCTACTTCAGCACCATTCCCGGCCAGGACTGGCAGTTCCCGTTCAACGGGAATGGTTTCCTCAGCCTGCAATATACCGCGGTCACTGCGCCGGTGCCCGAACCCGAGACTTACGCCATGTTGCTGGCTGGTCTCGGTCTGATGGGCTTCATGGCGCGTCATAGAAAGCAAGCATCCTGAAAACCTGAATCGGTTCGACTTCGATCCACCGGCCAACACTGGCGGGTTGAAGTCGGCATGGCGACGATACCCAAGCCATTTCTCGATTGACCTTCCGATAATTCCCTTCCCTCATCCGGAGGAGGATTACAATATCGGCATGGCCCTCGCGATCGCGGTTGCGGCCGGTTGCAGGGTATCGCCTCTCCGGGCGGACGGATGCGGCGCGTACAACGCAGGAGCGCGCGACACAGGTCGATCGTGGCTCCCTTACCAGAACGCATGCGTTGCGGTGACCTGCAGTCGGCTTCCTGCAATTGGCGAGAGCCTGTCGTGTTCGGGCAGGGCGCGAGCCTGCCCGATGGCAACCACAACCGGAAGGATCCTGCTTCATGGCGTCCGTCGAAGATCTTGAATCGGAAGAGCAGTTGGCGAATGCCATCCTGGGTGATGTCCGCTTTTCCGCCTACGTCGACGAGCGTGTCGACTATACGACCGTGGATGCGGGGGACGGCATGCAGATGCGCGTCCTGACGAGCGCCGGCCTGAGGGCCATCGGCCGGCGCATCCTGGACAGCGAGGAATTCAAAGCTGTATTCGCCAGGGCAGGCGGGGCGAGGAAGGCGATCTGCGACGAATTCGCATTCTGCCGCAAGCTGGAGGAACTCGGCCGGTTCGAAACTGCAAAGATGCTGTTCGAGTTCCTCAAGGGCAGCATGCTGGCCAGCGGCGTTGCCGTGGTGCTGCTCGACCCGAGCTTCCTTCTGCCGGTATGCGCACTGCTCAGTTTCTATGTGCTGGTCGACCTGTGCGGCTGCAAGCCTCCGGACGACCGCAAGCTCTGGTAGGGCTTTCCCCGGGGGAGTTGCCGCGACGATTGCATCCGTTCGGCATAGGGTGGTGCCGGGAGGGGGAATCGAACCCCCATGACCTCGCGGTCGCGGGATTTTGAGTCCCGTGCGTCTACCAATTCCGCCATCCCGGCCATGCCCCTGCAGGAGGGGCATTATTACTGAAAAGGAGAGGCGCGGCAACTCGGGCGGGCGGCCTCCGGGCGCGCCGGTATAATATGCGCGATGAGAGTCCAGGACTTCGATTTCGCGCTGCCTCCCGAATTGATCGCGCAGTTTCCCGCGGTCCGGCGGGGGGACAGCCGCCTGCTGCATCTGACGGGTGCGAGCGGTGCGCTGCGGGACGCGACGTTCGCCGACCTGCCCCGATTCATGCGCACCGGCGATGTGATGGTGCTGAACGATACGCGCGTCATCAAGGCGCGTCTGTCCGGGGTGAAGGACAGCGGCGGCAGGGTGGAGGTGATGGTGGAGCGGGTGCTGGACGCGCATCGGGTGCTGGCGGTCATCCGCGCCAGTCATGCGCCGCTGCCGGGATCGGGGCTTCGGCTCGCAGGGGTGCTGGAGGCGACGGTACTGGCGCGCGAAGCGGACCTCTATACTCTGCGCTTCGATTGCGCGGAAACGGTGGCGGAACTGCTGGAGCGCCACGGCAGCGTGCCCCTGCCGCCGTACATCTCCCGCCCGGCGGCGCAAGCCGACGAAAGTCGGTACCAGACGGTTTTCGCGCGGCACGCCGGCGCCGTGGCGGCGCCCACCGCCGGCCTGCACTTCGACGAGGCCATGCTGGAAGCGCTGGCGCGCATGGGTGTGGTGGTGGCCTACGTGACGCTGCATGTGGGATTGGGCACCTTCCAGCCGGTGCGGGTGGAGCGCCTCGCCGAGCACAGGATGCACCGGGAGTCCTTTCACGTCCCAGAGGAGACGGTGGCGGCCATCCAGCGCGCGCGCGCGTCCGGCGGTCGCGTGCTGGCGGTGGGGACGACCTCGCTGCGGGCGCTGGAGGCGGCCGCGGCGGCGGGCGGGGGCGAGCTGCGGCCGGGCCACGGCGATACCGATCTTTTCATCGCGCCCGGCTACCGCCTGCAGGTGGCGGAGCGCCTGCTCACCAACTTCCATCTGCCGCGCTCGACCCTGCTGATGCTGGTATCCGCCTTCGCCGGGATGGAAAACATCCGCCGCGCCTATCGGCATGCGATCGAGGCGCGCTACCGCTTCTTCAGCTATGGCGACGCCATGCTGATCGAAGGGCGGACGTGAGGCGGTGCCCGCAGTGAGGTTCCAGCTGCACCGCGTGGACGGGCTGGCGCGCCGCGCCACCCTGACGCTGGCGCATGGTGCCGTGGAAACCCCCGCCTTCATGCCGGTGGGGACCTACGGTGCGGTGAAGGGGGTGTCGCCCGCCGAACTGGCGCAGGCCGGTGCGCGCATCGTGCTTGGAAACACGTTCCATCTGTGGCTGCGCCCCGGTCTCGAGACGATCGCGGCGCACGGCGGGCTCCATGGGTTCATGGGCTGGCAGGGGCCCTTGCTGACCGATTCGGGAGGATTCCAGGTGTTCAGCCTGGGGGCGCTGCGCAGGATTTCGGAAGAGGGCGTCCGGTTCCGTTCCCCGGTGAACGGGGACGCGTGCATGCTGACGCCGGAAGAATCGATGCGCATCCAGCGCGTGCTCGGCTCGGACGTCGCCATGGTGTTCGACGAGTGTACGCCGTATCCGGCGGACGAGCGTGCCGCCGGGGCATCCATGGAGCTGAGCCTGCGCTGGGCGGAGCGCTCGAGGCGGGCGCACGACGACGATGGCGGCAATCCGAACGCGCTGTTCGGCATCGTCCAGGGCGGCATGCACGAAACCCTGCGCGAACGCTCCCTGGCCGGCCTGCAGGCCATCGGCTTCGACGGCTATGCCATCGGCGGACTGTCGGTGGGGGAGCCGAAGCACGACATGCGCCGTATCCTTCGGCATATCGCGCCGCGGCTCCCTGCCGCGCAGCCGCGCTACCTGATGGGCGTGGGCACGCCGGCGGACATTGTCGAGGCGGTGGCGCAGGGGGTGGACATGTTCGATTGCGTGCTGCCGACGCGCAATGCGCGCAACGGCTGGCTCTATACCCGCGATGGCGTGATCCGGCTGCGCAACAGCCGCTACCGCCACGACACGGCACCGCCGGATCGCCGCTGCGGCTGCTACACCTGTCGCCATTTCAGCCGCGCCTACCTGCACCATCTGCAGCGGATCGACGAGATGCTCGGTGCGAGGCTCAACACCCTGCACAACCTGCATTACTATCAGGAGCTCATGGAAGAGATCCGGGACGCCATCGCAGCGGGAATGTTCGAGGCATATGCGCGGGAATTTCAAGCCCGCGCCGCGCCGTGCTAAGATCCCCCCTTTTCGATCATTGCCATCGCCGGAGGGAATGCCATGCTGATCAGTGAAGCCCTAGCCCAGGCTGCCCCCCCCGCCGCTCCCGGTGGGGCGGATTTCCTCAGCCTGCTGCCGCTGATCGCCATCTTCGCCGTCTTTTACCTGCTGTTGATCCGCCCCCAGACGAAGCGCGCCAAGGAGTTGAAGCTGATGATCGACGCGCTGCAGAAGGGCGACGAGGTGGCCACCTCCGGAGGACAGCTGGGGCGCGTGCACAAGGTCAGCGGCAACTACATCATTCTCCAGATCGCCGAGAACGTGCAGGTGGTCGTGCAGAAGTCCTCCATCCAGACCCTGCTGCCAAAGGGGACGTTGAACAGCATCGAAAAGGACTGACCGGATTCCGGCAAGGCGCGGCACCGACGGCGCGGCACGCGTTTTTCGCTTTTCCACTTTTCCCGTATCCATTTCACCATGAACCGCTATCCTCTCTGGAAGTATCTGATCGTCGCGGTCGCGGTGCTGCTCGGGCTGCTCTATACCTTGCCGAATTTCTACGGCGAATCGCCCGCCGTGCAGGTCTCCCCGCTGCGCACCGCCGCCAAGGCTGATACTGCGCTGCTGCAACGGGTCGAGGATACCTTGCGGAAGAGTGGACTCAACAATACCGGCCTTTTCCTGGAGACGGGCGGGGTCAAGGTGCGCTTCGCCGATACCGACAGCCAGATCAAGGCCAAGGATGCGTTGCAGTCGGAACTGGGCAACGGCTACATGGTGGCGCTGAACCTGCTGCCGAATTCGCCCCAGTGGCTTTCCACCGTCGGCGCGTTGCCGATGTACCTGGGGCTCGACCTGCGCGGCGGCGTCCACTTCCTGCTGCAGGTGGACATGCACGGCGCTCTCTCGAAGGCGCTCGACCGTTTCGCCGCGGACATCCGCAGCACCCTGCGCGAGCAGAAGGTCCAGTACATCGGCCTGGACAAGGACGCCGCGCTCATTACCGTGAAGTTCCGCGACGCCCAGTTGCGGGCCCGGGCCGCGGATGAGATCAGGAAAGCCTACGCCGATCTCGACCTGCGCGAACGCAGCGTGAGGGATGAGTTCCATCTGACGGCCACCCTCAGGCCGGAGGCACAGAAGCGCATCCAGGACACCGCGGTGCAGCAGAACATCACCACCCTGCGCAACCGCGTCAACGAACTGGGCGTGGCCGAGCCGATCATCCAGCAGGCCGGCGCGGATCGCGTGGTGGTGCAGTTGCCCGGGGTGCAGGATACCGCCAAGGCCAAGGACATCCTGGGGCGCACTGCGACGCTGGAGGTGCGCATGGTGGATGACGAGCGCGACCTCGCCGCCGCTTTGAACGGCCGCGTGCCGTTCGGTACCGAGCTCTACAACGAACGGGGCGGCGGCCCGCTGCTGGTGAAGAAGCAGGTGGTGCTGACGGGGGATCGCATCAACGACGCGCAGCCCGGCTTCGACAGCAACAACCAGCCGGCGGTGCATCTCAACCTGGACAGCAACGGCGCGCGCATCTTCAAGCAGCTCACGCGCGACAACGTCGGCCGGCGCATGGCCATTCTGCTGGTCGAGAAGAACCAGACCGAAGTCATCACGGCGCCGGTGATCCGGGAGGAGATCGGCGGCGGACGAGTCCAGATCAGCGGCCGCATGAGCAGCGAGGAAGCGCGCGATGTGGCCCTGCTGCTGCGTGCGGGGGCGCTGGCGGCGCCCATGGACATCATCGAGGAGCGCACGGTAGGCCCCAGCCTGGGCGCGGACAACATCGCGCGCGGCTTCAATTCCACCCTCTTCGGATTCCTGGGCATCGCCCTGTTCATGATGGTCTACTACATGCTGTTCGGCGTCATCTCCGTCATCGCGCTGGGCGTGAACCTGCTGCTCCTGATCGGCCTGCTCTCCATCCTGCAGGCGACCCTGACCCTGCCGGGGATGGCCGCGATCGCGCTGACCATCGGCATGGCGATCGACGCCAATGTGCTGATCAACGAGCGCATCCGCGACGAACTGCGCAATGGCATGTCGCCGCAGGCCGCGATCAATGCCGGCTACGAGCGCGCGTTCGGCACGATCGTTGATTCGAACATCACCACCCTGATCGCCGGCATCGCCCTGTTCGCCTTTGGAACCGGGCCCATCAAGGGATTCGCCGTGGTGCTGTGCCTGGGGATCCTGACCTCGATCTTCAGCGCGGTGATGGTTTCACGCAGCGTGGTCAACCTGACCTACGGCAGGCGCCGCAAATTGGATGGCGTTTCCATCGGGCAGGTGTGGAAGCCTGCAAGCGATGGCCGCTGAGGCCGATGCGCAGCAAGCGCATGAAAAAAAGATGAGTTGATCGGGAGACCGGAGCCGGATGGAATTCTTCAGGATCAAGCGCGACATTCCCTTCATGAGCTGGGGAAAGTACACCACCGCCATCTCGTTGGTGACGTTTCTTGTGGCGGTGTTCTTCCTGATCACCCGAGGCCTGAACCTGGGCGTGGACTTCACCGGAGGCACGGTGATGGAGGTGGGATATACCCAGTCGGTGGACGTCGACCGCGTGCGGGGCGTCCTCGTCGGGCTCGGGATGCCGGACGTCAGCGTGCAGAATTTCGGCACGTCGCGGGATGTGCTGATCCGGCTGCCCGCGAGGCCGGACATATCCAGCGCGCAACTGTCCGAAACGGTGATCGAGGCCCTGCGCCGGGATGATCCGGCAGCGGAGATGCGCCGGGTGGAGTTCGTCGGTCCGCAGGTGGGCAAGGAACTGGTCGAGAATGGCGCCCTGGCGCTGATGATCGTGTGCTTCGGCATCGTGGCCTACCTGGCGGTGCGGTTCGAGTGGAAGTTCGGCGTTTCGGGCATCGTCGCCAACCTGCACGACGTGGTGATCATCCTGGGCTTCTTCGCTTTTTTCCAGTGGGAATTCTCCCTGACCGTACTGGCCGCCATCCTGGCGGTACTGGGCTATTCGGTCAACGAGTCGGTGGTGGTGTTCGACCGGATACGGGAGAATTTTCGCAAGATGCGCAAGGCACCGGTCACGCAGGTCATCGACAATGCGATCACCCGCACCATGTCACGCACCATCATCACCCATGGCAGCACCGAAATGGTGGTAATATCCATGCTGCTGTTCGGCGGCGAGGCGCTGCACTATTTCGCCCTGGCGCTCGCCATCGGGATCCTGTTCGGCATCTACTCCTCGGTCCTGGTGGCAAGTCCGCTGCTCATGCTGCTGGGAGTCTCGCGCGAGGACATCGTCAAGCCCGAAAAGAAGAAGGACGAGACGGAAGCGCTCCCCTGATGCAGCAGTCCCGGTAGTCCGGGCTCCGGGCCGTACGTCATCCGTGTCGCATCCCTGCCTGGTACGTGTGTTTTGGAACTTCTCGCCACCCTCGTCGATATCGTCCTGCATCTGGATCAGCACCTCATCTGGCTGGTGCAGAACTATGGAAACTGGGTTTACCTCATCCTGTTCCTGATCGTCTTCTGCGAAACGGGACTGGTGGTGATGCCCTTCCTGCCAGGGGATTCGCTGCTGTTCGTGGCCGGTGCGATCGCGGCGAGCGGCGCCATGGAGGTGCAGTGGCTGGCGGCCCTGCTCATGCTGGCTGCATTCTGCGGCGACAACACGAACTACTGGATCGGACGTTATTTCGGCCCGCGAATCTTCAGTCGCGCGGAATCGCGCCTGCTGAACCGTGCTCACCTGGAGAAGACCCACCGGTTCTATGAAAAGCACGGCGGCAAGACCATCATCTTTGCGCGCTTCCTGCCGATCGTGCGCACCTTCGCCCCCTTCGTCGCCGGCGTCGGCCGCATGGCCTATCCGCGTTTCGTGGCGTACAGCGCCTTCGGCGGGGTTTTCTGGATCAGCTTCTTCGTGTTCGGCGGCTATTTCTTCGGCAACGTGCCGGTAGTGAAGAACAACCTGACCTTCTTCATTCTGGGGATCGTCGTCGTCTCCGTCCTGCCCGCCATCGTCCAGTTCGTCCGCAGCCGTCTCGGTGGCAGCGGGCAGGATGCCTGAGGAGGGCCCCGGGTCTAATTCTTCCTTTCGACCTTCGCCGCTTCCCATCCTTGCAGATGGGTGCAGACAATGTCCGCCAGCACCTGTATCCAGTCATGGCGCTCATTCAGGCAGGGGATGGGATGGTACGCTTGGCCGCCTGCGCGGAGGAAGATATCCCGGCCTTCCATGGCGATTTCCTCCAGGGTCTCGAGACAGTCGGAAACGAAGCCGGGACAGACCACGTCCACGCGCCGCACGCCCTGCCGTCCCAGCTGCTCCAGCGTGGCGGCGGTGTAGGGCGTCAGCCACTCCGCACGCCCGAAGCGTGACTGGAAGGAGATCAGGTAGTCGTCCTCTCCGAGTTCCAGCGCCCGGGCCAGCAGGCAGCCCGTGATCCGGCAGTCTTCGGGATAGGGATCGCCCTTGTCCACCGCGGCACGGGGAATTCCATGAAAGCTGATCAGCAGCTTGTCGGGCCGGCCGCTCTCGGCCCAGTGGTCGCGCACGTTTTGCGCCAGTGCCGCGATGTAGCCCGGATGATCGGGGTAGTGCCTCACCGTGCGCAGGGCCGGAACGTCGCGCAGTCCGCCCAGATATCCAAAGACGGCATCGAAGATCGCGGCGGTGCTGCTGGCGGCATACTGGGGGTAGAGCGGCACAACCAGGATGCGGTCGCAGCCCTGCCGCAGCATGCTTTCCAGGATCTGCGCGATGGACGGGCTCCCAATGCTCATGGCATATTCTATGATCGGCGGGAAAGGCGTGCGTGCGGCCATGGCGTCGCGCAGCAGCCGGGTCTGGCGCTCGGTGTGCACCTTCAGGGGAGAGCCCTCCGGCATCCAGATCTGGGCGTACTTCTCCGCCGATTTTGCGGGGCGCGTGGGAAGGATGGCGCCATTCAGGATCGGCCACCATATCCACGACGGAATCTCCACGACGCGCGGGTTGCTCAGGAACTGCCTGAGGTAGGGCCGAAGTGCCTGGGCGGTAGGCGCTTCCGGTGTGCCGAGGTTGACCAGCAGCACGCCCGTCCCGCTCTCGGCATCCCGTACGCCCTGCGGATGGGCGGATCCGGCCTGCTGGTTCAATCCGCGTCTGCTAGGGCCTGCTAACACTTGTTTCGTGGTCGCGTTGCTACGCGAAAAAGCGCGACGGCAAGGCGCAAAGCGCAGGGCATAGCCGGCCTATGGCCAAGCTTTGCAACGCTGCACCCGTGCTTTTTCGTGCGCAACCCGGAGGGACGGGACGGAATTTCACCCGGCCCATCGTTACTCGTCGCTTGCAGAGCTTACTCTGCTGCACGGCTCGCGCCTCGTTCCAACTGAAATTCGTCACCGTCGCGAGCATGAAATGAGTGTTAACAGGCCCTAGTGGTGCGACAATGCACTGGAAAGCAGCCGGGCGGTGGCATCCACGATGGGAATGACGCGTTCGTAGGCCATGCGCGTGGGTCCGACCACACCCACGGTGCCCACGACCTTTCCATCCACCTCGTAGGGCGCGGTCACCACGCTGCACTCATCCAGCGTCAGCACGCCGGATTCGTCGCCGATGAAGATCTGCACGCCCTCCGCCTTGCGGCTGAATTCCAGCAGTTGCAGCAGCACGGTCTTGCGCTCGAACAAATCGAACAGCTTCTTCAGGCTCGTCATGTTGCCGGAGAGATCCTGCACATCCAGCAGGCGGCGCTCGCCCGCCACGACCAGCGCCTCGCTGTTTTCCTGGGCTGCCTCGCTGCCCAGCGCGATGGCTGCAGCCATGAGATGGGCCATGTCGTGGCGCAACTGCTTCAGTTCGCTCTGGATGCGCACGCGGATTTCATCGAAGGTGCATCCGGCATAGTTCTGGTTGATGAAGTTGGCGGCCTCGACCAGTTCCGCCTGGCTGTAGGGCCTGTCGGCCAGCAGCACGCGGTTCTGGACGTCGTCGTCCGGGGTGACGAGGATGAGCAGGATGCGCTTTTCCGACAAGGCCAGGAATTCAATGTAGCGGAAGACGCCGCTGCTGCGCTTGGGTGTCACCACCATTCCGGCGAAGCGGGTCAGTTCCGACAGCAACTGCGAGGCGGAGTTGATCAGCCGCGACGGGTGGTCCGGGTGCAACTGGTCCTCGAGCTGGCTGATCTCGATGACGTCGAGGGGTTTGACCACCAGCAGGGTATCGACGAAGAAGCGGTAGCCGCGATGGGTCGGCACCCGCCCGGCGGAAGTATGGGGGCTGGCGACGAAACCCATTTCCTCCAGGTCGGCCATCACGTTGCGTATCGTGGCAGGGCTGAGGTCGAGGCCCGAAAACCTGGAGAGCGCGCGTGATCCTACCGGCTGGCCATCGCTGATGTACCGTTCGACCAGCGTCTTGAGCAGAATTTTTTCTCTTTGGTTGAGCATGTTGTCGTCAACTTGGGCCATGCCGTGCAATCCGGCAGGGTGCGCATCCCAGGTCCCGTCATCCGGGGATCGGCCGATCATCGAATTTACGGGCATTCTACACCAGGATACGGTTTGCAGCAGTGGGCAGTGAGCCGTGCACATCCACCGTCCTTCGCGACCGGTGCCCTGCAATACTGTTCGACACGAAACCGGTGAAACTGTTCCGGGGCATCCCCGGAACAGGAGCGGCAGGGAATGCTTTGTCAGCACACGCACGATGTGGTTTAATCCGGAAATGCTGCTACATGAGGTATCCGTTACGCTTCCGGCGCACGGCCGGTTTCGACAGGAACGGCTTCCAGGCTCTCCATTTCAAGTGTAGTCATGAGTTTTCCGTTCAAGACGGTCGCGGTAATCGGCAAGCACAAGAATCCGGACATCGCCGTTCCCTTGTTCCATCTGGGACAGTATCTGAAGAGTCGGGGTGTTGAAGTCCTGCTGGAATCCCTGACTGCCGCCAGCATCTCGACAAAGCCCCATGCCGTCGCGACACTGGAGGAGATCGGCGCCCGCGCGGATCTTGCCATCGTGCTGGGAGGGGACGGCACCATGCTCAACATCGCGCGCAAGCTTGCTCCCTTTGATGTACCGCTGGTCGGCATCAATCAGGGCAGGCTGGGATTCCTGACCGATCTCTCGATCGATTCCATGACCGAGGCGCTCGGCCCCATGCTGGATGGCGGCTATGTCGCGGAACGGCGCATGCTGCTGCACGTCGAAGTCGCGCGAAACTCTGTCGGCATATTCGATTCCCTGGCCCTGAACGACGTGGCGGTGAACCGGGGGGTCAGCGGCAACATGATCGAACTCGAAGTGCGCATCGACGGCGAGTACGTCTATTCGCTGCGCGCCGATGGCCTGATCGTCGCCACGCCTACGGGCTCCACCGCCTATGCGTTGTCGGCCGGCGGCCCGATCCTGCATCCCGGGCTCGACCTGGTCGCCCTGGTGCCGGTGAGCCCGCACACGCTCAGCAACCGCTCCATCGTGGTGGAGCCGGGCGCCGTCGTCGAGATCCTCATGCACCATACCCCGGTGGCGCGCGTGCATGCCGACAGCCATTTTCACTTCGACCTGCAGGCACATGACAAAGTCATGGTGCGCCGCTCTCCATACGAGGCGACGCTGCTGCACGCCGCCGACCACAGCTATTATCGCATGCTGCGCGAGAAGCTAGGCTGGAGCGGCTTGCCGAGAAAACCGGCATGAATCGTCCGCCATGCTGAGATTCCTGTCCATACGGGATTTCGTGATCGTGGATTGCATGGAGCTGGAGTTCGCTCCCGGTTTCACTGCATTGACCGGCGAGACCGGCGCCGGAAAATCGATCCTGATCGATGCGCTGTCCCTGGTCCTGGGGGAACGGGGTGACACCGGAGAAGTGCGCGAGGGCTGCGATCGCGCCGAAATCAGCGCGGAGTTCGACATCGGCGCGCTGCCGGAAGCGGGAGAGTGGCTGCGCTGCAACGGGTTCGAAGGCGAGGGCGACGAGGGCGACACGTGTCTGATGCGGCGGGTCATGGATCGCGGCGGGCGCTCGCGCGGCTTCATCAACGGCCGGCCGGCCACCGTGCAGCAGTTGCGCGCGGCGGGCGAACTGCTGGTGGACATCCATGGCCAACATGCCCATCAATCCCTGCTGCGCGGCGATGCGCAGCGCGAACTGGTGGACGCCTTCTCGGGCAGCGGTGATCTGTCACGAAGCACCGGCGACGCCTATCGCCGCTGGTCGGCGGCCCGGCAGCGGCGCCTGGATTGGGAGCGCAACCGGACGGCATCCGCGCAGGAGCGAGAGCAGCTGGAGTGGCAGCGGGATGAACTCGCCGCGCTGCATTTCTCCCTTGAGGAATGGCTGGCGCTACAAACCGACCACGAACGCCAGACGCATGCCGGCAGCCTGCTGGAAGGCGCACAGATGGCGCTCGACCTCTTGTCCGAAGGAGAGCAGGCCGCCCTCGCGCAGGTAGCGTCCGTCGTTTCGCGCCTGAGTGGCCTGCAGGAGCGGGACGCCGCCCTGGAGCCCATACTGGATCTGCTGGAATCGGCGCGCATCCAGCTGCAGGAAAGCGTATACGAACTGGAGCGCTATCCGCAGCGGCTCGATTTCGACCCGCAAACCCTGCAGCACATGGAGGAACGATTGTCCGCGGTCCATGCCGTTGCCAGGAAATACCGCATTGCGCCCGCGGAATTGGCGGATCTGCTGGCGGCGACATCCGCGCAGCTGGCGCAGCTGGGGTCGGAGGGCGACGGTACGGCCCTGGCGCAGGAAGAGGCACAGGCCCATCAACACTACCTCGCCCTGGCGGGCAGGCTGAGCGAGGCGAGAAAGACGGCGGCCACGGCGCTTGGCCACAAGGTGACCGCCGCGATGCAGGATCTGGCCATGGCGGGCGGAGAGTTTGCCGTGGCCCTCGTTCCGCTGGAGCAGGCAGGAGCGAACGGCATGGAGCAAGTCGAATTCCAGGTCTCGGCCCACCGGGGACTGCCACTGCGGCCCCTGGCAAAGGTCGCTTCCGGGGGCGAACTGTCGAGGATCAGCCTGGCGATCCAGGTCGTCACCAGCAAGCTCGGATCCGTGCCCACCCTCGTATTCGACGAGGTGGACGCCGGCATCGGCGGCCGCGTGGCGGAGATGGTGGGCGGGCTGCTGAAGCGCCTGGGGGTCGAGCGCCAGGTCATGTGCGTCACCCATCTGGCGCAGGTCGCGGCGGCGGGCGACAACCAGTGGCGGGTTGCCAAGTCGGTCGATCCCGGCGCAGCGGTATCGAGCCATGTCACCGTGCTCGGCGAACAGGAGCGGGTCGAGGAAATCGCCCGCATGCTGGGCGGCGAACGGATCACGGAGATCACGCGCAGGCACGCGGCCGAGATGCTGCGTAGCGCGCAGGCGGCTCTCACGCCGCCTTCCTAGGCACAGGCATCCTTCCGATCATCCACCGGGAGCGGCAGGCGTCGGCTTCCGGCAGGGCGGGTACCGTCACGCCTGCTTCCTCCACCTGATCATTCCAGGGCAAACCGGCATGCCGCCTTTCCGGCAGTCCGCATACCGGCGTTACTCCATGTGTCTCCAGGATATTCCTCATGGATCAGGTCCGGCGTCATCTATATGACATGTGACCCGACTACCATCCGATAGCGGTACGCCCAAAAAACCAAAACTCACAAATCATCGACCATCGAAAGGGAGGAGTCATGAAGCACGCCATGTCATCGTTGCCGCGCATCGCCGCAGCGGTATTGTTCACCGCGACGACCGTCGCCACGCTTCCGCTCCATGCGGCCCCGCTCACGGTCAACGGCACGACGTTCGAGTTGCAGGGGCTGGTGGGTGTCGGCCGGCTACCGGCCAATCTTGTGGACGAGCACGGCGAGACCTTCGGCTCGGTCTCCGGATTGTTCGCGGACACCTCCGCCTGGACGCGGTCCGGCGACACGTACTCCGGCATCTTCTATACCACGCCCGATCGTGGATACAACGCCGTCGGGACGATCGACTACACCGCGCGGCTGAACCAGCTGGCGGTGAGCTTCACCCCGGCGCCCGTGGGCGCCAGCGGCCTCCCGCAGAATCAGATCCAGCTCACGCTCACCCAGGCCACCAAGCTCTACGAGGCATTGCCCGGGGGCGGAAAGCTGGACATCAGCGGCCTCGATCCAGTGCCCGGTGGGCTCGCGGCCGGCGGGGCAAGGGCCGCGACCGGGCTTCTGCCCGAGCTCCCGCAGGCGTACAACGGCAAGCTTGCACTCGATGCCGAAGGCGTGGTCAAGCTGTCCGACGGTTCGCGCCTGATCAGCGACGAGTACGGGCCGTCAATCTATCGTTTCTCCGCGGACGGCCAGTTCCTCGGCGCGCTGCCGGTGGCGGAATCGGTACGGCCGATCCGCAACGGCGTCACGGACTACAGCTCCAACAACCCCGCCGCCGGCCAGCCCGCGCCGGTCCCGGCCAATCCGTCGTTCGGCCGGCAGAACAACCAGGGCTTCGAGGGCCTTTCCATCTCGCCGGACGGCAAGACACTTTTCGTGGGGCTGCAGAGCGCCACCCGCCAGGACGGCGGGACTGGCGGAACCGCTGCCACACGGGACAATACCCGCCTGTTCACCTATGACCTGAGCAATCCCGACGACATCACCCTGACCGGTGAATACGTGGTTCAGCTTCCCAAGTTCACCCAGAACGGGCAGACGCTGGTCGCCGCGCAAAGCGAGATTCATGCGCTGTCGGATTCCCAGTTGCTGATTCTTCCCCGCGACAGCAACGGCTTCGCTGTCGGTACGGAGCAATCCTTCCTGCGCCGCGTGGACGTGATCGACATCAGCGATGCCACCAACATCCTCGGCCAGAGCTACGAAGGCACGGTTGCTCCAGGCGGGGTGCTCGACCCGCAAATCATTCCGGCGCTGTACGCGCCGTTCCTGGACGTCAACGACAACAGCCAGTTGAACCGCTTCGGACTGGCGAACGGCAATATTCCGGGGTTCGACAACCTGTCGGAGAAATGGGAAGGGCTGGCGCTGGTTTCGGCGCTTGATCCCGAGCATCCGAACGACTACTTCCTCATCATTGCCAACGATAACGATTTCATGACTACCCAGGGCTTCCAGGCCGGCGAAGCCTACGATGCCGGCGTCGACATCGATACGACGTTCCTCGCCTACCGCGTCACTATTTCGCCCGTGCCGGAACCGTCGGCCGCGCTGATGATGCTGGCCGGCCTGGCCGGTATCCTGGGTGCGCTGCGTACCCGCCGCCGGGGCGGTTCGACTCATCCGGCTCTTTCGTCGGGATATTCCGGCGCCGCATAACACGTATCGCGCGGTGCGCCAGGCTCCAGGGAGGCATTCCTGGAGCGGATACGGATATCCCGGGCGTTTAGGCGTGGGTGTGAGTCATTCACTGTCCTATCGCGGCGGCGGGCCCCCGGCGGCCGTGTCTACACCGGGGTGCGCATGGGCAATTCCCGCGGACCATTGGTCCATCCAGTAAGTGGTGGCATAGCAATATCAAGTCCAACCGGAATATCGAACCGCAAGCGACGTCGATACCGCATCTCGCCGCTACCAAGCTGGCGTGGAACCCCCAGCGATTTCCAGCGCGGGCATCATACGGCTCGCGGCCCGGAAGGCGGCTATTCCGCCAGGGCCAGGAATTCCGCCCGTTGCGCGGCGTTCGTCTTCAGGTCCCCGAGCATTGCGGAGGTGACCGTTTCCTCGCCCGCGACGGCGATGCCGCGGGATTCCATGCACATGTGGCGACACCGGATGATGACACCTACAGCCTTGGGCTGCAGGTGTTCGAGGAGGGATTGGGCGATCTGCTGCGTGAGGCGCTCCTGCACCTGGAGCCGTGCGGCGAAGCAGTTGACCAGCCGCGTCAGCTTCGACAGCCCGACGATGTGGCCGTTGGGGAGATAGCCGATGGTCGCATGGCCGAAGAAGGGCGCGAGATGGTGCTCGCAGTGGGAATATACCGGTATCTGCCTGACCACGATCAGTTCGTCGTAGCATTCCCCGCCATCGGAGAAGGTCTTGAGGATCGTGGCCGGATCCTGCCTGTAGCCGCGCGTCCAGTGCGCCCAGGCACGCATGACTCGGGAAGGCGTTTCGGACAGGCCCTGGCGTTCAGGATCCTCGCCGATCGATCGCAGCAATTTCTTCCAGTCTTCCGTGCCGAATTCCGAGTGAGGGGGAGCAGTCATCGTGGCGCTACCTCTGTCTGTTTGCCAGGTTATAGAAATGCATGCAGGCCGGGCGATCGAACGGGATGAGGCGTTTTCGTCCTGAAATCCGTCATTTCCGCGAAATTCGGAATAGGAAAGTGGCAAGCGGATTTCTTGAATCGGTCGGATGGATATATCGCGACCCGGCGGGGACCGGATGCGCCGGACACCGGGGGCAAGCACGAGCAGGCTGGCGTACGGCAGGGAAAGGGTCGGGGAGACATCAGCTTCCTTTCATGGGCGGTGTGCGCCATGCACATCCTTTTTTCATCATAACACACGGTACCCCCGCCATGTCGGCCCCCTGGGGGCTGGCTCCGTCTCCGCTTCTTGAGGGGGCATCGGTTGCGTGCGAAAATACCGGTCCTTCCCTCGGGCGGCTTCGAGCCGGACGCGCATGAGAATCGCCACCTGGAATGTCAATTCCCTGAAAGTCCGGCTGCCGCAGGTGCTGGACTGGCTTGCGGCGCATCAGCCGGATGTACTGTGCCTGCAGGAAACGAAGCTGCAGGATGACCATTTTCCCCTTGCGGCAATCTCGGAGGCGGGATATCACGCGATCTACGCCGGCCAGAAGACCTACAATGGCGTCGCCTTGCTCGGCAGGCAGCCCGGTACGGGCGTGATCGCAGGCATGCCCGGATTCGACGATCCCCAGAAGCGCGTATTGTCGGCAGTGTATGGAGATGTGCGGATCGTCTGCGCCTATGTTCCCAATGGGGAGCACATCGAGTCCGAGAAATACCAGTACAAGCTCAGGTGGCTGGATGCCTTCCACGAATGGGTGGCCGGACTCTTGGACGATTGCGGCAGATTGGCGCTGCTGGGCGACTTCAATATCGCGCCGGAAGCGCGTGACGTATACGATCCTGCGGCGTGGGAAGGGCAGGTGCTGTTCAGTGAGCCTGAGCGCGCGGCATTTGGCTCTATGCTGGGGCTGGGGTTGCAGGATGGCTTTCGCCTGTTCGACCAGCCGGAGAAATCCTATACGTGGTGGGACTATCGCATGATGGCTTTCCGCCGCAACATGGGCCTGCGCATCGACCATATCCTGTTGAGCGGCGATCTCGCAAAGCTTTGCACCGCCTGCGCCATCGACAAGGCGGCGCGCCGGCTGGAGCGGCCTTCCGACCATGCGCCGGTGCTGGCGGAGCTGGCGATGGAGCCCCAGGGTACGTGCATCGCCTTACTGCCGCAGAGGACGGGCGATTCAGGTGATCGTATAGGAAGGGGTGATGAGCCCCATGGACAGGGCGCGTGAGATGGCCTGCTGGCGGTTGACGACGCCCATTTTCTGGGCCGCGTTCTGGAGATGGAAGGTCACCGTGCGTTCCGAGATGTTCACGATATTGGCGATTTCCCAACCTGTCTTGCCTTCCGCCGCCCACAGCAGGCACTCCCTTTCCCGTTCCGTCAGGCTGACCTGCCTGAGGGGAAGCGGCCCCCGGCTGAGAACAAGGCGTTGCACGGCTTCGTGCAGGTAACAGGTCAGCAGCTGGCCCTGCCCCATCATTGCCATGATGTCATTCTGGGCCTCACGGGATTCGCGCGAGGTGGCAAGGCTCAGCATCGCGGTTTCGCCGTGCCCGCCGTGAACGGCGAAGCTGGCGCCGGTAACCAGGCCGCAATCCCTGGCCTCGTTTCTTACCTTGATTTCCTTGTGCCCCTTGAAGAGCTCGTTTTTCCAGATGATGGGAATGGTGCTGCGGATGCAGTGCCGTACGGTCGGGTCGATATTGACGTAGCCCTCGTCATCGTAGCGTTTGCGCCACTCCTCCGGATAACAGCTCAGAATGAATCGGTAGGGCCGGGTGAGCGAGGTGTTGACCTGCACTCCATACAGGAAGTGCTCGAACCCCATCTGGTTGGCGATGGTTGTGGTGTTGGCGTGCAGCTCTTCGACAGTCTGGCAGTTCAGCAGCGATTCGAACAGGCTGATATCAGTCATGATGACTCCCTCTCATGATTTCTCATGATTATTCTGCCTGCCCTGGGAATCCGTCGAAACTGTTGCCGGTCAGGGCAATTTGTCAAAATATGCTTATATCACAGTGGCTTGCTGCATCGATTCTCGGGTGTACCCAGGCTCTACCCATTTATCATGCGTGGATTCTCTCGAACCTGAGACACAACTATACATCCAGCGCATACGGATTGGATAGCGCAAAATAGCTATTTACCAATAAAAATGAGAATGATAGCAAGGATTTATCCATTTGTCAGTTACTGCTTTACAAGACTGCTGGATTAGCTCCTTCCCAGGACAAGAGTATACTCTGGCTATCTTTTTTGATGGTAATCTATCTGGGCAGGTAGCTGGAAAAGGGTTTGATCCTGTGCCAGAACTTTTTCCAGTCCCGGTGCGTCAGGACAAAACGCCCCGCACCGCGGGTACCGATGTCCGTGAGCGTGAGCCGGGCGAGCTTCCCCTGTCGCGACAGGAGGCGCAGGGGCTCAAACCAGTCCCGTTCCAACGCCTTCATCTCTTCACGCCAGCCGTAGGCATCGCCGTAGCGCGATTTTCGGTACAGCGCATCGAGGAGCACCAGATGGCTGCCTGATGTGGCCGAACGGTGCCACAGTTCCGCCGTCGCCGGCAGCGGTGCGTGATCGATGCGGGCTGTCCGCGCCAGGGAGCGGGCAAGAACGTCATCGCTCCAGACATGGGTATAGGCACTGGTTGCGGGCCGCGGTAAGGTTCCGCCTCCCCAGAACCAGACGCCGTTGACCGCCGGCTCCCCGCGCCTCTCGCGGGATTGATTGAGCGGATGATCGTGTAGCAGCATCTGAATTTCATTGAGCAGCGTTCGCCACTGTCGGCTGGCCGTGCCGGACGGCAGCCGGGCGGCCATGTTCTGATTGATGGCTTCGCTCAGCAGATGCGTGCTTGCCGGCGGCATCGCCGTGGCGTTCAGGTACCAGCGATCGGGCTGCAACGGCAGCAGTTCGATGGGCCGGTCGTCCTCCCCGAAATGCTGGTTGAGAAAATCCGTGAGCTGCTGCGCTTCTTCCGCGGAGATCTGGAACACATGGCTATCGGCCAGCAGGATCTGATTCTGCTCGATACGCAGGTGTATCGGATCGGCCCGGATCCATCGGTCGTCTCCGGCCGCAATGCTTTCCGCACTGTCGATTTCCAGCGTGAGAGGAGCAACCGGCCAGTCTTCCTGCCGTTCGACATGGAAGGTGCGGCACAGCCATGGTTCGATCGGCTGCGCAGCTTCCTCGATGCGGGCGCTCTTGGCCAGCAGGCCCGCCAGGTTGGGCAGCGGCAGGTCATCGTAGATCGCATCCAGGGACGGATCCGGCCAGAACAGGGACGGGGCGAGCAGGTGCAGTTCCAATCGGCCTGTCATCGATCCGGGTCAGCGTGGGAACGGGGGCGCGCACGCAAGGGCGTGCCTGCCGTGCGCTGCAGGAGATGCGGTTTCGCGCGATCGCCTATCCGCCGGCCACTGTCATCCGGTCGATCAGCAGCGAGCCGCATTGCTTGGATCCGCGTATGATGATGTCGTTTCCCGCCGCGGCGATGCCGAGAAACATGTCCGCGAGGTTGCCGGCGATGGTGATTTCCTCGACCGCATGGCGGATCTCCCCGTCTTCCACCCAATAACCGGCCGCGCCGCGGGAATAGTCGCCGGTTACGGCATTCACGCCCTGGCCGAGCAATTCGGTCACCAGCAGACCCTTGCCCATCGTCTGGAGCAGGGCGGAGAACTCCAGGGCGGTGCCATTGTCGAGGATCAGGTTGTGGTTGCCCCCGGCATTGCCGGTGGTGCGCAGCCCCAGCTTGCGGGCGGAATAGCTGCCGAGGAAATAGTCCTGGACCACGCCGTTCTCCACCAGCTTCCGTTCCCGGGTGGCGACGCCTTCATCGTCGAAAGCCGTGCTTGCCAGTCCTTTCCGCAGATGAGGTGCTTCCCGGAGCTGCACGCTGCGGGGAAATACCTGCTTGCCGATGCTGTCCAGCAGGAAGGACGATTTCCGGTAGAGGTTTCCGCCGCTTACCGCGCTGACGAAATGCCCGATCAGGCTGGCGGCAACCGGCGCCTCGAACAGCACCGGTACCTCGCAGGTGGCGATCTTGCGCGCCCCCAGGCGCGCAATGCTGCGCTGCCCGGCCTTCCTGCCTATGCTTTCGGCCTGTTCCAGTTCGCTGGCGTCGCGCACCGTGCTGTACCAGTAGTCGCGTTGCATGGCGTTGTCCTGGCCGGCGATGACCGCGCAACTGATGCTGTGGCGGGAAGAGGGGTACCCGCCCATGAAGCCGAGACTGTTGGCGTAGACGAACTGCGATTCGTTCAGCGAGACGCTCGCGCCTTCCGAATTGATGATGCGCTTGTCGACTGCGAATGCTGCGACCTCACAACTGTGGGCGAGATCGATGGCCCGTTCCACCGGCAGCTCCCATGGAAAGAACAGGTCGAGATCGGGCAGTTCCCGGGCCAGCAGGTCGGCGTCGGCCAGGCCGGAGCATTCATCGGTGGCAGTATGGCCGGCAATGGAGAGGGCGGCCGCCACCGTATCGCTCACGGCTTGGGGCGAGAAATCCGAGGTGCTCGCGTGGCCGCGCTTGTGACCAAGATAGACGGTTACCGACAAACCCTTGTCCCGGTTGTATTCTATGGTTTCCACTTCGCCTCGCCGCACCGTGACGGTCTGGCCGAAGCCATCCGAAACGTCCGTCTCGCAGGCCGTGGCGCCCGCCTTTCTGGCATGGTTCAGCACGTCGCGGGCGATATTCTGGAGCGCGACGAAAGGATAGGAGAAATTCGTTGAAGATTTCGTATGGTCGTTCATGACTATGAGAGTGGCGGGACGGGAATGGGGCTGGCGGCGTATCAGATCGTGAATCAGGCAGCGGGCATATATAGCTGAACATTGGGTGCGACATGATAGCAGCTTTCAACGGTCATGCAGCACGCGCCTCCTGATCTGGACGCGTCATCGGCGTGTGCGGCTGATACAATCGGGTGTCCCGTGTCCGGTTTCCCGGCATCCCATGCCGCTTTCGATACCTGAACGGCCATGCCTCATGGTGACTGAATCCCTTGGATTTTACCAGCAACTCATGGAAACGAGGCTCGATGAGCATATTTTCGAGGTATTTTCAGGCCGCGCGTGGCAGATATGACGAATGATCCAAAGACGGATGTGCGGCCCAGCAAGACCCGCCGCAAGCAGGCCATGCATGCGTTGCAGGATATCGGAGAGCGATTGGTGCAGATCGATCATGGGCGGCTGCGTGAGTTGTGTCTGCCGGAGAGGCTCACCGAGGCGATACTGGAAGCCGGGCGGATGCATCAGCATGGCGCCCGCCGCCGGCAGATGCAGTATATCGGCAGGCTGATGCGCGACGTCGACGCCGCGCCCATCCTGGAAAAGCTGGAGCGGTGGAGCGGCACCGGTCGGCGGGAGACCGCCCGCCTGCATCTGCTGGAACGCTGGCGCGCCCGCCTGCTCGAGGACGAAGGGGCGCTTTCCGAGCTGGTGCGGATCTGCCCGGGCGCCGACGTGCGACAGCTGCACCTGCTGCTGCGCAATACGCGCAGGGAAGCCCTTGCGGGCGGGCCGCCGAAAAGCTTTCGCGCGCTGTTTCAGGCGTTGCGTGACACCATTCCGGAATCGCCGCGGCAGGCGGATACGACGGATGAGGACAATGGATCGTCCAGGCCGCTAGAATTTGACGCCGGTGCCGACTAGCTCCGATGAAACGATCTGGTACACGAACTCGGCTGGCTCCAGGCTATCCTGTATATGTCCGGACACGTCGGCCTGCGGATACATGAAGAACGGCAGCTCACCCAGTGGGGTGTCCTTTGCCAGGGTGATGTCCTGGCCGTGGTTGAATGCCACCCAGTTCATTTCCCACGTGCCGAACAGTTTTTCGCGCAGCGCCGCGACGCGCGGATGGGTGACGGGCAGATCCTCGTCCAGCGCCAGCTGGCGGACGTCCGCCGGATTCACCGGCACCCAGCCAAGGCCTGCGAGGTAGAACTCGGGTCGGCAGTGCTGTGCGGTGGATACATCCCCCGAGCGTCCGAGCGGTTTGTGCGTCGCGGACTCGTCGATGCGTATTCCATAGTTGTCACGGGCGGGAATGCCCGCGGCTCGCGCCAACCCTACGAACAAGGCGTTGATGTCGGCACACTTGCCGCCCAGGTTGCCGGATTCCAGCATCGATTTGACGTCGCCTCGACCGCAGCCGCGGATGCCCGAATCGTAGGAAGCATTCTCCACCACCCAGTCATATATCGCCCGCGCTTTCTTCAGGGACGTGTCGGCTCGGCTTTCCTGCAGGATTGAGAGGGCGGTCTTGCGCACGATGCCATCCAGCGGGATATGGCGGGTGGTGCGCAGGTAGTGCTTCACTTCCGATGGAATGGCGGCTGCATTGCGTTCGGAGTAGGTATCCAGCTCGACGATGCGGTCGGTCGTCTTGACCACGCTGCTCACCACGACGTTGCGGGGCCCGCTGCTGCGCCATTCCGCGTAGAACATGGGGGCGGTCGTTCCCGGAATGCTCTCGAACCGGGCGATGCTCGCATTGCCGCTCCATACGCTGCCCTGGGAGAACTGGTGGGGCGTATCGTTGGTATCGGGCAGCGGCAGCCACAGGCGCGCTTTTTTTCCCTTGTCGGGCAGGTGGATCTTGTAGGTCAGGCGGTAGCTGTGCGTTTTGGGCCGGAAGACCTGCTGGGCGGATACGATCGATGGAATCGGATATAATGAGGCGGCCATTCCGCCCAATCCCGCGAGCCTGATGAAATCCCTGCGCTTCATGATCTTCTCCCCATTATTCTGATATAACGGATGATTCAAGGCGCGAATCTAATCCTGCCCCTGGCTTAAGTCAACCCATGTTCCCGGGTACCTGACCCGAATCCGCTGCGCATGCCCTTCCCGTCCCCTGAACCGCTTCCCTGCGTCGAACTCGAAACCGGTGCCAAGTCCGCGTGTGCAGTCATCTGGATGCACGGCCTGGGTGCAGACGGCAACGATTTCGTTCCCATCGTGAACAGGCTCGCGCTTCCTCGGGGGATGTCCATCCGCTTCGTTTTTCCCCATGCGCCCATGAGGCCGGTGAGCATCAATCGGGGCCTCGTGATGCGAGCGTGGCACGACTATGATGTTGGCGAATCGGGCTCCGGGATTCGCGTGGAGCCGGGGAGCCTGGGCGAGTCGCAACAGGCGGTCGAGGCGCTGATCGGCCGCGAAAGGCAGCGTGGAATCGAACCGGGGAAAATCGTCCTGGCAGGTTTTTCCCAAGGAGGGGCCCTGGCCTTGCATGTCGGTTTGCACTATCCCGAACCCCTGGCGGGCATCCTGGCGCTGTCGTGCTACCTGCCCGTCGCACCTCTGGCATCCACCTGGGTGTCACGGCCGGATGATGCCGGCGTGCCGATCTTCATGGCGCACGGAACCCTGGATAATGTGGTGCCTCTCACGGCAGGCCGGGCTGCCCGGCAGGGCCTGCTCGAATCGGGTCGTACCGTGGAGTGGCACGAATACCCCATGGCGCATTCCGTGTGCGAGGATGAAATATCCGATATCGGAAGCTGGCTGGTGCGCGTCCTGGCGTAGCGCCGGCGTGCGGAGGCGGTGCCGGAGGGCATCGGGTGCCTCGGGCGTCCCAGGCTCATCCGCCGGAAGAGCATGATCTTAACAAATTCTTGATTTCCGCCTGACGCAATATTTACATGACACCCATTACCATGGGCGCTGCAAGGGTAGGGTGATGGTGCCAAGTCCAAATATAAAACGGAGGAGATCGAGATGCATATTCCCATTCGGCACTCGGAGCCGGAGCCGGTGCCGGCGGGCCCCCAATTCGCTTCGGGCCATATGGATCCGGGTCGCGCGATGCCGCGGATCGTGCATGTCGACGACGATCCCGATATTCGGGATGCGGTCAGGCGCATCCTGAAGAGCAACAGATACGAGGTCGACAGCTACCAGACGATGCGTGACTTCCTGGAGTCGCTCAAGGATCAGCGCAATTTCCCCTCCCTGGCGATACTCGACGTGATGGTTGAAACCATGGATGCGGGGCTGGAGGCTTTCGTCGAGATTCGAAGGCGCCTGCCCCGCCTTCACATGATATTCATGACTTCTCTGGGGGAAGAGATTCGCCCATATTTTACAGGCCTGTCGGATGAATGGATCCTGATCGTGGAAAAACCGGTCGAGCCGGTCAGCCTCCTGTCGATCATACGCAGCCGCCTGGAAAATACGGATAGTCCAGGCATCTAGCCGGGGACCGAGGTCATGGCGCTCGCCGAATTCTCCTGGAGTACATCGGAGAATCGCCCTGCGCTTCCCCGGATCGGGATCACCAGCACCAAGCTGAGCGATGAAGTCCTGATCAACAATGCCCGCTGGTTCATCGTGTTCCGGTGGGGCGTGATCGGAGTTCTCATCCTGTTCCAGCTCGCGGCGATCATCATTCCCGACAAGCTGACCGAAGCGGGCGTCATTCCCCAGCAAGGATGGTCGTTCGTCATCACCCTGGTCCTCTGCATGGTGAATGCATCATGCATCTACGCGCTGGATTTCTGTCCTCGATCCAGATACAACTCGCCGTCGATCAATATCTGGATTCAGATCATCGTCGATCTTGTATGCCTATCCGTGGTGGTGCACTTCGTCGGCAGCATCGCGACGCCTGCGCCGTTCTTCTACGTGCTGCACATCGCCCTGTCATGCATTTTCTTCTCGGCGGCGGAAAGCCTGATCGTGACGCTCCTCGTCTGCTGCCTGTACGCGGCCATTCTCTTCATAGAAACACCCCTGCTTTTTCTCGTTCCGCAGTCGGTGTCGATCGGGGTCGGCACGCTTGCCGCCCATCCCCATAAAATCGACATCCTCTTGTGGATGTTTACCCTGGACGTTCTGTTCGTCGTCGTCTGGTATGTGGTTTCGCGGCTCGCGATCGTCGTGCGCACGCGCGAGCATCAGCTTCTGGAGGCTTACGAACAGATCAGTCGGGCCCAGATGGAGAAGGACCGCTATGCAGTGCTGATGACGCACCAGCTCAAGGCCCCGCTGGACGCCATCCGAAGCAAGATCAATATCATGAAAGGCGGATACTGCGGCGAGATCTCCACCGACATGGAAGACGTTCTGCTGAAAATCGATCACCGCGCCTCCGGTATGGCAAGCCTGATCCTGGATGTTCTCAAGCTCGAGCGATTGAGGGCGGCGGTCAGGAGCGGGTATGCGCGCGAGCACGTGAGTATCGAGGCCACCATTCGCAAGTGTACCGACAAGCTCATGCCCATTGCCCATTCCAGGAATATCGGAATCAAGGTCAAGATCGAAGACTTTATCGCGGAAGGGCTGCGGAGCCAGCTCGAGATACTGTTCGAAAACGTCATCGCCAACGCGATCGCCTATTCCTACGATGGAGGAACGATAGAGATCGCATCCATTCTCGACGATGTGCCATCCTCAGCCGTGGTGGCAGTCACCGATCATGGAATCGGAATCGGCGAGAAGGATTTGCCGCATATTTTCGACGAGTACTTCTACGCACCCAGGGCCGCGCTCCATAATCGGACTTCCAGCGGGATCGGGCTGTCCATCGTGAAGACGGTGGCGGAAAACAACAGATTACGCCTGCGGGTGAGCAGCGTCACCGGCAATGGAACCGTCTTTTCCATTATCTTCCAGGATGTGACCTATCCTTCTCCTCCGCAGCAGGGCATATCGAAGCCCGACGGGGACATGCCGGCGGCGCCGGCGGATGCGATGGCGCAGTCGCCGGAATCATCCGGGTAAGCGGTGAAGTGGAGGGCGAAAGCCCATTTTTTGGACCGCGCGCAGCCGCCCGGGTGCAAGCCGCTCCACGTCACGATTCGAAATCCGGCGGTAGTTTTTTCCTCGCGGCTTTCAGCCGCCCGTGTTGCATTTTTTCATCCAGCATTTTGGCCTGCGAGCTGGGGGTAGGCCGCGTGGGTTTTCTCGGACGAGGTATCCGGGCTGCACGGTCGACCAACTCGTACAGCCGTTGCAGGGCGTCCTCGCGGTTCTTTTCCTGGCTGCGATAGCGCTGCGCCTTGATGACGACGACGCCTTCCCGGGTGATGCGCTGATCGCCCAGTTTCAGCAGCCGTTCCTTATGCGGTTCCGGCAGGGAGGAGGCGCCGATGTCGAAACGCAGATGGATGGCACTGGAAACCTTGTTGACGTGCTGCCCGCCGGCGCCCTGCGCCCGAATTGCGCTGATCTGGATTTCATCTTCGGAAATAAGGATGTCCATTTGACGTCCGTGGGTATCATGATGACGGAGCGGGCCGGTTTCCGCCGTCGTTGCGCTGGAGCAGGAAGGGGCGTGGGGAAAAACCGAAATCGCGGGTCGCGTCGGCATGGTCGAAACATAGATCGACGTTCATCCGCGTCGCCATCTCCGTCGACAGGTGCCGCTGCCCGGGAAGCATCCGGGCCAGCCGGATGCCTCCATGGAACAGCCATACCGGTATCCTGATGAAATGTGCCTGCCGGCCTGGCGTCGCGGCTATTCTCTCCACCATTGCGCGGTATTCCAGGGTTTCTCCGCCGCTCAGATTATAGGCCCTGCAAAACGTGGCGGGGTGGTCAAGCGCCTGGAGGCAGGCCTGTGCAAGGTCGTCAGCGTGCACCGGCTGGCGCAGGCCGCGAGCCTTGCCCAGCAGCGGGAAGAAACCGTAGCGCCGGATGAAGCGGCGGATCATCGCGACATTGCCGTCGTGTACGCCATCATAGACCAGGGTGGGACGAAACACCGTCCAGCGTATCTCCAGATCGTGGCTCGTGCGGGCTATGGTCTCTTCCGCAAGACCCAGGCGCGCCGCCAGCTGGCGCTCGCTTCCATCGGCCGATGCGGTCTTGCTGAACAGGCTGGTCGAACCGAAGCCGATGATCCGCACGATTTTGCGGGATCCAAGGATGGGCAGGAGCGGAGGCAGCAGCCAGAGCGGGGCCAGGTGGATGAGTATTCGGGCATCCACCTGCGGCAGCTGGCCGGGATCGGCGATGTCTGCCACATGCCAGGTCGCCCCGGCTTCCGGCATGTCTGAGCGGGTACGGGGCTGGCGACTGATGGCGTGTACCTCATAACCGGCTTGCGCCAGCCGGGGCAGAAGAAAGCGCCCAATGACGCTGGTTGCCCCGGTAACCGCGATCCCGCGAGGCGCTGCTGGCTCAGGCATGCGTTTTCTCTGGCCCGAGCGCCCGGCCGACCCGATGGATGGCATGGCGGATCGCCACGGCGATGAAGCGCAGCCAGACGCCCGATGCCACGAGCCACATCAGCGCACCGGGATAGCGGCACCGGAAGAATTTGCGGTAGTAGCGCACCATTCCCTTGTGCTTGTGCCATTCGACGAACAGAGGACGGGATTGGCTGCATGCTCCCTTGTGGTGCGTTACCGGTGCGTCCGGTACGAAAAGTATTTTCCATCCCTGCTGCCGGAAACGCATGCACCAGTCGGAATCCTCGCAGTGCAGGAAATAGCCTTCATCCCATGGGCCGACGTCACGGATCGCTGCTCGCCGCACCAGCATGAGGGCGCCGGAAATCGCCTCCACCTCGGCGGGACGATCCGGCAGGGCCTGCCGGTGCAAATGGAAATCGAAGAACAGGCGGGGCCAGTATCGGGCAAGACGGTACAGCCCGAAGGCGCGGACGAACGACCGCCACGGAGTCGGCACTGCGCGACGCCCGCCAGCCTGCTCGGTGCCATCCGGATTGAGCAGCAGCCCACCCGCCATGCCGGCGTCCGGGCTCGATTCCAGCACCTGGAGCAGGCGGGAAAGGGTGCCCGCAGCCACGATACAGTCCGGATTGAGGAACAGCACATACGCGCCCGTCGTCTGCTGGATACCGATGTTGCAGGCGGCGGCGAATCCCAGGTTGCCCGGATTGCGGATGATGCCGAGCTTGGGCTCTCCGGGAAAGCGCCGCATGCAGAATTCCAGGCTGGTATCGGAGGAGGCGTTGTCCACGACCCGTACCTCGTCCGCCTCCGTCAGCACCGAATCGATGGCTGTCGCCAGGAAATGCCCGGCGTTGAAGTTGACGATGACGACCGAGACCATGTTTTGCCAATCAGGAGTGGAAGCGGTTGTCCAGCCGGTAGGGGTGCCGCCTGTATCCGTCTCCGGAAGGTTCATGCTGCCTCGACCAGGGATTGAAACGGCGGTCTAGGCCGCGCCCGCCTGCTCACCTGGACCTCCAGGTTCTTGATTCCCGGCGGAACCGGTGGCCTGCAGCGCTGCATTCATCCCGCCGCCGCCACTCTTTGCGATACAATGTATCCCGTATCATATAGCGAAAAAAGCCATCGCGGCTGCAATCCCGATGATCCTCCCCCGCCTGGACGAGCGAATGAAAGCGGAGGAACCGAGAACCTCGCGTCGATGGGCTCTCCGTCCCGGATACAGTGCGAGTGTTCCTGACCTGTGTTTTATCCGGCAAGCAACCGCTTCCGCGACCTCTCAAGCAACGGCCGCAGGTAGAGATCGTCCTTGTCGCGTGGCGCCGGTTGCATCTCAGCGTCTCGACCGTCGCCATGCCTGAAACCCGCTATTCCTTGCCGTAGGCCAGACATGGAATGGTGGCCGATCTACCTGCTGCTCGGAGCCGTCGTCGGCTTCTTCGCGGGCCTGCTGGGCATAGGCGGCGGCCTGATCCTGGTGCCGGTGCTTACCTTCGTCTTCAGTGCCCGGCATTTCCCGCCCGACCGCATCCTGCACCTGGCCCTGGGCACCACCATGGCAGCCATCATCTTCAGCGCCGCCTCCAGTCTGCGCACGCACCACGCCCACGGGGCGGTGAACTGGCAGGTGGTGAGATTCATCACGCCGGGCATCATTCTGGGAACGCTGGTGGGGGCGACCCTGGCGGGCATGCTTTCCACCCGCTTCCTGAGCGTCGTCTTCGTCGCATTCATCTACTATGCCGCCGCCCAGATGCTGCTGAGATTCTCTCCCCGGCCCTCGCGCACGCTGCCCGGCCGGGCGGGGATGTTCGGGGTAGGGGGAGTGATCGGCCTGGTTTCCAGTTTTGTCGCCATCGGCGGGGGGCTGCTCACGGTGCCCTTCCTGTCGTACTGCAACGTGCGGCTGCAACATGCCATCGGCACCGCCGCCGCCGTGGGGTTTTCGATCGCGGTGGCGGGGGCCGTGGGCTATATTGCCAACGGCATGGCGCAGCCGGTGCCGCTGCCGCCGTACAGTCTGGGATACGTCTATCTGCCGGCGCTGGGGTGGATCGTGCTGGCCAGCATGTTGACCGCTCCGCTGGGGGCGAGGATGACTCATGTCATCCCGACGGCCGTGCTCAAGCGGATTTTCGCGGGATTGCTCTTCCTTCTGGGGACGAAGATGCTGGCCGGGTTGTTCTAGGGGCTCACGTGTTGCGCCGGCTATATCGACAACCGGCGCAGCGCATCCTCGTATTTCTTCGCGGTCTTCGCCAGGACGTCGGGCGGAAGGGCAGGGGCTGGGGCCTGCTTGTCCCAGCCCTGCGCCTCGAGCCAGTCGCGCACGAACTGCTTGTCGTAGCTGGGCGGGTTGCCGCCCGGCGAGTACTGGTCCGCCGGCCAGAAGCGCGAGGAATCGGGAGTCAGTACCTCGTCGATGAGGAAGAGTCGTCCGGCCCCGTCCTGGCCGAACTCGAACTTGGTGTCGGCGATGATGATGCCCTTGGTGATGGCGTATCCGGCCGCCTCGGCGTAGAGCGCGAGTGCCTTGTCGCGCACCAGGGCCGCCAGCTCCGGCCCCAGCAGCCGCTCGGTTTCGGCGAAGGAGATGTTCCTGTCATGGGAGCCGGTCGGGGCCTTGGTGGAGGGCGTGAAGATGGGGCCGTCCGGCAGCCTCGCGGCCTGCTGCAGGCCCGCGGGGAGAGTGATGCCGCAGAGCGTGCCGGTCTCCCTGTAATCCTGCCACCCCGATCCTGCGACGTACCCGCGCACGATCGCCTCTATCGGCAGCGGCTTCAGGCGCCGGACCACGAATGCGCGGCCGGCGACCTGGTCGTGCTCGGTCTCGGCCACCACCGATTCGGGCGGGATGCCGGTGAGGTGATGAGGGACGATGGGTTCGAGCCGTGAGAACCAGAAGCCGGACAGCGCCGTCAGGAGCTTGCCCTTGCCCGGGATCGGCGTGGGCAGGACGACGTCGAACGCGGAGATGCGGTCCGTCTGGACGATCAGCAGCCTGTCCTCGTCCACGGCGTAGATGTCGCGGACCTTGCCGCGATGCAGCAGGGGCAGGCTGCGCAGGCTCGTTTCGTAGAGTGTGCTCGGGTTCATTGCGGTGTGCGGCCATTATACCGCGTCGAGGCCATGTGGCTCCAGGCCGGGATGGGTGTCCAGTTCCCGCTTGATTTCCAGCGCGAGCGAAAGCGCAGCGGCGGCCGTTTCCGCCAGCACGGTGTAGTGACCCATCTTCCGGCCCGGGCGCGCTACGCGCTTGCCGTACAGGTGCAGCTTCACGCCGGGATGGCGCAGCAGGCCCTTCCAGTCGGGTTCGCCCTGCCGCCACAGGTCGCCCAGCAGGTTCACCATGACGGCCGCGCCGCACATGGCGGTGCCGCCGAGCGGCAGGCCGCACAGCACCCGCAGTTGCTGCTCGAACTGCGAGGTGACACAGGCGTCCAGGGTATAGTGGCCGCTGTTGTGGGGACGGGGCGCAATTTCGTTGACCAGCAGGCGGCCGCCAGAACCATCGCCCGCCAGCACGAAGAATTCCACGCACAGCACCCCGCGGTAGTCGAGCCGTTCGGCGATGCCGATCGCCGTGTCGCGTGCCTGCCGGGCAATCGCGGGTGCGACGCCGGCAGGTACGATACTGACATCCAGGATCCCGTCGCGGTGCCGGTTCTCGGAGACGGGGAACGTCGCTACGCTGCCATCGAACCCCCGCGCCACGATGACCGAAATTTCGGTCTGGAGCGAAAGCCGCTGCTCCAGCACGCAGGGCACGTGGCCGAAGTGATCGAAGGCGCATTCCAGCGCCGCCATGTCGCCGACGGGTGCCTGGCCCCTGCCGTCGTAACCCAGGCGGCTGACCTTGAGCAGGCCGGGGAACAGTTCGGGGTGCGTGCGTGCGACTCTCTCCAGGTCGCCGGCATCCCGGATGGATGCGTGCGGTACGCTGCCGAAGCCGTTGTCGGTGATGAACCCCTTTTCCAGGATGCGGTCCTGGGCGATGGCGACGCTGCCCGCTTCGGGGCTGACCGTCATGCCAAGTTTTGCCAGGGTGCGCAGCGTCTCGGCGGGAACATTCTCGAATTCGGTAGTGACGCCCGCACAGGTCGATGCCAGCTCGCGCAGTGCAGCGGCATCCAGGTAGCCGGCGTGCAGATGCCGCTCCGCGATGCCGCTCGATGGGCTGTCGCCGTCCGGGTCCAGTACGGTGACGCGGTATCCCATGCGCTGCGCCGCTGCCGTGAACATGCGCCCGAGCTGGCCGCCGCCAAGCAGGCCCAGCGTCGCCCCCGGCAGAATGCTCATGTCCTGGGGAGCGTCGCAGCCTGGACCGTCGCCGCCTGGGCAGCGCGAAACTCGGTGAGCCGCATGGCCAGCCCGATGTCCGCGGTCGCCAGCAGGGCGACGGCAAACAGGCCCGCGTTGGCGGCGCCCGCTTCCCCGATGGCGAAGGTGGCGACCGGCACCCCCCTTGGCATCTGCACGATGGAAAGCAGCGAGTCCATGCCCATGAGCGAGCGGGAGGGGACCGGCACGCCCAGCACCGGCAGGACGGTCTTCGCGGCGATCATGCCGGGCAGGTGCGCGGCACCGCCGGCGCCGGCGATGATGCAGCGGAGTCCGCGTGCGGCTGCGGCAGCGGCGTACTCGAACATGCGGTCCGGGGTGCGATGGGCGGAAACCACTTCGGTTTCATGGGGCACGCCGAAGTCCGCGAGGATGGCAACGGCATGTTTCATCACCTCCCAGTCGCTGTGGCTGCCCATGACGACTCCCACCCGCGGCGTTGCCGCGCCGACGGGATCGCGCGTGGCGAGCGCACCGGCCGTGTCAGTCACGCAGGCGCCCGTCCTTGGTTTCGAGGTTCGCCAGATCCTCCAGGTCCTCCACGTACGGATAACGCACGTGGCCGAAGCGGATCACCAGCACCGCTGCTGCCAGCAGCACGATCGAGGCGGACACGCCCAGCAGGCGGATGTTGTCCATCTCCTTGACATCCACGATCACGTAGCGCGCCAGGGCCACCATCGCGATGTAGAGAGGAAAGCGCACCGGCAGCTTCCCCGATTCGACGTACAGCCCCACCATGGTGAGGATTTCCAGGTAGAGGAACATCAGCAGCAGGTCGGCCAGCGTTACCCGTGCATTGTTGATCATCAGCATCGTCTCCTGGTAGCCGGCGTAGATCGTCGCCAGGGCGATGACGATCAGCCCGATGCTTTCGAAGAATTGCAGGATGCGGCGCGAGTGGTTGAGGGTGGCTGATTGCAGCATGATGCTCCGCTGGAGAGGATCTAGACCAGGATATGACAATACTACCGTTTCCGCATGACAATTCCAACGCCGATTTGCAGCGCGGAAGCCCCCCGCCCTGGCCGGCTCCGCCGCTTCCGCGCAACATCCCGCCCGTCACGGCAGGATCATGCTTTCAGCGTGGCCAGGAAAGCTGCATCGACCCATCCGCCTTTCGGGAAACTTCCTGCCAGCCCGGTGCACGGCTGCTGCGGTTCACCCAGGTGCGACAGGACTGCGGCGGCACCGGTGAAATCCTGGAAGCGGGTGTAGGCGTTGACCGTGATCACGGTGTCCAGCCCCGCGGCCAACGCGGAGCGGATGCCGTTCTCGGAGTCCTCCAGGGCGATGCACTGCCGGGCGGGGAGAGCCAGCCGTTCAAGCACCCAGTGATAGATGTCCGGTTCGGGCTTTTTCCCGGCGACGATGTCGCCCGCGCCGATCACGTCGAACCAGCCGGGCGAGTCCGGTCCCAAGGTCGATTCCAACAGGGATGTCACGTTCTCCGGCGTGGTGGTGGTGGCGATGGCGATACGGATGCCGGCTTCCCGCAGTTCGCGGATCAGGCGCGCGACACCGGGGCGCAGCGGGATGTCGCCGCGAGCCAGCATGGCGACGTAGTGCCGCGTCTTGGCCTTGTGCAGTGCGGCGATCCAGTCGTTCAGCCCGGGTCGGTCCAGTTCACCAGGCACATGTTTTTCTATATAGTGGCGGATCCGTTCCTTGCCACCGGTGACGGCCAGCAGTTCTCCATATAGCTCCACGCCCCACTCCCAGTCGAGACCGGATTCCACGAATGCGGCGTTGAAGGCGGGGCGGTGGCCGTCGCGCTCGGTGTCGGCCAGGGTGCCGTCCACGTCGAACAGGACCGCACGCAGGGAGGTATCCTCACGGGATGTCATGGGCATGTTCCTCGTCGGCCTGGAATGATGGCGTTTCACCGGTGCCGTGGGGTGTCCAAGACGCCCGCTGCAGGCGGTCGGCGACCGCCAGCCAAGCGGGATCGGCGGGCGGAATCTCCGCCAGCAGGCAATCGAAGCCTTCTCGATCCAGTCGGTGCAGGGTTGCGTACAGGCGGCTGCCGTAGGCGGCAGCATCGTCGGGCATGGGTTGACGCAGGATGTTCTTTTCACCGGCGAGGTCGATCCCCTGGTCCGACCAGGTCAGCACCGCGACACGCAGTCCCTGCCGGGCCAGCTCCACCACCCGCCGCCGCAGGGAAGCGGCGGGCAGGCATTCCAGGGGTGTCGCGGGCGCGTAATGGGTGGCGAGCGTGCCTGGTACGCGCGTCATCCGGTGGGGGTTCTCGGCGATGGCGACCCGTCCGTCCAGAGCCTGTTCCAATGCCGTCACCGGGACGCCGCCCGGGCGCAGTACCACGGCAGTATCTTCGCTGAAGCCGACGATGGTGCTCTCCAGGCCGATCCGGCAGGCGCCGCCGTCCAGCACCTGGTCCACGGCATTGCCCAGTTCATCGTGTACGTGCGCCGCCGTGGTGGGGCTCAGCCGCCCGAAGCGGTTGGCGGACGGGGCGACCAGCGCGCCACCGGGCCCCAGTGCCGCCAGCAGCGCGAGGGCGACGGGATGGCTCGGCACCCGCAGGCCGACGGTGTCCTGCCCGCCGGTGACGCTGTCGGGCACGTGGCGACTGCGGGGCAGAATGAGCGTCAGGGGGCCGGGCCAGAAGTGTTGGGCCAGCCGCCGGGCGGGCTCCGGCACCTCTCGCGCCCAGCGCGCCAGGCGGGATGCATCCGCGACGTGGACGATGAGGGGATGGTCCGTCGGCCGGCCCTTGATCTCGAATACTCGCCGGATTGCGGCGGCACGGGAAATCTCCGCGCCCAGTCCGTAGACGGTCTCGGTGGGGAACGCCACCACGCCGCCGGCCTTCAGCCGTGCGACGGCCGCGGCGAGACTGCCGGAATCCACGGAGGGCGTCACTGGCGCACCATGCGTGCCGACAGGGCGGCGTGGTCGGAGATGCGGGACCAGGGATGTCCGCGGTGCACCTGGGTATGCTCCACGTGGAAACCGCGCACGTAGATGCGATCGAGGCGGAGCAGGGGGAGGGCGGAGGGGAAGCTGCGCGCGACACGGCCGTTCAGGGATTCGAAGGCTTCGCTCAGGTGCAGCCGCCGCGCCAGTTGCCGGTTCGCCATTTCGCGCCAGTCGTTGAAGTCCCCGGCGATGATCAGCGGCACGTGCGGCGGGATCGTGTCCTCGATGTGCCGGCCGAGCGCCTTCAGTTGCTGCGCCTGCCCGCGCTTGAACAGGCCCAGGTGCACGCATATGCAGTGCAGGTGCTCCCGCCAGCCCGGGATGCCGATCTCGCAGTGCAGCATGCCGCGGCTCTCGAAGCGATGGGCGGAAACATCCATGTTGTCCCAGCGCACGATCGGGTAGCGGCTCAGGATGGCGTTGCCATGGTGCCCCTCGTCGTATACCGCGTTCTTTCCATAGGCGAAGTCCGACCACACCGAGTCGGCCAGGAATTCGTGCTGCGGTCCGCTCGGCCAGTCCTCGAAGCGGGCCGCATGCGCGGTGTGCTGGCCCACCACCTCCTGCAGGAAGATGATGTCCGCACCGAGGGCACGCAGGTTGTCGCGCAACTGGTGTACCGTCATGTGCCGCTGGAAGTGCGAGAGGCCTTTATGAATGTTGTAGGTGGCGATGTGCAGCGTGTCGGGCATGTAGGCGCGTGGATGTCGGCGAGAAGATGGGGTCGGCTGCGTCGCCGTGTCGCGCGGTCAGGAGGCAGCCAGCATGCGCTGCAAGGCGCGCTTCGCCAGCTCCGCCTCGGCCGGCGGCACCCGGATCGGATTCACGACCCGCCCCGCGACGAGGTTCTCGAGGGTCCAGGCGAGATGCTGCGGGTCGATGCGGGCCATGGTCGAGCACATGCAGATGGTCGGCGCCATGAACTGCACGATCTTGTCCTCGGGCGCGAATTCCTCGGCGATGCGGCCGACCAGATTGAGCTCCGTGCCCACCAGCCAGCGGGTGCCCGGTTTCGCCTCGCGGATGGTGTTGATGATGTATTCGGTGGAGCCGACGTAGTCGGAATTCCTGCACACGTCGAAGTTGCACTCCGGGTGCGAGATCACGATCCCGTCGGGATACTGGCTGCGAAAGCGCGCAATGTGCTGCGGCTGGAACATCTGGTGGACGGAGCAGTGCCCCTTCCACAGGAGTATCCGGGCCTTCTCGATCTGTTCGGGGGTCAGCCCGCCCATGGGCTCGTCGAAGTCCCATACCGGCATTTCGTCCGGGGAAATTCCCAGTTGGTGGCCGCTCCAGCGGCCCAGGTGCTGGTCGGGGAAGAACAGCACTTTCTCGCGCCGGGCGAACGACCACTCCAGGATCTTCGTGGCGTTGCTGGAGGTGCACACGATCCCGCCGTGCTCCCCGCAGAAGGCCTTCAGGTCTGCGGCGGAATTGATGTAGGTCACGGGCGTGACGGCCGTGTCGGGGTCGAGGATCTCCCTCAACTCGTGCCATGCCCGTTCCACCTTGAAGAGGCTCGCCATGTCCGCCATCGAGCAGCCGGCGGCCAGATCCGGCAGGATGGAGATCTGCTCCGGCCGGGACAGGATGTCGGCCACTTCGGCCATGAAGTGCACGCCGCAGAATACCAGATAGTCCGCGTCCGTCGCGGACGCCATGCGCGAGAGCTTCAGTGAGTCTCCGGTGAGGTTGGCGTGCCTGTAGACGTCGGCGCGCTGATAGTGGTGTGCGAGGATCACGGCGCGTCCCCCCAGTGCGGCCTTGGCCTCGACGATGCGTCGCGCGCAGTCCTCATCCTGCAGCGTGTCGTAGCGCTCGAAAGCGATGGCTTCTTGTGCTCCCATGTCCGATTCCCTCCGGAATGCGTGGAACCTCACAGACCCCTATAGACTCGCCCGGCGGACGGCGGTTCTGGCCGCGCTGCCGGAACCCGCTATTATTCCACGTCCGCGCGCCCCGAGGCCAGCCTTTCGATGGCCTCGGCGTTGCTGGGAGAGAACACCTTCGCCGCGGCCTCCCGCCATGGCAGCCATGCGTGGCCGAGATGCTCTCGTGCCGCCACCGAGACGGGCAGCGGCGCCGGCACTCGCAGTGCGAACACGTGCTCGGTATTGCGGGTCACGCCGGGCGCGTAGCGCCAGCGCCATTCCTCGTAGATGTCGTACTCGTACTGGAGGTTGCAGCGCACGAGGCGATGGCGCGTCGCGTCCAGCCCGGTCTCCTCCGCCACTTCACGGATCGCGGTCTGCCGCAGGGTTTCCCCCGGATTCCGGCTGCCGGTCACGGACTGCCAGTAGCCGGGGTGGTCCGCCCGCTCCAGCAACAGCACCTGCATGGCGGGGGTGTGGATCACGACCAGGACTGAGACCGGGATCTTGTACATGCCCGGGCGGAGCGGTGCTGATGCGTCCATGCCGGCCTTTCTTCCGGTCAGCCGCCCGGCGTCTCCGCGCGCCTCAGCCGGATGTGCAGCTCGCGCAGCTGCCGTTCATCCACCGCTCCGGGAGCCTGGGTCAGCAGGCACTGGGCGCGCTGGGTCTTGGGGAAGGCGATCACGTCGCGGATCGACTCCTCGCCCGCCATCATGGTCACGATGCGATCCAGGCCGAAGGCGATGCCGCCGTGCGGCGGGGCACCGTATTGGAGCGCCTCCAACAGGAACCCGAATTTTTCCCGCGCCTCGTCGGCGCCGATATCCAGGGCGCGGAACACCTTCGACTGCACGTCCCGGCGGTGGATGCGCACCGAGCCGCCGCCGATCTCGCTGCCGTTCAGCACCATGTCATAGGCCTTGGACAGGGCGCTGCCCGGATCGGTCTCCAGCAGATCCTCGTGGCCGTCGGCGGGCGAGGTGAAGGGGTGGTGCAGGGCTTTCCAGCGGCACGCCTCGTCGTCGTGCTCGAACATGGGGAAGTCGACCACCCACAGGGGCCGCCACCCATCCCGTGCCAGCCCGCGGTCGTGCCCGATGCGGGTGCGCAGCGCGCCCAGCGCCTCGTTCACCACGCGGGCCTTGTCGGCACCGAAAAATATGATGTCGCCATCCTCCGCGCCGGTGCGCGCCAGGATGGCCTCGATAGCCGCCGGCGGCAGGAACTTCAGGATCGGGGACTGCAGACCCTCGACGCCCTGCGCCAAGGCGTTGACCTTGACATAAGCCAGTCCCCGGGCGCCGTAGATCGCCACGAAGGCGGTGTAGTCGTCGATCTCCTTGCGCGTCAGTCCGCCGCCGCCCGGCACCCGCAGCGCCGCCACGCGTCCCCCCGGCCCCTGCGCCGCCTCGCGGAAAACCTTGAACTCTACCTCCCCCATGACGTCGGTGAGTTCGGTCAGCACCAGCGGCACCCGCAGGTCGGGCTTGTCGGAGCCGTAGCGCAGCATGGCATCGGCGTAGGTCAGGCGCGGGAACGGGTCGGGCAGTTCGACGCCCATGACGCGCCGGAACAGGTTGCGCGCCAGATCTTCCATCAGCGCCATGATTTCGCCCTCGTCCATGAACGAGGTCTCGATGTCGACCTGGGTGAATTCCGGCTGGCGGTCGGCGCGCAGATCCTCGTCGCGGAAGCAACGGGTGATCTGGTAGTAGCGGTCGAAGCCCGCCACCATCAGCAGCTGCTTGAACAGCTGCGGAGATTGCGGCAGCGCGAAGAAATGGCCGGCATTGACGCGCGAGGGCACGAGGTAGTCGCGCGCACCCTCCGGCGTGGACCGGGTCAGCATCGGCGTCTCGACGTCGATGAAGCCGTGCTCGTCGAGGAACAGCCGCACCGCCATGGCAGCCCTGTGACGCAGGCGCAGGTTGGCCTGCATCCGTGGGCGCCGCAGGTCGAGGTAGCGGTGTTCGAGACGTACGGCCTCGCTCAGGTTCTCGTCGTCCATCAGAAAGGGTGGCGTCAGCGAGGCGTTGAGGATGTCGAGCGCGTGCACCAGGATCTCGACCGCGCCGCTCACCAGGCCGGGGTTGGCGGTACCCTCGGGGCGGCGGCGCACCTTTCCCGAGACCTTCAGCACGAATTCGTTGCGGATCGTTTCCGCGATCCGGAAGGCTGCCGCGTTGTCGGGGTCGCATACCACCTGCACCAGGCCCTCGCGGTCGCGCAGGTCGACGAAGATGACGCCACCATGGTCGCGGCGGCGGTGCACCCAGCCGTAGAGGATGACTTCCTGGTCCAGGTACTGGGTGTCGATGAGCCCGCAATAGTTGGTGCGCATGAGGTGTCCGGCGGATGGAGGGATGGTGCGGCTCAGTCGTCCGCGGGCGTGCCGGCGGGACTGCTGTTGCCGTGCAGCAGGGCAGCCTGCTGCGGGGGTGTGGGGTACTGGGAGGGCGCAGGGTGCTTCTTGCCGTTGTCGGGAGCCACCACGCCCATGGAGATGATGTACTTGAGCGCTGCATCCACGCTCATGTCCAGTTCGATCACCTCGCTTTTCGGCATCATCAGGAAGAATCCGGACGTGGGGTTGGGCGTGGTGGGCACGTACACGCTCACGTACTCTCCTGTCAGATGGTTCGTCACGTCGCCGCCCGGATATCCGGTCATGAAGGCGATCGTCCATGAGCCCTTGCGCGGATACTGCACCAGCAATGCCTTGCGGAACGCCTCGCCCTGGCTGGAGAACAGGGTGTCGCTGACCTGCTTGACGCCATAGTAGATCGACTTCACCACCGGAATGCGCCACAGCACGCCTTCCCAGAACAGCACCAGTCTCTGGCCGATGATGTTGGTCGTGAGCAGTCCCGTGATGAAAACCACCAGCAGCGTGAGCATGGTTCCCACGCCCGGGATGTAGACGCCCACCACCGATTCCGGATGAAGGCTGGTGGGCAGCAGCAGCAGCGACTGATCCATGGTGGTGATCAGGAACTTCAGCGCCCAGACGGTGATGCCGAGAGGCACCCAGATCAGCAGCCCGGTGATGAAATAGCGTTTCATGGGGTCGGGAGCATCCTTGGACTCAACCGTTGGCGCAGGCGGGAGGTTCCGCGGGGGCGGCCGCCGGCGCCGGGTTCGCTTCTTGCTTCGCGGTCGGGGCGGCCTCGGTGCCAGGCCTGGATTTGGGTTTGTCGCTGTTCTTGAAATCGGTCACGTACCAGCCGCCGCCCTTGAGTTGGAAGCCTGCGGCGGAAATGAGCTTCGTATAGGCCTCGCTGCCGCAGGCGGGGCAGGATGCGAGCGGGGCATCGTCCAGTTTCTGCAGGTGTTCCTTTTCGAATCCACACGTATCGCAGCGGTATTCATAAATCGGCATGGCGGCCTCCAGAAAGGCGAAATTCAAAAAAACGGAGTCGGGATTATACCTCGACTGCTTGGTTTTGCCGGACATTGGCCTGCACGAGAGATTTCCATGGCGGGTGAGGGCGTACCTTGCAGCATCAAAAAATATACACGGGAACCCCGCACCGGGCAAAGATTTTGTCGGCAGGCCGCCAGACGGCAAAGGAGGGCGTTTCGTGTCCCCTGGCCCATGTCGCCGGCCCGATTCGTCACGTTCCGAGGCAAGTCCCGCCGCGCGGAAGGAATGTACCAAAGTCCAATTGTTTTTGTCCGGCGGATTGATACGATGCGTGAGACAGCCACGGAAAGTTCCGGAGGTTCAGTTCCCCACGGATGTCTGCATCGATGACCCTGTGCCTATTCTTCGTCCACCGATCCTTTATGAGCCATGCGAAAGAATACTGAAGTCCAGCGACGTCACAAGGCCTATCTTCGTGTCAAGAATGCCCTGCGCGACCAGCATCAGGACGACTATACCCTGATGCTCGAACGCCATGCGCAGGAACTCGATACGTTGTGGGCGAACTACAATCTCGCCGTCAAGAAACTTGCCGAGGAGCACAACCGGCTTGCCCGGTCGAACATCGTGTCCATGGGCAAGGGGCGGTCATCCGGCGCCGCTCCCGAGGACCAGGCCGTGCGTTCGGGCTGATCCGCGGTATGTCCTGCGGCGGCGGGGCGGCTCAGGTCGCGGACCTGGTCTCCAGCCACTTCTGTCTCGCCTCGCGCGCCATGCTGAAGATACGTTCGAGGGCCGGGCCATCCCCCTGCGCCAGGGTATCGCGCAGCGCCGCCAGTTCGTCCAGGTAGGCATCGATTTCCCGCAACAGCGCCTCGCGATTGGCCAGGCAGATGTCGCGCCACATTTCGGGAGAGCTGCCGGCGATGCGGGTGAAATCCCGGAATCCACTGCCGGCGAAGGGCAGGGGATCGTCCGTGCGCCCGGTGCCGGACGAGGCATGGTTCATCAGCAGGAAGGCCAGCATGTGAGGAAGGTGGCTCACTGCGGCGAGAATCCCGTCGTGCCGGGCGGCGTCCATCCGCAACACGTTCGCGCCACAGGCCTGCCATAGCTCCGCTACCCGCTCGGTCGCTTCCGGGCTGGTTTCCACGAGGGGTGTGAGTATCAGATTCTTGTTCCGATAGAGGTCGGCACCGGCCGATTCGACCCCGCTCGACTCGGCACCCGCGATCGGATGGGCGGGAACGACGTTGCCCAGGTGTCCGCTCAGGTGCCGGTACGCCGCAGCCACGACATCCTGCTTGGTGCTGCCGGCGTCGGTGACGAGGGTGCCCGGTCCAAGGTGAGGGGAAATGTGCGCCATGATGCGGCTGATCTGCCCCACCGGAGTGGCGAGCAGCACCACGTCCGCGCCCTTCAGCGCCGACGGCATGTCGCTGGCGATCTCGTCGATCACGCGGCGTTCGAGGGCGCGCTGCAGGTTTTCCCGGCTGCGCCCCACACCCACCACGTAGCGCACCCTGCCCGCCCGGCGCAGCGCCAGTGCGAACGAGCCGCCGATCAGGCCGACGCCGACTATCACCAGTCTGTCGATCGGTGCGTTCGCCATGACAGGGTTTCCGTCGCCTCGCGTGCGGTGGGCGGCTTACAGGCTGCGCCCTATGATCCCCGCGATGCCCCGCAGCGACTCCACCAGCGCCGCGAATTCTTCCGGGTTCAGTGCCTGATCGGCGTCGCACCAGGCATCGCACGGGCTGGGATGCATTTCCACCAGCAGCCCGTCGGCGCCCGCCGCGATGGCGGCACGTGCCAGGGCGGGGACCATCCATGCCTTGCCGCCGGCATGGGAGGGATCGATGATCACGGGCAGGTGCGTCTCCTTCTTCAGAACCGGGACGCAGGTCACGTCCAGCACGTTGCGGTAGGCCGTCTCGAACGTGCGGATGCCGCGTTCGCAGAAGATGATGTTGTGGTTGCCGCCGGCCGCGATGTATTCCGCCGCCATCAGCCATTCGGATACTGTCGCGGCCATGCCGCGCTTGAGTATCACCGGCTTGTCGATCCGGCCCACCTCCTTCAGCAGCTCGAAGTTCTGCATGCTGCGGGTGCCGATCTGGATCACGTCCACGTCGTACTTGAGGAAGACCTCGAGCATGCGCGCGTCCATCAGCTCGGTGACGATGCGCAGCCCGTGCTTGTCCGCCGCCTTGCGGAACATGTCCAGTCCGTCCACGCCATTGCCCTGGAAGGTGTAGGGGCTGGTGCGCGGCTTGAAGGCGCCGCCGCGCATCAGGCGGCAGCCGGCCGCGGCAACGTGCTGCGCGGACAGATCCATTTGCTGCTGGGTCTCGACCGAGCATGGGCCGCCGATGATCTGTATCCGGTTGCCGCCTATCGGCACGCCCCCCACGTCGATCACGGTGTCGCGCCGGTGGGAATCGCGCGACACGATCTTGTACTGCTTCACGATGTGCAGGGAGTATTCCACGCCGTCCATGGGATCGAACATGTCCGGACTGAGCTTGCGCTCGTCGCCGATCGCGCCGATCACGGTGCGCTCCGTGCCGCGTGAGACGTTTGCGGTCAGGCCGAAGCCCTCTATCTTGGTGACTACCGCCCCGATCTGCGCATCGGTGGCGCCATTTCCCATGATGATGATCATGCCGCTTCTCCGAGTGCTGTGTTGAGTGATTCGAGGAATCTCTGATTCTCAGATGCCAGCCCCACCGTGACCCGCAGGTGGTCGGGCATGTCATAGATGCCGATGGGGCGGACGATGACACCCTGCCGCAGGAGGCTTTCGTGGATTGCCCGGCTGGTACCCGAGGGAAGGCGGACGCTCAGGAAGTTGCCGTAGGAAGGAATGTACTCGATGCCGAGCTGGCGCAGCCCCATCGTGAGCTGCAGCATGCCCGCCTGGTTGAGCGCGTAGGTGCGCCTGACGAAGGCCGTGTCATCCAGCGCCGCCGCCGCGCCTGCCAGAGCGATGCTGTTGACGTTGAACGGCTGGCGCACGCGGTTCATCAGGTTGGCCACGTCCGTATGAGCCAGCCCGAAGCCGACGCGTATGCCGGCCATGCCGTATGCCTTGGAAAATGTGCGGGTGACGAGCAGGTTGGGAAAACGCTGCAGCCAGGCGATGCTGTCACTTCGGGCCGTAGCCGGGAGATATTCATTGTAGGCCTCATCCAGCACCACCAGCACGTCGGGGGAAATGTGCTGCAGGAAACGCAGCAGCAGGGGGGGTGTCAGCAGCGTGCCCGTGGGATTGTTGGGATTGGCGATGAAAACGATGCGCGTTTCCGGCGTGACAGCCTCCAGCATGCCGTCGAGATCGTGGCCGTATTCGATCGCGGGAACCTTGATGCCGGTAGCCCCGACCGCCTGGATCACCAGCGGGTAGACCGCGAAGGCGTGCTGCGAATAGATCGCATCAGCGCCCGGCTTGAGGAATACCCGCGCGGCCAGTTCCAAGACATCGTTGGAGCCGTTGCCCAGCACGATCTGCCCGCTCGTCACGCCGTAGCGCCGCGACAGCGCTGCCTTCAACTCGAAACCATTGCCATCGGGGTAGAGCGCAGTCTCCCCCAGCGCGCGAGTCATCGCTTCCAGGGCCAACGGACTCGTGCCCAGGGGATTTTCGTTGGAGGCGAGCTTGATGATGGAGCCGGAATCCACGCCCATTTCCCGTGCCAGCTCGGAAATGGGCTTGCCGGGCTGGTAGGGGTGGATCGCGCGGATGTATTCGGGGGCGAGATCGCTCAGGTTCATGAGGTCATGTTCCGCACTGGGCAGCAGGGTCGGGGTGTGGGTCGGGGACGGTAGAGGAGCCAGGTCCATGTCAAGGCGACGTGATGCGGCGGCGCTATCCGGTCGGGTAGGAGCCGAGTATCTTGAGGGATGCGGCTTTTTCCCGGAGTGCCTTCAGTGCGCCGGCGACGGCAGGGTCCTGCCGGTGGCCTTCGATGTCCACGAAGAACACATATTCCCAAAGGCTGGCACGGGAAGGACGGGACTCCAGGCGAGTCATGCTCACGCCGTGGGTGGCAAGGGGCGCCAGCAACTCGTGTATCGCGCCGGGCCGGTTCCGGGCGGACATGACCAGGGAGGTCTTGTCTCGCCCCGAGGCGGCCACCTCGTGCGCGCCGATGACCAGGAAGCGGGTGGTATTGTTGGGGTCGTCCTCGATGTTTTCGGCGCAGAGGGTCAATCCGCATATTTCCCCCGCCTTCTGGCCGGCCACCGCCGCCGCCTCGGGATCGGCGGCGGCCAGCCGCGTCGCATCCGCATTGCTCGCCGCGTGGATGCGAGCCGTATGCGCCAGGTGCGCCAGATTGGCATTCAGCCATTCGTGGCACTGGGAGAACGACTGGGGGTGAGAATAGATCTTCCGGATGCGCGTCAGATCGGTCTGCAGGGCGAACAGGTGCTGGTGGATCGGCAGCTTGATTTCCCCGCAGACCTTCAGCGGCGTGTGCAGCAGCAGATCCAGCGATCTGCCGACCGCACCCTCCGTGGAATTCTCCACCGGCACGACACCGTAGCCGGCCATGCCCGATTCTACCCTGCGAAACACCTCGTCGATCGAATCGCAGGCCAGGGCCGTCACCGCGCTGCCAAAGCGCTTCAATACCGCCTCTTCCGAGAAGGTTCCCGGAGGGCCGAGGAAGGCCACCGTCAGGGGTTCCTCCAGTGAGCGGCACAGCGACATGATCTCGGTGAACAGCCGGGCGACGTGTTCGTCGGCCAGCGGGCCGGGATTCAGTTCGCACAGGCGTGCCAGCACCTGGGCCTCGCGCTCGGGGCGATAGGCCATGCCGTGCTTGAGCCGACCGATTTCCCGTGCAAGTCCGGCGCGGCGGCTGACCAGCGCCAGCAGTTCGCTGTCGATGGTATCGATTTCGTCCCGCAGCTGCTTGAGTGGGTCGTTCATCGTTGCGCCGTGCGTGAGTCCGATAACTCCGGCCGTGACGCCACTAGTCGGCCAGAACGGGGAGGTAGCGCACCATCAGCACTCCCTCGATGGCGGCGATCTCCTCGATCGTCCGCCGGGGCACGGGACTGTCCACGTCGACCAGGGTGTAGGCCATCTCCCCGCGCGACTTGTTGCCCATGTTGTGGATGTTGAGACCCGTCTGCGCCATGCGGGTGGAAATCTGTCCCACCATGTTGGGGACGTTCGAGTTCGCCACCGCCAGGCGGTAGGGGGATCCGCGCTCCATCGTGATGTTGGGAAAATTGACTGCATTGGTGATGTTGCCGTCCTCCAGATAGTCGATCACCTGCGTCACCACCATCACGGCGCAGTTTTCCTCGGCCTCGAGCGTGGAGGCACCCAGGTGCGGCAGCGTGATGACGGCGGGGTGGCCCTGGAATCTCTCGCTGGGGAAGTCGCATACGTAGTACTTGATCTTTCCGGAGCCGATGCCCTCGAGCACGGCTTCCTCGTCGATGATGCCGTCGCGAGAGAAGTTCAGCAGGATCGTGCCCGGCCGCATGTGATCCACGATCCTTCGGTCGATGAGACCCCGCGTCGTGTCCAGCAGCGGCACGTGCAGAGTGAGGAAATCGCTGTGACGCAGCAGGTCCTCGATGCTCTGCGCGCGCCTTACTTCCGACGACAGGTTCCAGGCGGCGTCCACCGTGATGTCCGGATCGTAGCCCATCACCTTCATGCCCAGCCGCAGCGCCGCGTCTGCGACCAGCCGCCCGATCGCGCCCAGGCCGACGATGCCCAGCGTGCGTCCCGGCAGCTCGATGCCGGCGAACTGCTTTTTGCCCCCCTCCGCCAGCCGGTGCAGAGCGGCGTTGTCGCCCTGCAGGCGCTCGGTGAAATGGATTGCCGGAATCAAGTTGCGCGACGCGATCAGCAATCCCGCCAGTACCAGCTCCTTGACCGCGTTGGCATTTGCGCCCGGAGCGTTGAACACCGGCACGCCGCGCAGGTTCATGGCTCCAACCGGAACGTTGTTGGTGCCGGCGCCGGCTCGTCCGATAGCCTTCACGGTTGGAGGGATATCCATCTGCAGCATGTTGTGCGAGCGCACCAGGATCGCGTCGGGAGCGGCAACGTCCCCGCCCACCACGTAGTGGCTGCCGGGAAAGCGCTGCAGCCCGAGCGGCGAGATCGCGTTGAGCGTCAGTATCCGGAAAATCTTGTGCGCGCGTTCAGGCATGCCGATCCGCGAATTCCCGCATGAACGTCGTCAGGGCTGCCACTCCTGCCAGAGGCATGGCATTGTAGATCGATGCACGCATGCCTCCCACGGAGCGGTGGCCCTTGAGCTGGATCAGGCCTTCCGACTTCGCTTGGGCAAGAAACAGCTCGTCCAGCCCGGGGTTTTTCAGCGTGAAGGGCACGTTCATGCGCGAACGATCCGGGGAAGCCACCGGGCACTGGTAGAAGTCGGTCGAATCGAGCAGGTCGTACAGCAGCTTCGCCTTGGCGATATTGATGCGCTCCATCGCGGCCAGCCCGCCCTGTCTCTTGATCCAGGCCAGCACCAGCCCGGCGATGTACATGGGATAGGTGGGCGGCGTGTTGTACATGGAGTCGTTGCCTGCGTGGACGGCGTAGTCGAACATGGTGGGCGTGCCCGGGAGGGTCGTGCCCAGCAGGTCCTCGCGCACGACGACCACCGTCAGTCCGGCGGGGCCGAAGTTCTTCTGCGCGCCGGCGTAGATGAGCCCGAAGCGCGTGATGTCCAGCGGGCGCGACAGGAATGTCGAGGAGATGTCCGCGACCAGGGGGACGTTCCTGCCCAGGTGCGACACGTCGGGGATCCAGTGGAATTCCACGCCGCCGATCGTTTCGTTTGGCGTGTAGTGCAGGTAGGCGATTTCCGGATCGATGCGCCAGGCATCCTGGGGCGGGATGTACGTGAATTTCGCATCCTCGGATGAGGCCACCACGTCCACGGTTCCATAGCGCCCGGCCTCCCTGATGGCTTTTTTCGACCACTCGCCGGTGTTGACGTAGCCGGCCTTCTCCCGGCCGCGCAGCAGGTTCATCGGCACCATGGCGAACTGGCTGGAAGCGCCGCCGGAGAGGAAGAGCACCTTGTAGCTGCCGGGAATGCCGATCAACTCCCGCAAGTCCGCTTCCAGTTCCGCGGCGATGGAGATGAATTCCTTGCCGCGATGACTCATCTCCATGACCGACATGCCGCTGCCATGCCAGTCCAGCATCTCGTCGCGCGCTTGCTGCAGGACTTCCGCTGGCAGTACCGCGGGGCCCGCACTGAAATTATAGATGGGATTCATATCTCCATTCCCCGGGAAATCTGCGCGTGGCCGTCAAGACTGGCCCACGTCCGTTTCCTAGACGGGCGATCCATTGCCGTCATCGGTTTCCACAACTTTCTCCAGGCCGGCCAGCCTTTCCCCGGCGTCGAGGTTGATCAGCGTGACTCCCTGGGTGGCACGGCTCATTTCCCGGACTTCCCGGACACGGGTGCGGATCAGCACCCCGCCGGTCGTGATCAGCATGATCTCGTCGTCCTGCTTCACCAGCTTGGCTGCCACCACCTTGCCGTTGCGCTGGCTGGTCTTGATCGCAATCATACCTTGGGTACCGCGGCCGTGGCGGGTATATTCGCCGATCGGCGTGCGCTTGCCGTAACCGTTCTCGGTCGCAGTCAAGACCGCCTCTTCCTCATCTGCGGCGACCAGCAGGGAGATGACCTTCTGCCCCTTGCCGAGCTTCATGCCCCGCACCCCGCGGGCGCCGCGCCCCATCGCGCGCACGTCGTTCTCGTCGAAGCGCACCGCCTTGCCGCCATCCGAGAACAGCATGACGTCATGCCTGCCCTCGGTCAGCCCGACGCCGATCAGGTAGTCGGCGTCGTCCAGCCCGATGGCGATGATGCCGCTGGCGCGGGGGCGGGAGAATTCCGACAGCGGCGTCTTCTTCACCGTGCCGAAGGCCGTGGCCATGAAGATATAACGGTTCTCGTCGAACTCCTTGACCGGCAGGATGGCGTTGATCTTCTCGCCCTCCTCGAGCTGCACCAGGTTGACGATGGGCTTGCCGCGCGACGTCCGCCCGCCCTGCGGCACGGCGTACACCTTGATCCAGTAGACCCGGCCCCGGCTGGAGAAGCACAGGATGTAGTCGTGCGTATTGGCGATGAAGAGATTGTCGATGAAATCGTCTTCCTTGGTGCCGGTTGCCTGCTTGCCGCGTCCTCCGCGCTTCTGCGCGCGATAATCGTCGAGCGGCTGGGATTTGATGTAGCCGTTGTGCGACAGCGTCACCACCATGTCGGCAGGCGCGATCAAATCCTCCATGTTCAGATCCTGCGTATCCACCACGATCTCGCTGCGGCGGCCGTCGCCGAACTGCTGCCTGATCGCGGCAAGTTCCTCGGCGATGAGCGTCGTGATGCGTCCCGGCTTGGCGAGGATGTCGAGGAAGTCGGCGATCCTGTCCATCACCTCCTTGTATTCGTTGACGATCTTGTCCTGCTCCAGTCCGGTCAGGCGCTGCAGGCGCAGTTCCAGTATGGCCTGCGCCTGGGCGTCCGAGAGCCGGTAACCACCCGCGGCCAGGCCCAATTCGGGCGCCAGCCCGTCGGGACGGAATGCGGCCGTGTCGACCGTGGCGCGCGCCAGCATCTCCTCCACCACGGTGGAGCGCCAGAGCCGGGACATCAATGCTTCCTTGGCCATCGCCGGCGTGGGCGCGGCCTTGATCAGGGCGATGATCTCATCCACGTTGGAGAGTGCAACCGCCAGTCCTTCCAGCAAGTGGCCACGCTCGCGCGCCTTCTTCAGTTCGAACACGGTGCGGCGCGTCACCACCTCGCGACGATGGCGCAGGAACGCGTCCAGCATCTGCCTCAGGTTCAGCAGCCTCGGCTGCCCATCCAGCAGGGCCACCATGTTCATGCCGAACGTATCCTGCATCTGTGTTTCCTTGTACAGGTTGTTCAGCACCACCTCCGCCACCTCTCCCCGGCGCAGCTCGATGACGACGCGCATGCCGGACTTGTCCGATTCGTCGCGCAGGTCGGAGATGCCCTCGATCTTCTTGTCGCGTACCAGTTCGCCGATACGTACCAGCAGATTGGCCTTGTTGACCTGGTAGGGCAGTTCGTCGATGACGATGCTCTGGCGGCTGCCCTTGTCCATGTCCTCGAAGTGGGTACGCGCGCGCATGACGATCCGGCCGCGCCCGGTGCGATAGCCTTCCTTGACGCCGGTGACACCATAGATGATGCCCGCCGTAGGAAAATCGGGCGCCGGGACGAGCGCGATCAGTTCCTCGAGGGAGGTTTCGGGGTTTTTCAGCAGGGCAAGGCAGGCTTCCACCACCTCGTTCAGGTTGTGGGGCGGGATGTTGGTCGCCATGCCGACCGCGATGCCGGAAGAGCCATTGATGAGCAGATTGGGGATTTTCGCTGGCAGGATCAGGGGCTCCGTTTCCGAGCCGTCATAGTTCGGGCCGTAATCCACCGTCTCCTTGTCCAGATCCGCCAGCAGCTCATGGGCGATGCGCGACATCCGGATTTCCGTGTAACGCATCGCAGCAGCGTTGTCGCCATCCACGGAGCCGAAGTTGCCCTGGCCGTCGACCAGCATGTAGCGTAGCGAAAAGTGCTGCGCCATGCGCACGATCGTGTCATACACCGCGGTGTCGCCGTGGGGGTGGTACTTGCCGATGACGTCGCCGACGATGCGAGCGGATTTCTTGTAGGGGCGGTTCCAGTCGTTGGAGAGCTCGTGCATCGCGAACAGTACCCGGCGGTGCACCGGCTTCAAGCCGTCGCGCACGTCCGGCAGCGCCCGGCCCACGATCACGCTCATGGCGTAGTCGAGGTAGGAGCGCCGCATTTCCTCTTCGAGGCTGATCGGCAGGGTTTCTTTCGCGAATGAATCCATCAATGTTTTTATATTTAAAACAGTTGGTTACAATGTGAACCCCGCCCTGGACACAATCTTGGGCACGGAGAGATGCGGCTCGAAGACGCAAACCGCGCATAAACGGATGATTTTAGCATGCCGGCGAGGGTGAGGCCACCGGGATGTTCGGATATTCATGCCGTCTGCAACAACATGATTTGACAAGGGCCGATATATAACTAGATAATTAAACGGTGTACGGTGCGTGTGCGACGATGTGCCATTGTCAAGTCGATGGCTTTTTGCTTTCATGAACAGGGGCAGTTTGATTTTGAATGGAAGTTTTTCTGAAAAAGGGGCGATAGCATGGAAAATATGGTAGCGAAAAAACTCTTGCTGGGCGCGGTTGTTCTGCCGATGCTGTTCACGGGAACGGCGATGGCGCAGGAACAGCCCGAGGCTTACGCAAGTGACGGCCGTGGCTCGGTGGCCAGGGATTCCTCCGGCGATTGTTGGCGTACGGGCTACTGGACCCCCGCCTTGGCAATCTATGAGTGCGATCCCGATTTGTTCCCGAAGGCCGAGAAAAAGGCTGAAGCACCCGCTCCGGCGCCCGCACCTGTTCCGGCACCCGTGACGGAGCCGGAGAAGGTATCCCTCTCGGCAGACGAATTGTTCGACTTCGACAAGGCCGTGCTGAAGCCCGGCGGCAAGCAGGCCCTGGATGACCTCGTAGGCAAGCTGGAAGGCATCAAGTACGACACCATCGTCGCCATCGGCTACGCCGACCGCATAGGCTCCGACGAGTACAACAAGAAGCTCTCCCTGCGCCGTGCCGAAGCCGTCAAGGCCTATCTGGTGAAGGAGAAGGGTATTTCTGCCGACAAGATCTTCACCGACGGCAAGGGCGAAGCCAATCCCGTCACCGGCGATACCTGCAAGGGCACCCGTGCTACCAAGGCGCTGATCGAATGCCTGCAGCCCGACCGCAGGGTGGAAGTGGAAGTGGCCGGCACGCGGGAAACCACGACGGTACGGTAATCGAAAGCACGCAACAAGAAAAAACCCTGCCGTCGCGCAGGGTTTTTTTTCGCTGATCCTGGTCGTGATGGTTCGATCAGGCGAACGCTTTCATCCATGACTCCTGAAGCTGTCGATACCCTGCTCGAGGCGCGTTGGGTGATCCCGGTGGAGCCTCCGGGTGCTGTGCTGCACGATCATGCGCTTGCGATCGACGGCGGGAGGATCCGGGCAGTGCTGCCGACCGCCGAGGCATGCTTGCGGTACGCTCCGCGCGAGCGCGTGGCTCTCGATCGTCATGCGTTGATCCCCGGCCTCGTCAACCTCCACACCCATGCGGCGATGTCGCTGATGCGGGGAATGTCCGATGACCTGCCGCTCATGGAGTGGCTGCGCGGGCACGTCTGGCCTGTCGAGGCGCGGCATGTCGATGCGGGGTTCGTCTTCGACGGCACGCGCCTGGCCTGCGCGGAGATGCTGCGCGGCGGCATCACCTGCTTCAACGACATGTACTTCTTTCCGGAGGCGGCGGTGCGCGGAATCCTGGCTTCCGGCCTGCGCGCCGCCGTGGGCATGCTCGCCATCGATCTTCCCAGTGCCTATGCCAGCGATCCCGAGGACTATCTGACCAAGGGCCTCGCACTTCGGGACGACTACAGGCACCATCCGCTGCTGTCCTTCTGTTTCGCGCCCCATGCGCCCTATACCGTCGGCGACCGGGTCTTCACCCGTATCCTGACCTACGCCGAGCAGCTCGGCCTGCCCATCCACCTGCACCTGCACGAGACCGCGGAGGAGATCGCGGAGAGCCTCAGGACGACGGGCCTGCGCCCGATGAAGCGTCTGCACGGACTGGGCCTGCTGAGCCCCGGTCTGATCGCGGTGCACATGGTCCACCTCGAGGCGGAGGAGATCGCGCTGGCGGCGCGCCAGGGGTGCTCCGTGGCGCATTGCCCGACCTCCAACCTCAAGCTCGCCAGCGGGTTCGCGCCGGTCGCCGCGCTGCTGGAGGAGGGGGTCAACGTCGGCCTGGGAACGGACGGGGCCGCCAGCAACAACCGGCTCGACCTGTTCGCGGAGATGCGCCTGGCCGCGTTGCTGGCGAAGGGTCGCAGCGGCAAAGCATCTGCCCTGCCTGCGAGCCAGGCGCTGCAGATGGCGACCCTCAACGGCGCCCGGGCACTGGGCCTGGATGCGGACATCGGCTCCCTTGTCGCGGGCAAGGCGGCGGATATCGTCGCAGTGGATTTCTCCGGCCTCGAGCTCGCGCCCTGCTACGACCCGATATCCCACCTGGTATACGCCGCGGGACGCGAGCACGTGAGCCATGTATGGGTAAATGGTAAAATGCTGCTGGATGACGGGAAGCTGACCGCCCTGGACGAGCGGGAATTGCTCGCCAGGGCGGCATTCTGGCGTGCGCGCCTGGCGAGCGGAGGAAAGGATGATTAGGGAAGCGGGGGACCGAAACGTCAATGCCGATCCGCTGGAACTGGAGAAATTCAGCCAGCTGGCTCACCGCTGGTGGGACCCCAACAGCGAATTCAAGCCGCTGCACGAGATCAACCCGTTGCGGCTGGGCTACATCGACCGGCTCGCCGGCCTGGAGGGCAGGACGGTGCTGGACGTGGGCTGCGGCGGCGGCATCCTTTCGGAAAGCATGGCAGGGTGCGGGGCGCAGGTCACGGGCATCGACCTGGGCGACAAGCCCCTGAAGGTGGCGAAGCTGCACCTGCTGGAAACCGGGCGGAAAGTGGAGTATCGCAAGGTGGCCGTGGAGGACCTCGCCCGTGAACAGCCGCATCGCTATGACATCGTCACCTGCATGGAGATGCTTGAGCACGTGCCCAGCCCGGCGAGCACCGTGCGCGCCTGTGCCGGGCTCGTCACGCCCGGCGGTTGGGTCTTCTTCTCGACCATCAACCGCAACCCGAAAGCCTACCTCTTCGCCGTGGTCGGCGCGGAGTACCTGCTGAACCTCCTGCCGCGCGGCACGCACGACTATGAGAAATTCATCAAGCCGTCCGAGCTTGCCCGCATGGTGCGCGATGCCGGCCTCGAGGTGCACGACATCGTCGGCATGAGCTACAACCCCTTCACCAAGGTCTACGCGCTGGGCTCCGATACCGACGTGAACTACATCATGGCGTGCCGCGCCTGACACGCCGGCCGCCGCGCGCATCCCGACGGCCATGCCCGTGACCAAGGCTGTTCTTTTCGACTTCGATGGCACGCTCGCCGATACCGCTCCCGATCTCGGCGGCGCGCTCAACCGGCAGCGCGCCCACCGCGGCCTGGCCCCGCTGGCGCCTGCGCTGATCCGGGCCACGGCATCGGAAGGCGCTCGCGGCCTGATCGCCCTTGGATTCGGCCTGACGCCGGGCGACGCGGGCTATGCTGCCATGCGCAGCGAGTTCCTGGATTTCTACGCCGAGCACCTGTACGACCAGACCTGCCTGTTTCCCGGCGTGGCGGAACTGCTCGACGGACTCGATGCCCGCGGGTTGCCGTGGGGCATCGTCACCAACAAGCCTGCGCGTTTCGCCCTGCCACTGCTGCGGGTGCTGGGGCTGGATATGCGTGTCGCATGCATCGTCAGCGGGGGCGACACGGTCCATTCCAAGCCGCACCCGGAACCGTTGTTGACGGCAAGCCGAAGGATGGCGGTGGCGCCCGCGGACTGCCTCTATGTGGGCGACGACCTCCGCGACGTGCAGGCCAGCCTGGCGGCCGGGATGGAGCCGGTGATCGCCCGCTACGGGTATCTTGGCAACACCGCCCCGCCCGAGACGTGGGGCGCCCGCCGCCTCATCGATCATCCCGGGGAACTGCTGGCGCATCTCTGATCGGGCTGTCGCGACGCTGCTTCATGAAAACATGTCCCGGCTTCTGGTATAGTGTCCCCCCGGAGAAGGCTGCGGAACTCTGGGAATGGAATAGGCTCTAAACAAAAGCAATACCGAACGCCGGGGGCGACCTGGCTTCGACGTGGGTTGCAAAGCAGCGCAGGGCATACCGAGGACCAGTGACCTCGTAAATCCATCTGGAAAACCATAGTCGCAAACGACGAAAGCTACGCTCTAGCCGCTTAAATCCGGCTGGACTCCGCACCGGTGGGCCTCAACGCCGGGCCTGGCGACAGGCGGCGGAGCCATTAACGAGGATCGCGCCCGGCAGGGCTACTTTGCCGGACGTTAAACGATAGGTGGCTCGCTCGTCATCAGCCTGCCGGTTGGCGGATGCCGGGTCAAATCAAACAACCTGGCTAAGTATGTAGAACTGCCTGTAGAGGACTTGCGGACGCGGGTTCAATTCCCGCCGCCTCCACCAATTGGTTGTTTCAAGACGTCTCAAGAAGTCCAGAAAGCCCGCGCCATGCGGGCTTTTTCATTGGGTTATCGTCTCCTTGTGTCCAATACCATCCTATTGCATCCAATCATTTATGGGGGTACATTACGGGGTATGTGCTGTACCCCCAAAGACCTGTACCCCCAAGCATGCCCCTGACCGATCTCTCCGTCCGCAGTTCAAAGCCTGAGGCTAAGCCGCGCAAATTGGCGGATGAGAAAGGGCTGTTCCTGTTGTTGCATCCCAATGGATCGAAATACTGGCGCTTCAAGTATCGATTCAACGGAAAGGAGAAGCTGCTTGCCTTGGGGGTATATCCGGACGTGTCTCTGGCCCAGGCGAGGGATCGTCGCGACGTCGCACGCAAGCACGTGGCAAATGGGGTCGATCCCTGTCTGCTCAAGCAGGAGACGAAGCGAGCAGGCAAGGAAGCCGCTAGCAACAGCTTCGAGGCTGTAGCCCGGGAGTGGTACGCCAAGTATTCCCCTGGTTGGGTGAAAAGCCACGGCGACAAGATCATTCGCCGCCTGGAGCGGGATATCTTCCCGTGGATAGGCAGCCGGCCCATCAGCGAAATTACGGCCCCGGCACTCCTGGCAACCCTCCGCCGCATCGAGGAGCGGGGCGCACTCGAAACGGCGCACCGTGCCCTCCAGAATTGCGGCCAGGTATTCCGCTACGCCGTCGCCACCGGCCGGGCCGAACGTGATCCTTCCGGCGACCTGCGGGGAGCGCTGCCGCCGGCAAGGGAAAAGCATCATGCCAGCATTACCGATCCGGGAATGATTGGGGGGCTACTGCGCGCCTTGGATGACTATCGGGGCTCCTTTGTTACGCGGTGCGCCCTCCAGCTCGCCCCTCTGCTTTTTGTACGGCCTGGTGAGCTGCGCCATGCCGAGTGGAGCGAGATCGATCTGGACACGGCGGAATGGAGGATCCCGGGCGAAAAGATGAAGATGCGTGCCGTACACATCGTGCCCCTCTGTACTCAGGCGGTAGCGATCCTGCGCGATCTGCAGCCACTTACCGGGCAGGGGAAGTACGTTTTCCCCGGTGTGCGGACACCCTCCCGGCCGATGTCGGAAAACACCGTAAATGCGGCGCTACGGCGGCTGGGGTACGGCACAGGTGAACTGACCGGCCACGGCTTCCGGAGCATGGCCAGCACGCTGCTCAATGAGCAGGGATGGAATCGGGATGCCATCGAGCGGCAGCTCGCCCATGCCGAGCGGGATTCGGTGCGGGCGGCGTACAACTATGCCGAGCACCTGGGGGAGCGTCGGAAGATGATGCAAGCCTGGGCGGATTACTTGGAAGGGCTGGCCCGCGGGGCAAGCATCCTGCCATTGAGGGGCAATACCGTGGCCTGACGGACTTCAGGTATATGCGGGGTGAAAAGTGTTGACGCACTTGACACCCCTGACCACAACGCAACCTTTCTAGGAGGTAAGCATCATGGCTAAGGCTGATTCTACACTTGCACTTGGCGGCGCGTCCGCGCCCGCGTACAAATCCACTGCCCCGCGTACCTACCGTCCCGGAAATAAAGGGGACGACATGTCTATCGAGTTGCCGTTTGTCCTGTTCGACAACAAGGGCGGGGAGCAACATGTTGATCATTGGCACGTTCCCCCTGATGGATGCGACGATTCCTTTGAAGAGACGCTCATAGGCCGCAGATACGCCGCGCACTATGCCCAATTTTTGAAGGACAACCCCGATAGCGTGGGCTATAGCGTTCTGCTTTCAATCGTCCAAGATATGCTTCAGAAGCAGGGGCCGAAGATGAAATACACCAGTAGGTATGTGGTTGGTTTCTTGGCTCACGTTGACGAGCTTGTATACATGGCTGCAAAGCGCATTGAAGTATTCGAGCACGCAGCGATGAGGGAGGCTAGGGATCGGGTCGTTAATTTCGAACTTGATATTTTGGAGTTCGGGGAAAAAGAGGTGGCGGCATGAACGAACTCATCAAGGTACAGGAGCGCGCCGTCGGCGGTGGGCAGGTTTAGACTGTCAACGCCCGCGACCTGCATGCGTTCCTGGAGACCGGCGACAAGTTCGTCACCTGGATCAAGGAAAGAATCCAGCAGTATGGATTCACGGAAAACGAGGACTATGTGAGTTATTCGGCAAATGCCGAAAAACCCCACGGGGGGCGTCCTTCCCTCGAATACGCCATCACCCTCGACATGGCCAAGGAACTCGCCATGGTCGAGCGCAACGAGAAGAGCAAGCGGACTTGATCGCCTGACGATCGTAGTGTTTTCAGGGCGTAAGCCTGGGGTCATTTGCATTTCGGGAATTTATGGCATCATGCTCAACCATGATGCAGAAAATCCAGGATGACCTCGGGCGCCACCTGTCGCACCATCGCGCCTTCCTTCGTCATCGGCGCGGCGCAGGAGCACAGCATGAGGGATGCCAGAATGATGGGCGCTGATCTGTTCATGCCGCGATGATACAGCAGAATTACAGTCCAGGTGACCTGGTCGTTACCCCGAGCGGCCGTATCGCGAAGGTGGGCCGATCCTGGCCGGCATCACGTACTGATCCGCGGCCACGAATCGACCTCACATACACCGATACCGGCGAGGCGGTGCGCATCGATCCGTCGCTGCTCGAGCTGCACCGGAAGGCGCCGCCACCCTGCCCTCGCAAGAATCGATGCGACGCTGTGGACTCCAGGAGGGTTATCGGCGGTGCTCCACTCAATCCGCTGCCGGCGCACAGGGCTCAGCGTGCCCGGGGTCGGGCCAGTCTAGGAGCATGGATGCTGCTGCAGGACCTGATGGATGCTGCAGGTGGTGCAGGAGCTGCGCACGCGTCACGGCCGCGCTTCCGACGCCGCGCAAGGCAGGGAGAAGCCAGTGTAAGAGTCCGGCAGGGAAGGTCAAGGCAGCAAGGGATATAGAAGGTCTGAAAATGGACGAAGATGAGATAGTGCCGGAGGAAGATCATCCCGACGTCGGGGCGATAGGAATTGACCAGAATCACCCAAATAGCATTCGGTACGGTTTTAGGAAGACATGCTCAGACGCAGATAATGGGGATGACGCCGCCATGATCCGGCAACTAGAATTTGTCAGACGGGTTATTTCTGGAATCGATATCGAAAAGGAGACATCGATTGGTCGCCTTGCACTTGCGTCCCTTAAAAAACCGGTTGAGTATCTTCTGAATGATAAGAAGGCCATGCTGGCCGCCTTCGGCGTATTCCGTGAGGCTAAACGTCCTATCGAGCAGAGAACGTATGAACGCCATATCTCAATGGCACAAGAGATGGGGAAACAGCTAGCTAAGTATGCCACTGAAACTAGGCTTGAGCGAAAAAGAGCGGAAGCAAAAGCTAAAAAGGAAGTCGGTGAACGTCTTGGGGCTCATGTAAATACCGTGGGGGCAGCATATAAAAAATATCACTATATAGCGAAGGTAGTAGAATTTTTGGAGAAAGATTGCATATCGAGAAATCGCGAATAGCTTCTATATCTCGCAACACTAACTGAATAGTTCCTGTTGCGACGTTACATTCATAAGGGTCTATTCTGTCTCCGTGTCCAACACATGCTATAGGAGGCAGCGACATGCATCTTCAAGAAAAAAACGGATTCTTACGTCTAAAACAGATCGTAGGCGATCCTAAGACAGTCCCGCCAATCCCGGCCATAATCCCCATATCAAAATCCGCATGGTGGGCCGGCGTGCGATCTCAGAAATTTCCGAAGCCTGTAAAGATTGGGCCGCGCACTACTGCTTGGCGAGCGCAGGATATTCGGGAGTTGGTCGAGCGTCTTTCATCTGATGGAAGTGCGCAATGAGGGCCGCCCAGCCACAAGAGGCGTATCCCGTCTTCTGGAACCTGGCCGAACACTCGGAATACCGGAGGCTCCAGAAGACCGACCCGGCAGCAGCACAGGCCCTTTACGATGCCAACGACGCAAAGAATAGGGAACTGGGAATCCAGGCAGCGGCGGCGGAGGAGAAAGAGCAAGCCATCATGGCTAGCTTCAGGAATATCTACGATTCGGCCCCTCCTGTGCCGCCCGACCATCCTTCTGTACGGAAGCTTGGCGTCAAGCCCTACGACGCTCGGCTGTACGATGGAAGGTGGATCGTTCCGATGAAAGACTGGGAAGGTGAGACCGTGGGCCTGCGGACAATCGATCCGAAGAGCGGAACGGAAAATCTATGCGCCTCCGACGCTTCATGGCACGGAAGCTTTACCATCCTCGGGGATCCGGTTAGCACGGAGACCATAACCATATACATCGCCTTCACGTATCAGGATGCTGCAATCATTTATCAGGCAACAGGCGATCCCGTGATGATCATCAGCGATCCCAATTCGCTGTACGCAACGACAATGATCGCAGCCCAGGAATACGGGTCTTTCAAACCACTATACCTGATCATTTGCCCGGATTCATTCAGTGGAGATGAGAATTCATGGTTGCTGCTCACCCTGGAGGTCATCCGCGTCGCGGATGATGCAAAGAGGCATAAACACGGCATACTTGCAATGCTGGACTATGTGGCGGCAGAGATAAGGTTGACATCCCTGCCCAAGGGGATGGGCTCATACGGTGAGCTTGCCAGGCGGCATGGCATGGAAGCGGTGCTTCGTTCCGTAGCCCATACTCGTCTTCCCGGTGATGCGCAGTGACCCGCGGCGATGGATGGCGTGAAGGCTGCCGGGATGTCAACGCCGACCCTCAATCCTGGACGGATTTCCGGAGGCTGATCATGTCTTGGAGAGCAGCAGCTTCCATGGCCGCAATTCCGCCTGATCGGCGGCCACCGGCCTATCCGCTTCTCACCGCCGAAGATCTGCGCGGCATGCCGGCTACCCAATACCGAGTAAAGAACGTATTGCCACGCGAAGGCATCGCGGTCGTATACGGCGCTTCGGGTTCCGGAAAATCCTTCCTAACCATGGATCTTGCCGCGGCCCTGTCCGGTCTTGAGGAATGGCATGGCCACCGGGTGGCATCCTGCGACGTCCTCTATGTGTGCCAGGAGGGTCACAACGGCCTGCCACAGCGGGTGCAGGCATACTGCGCGTACCATGGGGCCGATGCGTGCCACCGGGTCAGATACATCACGGCATCCTTCTCCTTGCTCAATGCCGGGAATATTGCCATGCTGGTTGAGTCGATCGAATCCGCAGGTATTTACGGCGGGGTGGTCATCATTGATACCCTGAGTGCCGCTTCCCCGGGTGCTGACGAGAACTCAAGCGTGGATATGGGGCGAATCCTGGCTGCGGCCGCCCGTATCCGTGAAGAGTGCCGATGCCTTGTCATTCTTGTCCATCACAGCGGCAAGGACGTGGCGCGTGGCATGCGCGGGCATAGCATGCTGTTCGCCGCTGCCGATGCCGTCATCAAGGTGACTCGCGATGAAAACCGGCGTACTTGGGAGTTGGAGAAATCGAAGGATGGCCTGGATGGCAAATCACATCCGTTCCGCCTGGCTGTCGTGGAGATCGGCATCGATGAAGACGGCGATCCGGTAACCTCGTGCGTGGTGGAACCGGAAGAGCGTGCTGCCGATGTCGTGAAGCGGACGAAAATTCCGAGGGGTGGAAACCAGAAGATCGTCTATGAGGTCGCTGGAGAACTGCTGCGCGATTCCAGAGAGCACGGTAAAGGGGGGGCGCCGGCAGAGCGGCCATGCATCCAGTTCGATGCGCTGATCGAATCGTGCATAGGCCGCCTACCAGTTGATCCAAAACGAACGCAGGAGCGAGGACAGGAAGCGATTATCGGTTTGGTGAATCGGGGTGCCTTGAAATTGCGGGACGGCTGGATATGGGTTACATAAAACGCACGAATAAACCTCTTCCTTTTTCCCGAAATTTCCCGAAATCGTTCCCGAACTTCATTTTTCCAGTTTTCAAAGTGGGAATTTTCTTCATTTTTTGCCCCTTTTTCCTGTTTTTTCTTTCCCGAATTTCCCGAAATTTCCCGAAGTGGGATTTTCCGGGAACGAATTCTTCCCGGACTTCCCGCCCCCCCTTTATAAAGGGGGAAGGGATTCCGGATTCGCCGGGAAAAGAGAGGGGCAGACTAGAATCTCGTCCATTCATGCCAGCAATAGAAATTAACCCCGTTCGATCGATTGATCCATTACTCCGGATAGCGCCATGGGTGGAATAGGCAGCGGCTGGTTCGGCCGCCGAGGGTCGAAGCTGATGGCGGAGGATTTTCCCTCAGTCGACATACGGAAGCTCGCGCATGAGTATCGGCTGACGGATGGGTTCATTCTTGCAGGCAATGTTCTGGTCGATCTGGAGTGGGTTGCGTGCCACTATGGCGGGAAACGCCCTTACTTCAAATGCCCGCGGTGCGAAGGGCGCCGCTTGATCCTCTATCGCCTGCCATCGGGAATGGAGCGCAAACCCGGCTACGGCTGCAAGAAGTGCCTCAATATGGGCAACCGGTCGGAGAATGAGGGAAGGGTAGACCTGGCCCGGCGGCGACTCAGGAAATTGCATGAGCGAGCGAGCTATGACGATACCAGACGGGATGGCAAGCCCAAGTGGATGCGCTGGCCCACCTGGCGGCGTCTGTCGGCCCAGATGGGAGAGGCTGCCATGGAAGTGTTCGATTGGGACGAAAAGATGATGCATCTTCTGCGCAAAGTGAAGGAGCCTCCTCGGTGCCGCAAGGGCGCAAGGCAGCGATCCACAAAATGAATTGAAGAGTTATCCCTATCCCCGGAATTTTTCGGAAAATCCAGAATTTTTGGAGAGGGAGGATAATGAGATTTCTTGCGCGCGCGTCGGGTGGTGGCGGGGTGGGGGTGCTGGGCCCGACGGGCCGAGGTGTGGCGAGAGGGAAGAACGGACGAGGTTGGGGGATGCGCCTCCAGAGCGCCGATCGGACGACTGCTCGGCATCGAGGAAGGGACGAATCTGGTTCGGGAGGGGTGCCGAATGCCGGCACTAACCGCAGAGTTGTTACTACTTCTCCTGCTACTTCTGCTACTCTATGGCTGGACCGCGCGCGAAACGTTTCGGACGTTTTAGCGGGGGACTCCGGAGCTGGTTTCGGGGGTGCATCTGGCGTTGCGCGGGTCTTGCATAGTCTTCAGTACCCGACATGCGGTATTGCACCACTTCCATGATGTGGGCACTGCTAATGCCATCAGACGGCGTTTGGGATTCTTGGCCTGGGCAGGTGCGCCGAGGAATGACGCAAGTCTATCGAACGTACTCAGCAAACCCTGCCCTACTCCAGATCGAAGCCGAGGCGATGACAAATCATAGAGGACTATGGGCCGATCCCGACCCGGTACCGCCGTGGAAATTGCGGAGGGAATAACGGCTAAGCTTAAAGCTTTCTGTTTGTTTGCCGTTATAGGATAGTTGTCGAGTTAATTTACACATGAAAGTAGGCAATTTCTAGATCCCTGATTAAATAATCTATATTGATCAGGCACGGAACTTGCTTCTAAGTGGAAAATTGCATTATTTAGAAAATGTCGAGTTTTCACAAAAGAAAAGGGTTACTTAATAAAATTGCGAAAGCAAGGTCATCATCCGTTATTTCGTATATTACCGGGGATCGAAGGCAACTTGAAACTCAGATTTCGCCAGAAGTAATAGATATCTTTGTAGAACACCTTGATGACATCGGGCCCACAAAGAGAATTTCATTAGTACTCTATACCCTAGGAGGGAATACTGCGGCAGCTTGGAGACTGATAAATTTATTGCATACGTTCTGCGATGAATTGGAGGTGATTATCCCATCTAAAGCTTTAAGTGCCGGAACGCTAATTTCTTTAGGCGCTACCAAAATAATAATGACTAAACAAGCAGCATTGGGCCCGATAGATCCGAGTATAAATCACCCATTAAATCCACTAATTCCTGGATCACAAGCTCGTTCGCCTGTAAGTGTAGAGGCCGTTCGAGGCTATCTTGATGCCGCAAAGGAATTAGGTATAGATAATGGGGAAAGTGCAACAAAATTACTTGTAGACCTGTCAAATAAAGTCCATCCTTTAGTTCTTGGGGAAATATTCCGCTCACAATCACAAATTAGATTCTTAGCTAAGAAGCTATTGAAAAAACAAGTAAAGGATGAAAAGAAGATAGATGCAATCATAGATTTTCTATGTGCTGAATCTGGTAGCCATGATTACACAATTAATAGACGTGAGGCTCGTGAACTCGGTTTAAACATAGAAAATCCTTCTGATAGTTTTTATAGCATCTTAAGAGAACTGCATCTCAGTTACGTAAATGAATTCAAGCTTCTTGAGCCCTTTGATCCATGGAATCTTTTTCCTTCAGAGCATTTGACAGTAGATTACAGACTACCAAGGGCAGCCATAGAAAGCTGTAAAACGGGCTCTCATCAGTATATTTCAGAAGGAACTTTGAGCAAGAATCCTGCAGGGCAGGAAACTCCAGATCCAAACCGCGTAGTAAACGACCGTAGAAATTTTGAAGGTTGGAGGAAAATATAATGGAATACTTTAGGCTATCCACAGATGCCAGTAATATTTACCGACCGAGTACGTCTGCAGAGCGATCAGAATTTTATGAAACTAGTGTAATTGGAAATCTGGCGGATATTTTACGATCAGATACTTATGTTAGCGAGGATCTAATCAAGCAAGCCATGGCAGTGGCACCCCCTCACATATTTAGCGAAAAATAGCTGTTATTACATCACATTCCTAAAACCCGCCGGGGCGGGTTTTTGTTGTCCCCTTCCCTACTGCTTCCGAAACGCCTGCTTCGCCACCCAGAACGCCCGGCTGGATCTATCGTACCGGCTCACCATTTGCCTGCCATTACTGCACCTGCACTGGCTGACCGCTCTGCAGCGTCCAGGCCTGACCGTTGGCGAACCGCGTCACCACGCCTTCCTTGAGTCTCGTGCGCGCCTCGGGAGGCAGTCCGCCTCCGGCTGTTGCTGGCCGTGCCGGCACGGCTCCGGGTGCCTTCTTCGGTGTGAACCGCGCGGACGAAAACATGCCGGCAGAATCCTCGAATCCGGCCGGGGCCATTTCCGCAATCGCAGCCTGTAGGGCTGCAACCGGGTTGCGATAGAACTCCGAATCCGGATTAACCGATAGGTCTGTCGCTCGACTGAGGATCCCAATGCGTGCATTGGAATCGATGTTTTCCAGCTTCGTCCCAGCGGCGGCCTCCAGTTCAGTGTCCAAATATTCCCTTTCTCCGCTCGACAAGCTGTAAAACTTCCGCCCACTGTTCTGCTGATCGGACTTCGGAGCGAATGGGCCGACCTTTCGTTTCTCATCATCGAATAGCGCCGCTGCAATGGCGCGCACCTCGTCCGCTTTGTGTTTGTCGGCAGCCGCTTGGCGCTCACCGATTTTCGCGGTTCCCAGCGGAGTCGTATGGGTCGTACCAAGCCTGTTGGTACTGTACTGGATACCATCGCTCATGCCGTATCGCGGCTTGCCGGCGATGGCGAACAGGGCGTCCCCGATCTCGTCCGCAGAAACGTCGCCTGCCAGGATGCACGGCAACTGCGCATTCCCCTGGAGGATGCGTTGCGCCTGCGCGAAAACCTGAGGGTTCGGCTCTTTGCTGGCGCCGAAATGCTGCGACAGCAAGCCACCAATCTGTGCCGCCGACATCTGGTCGTCCGAATAGCGCATGGCCGGAGACGGGCCAAGGTCGGCGTCGAAGTCCTGCGGCCGCAGCGCCTTGATGCCTTGGTAGATCTGAGCCGGCAGGCCGGATGCATCCTGTGCGTAGCGATCCAACGCCTCAGGCGAGCGCATTGCGTGGCGCTGTCTATTCAGATCTGTCTCGGACTCCAGTTTGCCGATCTGCGCGTCTCGAACCGCATCCAGGGACTGCTGATTCGCCTGCATGCGCGCCATGGTATGGTCGTCGATGCGTGCACGAGCGTTCATCATCCCGGCGTTGAAGATGCCGTCCGCGATGCTTTTCAGCCCCGCGCCAATGTTGGCGTTCGTGTAGGCGTACGGATTCGGGTACGAAGGCATGGCAGTCTCCTATCCGACACTCATATTGATGGGGGTAGCGATTCCCTTGGCGGCCTTGGTGCCCGAGATTCCCCCCAGCCCCTTGCTCATCAGGTGGTATGACCCAATGGCCCCGGCGATGCCGCCCAGGCCGTCCAGCAGATTGGCCGCGGAATTGGCGCCTGCGCCCGCAAGGTGCGACGCATCCATCTCACCGCCGAACAGACCAGTAGACCGCGCCGATTCGTTGTTGAGCATGCCGACGCGCTCACCCAGGCGATTGAGCCCGATGTTGTTGTCCAGCCGCTGGCGGCTCAGCGCCGAGACGCCGGCAAGGTTCTTGGCATAGTCCTGCCCCTTGCGCAGTGCGCCGACGAGCTGCTGGTTCATCGAATCCTTGATGACCTGCGGCGCGGTGCTGCCCGCAAGGTATTCGGTCGCGGGGTTCACGGTCGGCTGCAGGTACTGCTGGATCGAGTCCGCGATGCTGGTGCGCCGCTCGTCCTGCTTCTCGCGCTCGAATTCGGGCAGCGCCTGCTGCATCTCGGCATCCCTGCGCTTGTCGATGTCGCGCTGGCGCGCGGCTTCTGCCATGCGCGCGGCGCTCTGCTTCTTCTTGATGCTGTTCTGCGCGCTCATCGACATGGCCGTACCGCCGGCCGATGCCAGCATGGAAGCGACCGCCGCTGCGATCAGAAATTCGGGCCCCATCTCTCCTCTCCTTTATCTGATTACAACAGATTCCACGCTACCATATGCGATGCCTTAAACCAATCCATATGGGGAGGCATGGCATGGCTACCAGAATAGTTTTCTCGGGAAAGGCGTGAGCGTAAAAACGCAGGGATCAGTGGTGATTCTCCCCTTCAGCAAATCTATCAGGGGGTATATTTAGGGGTATAAATTAATTTATTAAACCTTGAATCATTGTATTATGGCGTTCTTTGGCTATTATTCGAGTGACGCCGCCCCACCAATTGGTTGTTTCAAGACGTCTCAAGAAGTCCAGAAAGCCCGCGCCATGCGGGCTTTTTCATTGGTTTATCGTCTCCTCGCGTTCAATACCGTCCTGTTGCATCCGATCATTTTCGTCGACATATAGCGTGCGGAGGAGTTCTTGCTGATGAGCGAGCAACGTGCTATAGTGCCTTCGTGCATTAGTAATGCACCAATGTTATTGATGATCATGACTTATTCGAGGCATAGATCAATGCATACACTCGCCGGCAAGTCCAGCGTCAAGGTCATTGGCGCCAATGGACAGATTTCACTGGGCAAGGAATTTGCCGGACGGCAGGTTCTGGTCGAGGAACGGGAACCCGGCGTGTGGCTCGTCCGCACGGCCCAAGTGATCCCCGACAACGAACGCTGGTTGCACCAACCCAAGGCGCGAGCGGATCTGGATCGTGCCTTGGACTGGTCGCAACGCCACCCTGCCCAGGCATCCGATCCCGAAACGGTTCTGAAGGGGCTGGAAGATGGCGGACGCCCCAGACGATAGAAATGTTCAGCTTGATCTGAACAACCCGGTTTTCCAGGAGAACTGGCTCAGTCTGGACAAACCCGAACGCAGCCGCGTCACCGACACCCTCAAGAAGCTGCGTCAGATCACTTGGTACCAGGTCTACCGGGATCAGGGTCTGAAGTGGGAGAAGGTTACCAGCATCGATCCACCCAAGGGCATCGACGCAATCTATACGCTGCGCATCACGTCGTCACGGCGGGTCACCGCGTACCGCGATGGTAACTTCATGCGCCTGCTCGCCATCGCGCCCGATCACGATGCCGCCTACGGCAAGAAATAGCCCCGCGCTCATTGCCGAAAGGCGTGCATGGATTCGACCTTGGCGAAACAGTTCTCGCATTGGCCAGGAACAAGCTCGTCCTCTCGCCGAAAAGCATGCCGGAGCACTACACGCTTCATCCCGGACCCCATTCGAAAGTTATCGAGGTTCATAAGATCGCGCCGCGCGGACGCACCATCCGAGTACCTGACGTTCTTCTCGATCACAACACGAACGGCTATTGGCCAGTCGTTGACGTAGCCATCAATGGGGCTATCAAGACGGAGACCGAATTCCAAAGATTTGCAGAATCATCCGATTGAGTCCGCGCACGACTCCGCCATTTCACCAATTGAATATTTCAAAGACGTCTCAAGAAGTCCGGAAAGCCCGCGCCATGCGGGCTTTTTGTTGCCTGCCGCACAAGGGTGTGGGATTTCCCACAGATTCCGGTGGCCAATCTTCCTAGCATTGGAATACCAATGGCGAGTGCCGTTGGTTCGGTAGTATTTTCTTCGACAACTAGTGCCTGCCCCTGGTGGTTGACAACTATCAGGGGGTTTTTTGCGTTCAATGGACGGGTCCGGGCCGCCCTGACTCTGGAGCCGCGCGTTGAGGCAGGGAAGCGGATTATTGGTGTCGATTACCCCGAATGGATTATACTGTTGACCATGAAAACAGACGTATCGAATGGGTAAAATGTAACAATATTCATTTAAGTTCAAATATATAAAGCTTGTTTCCGAGTCGAGAATGAGCACAAGAGGGAGCGACTGGATATCCGTCGTCGAGGCCGGGTATGACCTGGGAGGCAGCGACTCCCAATGGCTCGGTCAACTCATCGATCGCATCGCGCCCCTTCTCGGCCGCGGTACTCACGTCCTCGGCTGGACTTTCCGCTGCACCCCCACCACTTTCGCCCTCGGCAGTTTCTCCGAGGGTACGCCCAAGGCGCTGACCTACGTCGCCCGCATGTCCCACGCGCTGGCGACGGAAAAATCCCTCGACCTGACCTATCGCACCGGCGTGGTCGTCGCCACGGCGAGCGAACTCGTGTTTCCCCGCTTTCCCGACATGCACAGGATGTTCAGAAGCCTGCTGAAAGGGAGAATGCGGGATCTGCTGGTCATCAATTGCCTGTCGGGAACAGGCAGCGGCATTTCCATCGGGGCCCTGCTCAAGGAAACCTCGAAAGCGACGGAGCAGGAGCGTCGGCGATGGCCCCGGATTGTGGCCCACGTGGGGGCAGGCGTCAGGCTGCGGCAGATGGTTGCCGGGCTTTCCCTGGATTCGGCGAGCGTCGAGGCCGTATTCGATGCGGGCGGAAGCGTGCACGACGCCCGGGGGCCGGCCCGGGACGTCGACGCCAGGGAAAACCTCCGGGAGATAGTGCGGCGCATCGAGCGTGCACGCGCGCATTCCGGCCGCGAGAACGTCGACGAGGCCCTGGGAAACTGGGAAGGCCTGGTGAGCGGCCGTTGGTCCATGGTCGACCACTTCGATACGGACCAGCGCCGTTTCGTCGTCGCGGTAAGGAACGACCCCGTGCACCCCGATCCAAGGGGCCTGACGCCGCGCGAACGGCAGGTGGCCGAATACGTCGGCCTGGGGTATTCGTCGAAACAGATCGCCTACACCCTCGGCCTTTCCGAAACGGCGATCACCAACTGCACCGCGCGAACCCAGGACAAGCTCGGGCTGGGCTCCCGGGCCGAGCTTGTCGTCTTCTTCGCTCCCACCGGGGTAAGGCGCAAGCTCGCCGAAGTCACCCTGGCCGGGGAGCGGTTCCTCATAGGTGCATCGCCGCTCATCGATACCCGACGCCTGGCAGGTCTCTCGGAGACCGAACGCGATGTCCTCGGCCTCCTGATCGCGGGATCGACCAATGCCGATATCGCGCAACGGCGCGGAACCAGCGAAAACACCGTCGCCAACCAGGTGCAGTCGATCTTTCGCAAGCTGGTGGTACGTTCCCGGGGCGAACTGGTGGCCCGGCTCCAGAAGGGGACGGGGAACGGACAGCGGGAAATTGGCACTCTTCCTGATGTGTGAAATTGACTATTTATCATCCCGTGAATCCTCGACAAAATCTCCCAAAAAACAGGCTGCCAGGAATTTTATGGCCCTCTTCTGGGTGAGCGCCCAATAGAGATCCCGATATGGAAGCGGCAAATATTCCCGTGGACCCTCCCTCATCCCCGCCCATCCGCGTTTTGCTGATCGACAGCCACCAGATCGTCCTGTGGGGGCTGGAGAAACTGATCGGCGGCGAGTTTCCGCGCATGGAGGTGGCCGGCCTGGCGGACAACGGCGCGGATGCGCTGAAGCTGGCACGGGAGAGCCGGCCCGACGTCGTCCTGCTGGATCTCTGCCTCGGCAAGGCTTCCAGCATCCAGCTGATTCCCGGGCTGCTGAAGACGGCGGGCCTCCACGTGATCGTCTTCGTCGGTGCATCCCACGACCGGGACGCCGTCGACGAGGCAGTCTTCCATGGGGCGCGGGGCGTGGTGTACAAGGAGCAGCCGACAGCGACCATTCTCAAGGCGATCCAGAAGGTTCACGAGGGCGAGCTGTGGCTGCCGCGCAAGACGATGGGACGCGTCGTGACCAGCTTCGTGCAGGCGGAGCCGGCGTTTGCCGATCCCGTCACCGAGCGGATCGTTGCGCTGACGCGCAAGGAAGGCGCGATCGTGGCGGCGTTCGCGAGCGAGGCGGGCGCCTCGAACAAGAGGATTGCGCACACGCTGGGGATCAGCGAGCAGACGCTGCGCAACCACCTGACCTCGATTTTCGGCAAGCTTGGCATCCGCAACCGCTTCGACCTCTTCATGTTCGCCCAGCTCCACCATCACCGGCTCGACATCGCGCCTGCCCGTTCCCGCCCCGTCCATCC
>NZ_FPIQ01000003.1 GCF_900119085.1 Nitrosovibrio sp. Nv17 | reverse complement strand
TTTATGGGGACAAGCTGCTGACGACGGAGAACCCTGAGGCGGCGCAGGATCGGGCCCTGCTCGACAAGCTCGGCCTGCGACCGATGTAGACGGGATAGCTCTCCGGCAGTATGCGATTTTTCGGAGCCGGAGCTTGAAGGGTTTTGTTCGGAAACGGGCGGCAATCATCCATCGACGACCGGATTCCGGGCATGGTCGATCCGATTACATTCATGGGAGGGGGATTCCATGGACATCCTCATTCAGAAGATCATGTTGGCCACCGATTTCTCGGATGCCTCGCAGGATGCGATCCATCATGCCAGATGGATGGCAGGTGCGCTTGGCGCGGAACTCGCCGTCCTGCACGTGTTCGAGCCCAGCGGCTGGATGGTGCCGTCCCCCTATTACTACACGCCTGGATTCGAGGAATGGGTGAATGCGAGCATCGAGAAGACCCGGCAGAAGGGCAGGGATGCGCTGGAGGCGCTCGCGCAGTCTTTGGGCGACGACATCCAGGCCTTGTTCGTCGAAGGCAGCCCCGGCAAGGAGATCGTACGGGTTGCCACCGAGCAGGGCACCGATCTTCTCGTACTGGGCACTCACGGATACAGCGGCTGGAACTATCTGACACTGGGGAGCATCGCACAATTCGTGGTGCGGCACGCACCTTGCGCGGTGCTGACCGTCAAGCCCGACGGAGAGCGCGAAGAGAAGAACAATCCCTCCCCCGTTCGCCCGGCATGAAGACGCCTTCGGTGCGGGCTGCGTCGGAGCCGGCTTACATGGAGTTCGTGAATGCTTCACGACTTGCGTGTTAGACTTCCCATGGTTTGCCGGATTTGATTTCCTGAGCGGATGGAGCCACCTGGAATCAGGGGAGACGCATGTTCGAGAAGGTTCTGATAGCCAACCGCGGTGCCATTGCCTGCCGCATCATCCGTACGCTGCGTCGTATGGGAATCACGAATGTGGTGGTCTATACGACTGCGGACATTCTCTCTCGCCACGTGCTGGAGGCCGACGAGGCCCACTGCATCGGGGAAGGCCCGGCGTCGGACAGCTACCTGAATGCCGACAGGATTCTCGATGTCGCGCGTCGGGCGGGCGTACAGGCGATCCATCCCGGCTACGGTTTCCTGAGCGAGAATGCCGAGTTCGCCGAGCGCTGCGCGGCGGAGGGAATCCGCTTCATCGGTCCCACTGCTGCGCAGATGCGCGCCTTCGGATTGAAGCACACGGCGCGCGAGCTCGCCCTGCGCAACCATGTGCCGCTGCTGCCGGGGACCGATCTGCTGCGGGACAGGGAAGACGCCCTGAGCCAGGGAGCGAGGATCGGCTATCCGGTCATGCTCAAGAGCACCGCGGGCGGGGGCGGCATCGGCATGCGCCTGTGCTGGAATCGCGGTGAGCTTGCAGGCGCCTATGAAGCGGTGGCCCATCTGGCGCAGAACAATTTCAAGAATGCCGGCCTGTTCCTGGAGAAGTATGTCGAGAATGCGCGCCACATCGAGGTGCAGATTTTCGGTGATGGCAAAGGCGGAGTGGTTGCGCTGGGTGAGCGGGATTGCTCGATGCAGCGGCGCAACCAGAAAGTGGTCGAGGAAACGCCCGCGCCCAACCTGGCGCCGCATTTGCGCCAGGCTCTGCTGGAAGCCGCCGTGCGCCTCGGCAGGGCAGTCGACTATCAGTCGGCGGGAACCGTGGAGTATGTTTTCGACGAGGCCAGAAAGGAATTCTATTTTCTGGAGGTGAACACGCGCCTGCAGGTCGAGCATGGCGTGACCGAGGAGGTCACCGGCATCGACCTGGTTGAGTGGATGGTGCGGCAGGCCGCCGGTGATTTGCCTCCGCTGGAGTCGTTCGACATCCGGCCGCATGGGGTTTCCCTCCAGGTGCGCGTGTACGCCGAGAATCCGATGCGGGATTTTCAGCCGTCCTGCGGCACCCTGACGCAGGTGGAGTTTCCGTCCTCCCTGGTGGTGCGCGTGGAAACCTGGGTGGAGCGTGGCGTGGAGGTGTCTCCCTTCTACGATCCGATGCTCGCCAAAATCATCGTGCATGCGCCGGATCGCGAGGGGGCGATCGCCAAGCTGCTCGCTGCGCTGGAGGCCAGCGCGCTGCACGGCATCGAGACCAACCTGGAATACTTGAGGGAAGTCGTCGATGGAACCGCCTTCCGGCTGGGACGGTACACCACCGGATTCCTGGGCGGCTTCCGCTATACCGCGAAGACGATCGATGTGCTGAGCCCGGGAGTACAGACAACGGTACAGGACTATCCCGGACGAACGGGCTACTGGAATATCGGCGTCCCGCCGTCCGGCCCCATGGATTCCATCGCCTTCCGCCTGGCCAATCGCCTCGTCGACAACGCCGAGGGCGAGGCAGGCCTGGAGATCACCTTCGCGGGACCTTCGCTGCGGTTCAATTGCGACAGCATCGTCGCGATCTGCGGAGCGTCCATGGAAGTGCGCCTCGATGGCGAGCCCCTGGCGCAATGGCGTTCGCACGCGGTCCGCGCCGGTGCCTTGCTGCAGTTCGGGAAGCTCGAGGCGGCGGGATGCCGCGCCTACTTGGCGGTGCAAGGCGGCATCCGCGTGCCAGATTATCTGGGCAGCAAGTCCACCTTCACGCTCGGGCAGTTCGGCGGGCATGGCGGGCGAGCCCTTCTGGCGGGCGACGTGCTCCACGTGGCGGCCGCTGGCCGCCACGTGCGCCGCACGCTGCCGCGCAGGCTGATTCCGCACTATGCCGACCGATGGGAGATCGGCGTGCTGTACGGCCCCCATGGCGCTCCGGACTTCTTCACCGACGATGATATCCGTACCTTCTTCGCTGCCGACTGGCAGGTTCACTACAACTCGAGCCGCAGCGGAGTGCGCCTGATCGGTCCCACACCGCGCTGGGCCCGGCGCGACGGCGGTGAGGCGGGGCTGCATCCCTCCAACATCCACGACAACGCCTACGCCATCGGTACAGTCGACTTCACCGGCGACATGCCGGTGATACTCGGTCCAGACGGTCCCAGCCTGGGCGGCTTCGTCTGCCCCGTCACCATTGTGCAGGCCGAACTGTGGAAGGTCGGGCAGCTCAAGCCGGGCGATCGCGTGCGTTTCCGCCGGATGGACATGGCCCAGGCGCTGGCGCTGGAGAAGCTGCAGGATGCAACCATCCGCGATCTGCGGCTGCCGAAGGTACCGCCACGGCCGAGGGGCGGCGTCATCCCGGGCGGGCCCGTGCTGCACCGCATCCCTGGTACCGCGCGGCGGGTGGAGGTGATGTATCGACAGGCCGGCGACAAGTACGTGCTGGTCGAGTACGGCCCACCCGAGCTGGATCTGAATCTGCGCTTTCGCGCGCATGCATTGATGACGTGGCTCCAGGCGGAACGGGATGCGGGCCGCATCCGGGGCATCCTGGAGCTGACACCTGGCATCCGCTCGCTGCAGGTCCATTTCGATTCGCGCAAGCTGTCCCGCGTGACGCTGCTGAAGCGGCTGGTTGCCGCGGAGCAAATGCTGCCGGAAGTAGAGGACATGGAAGTGCCGACCCGTATCGTCTACCTGCCGTTGTCATGGGCCGACGGCGCCACCCGGTTGGCCATCGAGAAATACATGCAGTCGGTGCGCAGCGACGCGCCGTGGTGTCCCAGCAACATCGAGTTCATTCGCCGCATCAACGGACTGGAGAGCATCGACGAGGTCAGGCGCATCGTGTTCGAAGCAAGCTATCTGGTGATGGGGCTGGGCGACGTATACCTCGGCGCACCTGTGGCGACCCCTGTCGATCCGCGCCACCGCCTGGTCACCACCAAGTACAATCCGGCACGCACCTGGACCCCGGAGAATGCCGTAGGCATAGGCGGGGCGTACCTGTGCATCTACGGCATGGAGGGGCCAGGGGGCTACCAGTTCGTCGGGCGCACCGTGCAGATGTGGAACCGCTACCGCCAGACCGGCGATTTCGAGGAGGGCAAGCCCTGGCTGCTGCGTTTCTTCGACCAGATCCGATTTTATCCGGTGAGCGAGAGCGAGCTGCCCGGGCTGCGCCGCGATTTCATTTCGGGACGCTTCAAGCTGCGGGTCGAGGAGGCCACGTTCAGTCTGAGGCAGTACAATGCCATCCTGCATCGCGAGGCGGCCTCGATCGAGGCCTTCAAGGCCGGGCAGCAGGCCGCTTTTGAGGCCGAACGGGAACGCTGGCGGCTCGAGGGAAAGGCGGAGTATGTGAGCGAGGTCGCGCTGGAGAAGGCGGACAAGTACGACGAACTGGACCTGCCGGATGGCACGCATACCGTCAGCGCGCACGTTACCGGTACGGTATGGAAGCTGCTGGTGGAGGCAGGCCAGCGCGTGGAGGCGGGCGATCCGCTGGTCATCCTCGAATCGATGAAGATGGAATTCGTGGTGGAGTCGCCCGTCGGCGGTACCGTGTGGCGGTTGCTGTGCCGGCACGGCGAGCACGTGATCGCCGGCCGTTCGCTGCTGGTGGTGCAGGCGGACTAAGCCGTATCTGCGTCCTCGTTTCCGTGGGTGCGGCTTTTTGCGGTATCGGCTGGATTGCGCAAGGAAGAACCAGAGACAATCAGAACGCGGAAGCCGATACGGATTCCTGCTGACGTGCTTGCCCCGTAAGGTTCACGAAGGCATCCTCCAGTCCCTGCTGAACCATCTGCAGGTCGAGAATCCGTATCCCCGCTTCGCGCAGGGCAGCCATGACCTGCTCGAGCTGAGCGTATGCCTCGAGCGCCAGCGTGTAGACGTCATCCTCCCGCCCGGCCACGAGCGGTTGCAGCGACGGCGGCAGCGCATCGGATGACAGCCGCAGTCTGATCAGGCATCCGGGCAGGCTGCGAACGAGGTTGCGCACGCTGTCGAGTGCGATGATGCGGCCCGCCTTGAGCATGGCGACGCGGTTGCACAGGGCTTCCGCCTCCTCGAGATAGTGGGTCGTCAGCACGATGGTGTGACCCTTGCGGTTCAGCCGCTTGATGAAATGCCACAGTGCCTGCCGCATTTCCACGTCCACACCCGCGGTGGGTTCGTCCAGGACGACGACCGGTGGCTGGTGCACCAGGGCCTGGGCCACCAGCACCCGGCGTTTCATCCCGCCGGAGAGGGAGCGCATGTTGGTATCGGCGCGATCGGCGAGGTCGAGGTGATGGAGGATCTCATCGATCCAGTCATCATTCTTCTTCAATCCATAGTAGCCCGACTGGAACGCGAGTGTCTCGCGCACCGTGAAGAACGGGTCGAACACCAGTTCCTGGGGTACCACGCCCAGCATGCGGCGTGCATCGCGGTAGTCGACGACGACATCATGCCCCATGACCTTGACGCAGCCGCTGTCGGCAAAGGTGAGGCCGGCGACGATGCTGATCAGCGTCGTCTTGCCCGCGCCGTTGGGGCCCAGCAGGGCAAAGAATTCGCCCTGCCCGATCTCCAGGTCGACGCCGTTCAGGGCGCGCAGCGCGCCGAAGCGCTTATGCACCTGGTGGATTTCGATGGCGGGGGTCATCCGGATTTTTCTTGCGTGATGCCGATCAATGGGCGGTGTTTGCCGGCAACTGGCTTTCCAGCGCATCCACCATGACACGAGCCGAGTCGAAGCCGGTCTGGTCGGCGATTTCCTGCATGCAGGTCGGGCTGGTGACGTTGACCTCGGTGAGATAGTCTCCGATCACGTCGAGTCCTACCAGCATCAGTCCCTGTGCGTAGAGTGTCGCTCCGAGCGCATCGGCGATCTCCCGATCCCGCCGGGTAAGGGGTTGCGCCACGCCGGTCGCCCCCGCATTGAGGTTGCCGCGCGTCTCGCCGGGTCTGGGAATACGGGCCAGAGAGTATGGCATCGGCTTGCCTGCAATCAGCAGGATGCGCTTGTCGCCCTGGCTGATCTCGGGAATATGGCGCTGTGCCATGATGGTGCGCGTACCGTGCTGCGTCAGAGTTTCCAGGATCGCGCCGGTATTGGGGTCGGCACCGCGCAGGCGGAAGACGCCAGCGCCGCCCATGCCGTCGAGCGGCTTGACCACGATATCCCCTTGCGCCTGCAGGAAATCACGGATCAGGGATTCCTGGCGGGTGACCAGCGTGGGGGGAATGAATTCAGTAAATCTGGCGATCGCCAGTTTCTCATTGTGGTCCCGTATCGCGCGCGGGCTGTTGAAAATGCGCGCACCCCGGGCTTCCGCCAGTTCAAGCAGATACGTGGTGTAGACGTATTCCATGTCGAAAGGCGGATCCTTGCGCATCAGGACGGCGTCGAATGCCCGCAGCGGGCTGGCTTCCGGCTCTCCCGTCCGATACCAGGCCTGTTCCGTCCCATCCGTGTGGTCATCCAGGTAGAGTGCACGTGCAAACCCTGTGATGTCCCCGTCCCGCCATACCAGGTCGCCCTGTTGCAGGGCAAACAAGCGATGGCCGCGTCGCGCCGCCTCGCGCATGATGGCGATGCTCGAATCCTTGCCGGACTTGAGGGAGTCCAGCGGATCGAGTATGAAGGCAAGCCTCATCGGCTACGGCCGGAGGCGGTACCGGTACGGTGCCTGTATTTCATGGAACGGTGGTTTCGGCGACGGAAACGGGCAATTTTCGGAGAGAGTCCCGCACATCCTCCCTGGCCTGGGAGAAATAGTTGTCAAGATACGTCTCGAAGGGGGGTTCGGTTTCAGCCTCCATGCGTGTCTGCCGGAGCAGCGATGTCCGGGCCTCGAGATCCAGGCATTTCCGGACCGACGCGTTCAGTGTCCGGTTGCTGAAATACCGGGCGTGGGCCTCGGATTGCATCAAGGCAAAATCGGTGAACGACATCCCGCACGCGCGCATCGTTGCAAGTACCCTCGCCGATGGGGTGAGTTCCGGGTGGCGGATGGCTTCCATCTGTCCGAGGAGGGCGCGGGTGTAGGGCTGGGCGCTGTCACTTCCGTCCAGGATCTCACAGATTTCCCGCATCTCTTCACAGAGTTCCTGTGCCCATTGCCGCAGCAGGATATTCCGCCCGCCATTGCGCAGCACGAGTGCCGGTTCGCGTCCACGGTTGGCCACGGACAATGCATTGGTGGCGATTTCGTCACGCTGCCCGTCATCGTGTCCGGAATTGGGCTGGAGCAGGCAGAACAGGCTCAATGCCTCGAGAAAGTGCGCGGTATCGGGCCCGATCCCCGTGGGCTCGAATGGATCGACGTCCAGCGAGCGTATCTCGACATACTGGATGCCACGTTCCGCCAGCGCATGCAGCGGCCTTTCATTCGGCTTCGTCGGCTGCTTGGGGCGCACCGAGGTGTAGTACTCGTTCTCGATCTGCAGGAAGTGGGTATTCAGTTGCCGGTAGCCATCTTTCGTGCGTGCGCCGATCTTTTCGTATTCCCGGTAGGGGATCGACGTCGCCTTGTGCAGGTCACGCATGTACTCGTCGATGCTGTTGAATGAAACGGAAAACATCGACTGCACCGGATTCAGGTAGCCGATCTCGCTCATTCTCAACGACGTGGCGTGAGGCCGGTAGCGGGAGGTCTCGTCGAACTTCTCCAAGGTGCTCGAGTAGGGGGAGCGGCGGTTGTCGGCGAAATTCCGCGATACCGTGGGGGAGGTGCCGAACAGATAGAGGATCAGCCACCCATACCGCTGCAGGTTGCGGATCATCTTCATATAGGTATCGGTAGTGAAGGCCTGCAGGTTGCCGGTGTGCCCCATCAGATCCTGGTATTGCGGCCAGAACGACTCGGCGGGCGAGTAGTTGAAATGGATGCCGGCGATGACCTGCATGCAGCGGCCGTAGCGATAGCTCAGCCCGCGCCGGTAGATGCGCTTCATCCTGCCGGCATTGGAGGAGCCATAGTGCGCAATGGGGATGGCGGCATCGCGCAGATCGCCTGTGGGCATGCTGGACGCCAGCAGCCATTCGTCACCGATGTGCGTACAGACGTACTGATGCAGATCCGCCAGGAATTCGAGCATATCCTGCGTATACGGCAAGGCGGGTGTAATCAGTTCCAGCAGCGCTTCGGAATAGTCGGTGGTGATATGCGGGTGCGTCAGCGCCGCGCCCAGCCCCTGCGGATGAGGGCGCTGCGAGAGTGAGCCGTCGCGCGCGATCCGCAGGCTTTCCTTTTCGATGCCCTTGAGGCCGTGCACCAGTGTTGGCACCAGCGCATCGTGTATCGGCGCGCCGCGTCGTTCGGGGGGGGGCGGATATGCCATTTCGACTCCTGGGGTCTGGCGGCCGCGGCTCCGTACGGCGATTCCGGGCAGAAAATCCGCGGTTCACCCACGCCTTGGCGCTCATCGGGTATTCACCCGTCGTTCATTCTCTGCCTATATGTGTGCTGGGCAGGCATTTTCAAGACTAGTCCAGCGTATTGCAGAATGCAAGCACTGCCGTTCCTCCTGTTCCCGCAGGAAGCGTCATTTGCGGCTCGATCTTCATGGGAAACGACAATGGGACAACGGAAACCGGGTGTGGTTTTCCGGGTCGCGGAATCTCCGGCCGGTGGGTGCCGGTTCGCCCGGCTCGCTTCCGGAGTCTATCTGACCTTCATGCCCGGCTGTGCACCCTCATCCGGAGCAAGCAGGTAGGGGCCGCCCTCCTGGCCGCCGGCAGCCAGCACCATGCCCTCGGAAACACCGAATTTCATCGAGCGCGGCGCAAGATTGGCCACCAGAATCGTCAGACGTCCCTCCAGTTGCTCGGGCGAATAGGCGGAGCGGATGCCAGCAAATACCGTACGCGGGCATTCGGTGCCGGTATCCAGCGTCAGCCTGAGCAGCTTGTCCGCCCCCGCGACCTGCTCCGCCCGGACGATTCTCGCAACGCGCAACTCGATCCTGGAGAACTCGTCGATAGAGATGGTTTCGATACGCGTGTCGGTCGCGGTGGATGGTGCATCGGTTTTGTCTCGATGCTGAACGGGCTGGGGGACGGGTTTGTTGGCCTCGATCATGGCGGCGACCTGCTTAGGATCGATGCGCGTCATCAGGTGCCGGTATTCGCCGATCCGGTGGCCCTGCGGCAGCAGTGTCTCCGCATCGTCCCAGGTGAGCGGCGGGATGCGCAGGAACGCTTCCACGTCCGCCGCCAATCTGGGCAGAATGGGTTTCAGCAGGACGGTCAGATAGCGGAACAGGTTGATGGCGACGGAACATGCATGATGCAGTTCGCGCGTGCGCGCATCATCCTTGGCAAGGTTCCAGGGGGCTTGGTCATTGACGTACTGGTTGGCGGTGTCGGCGATCGCCATGATCCGCCTGATGGCTCTGCCGAAATCCCGGTTCTCGTAATCCCGGCCGATTTCACCGGAGTTGCGGCCGTGTCCGGCGCCGTCCCCGCTCCGGCAATCGAAAGCCCGGCAGACGTCGGGATCGTCCGCCTCCACCCCGGCCAGTGTGCCGTCGAAGCGCTTGACGATGAATCCGGCGCAGCGGCTGGCGATGTTGACGTACTTCCCGATCAGGTCGGCGTTCACCCGAGCCACGAAGTCCTCCAGACTAAGATCGATGTCCTCCATCGAGCCGTTCAGCTTGGCTGCGTAGTAGTAGCGCAGCCACTCCGGGTTCAGCCCCTGCTCCAGATAGCTGCGCGCAGTGATGAAGGTGCCGCGCGACTTGCTCATCTTTTCTCCGTTCACCGTGAGGAAGCCATGGGCGAAGATCGCAGTGGGTGTGCGAAAGCCGGCGTACTCGAGCATCGCGGGCCAGAACAGGGCGTGGAAGTAGAGGATGTCCTTGCCGATGAAATGGTAGAGCTCGGTGGTCGCGCCGCGTTTCCAGAACCGGTCGAAGTCGAGGCCGGCGCGTGCGCACAAGTTGTCGAAGCTGCCCATGTAGCCGACAGGTGCGTCCAGCCAGACATAAAAGTATTTCCCCGGCGCGTCCGGGATCTCGAAGCCGAAGTAGGGTGCGTCGCGCGAGATGTCCCAGTCCGAGAGCGTGTCGTCTCCGGTCGTGCCCAGCCATTCGCGGATCTTGTTGGCGGCTTCGGGCTGCAGCGTTCCCGAGCCCGTCCATCCGCGCAGGAAGTCGATGCAGCGGTCGTCAGAGAGCCGGAAGAAGAAGTGCTCGCTTGATCTCCTCACCGGCGTGGCGCCCGACAGCACGGAATAGGGGTTCTTCAGGTCGGTGGGGGCGTAGGCCGAGCCGCACGCCTCGCAGTTGTCTCCGTACTGGTCGCGGGCACCGCACTTGGGACACTCGCCCTTGATGAAGCGATCCGGCAGGAACATCTGCTTGAGCGGATCGTAGAGCTGGTCGATGGAGCGCGCCACGATCAGCCCGGCAGACTTGAGCCGGGCATAGATGTCCTCGGAATGGCGGCGCGTCTCGGGCGAGTGCGTGGTATGGTAGTTGTCGAACGCAATGTGAAAGCGGGCGAAATCGTCCAGGTGTTCGCCGTGCACCTTTGCGATCAGCGTCTCGGGCGTGATTCCTTCCTGCTCGGCGCGCAGCATGACGGGCGTGCCATGGGTGTCGTCGGCGCAGACATAGTGCACGGTGTGGCCCTGCATCTTCTGGAAGCGCACCCAGATGTCGGTCTGGATGTATTCCACCAGGTGGCCCAGGTGGATGCTGCCGTTGGCGTAGGGCAATGCGGAGGTGACGAGGATTTCGCGTGGATTCATCGGGTATCCGGGAAGATTTTCCAGACGCGATTGTAGCAAAGTGCATGCTGTAAGGTCTCCTGAATCGGAACATGCAGGAATGTGATGCAGCCCGGGGACCGCCAGGGTTTCACCTTATCCGGGAGGACAGGGTTCCTGTCGTGGAATCCTGGAGTATCCTCTCGAAAATTTTTCCATGCAGCCAATGCGATCAGTCATGAAATGGCACCCCATACTCATTTGGCTCATTTTCCCATGGTGCGGAAATGGGCAGGCGCAACAAAATTTATTCAACGTGCCTTCGGCGGATGTCACAGCAGAGGATGAGCTGTTTTTCCAGCAACAGATGGGTTTGGCCGCTTCTGTATTATCGTCCCATACCACCTTGAGCTACGGGCTGGGTAACGACTTCGAGATCGGCGCCAACGTGTTCAACGTCGACTTGCATTCTGGGCCCAATGAACCGCTATTCCTGTTTAATTTCCAGAAGGGATTTTCAGTTACTAAGTCCTACAAGATAAGCATCGGAACCCAGATCGGTGCCTCGGTGCCTTTACGTGTTCCAGAAAAGCGTGTATCCAGATTCGCCAATTTTTCTTACTTGAGCAGTTCGCTGGATTTGGAAAATCGAGGAAAATATTACTTGGGAATCTATTACGTGAACAAGTCCTATGCGGGTGGTAACGCTGCAGGCTTGATGGCGGGGCTGGACTATCCGCTCATGGAGAGAAAAGTACATCTCATGGGAGATTTTGTAAGTGGGAAGAATGCCATGAGCGTTGCCGTGCTCGGAGCTGTGTTTTATATGCCGCGTAACTGGATTTTTTCCATGGGTGCACAATTGCCTTCCCCAGGTAGTAAAAATCATTATGGAATGGTGTTCGAACTGACCAAAGATGACTGATCTGCATGGGAGCGCAAGCACGCGTGGCACTCCAGCCTGGCGGCCATGGCGCTCCGGAAGCTGCACGGCAGCCCGTCTTGCGACGGAGCCCTTGGATTGACGCTAGCCCTGTAAAGGTGCTTCTGGCGAAGCTGTCCGGATCGTTCTTGTCAGGGGGTGGTTGAGCAAAGCTTACCCTTCCACCCGGGCAAGTCGGCGCCGGGTGTTGACCTCAAATCATGTCCTTGAGGCGCAAGGTTCGAATGATGGGTTGGCCGTGCTGTCGGCAAGAACAACAGCAGCAGGATATTTTTCTGGCAAGAGGGGAGGTTGCTTCGGCCGATATTTGCTAATATTGAAAATTGTCCACGGCGCGCGCGGGCCGTGGCTCCGAACATAAGGAATCAGGAGTCGCCAGTGGCCATCACCGAACAGCAGGTGCAATCCGTCCTCGTGGAGATTGTCGATCCTTATACCGGCAGGGACTACGTCAGCGGCAATGAGGTGCGCAATCTCAGGATAGACGGCGAAGACATCTCCCTCGACATCGTGCTGGGATATCCGGCGAAGGGCGTGATCGAGGACGTGCGCAGACGGGTGGCGGAACGGCTTGGTACCCTGCCGGGCAGCGGCAGCGTGCGCGTCGACGTCACCAGCAAGATCGTCCCGCACAGCGTGCAGCGCGGGGTGAAGCTGATCCCCGGCGTGAAGAATATCGTGGCGGTGGCCTCCGGCAAGGGTGGGGTGGGGAAGTCCGCGACGGCGGTCAACCTGGCGCTGGCGCTGGCGGCGGAGGGCGCCTCCGTCGGCATCCTGGATGCCGATATCTACGGACCCTCGCAGCCGCAGATGCTGGGGATTTCCGGGCGTCCCGAGTCGCCGGACGGCAAGAGCATGGAGCCGATGAGGGCGCACGGCATCCAGGCGATGTCCATCGGTTTCCTGATCGATGCGGAAACGCCCATGGTATGGCGCGGGCCCATGGTCACCCAGGCGCTGCAGCAGTTGCTCAACGACACGCGCTGGCAGGATGTGGACTACCTCGTCGTCGACATGCCGCCCGGCACCGGCGACACCCAGTTGACACTGGCGCAGAAGGTGCCGGTGACAGGCGCCGTGATCGTCACCACACCGCAGGATATCGCTCTGCTGGATGCCCGCAAGGGGCTCAGGATGTTTCAGAAGGTGGGTATTCCCATACTCGGCATCGTCGAGAACATGAGTATGCATGTCTGCTCCCGCTGCGGCCACGAGGAACCGGTCTTCGGACAGGGCGGCGGAGCAGCCATGTCCCGGGACTACGAGGTGGAGCTTCTGGGCTCCCTGCCGCTGGACATCGGCATCCGCGAGCACGCCGATGCAGGCGTGCCCACGGTGGCTGCGGATCCCGGGGGACGCATCGCCGGCATCTACCGGAGCATCGCGCGCCGCCTCGCGGTCCGGATCGACACTCTGTCGCTCGACCATTCGGCCCTGTTCGCTGACATCGTGATCCAGGATACCTGACCCGCCCGAAGGCCCGGGGGCACCTGCGGCGGGCGACTGCCGCAGCCGGTTTGCCCGAACTCCCCCTTTTCCTCTTCCCCGATTCCAAGATGACCATCAAATCCGACAAGTGGATACGCCGCATGGCTACGGAACACCGCATGATAGAGCCCTTCGAGCCCAGTCAGATCAAGCATGCGAACGGCCAGAGGATCGTCTCGTACGGCACTTCCAGCTACGGCTACGACATCCGCTGTTCCGATGAATTCAAGTTGTTCACGAATATCAACTCTACCATCGTCGACCCCAAGAATTTCGATTCCAATTCCTTCGTCGATGTGAGGAATGCGGTGTGCATCATCCCGCCCAATTCCTTTGCGCTGGCGCGCACCGTCGAGTACTTCCGCATTCCGCGCAATGTGCTGACCATCTGCCTGGGGAAATCCACCTACGCGCGCTGCGGCATCATCGTCAACGTCACCCCTTTCGAGCCCGAATGGGAGGGTTTCGTCACGCTGGAGTTTTCCAACACGACACCGTTGCCCGCCAAGATCTACGCGAACGAGGGCGTGGCGCAGGTCATTTTCTTCGAGTCCGACGAGCCCTGCGAGATTTCGTACAAGGACCGGGGCGGGAAGTACCAGGGGCAGCATGGGGTGACCCTGCCGAAAATCTGACTGGCCATCCTTGTCCTCAAGGATTCCCCCTGTCGTCGCCGGATCGGGGGTGTACAGAGTGCTCCGGAGCATTTCTTCCACGGCCGGAAAAAAATGCTTGATTCCCGACGCGTGAAGCCTATAATCCGCTTCTTTTCGATACTCAAGCCCCACCACAGGAGGTCATCATGAAAAGCGAAGCAAACTATTTCGAGACGGTCGATTCGGTCAACATCCACATTCCCGTCACGTAGCGTCTCTTCGAGGAGATCACCATGCAAGCACGCAATGCCGCCCTGCGGCGCCCGTCGGAAGCCGACGCCGTATTCGATACCCACCCCGAAGTCAGCCTGGACTTCAGACATGTCCGGGAAGCCCTGCAAGACGGCTACCAGAAGCCGTTCCTCCTGGTCGACAGCAGCATCATCCGCAACAAGGCGCGCCGCTTCAAGGCGGCCATGCCTCGCGTCCAGCCCCACTACGCCGTCAAGGCCAATCCGGATCCGCGCGTGCTGCGTACCCTGATCGAGGAAGGCGTGGGATTCGAGATCGCCTCCATCTCGGAACTCGACCTGCTGCTCGGCCTGGGCGTGCCCGCTGCGGAGATATTCTACAGTAACCCTATGAAATCCCGGGCCTATCTGGAATATGCCGCGTCGCGGGGAGTGGAATGGTACGTACTCGACAGCGTCGAGGAGCTGCGCAAGATCGCGAGCGTCAAGCCGGACGCGAAGATGTACGTGCGCATCGATACGCCCAACATCGGCAGCGACTGGCCCCTGGCCGGCAAGTTCGGCACGCATGCGGCGGAAATCCGGGGGATCATCGACGAGGCGGTGACGCTGGGTGCAGATCTTGCGGGCGTGACCTTCCACGTCGGATCCCAATGCCGCAATCCGCAGAACTGGCGGGTGGGCATCGAGCGTGCCGGGAAGGTCTTCGACGACATGCGCCGTGCCGGACTGGCGCCGCGCCTGCTCAACATCGGCGGCGGCTATCCCGTGCGCCATCTCAAGCCCATCCCTTCGATCGAGATCATCGCGGACGTCGTGAACGAGGCCATCGCGGAGCTGCCGCACGACATCCGGGTCATGGCGGAGCCAGGGCGCTATCTGGTGTCCGACGCGGCATACTTCGTCTGCCGCGTGGTGGGGACCGCCACGCGCAACGGCAAGCGCTGGATGTACTGGGACGCGGGCATGTTCGGCGGAATGATCGAGATCACCGAAGGCCTGCGCTACGAAATCCTTTCCGATCGCAGGGGACCGAGCATTCCGTGGTCCATCGCCGGTCCCACCTGCGATTCGGTGGACATCCTGGTGCACGAGGAAATGCTGCCGGAGGACATCCAGGAGGGTGACTACATCTACGTGCCCAACGCGGGCGCGTACACCACCGCCTACGCCAGCAATTTCAACGGCTTTCCCCTGCCCGACGTAAAGATGGTGTGAAGCCTGCGGCCCGGGACGGGCCGCGGCGGACTAGCTCCACCTGCGATCGAGCACGACGTAGTGGTACTCCAGTCCTTCCCCGCCTTCCTCCTCCAGCCGGTGCGCCTCTCGCGAGACCTCGCGCCACTCGCCCCGGCTGAACGGCGGAAACAGCACGTCGCCCTGGAACTCCCTCCGGATCTCGGTAAGGTAGAGGCGATCGCCCACGGTCAGTGCCTGCTGGAAAATCTCGGCGCCGCCGATGACGAAGCTCTCGTCCGTATCGGCGCATTCATAGCAGGTTCTGATCGCGGTCGCCAGGGAACCCACCACCAGCGCGCCTTCTGCGCGGTAATCCGGCTGTCGGGAGACGACGATGCTGGTGCGGCCCGGCAGCGGCCTGCCGATGGATTCGAAGGTTTTCCGGCCCATGATGATGGGATGCCCCATGGTGAGCGCCTTGAAGCGTTGCAGATCCGGGGGCAGATGCCAAGGCATCGCGTTGTTTCGACCGATGACGCGATTGCTGGCCACTGCGGCGAGGAGGGAAAGGCGCCGGGGATTCATACGGCGACAGGGGCCCGGATAGCGGGATGGGGTTCGTAGCCGGTCAGGGTGAAATCCTCGAATCCGAAGCCCAGGATGTCGTCGACGAGCGGATTGAGCCGCATCGCCGGCAGTACCCTCGGCTCGCGTCCCAGTTGTTCCCGGGCCTGCGCCAGATGGTTGAGGTAGAGATGGGCGTCGCCCAGGGTGTGGATGAACTCTCCCGGCCGCAGCCTGCACACCTGCGCCATCATCAGGGTAAGCAGGGCGTAGGAGGCGATATTGAATGGAACCCCCAGGAAAATATCGGCGCTGCGCTGGTAGAGCTGGCAAGAAAGCCTGCCGTCGGCGACGTAGAACTGGAACAGGACGTGGCAGGGGGGCAGCCTCATCCTATCTATCTCCGCCACGTTCCAGGCTGATACCAGCATGCGCCGCGAATCCGGCGTGCGCCGGATCTGTTCCGCCACCTGGGTGATCTGATCGATGCCCTGGCCCGCCGAACCCGCCCACGAACGCCACTGATGGCCGTAAACAGGGCCCAGGTCGCCGCGCTCATCGGCCCATTCGTCCCAGATGGACACGCCGTTTTCCCTGAGGTAGCGGATATTGGTCTCGCCGCGCAGGAACCACAGCAACTCGTGAATGATGGACTTGATATGGCACTTCTTGGTCGTCACCAGGGGAAATCCCTCGGCCAGGTCGAAGCGCATCTGGTACCCGAAGATGGAGAGCGTGCCGGTCCCGGTGCGGTCGGATTTCGTGTATCCGTGCTGGAGCACGTGTCGCATGAGATCGAGATACTGGCGCATGAAGGATCCGAAAACCGGGGATATCCGATGTGGATATTGGGCGAGACGGCCGCATGGCGTATATAATGACCGCTACACCACCCCGATACGCCCGTATTTTACAGGATAAGGACCGCCCATGCTTGCCCGCCTGGTACAGAATGCCGCGATTCCGCAGGATCCCCTCAAGGCCACTCACGTCCTGGTGATGCTGCCCAGCCTGGATGAGGCCCGCGTGCCCGGCGAGGGGGGCGGTTTCTTCGGTGGGAAAGTGCTGGATGCGGTGCTGGCACGGCGCAGGATGCGCCTGCACGATCTCGGAGAGACCCCGGTGGCCGCGACCCTGGAGGGTGGCATCCTGTGTGCGTGGGTCATGACAAGGGCGGACGACACCCTGTTCCAGCAGCAGACTGCCGTGCGCAAGGCTCTGCAGTTGCTGTTGGAGGAAAATCCGGTGGAAATGCATCTGGTCGTCCACGGGTCGACTGAGGAGCGGCGCCTGCATGCCGAGCTGGGGGTGTACACCGCCTGGCTCAACGGGCCCGTGCTGCCGTCGCGCAAGACCGGCAAGAAGCAGCGGAGCCGCAAGCCGCTGGCGCGTATCGTGCTGCACGGCTATCGCGATCCCGGCGGCTTCGCCCCGGCACGGGCCAAAGCGCAGGGCAACCTGCTCACACGCGAGCTCACCGTACTCCCGCCCAACGAATTGCCTCCGGGGATCTATCGTGGATACATCAGGAAGCTGTCCGCCGATCAGGGCTGGACGTATCGGGAGTTCGACGTCAGGGCGTTGCGCAAGATGGGCGCAGGCGCGTTCGTCGCCGTGGCACAGGGGAGCGATCCCGAGGATGCCGCCATCGTGCATGTCCAGCGTCGCATCGGGGCTCAATGCAAGACCGTGGCGCTGGTGGGCAAGGGTATCTGCTTCGATACCGGCGGGCACAACCTGAAGCCGGCGCGCCACATGTACGGCATGCACGAGGACATGAACGGTTCCGCCGTGGTGTTGGGCATCCTCTCGGCCGTGACGCGGGCGGCCCTGCCGGTGAATATCGACTGCTGGCTCGCCATCGCCCAGAATCACGTGGGACCGCGCGCGTACAAGCAGAACGACGTGGTCACGGCCCTGGACGGGACCACCATCGAGATCACGCATACGGACGCGGAGGGACGGATGGTGCTGGCGGATACCCTGGCCATGGCGGTGAAGCGCAAACCCGATGTGATCCTGGATTTCGCGACGCTCACGGGAAGCATGCACGTGGCGCTCGGATCGCGCTACAGCGGAGTATTCTGCAACCGGGATGCGCTGCAGCAACTGGCACTGGCGGCGGGGCAGGCCAGCGGTGAGCGTGTCTGGGCATTTCCCATGGACGCGGACTACGAGGGGGATCTGGAAAGCGGCATCGCCGACGTCAAGCAGTGCACCCTCGAGGGGGAGGCGGACCACATCCTGGCGGCACGCTTCCTCGGGCGCTTCGTCAAGGATACGCCCTGGCTGCACATGGATCTGTCCGCCAGCAGCCACAAGGGAGGATTGGGGGCGGTCGGCAGCGACGTGACCGGGTTCGGCGTGGCGTGGGGGATGGAGATGCTGTCCCGGATTGCGCGGCCGGATGCCTAGCGTGCGCCGCGCCACGGCGGAGACCGGCCGCAGTCTCCCCGGGGCGGGACGGCCATTGGGCCATCCATAGACGAAAGGGTTGAGCACAGATGTCCGGGAATACCTTTGGCAAGCTTTTCTGCGTCACGTCTTTCGGCGAGTCGCACGGTCCCGCCATCGGCTGCGTGGTCGACGGCTGTCCACCGGGGATGGCGCTGTCTGCCGGAGACATCCAGTTCGATCTGGATCGCCGTAAGCCGGGCACCTCCCGCCATGTGACGCAGCGGCGCGAGCCCGACACGGTGGAGATCCTCTCCGGCGTATTCGAGGGCAGGACGACCGGCACCCCCATCGCGCTGCTGATCCGCAACGAGGACCAGCGCAGCAGGGATTACGGCAGGATCATGGACAGCTTCCGGCCGGGCCACGCGGACTACGTGTACTGGCAGAAGTACGGCGTGCGCGACCACAGGGGCGGGGGCCGCGCCTCCGCGCGCGAGACCGCGGTACGGGTGGCTGCAGGCGCCATTGCCAGGAAGTGGCTGCGGGAACGGCATGGCGTCGTCGTGCGCGGCTTCATGTCCCAGTTGGGCCCGATCGCGATTCCGTTCCGGCAGTGGGAGGCGGTGGGCCAGAATCCCTTCTTTGCCGCCGACGCCGCGACGGTACCCGAACTGGAGGCGTTCATGGACCGGTTGCGCAAGTCGGGCGACTCGGTCGGGGCAAGGATCAGCGTGGTGGCGGAGGGCGTGCCGGTGGGGTGGGGCGAGCCGGTGTACGACCGCCTGGACGCCGAGATTGCCTATGCCATGATGGGCATCAACGCGGTGAAGGGGGTGGAGATCGGCGCCGGGTTCGCATCCGTGGCCCAGAAGGGCACCGAGCATTCCGACGAGATCACGCCTGAAGGTTTTCTCGGCAACCACGCCGGCGGAGTGGTGGGCGGCATCTCCACGGGGCAGGACATCGTCGTCCACATCGCCGTGAAGCCGACGTCCAGCATCCGTCTGGGCCGGCGCTCGATCGACAAGGCTGGCCAGCCTGTCATCGTGGAGACGCACGGCCGGCACGACCCCTGCGTGGGAATCCGCGCCACGCCGATCGCGGAGGCCATGCTGGCGCTGGTACTCATGGATCATGCCCTGCGCCACCGTGGGCAGAATGCCGATGTCGCCTGTCCCACACCCCGGGTTCCCGCCCGGGCTCCGGCGTCCGTGCCCGCCAACCGGCACACGCCCGCCGCCGAGGATCCGGAGCCGGACGAGGCCTGAGGCCCTCCTGTCGAGATCTCAGGGCTCCTTTTCCTCGTCCGTGAGGTAGTCCTTGAAGGCCGACTCCTCCGCCGGAGCGGGGGTGCCGACCCAGTAGCCCTGAGCATAGTCTATCCCCATCTTTTCGAGCAGCGCGAAGGTCGCGGCGCTTTCCACGAATTCGGCCGTGGTCTGCTTGCCGAATCCGCGTGCGACGTCTCGCAGCGCCTTCACCAGGATCTGGTCGTCAGGATTGTCGGCCAGATTGCGGATGAACGAGCCGTCGATCTTGACGATGTCGATCGGAAGCTGCCGGATGTAGTAGAACGACGAGAAGCCCACGCCGAAATCATCCAGGGTGAAGCTGCAGCCGAGCATCCTGATGGCGTCCATGAGCTTGCGCGCCGCGGGCAGATCCTCCAGTGCGGCCGTTTCCGTGATCTCGAACATGAATGTCGACGGATCCGCCCCGTGGTGGGCGAAGGTGTCGGTCAGGATGCGCAGCAGCGCCGAATCGTGGAAGGCATGGGCAGACAGATTGATCGAGAAGCGGATGTTGTAGCCTCTGCGCTGGATTCCGGCCGACAGCGCGATCGCCTTCTGCAGCACCATGTGATCCACTGCGTGGATGAGCCCGGTTTGTTCCGCCGCGGGGATGAAGAGATGCGGCGCCAGTATCGTGCCGTCGTTGTCGAGCATGCGCAGCAGAACCTCGTAGTGGTCGATGCTCTTGTTCTTGATGTGCATGATGGGCTGAAAATAGAAGAAGAACCGGTCGTGCAGGAATGAATACTCGATCTTCTCCTTCCAGTACACCAGCGTATGCATCCGCTCCCGGGTCTTCTCCTCATTGGAGAACAGGTGCCAGCCCCCGCGCCCGGCCTCCTTCGCCTGGTACATGGCGAGATCGGCCGCCGCCAGCAGGTCGTGCACGTTGTTCCCGTGCTCGGGAAAGAGGGCGATGCCAATGCTCGCAGAGGCCTTGTGGGTGCGTCCGTTGACCGTGAGCTTTCCCTGGCTCAGGGCTGCCAGGGCGTTCTTCGCCACCTCGATTGCGCCTTCCGGCGTGGTCTGCGGCAGGATCACCGCGAACTCGTCCCCGCCCAGCCGCCCCAGGATGTCGACGCTGCGTATGCTGCTGAGCAGCATGCGCGCCACCATCTTCAGCAGTGCGTCGCCGGCCTGGTGGCCGCTGGTGTCGTTGATGAACTTGAACTGGTCCAGATCGAAGAAGAGCAGGGCGCCGGAGTAATTGTAGCGGGCGGCCAGATTGAGCATCTGTTCCAGTTCTTCCTGGAAGCGGCGCCGGTTGAACAGGTCCGTGAGCGGGTCGTGGTCCGCCAGCCAGGCAAGCCGGCCCTCCGTGCGCTTGTGTTCCGTCATGTCGAGGCCGACCGACAGGATGGCAGGGTCGCTCGCGGCGTGGCGCGTAAGGCGCGAATGGAGCCAGAGGATGTGGCGTATCGAGTCGTCCTTGCACAGGATGTTGGCTTCATGGCGCAGCTGGTCCCTGCGCTCGAACCGGACTTCTTCGAGGTGCACCGGCAGGTCCTGCAGATCGTTGTCGAGGACGAGCAGGTCGATGAAGGGCCTGCCCTGCAGCTCCTGCTCCGTGTACTGCACCAGCATCTCGCCGTAGGCGTTGAGCATCATGATCCTGCCGTCTATGTTCTGCGTCAGCACGATCACCTGGGCGATGTCGAGCAGGTTGGTGATGAAATCCCTTTCCTTGCTCAGTTCGTCCATCTTGCCCGCGAGTATCTGCGTCCTGTCCGCGACCTGGGTCTCGAGTGTCTCCAACTGGTGCGACAGTGCGACCGCCGTCTCGTCGAGCATGTCGATCTCGTCCCGCAGCCATTGCTTCTTGCCGGCGGAGTGCAGCGACGAGCGGAATTTCCCGAAATTGCTGTGAGCCAGGAGTGGAAGAGCGAAAACGATATGCTTGAATCGTGACAGGGGGTTCGTCAGGATCGAGAACAGCAGCACCACGGAGAGCAGCAGGCCGACCAGACCGGTGATGACGTTCTGCCAGGTCAGACCGTTGATGATGTCGATCGTGGAGGTGATGTCGGTGATGATGACGAACTGCGCCGTGCTGGCCGGATTCTCCTTTCTGAGGGAGAGCAGCCTGATCTGCTGGTGATGGCCTCCCAGGGAAATCTGCACGCCCTGCTCGAGCGCCTTGAGGTCAGGGTATTGCTCGGCGGTCTTTTCGAGTATCGCGAGATTCTTCTCCCGCCCGGTGAGTGCGGCGATGCGAACTCGCCAGCTTGGGATGCCCATGGCCTGGGGGGAAGATGTCTGCTCCCGGATGAGCAGGCCGATGTCGGCGCCGGAGATGTTCTTGAAGCCCAGCACGGCGTCGACCAGCGAGATGCCGATGACCACCACGCCGACGCTGATGCCCTCCACCAGCAGGGGTGCCACCACGAACTGCATGCAGCTTCTCGCACAGCTGAGCGGGCTGATGGGCTGCTCGAGCGAATTGACCTCGCGCACCCAGTCCAGCATGGTTTCGCCATGCGTGTCGGCGTCGGGATCCCCCCAGCTCGCCTGCAACTGGTTCGATTTGCCGTAGAAGCGCACCAGTTCGATACCCTTGTTGAGCTGCAGCGGCATCCAGTAGTGATCGAAGGTGTCGGTGATGGCGCTCCCCTGGCCCCTGAGCAGCGCGGTACTCATGCCCTCGAGAAACGGGATCATCTCGGCCAGTTGGTGCAGATCCTGAGACAGTTGCTTGATCAGACCTTCCACCTCGCTGGCGTAGCGCTGGTGCTGGACATCCCGTTCGCGCTCGAAGTTGTCGATCAGCCGCAGGTAGGTGATTGCGCTGAAGGATGCCACGATCGCGAACAATATGAGGCTGCTGAGGTACAGGACTTTCCATTTCAATCCCAGGAAACGGTATGGCCTGGGTTTTGCGGCGTCGCCATGCCCAGCCGTGTTTTGATGGAAAGTTTGCTGCATGGATGTCGTCCCCGCTAGAAGCGGTAGGAACCGAGAAACAGGAACATGTCCCAGTGCCGCGACAGATCATGGGTGTTGGGATTATCCAGCGTCGAGAGCCATGCGGTGCCGTTCACGTGATGGTACTCGGCGCGCAGCATGAATTCCGGGGTGACGTTCCAGCGCAGGCCGGCGGTCAGATCCTTGGCGAAACGGGTATGGCGCAGCCCCGCCCTGCCGGGATCCGCCCTTTCCCACTGCTTTCCGTGGGGATCGTCCCGATCCGTGTGCTGGACATCGTAGCGGACGATGGCTTCCCACTCCGGAGTAAGGCGGTAGGCGCCTTGAAAATAGTAGCTTTCTCCCACGAAACTGGTATCCACGGTCGGATGGAGCTTCTTGTACTGCAGAAAGCGCAGCGCATACTCGGACGTCAGGCTCCAGCGCTCGGCGTTGTACTGTGCCGAAAATACCAGAGGAATGAAGCCGATGGTGCCGTCGTTGAGTCCATCGCCCGCCCCCGGCAGGTAGCGGATGTTGAGCTCGGAGACGCTGACGGCGAGGCGCACGCGCCCCCCGTCCAGATCGTAGTTGACGCGGCCGGTGTAAGAGATTTCCGGCGCCAGACGCCCCGGCAGCTGTTTCCCGAATACGGCGGCCTCGGCCTCGTCGCCCCTTACCAGGGGGCGCACCAGTCCTCCCTGGAAGGAGAAGTCCCCGAAATCGGTACGATACTCGCCATAAAAATGCACGCCGTCCGCGGCAAGCGCGAGTTTTCGGGTACGATCGAAGTAGATCGACTGAGGCAGCAGCACGCTGGGCCGCGTGAAGGGGACGTCGCGGGTGTCGTTGTAGAATCCCAGGGGCGTCTTCATTCTGCCCAGCCGTATCCCCAGTTGTCCATCCTCTCCGGAGAAGTACGTGTAGTCCATGAATCCATAGTCGAGCCGGATATTGCCAGGGCTGCCCTTGCCCGCGGTGCGCGACAGCATCTGCGCAGAGAACTGAAGCGAAGTCAGCGGGCGCATCGAGGCGTTCAATCCCAGTTCCCTGAAATCGAAGCTGCCGCTGTCGGAACTGCTTTTCCCGAAGAAATTGTTCCTGTCCGATGTCATCAGCCACGATTGGCTGACGAAGCCATGAATCTGCAGGTTGTGCGGCAGCTTCGGCAGCGACGGCAGCTGCTGGGCCGGCACGGAAGCGCTCCCCAGGCAGGCCAGCAGCACGAGCAGGCCGGAGATTCCCGGGAAAACCCTTGAAGGATGACTATTTGATCTCGAGGACATTGACTCTGCCATCTATTTTGGATTTGACGAGATAGCCGATGGCCCCGCGTGCTGGCGACCTTGGTGAGCATCTCTTCCACGGAGGCGACGGTGTCGGGTGCCTGGCCGGTTCCGGAAAATACCAGTCGATCCCATGCCAGGCGCAGCTGATAGGGAAAGACGTTCAGCTTTTCCTTGGAGAATGCAATGTGCAGGGGGGCCTCGTCGGCCATGACGAACACCCGGATGGCGGTGCCGTCCGGCCAGGTGTGCTGCCGCATGCCGAAGATGGCGCGCAGAGAGCTTTTCGGCAGGGTTTTCTCGCGTATGCTGGCGTGGGTTATGATTTCATAAGACTCCGTGGCCCATGCCGTGTTGACGGCATGACTCATGCTGAACAAGAGGCAGAGCAGCAGCAGAACGGGTCGGGCGATGTGCGAACGGATGCTCACGGGTCGTATGGCGGATTCATTCCGCCCAGCGCGGTTCACGCTGAATCGGGATGGCTTCCAGCTTCGGCGGTGTGTGCTCGAGAAGACCTGGTTTCATGCCTGGTAAATGAAGATGACGGTGACGCCTATCATTGCGGTCACTTCTTGTCGGGTTTGCGGAAGACGGTTCTGTTTCTAATCCTTTTGCGGTGGCGGAAGCAACTCCTCCCATTCCAGGTTTCAGTTGACGATCTTCAGCGCATGCGGGAAACCCGGTCCGCGGTTGGGGGCAGATTTCCCGGATGCAGGTATGACTCTACCGTAATCTGTCACCAATTCCCAGAACTGGTTGTAGTCCTCGTGCATTCTGTCCAGCATCCTGTCCAGATCGACATAGTAAGGCCCGCGTTTTCCATGGTGCTCGATGAGCGGTCCGATCGGATCCAGTTGGAGTCCGTACAGGCCGAGCAGGCGGTTCAGGGATGGCTCCATCACGGACAGCCAGTGCGTGATGTCGCGTTCGACCGACATGCGTATGATGCCAACAGCGAGGGCGAGGAGAGGATGCGGGAAGCGACGTCTGTCCATCGGCTTCCAGGCCTCGACACTCCTGCCCTTTTCGATTGCGTCGAGCGGTTCGTCCCTGCGTCGCATGAACCGCCGCACGATGATCAGGCGCGAAATCTCGCCGAGATGTCTCCTCGGTATCCGGTTCATGTCGATGAGGGCAGGATCGAAGCGGGTATGCTGCTCGGTCGGAAACGCCCGCGCCGGATCCAGCGGATAGGGCAAAATCAGGCGCGCCGTTCCGATGAATTCGCCGGATGGACGGTGCCGCAGCAGTATGTGGGAGGAGTGGTGGTCGTAGCCGTCGCTCTCCATTTCGGTGGGATACTTGGACGCTTCGAAGCCGGGTGCGCGCTGCTCGACGCAGTATGCCTGATAACGGAGATGAAATGCCTGGCGCAGCAGTTGCGGGGAACGTGCATCGATGACTTCGAAGTATTCATGGAATGCTGCGACGACATCATTCATGGGAAGATGCTCCAGTTTGGAAGATGGTTTGCCGCTTCTGCCCGCATTAGGCATGCTCCTTGCGGGCGAGTGTCTCCTCGTGCGCTGCACCAGCCTGGATCCGAGCCTGCGCGACGATGGTGCTGCGATGCCTCCAGCTTTCCCGTGACGGCACTTTATGGATGAAGCGGGTGGAAGGTTGCTGGGCATTTTTCGCGTGGCACGTACCGTAGCGCGGACGTGCACGCCGTCATGACGGGCGTGTGAATCTGGCGACAGGCATCCAGATGGCAGCATATTAATCTGTCGCGCCACTGCTCGCAATGGATATCCGCGGATTTTTTCCGGTACCATGCGCCGCCGGGGCGTTGCCAGGGATTGGGGGGAACGGCATCTTCCGGCCATTGTGAAGGCGCGCCACGGCCGCCTGGAATCGGGCGGATTCCATCGATGTTTCACGAAATCGCCCTGTACGACACCCCGTTCGGATGCGAACGCCTCCTGATCGAGGAACGATGTGACAGGGCTGGGTACCGAACCGTCGTCGTCAGGCGGCGGGACGTGCTGCCTGGAATCATGATATGGGAGACAGGCCGGGCAGTCGGAGGAAGTGGGGGATCACGGTATTTCGAATCGTGTTATGGGGGCTTGAGACAATGTGGCGTAGTATTATGAAACAACGGATCCAATGCCATGGATAGCTGTAAGATTTTACAGCTGGGCAAGGTCGTGCAAATGCCGGCAGAGGGAGCGGGCGCCGACCGGCGGGCAGGGCGGGCCGGTCGCTCACCGGAGATCCCCCTCGGTTACCCATGGATTCGAAGTGCCCGTGTTCACGAAAGCCCTACATTTCCAGGGGGATGCGGGGCATCTTGAATAATCCATGCTGGGCCATGCGCAGGGGCGAATGCTTCATTCGGCCCGCTGCTTTTTCACGGTGGCAAGCAGATCGTCGAGAATGGGGCCGGAATCGAGGAGTTCGCTGGCGCCTGCGTGGAATTCTGGATGCCACTGGAACGCGACCACGTAGGACTCTCCCCGCATGCGGATGGCCTCTATGATGCCATCATCATCGGAGATCGCCTCGACCAGCAGATCGCGTCCCAGCCGGCGGATCGCCTGGTGGTGGATACTGTTGACCAGTGGGTGATTCGCACCTTCGTAAAGCTTCGCCAGACGGGAGCCTTCCTCGATGCGGATGGCGTGCCGGTGCTGATCGTACAGCGCAGCGTCCACGTGCGGGATGGCACCGGCATGTTCGGTGGCGATGTCCTGGTAGAGGCTGCCGCCCAGCGCCACGTTGATGAGCTGCAGGCCACGGCATATGCCTAGTACGGGTTTGCGCTGCACCACGCATTCCCAGAACAACTCGATTTCATACAGATCCCGTACGCGGTCGCCGGACCATTCGGGGCGCAGCGGAGTTTCACCATAGGAAGCGGGACTGACGTCGGCCCCTCCCTGCATCACCAGCCCGTCTATTTCCTTCACATAGTCGCTGATGCGCACGCTGGAGCGCTCCACGCCTCCCGATTCGATGGCCGGAAGCATGAACACCAGCGCGCCGCGGCGCATGATCCAATGGGCGACGCTCTGTTCCAGGTACTGCAGGGTTTTATTGCGGAAGCCCAGTTCCGCGGGTGGGTGGTGCAGAATGCGGGGCGACAGGCCGATGCGCAGCGGGCGTGCCATGTCGGTCGTTGCGATGAATGCTCAGCTGCCCATCCACAAATCGGCTTGCAACTGCATGACGTCGCCGAGATTGTGTTCGCGTGCGTAGGCTTGCCGCAACCAGTGCGCGCCATTGCCCGCGACGAGCATTTCGCGGATGCGCTCCATCGCCTCCGTCGAGCCCAGTTCCGCGGCGTGGCCGGCAATCCGCCCCAGCATGCCGGCGATATCGTCGCGGATGCTGCGCCGTTCATGGGTGCGCGGGTCGATGAAGATTCCGTCGAGTCCGAAGCGGCAGGCCTGGAAACGATTGAAGGTGTACACCAGGTAGTCGTCTTCCTCGGGGGCGATGCACAGCTCCACCATGATGTAGCGCGCCATCGCCTGGATGTAGCAGGCGATGGCGGCGGCGACCTCGATGGTGAGCGGAGTGTCGCACACGCGGATTTCAATGGTGCCGAATTCCGGCTTGGGACGGATATCCCAGTAGAAATCCTTCATCGATTCGACCACGCCCGTGCCGGTCATCTTGCCGAAGAACTGCTCGAAGTCGCTCCAGCGCAGCAGGAACGGTGCCCGGCCGCTCAGGGGAAAGGAGAAGACGGAATTGAGGCGCGCCGAGGCAAACCCCGTATCATGGCCCTGCACGAACGGCGAACTGGCCGACAGTGCAATGAAGTGCGGGATATAGCGTGACAGCATGTGCATGAGATGCAGCGCCTCGTCCGGTCCGGTGCAGCCGACGTGGACATGCTGGCCGAATATCGTGAACTGCTTGGCCAGATAGCCGTACAGTTCCGACAGGTAGTTGAAGCGGGGGGCATCGTAGATCTTTTGCTCGCTCCAGTGCTGGAACGGGTGGGTGCCGCCGCCGGACACCGCGACATTGAGGAAGCGGCCGGCATCGGAGACCACGTCGCGCAACGCCCGGAGTTCCCTGACCAGCGCGCTGTATTCGTGCTGCACCGAGGTATTGATCTCGATCATGCTGCGAGTCATCTCCGGCTTGACTTCGCCTGGATGAGGAAATTTCGCGATCCTGCGCAGCATGTCGGGTGCCGAGGAAACCAGGTTGTAGTCGTTGCAGCCGAGCAGCTGCAATTCCAGTTCCACGCCGATGCTCAGGGGCCGGGAAGGCGCGAAGGGCGTCAAGCTCATACCTTATCCTCCGGGGTCTCCCCGGCGAATCGAAGCGCTTTCTGCACCAGGATGGGGCCCGCGAACTCGAGGATGACGATGCAGCTCATGAGTATCAGTCCCATGCCCGAAGCGAAGGCGGGAAACAGCGCATTCGTGTCCAGCGTCAGCAGGAGGGCGACGCTGGACATGGGTGCGAGGGCAATGCCCAGGGCCGTGGCCTGGCGCAGCCCGATGCCGCTGTAGTGTCCCAGCATGAGTACCGCCAGCCCTTTCGTGACCAGGCGCACGCCGATGAGCGCCAATACCAGTCCCAAACCCGAACGCAGGCCGCCCAGGTCGGCGGCGAGACCGTTGGCGATGAACATCAGCACCACCAGCACTGCCCCGGCGGAGCCGAAGTGGGGAGGGAAGGTGCGCGTACGCCTGCGTTGATAGCGCGTGATCAGACCGGCAGCCAGCAGCACCAGGATGGGGCTGAGCTTGAGCGTTGCGGCCATGATGGTCGCAAAGGCGATCATGCCGAACAGGATGAAGGAAAACGTCTCCTCGTGTCGTCCCACGTGATGGTGGATACGTTCGAATGTGATACCGAAGAGCCATGCCAGCAACGCCGATCCACTGATGAGGTAGAGTGGGGGCAGAATGGAGTGGATGAGACCCATTCCGGCTTCGCCGTACATCAGCGCCACGGCCAGCTTGTGGAAGACCACGGCGTAGATGCAGTTGAGCGCGGCCATGAGCAGCAGCCGATCGGTTACCTGGCCTTGCGCGCGCGCTTCGGTCACGGTGCGCACCGCGATGGCGGGGGAAGTGGCGATCATGATGGTGGCGACCACCACCGCGGCGATGGAGGGAACGCCGAACCATGACAGCAGGCAGAATACGGCGACAAAGGTTGCGGATGCTTCCAGCAGGCTGGTGGCCGCGATCCAGGGATTGGCCTTGAGCCAGCGCAGATTCACCCTGCTGCCCAGTTCGAACAGCAGGATACCCAGCGCCAGATCGACCACCAGCCGCCATCCGGCGTCCGGCAACTGGGGAATCAGGTTGAGCCCGCCGGGTCCCAGCAGCAATCCGGTGCCGGTATAGCCGACGATGCGCGGCATTCTCGCGTAGCGCACCAGCGCCTCGCCCACCAGTACCGCTACCACGAGGGACAGCGCCAGCCAGAGTGCCGGACTGGGGGACAGCGGCCAGAGCGGCAGGTAGCTGGACCAGGTCATGCGGGTCCTCGTGCGCATGAATGCGGGAACCCCGATCCAGCGCCGCCAGGTGTTGCGATCAAATGCATCCGATTCCCTTCGGGGGGGTGCGCATGCCCAAGCCGTGCACAGGAGTCTTTCGCAGGTGTATTCCCTTTGGGTGAAGAGCAGGGAGACGTTCCGATATCAACCTCGATCCTGGATACCGTGCCCGGGAGATGCGGAATTATAAACCAGGAATCGAAGAGGGGCATGTCCTCGCATGCTCATCCTTTTTCGAGCGGATGGGTGGAAAAACGCAGCGACAGGTCGATCGCACGCACGTCCTTGGTGAGACTGCCCACCGAAATCCTGTCCACGCCGGTCAGCGCCACCGCGCGGATGTTCTCCAGCGTGATGCCGCCCGATGCCTCCAGTATCGCCCGCCTTCCGGGCCGCTCGCCGTTCAGGCGTACCGCCCGGCGCAGGTCCTGCAGACTGAAATTGTCCAGGAGCACCATGGCTGCGTCGGCGTCGAGCGCCTGGCGCAGAGCCTCCAGCGTCTCCACTTCGATCTGGATGAAGACTTCCGGCGGCGCGGCATTCCGCGCCGCTGCCAGGGCCGCGGCTATCCCGCCCGCCGCGATGATGTGGTTTTCCTTGATGAGCACACCGTCATGGAGTCCCATGCGGTGATTCACTCCTCCCCCGCAGCCGACCGCGTGTTTTTGCGCCAGCCGCAGTCCCGGCAGCGTTTTGCGGGTATCGACGACGATCGCGCCGGTTCCGGCGACCGCATCCACGTAGCGTCGGGTTTGCGTGGCCACTCCCGACAGCAGTTGCAGGAAATTGAGTGCGGTGCGCTCTGCGGTGAGCAGGGTGCGCGCATTTCCGGAAATGCGGCACAGTTCCTGCTCCGGATGGACGGCCATGCCGTCCCGTATCCGCCAGTGCACGCCGGTGTCCGGGCGCAGGTGATGGAAGCACGCGTCGAACCAGCCGCTGCCGCAGAGGGTGGCATGCTCACGGCTGATGACGCTGGCAATGGCGGTCTCCCCGGGGGGGATCAGCCGCGCCGTGAGATCGCCCGGGCCGATATCCTCGGCGAGTGCGCGTTCGACGTTACATTTGATCTCGGCTTTCAGATCCATGGCGATCCCGATGGGTTCATCTATGCAGGGTGGCATTCTAACGGAAGACGCCGCATCGGGTTTGGCGCATCATCTTGAATTTGCCGCCGTTCCCCCTATATAACCGTTATTCGTCTCCCACCCGAGGAAAATACCATGCGATTCGACAAGCTCACCACCAAGTTCCAGCAGGCGCTCGCGGACGCGCAAAGCCTCGCGCTGGGTCAGGATCATGCCTATATCGAGCCCCAGCACCTCCTGCTCGCGCTCCTGCAGCAGGAAGATGGTGCCACGGTGTCGCTGCTGCAGCGGGCTGGGGCCAATGTCCCTCCCCTGCGGGAGGCACTCAGGAAAGCCGTGGAACGCCTGCCGCGGGTGGAAGGAACCGGCGGCGAGATCGGTACCTCGCGCGAGCTTGGCAACCTCTTGAACCTGGCAGACAAGGAAGCGCAGAAGCGCGGCGACCAGTTCATCGCTTCCGAATTGTTCCTGCTGGGAGCGTGCCAGGACAAGGGGGAGACGGGCAGCCTCCTGAGGCAGCACGGCGCGAGCCGTGCGGCGCTGGAGCAGGCCGTCGACGCCGTGCGCGGCGGGGAGCGCGTCGCCAGCGCGGAAGCCGAGGGCAGCCGCGAGGCCTTGAAGAAGTATACCCTCGATCTCACCGAGCGGGCACGCAGGGGCAAGCTCGATCCCGTGATCGGACGGGATGACGAGATTCGCCGCACCATCCAGGTGCTGCAGCGGCGCACCAAGAACAATCCGGTGCTGATCGGGGAGCCCGGCGTGGGCAAGACCGCCATCATCGAGGGACTGGCGCAGCGCATCGTCCATGGCGAGGTGCCGGAGACCCTCAAGAACAAGCAGGTGTTGTCGCTGGACATGGCCGCGCTGCTGGCCGGGGCCAAGTACCGCGGCGAGTTCGAGGAGCGCCTCAAGGCGGTGCTGAAGGAGATCGCGCAAAGCGAGGGCGGCATCATCGTCTTCATCGACGAATTGCACACCATGGTGGGAGCGGGCAGGGCGGAAGGCGCGATCGACGCCGGCAACATGCTCAAGCCGGCGCTGGCGCGCGGCGAACTGCACTGCGTGGGCGCGACCACACTGAACGAATACCGCCAGTACATCGAGAAGGACGCGGCACTGGAGCGGCGTTTCCAGAAGGTGCTGGTGGAGGAGCCCAGCGTCGAGGCCACCATTGCCATCCTGCGGGGGCTGCAGGAGCGATACGAAGTGCATCATGGGGTCGACATCACCGACCCCGCGATCGTTGCGGCGGCCGAGTTGTCCCATCGCTACATCACCGACCGCTTCCTTCCCGACAAGGCCATCGACCTGATCGACGAAGCGGCCGCGCGCATACGCATGGAGATCGATTCCAAGCCGGAGGCCATGGACAGGCTGGATCGGCGCCTCATCCAGCTCAAGATCGAGCGCGAGGCGATCCGGAAGGAAAAGGATGAGGCGTCGCGCAAGCGCCTGGGCCTGCTGGAGGAGGAGATCGCAAAGCTGGAACGCGAATACGCCGATCTGGAAGAGATCTGGAAGGCGGAGAAGTCGCAGGTGCAGGGTACCCAGCACGTCAAGGAGGAAATGGAGAAGATCAGGCTGGAAATCGATGCCGCGACCCGCAGGGGCGACTGGCAGAAGGTCTCCGAGCTGCAGTACGGGCGGCTGCCGCAACTGGAGGCCCAACTGCACGCGCAGCTCGGCAGGCAGGAGCAGGAGGAGGGAGAGCACAGGCCCCGCCTGCTGCGCACGAAGGTGGGAACGGAGGAGATCGCGGAGGTGGTGTCCCGCGCCACCGGCATTCCCGTCTCCAAGATGATGCAGGGGGAGCGCGAGAAGCTGCTGCACATGGAGGCGCGGCTGCATGAGCGCGTGGTCGGACAGGACGAGGCGGTGCGCCTGGTGTCGGATGCCATCCGACGTTCGCGCGCGGGGCTGGCCGATCCCAACCGGCCCTACGGTTCCTTCCTGTTTCTGGGGCCGACCGGCGTCGGCAAGACGGAGCTGTGCAAGGCGCTGGCGGGCTTCCTGTTCGACGCCGAGGACCACCTGGTGCGCATCGACATGTCCGAATTCATGGAGAAACACTCGGTTGCACGGCTGATCGGCGCACCGCCCGGCTACGTCGGCTACGACGAGGGTGGCTACCTGACCGAGATCGTGCGCAGGAAGCCCTACTCGGTCATCCTGCTGGACGAGGTCGAGAAGGCCCACCCCGACGTCTTCAACGTGCTGCTGCAGGTGCTGGACGACGGGCGCATGACGGATGGACAGGGACGCACCGTGGATTTCAAGAACACGGTGGTGGTCATGACTTCCAACCTCGGTTCGCAGATGATCCAGCAGATGTCGGGCGATGACTACCAGGTCATCAAGCTGGCGGTGATGGGGGAGGTCAAGGCCTACTTCCGGCCCGAGTTCATCAACCGCATCGACGAGGTGGTGGTGTTCCATGCGCTGGACGAAAAGCACATCCAGTCCATTGCGCGCATCCAGCTGCGCCATCTGGAGGCGCGGCTGGCGCAGCTGCAGATGAGTCTCCGGGTGGCGGACGAGGCCCTGGCGGAACTGACGCACGCCGGGTTCGATCCGGTATTCGGCGCCCGTCCGCTGAAGCGCGCGATCCAGGCGCACATCGAGAATCCGCTGGCGAAGGAGATCCTGGAAGGCCGTTTCGTCGCCGGCGACACCATCGGCGTCGACTGCCGGAACGGGATCATGGCTTTTTCGAAAGCATGAAGCCGTTCCCTCCATGTTTCCGGCAGCGCAACGGGTCGATCGGAGACCCCCTCCTGGAGCGGCGACCGGGGCGGTATGGCGAATCTGCTTGGGTGTTGCAAGATTCAGGTAAAATATCGGTTTTCTATCGGACAAGCACATGCGCAGCATGATCAAGGGCAGCCTAGTCGCCATCGTGACTCCCATGCAGGAGGACGGCACGCTGGATCTGGAGGCCTTCCGGGCGCTGATCGACCATCACGTGAGCGAAGGTACCGATGGCATCGTGGTGGTCGGCACCACGGGCGAATCCCCGACGGTCGACTTCGACGAGCATGCCTTGCTCATCAGTACCGCGGTCGAGCGTGCGGCGGGGCGCATACCGGTGATCGCCGGCACCGGCGCCAATTCCACGCGCGAGGCCATCGACCTGTCGGTCTATGCGAAAAAGGCAGGGGCGGATGCGAGTTTGTCCGTGGTGCCATACTACAACAAACCGACTCAGGAAGGGCTGTACCGGCATTTCCGGGCAGTGGCCGAGGCGGTGGATCTGCCGCAGATTCTCTACAATGTGCCGAGCAGGACGGTGGCCGACCTGGCCAACGAGACGGTGCTGCGGCTTGCCGGGATTCCCAACATCGTCGGCCTCAAGGATGCCACGGGAGACATGGGCCGCGGCTTCGATCTGCTGTGCCGGGCGCCGCAAGGCTTCGCCGTTTACAGCGGCGATGACGCCAGTGCGCTGGCGCTGCTGCTGCTGGGAGGGCACGGCGTGATCTCGGTGACCGCCAATATCGCGCCGGGACTCATGCACCAGATGTGCAGCGCCGCGTCTGCGGGAGATCATGCCGCTGCCCGGGCTGTCAATGCGAAACTGTCGCCCCTGCATCGTGACCTGTTCATCGAGGCCAATCCCATTCCCGTGAAGTGGGCGGTCGCCCAGACGGGATTGATGCAGCCGGGCCTGCGCCTGCCCCTGACGCCGCTGCTGGAGTGTCACCACGAAACCGTCCGGAATGCGATGCGGCATGCTGGAATAGCGGCATAGACGGATGAATGGATGGAATGCAATCCCTAGTCCCTAGGAACCTCGGGTCGCGTGTCAGCCGGCTGGCAGCCGGCGTGCTGTGTCTCGCGATGATGGCGGGGGCGGGCTGCCACCTGCTTCCCGAGGGGAAGAAGATCAGCTACAAGTCGGCGGGCAAGCTTCCACCCCTGGAGGTCCCGCCGGATCTGACCGCGCCGGGGAGCGACGACCGTTACATGGTGCCCGACGTCAGTCCGTCGGGAAGCGCCGTCTTTTCCGTCTACAACAGGGAGCGCAACCGGCAGGGCGACGGAGGAGGCACTTCCATCCTGCCCATGGCCGCGAACGAGGTTGCAGTGCGCATGGAGCGTGCCGGCACGCAGCGCTGGCTGGTCGTCCAGGCGGAACCGGAAGCGGTGTGGCCGATCGTGAAGGAATTCTGGCACGAGCTGGGGTTCATCATCAAGGTGGAGTTGCCGGAAGCCGGCGTGATGGAGACCGACTGGGCGGAGAATCGCGCCAAGATTCCGGATGACCTCATCCGTACCGCGCTTTCCACCATCCTGGACAGCCTGTATTCGACCGCCGAGCGGGACAAGTTCCGTACCCGGCTGGAGCGCGGGGAGGGGGACTCCACTGAGGTCTACATCAGCCATCGCGGCATGGAGGAAGTGATGGAAGGCAATGTGCGCACGGTCTGGCAGCCCCGCAAGCCCGATCCGGAACTGGAGGCCGAGATGCTGGCGCGTCTGATGGTGCGCTTCGGCGTCGAGGAGGAGCGTGCCCGCACGATACTGGCGGGTCCCGGGACTCTTCAGGAGCGTGCGCGCATCGACCACGACAGGGGCGGAATACTCGTCCTGAACGAGGCGTTCGACCGATCCTGGCGCCGCGTCGGACTGGCGCTCGATCGCATCGGTTTCACGGTCGAGGATCGCGACCGCTCCCATGGCGTTTACTTCGTGCGCTACATCAATCCCGATGTGGACAACCGCACCGCAAAGGGTGGCGTGCTGTCGAAGCTCTTTTTCTGGCGGGACGACAACGTCGAGCATCCGGATCAGTATCGGATTCAGATCGGCGAGGCGGGAGCAGTCAGCGAGGTGCGAGTGCTCGACAAGGACGGCGAGCCGGAAGAGTCCAGTATCGGGCGCAGGATACTGAGCCTGCTGCATGAACAGCTGAAGTGACCCGGACCTGCCCGGGGCCTCCGGCGCATGCGGCTGCCACGCCGGTGCGGCGCGGGAAGGCGGAAGGGATGGATGTCGGATGAGATGAACATGCCGATGACGCTGTCCGTTGCGCTTGCAACCTACAACGGTGAGCGTTACCTCGCAGAGCAGCTGGACAGCATCGCCCGCCAGACCCGGCTGCCCGACGAACTGGTGGTCAGCGACGATGCCTCGGCCGATTCGACCCGGGACATCGTGGCGGATTTCATCCGTCACGCGCCCTTCCCGGTCAGGCTGCTGGTGAATGCCGAACGCCTCGGTTCGACGCGCAACTTCGAGCGTGCCATCCGGGCGTGCGCGGGCGATGCCATCTTCCTGTGCGACCAGGATGACGTCTGGTATCCGTCCAAGGCCGCCCTCATCGAGCGACGCTTCATGGACGATCCCGGAACGGTGCTGGTGTTCACCGACGCCGATGTGGTGGACCGGAACCTGAATCCGCTGGCGCTGCGCCTGTGGGAAGCGATGCGATTCCGTCAGCCGGAACGGATGCAGATCGAGGCGGGGGATGCCTTTTCCGTTCTCCTCAGGCGTTATCTCGTGACGGGCGCCACCCTGGCGTTTCGTTCCCGCTACCGGGACCTCCTGCTTCCCATCCCCGAGGTGTGGGTGCACGACGCCTGGATCGCCATGCTGCTGGGTGGCGTGTCCCGTCTGGCGGCGCTGTCCACACCCCTGATCGCCTATCGCGTGCATGACGCCAATCAGATCGGCCTTCCGCGCCGCGGAATGAACCGCGGCAAGACGTGCGCCATGGTTCACGGTCCGCAGGTGCTCCGCTATGAAAGAATCCTGGCGCGCCTGCGGGAATTCCAGGATCGTTATCCGGAAAGCGGTGACAACCTGTGCCGCCTGGAGGGAACGCTCGCCTTCCTGCGCAAGGTGGCCGTACTGCCGGACGCGCGCTGGCGCCGTCTGCCCGGTGCGCTGCGGATATTGGCCTCGAAGGACTATCATCGCTACGCCCGGGGATTCAGGAGCTTCCGGCAGGATCTGCTGCGCTGAAAAATATCCCGGCCATTCCGATTCGTGCATGGCGACCGGAACGCTTTGCGTTATACTCCATCCGGATAGCCGTACTTACCAAGTTTGCTCCATGGGAGGATTCATGACGGACGGAATCACCCCTGCCGCCTCGATGCCTCGTTCCTGACCGTACGCTGCCGACCGCCCGCTATGTCCTCCTTCTTCATGGATGCCCTGTCGAGATTGCTTGCAGCGGCGTACAGCGTGCGGGGCGGCTACACCCGCGTGAGTGTCAGGGGACAGTCCATCCGCATTGCGGTGGACAACATACGCACGTTCCAGCGCGCCCGGACCTATTCCATCAAGGAACCGGACACGTTGCAGTGGCTAGACGGCTTCGAACCCGGCTCGGTTTTCTTCGACCTGGGTGCGAACATCGGCCAGTATTCGCTTTACGCCGCCAAGAAATTCGGCGGGACGGTCCAGGTGTACGCCTTCGAGCCGCAATGCATCAATTACTACCTGCTCAACAAGAACATACAGCTCAACCGGCTCGACGGGCAGATCACCGCCTACTGTACCGCGCTCTCGGGCGTCAGCGGTTTCTCCAGGCTGTACGTTCCCAAGTTCATCGCAGGGGGAAACCGCTCGCAATTCGGCAAGGAGGATCTGGTGGCGATGAAACGCCCCGCCAGCCATGTGCAGGGCATGTTCGGGGCGACCCTGGACGATCTGTGCGAGAAATGGGGGTTGCCCTGTCCCAATTACATCAAGATCGACGTGGACGGTATCGAGATTCCCATCATCAAGGGTGCAGAGAACACGCTCAGGAATCCCCGCCTGCGCTCGGTGATCGTCGAGCTGGGGACAGCCGAGGAGGAAGAGGAAGCCATCAAGCTGTTCGAGCAGGCCGGGTTCCGGGTGGCACACACCTCGACCCGCAACTGGGGAGAGACCTGCTTCGTGTTCGAAAGGGATCCGCAGTCCGCCTGAGGCAACCGCGTCCGCACTTGCCGGAGCCCCAGCCTAAGTGGGGTTCTTCTCGGTCTTGTGCACGCCGCGCAGGTTGAGGGCCGCCAGGGCGAACTGCAGCCCCAGTACCGCGAAGGCCTGTGCATGCCAGCCCCAGATACCCCATAGCAGGTTGCTGAACAGCGACAGCCAGAATCCGACATGGCGTCTTCCCTTGGAAGCGGACGTCAGCATCCACACCGCCAGGATGTTGACCACCATCGCAGGCCACTGCAGCAGGGATGGATCGATCATCTCCGCCCTCGTCCGGCAAGGGGTGGAGGGCCGGGCTCAGGTGCCTGTCCTGTCTCCCCGCGGAATCGTCGTCCGACAATCATCGCCGCTCAGGACGGCTTGTGCGATCGGCGTCCGGATCCCGATTTTTTCCCGCCGCCGGAAAGCTTGTTTTCCGTGGCCCAGGCACGGCGTTCCGCCTCCTTTCTGGGGACGCCTTCCCGTTTTTCATAGCCTTCCTGGATGTGCGCCACGCGCCGTTTCTGCTTGTCCGTATAGGACGACTTGTCGCCTCTTGGCATGATGACCTCCTGGCAAATATGAATTTTCATTTCCCGGGCCCTGTATTCCGTCCCATCGAGCCGCCCGGAGAAAGGCTCGCTGCGGACGTTGATTCCCCTGCCCTGGCCGCTCCCTTCTCTTTCGAGGGAGGAGACTGCTTCATCGAACCGGTCAGCGACTTGCAGTCGTGGTCCTCGCCCGGCCCGGTCTCGATCAGGGGGATGAGCGCGGCCAGCGGGGTGGCGAAGACGCCCAGCAGCACTGCCGCGCCCGCACGCAGCGCCAGCATCTTGTCGGGATAGACCTTCGGCTCCTTGAAGGTGCCCGCCAGATGAACCGGGGTGCGCAGCGCCGAAATGCTGACGTCCTTCGGTTCGGGAGAGAATTTCATCTTCAACGTTTCCTCCGCGAGATCGATCTCGCCTTCTCCCAGGATATTGGTATCTGCGGTATCGATGACGAAGGCCTCGCTCTTCATCGTGCCCTTGGTGATGGCGAAGTCGGCGACGGCACAGCGCAGTTCGACGTTCCTGTCACCGATCACGAGAAATTTCAGCATTTCGGCACCATCCAGGCCTGCGATCTCGAGCAGCATGTTGCTGATCCTGCCGCCGGACATGATCAGTCCGAAATGACCGTCGGCGGATCCCAGAAGCTCGCCTACCGATCTTCCCGCACTCGCCAGTCGCGCTCTGCCTCCGATCAGCCCGCGGCTGTCCCGGATCAGATCGTTCTCCGGGAACAGCCGGGGCAATGACAGTCTCCTGACTTCGACCCGGGCTTCGGCGCGGGGCGGGCTGGCATTGCTGTCCACCTCGACCTGTGCATCGATGTGCCCTTCCGCCACGCCGAAGTCCGCATCGAGCTTCATGACACCCGCTTGGACGCGAGTGTGGGACGCCAGGCGCTCGACCGGAAGATTTCTGTTGCGGATGGACTCGCCCCTGAATCGAACATCCGCATCCATTGCCTGCAGGCGCTCCACACTGAAGGTTTTGTCCGGCAGCACGCGGTGGCGCTGGGCCTCCAGGGAGGCTTTCTTTGCCTTTTTCTCCGCCGGATCATCCTCGGGCTGGGCTCCTCGTCGTGCTCCCACGAATCCGCTCAGATCCTGCAGGTCGAGCATGCGGGACGATACATTTCCGGAAAGCCTGGGGCGGGGGCCGCCCGTCTCGAAGGACATATCGCCCGCGAGGTCGCTGTTGCCCACCCGTCCCGCGAAATCCTTCAGCGCCCATTCCGTACCGTGATGCACCAGCCTGCCTTCCACCCGGTAGGGAGGAGAGGGGAAGATCACGACCCCGACGATGGGATACAGGGCCGCAAGATCGTTTCCTTCCAATGTCAGATCGATATCTGCTGCAGAGAGTGACTGGAGCCCGGTGAGCGTGCCATCGAACCGGGCATGGGTGCTGCCAATCCGCACGTTGCCGGCGATCGGATACGGCATGCCGGCATCACTCATCGAGACTACCTCGCCGCCTTGCACGTCCGCCAGGAATTCCAGCCCCTTGAATACGCCTTCCGCCTTCACGTGGATGGGGGTGGCGCGGGCGTCAGCCGAAGGTGCGTGCGGTGACACCTGCGCCGTGATCGCCGTATCGCTGACCGGATCGAGGAAGGCGAGCATGCCGTGGTCGAGCGTAAGGCGCCCGATCTGGGGGGGCTTCGTTTCCTTTTCTTCGCCGAAGATCCAGTTGGGTTCCCCCGTACGGCTTTTTTCCAGCAGAATGTCCGGGCGTGAGATCGATACTTCCGGAAGGACGATGCTCCCTCCCAGCAGCTTCCATAGGTCGATGCGGAAGGAAAGCCGACGGATGGTCAGCATGGGGCGATCGATCCCCCACTCGGCATTTCCGAACGACAGGTCTTCGACCTGGATGCGAGGGATGAGGGAGGGCGAGACCTCCAGGTTTCCCCCGATCCTGAAGGAGCGGCCCGTGCTCCTTCCCACCTGCCGCTCGATGTAGGGTTTCAGGATGTTCCAGTCGAAGGTGGCAATGACCGCCATTGTCGTGATTCCCAGGATCATCACGAGAGCGGTCAGAATTTTCCGGGATTGCGCTTGCATGAAGAAGATGGAAGGGAAGGCCACGCGAAGCGCGGGACCATTATTGACAGTGTAGTGTCGCCTGGTGCGCCACTCGGTACGTCAGCGCACATACTCCCGCCAGGGCGGCGGTGGCTCCGCATCAGCCGGAGCGGAGACGGAAAAGATCAGGAGGAATGCCGGGTGAAGCGGGAACGGGCGGGCGCCTCGCGCAGACGCTGGATGTCGCGCGAAAGCCGGTCGAACTCCTTGCGCATGACGTGGTAGCACTCGCAGACGTGCCTTTCCAGTCCCTTTCGGTCCAGCACCTGGATGTGTCCCCTCCGGTAACGTATCATGTTTGCGTGCTGCAACCGGCCGGCAGCCTCGGTGATGCCCTCGCGCCGCACTCCCAGCATGCTGGCGATCAATTCCTGCGTCATGGTCAGGTCCCCATCGCCGAGCCGATCCAGCATCAGCAGCAGCCAGCGGCACAGTTGCTGCTCGATCGTATGATGACGATTACATACAGCCGTCTGCGATATCTGAGTCATCAGCGTCTGGATGTATCGCAGCAATACGTGCTGGAGGGTTCCTCCCCGATGGAATTCGCGCAGCATCAGCGTCGTGCGCATGCGGTAGCCATGGCCCGCGGTCTGGACGGTCGCCCAGTTGGACAGCGTTCCGCTGCCCATGAGGAGCGAGACCCCCAGCATGCCTTCGTTGCCTATGCTCGCGATTTCCGAGGAAGCGCCGTTCTCCAGGATGTAGTGCATGGAGAGGATGGAGGAAACGGGAAAGTACACGTACTGAGGCTGGCCCCCATGCTCGTGGAGCATGTCTCCCAACGGCATCTCGACGGACTCCAGATGAAGGGCGAGACGCTCGGATTCGGTCGCGGGCAGAGCGGCGAGCAGTTCGTTCCGGTCAAGCCGATGTGCGTATGAACCGGGCATGCATTTGCGATGAAACCGATAATCGAATCACATCCAGGCCGCAACAGCATGAAATCGTGGTGTATCGACCGCCGTTCCCTGCTATCCTGACTTCAGCGAAGCATCATAGCACCTCGATTATCGGACTTCCATGATTGTGCGATACCGCACATACCATGGATGAGTCACATTCTACCATGGGCCCCGGCAGTCGCCTGCGGCGATCTGCCACCGCGAACGGCCTCCGCGCCGGGCCGCGCGGGTATGCTCCTGCCCTGCTGCGGATCGACAGGGCGGGACTCTTCCGTTCTTCATCTCCAGCCGATCGAGGATAGCGAGACACGATGGTTGCCAAGCTTTTCTTTCCCATCAGGCGCTGGCTTCGACGTGCGGGCAGGCAGAGTGTCCAGCCCGGCGAGGAATTGCCGCTGCGGTCCGAGCTGTTCAGCGCCGAGCAGATGGAACTCTACGGCAGCATACTCGCTGCCTCCCACGCGTTGTCGCCGGTGCGTGGCACGGACCAGCTGCTTGCGCGCCTGGACGAAAATCGGGAAACGCTGTTCGACATCTGCGGCGTGCTCGCGGAGGCGGTTACTGCGGACAAGTCGCTGACGCCGGCGGGTGAGTGGCTGTTCGACAATTTCTACCTCATCGAGGAGCAGATACGCACCGCCAAGCGCCACCTGCCCAGGGGCTACAGCCGCGAGCTGCCCCTGCTTGCGCAGGGACCTCTGACGAATCTTCCGCGCGTCTATGACATCGCCCTGCAGGCGGTCTCCCACGGGGACGGCAGGGTGGACACGGAAAGCCTGCGGCGCTTCGTGACGGCTTACCAGTCGGTCTCCACCCTCCAGTTGGGAGAATTGTGGGCCATCCCGATCATGCTGCGCCTGGCGCTGATCGAGAATCTGCGCCGGGTCGGCACGCACGTGGCGGCTGGCAGGATAGACAGGAATCTGGCGGATATCTGGGCCGACGAGATCGTGCGGGTAGCGGAGCAGGATCCCAAGAGTCTGGTGCTGGTGATCGCCGACATGGCGCGATCGAATCCACCGATGACCACGCCGTTCGTCTCCGAATTGGCACGACGGCTGCAGGGGCAGGGCCCGGCCCTGGCGCTGCCTCTCAACTGGATCGAGCAACGGCTGGCCGAATCCAGTCAGACCATCGAGAAGATGGTGCACGCGGGGAACCAGCAGCAGGCCGCGGACCAGGTCTCGATTTCCAACAGCATCAACAGCCTGCGCGTGCTGGGGGCCATCGATTGGCGCGAATTCGTGGAGGCCAGCAGCGTTGTCGAGCAGACGCTGCGGCAGGACCCCGGCGGGGTCTATGGCCGCATGGACTTTCCCACGCGCGATCAGTACCGCCATGCCGTGGAGCGCCTGGCCAAGATGGGGGGCGTAGCAGAGGTGGAGGTGGCGCGCCATGCGTTGAGGCTGGCCCGGGAGAGCATGGAAAAAATCGAGTGCGAGCGCCGTGCCCACGTCGGATTCTACCTGGTCGGGGAGGGAGAGCTCGATCTTGAGCGCGGGGCGGGGATACGCTTGCCGCTGTCTGTGAGATTGCAGCGTACATGCCGCAACCATGCCTTCCTCCTGTATATCGGGGCGATCGTCCTGATGACGGTCGGTATGGCAGGCATCTTGCAGTTCGGAGTGCGCGCCGGCGGCGCCGGAGAATGGCTGGCGGCAGTGACGGGACTGGCGTCGCTGCTGGCTGCGAGCCAGCTGGCCGTGGCGCTGGTGAATCGCGTCGCCCAGTGGCTGGCGGCACCCCGGCCGCTGCCGCGCATGGATTTTTCGGACGGCATTCCGCCGGAGTGCCGCACGCTGGTGGTGGTGCCCACCATGCTGGCGCCGCGTTCAGACGTCGCAGCCTTGGTGGAGGCGCTCGAAGTCAGATTCCTGGCAAACCGCGACGACAATCTGTTCTTCGCCCTGTTGACCGATTTCCACGATGCGGCGCAGGAGACGCTGCCCGGAGACGAGACCTTGCTGGCGCAGGCGCGCGAAGGCATCGCCGGCCTGAACGAGAAATACGGACATGCCGCCGTGCTGGAAGGCGCAGGACCGTTCTTCCTGTTCCATCGGGCACGACGATGGAATCCGCGAGAGCGGATCTGGATGGGCTATGAGCGCAAGCGCGGCAAGCTCGCCGATCTCAATGCCTTCCTGCGCGATGCCGGGGATGGGGCCTTTTCCCTGATCGTGGGTGACCCCGCTCCGTTGCTGGCGGTGAAGTACGTCATCACCCTGGATACCGATACCCAACTGCCGCGCGAGGCGGCACACCAGTTCATCGGCTCGATGGCGCACCCGTTGAACCGGGCGCGGCCGGACGGCGCGGGCGCGCCGGGAGACCGTCCATGCGTGCGCCAGGGCTACGGGATACTGCAGCCGCGGGTCGCGATCAGCCTGTCGAGCATCAGCCGCTCCCGCTATGCCTGGCTGTTCGGCGGCGAGGCCGGCATCGATCCATATACGCGCATGGTGTCGGACGTCTATCAGGACGTGTTCCGCGAAGGTTCGTTCGTGGGCAAGGGCATCTACGACGTCGATGCGTTCGAGCGGGCGCTATGCGACCGTCTGCCGGAGAACCGCATACTGAGCCACGACCTGCTGGAAGGCTGTCACGTCCGGTCGGGTCTGCTCAGCGATACCGTGCTGTACGAGGAGTTTCCCGCGCGCTACGATGCCGACGTGAGCCGTCGGCATCGATGGATCAGGGGAGACTGGCAGCTCGCGACCTGGCTGTTGTGGTGGGTGCCGGGAAAGGATGGCCGCTACCACCCGAATCCGCTCTCGGCATTGTCTCGGTGGAAGCTGTTCGACAATCTGCGGCGCAGCCTGGTGCCGGCCGCCCTGCTGCTGCTCCTGCTGCTGGGCTGGATGTTGCTGCCCGAGGCATGGCCGTGGACGACGCTGGCGGTCGCGGCCGTGTTCATCATCCCCGGCGGGATCGCAGTGGGGTCCGATCTGTTCCGCAAGCCTTCGGACATGCCCTGGCGCCAGCATGCGGCAGCCCTCCTGCGCACGGCCGGCCGCCAAGCCGCGCAGGCGGCGTTCAATTTCGCCTGCCTGCCCCATGAGGCCTGGTTCAGCATGGATGCGATCGCGCGCGCGCACGTACGGTTGCTGGTAACACGTCGGCGCCTGCTGGAATGGAGCCCGTTCCAGGCGGAAAGGGAGGAAGATGGGCGCGCAACGGGTCTGGGAGCCGCCTACCGGAAGATGTGGGTAGCGCCGGCCACTGTCGCTGCCGCGATAGCGGGGATGATGGCGGTGGCGGAGCCCTTCGCCTGGAGCGCCGCGGTGCCTGCCTTCCTGCTGTGGGCAGGCGCTCCCGCCCTGGCCTGGTGGGTGAGCCGTCCCTTCCCCCGCCCCGGTGCGGAACTGGCGCCCGCGCAGCTTCGCTTCCTGCGACAGACGGGGCGCAGAACGTGGCTGTTCTTCGAGACCTTCGTCGGCCCGGAAGACCATTGGCTGCCTCCGGACAACTTCCAGGAGCACCCTGTGGGAATGGTCGCGCACCGGACCTCGCCCACCAACATCGGCCTGGCCTTGCTTGCCAACCTGGCCGCCCACGACTTCGGCTACATCGGAACGGGCAAGCTGATACAGAGGACGGCGGCCACGCTCCAGTCGATGGAGGCGCTGGAGCGCTACGCGGGCCATTTCTACAACTGGTACGATACCCGCACCCGTACGCCACTGACGCGCTACATCTCCACGGTGGACAGCGGCAATCTTGCGGCACACCTGCTGGTGCTGCGTGCGGGGCTGCTGGAGGCGGCGGATGCTCCCGTCATCGATCGTCGGGTATTCGCCGGCCTCGCGGATACGCTCCAGATCCTGGAGAACATCCCCGGCGTGCCGCCCGGACCGATGACCCGGTTCAAGCAGGCGCTGATGGACGCCGATGCGGCAAATTCCCGCGACCTTGCCGGCATGAAGATCGAATTCGACCGTCTGGCTGTGTGCGCCCGGGTGCTCGTGAACGAATCCCCGACCGGGAGGCCGGCGGACGCCGAGCCCTCCGCCGATGCCGGCGAGAGCCGCATCTGGGCGGAAGCGCTGAGCAGGCAATGCGAGGATCTGCTGGCGGAGTTCACCCAGCTGGAGCCGGTGCCCGCCGAATCGGATGTCGGCGGGGACGGCGCGCCTGCCCCGGTGCTCCCCTCGTTGAGGCAACTCGCCGCGCAGGGAAGCGAGCACGCGCGCCTGCTGCTGGAAACGCTGGAGCAGCTCGCGTCCCTGGCGGGGGACATGTCGCGCATGGAATACGGCTTCCTGTTCAATGCCGCACAGCGCCAGCTTGCCATCGGCTACAACGTGGGCGAGCGCCGCCTGGATGCGAGCTACTACGACCTGCTCGCCTCGGAGGCCAGGCTGTGCAATTTCGTCGCGATCGCGCAGGGAGAGCTGGCCCAGGAAAGCTGGTTTGCCCTGGGCCGGGGGCTGACGACGGTCGAAGGCGAGTCCGCGCTGCTGTCATGGAGCGGATCGATGTTCGAGTACCTGATGCCGCTGCTGGTGATGCCGACGTTCGGCAACACCCTGCTGGATCGGACCTACCGGGCGGTGGTCGACCGCCAGATCGCATACGGCGAGGAGCGGGGCGTGCCCTGGGGGATTTCCGAGTCGGGCTACAACGCCGTGGACGCGCAGTTCAACTATCAGTATCGCGCCTTCGGGGTGCCCGGCCTGGGCATCAAGCGCGGCCTGGGCGAAGATCTGGTCGTCGCTCCCTATGCCTGCATGCTGGGCCTGATGGTTGCACCCCAGGCAGCGTGCCGCAACCTGCAGCGGCTCGCCTCCGAGGGTATTCTCGCGACCTTCGGCTTCTACGAGGCCGTCGACTATACGCCCGCGCGTCTGCGTCCGGGCGAGACGCGCGCCGCAGTGCGCTCGTTCATGGCGCACCACCAGGGCATGAGCCTGCTGTCCCTCGCCTACGTCCTCCTGGATCGGCCCATGCAGCGCCGCTTTCAGTCGGAGCCGCTGTTCCAGGCGACCATGCTGCTGCTGCAGGAGAAGGTTCCCAAGGTGGCGGCCCTGCCGCCCCAGGTGGTGGAACCGCCGGACAGCCGAATGAAGCGGGAGCTGCCGGACATGCCCATGCGCATGCTGGCGAGCGCGCACACGCCCATACCCGAGGTGCAGCTTCTTTCCAACGGCCGCTACCACGTCATGCTCACCAACAGCGGCGGCGGCAGCAGCCGCTGGAACCATCTCGCGGTCACCCGCTGGCGCGAGGACAGCACCTGCGACAACTGGGGCAGCTTTTGCTATCTGCGCGACGTGGCGAGCGGTGAGTTCTGGTCGAATACGCACCAGCCCGTGCGCAAGGAGGCCAAGCGCTACAGCGTGCTCTTTTCCGAGGGCAGGGTCGAATTCCGCCGCCGCGACCTCGACTTCGACACCCATACCGAGATCGCCGTGTCCCCCGAGGACGACATCGAACTGCGCCGGGTCCGCATCACCAACCGGGCCTGGTCGCACCGCACCATCGAGGTGACCACCTATGCCGAAGTGGTGCTGTCTCCGTCGGCGGCCGATGCCCAGGCTCCGGCGTTCGGCAACCTGTTCGTGCAGACGGAGATACTGCCGGAGCGGGGGGCGATCCTGTGCAGCCGCCGTGCCCGCTCCGAGGGCGATCCGGTGCCCTGGATGTTCCATCTCATGGTGCTCCACGGCGCCGCGAGCGAGGCCATGTCGTACGAGACGGATCGGATGGCCTTCATCGGGCGCGGGCGCAGTCTTTCCCATCCGGCGGCACTGGCACATACGGAACTGCTTTCGGGGAGTGCCGGCTCGGTGCTGGATCCGATCGTCGCCATCCGCCAGCGGGTCAGCATCAGGCCGGGAGAGTCCGCCACTTTCGATATCGTCACCGGGGCGGGCGATTCGCGCCATGCCGTGATGAACCTGGTGGACAAGTACCAGGATCCGCGGCTGTCCGATCGCGTCTTCGATCTCGCCTGGACGCACAGCCTGGTGGTGCTGCGCCAGCTCAATGCGACCGAGACCGACGCGCAGCTGTACGGACGCCTGGCCGGGTCGCTGCTGTATGCCAACGCCTGGCTGCGCGCCGAGGCGGGCATCCTTGCCCGGAATCAGCGCAACCAGTCGGGATTGTGGGGATACGCCATCTCCGGGGACCTGCCGATCCTTCTGCTCCAGATCAACGACGCCGGCAGCGTCGAGCTGGTGCGGCAATTGGTGCAGGCACACGCCTATTGGCGCCTGAAGGGTCTGGTCGTGGATCTGGTCATATGGAACGAGGATCATTCAAGCTATCGCCAGCTGCTGCACGACCATATCATGGGCCTGGTTGCCGGCAGCGTCGAGGCCCACGTGCTGGACCATCCCGGTGGCATCTTCATCCGCCGCGCCGAGCAGATCGCCGTCGAGGATCGCATCCTGCTGCAGGCGGTGGCCCGCGTGATCATCTCCGACGGCAAGGGCAGCCTGTCGGAGCAGATCGCCCGGCGCATCCCCGGAGAGATACCCGTGCCGGCCCCCACCTGGCAGGCGGAGCGTGCCGCGGACGCTGCACCGGGCTCGGCGCTTCCCGATCGCGGGCTGATCTTCGACAACGGCTACGGCGGATTCACCGCCGACGGGCGGGAGTACATCATCACCACCAGCCGGGAGCGCGCCACGCCGCTGCCCTGGTCGAACATCCTGGCGAACCCGGGATTCGGCTGCGTGGTCTCGGAGAGCGGCCAGGGCTATACCTGGAGCGAGAATGCCCACGAGTTCCGGCTGACGCCTTGGCACAACGATCCGGTATGCGATGCAGGAGGAGAGGCGTACTACCTGCGTGACGAGGACAGCGGTCAATTCTGGTCGCCCGCGCCTCTGCCCCGGCGCGGCGCGACGCCTTACGTCTCGCGGCACGGCTTCGGTTACAGCGTCTTCGAACACGCCGAGCATGGGATCGCTTCGGAACTGTGGGTGTACGTGGCACTGGATGCGCCGGTGAAGTTCGTGGTACTCAAGGTGCGCAATCAGTCCGGTCGCCTGCGCCGACTGTCCGCGACCGGTTGCGTCGAGTGGGTACTGGGCGACCTGCCGGAGAAGTGCCGGATGCACGTGGCCACCGACATCGACGCGGCGCTCGGCACCCTCCTCGCCCGCAATCCGTACAGCAACGAATTTTCGGGACGGGTCGCCTTCTTCGACGTGGACGACAGGGGGCGGAGCCTGACCGGCGACCGGACCGAATTCGTCGGGCGCAACGGCAGTCTCGCCAATCCGGCGGCGATGCGATCCATGGAGCCGCTGTCGGGCCGGGTCGGGTCGGGGCTCGATCCCTGCGGCGCCATCCGCGTGACGTTCGAACTGCTAGACGGCCAATCGCGCGAGATCGGCTTCCGGCTGGGTGTGGGAGTGGACATGGACGACGTCCTCCGCCTGGCGCAGCGTTTCCGGGGCCTTCCAGCCGCCTACGAAGTGCTGGACAGCGTCCATCGCTACTGGGGGCGCACGCTCGGTACCGCCTACGTGGAAACGCCCGATCCTGCAGTCAACGTCATGATGAACGGCTGGCTGCCGTACCAGGTGCTCGCCTGCCGCGTGTGGGGGCGCAGCGGCTACTACCAGTCCGGCGGCGCCTTCGGCTTTCGGGACCAGTTGCAGGATGTCATGGCGCTGGTGCATGCGGAGCCTGTGCTGGTGCGCGAGCATCTGCTCCGGTGCGCGGCGCGTCAGTTCATCGACGGCGACGTGCAGCACTGGTGGCACCCGCCGGGGGGACGCGGCGTGCGCACACGCTGCTCGGACGACTACCTCTGGCTGCCTCTGGCGGTGTGCCGTTACGTCGCGGTGACCGGCGACCACGGCGTGCTGGAGGAACCCGTTCCCTTTCTGGAGGGCAGGCGGCTCGAGCCGGGAGAGGAGTCGTACTACGATCTGCCGGTGCGCTCGGAACAGGCCGCGAGCCTGTACCAGCACTGCGCACGTGCCATCCAGAACGGGCTGCGGTTCGGCGAGCACGGCCTGCCGCTGATGGGAAGCGGGGACTGGAACGACGGCATGAACCTGGTCGGGCTCCAGGGCCGGGGGGAGAGTGTCTGGCTGGCCTTTTTCCTGCACGCGGTGCTCGTCGGATTCTCCAGCATCGCGGTGCGGCAGGGCGACGCCGCCTTCGCCGAGCGCTGTACCGCCGAGGCGGAGCGGCTGCGCGACAACGTCGAGCGACATGGATGGGATGGCGGGTGGTACCTGCGTGCATTCTTCGACGACGGTTCTCCCCTGGGCTCGTCCGTCAACCCCGAGTGCCGCATCGATTCGATCACGCAGAGCTGGGCGGTGCTCTCCGGCGCTGGCGCCGGAGAGCATCCGCGCCAGGCGATGGAAGCGGTGGACCGGCATCTGGTGCGGCGCGAAACGGGGATCATCCAGCTGCTCGATCCCCCCTTCGACCGGTCGGCGCTCAATCCGGGCTACATCAAGGGCTACGTGCCCGGAGTGCGCGAGAACGGCGGCCAGTACACGCATGCCGCGATCTGGACGGCGATGGCCTTTGCCCGCCTGGGAGACGCCGCGCGGGCCTGGGAGCTGCTGGACATGATCAACCCGGTGAACCACGCGCGCACCGCGGAGCAGGTGGCCGTCTACAAGACCGAGCCCTACGTCGTCTCGGCCGACGTCTATGCCGTTTCACCGCATACCGGACGGGGCGGCTGGTCCTGGTACACCGGCTCCGCCGGCTGGCTCTACCGCTTCTTGCTGGAGACGCTGCTGGGCCTGGTGCGGGAGGGCGACAGGCTATACTTCAGGCCCTGCCTGCCCCCGACCTGGGAATCGTTCACGATCAACTACCGCTACGGGGAGACCGTCTACCGCATCATGGTGCTGCAGGCGGAAGGGGAGTCCGAGGAACTCGTCGTCGATGGAGCACCTACCGGTGAATCGTCGATCTTCCTGACGGATGACCGCCGCGCGCACGAGGCGAGGTGGCGGATATCGAAGTCAGGCAGCCCGTTGGGGTAGACGCAGAGCGGGATGCTCGCTGGCGTCCCGGGGGGTTGCGCGGCCCGCCGCATGCGGTATCCGTGATGCAGATGCGTCGAGATGAGCGGGCAGGGGACGAGGGACAGGATGCACGGGGTGGCCCGCACCATGCAGGAGAGCTGCGGCCAGTTTCCGCGTATAGCGCTGCAGATGGTAGCGCAGCAGGCTGCCCGATTCGAATTCCCGCTGCAGCGTGGCGGCCTCCAGGCTGTAGCCGTATCCTCCGGACTGCACCTGTGCGCGGAGGATGGGGATGCGGCCGCCCATGAGCAGGGATGCGCAGAACAGGCCTTCCGGGCCGATGCAGGTGATCGCCTCCGGAGCCGACGCGCCGACGTCGGCAAGCAATGATATCGTGCCGCTCGTGGGGAAATAGGCAGGGCCGACGCTGCCGCCCTGCTCGTAGAGGATTCCTCCTTGCGGCAATGAAATGGGTGTCAGAGAGGGTGACAGGCGCGCGTAGACATCTGTGGGAAGGTCCGCGAGAAACGAATTCCCCGGTGGCGCACTCGGGTGCGGCGTGAGCATATCCCTGTCCATCTGGACAATGATTGGCTTTTCTGCGACGGTTTCGGAGAGATCGGGCATTTTTTTCCATCCGGGCATGTAGGGTTGAGGGCCGTGTGCCGCCCGCCTTCGTTCCTCCGGATTGCGACGTGGTTCGTATGCGGGACAGATTGAAGGCTATCCCGGAATTCGGGTATCGTATGTGCGGTGTCGGACAGACCGCTCATGGCGGACCGATGATGATGCAAAAGGCCGGGCATCCAATGCCGGCAACGATCTCCGGTGCCGTGGCACCATGTGTGAGGGAAACGGAAGGAAAGAAGCAGAGGGCCTTGGTGTGGGCGGGGGGCACGCGAGCGCCCTGGAAAAAGCGGGCTCGGCCCCGGGTTGCGGCGGGATGCTATACTGTTTTTTTATGGGGAGGACGTGATGGGGAAATTTACTGCCAGAGAAAGCAAGGAAAGACTGATCGAGGATTTTCATTCGGTGATCTCTGATACGGAAGAGCTGATGAGATCCGTGAGCGGCGAGAGCGAAAGCAAGGCGCAAGCGCTGCGTGAGAAGATCGAGCGAAACCTGACGCACGCCAAGGAATATCTGCAGGATTTCGAGGATTCCATCATCGACAAGTCCAGGACCGCGGCACGGGCAGCGGATGAATACGTGCACGAGAATGCCTGGCAGACGGTCGGCCTGGCCATCGGCGTGGGCGTGCTGATCGGCCTGCTGCTGAGGAGTCGCGACTGATCGTACGTCGCAGCGGATCGGAGTCGTCCCGCTGACGTACTCCCGCCCCAATCTGACCTGGAGATCGAGCATGAACATGAAGTCATCAATCTGGATACTGGGCATCATGCTGCTGGCGGCGGGAAGCGCCGGCGCGACGCCCTTCAGTCACCTGTACGTATTCGGAGACAGCCTGTCGGACGCGGGAGAGCATCCTTCCGCCGTCATGAGCCTGTACAAGATCCTTGCGAACAACTGTGATCCGGCACATCGCTGCGGCGCCGGCCTCTATTATGATGGACGCATTTCGAATGGGCCGGTTGCGGCGGAATACCTGGCGGATTCCCTGTTTCCAGGGAATGCGGCTCCTCCGGCTTATCTCAGCTACGCGGTCGCGGGCGCCACCTCGGGAATCGGCAACTATGGTGATGGAGGTTCCGCCACCGAAAGAGGGGACAAGCTTCCCATTCCCGTTCCCGGCATATTTCCGCTGCCGGGCATGAGGGGGGAGGTCGACAAGTACAAGGATGACATCGGCAGCACGGGTGGACAGGCCGATCCTGAGGCGCTGTTCTTCCTCTGGGGCGGATCGAACGACTACCTGACCGGCAGTTCTCCGGTCGAAGCCGCCCGCAACATCGCGGGTTACGCAAGCGAGCTGGCGGATGCGGGTGCACGCCGCTTCTTCATTCCGAACCTTGTGGATCTGAGCAAGACCCCGTATGTCAGCGTTCTCACGGATGAACAAAGGATGCAGGCTCAGGCGTTCTCCCTCGCATTCAACAACGAGCTGGACATCCAGTTGAATGGCCTGGAAACGCAGTTCCCGGATGCCAGCATCATCCAGTTCGATACCTACGCGCTGCTGAACAGCGTCATCGCGGATCCCGCCCAGTTCGGCTTTGCGGATGTGAGCAATCCCTGTCTGACGTCGGGTCCCTGCGCCGATCCGGATAGTTTCCTGTTCTGGGATGGTTTCCATCCCACGACCCGGGGCCATGCCATACTCGCCGCCGCCTTCGCCAGCGCGGTGCCGGAGCCGGAAGCCGCCATCATGTTCGTCACGGGCCTCCTGCTTCTGGGGAGCGTGAGCAGCAGGAGTCGGCGCGCGATACGTCTGGCATCGGCATTGGATGGCGCCTAACCGTGCTGGTGACGTTCAGCAGTGACACTCATGCCAACATCATCATGTTCGGCGATGTCGCGCAGCGGCTGCTGAGGATGATGGGACACAGCGGCGTGGTGCCGGGGGCGATTCTCGCCGCGGACGTCCCGGCAGCGCTGGCGCGCCTGCAGGGTGCGCTCGAGAAGGAACCCTCCGGGGATGCAGGCCAGGCGTCAACGGCTGGAGCCGGTGGCGGGGGAAAGGAAACCGAGGAGGTGCAGCCCGTCTCCATCGTGCACCGCGCCCTGCCGCTGATCGACTTGCTCGCTGAAGCCGCGCGGAAGCAGCGCGACGTGATGTGGAAATAGGCAGGAGGATTCCTGCGTATCCGCCGCGCCGCGCGGCAGTCAGCGGCGGGCGAATGGCCCGGCAGGATCGGCGGGGATCAGCAGCGTCTCGATCCCGCGGCCCGGAATTGCCCAGGCCATGACGAGCCCATCCTCGTGGGCCGCAAGCTGCGGCACGCCATTGTCGCGTCCATCTTCCATCAGCGCCAGGTAGCGCACCGTTCCCATCGATCCATCCGCCTGCAGCGGGCGCAACGCCAGGGCGTCCTTTCCCGTAACCGGCGCTGTCGTGATCCAGGAGACGACCGCGGAGCGGTCGTCCATCCATGCAATGCCGATTCGTCCGGAGGGATGGTTCGCGTCCACCTCGACGGGCTGGCCGAAATTCTGTCCTCCGTCCAGCGAGAATGCAGTCCGGATGCGCGGCCGGTCATTCGCCGCGGTATACCAGGCTGCCGCGACCCGCAGCCCGCGTGCTGCCAATGCCGGGCCATTGACCGGACAGCCGGCGATCTCCCATTCCTCACGATGCAGCGGAACAGGCCGCGTCCAGCGGCCTTGCTGCAGGCGTGCCGTCGCGTGGTCGCGGATCTCGCGGTCGGTACGGCTGCGCCACGCGGCTACCGGCCCGGCTGGCGTCACCGCCACGGCGGGCCAGCAGCAGCTGCAGGTATTGCCGTCGATCACCTGCTCCGGGCCCATCCGGCCGTCGCGGTGGATGCGGGTGTAGCGCAGGGCGAACCTGCCGGATTTTCCCGCCTGTCCACCAGCGGCGCGTTCGCGTCCGTCCAGCCACAGGATCCCGGCGTCGTTTTGAACCGGAAAGACGACGGCGAAGCCGTGCTCGGCCGCCAGGCCATCCCGGTGCGGCGATGCGGGCGCGCTCCAGGTGGCGCCTGCATCCCGGGAGACGGAGACGGCGATGTCATAGTCGTAGGCGCGGCCGTCCTTGCGCCGGACCAGCCAGTGCGCCACCCAGAACGATGCGTCGACGGCGGCGACCGAGGGAAAATCGCTCCAGTTGATGAACCAGTCCGCACCGCGGGCGACATTGCCCTGACGCACCCAGCTTCCATTTTGCAACAAGGCGTACTTGAGCACATGCCCATTGTCCGCCGGCTCCACCCAGCTCATGAGCAATCCGCCATCAGGGAGCTTCGCGAGGCGGGGGAGTCGCGCACCGGGGCCGGCAGGATTTTCCAGCGTGCGTACATCGCCCGCGGGTGCGGCAGCCGAGCGGCAGGCCAGGGCGGTCAGCCAGGCCAGGAGCAGGAGGGCGGTGATACTGCGGGCATACGCCATGGCACGGTGGGTGTAGGTGGTATACGGGGCAGTGTAGGGAGGAAACACCGCCAGGGGAATGCGGCAAATTGTCGCAGGAAAGGCGGCGCCCGGGCCTGTCGTCATCGGTGCGCCGGCGTGCAATAGCGGATATACTCTCCTGCCTGGAACGATATTCGCGGCACCAACCAGGGGCCGGCTCGACACGTCGGTACGGGCTGGTCCCGGGCCCGCAGGCGGAGCGGGGACCGCATCGCGATGAATTGAAGGGGTAGCTGCCTATGCGCGTCTGCTTCGTTTCCCATTCGGCTGGCCGCTACGGGGCGGAGCGGGCCCTGCTCGAACTGCTGCGGGGATTGCTCGAATCCGATGTCGCGATCCTGGTGCTCGTCCCGCAACGGGGACCCCTGCTGGACGAATTGGATCAGCTGGGCATCGCCTGGCGGATCATCGACTATCCGCCCTGGGTGTCGCGTCCCAAGTGGTTTCTGCACCGCTGGCTGCGCCTTTTGAAAATGGCGTTCTCGAGCATCCAGGTAGCCCGGGTGATCCGGTGCTGGGACGCGGACATCGTCTACACCAACACGGTGGTGACCGGCACCGGGGCATTCGGCGCCTGGCTGGCGCGCCGGCCCCACGTCTGGCATTCGCATGAATCCCTGAGGCACAACCCCAGTCAGATTTTCTACCTCGGCGAGCATGCCGTCATACGCCTGATGGATCGTCTCTCGGTCGCGATCGTCGTCACTTCCCGTTCCGTGGCGGACGACTACGAGGGCGGTTTTCATCCCGCCAAGATGCACGTCGTCTATCAGTCGGTGACCCTTGCTCCACCGCAGGTTCAGCTTGCCGGTGCCTCGGTGGAGGAGACGCCGTCCTTCCGCTGCCTCGTTGTCGGCTCGCTGCACCCATGGAAATGCCAGGACCAGGCCATTTCGGCGGTGGCGCGGCTGGCCGGTGCGGGAATCGACACGCGTCTGCTGCTGGTGGGGGGAGACGGCAGGCGGTATCGCGCGCAGCTGCAGCGGCAGGCATGGGAACTGGGGGTGGCGCAACGCGTGGAGTTCCGGGATTACATGGCGAATCCCATGCCGCTCCTGAGCAGCGCCGACGTTGTGCTCGTATGCTCCCGGTGGGAAGCGTTCGGCCGGGTGGCGGTGGAGGCGATGCTGGCGGGGAAGGCAGTGATCGGCAGCAACAGGGGCGCCACGCCCGAGATCATCCGTCACGGCGAGACCGGCCTGATCTACGAATGGGGAGATGTCGGCGATCTCGCCGCGAAGATACGATTCCTGTACGACTATCCGGAGGAGCGCGGCAGGATCGGGCAGGCTGGGCGTCGATGGGCGGAGAGCAGGTTCACGCAGGCGCGCTACGCGCAGGAGATTTTCGCAATACTATCGGCAGCGGCGTCCATCCGGCCGCGAGGCGAGGCCGGCGGGATGGCGCCGCTTCCCGCCGAGCCCGGCCTGACGGATACCGATGCGCGGCCGCAGGCACCGAACTGACGGGGTATGCCCACGCCATGACGTCGATTGACCGACGGCGGTTCCGTTGCCGGTTCTCTTCTGTTTCGCATTTCCGGCATGAGGGCTGGGAGCGGGGGCTGTCAACGGTTGAACCCGAGCGACGCCAGGCAGCGCTTCACGGCCTTGCGGTAAGGCCTGGGCAGGAGGCGCTTGTACAGCTTGGCCATCGCTGCCACCACCCCCGCTCCGATGCGGTAGCGCAGCGTGATATAGACGAAGTCCGACGGAAGATAACGCCATACCTGATGGCGGTTGAGCATCAGATCGGTCGCTCCCAGCCGCAGGGCATGCGGCAGGAGGGTGTCGCCGGAGACGGGCGGGCAGGGTGGATCGAAATGGGTACCGGTGGAGAAGCACTGTCGGATCGCGCCGGCGGGATCGTCGCCGAAATGGCGCGGATGATTGATCCACAGGTTGGGTCGCATATCGGCTTCGAAGAAGTACAGATCCCCATCGATATCGGAGCGGATCGAGCCGATGTTGACGAAGCCGTCGGCGCCCAGTGCGCCGCCCAGCGCGTCCAGTTGCTCGAACACCCCTTGCTCCAGCCCGGCACGGGGTACGTAGCGCCTGATGGAGGTGGGGCCGAATTCCGAGGTGCGCCCCTGCTGCATGGAATAGGCAAAGTGGACCAGCCTGCCCTGCCGGTAGAAGGCTTCCATGGATACCGTGACACCCGGCACCCTTTTCTGCACCAGGACGGGATACGGCGCGATACCACCGGCGAGCGCCCGTGCCTCGGCGTCATGCGTGGCCTCGAAGATCCCCAGTCCGCCCGATGATGCGTCGATCTTGACGAATACGGGATAGCCCAGTTCCCGTATCGCAGCCTCGAGTTCATGCCTGTCACGCGCGGCACGGAAATCCGGGGTCGGGATTCCATGTTTCCGCAGGATCTGGCTCAGTCCGATCTTGGAATAGATGTGGATAAAGTCATCGGACGACATCACCGGCAGCAGCACCGATTTCTGCGCATCGGTCAGGCCGGAGCGCATGATCCTGCCCAGCGTGGGATCGTCGCAGGGGACCACCAGCGCGTAGGGATGGCGGATCATGTCGGTGGCTGCCGCAAGGAAGGATGCGTCGTCCCGGGCGAGGACGTGCTGCCGGACGAGCCGGTGTTTCTTGAAACCGGCGTGGATCGAGAGCACGTCCACGATGAAGCCGGCCCGGTTCAGAAAATCGAGCACGGTCAGCATCAGTTCCGGCCAGTAGCCGCCGATGAGCAGGCATTCGGGTTCGCGGGCCATGAAGAGGATCGGGGATGTTGCGTCCTGACGAGGTTCGTACATGCGGCCGGGTTCATCCTGCATCCGTGCTCCACGGATGCATGGAGGGTGGACGGACGGATTGGCAACATGACCGTGCCGGTTTGCGCGAGAGGGATTCTACCCCATTTTCATAGGACGTCCATCGCAAGCCACGCACTGGAGTCCATCGTGGCCGCCGCCAACCATGGGGCTCATCGGTAATGCGGGATGTGGATGCAGCGGCGTACCGGTGGCTACATGTTGATCACCATCCTGAACCATACCGTGCGGCCGGGTTCGTTGAGGCGGCCGAAATTGACGAAGCCCGGTGGGACGTCGCCGATTCTGCGGCTGAGGTGCTCGTAGTAGGTGCGCCCGAAGATATTGTCCATGCCCATGCTCAGCTGCGCCTGCTTAATCGGCTTCCACGACATTGACATGTTGGCGGTGGCGAAGCCCGGCGTGGGATCGGGATTGTCGATGCCCAGAGAGTTGCCGAAGCCGGGATCGATGCGTGTCTGCCGCATCACCGCCCGACCGCCGAGCGTCGCGGTCAGCGTGCCGCGCTGGAAGATGACGCCGAAGCGGCTGTCCAGGGGCGGTGTTTGCGCCAGGGGGACGGAGCCATGCCCATGGCCGGTGAGATTCTCCGCGCGGATCCACGCCAGGTTGCCGAACAGCTTCCAGTTGGGGGCGATCTGGCGGATCAGGTCGAACTCGACGCCGACACGATCGACGTCCACGTTCGCCGAGCGGATGCCCTGGTCGATCAGGATATAGTCGTGGACGCGGCTGCCGAAGACGGTGACGGACCCCTGCCAGGTGGGGTGGCTGATCGAGAGGCCCAGATTGATTTCTCGGTTCTTTTCCTTCCTGAGACCGAAGCCGTTGAAGCTGGCGCGTTCCAGGTTGCTGGCGGGGCGCTCGCCGTTGGCGATGGAGATGAAGCCGACGGTGGCGGGAAGGAATTCCTTTTCCACCCGGATGAAGCCGCTGTTGGCAACGTCGTCGCGCTGGCTGTACGAGGTGGGATAGATGGTCGTTCCCAGGAAGTCGCGCATCTCGCCCGAAGCCGTGTGGAAGTAGTCGCGCCGCACGCCCAGCTTGATGGTCGTCGCGTCGTCCACTAAGTGCGTGACTTCGGTGAACACCGAGTTGTTGATGGTATGCAGATCGTAGAAAGGGGAGAACAGGTTGGTGATGGTACAACTCGAATCGAAGCAGAACGTTCCCACCGAACGATTGCTGCCGACGTACTGCTCGTCCCGGTGTTCGTAGCCCACGACCATCTCGGTGCTGGCGTGCACGTCGAAGGTGGCCGCCATTCGCGCCGAGCGCCCGCGGTAGTCCTGCGTCAGCGTCCTGCGGCTGGTATTCGTGATCACCGGTGGGGGATTGGGATTGAGGTGCTCCACGGTCACGGGCCTGAGCGTGAAGTTGTCCATGAGGTGGTCGAGCTTGCGATCGAAAAACTGGACTTCCAGCTTCCTGAAGCGGCCGGCGATGTTCTTCACCACGAAGCGAGCGCCCAGTATTTCGCGTTTGAAGCTGATGCCGTCCCCCATCAGGGAAAAGGCGGGAAAAGCCACCTGGGCGTCGCCCTGTTCGGCGCTGAATTCCGCGCTGATGTCGCGTGTCGGGGTCAGCGTGGCGACCAGCTTGCCGGAGTGCCGCTTGAAGAAGGAGAAGAATTCCCTGCCGCTGCCATCCTTGTAGTTGTCCCCGCGCGAGAAGTTCACCACGCCCCGCAGCTGGGCCAGCGGTGCGCCCACCGTGACGTCCGCCGTCAGGTCACGACGGCCGAAGCTGCCCAGGCCGCCCGCCAGGCGGCCCTGCACGCCCGGTTTTTCGAATTTCTTCGGATTTTCGTTGAAGATCACCAGTCCACCCATGTTGGAGCCGTAGAGCACGCTGTTCGGCCCCTTCACCACGGTGATGTGGTCGTGCGCATCGGGCTGGATGTAGGAGGTGGCGGGATCCGTCCCATGGTTGGCGGCGGCGGCTTCCAGGCTGTCGTTCATGACGATTCCCAGGCGGGGGCCGCCCAGGCCGCGCAGGTAGATGGTGCCCGAGGTGCCTCCGATCTTGGAGTACGAGAATTCCGGCTTCTCGCGCAGGAATTCGGCGGCGTCGCTGCTGGGGCGGGAGGTCCACTTGAGGGATTCCGTTTCCACCAGCGGCTCCTTCTGGCGGCCGGCCGATACGTTGATTTGCGGCAGCACCTCCTGAGCCGTTGCGTTATTGCCGGCGAGCACGAGGCATGCTCCGGCCAGCATGTGCCTGAGGATGGCAGGAGAGAGCGGATCGCGCGGGCGGCAGGCGCGGCGGGACTGCATCGGCGGGAAGCTTTCGGAGCGTGCGGAAAGTCGTCGCAGACGAACGAGGGCCGCCCCCAGGGAGCGGCCCCGGCGTCTTTGCTACGACCCCAACGGAATCAGGCGCTGCGGCGCCGGTGCGTCCAGGTGCCCACCAGGCCCAGCCCGGCGAGCAGCAGGGCCCAGGTTTCGGGCTCCGGGATCGGTGCCGCCTGGAAGTTCACGGAAAGCACGATCTGATCGCGGAAGGGATCGCCCATGCTGGCCATGGGCGTCGCGTGCCACATGGAGGTGTTCAGGTTGACGTAGATGTTGTCCGCGTCGAAGGTGACGTGCGAGGGCAGGAAGCCTTCAACGAGATTGCCGTAGGCACCACGGATATAGGCCGTATTGGTGACCGTGACGTCGAGGATGTCCGTGAGCTGGCCGTTCAGATCCGAGATACGGAAGCCGATGAACGCGGGGCTGCCGTAATTCATGAAATCGGCGGTCTTGTCCCAGGTGAAGGTCACGGTATTGTCCGAGGTGTCGATCGCCCATTTGGACAGGCTGGCAACTTCCACTGCGCTTGCGCTGCCCGTTACCTCAGCCTGTCCGATGACGAAGAAAGACGCGAGATCGGTGTTCGATACGCCGTAGTCCACGCGGAATGTCTGGCCGTCGAAGGTGTCGGCGTCCGCCGCATGGACGAATGAGGTGGAGAGAAGCAGACAGCCGGCCGCGGTGCCAAGGTATTTTTTATAGGTATGCATGATGATATCGTCTCCTTTTTGGAAGGATGGGGTGTGTTACGCGTGATGCCTCGGAAAAATCGATGTGCGGCGGCCCAGTCCGCCCAGCAGGCCCAGGCCCGCCAGCAGCATGGCCCAGGTTTCCGGCTCGGGGATGGGGGCCGCCTGGAAACTGACTTCGAGCGCGATGCGATCGCGGTACCGGTCGCCCATCTTGCCCGGTTCCGGTTCGAAGTTGTGCCACATGGAGGTGTTCAGGTTGATGTAGACGTTGTCCGCGTCGAAAGCGAGATTCGAGGGACCGAAGCCTTCTATCAGGTTGCCATAGGTCGACGGGACGTAGGTTGAATTGGCGATCGATACGCCGGTGATGTCCGCCAACTGGCCGTTTGTATCGGAAATGCGGATGCCGATGAAGGGCGCGATGGAAGGATCGTTCATGTAGTCGCGTTCCTTGAGCCAGGTGAGCGACAGGGTGTTGCCCGTGGCATCGATCTCCCAGTACCAGAAGTCCGCCAGCTCGATCGAGGTTGCGTTGCCAGTCACCGCAACCGTTTCCCAGGGATCGGACGCGCTGCCGGTTCCGAAGACGTAGCTGATGGAAAAGGTACTGTGATCGAATGTGTTGCTGGCGGCCTGCGCCTGGAGCGGAATGGCAGGCAGAAGTGAAAACGAGAGCGCCGTGACCACGGATCTTGTCATTTTTGTCATGGAGTGCTTCTCCCTAAAAAAACTCGCAATACCGGGGTATTGCGAGCAACGCGGGTTGAATCGACGATAAATGGTGAAGCCTCAGTTCCGATCGGCGGAACTGCGCCGCCGGGCGATGGTGCCGACCAGGCCCAGGCCGGCCAGCAGCATGGCCCAGGTTTCCGGTTCCGGAACGGGCGCCACGTCCAGGGTGGCGCTGAAGCCGTACGCCCGGTTGCCCGCGCTGGTGCCGGCCCCGGCATAGGTGGCGCCACCCACGACCAGCGAATAGGTGCCGGCGTCCAGGGAGAAGGTCTGGCTCACGAACCCGTCCGCCACGCCGTCGCTGACAATGCCGGGGAAGGTGCTGGCGTGGCCAAAGTTGGCGAAGGTGCCGTCGACCGCATAGCCGATGAACGTCAGGAAACTGGTCTCGCCGGCATCGTTCGCCGTCTGGAAGCTGCCCAGCGCATTCCAGTAGCCTTCTGTCGCCGCCAGCGGATTCTCCGGCGTCGGTTGCGCGTCGCGCCAGGCGAAGGCGGGTTCGGAATAGTCGTGGGCGAGATAGGCCGCCAGCCCCTCATACAGGGAAAATCCAGGCAGCAGCACCCCGCCTTGGGGATTCGGCGTCAGCGTGTTCGATTGCACCGAAACGGTGACGCTGGCGGCGTTTTCCAGCGTGAAGCTGAGGAAGCGCCCCTTGTGACTGTCACCCCAGTCGGCGTCGGCGGCGTCCGCCCAGCCATAGTGGCCGTCCACGGTCCGATTCGCGAGCGTGGACGAAGCGGTGGTCGATCCGGTGAACGTGCCGAAATCCTGACCGGTGTAGTCGACGTGCGCCAAGGCCGGCAGCGGCGCGACGCCCGAAAGAAGCAGAGCGATGCGTAATGATCTTTTCATGGCATGAATCCTCTTTGTTTATTCTGGTAAGACCGCGGCCAGGAACCTGGATTTCCGCATGGACGGCCGATAAAGCTTGTATCCAGTATCGATTGCGGTCGAAGGCAAGTCAATGTGGCAAATTGTCGCAGGCGGCGGCGTCATCTGCCGGGTCTGGTGCCTGAACTGGCGATGGATTTCTCCCGGTCAGACACCAGGATTGGTTGCGTCAGCCTCTGCCGGCGCGTCGCCGCACCATGGCGCCCATCAGGCCCAGGCCGGCCAGCAGCATGGCATACGCTTCGGGCTCCGGCACCACGGCGACCGTGCCGGACACGCCGTAGGGCAGCAGTGGCAGGATGTCCTGGTTGGCGTAGTCGGCGCCCCCGACGAAGATGGAGTAGTCGCCTGCGGCCAGCGAGAACGTTCTCGACACGTACTGGTCGGCGACGCCGTCGGCGCCGGCAATGAGGCCGGTGCCGTAGTCCACGCCCAGGCCGTCGTAGATGTGGCCGATATAGGTGAACTGGCTGGCGGGATCATTGTTGTCGTTGGTGATGGCCCAGTCGGTCAATGCCCGGAAGGAACCTTCGGTGTTGCCGGCGCCCGCGATCGCGTCGCGTATGGCGACCGAACCGGCTCCGCCGTCATGATCCGCGCCGAACGGGGCAACGTGAGCCAGCCCGGCGTAGAGCGAGAACCCGGGAATCAGGCCGCCTTCCACGGCGGTGGGATTGGGATTGGCCTCGGTGGGGGCGGGCGTGAATACCTGTGCCTGGAATGAGATGTTCACGGTCGCGTCTTCCGTCAGCGTGAAGCGGTAGGCGCGCAGACGGTGGCTGTCGCCCCAGTCGGCATCAGTGCCGTCGATCCAGCCGAAATTACCGGTGGCCGACTGGTTGGCGATGGTCTGTGAGGCGCCGAGGGTGCCGTCGAAGCTGCCGAAGTCGCGCCCGCCATAGCCGATATGTGCCATGGCCGGCAGCGACGTCATGCCGGCGAGGAGCATTGCGTATCTGATTGTCTTGTTCATGGATATTCCCTTTAATCTAGGATTGTCGATAACGGAAGCGCCGGAACGATTTTTCTCCTGCGCAGGAGGATATTAGCGGAGCAATCGGAATAATCAATGTGACATATTGTCGCATATGACAAAAGATTTTCATCCGAGCAGCATCAGCATCCTCGGGTCGATGCGCTCCATGAAGAGCGTACGATAGGCTTCCGACTTGCGGGTCTGCCAGCGCTCGAGCGGGTTGTGGTCGTCGGTGAGGATGATGCCCGCGCCGAAGGATCCCGCATATTCCTGGTCGAGCAGCCACTGCGCGCCATCGTGGTTCGTACGGTCCAGTTCCAGCGGCTGCCGGGAGACCAGAAAGACAAAGTCGGTGAAATCCTTCTTGACCGTGGTGAAGACCCGGAGGTGGGGGAATACGCTTTGCAGCGTCCGCCGCACCGCGGCGACCGCCTGGGAGCCCTCGCCCGAGGCGAATCCGACGTAGTTCAGCGCCAGGATGCCATCGTCCTTCAGGAGCGCCTTCAATTCCAGCAGCATCTCGCGGGTGAGCAGGTGAACGGGCTCGGAGCCGCCGGTGAAGCAGTCGTGCATGATGTAGTCGTACCGGTTCGGCAGGCGTTTGATCTCGTAGCGCGCGTCCCCCACGACGAAGGCCCCGGTCGGACGGAAGCCGAAGTGATTGCGCGCGGCGTCGGCGACTTCCGGATCGATCTCGATGGTGTCGGTCTCGATGCCCGCCGCCGCGAGGTCGCGCGCGACGTGTCCGCCACCCAGGCCGATCAGCAGCGCCTGCCGGGTATGCGGCCGGAACAGCGGCAGCACCCTCAGGATCGCCTGATAGCCCAGGATGCTGCGGCCGCTTGATTCGTCGACCGCGCTGATGACAGAAGCATCCGACAGCAGCAGGCGGAAGCCGTTGGCCTCGTCCACCACCACCCTCACCCAGCCGTAGTGGCTCTCGCTTTCGTGGATCAGATTGAATCCGGGCACCCTGTCGCGAGCCTGCGCGAAGCCGGCCAGCGTCAGGCTGCCGAGGAGCGCGGCGGCGGCCAGTGTGGGCCAGCCGTCGAAGCGGCGGGTGCCGGGGGGGCGGTCCACCAGCGCCAGGATGGCCGCGAGGGCCACGAGCCCGAGACTGAGGGCGAAGATCACGCTGCGGGTGCCGAATTGCGGCAGCAGGTAGAAGCCGAGCAGCAGCGTGCCCGCGACGCTGCCGACCGTACTGATGGCGTAAACCGCGCCCGAGGCGGTGCCGACGTGCCGGAGATTCCATGTCGAGCGCTTGATGACGCACGGCCCCACCATCGCCAGGCTGGTCAGGGGCAGGGTGAACAGAACGAGGGCGCTGGCGAAGGCGCCCATGCGCATGCCCCACGAGTCGGTGGCGCCGAGCACGGCGGACGCCGCGAACGGGATGGCTAGCGTGGCCGCTGCCGCCAGGAGGATGACATGCGGCAGCCGTATCCCGGGCAGGCGGTCCGCGATGGTTCCCCCCACGTAGTAGCCCAGCGCCAGCGCGATGAGGGTCACGGCGATGATGGAGGACCAGACGTAGAGGCTGACGCCGTAGAATGCACCGATGATGCGGGCGCCCAGGAGTTCCAGCACCATCACCGCTGCGCCGGTGATCATGACCGTAACATATAACGGCATCCTTGCGTCGGTATCGCCGTGGGAGTCGGCGGTGATGGAAGGTCGGGGGCTTGAAGGGTCCTGTGTCATGTGGTGGCCGATCGGTCAGGAAGCGGGAGCGAACGGAAAACACGATCTCGCGGCGGAACGAGCGGACGGGACTACGATCCAGCCATGGCCGCGCTGACGTCCCCCGCGTGCGTGTGGAGGGGCCGGGCACGATCAGCCACGAGGTTGAGCGTCGGCCCATCGTCGGCCATAAAGTATTGATTGGAAGGGGTGGCTCGTCAATGCGGCATATTGTCGCAGTTGCCCGGTCCGCAATGGCCAGCGGCATGAGCTGCAAGCGTCCGCTGCGACAATATGCCGCATTCCCGGAGCATATCGTGTGCGGTACACTGCGCACGGGTCATCCGTGACGCCATCTGCGCCATGCTCGCGCCATTTTCTTCCATTATTCATGTGCGACAGGCGGGCTTTGTTGCATCGATAATGACATTAGAATATTTTTGATGAAGGTGCGGACGAGGTGATCTGTTTGCGCAGCCTATGGCCGATCATGGTTGCAGGCCTCTGCCTGGCGGCGGCGCTGGCGCTGGGAATGGCGATCGGATTCCCGTCTGTGGCGGCGCAGGATGTCGACAGGATGGCGGGAGTGCGTGCGCAGGACAAGGTGTTGCGGGGCGATGCCAAGTGCACCCGCTGTCACGACGAAGACGAGAAGTATCCCGTCCTTGCCATCGGGCGGACCGCGCACGGTACCCTGGCCGACAGCCGTACCCCGACCTGCACCGCGTGCCATGGCGAAAGCGGCGACCATGCGGATGCGCCGGAAAAGCATCCGTATCCCGACCGCTGGTTCGGCAGGGATTCATCCCAGTCGTCCGACGAGCGCAGCGAACCCTGCCTGGGATGCCATCAGGGCGGCTCACGCATGCACTGGGCCGGCGGCAATCATGCCAACCGGGACGTAGCCTGCACCTCGTGTCACCGGATACATGCTTCCCACGACCGGGTGCGCGACCGCCTGACCCAGTCGGAGGTGTGCTTCACCTGCCACAAGGCGCAGCGCATCCAGGTGAACCGGCCCTACCGCCATCCGATCAGGGAGGGCAAGATCGCCTGTTCCGACTGCCACAACCCGCATGGATCCGCAGGGCCTGCCATGATGGTGCGCGACGGCATCAACGATACCTGCTATGCATGCCACATGGAGAAGCGCGGTCCCTTCGTACGCAACCACCAGCCGGTGCAGGAGAATTGCGCCATCTGCCACGACCCGCACGGCACCACCGCGCCCGGCATGCTCAGATCGCGCACCCCCTTTCTGTGCCAGGAGTGCCACGAGCCCAGCACCCACCAGGGCAGCATCGGATCGCTCGCCGCCACCGGCGGGCGCGACAAGAACACCCTGGCGCGCGGCTGCCTGAACTGCCATACGCAGGTCCACGGCAGCAACAGTCCCCTGGACGAGCGCAACGAGCGCCTGTTCCAGCGGTAGGGGGCATGCGGCGTGAGTCCGGGATATCGGCGAATCTTCCGGCTCACGGTCGCCGCCGTACTGCCGCTATCCTGGGGGTTGGCTTCGGCGGCGCAGGCCGGGGCCGATGGCGAGCGCCTGTTGCGGTTGACCCGGCCGGGGGGCACCGTCGAGATCGGGACAGGCTACCTGTCCAGCGACGGGATACGCTTCGGCCAGTACAGCGGCGTGCGGGAGGAGGGCGCCTACGGGTTGCTGAACGTGGATGCCGCCAGGCGCTTCGACGCGTCGGGTACCTGGCTCAGGCTCACCGGCCGCAACCTTGGGTTCGACAACCGCGAGTTGCGGTTCGAGCACCGGCGCCAGGGCAGCTGGGGATACCATATCGATTTCAGCCAGACGCCGCGCTACGAGCCGTTCACCGTGCATACCGCGGTGACGGGCATCGGCAGTCCCACGCCCGCCATTCCCTTTCCATCCCGCCCGGGCGAGCCCCATGTCCTGAAGACGGAGCGCAGCGCCGTCGGCTTCGGCGTCAACCGGAGCTTCGCGGGGAAGCTGGACCTGCAGCTGTACTTCCGCAACGAGGAAAAGGACGGCGCGCGCGTGTTCGGGCGCGGCACGCGTCCCAACCTGGCGGGAGTCTTCGAATTCGTTCCCGAGCCGATCAACTCCACCACCCGGCAGTTCGGCGCCACCCTCGGCTACGGCGGCAAGCGCCTGCAGGTGTCCGCCGGCTACTACGGCACCGTGTACGACAATCGCTACACGGCGCTCGACGTCGCGGGCGGCAGCCCCGTGGGCGGCGGAAACGCGCTGAATGCCTACACGCCCATCGCGCTACCGCCCGACAACCAGTCGCACCAGGTCTTCGTGACGGGCGGCTACAACCTGACGCCGACCACCCGCGGCACCTTCAAGGCGGCGTACACGCACGCCACCCAGAACAACGTCTTCGCCGGCGTGCCGCTGCTCACGCCCGGCATCGGGACTAGCCTGCGGGGAAGGGTGGGCACCCTGCTGCTGCAAGGCGGCGTGACCGCACGTCCGCTGCCGAAGCTTTCCCTGCTGGCGAACATCCGTTACGAGGATCGCGACGACAGGACGCCCATCCTCGACTACAACCCCTTGGCAACCGGCAACTACGGCTATCTCGGCATCAACCAGCCGTTCTCCATGAAAACCTTGAATGCCCGCCTGGAGGCGAGCTACGCCCTGCCCGCGGGCCTGCGTCTCACCGGCGGCCTGGATTTCGACCAGAGACGGCGCGAGTATGGCATCCCCATCGTCGTGCGCCACCGGCCGCGCACCGACGAACGATCCTACCGCGTCGAGCTGCGCCGCTCGATGTCCGAGACGCTCACCGGATCGATCTCCTACATCCACAGCGATCGCGACGGCTCCGGCTTCATGGGCACGGCGACGCCAGGCTATCCTGACCTGGTATCGCCCATCAATCTCGCGGACCGCTCGCGCCACCGGGTACGCGCCTCGATCACCTGGACGCCGATGGATCCGCTGACGCTGCAGTTTGCGATGAGTGAATCGCGCGATGACTACCGGCATCCGGACGCCGGCCGGCTGGGGCCGCAGGCGGGCATGTCGCGGGACTATGCCCTGGATGCGACCTACACGTTCTCGGACGCGTGGCAGGCGACGCTCTGGTATTCACGCAACGAAACCCGCCTGGAGCAGTTGTCGCGCACCGATCCGGCCACGGCTGGCGGAAGGCTCTGGGCGGCAGCACTGGGCAACCGCAGCAATTCGTTCGGATTGAGCGCGAACGGCAAGCCCAGCCACAGGCTGGACGTCGGGAGCGACGTGTACTATTCCGACATTACCGACCGGTACAGGCAGCGGGCGCTCGCGGGCCCTGCCATCGCTTCGCTGCCGAACATCTCCACGGAACTCGTCAACATGCGGCTGTACGCGAAGTACGCGCTGCTGAAGAATGCGGGCCTGCGCCTCGACTATATCCACAACCGCTTCCGTACCGACGAGTGGACCTGGACGGGCTGGACCTTCAGTGACGGAACCCGGCTCAGCCAGAATCCAAACCAGGTCGTGCACTTCATCGGCATATCGGGATACTACAGCTGGTGAGCGGAAAAGACCGGAACCAGCGACGGGCGCACACCCGGGCCGGGAAGGGCGCAGAGAAAATGGTTCATGGCGGCTCGCAGGGGGCTTGTTGGCCGCCATGAACCATGGGCGTTTCCCTGAGCGAGAAAGCGCCAGGCGCAGGAAGGGAAGAATAGAAGGAGTACGAACGTCAGGCCGGATCCTTGCTCGGGCCGCACGCCACTGTTCGCTCCGGCGTGATGCGGCCAGTATCGGACAGCATCATGCGCAGGTCAATGCGGCATATCGTCGCATGCACGATCCTTCCATGGAGTCATCAACATATCGTCATATACAGGAATTCCATGAATGCGGATCTCGTATCGATTGCCGCGAATCCCGATATTCAGAATTGATTCGGCCAGTCATAACCGAGTTCCTGGGCGAAGGGCCTCAGGTGCGGCGCGAGCACTTCGAAGCGGGAGGCGTAGTTGCGCCAGCGCCCGATTGCGGAGCGATAGATCGGACGCGTCACATCCGTGAAGCTGGGCGTGGCGATCACCCGTTCCCGTGCGTGCTCGTGGAAGCGCCCCATTTCCGGGATCCATTCGATACCCAGCAGGGTGAGCGCCGGCAGGACGGCCGCTCTCAGGTCCGTCACGACGTCTTCATAGCGGATCTCCGTCCAATCCAGACTCAGGCGCTTTCGCATCACGAGCCAATGATACATGACTGATGCGTAGAATCGGGCGCCTTCCTCCCAGTCCACCAAATGCAGGGTGAGTGCGCTGGGGACGAGTGCCTGCATGAAGCTGCTGAGCCGGACATCCCGTGGATCGCGCAGGGCGAACAGGAACCGTGCGCGAGGAAACAGTGCGTGGATGAAACCGACGTGCAATGTGTTGAGTGCGGTCTTGTCCACCAGGATGCGGTCGCGCAATCCTTCGCCCAGCCGCATGCGGGCCTGTTCCCAATAGTACCGGCGCAATTGCGCGAGCGCTTTCGGTCCGAGAGCCTGCAGCCGCTGCAGCCAGTGCAGCCCGCTGCCGGGTGAGCGGCGGTAGAGTTCCCGCAGCACCTGAGGGAGCAGGGCGGCTTCATCGCTGGTGGTCACGGCAGGGTGGGCATTGAGAACCTGTTCCAGCAGCGTAGTGCCCGAGCGGTAGAATCCGATCAGAAACACCGGATCCGCCATATCGTCCTCCCGGAATGCAGTATCCACGGCGTCAATCCCAGCCTGCGTGACCTGCTCCCGCTCCTGCTCCAGGCTGCGGTATATCGCCTCGGGATCGAAATGCGCCGCCTGGGGGGAATGCAGCATCATCCTGCCGGAGTCTGCCAGGCGGTCAAAAGCCCGGTCGTATTCTCCCAGCCGATCCAGCACCAGCCCCAGTTCGAACATCGCGCGCGCACGATGCGGATCGGATCCGTTCTCGACGAGCGCTTCCAGGCGCATGCGGGCAGTATCCAGGTCGCCGCATCGCGCCTCCAGCGTGGCGAGCAGGATGGCGGCGTTGGATTCGCCGGGAGCGAGCCCGAGCGCCCGGGACGCTGATCGCCTGGCGGCCACGTTGTCGTTCAGCCGCGATAGCGTCAGTGCCTGGAGATGATGGGCACGGGCGGAGGCGGGCTCCCGTTTCAGTACCTGGCCGATCGGATCAAGCGACTCCCTGTAGGCACCGATTCCGTGCAGTTCAATCGCCAGGTCGAGTAGCGGCCCGCATTCGCCGAGGCCCCCGCCGGAATGCTTCCGTTCCCGGAGGAGCAGCCGGACGGCCTGGAGAAGGCGGTCGCGGGCTTCGCGGCGATGGCCCATGCGTCCCAGACAGTGTCCCAGTCCGGCGAGCGCCATGTCCGATCGGGGCTGCAGTGCCAGAACATGCCGGAAGCATTCAGAAGCCTGCTCCAGCCTCTCAGCCCGGACGTGGGACCGCGCTTCTTCGATGAGTCCTGCAATGAGGCGAGCCTGGTTGCCAGACAATGATATATGCATAATATGGCGCGCCGACGGAGAAGATTCCCACGCAGGAGTCTAGCAACTGCGCAGGGAACGGATCGAAACGTGGGAGCTTTTTACCATGATTCGTATCCAGTTGACATGCGGCATTTTGTCACATTGACTTGAAGGCACGCAGACGTAACATACATGGGCGCCATATCGGCGCCGCGTGCCCGACGGCCGACAGGAACGAGAGGCCACCGCGGGCGTCTTCATTGAAATGTCATCGAGGGAATCCACCCATGAAATCCATCAAGCAGCAGAAGGTCCCGGCCAGCCGGCACGTCTTCCTGCGCACCGCCCTGGCGAGTGCGCTCGTCATCGCTTTCAGCCCCGCCGCGCTTGCGGACAATGCCATCGACTTCCGTGACTGGGACGGCGGCGTGGGTAGTACACCCACGCTTGCCGCCGGTAGCGCGCTGAACGCGACCCGGGACCTGCCCAAGAGCAACTACTCGGCCAATCCCCAGCTGGCCGGCTCGGCCTGGGCTCATGCCGGCGGATCCCCCTGGTGGACTTTCCAGCTCACGAGCGCGGCGGACGTGACCGTTCACCTGGCACCGTCGGCCGCCGAGGCAGCGTTCAAGCCGGCCTTCACCGTATGGACATCGGGCGATGCCAAGTTCGATGGGGGTGAATCCGCGGTCGATCACGAGATTGCGACCAATGGCTGGGACTCGCCGCACTCCTTCAACGCCGTGGGCCAGTTGGGCGACTTCGGCACCTACTGGATGAGCCATGATCCCGATACCGGCACGGTCTACGGCAACATGAAGGAAACCCTCGGCTATGCGAATGCCGGTGCCGCCCAGGCTGTCGGCGGCTGGGGCGAGAGCGTCCAGCATGGCGCCTTCGACGTCAGCATCACGAACGATTACGAGAGCGGCGTCACGGGCGCTGTCGGAAGCAACTGGGCGCAGCTGTCCTTCACCAACCTGCAGCCTGGCTGGTACGTCGTCTTCGCAGGGGGGGCGGATCATGCCCTGGCCACCACCGGCATGAACCTGACCGTCTCCGCCGTGCCCGAACCGGAGTCCTACGCCATGCTGCTGGCCGGCCTGGGCTTGCTGGGCGCCATGTCGCGCCGCCGCCGCTCCGATTGACCCGGGTGATTGGAAGGAGAGGCCGGAGCCCGGCTTTTCCCTCCCATGAAACATAAGGATAAGCCGCTCGCGGGCATTCCGGAGATCGCGCCGTATCGGGCGTGAACACGGGTCCCGTGAAGCCGGCGGTGGATCGAGGGAAAGAGAAAGTGAGAGCAAGAACGGGTCGTCGCGCGCCGGGAACATCGAGGGGATCGTGCATCGTGCTGGCAGGGATGCTGGCCACCGCATCCTCCTTCAGTCTGGCCGAGAACGGTGTCGCCCTGCAGAACTGGCGCGACGGGGCGGGCGCGTTTCCCAGCCTTTCTCCCGGCGAGCGGGTGGAGGCGGTCGGGGGGATGCCCGGAAGCAATTACGCCGGCAATCCGAGGCTGGAAAATTCCGCCTGGGCGCACCTCGGCGATACCTGGTGGCGTTTTCATCTCACAGCCGCCACCGACGTCGTCGTTCACCTGGCGCCGGTGGATCCCGGCGCAGCCTTCAAGCCGGGGCTGACCGTGTGGGCCTCGGGCGATACCTCATTCGATGGCGGCGCCTCCGATCCCGACGAGGTTGCGGTCAACGGCTGGGACACGCCGCATTCCTTCAACGCGGTGGGGCAGGTGGCCGACGATGAGAAGGGTACATGGTGGATGGGCGGATTTCCCCATTGCGGGGAAAGCGGTGATCAGCCCTGCAGCAACATGAAGGAGACGCTGGCCTACGCGATGAGCGGGCCGCAGCGTCTCGCGACGGAGGGTACCGGCTGGAACGAGGATATCCTGTGGGGCGTACACGACGTCAGCGTGTCCGATACCTATGAAAAAGGAATCTCCGGGAATGTCGGCGGAAACTGGGCCCGGCTGGTTTTCCACGACATGCAGCCCGGCTGGTACGTCATCTTCGCCGGCGGCACGGAGCATGGCCTGCCCGTCACGGACATGCGCCTGTCGGTGACGGCCGTGCCCGAACCCCAGTCCTTCGCCATGCTGCTGGCCGGCCTGGGGCTGCTGGGCGCCATGTCGCGCCGATACCGGATACACCGGCATGCGCCTGGTCCTGGAAAAAACAGCCCGACGAACGGATCATTATCATGATTGCATATTCCACGAGCCTGGCGCGCATCCTGGCCGTTGCCTGCGTGCCGCTGCTCTGCCTGGGAACGATGTTCCAGGCGTCCGCCCACCTGGGACCGGTGCCGGTCTCCCTCAAGGGTGCCCCCGTACCAGAAGTGCCGGGTCTGCTGGACGGCCCCGACCCGATCGTGATCGACAAGCGGAAAGCCATCGTCCTGGGCAAGGCCCTGTTCTGGGATACCGCTGTCGGCAGCGACGGCATGGCCTGCGCCACCTGCCATTTTCACGCCGGGGCGGACGCGCGCGTGAAAAACCAGATATCGCCTACCGGAAAGGGGATGGTCCAGTCCGGCGGCATGTACGAGCGTATGGACGGACAGCTCCGCGGGCCCAACTCGACGCTGAGACGCCGCGATTTCCCGTTGACGCAGGTCAGCGATCCTCACCGGGAGTCGCCCTTCGTCCGGGTGTCGGACGACGTGGTCGCGTCGGCGGGTACGTTCGGCGGCGTATTCAGGAAGGTGCACCTGGACGAGGGCAGCGACGACGATTGCCGCCATGCGGGGGATCCCGTCTTTCATGTCCGGTCCCTCGGCACGCGCCGGATCATGCAGCGCAACGCGCCGACCGTCATCAACGCCGTGTTCAACCACCGCAACTTCTGGGATGGGCGCGCCAACAACGTGTTCAACGGCAGCAGCGAATGGGGCGCACGCGATTCCGCTGCCGGTGTCTGGGTCAGGCAGGGCGGCGCCGTCGTCAGGGAGCGTCTGAACCTGGTCAATTCCGCGCTGGCCTCGCAGGCCGTGGCGCCTGCCACCGATCCGGTGGAGATGAGCTGCGAGGGGCGGACCCTGGCCGATCTGGGACGCAAGCTCATGTGGCGCCGCCCCCTGGAAAAGCAGAAGGTCCATTGGAACGACAGCGTGCTGGGCGCCTACAGCATGAGCACTCCGGGCAACCTGGCGCCCGGCCTGAACACCTACTACGTCCACCTGGTGCGGCAGGCGTTCAATCCCAAGTACTGGTCCTCGGGCCAGCGGGGGCCTTTCGGGCGGCCCGCGCCGAACGCGGAAGACCAGGTTCCCCTGGCCTACAACCAGTTCGAGGCGAATTTCGCCATGTTTTTCGGGTTGGCGCTGCAACTGTACCAGTCGACGCTGGTTTCCGACGACTCACCCTTCGATCGCAGCCGGCGCGACGCGAACCTGATCCCGATCGACCTCACGGCCTCGGAGATACGCGGCATGCAGGCGTTCCGCGTCGCCCACTGCAATCTGTGCCACATCGGGCCGGTGTTCACCGCGGCGGCGGTCGACACCAACGCGAGGCTGGTGAAATCGAATCCGCGCGCCTTCGGCAACGAGACCTTCACCATCAGCACCACCCACAACGTCATCACCCGCACGCCCACCTTCAAGGGTACGGGTTTCGTCGACACCGGGTTCGCGTCGACGGGCGTCGGAGAGGACGAGTGGGATCCGGGGCTGGCGGCGCAGGATGCCTTCGGCAATCCCCTGTCCTATTCCGAGCAGTACCTCGAATACCTGACGGGCAACCTGTCAGGCGTCAGGGATGCGGCCGTCGCGGAAATCCGTCCCTGCGACCTGCAGGTGCCCATCGCCATGAGCCTGAACAACAATCATCCGCTCTTCTTCACCAGGGCCAACGGCATCCAGCCCCAGGCGCAGCCGCTGACGGACTGCCGCTCGCTGACGAGCGCGTTCGTGCCGCTGCCGGAGGTGGCCTCCGCGGAGCTGGCCGATCCCGACACGAAGCGGATGCTGAGCGTCGTGGACAGCACCTTCAAGATCCCGACGCTGAGGAACGTGGAGCTGACCGGCCCTTTCATGCACAACGGCAGCATGGCATCCCTCGAGGAGGTGATCGAGTTCTATGCGCGGGGCGGCAACTTCGAAGGGGCCGGCAAGCAGTTCGGTTTCGTGTTTCCCCAGCCGGAGCTGGAGATGGATGCCGGCATCCGGCAGGATTTGCTGAACTTCCTGAAAAGCCTGACGGATGAGCGGGTCCGGTACGAGCGGGCGCCTTTCGATCATCCCGAGCTCGCCGTCGTCCATGGCCATGCGGGAGATGGCTACAGGACCGAGGGCGGGAACCCGCTCGGGCCGGATCTGAGCCGCGACGAATTCCTGCTGATCCCTGCCGTGGGCGCGGAAGGACGATCCGAGCCGCTGGAGCCTTTCGAACGCCTGCTTCCCTGGTAAACCAGCCCGGCGGCACCCGGGAATATCCGATTCGACTCCCGCGTCCTTTTAGGCGCGGGCGAATGCATTCGGGATGTTTCCGGCATGCCCCGCGGATCAACTTCTTTCCAACCACGATGGTCATTCCATGAAAGCAATCCGGATCAATGCAGCATTCCTCGTTCTTGCCGCAGCCTATCCCGGGATCGTACCGGCACAGGACGTGGCGCCGGCCCCGGGGGCAACCCTGCCGACCGTCGACGTCACCGCCAACCCGATCATCGATCACGTCCGTATCGATCCCTTTTCCAGCACGTCCGCGGTAGTCACGGAGAGCCAGCTGCGCGACCAGAATGCATTCGACCTGGCCACGGCGCTGCGCCGCACGCCGGGAGTACAGATATCCCGCTACAATCCCGTCGGCGGTTTCGGGGGAGACCAGGGGGGCGCCGTCTACATCCGTGGCATGGGTGTGAGCCGGCCCGGAAGCGAGATCAAGACCTATATCGACGGCGTGCCCTTCTACATGGGCGTGTGGAATCATCCCCTGCTGGATCTGCTGCCGGTGAACGGCATGCAGTCGATCACCGTCCACAAGAGTCCGCAGCCGCAGGTCAACGGCAACAACTTCGCATCCATCAACCTGGAGACCAAGCGTGCCACCGGAGACGGCATCCAGGTCGGCGGCAGGATATCGGGAGGCTACTACAATACCTTCATCGAACAGGCGGACCTGGTCGGTCGCTGGGGCGACGTGGATTTCATGCTGGCGCAGGGGCATGCCCGCTCCAGCGGCCACCGGGCCAATGCGGACGGTGAACTGAACAATGTGATGGGGCGCGTCGGCCTGCAGCTGAATACCCATTGGTCCGCGGGCGCCAGCTTTCTCTATGTCGGCAACCGGGCTCGCGATCCGGGCGACAATCGCGTGCCCGCGCCTGCCGTGGCGCCCCGGTACAATACCGAGGCAGGCATGGTCACCGCCTTCATCTCGCATCATCATGGCGGCTGGCGTGGCAGCCTGCGTGCCTATCACAACCGGGGCGAAGGCAACTGGCTGCACCAGCCGGGCATGGACGGGGACACGCTTTCCAATTTCGAGATGACCGGCCTGCGCTGGAAGGAGGAATTCTCCCTGTGGAAGGGAGGGACCATCACGGCTGGTCTGGACAGCGACTGGATCTCCGGCGACGTGCGTTTCAACCGGATAGCGCCGGCGCCACAGGGGAGTTTCGATGCGCCGGCTTTCCGAGTCACCTCGCCCTATTTCGCCCTGAGCCAGCAGGTCGACCTGGGCCGGGGCTGGGTGCTCATGCCCGCGATCGGCATCCGTGTCTACGACCACAGCCAATTCCGCACCCGCACCTCGCCGCATGCCGGCCTGTCGCTGATTTCCGAAAAGATCACCCTGTTCGGGAACGTATCGCGCGGCATCAACTACCCGGGATTGGAAGCGCCCCTGCTGTCCTCCCTGATTCCTCCTTTGGGCCAGAGCTGGAAGCAGCTCGCCGCGGAACAACTCGACCACGCCGAGGTCGGCGTGAGGCTGACACCCTGGGAATCCACTCAGTTCGACGCCAGCGTGTTCGTCGACCGGGTGAGGAACCGCTACGTATTCGGGTTCCCGCCGAACGTCCCGCCCCCGCCCCAATTCATCAACCTGGGCGCCTACACGATGAAAGGCGCGGAAGTGATGATCCGGCAGAACATTACCGCCAGCTGGACGGTGTTCGGCGGCCTGACACTGCTCGACCCCGGGATCGACAACCTGCCATATACGCCCAGGCGCGCCGTCACGGCAGGCATCAGCGGGCAGGTGGGCCCCATCCGCCTCACTGTCGACACCCAGTATCAATCCAGCATCGCCGCGCTCAGCCGGGCACGGGAAGCGGGCGCGGCCAATCTAGAAAAGGTCGACTCCTTCGTGATCATGAACGCGCGCGTATCCCATCGCCTGCCGATGCTCGGCAGGCGGGGCGAGATTTTCGTGGCCATGGAGAACCTCCTGGATGAAGACTACGCCTATCGTCCGGGATATCCCATGCCGGGGCGCTGGGGACAGATCGGCCTGTCTGCGAGCTTCTGATGGATGCGCCCGGCCATGTGGGAAGCATCCATCGCGAACAAGAGGGGATGATATGACGAATGTTGTTCTTTACCGGGGCAGGCATCTTCTTTTCTGCCTGTATGCGGCGGCTGTGGCGTTTTCCATGATCCCGGGCAACCCGGCATGGGCGCAAGGCGAACTTCTGCTGTTGCGCGCGGCGCGGATATTCGACGGCGATGCCTTCCACGCGAATGCGGCCATACTGCTGGCGAAAGGACGGGTGACCGGGATCGGTCCGGCGGCCGCGCTCGACTTCCCCGATGCGAGAATTCTCGACCTTGGCGATGCAACCATCCTGCCGGGTTTCATCGAGCTGCACGCTCACCTTCTGTTCAGGAAGATCCCGGGCAAGGTCGTGCTGAAGCACGGCATCACCACGCTGCGCGACGTGGGCGGCCCTGTGCGGAGGCCTTCCGGCGGCGACGGCCACCTGCGCGTGTTCACCTCCGGCCCGATTCTCACGGCTCCGGGAGGGTACCCCATTCCCATGCTGGGGCAGGATGGCATCGCGATTCCCATCTCCACCGCAGAGCAGGCGCGCGAGACGGTAGGTGTCCTGATTGCCGATGGAGCCGTCGTGATCAAGATCGCGCTCGAACCCGGCGGCGAGGCGGGCGCACCCTGGGCGTCAAGCCACGGTCACGGTCACGACCACGGTCATAGCCACGGAAGCTCCACTTCGTCTCCCGGCATGCGTGGGCAGCCATGGCCGCTGCTCCCGGTGGATATCGTGAAGGCGATCGTGGAGGAGGCTCACCAGCATGGCCGCAAGGTGACTGCGCATGTGGCCGAGGAGCGTGGTGTGCGCATCGCCGTCCAGGCAGGAGTCGACGAGTGGGCCCATGTGCCCTGCGAGCCCATCCCCGAGCCACTGCTCAGGCAAGCGGCGGCCCAGGGCGTGGTGATGGTGACCACGCTGGACACTCTTTCCGCATGTTCCGGCATCGCCCGTAACATAGGGATCTGGGCAGGGCTTGGTGGCGCGATCCTCTACGGAGCGGAAATCGCCCATCCCGACATTCCCTGGGGAATCAACGCCCAGGAGCTGATGCACATGATGGACATGGCGGGAATGGAACGGCTGGACGTGCTGCGCGCGGCAACCTCCGAGGCCGGCAGGCATCTCGGGATACCCCTGCTGGGTACCCTGCAACCAGGTGCGCCGGCGGACGTCATCGCGGTCAGGGGCAGCATCGACCATGATCTCAAACGCCTGGAATACCCGGGACTCGTCATATCCGGCGGAAGGATCATCGTCGATGATTTCACCGGGAATGGAGATTCCGCACCATGAACATGGAACGGAACATGGAAGACATATGGGTGCGTCACATTGCCGCGCGGCATTATGCCACATTCCCAAAGGAAGGATCGTGGGCTATCCTGATTGCCAATGGTGATCGACGCGCGGTCGGAGCCGCAGACGGCGCAGAAAATCTCCATCGACGTGAAGTATGCAGCAAGAGTATGTTTCAAACATGTGTTTCATGTGTCTCCCTGAAGTTGTAGTACCGCAGCATCGTTGCATGGCAGTTGTTTCAAGTTTCATCATTCCTTTACTCTTTGGGTTCGTGGCACTACCCCCCGTGTGTCCCGAACCCTTTCTTTCCTTTATCGCCATTTCCCTGCTGCGGACTCTGTGGATTTCCAGTTGCCTGACACGATATTTAAATGTCATTGGACATCGGTCTCATGCGGCAATTTGCCGCATTTTCATGACACCATTTTGTAGGCATACTGAATCGACGCATCCTCATGAGGCGATCAATGATGAATGGTTATCTGAGGGCCGAATCGGCGCATGTGCCTCTGCCCGACCGTGTTTCCTCCTCCTGTGCGGGCAGGCATCGCGATCCGCGTCGATCCGGCCATCTTCTTGCGCGCTCTCTTCAAGGGAGATTCCCATGGCCGATACCCGGCAACTTCCGGTGATCGAACAGGCGGCAGCCTGGGTGGTGAACATGTCGGCCCATGAAGTCAGCGCCGAGCAGCGCACGGCGTTCGAGTCCTGGTTGGCGGAGGATCCCCGGCATCGGACGCTCTACGAGCAGGCGCAGTGCTTGTGGCAGCCGCTGACGATCGCCAACCAGGAGGCGAGCGAGGTTTCAGGAGGAAAGGTCGCCTGCCCAGGCAGAAGCATCGCCTCGCTGTTGAGCATCCTGCTGACCGTATGCGCGACGTATGCGCTGCCGTGGGACGAATGGCTCGCCGATGAGCGTGCCACCGTGGGTGAAATCCGGGAGATCCGGCTGGTGGACGGCAGCCAGTTGGTGCTCGACAGCGGAAGCGCCGTGGACATCGCCTTCAATGAGCGCGAGCGCCGCCTGATCCTGCGGAGCGGGCGCCTGATGATCAACGTTGCGCCCGACGGCCGGGTGGCCAGGCGGCCGTTCCTGGTCGAGAGCCGGGATGGCGTGTCGCGGGCGCAGGGCGCCCGCTACGTGGTTGGGCAATCGGATGGCGAGAGCCTGGTCGGTGCAATCGAGTCACGCGTCCTCGTGACGAGCCATGGCCGTCCCGATCATTCCGTTTCCTTGGAGGCGGGACAGAGCGTGCGCCTCGGCAGCAGGCACATGGGCAAGGTCGAGGCGCTGCCGCCTGCTGCGACGAGTTGGATGCAGGCGAGGCTGGTGTACGAGGATACGCCGCTCGAACAGGTGATCGCCGATCTCGGACGATACCGCAAAGGCCACCTCAGGCTCGATACGGAGGCGGCGGGACTGCGCTTCACCGGCGTGCTGCCGGCCGACGATCCCGATGCGGCGCTGGAACTGCTGGAGCATGCGCTGCCGGTCTACGCCCGGCACTACACCGGCTGGCTCGCCCGCATTGCCCTGCGGCAGCATCGGAAATGAGCATGCCTTCTTTCAGGATGCTGGCCTTCCTTGCCCTCGCAGGCGCGATGGCAAGTGTCTCGGCAAAAAACGCCCCCAGCATTTCCGGGCGTTGCGTACCGGCATTCTCCCAGGTGGATGCGGAGGGAAATTTCCAGCCGTCAGCCACTTGCGAGCTGCCCCCGGGGTTCTTCAGGGAGATCATGTCCAGGGTACATGCGCTGCACGCGAGGGCGGGTCGATCGCGTGCCGGCAAGGCGCACCTGGTCGATGCGGTGAATGTGCTGCTGGATACCCTCTATGCGACGTTGGGGCCAGGAAGCGCGCAGGAACGGAGGTTCGGTCAGGACGCGTTGCACCTGAAGCGCCTGGTCACGGATTTGGTCGAACGGGATGGCGCGCGGCCGGATGCGGATCTGGTCTCGGAGGCGCAGCAGTGGAAGCTGCGCTACGACGAGTTCGTGGATCAACTGGAAAGGGCGCGCCTCCCCGGCCCAGCTGCCCGGTCCATCCGGGCGTCGCTGCATCGCCTGGATCTGCAGAAAGCGGCGGAACTGCTGCGATCGGCATCCAGGGAGTCCGCCGTGGAGAAGCCGCTGCTGGGAGCGCGCCATTTCGGCCTGGCACTGGTCGAGATGCTGCGGTTCCGCTACCGTGCGGCATTGCCCGACCTGGAGAAGGCGCACGCCCTGCAGCCGGATGACGCCAGAATCGCCTTTTCCCTGGCCCGGATCCTGCAGGACGAGCGCCGGTCGGCGGAGGCCGCCGCTGTATACGATCGGTTGCTGGCACGCTACCGCGCACTGCCGGAGGAAGGACGCCAACCCTACCTTGCCGACATGGCGGGCATACTGAACAATATTGGGGCGTTGCACATCCATGCGAGGGAGTTCCAGAAGGCGGAGTCCGCATTCGGCGAGACGCTGGAACTCTATCGCGCCCTCGCGCAGCGAAACCCGTACACGTATCGGCCCGATATGGCGATGACTCTGAACAACCTGGGCGCGCTCTACGGCGAAAGCCGGCGCTACAAGGAGGCCGAGACCGCATTTCGGGAAGCCCTGGAGCTCTACCAGAAGCTGGCCCAGGAGAGTCCGGGCACCTATCGTGCGGACGTGACGATGACGCTGGGTAACCTGGAATCCCTCTACAGGTTGGCACAGCGCTCTGCGGGCGCACCCGGGCCGGAGCGGGAAGCGGGGCTTCCTGTGATGTCGGAGCAGCTACCTTAGTCCGTCGGATGGTTCGTCGGGACACGAGGCGACACGCATTTTCCCCGGCGCTGCGACGATGGTCGTGGCAAGCCAGGATCGCCGCAGACTCTGCTCTGCGACAATTTGCCGCATTCCCTCCCGAGCGCAGGCGCAGCACAATCACGCTTCCCGGACAGCCATGAAATACCCGCCATGACCGCTACCTGTATCAATGATGAACTGTTTCTGCGGATACGTGAGGAACTGCTCGATTTTCTGCATCGAAAGATGGGAAACAGGGACGAGGCGGCGGACATGGTGCAGGAGATCTACCTGAGGTGGCGCAAGCAGGACGTGTCGAGCATCGGGAATCCCCGTGCCTTTCTCTTTACGGTGGCACTCAACCTGGTTCGCGACAGCGCACGCCAGCAGGCCTGCGCGCACCGGCATGCCCTGGCGGAACGGACAACTGGGGAAGACGCCAGCATCCTCGACGATCCGGCGCGGCGCTACGATGGCCAGAGGCAGCTGGAAAGCCTGCAGTCCGCCTTGAACCGGCTGCCGGAGCCGGTCCACTATGCATTCCTCCTGTTTCGGTACGACGGCATGACACACGCCGAGATCGCCAGGCATCTGGGCATCTCCAAAAAAACGGTGGAACGCCATATCCAGCGTGCGAGCGAGCACTGTTTGGCCATACTGGCGGAATTCAGGTCATAATCGCGTTACATGGCGACGACGCCTCTCCCAAACGTCCTGTGGGGGAGAGGACATGAGAGAATTGCATGCCCGGACCCCCCGACCGTGACGAATCCGACACCGATGCAGCGGCTCGCCACTGGTTCGCCCTTCGGCAGGGCCGCACAATTTCGGCGGAAGAACGGCGTGCCCTGGCGGACTGGCTTGCCGCGAGCCCGGATCACCGCGCGGCCTGGGCCCGGGTGGAACGCGACTGGCAATCACTGGAGCATTTCCGCGGCGGACTTTCAAGTGAGTTGATCAGGGCGCGCCGCCCTCGTCCCTGGTATTGTAATTCCAGTCATTTCAAGGGGGCGCTTGCAGCCCTCATGCTGGCGGCACTGCCCATGCTGTACCACGGGTGGACCGGCAACACCCAGACCTGGCACACTGGGATGGGCGAGCGGCGGCACCTCGTTCTCGCCGACGGCAGCCGGTTGAGCCTGGATACGGCGACGCGCACGACCATTACCGAGAGCTGGTTCAGGCGCCTGATCCAGCTCCAGGAGGGCGAGATTTACCTGGAGGCGGCATCTGATCGGCGGCCTTTGGTGGTCATGGCTGCCGGCGCGCAGATCCGCGATGTCGGCACACGCTTCTCGGTGCGCGACACGGCGGGAAAGCTCACCGTACAGGTGGCGGAAGGTGCGGTCGAGATCACCCACCGGGATCACAGCCTGCTGCTGCGTGGCGGAGAAGCGGCAACGGGGCATCCGGGAGACGGGGAGTGGCGGCTGACCGCGCTGCAAGGCGAGATCGCCAACTGGCGCCAGGGTGTGCTGGTATTCGACAGGCATGCGCTGCAGGATGTTCTCCAGGAACTGGCGCGCTACCATGCGGTACAGTTCGACCTGACCCCTCCCGATCTCGCAGGCAAACAGGTCAGCGGGCGTTTTCAGTTCGACGAACTTGATACCACCCTGCGCATCATTGCAGACACCTTGAATCTGCGAGTCGAGCGCCCGGCACCCGGGCGGTTCAGGCTTGCCCCGGCATCCGCGCACAGCCGGGCACCGCTCCAGTCCTGCTGCTGAGTCTTCCGCTCCTCAAAGTCCCGCGCTAGATCGTGGAAGCCGGCATCCGCCTTCTCTCCAGTGCAGGAGAAATCTCGGCAGGTGACGATTTTCCATCCCTTGGTGCGTCCTATGCGGAGAGATTCCAATTCCAAATACTCTTGGCGCAGAGGGAGGCCATGGTTCGCCTACGTATTTTTCCAATTCTCATCATGCTCGCGGGCCCGGCCGCGCAGGCACAGGTTCCGGCCGAGCCGCAGCAATCCGTGCTGCCGCTCGCCACGGTCCTCCAGCAATTGGCGGCCCGGCATCATCTAAGTATCGCGTTCGAAGCGGAGGCCATGGAGGATAGACAGTCATTCCCGCCGCCCGGATATCTCCCGCCACGCGAGGCGCTTGCCCTCCTGCTGGCCGGTACCGGCCTGGAGGCGAGGGAGATTGCGCCCGGCCGCTACAGCATCGTGCGGGCTACTGAAGATTCCGCGGAGGTCAAGAAGCTGCCGGAAATCACCATCACGGCCGGTCCGTCGAGCGGCGGTGGAACACTGACCGTCCCGGACACGGCGCAGGCCACGGCCGACATCCAGCGCACGCCCGGCGCGGTCGAGGTGGTGCCGGACACGGAATTCAAGAGCGGGCCCGCCAACACCGTCCGGGACGTCCTAGGCTGGGTGCCGGGCGTCATCACGCAGCCCAAGTCGAACATCGACAACCGGGTATCGATCCGCGGTTCCGGGTTGACGCGCAACTACGGCAACCGCGGCCTGAATGCCTATCTGGACGGCATCCCGATCAATACCGCGGATGGCCTGTTCGATGTCTTCGAGATCGATCCGAGCGCCTACCGCTATGTCGAAGTGTTCAAGGGCGCCAATGCGCTGCGCTATGGTGCCAACACGCTCGGCGGCGCCGTCAATTTCGTCACCCCGACCGGCCACGACGCCTCCCGTCTCGACACGCGCCTGGATGCGGGCAGCTTCGGCTATGTGAAAGGGCAGGCGAGCACCGGCGGAGCGAGCGGGGCGCTCGACTGGTTCGCAACCGTATCGGCGCAGCGCGAGCATGGGTATCGCGATCACAGCAACGGCCACCTCGAGCGCGGCAGCGCAAACGTCGGCTATCGGTTCTCCCCGGGCGCCGAGACACGCTTCTACGTGAACCTGAATTCATGGCGCCAGCGCCTGCCGGGCGAGCTGCCCAAGAACGTGGCGATGCGTTCGCCGCGCGCCGCGGATCCCGAGTTCGTGCGGCTGGACCAGCAGCGGAACATCGATTCGGTACGGGTTGCCAACAAGACCACGCTGCGCTTCGGCCCCACCATCGTGGATGTCGGCATCTTCGGCCACCATCGCCACGTGGATCATCCGATCTTCCGGTACATCGACTACCACGTCAACGACTACGGCGGCTTCGCCCGCGCGACCGACGACCGGGAGGTCAGGGGCTTCCGCAACCGCCTGGTTGCCGGCATGAATGTTCACAATGGCAGCATCGACAACGAGGAATTCGTGAACCAGACCGACGCCGTGAAGGGCGCGCTGGCCGTGTCCACGCTGGACAGGTCCCAGAACTATTCCGTCTATGCGGAGGACTCGTTCTTTCTCCTGCCGAACGTCGCGCTCGTCGCCGGCGGACAGTTGCTGCACGCGGTGCGAGACCGGAAGGATCGCTTCCTGGCCGACGGCGACCAATCGGGCCGCCGTGCCTACACCTACTTCAGCCCCAAGGTCGGCGTCCTTTGGGACATCGACCCGGCGTGGCAGGTATTTGCCAATGTCTCACGCAGCGTCGAGGTGCCCACCTTCGACGCCAACACGTTCATGATGCCGGCCAGTTCGACCGTCAATGCCCAGACCGCGACCACCTACGAGATCGGCACGCGTGGCCGCCGCCCCGACCTCACCTGGGACATCGCGCTCTACCGCGCCGAGATCAGGAACGAGCTGCAATGCCTGAGAACGGCCCCGTGGAGCCTCTGCTCCGTGGTGAACGCAGGACGCACCGTGCACCAGGGCGTCGAGGTGGGGCTGGGCGCCGCGCTCCTGAAAGGGATCGTCTCGGGCAAGGACCATCTCTGGATCAACGTCGCCTACACCCTGAACGATTTCTTCTTCGACGGCGATGCCGTCTACGGCCATAACCGGCTGCCGGGCGTGCCGCGGCACTTCATCCGTTCCGAGCTGTCCTACCGGCATCCGGGCGGATTCCAGGCCGGCCCCAACGTCGAGTGGATGCCGCAGGCCTACTTCGCCGACAATGCCAACAGCCTCACGATCGATCCGTACACGCTCCTGAATTTCAGGGTCACGTACGATCGGGGCAGGGGTTGGTCCGGCTACGTCGAGGGGCGCAATCTGCTCGACACCCGCTACATCTCGACCACCATGACCGCCGGAGTCGCCGATGCCGCATCGGCACTCTTCAATTCGGGATACGGCCGTGCCATTTATGGCGGCGTGCGGTTCAGGTGGTGATGGTTTTGTCAAACTCCACAGCCAGGGCCCGCCGCAGCCGTGTTTTTTGGTGCGCAACCCGGAGGCCCGGACGGACATTCACCCGGCCCATCGTTACTCTCCGCTGCAGGCGTATGTGATCGTCAATCTGATGATCAAAGGCCAGAACAGGGTGAGGCCGCGCGATCGATCGTCCGGTACACCTCGTAGTTTCATGTTTTTCAGGTAACGGCCGCCCGCCATCCGCGAATGAGCCCATGCCCGCTGCGGCACGAACCGGGTTCCCCGACGACCTGCCGCGCATGAGGATCGGCATACATGCGTTGCTTCGCGGATACTGCCGGCCCATGGCCAGCCACCTTGCTGAATTCTCCTGTTCTTCGATTGTGTGCGTCAGCGCACCGATCAGCCGTGCAAGAAAAAGGAAGATGATCGTCACGCAACGTGATTGGTTGCAAGAATGAAGGGGTTTTCGCGGTTCCGATCAAATTCATTTGGAGAAGAAAATATGGATACCCATAAGAAGGAGCTGTCCGTTCTGATCATGGCGCTCGCCATATCCTGGTCCCTTGCCGGTTGTGGAAAGGAAGGAGAGAAGCCGGCACCTCCTCCGGAGCAGCAGCCCGGCCCGGCGACCACGATAGGAACGGAAGTCGATGACAGCGCCATCACCGCCAGCGTGAAGTCGGCACTGCTCACCGATCCGGACGTCAAGGGGCTGGACATCACGGTGGAGACGCGGAAGGGGGAGGTACTGATGAGCGGCTTCGTGGATAGTCAATACCAGATCGACCGTGCGCTGACGCTTGCCCGTGGCGTGGACGGCGTGAGGAGTGTCGACAACAGGATGAACGTCAAGACGGGCGAAACGACGGTGGGCGAGAAGATAGATGATGCCATCGTCACCACCCGGGTCAAGGCCGCGTTGCTGGCCGACGAGACGGTGAAGAGTTTCGATATCGCCGTGGCGACGCGCGACGGAGACGTTCAGTTGAGCGGCTTCGTGGACAATCAGGCACAGATAGACCAGGCGACCGCCGTCGTGCGAGGCCTCGAGGGCGTGAAGAACGTCATCAACGAATTGAGCGTCAAGCATTGAAGAAGGCATTCTTAATTAACTCAACCATGAAAGGAGCATGCAAATGAACTGGGATCAAGTGGAAGGCAACTGGAAGCAGGTCAAGGGCAAGGTCAGAGAGCAGTGGGGCAAGCTCACCGACGACCATCTCGATGTCATCGCCGGCAAGCGGGATCAATTGGCAGGAAAGATCCAGGAGTCCTACGGTGTTACCAAGGAAGAAGCGGAGAAGCAGATCGCCGAGTGGGAGAGGCGGCAGAAGGATCTGTGAACGGCCCGGTTGAACGCGTCGCCGGACCGGATCGCGGTACGTACCTGCAAGCAGCTACGGCGTGGTGCGTCCGCCATCCGGTCGAATTTGAGAGGAGGCTGTCATGCTGTATACCATCGCCGTCATTCTGATTGTCCTGTGGCTGCTGGGGCTGGTGAGTTCCTACACCATGGGAGGATTCATCCACCTGCTCCTGGTGATTGCCGTCGTGGTGGTGCTGCTCAGGATCATTAGCGGGCGCAGGCCCTTGTAGGGAAGGGGGCGAGGCAGAAACCGTACGCCGGCAGCGGACGACGTTCGTGGCGGGTTGAAGTACCTGGAGGTTTTGGATAAGATAGGCTCACCTCGTCTGGCCGGTACACGACCTTCGCGTCAGGATCGTTCCGGACAGTACGGCGCGCTCTCTTTGATTCGAAGTGACGATCATCAGATGACACGTTCGACCATAAGCTGCATGAGAAAGGCGTTGCTCATGACATTGTTGCCGCTATGGCTCTGCGCTCCGGTTCTTGCCCAGAAGCCGGAACCACGGGAGTATCCCTGGGAAAAGACCATCAAGCGGATCGAGGCGGAGGAGGCCAAGGCGGTCAAGCCGAAAAAACCGGAGTCGGAATCTCAGGACAATGACACCGGAAAATCCGAGAAAAAGGCGGAAGTGGAGAGCAAGTCAGGCAGGTAAGGAAGACGCTTTTTTCCCTTTCGGAGCCGAGCGGATCGGGCAAATGATGAGACTGAAGCCCGGATATTCCAGCACATTCACATGGGTGCGCTGATTTTTTATTGCGTGGTCTACTTCATCGGCTATCACGCGGCCTGGTTGCTCGGTCGGCTCGACAGGCGCTCCCTCGCACGCCAGTGGCGGAGCGGAGGCATTGCTCTCGTGGGCTGCGTCGCACTGGGGCATGCCTACATGATATTGAGCGCTCCACTGCCTCATGGCCAGGACGCGGGGCCGGGGTCTGCCCTGGCTTGGTACGTCATCCTGCCGGTTGTGGTCATCGTGGCCATGGTGCTGTACCTGGACCGGCAGGAAGAGAACGATACCGATAGTTCCTCTTCGTAACCTCACCCCTGGCAGGGTGGTCCTGTACATCGGTACAATGGACGCCATGCCTGGATCCCCTAGAATACGGATTCGGGACTCATACCTTCCATCCTCCATTGGCGGTATGCCCGACCCGGTACGCGGCTCCTCATGGGCGTACCGGGTTTTCGCATCCCATCGCGCTGCCGCTCAGTGTCCCGATGCGGCGTCGATCGCCTCGTTGCTCCTGAATATCGAATCATCCGCATCGCCGCCGACGGTGAGGAATCCCACCAGCCCCTTCTCCATGCGAGAGAGCGCATGGTCCACCAGAATGTAGCGTCCCGGGTAGTCCACCTTGAATTCCACGATGGCCGCGCCTCCAGGCGGGACCAGTGTCGTCTGCACATCGCGCAGCGGCGGGCTGGTCAGCGAAGCCTGGTTGTATACCTTGTCGAAGACTTCCCCGATGACATGGAAACTGGAAACCAGGTTGGGGCCTCCTACTCCGAAGTAGATGCGCACGGTTTCACCCACGCGCGCCCGCATGCCGTGGGTCCTGGTGAGCGCGTCCACTGTGCCGTTGAAGGTGAGATAGCTCGGATTCTCGGCGAGCAGTCGCTCGAGCGAGAATTCCTGCAGGCCTGGGGTACCGTGCCGCTGTGCGGTGTAGAGCTCTCCCTGCATCACGTAGAATTCCCTGTCCACCTTCGGCAATCCTTCCTCCGGTTCGACCAGGATCAGCCCGTACATGCCGTTCGTGATGTGCTGGGCCACCATGGGGGTGGCGCAGTGGTAGACGAAGAGTCCTGGGTGCAGTGCCTTGAAGGTGAAGCGTCTGGTCTGCCCGGGACCCGCCTGGGTGACCGCGGCCCCGCCTCCGGGCCCGGTGACTGCATGGAAATCCACGGAGTGGATATGGGTGCTGCTCTGCGCGTTGCGCAGGCTGACGGTGACCGTGTCGCCCACCCGGATGCGCACGAACGGTCCCGGCACCTTGTCGTTAAAGGTCCAGTAGCGGTAGGTGCTGCCATCGGCGAGGCGGCCCTCGATTTCGGTGGACTCCAGCTCCAGGGCGACGTTCATGGGAGCTCGGCCGGCTGTGGGCGGGCCCACCTCATGCGGATCCTGTGCGACCTCGATCGCCTGATCCGGTGCGGTCGACTGCGGTTCGCCAACGACGAGCCGGCCGGACATGCCCGCCGCCTTGTGGCCCGGCAGGGTGCACAGGTACTCGAAGCTGCCGGACCGGCTCGCCTTGAAAACGACCGTGGTAGCCGAGCCTTTCACGCTGATGTTGTCCGATTTGGCGCTGAACTCGGGTATGGCGATATCATGGACGGCACCATCGCCGTTGACGAGGCTGATCTGCACCACGGCGCCTTCGGGTACCGCCAGGTCCGGATTGATCCTGTCGGCAATCGTCCGGCTTTCACCGACGAATACCAGCTTGCCATCCGCGATGTCGGTGCGCAGCGTGAAGGTTACGGTGGGTATGTATGTGACGGTGTCGTGATGGCCTGCTCCCGCGGAATATGCCGCTTGGGCGAAAATGGCGATATGGATGGCCGTGAGCAGGGAAATTGTCGTGCGCATGTGCGATTCCGGCGGAATGGGATGGAAGGAAGCAGGGCTGGCGCGCGCCAGGGTTGCCGGGAGGCGGCCGCAGACCAGAAGGCCGCGGCCCTATGGCCGGATTCCCGATGGCAGTGAACATCGTAAGTGTCGACCGGCTCCGCCGTCAAGTCATCAGCGTGGAAAACTGCGGTCGGCCCTGCGGTTCGGCCCCGCTCGATTTGTTGGGACGGGTCTTTTCAGGTATCATAGATGATCATGACAAAGTACGTTTTTGTGACAGGTGGCGTGGTGTCTTCCCTTGGGAAGGGCATAGCCGGCGCATCTTTGGCTGCGATACTCGAGACGCGCGGTATCAGCGTGACCCTCCTCAAGCTCGACCCCTACATCAACGTCGATCCCGGCACCATGAGCCCATTTCAGCATGGCGAGGTGTTCGTCACCGAGGACGGCGCGGAGACCGATCTCGACCTGGGTCACTACGAACGATTCATCAGCGGCAGGATGAGCCGCCGTAACAACTTCACCACCGGCCAGATCTACGAGAACGTGATCAAGAAGGAACGCCGCGGCGACTATCTCGGCGGCACCGTGCAGGTCATCCCGCACATCACGGACGAGATCAAGCGCCATATCCGCGCGGGGGCCGGCAATGCCCAGGTCGCCATCGTCGAGATCGGCGGCACGGTCGGCGACATCGAATCCTTGCCCTTCCTGGAGGCCATTCGCCAGATGGCGGTGCAGCTGCCCCATGAAGACACCTGTTTCATTCATCTGACGTTGCTGCCCTACATCAATTCCGCGGGGGAGCTGAAGACCAAGCCAACCCAGCACTCTGTGAAGGAGTTGCGCGAGATCGGCATTCAGCCGGATGTGCTGCTGTGCCGTGCCGACCGCCCCCTGCCGACGGATGAACGCCGCAAGATCGCACTGTTCACCAACGTGCGCGAGGAAGCGGTGATATCGGCCGTGGATGCGGACAGCATCTACAAGATTCCCGCGCTCCTGCACGAGCAGATGCTCGACGAGATCGTTTGCCACAGGCTCAACATTCTCGCCCGGGCTGCCGATCTCAGCCGGTGGAAGGAGCTGGTGTACGCGCTCGAGCATCCGGAGCGCACGATAGCGATCGCGCTGGTGGGAAAGTACGTGGACCTGACGGAGTCCTACAAATCCCTGTCGGAAGCCCTGGTGCACGCGGGCATCCATACCCGCAGCCGGGTCGAGATCCACTACATCGACTCGGAAATGATCGAGAAGCGGGGGGTCGAGTGCCTGACGGGCATGAATGCGATATTGGTGCCGGGCGGATTCGGCAAGCGTGGCGTGGAGGGCAAGATCATGGCCATACGCCATGCGCGCACGCATCACATTCCCTATCTTGGCATCTGCCTCGGCATGCAGCTGGCCGTGATCGAGTATGCCCGCAGCAAGGCCGGCATGGAGGGCGCGCACAGTACCGAATTCAATGCCGAAACGCCCTATCCGGTGATCGCGCTCACCACCGAGTGGCATACGCGCGAGGGGCATCTGGAGACGCGCGACGCATCGTCGGATTTGGGGGGCAGCATGCGCCTCGGGGGGCAGGAATGCCTGCTGCGGAACGGGTCGCTGGTGCGCAGAATCTATGGCGCGGAAAAGATCATCGAGCGGCATCGCCATCGCTATGAAGTCAACAACGAATACGTTTCCCGGTTGGAGCAGGCGGGCTTGCGCATCAGCGCCGTATCTGCGGGAGAGGGTCTGTGCGAGATGGTGGAACTGCAGCAGACCGAGCACCCCTGGTTCGTCGCCTGTCAATTTCATCCGGAGTTCACTTCCACGCCCCGGGCGGGTCATCCGCTGTTCACGGCGTTCATCGGCGCAGCCATCGATTTCGCGGGAAAACGTGCCACGTCCGGGGCGATGGCTGCCGGCAGATTGAAGAATATCGCGTGAGCAGGCAGTACCCGACCGTTTCTTAACAATACTGATATATCGACCATGTATCATCCCGGTTTGCCGTCCGCGCAGTGCGCCGGGCAGGCATGGTCGGCTGCCATCGTTCCCGTCGCGCTGCCGGACAGGCCCTTCGTACCCTTCCCGTGGGCCGCATCGCCGCACGGGATGCATGAATTTCAACACATGACCCAGGAAAAAACAGTATGAGTGCAATTGTAGATGTCATCGCGCGCGAAATCCTCGATTCCCGCGGCAATCCCACCGTCGAGGCGGATGTGCTGCTCGAGTCGGGTACCCTGGGACGGGCCGCCGTGCCTTCCGGCGCATCCGTCGGCACCCGCGAGGCGGTCGAGTTGCGCGATGGCGATGCGCAGCGTTATGCCGGCAAGGGCGTATTGAAGGCGGTCGAGAATGCCAATACCGAGATCGCCGAGGCGATCATGGGGCTGGATGCCACGGAGCAGGCCTTCATCGACCGGACCCTGATCGATCTCGACGGCAGCGACAACAAGTCGAGGCTGGGCGCCAATGCGGTGCTGGCGGTGTCGCTGGCGGTGGCGAAGGCCGCGGCGGAGGAATCAGGCCTGCCGTTGTACCGCTACCTGGGCGGGGCGGGGCCCATGTCCATGCCCGTACCCATGATGAATGTCATCAACGGCGGCATGCACGCCAACAACAAGCTCGATCTGCAGGAGTTCGTCATCATTCCGCTGGGCACACAGAGCTTTCGCGAGGCGCTGCGTTGCGGTGCCGAGATATTCCATACGCTGAAGCGATTGCTGCAGGATCGGGGAATGAGCGCAGCGGTAGGAGATGAAGGCGGGTTCGCTCCCCGGCTGGACGGCAATGAGGCGGCCTTGCAGCTGATCGTGGAGGCCATCGAGCAGGCGGGCTACCTTCCGGGCCCGGACGTCGCGATCGGACTGGATTGCGCCAGCTCGGAGTTCTACCGGGATGGCAAATACCACCTGAAGTCGGATGGCCTGAGCCTCAGCTCCGCACAGCTTGTCGACTACCTTGCCGCCTGGGTCGACAAGTATCCGATTCTCAGCATCGAGGACGGCATGAGCGAGCATGACTGGGATGGCTGGAAGCTGCTGACGGACAGGCTCGGCAAATCGGTGCAGCTGGTCGGGGACGACATCTTCGTGACGAACAGCGGCATCCTCAGGGAAGGCATCGCGCAGGGCATCGCCAATTCCATCCTCATCAAGGTCAACCAGATCGGCACCCTGACCGAAACCTTCGCCGCTATAGAAACCGCCAAGCGGGCGGGCTATACTTCCATCGTTTCGCACCGTTCCGGCGAAACGGAGGATACCACCATCGCCGACATCGCCGTGGCCACCAACGCATTGCAGATCAAGACCGGATCGCTGTCCCGTTCGGATCGCCTGGCGAAGTACAACCAGTTGCTGCGCATCGAGGAAGATCTGGGGGACGCCGCCACCTATCCGGGACGGAGCGCCTACTACCAGCTCAGGTAGGGTGTCGGCGAGCGCCCTCCGTCGTGCCGGCGGTACGGGCGGGAAGATGGGCCGCGACGAGGGCGGTCCGTTCAGCGAAGGACTGGAGGCATCCGGATGAAAATGCTGCCGAGTCTCGCCATCATTGCCCTGATTGCCCTGCTGCAGTATCCGCTGTGGCTGGGAAAGGGGGGCTGGCTCAAGGTATGGGAACTCGACCGGCAACTTCAGTCCCAGCATGACGTCAACCGGAAGCTGCACTTGCGCAATGCCATGATGGATGCCGAAGTACGAGACCTCAAACAGGGTCTCGATGCCGTCGAAGAGCGAGCCCGCAGCGAACTGGGCATGATCCGGGAGGACGAGATCTTCTTTCATCTGCCGGTGGATGCGATACCGGTACCGTCGGCGGAGGGGGGGTAGCCCGCCCGGTGGCATCCAATCGCAACCGACAGATCCTGCATTCGCCGATTCGGATCGGCTCCGGTCCATGAATCGGCTACGGAGGGAGCATCCATGCATTTTTTCCTGATGGTTGGTATCGCCTTGGCCGCGGGTGTCGTGGGATTTGCGCTGCAGAACAACATGCTGGTGACGGTTTCCGTGGCCCTGTGGCAATTCGAGGGCTCCCTCGCGCTGGTGTTGCTGGTCGCAATGGGCCTGGGCGTGCTGGCCGCCGGCTTGTTGTCCTCACCGACATTGATCCGGAACCGCTGGGCGCGTTCCCGCCTGCAGGGCCAGGTCCTGCGACTGGAGCAGGACAAGGCGGCACTGGCGCGACGCATCGCGGAACTGGAAGCCGAACTTGAGAAGCTGGCGCCCAGGCTGGTCCGCGAGGAACCGGTCCGTTTCCCGGGGCTGCAGTCCCTGTTTCTGGACAACCCCGGGAAATCCAGCGAATAGCGCTTCATCGGCATCATCCGGCCGGCCTGCAGAAGGCCCGGAACTGCCCGGCATGGCGGCGGAGATGCGGTCCGGCGGACGCCCATTTCAAGGAAGTCATGTAGGAAATTCCCGACAGGGCATCAACGTATGCCCATACCATAATAGGTGGAAAGAGGCGTAGGAAATTCCTGACGCAACGGAGAAATATGCTTACAACATATATCTTCCTTTCCTGATAGACGCCCGTACGTACTTATCCTATATTCCCATCAACACCCATGGCTGAATCACGGGATAGGTGGATGTCATATCATCCATGGAAACGGGAATAGGGAAATGAAGATTCTCATCGCTCCTTCGCATCGGAAATTTTCCCCTGCGTTTGACATCATCATAACGTGCGGTCTTCCGCTCCTTCCTCTGGGCCGCAGCGCTTCAGGAGCCAGATGCGACGACGGTATCGTGTGCCGGACGACCCTGCATCGAGGCCATCCATTCGGATTTCATCGCCTGCAGAGTATTGCAGGCCGGATGGCCGAGAAGCTGCTCGGCGCCACCCGGGGCTTTTGCAAGTCATTTGAAATGCGGCGTCGGCAAGGGCAGGCCGTATCCGCGAAGAATGCGATCATGAAGGAAAGAATGCTTCTTGCCATTCTGCTTCTTTTCTCATTGATTTCCTGCGGACATACCCATTTTTATGATGCGGTTCAGGATACGGGCGCACGCAGGGCGGCGATAGAGAGTGCGCGCCTACGCAACGACCATGACGCCCTGAGCCGGTACTTCGAGGACCTGGCCAGGGAAATGCAGGGGAAAGCCCGGGAGAAGAAGCAACTGCTCGATCATTACGAAAGCAAGAGCTATCTGTACGGGCGACGGGCGGAGAATCTGAAGTCGCACACCGAGGCCGGGGTACGCAGATACGAGAATATCGCCCGCAGAAGCCTCAGGGAGGCGGATGCGCATCGCCGGCTGGCATGCGAATCCGCACGCCAGTCAGGCAGGAACCGGACGATCGACGCATCCTGCCATGAATCCGCCTACAACTGACTTCGGGGGCACGCGGGCAGGATCCGGCATGAACCGCTGTGCTGTCCATCGTCGTATCGGGATGCCGGGAGAGGCGCTTCAGGATGAAGCCATGTAGGGGATACCTGACAGGATATTAACGCATGCCTACATCCGGTATCGCTGCTTCCTGACAGACGCTTGTCGGCATCTCAACTTATATTCATAATCGGATCACAAGGTTGCCATAATTAAAGACACAAAAATGGAGAATATGGACCATGGAACGACTCACCATATCACTGAACGACAAACTGGCCGAACAGTTCGACCTGGTCATGCACAAGCGTGGCTATTTCAATCGCTCGGAGGCAGTCCGCGACCTGATACGGGATCTGCTCGATACCGTGCATTCGGAAGAGCCGGACGAAGGCCACTGCATCGCCACGCTGAGCTATGTCTACAATCATCATGAAAGCGAACTGGCCAGTCTGCTGATCGCGGCCCAGCACGATCATCATGATCTGACGGTGTCGACGATGCACGTCCACATGGACCACGACAACTGTCTGGAGATCGTGGTGCTGAACGGATCTACACGGAAAGTCAAGCATTTTGCCCAGCGCGTCATCGCCACTCGCGGGGTGCGGCATGGCAAGCTGCATCTCCTGCCGGTGGATTTCGTGGATGAGCGGGATGCCGCCCGCAATGTCCCGCATGGCGGGCATGCTCATCCTGCCCACGAGCCTGCCGAGCATACGGAGGATGCCGCGCTGGTGTAGCGGCATGGGGAAGGCTGCTGGCGTCGTCTTTCATTCCAGCAGCTTGTGTTCCGCCACGTAGCGCACCAGTTGCGCGTTGTTCTGCATGTTCATTTTCCCCAGGATGCGTGCGCGATAGGTGCTGACGGTCTTGGCGCTCAGCGCCAGCTTCTGTGAGATTTCGGTCAGGGACACCCCCACCGCGATCAGCTTGAGGACATCGAGTTCGCGGTCGGAAAGCGTGGAGTGTGGAGGAATCGCGGAGGTCGGTCCGAGGTCGAACAGCAGCTTCTCCGCCAATCCCGGATCAATGTATCTTCCACCATTCGCAAGGCGGCGGATCACCGATATCAGCAGGTCGGTCGGACTGTTCTTGGTGAGGTAGGCAGAGGCTCCCGCCCGTATCGTCCTGATGGCGTACTCGTCCTCATGGTACGTGCTCAGCATCAGTATCTGATGCTTGGCGTTGCCGCTCATGAGCCGCTTGAGCACTTCCACGCCGTTCATGCCGGGCATGTTCACGTCGAGCAGGGCGACATCCCAACCGCCGAGCCGCATCTTGTTCAGGGCATCGATGCCATCCGCCGCCTCACCGACGACTACGATATCCGAAGTTTCGGCAAGGATCCGTTTCAGCCCATCCCGAAACAGCCGATGATCATCTGCCAGGAACGTCCTGATTATCATGCTCATTCTCCAGAATCCGAGGAGATGTCAGAAAAAAACCGTCTTCTGTCCATATGCCGGCATCAGCACGGCGTCACGGTGTTCATGGGGTTGTTTCCTCCTTTTCCTTGATGGGTATGCGTACCCGTATCGTGGTCCCTTGCTCTCGTACGCTGACGATGTCGATGCTGCCTCCCAGAACTGCTGCACGCTCGCGCATGCCGAGCAGGCCGAAGGATTTCTTGCCCATGGCATCCGCAGGATCGAATCCCTTGCCGTCGTCGTGCACCTCGACGACGAGATCGTCCACCTCCCGCGACAGCGTGATCTCGACGCGGCTGGCCTGGGCATGGCGGGCGACATTGGTGAGCGACTCCTGCACGATCCGGAAGATGGCTACCGTCTGGTCTTCTTCCAGATCGACAGGATCGTCCATGAGCCGCAGCATACAGTTTATACCGCTATGCTTCCTGAATTCATCCGTCAGCTTCTTGAGAGCGGATATGATACCCAGTCCGAGTGATGCCGGCCGCAGGTGCTCGGCGACATTGCGCACGCTCTGATCCGCGTTGTCCACCAGTTCCGACATGTTGCGCAAAATGATCTGGGTTCTTTCGTTCCTGCCGTCACCCTCGTTTTTCAGCAGCGAGATTTCCAGGCGCAAGGCTGCCAGGAGTTGGCCCAGTTCGTCGTGAATCTCGCGCGCGATGTACTTGCGATCTTCCTCGCGCATCCGCTCCACGTGCGCGGCAAACTCCCGTATGGCCGCGTCCCGCACCCTGAGTTCCCGTTCTTCCGCGAGGTGCGCCTCGGCCTGCTTGCGTTCCAGCCATTTTCCCAGGTCGTCGCCGATGGCATCGATCAGGTTCTGCTCTTCCGGCAGCAGGAAGGGCTGGGCTTCACTGTAAAACACGTCGATCCAGCCGTACGGCTCGCCGTAGACCATGACCTGCTTGCGCAGCACACGCTTGTGATCCTTGTCATACTGGTTGGAGATGAATTCCCTGTCGGCGAGTTCGATCCGGATGCTGGTGGAATTGGGAAACTGCATGGCCGCGATCAGCTGTACCAGAATGGTGTTGCAGACCTCCTCCAGGGATCCCGATTCCATTCCCCGGCGGATGGCATAGAAGCAATTGATTTCCTTCAATCGCTCCCGCAAGGATTCCTTGACTTGCCGCAATTTCACGACTTCCCGTTCGATCGCCTTGGCCATGGTGTTGAAGCCGGCGCCGAGTTCGGCGATTTCGTTGTGCGTGACGATATCGCAGCGGGTGGAATAGCTGCCCTGCGCGATGCTGCTGGCCTGGCGGCTGAGAGAAGCGAGCGGATGCAGGATGTTGCGGCGCATGTAGATCGTGGCGATCGCCACGAGAAACAAGGCTCCGCACAGCACCGTCAGGATCAACAGCACCTGCCGCTGGAACTTCATCTGCAGATCGTCCAGCATGGTGCGCGTGCGCTTGTCCAGTTCCTGCATGAACTGGCCGATCGGCTCCATGATCTTGGATTTTTCCGCGCTGTAGCGCTTGCCGAACAGCAGATCGATCGCGTAATTGCGGTCGGGCGCGCCGGCCACGATGAAATGACCGTAGCCGTCGTCATACAGCCCCTTGATGGCTGCGAAGGCTTCCCTTTCCAGGTTGGTCAGATTGTCGGAATACTTCTGCGACTGCAGCAGCAAGTCGAGCTCGTGCTCGCTGAAGCCCTCGCGGCGCATCAGGTCCATCAAGGAAATGGTCTCGCCAAGCGCGCCGGGGGCGGGGGATTCGGTCATGCTCCAGTAGGTGATCGGGTAATCCTGCGGCCGTGGCTGCTTGCCGTTGCGTATGTCGAGAATCTCGAAGAAAAATTTTTCATAAATGGGGTCACCGGTAATGACATAGCTGCGGGCCATCTTGGTCAGATCCTCGGAACTCTGGAACAGCTCGCTTGCCAGCCGCAGGGAGCGGTACTTGCGACGCTCGGCCTCGGTGATCTCGTCCAGCGTGTCCAGCACCTGGGAAGACAGCAGGATCAGCAGCCCGAGTCCCAGCACAGTGACGATGAGGCTGAGATTGGTGAAGACACCGATTTTCATACGCTCCTCACCTTCCTCAGGTTCCTTGAGTGGCGGCAATCCGGATGTTTCCGCCATGGCCGGGCGGGGGCCTTGCACCCTATGCTTATCTCGTGATTATCCATAATAGATATCCTGGGCCGGATGGAGACTCGACAGCCTGATCAAGTGTACCAGTTAGGATCGAGAACAATAGGGGGTGGTACTTTCGATAATATCCATATTGATTGGCCTCCATTTTCGGTGTGATCGCCGAAAACAGGCCGTGGCATTGATTATCCGGGTATTGGGAGCGGGATGTGGTAATAAATTATAGATCAATTGTCTTACACAAAATTTTTGGATTGTGGGTATCTGTTGATGACTTGCATGGAAAAGCGCTGCATGATTGTGCACGTCGCATCAACCAACACAAGGGAGTTTTCAAGGATGAAAAATCATAAGGAGAGGCACGAAAAAAACGGCCGTGGTCCGATCCCGGCCGGAGGCATCCTGGTGAACGGCGGCGGTACCTGGGACAGGATCGGGCGCGTTCCTGTCCGCATGGCGGCGGCAATCCTGGCGGCGAGCTGCCTCGCGCTCCCGGCGACCGCCAGCGCGGCGGATTCGGATTTCGCGGTTCCGCGCGGCCCCAAGTTCTCGATCGACGAGACCAAGTGGATCAGCGTGGGCATGGGGTTCCGGGGGTCGGGCATATGGGCCGAGAAGCGGCCCGGCAACGGCTATGCCAGCGCCTTCAGCATCGACAACGCCCGGGTATACCTCAACGGGCAGATTCACGAGTACGTCAAGTTCGAAGTCAACACGGAGTGCTTCTTCTGCAACAACACCGGGCCGAACGACAATCCCAAGATGTCCTACAACATCCTGGACGCGATCGGGAAGGTCGAGATCAACCGCTACGTGAATTTCTGGGGCGGACGCATGCTGGTGCCCACGGAACGCGGGGAACTGAGCGGCCCGTTCTTCCAGGCGACCCACGATGCCTTCAAAACGCCGTTTTTTTCACAGGACTTCAGCACCAAGTTCGGCAGCGGCGGCGCGGGCCGCTACGGTCGTGACGACGGCGGCACCTTCTGGGGCAGCGTCGAGCCGGGTTTCATCCCCGGCACCCTGGGTTACGCGGTGGGGGTGTATCGCGGCCTGCAGTCGTCCCGTACGCTGGGCCCCAACCAGGGGAACGACGTGCTGTGGGCGGGGCGCTTCACCTACAACTTCCTGAACCCGGAAAAGAATCCGGGCTACTACACCAGCAGCACCTACTTCGGCAAGGCGGGCGACATCCTGGCCCTCGCGTTCGGCGCCTCCTACCAGAAGAACGGCGCCGGATCGTTTGCCAACCGCAGCGATTTCCTCGGTCTGGTGGGCGACATCCTGTTCGAGAAGGTCCTTCCGAAAAACACGGGAGTAGTCACCGTCAATGGAGAATACAAGCAGTTCTACGCCGACTACGCCCCGGCCGCCTTCGCCGATCCGGGCTGTTTCTGCATATTCGACGGAAAATCCTGGACCGTCACGGGGCTTTACCTGATACCGGTCAAGGTGGGTATCGGCAAGTTCCAGCCCTACGGCCGGTTCACCAGCATCCAGCCCAACAACAGCAGCAACCGCGAGGAAATCGAAGCCGGCGTGAACTACATCATCGACGGCTTCAACGCGCGCATTTCCGCCTACTACCAGCATGGAGACCTTTACACCAAGGGGCTCAACTACGCGCCGGGGGTGACGGGACGCGCGGTGGACGTCTTCAAGCTGTCGTTCCAGTTGCAGATGTGATCCGGGCGCAGGGAAAGACAAGCCATGAAATTTTGCACAACCACGCACAGGATGACGATGCAACCGACCACACAGCAGGGTAGCCCGGCGAACCCGAACGGACGCGACCTCGCATCCTCGGCGCGCCGCCTGTATCCGGTATCCTCCCAGCCCTCGCCGCAGGTAGCGGCGGGTCTGCCGCAGGCGCCGCTGCAGGCACGGCTGTCCCTGGGATTCGAGGCGGATGGCGGTACCACCCGATTGATCGAGCGGTGCCATTTCGGGCCGCTGATCGTGCAGAAGCCGCTCTATCCCGAGGGACGGAAGGTGTGCCACGTGGTGGTGATCCATCCGCCGGGCGGCGTGGTGGGAGGGGATGATCTGGAGATTTCCGCCAAGGCGGGTCCGGCTGCCCAGGTGCAGCTCACCACGCCCGGTGCGACCAAGTGGTACCGGGCCAATGGGCACGTCTCGCGCCAGCACGTCCGGCTCGAGGTGGCCGCCGGCGCGGCGCTCGAATGGGTGCCGCAGGAAACCATCTTCTTCGACGACGTGAACGTCGCCCTGGATCAGGAAGTGCTGCTGGAGAAGGATGCAAGCTACATCGGTTGCGAAATCCTGTGTTTCGGCAGGACCGCCTCGGGCGAATCCTTCACGAAAGGGCAGATCGCCCAGCGCATCGGCATCCGCCGCGACGGCAGGCTGATATGGCTGGAGCGGCTCAGGCTGGCGGGAGGCAGCTTCGCCATGGGCAGTCCGCTGGTGCTGGCGGGCAACACGGTGTGCGCGACCCTGCTCGCAGTGGGCCGCCCCGCGCCCGCGGAGGTCCTGGAAGCGGCGCGGGAGGCGGCGGGAGCTCTGGCGCAAGGTACCGGCCAGGTGGGCATCTCGCAGCTGAAGTCGGTGGTGGTGGCGCGCTACCTGGGGAATTCGAGCGAAACGGCGCGGCGGATCATGCTGCATGTCTGGGGGCTGCTGCGACCCGGCATGCTGGACCGGGGGGCGATCGTGCCCCGCATGTGGAATACCTGAGGACGCCAAGCAGGATCGACGATGTGAAGCACTTGTTATTTTACTGAGGAGGAAACCATGGACTTGACACCAAGAGAAAAAGACAAACTGCAGATATTCACGGCGGCACTGGTGGCGGAGCGCCGCAAGGCGCGCGGCCTGCGGCTCAACTATCCGGAAGCGGTAGCCCTGATCACCGCGGCCATGCTGGAGAGCGCGCGCGACGGGCACACAGTGGCGCACCTCATGGCGGAGGGCAGGACCATACTCAGCCGTTCGGAAGTCATGGAAGGCGTGCCGGAGATGATCCCCGACATCCAGATCGAGGCGACGTTCCCGGACGGCACCAAGCTGGTGACCGTGCACAACCCCATACCCTAAACCCAAAAAAACAGGAGATCCATAATGGCTAGACTACCTTTGGTTCCGGGCGAGGTGTTCGTGCAACCCGGCGAGATCGAATTGAACGTGGGCAGGAAAACGAAAACCATCAAGGCTGCCAACAGCGGCGACCGCCCGATACAGATCGGCTCCCATTTCCACTTCTACGAGGTCAATTCCGCGATGCAGTTCGACCGCGACGAGGCCTACGGCATGCGCCTGAACATCATGGCCGGCACCGCGATCCGCTTCGAGCCGGGCCAGGAGCGCACCGTCGAGCTGGTCGAGCTCGCCGGAGACCGTGCGGTGTATGGATTCAACCAGAAAGTGATGGGCAAGCTGAAATAACGGCGTACCGCCAACAACCTACGGAGGAGTAGAAAAATGACATTCAAAATTTCCCGTGAGACGTATGCCGAGATGATGGGCCCCACCAAGGGCGACCGCATCCGTCTGGCAGACACGGAACTGTTCATCGAGATCGAGAAGGATTTCACCACGTACGGCGAGGAAGTCAAGTTCGGCGGCGGCAAGGTGATCCGCGACGGCATGGGGCAGTCGCAGCGCAATCATGCGGACGTGGTGGACACGGTGATCACCAATGCGACCATCGTCGATCACTGGGGCATCGTGAAGGCCGACATCGGCATCAAGGGTGGCAAGATCGCGGGCATCGGCAAGGCCGGCAACCCGGACATCCAGCCCAACGTCACGATCGCCATCGGCGCCGCGACGGAAATCATCGCCGGCGAGGGACTGATCGTCACCGCGGGCGGCATCGATTCCCACATCCACTTCATCTGCCCGCAACAGGCCGAGGATGCCATGATGAACGGCATCACGACCATGCTGGGCGGCGGCACCGGCCCGGCGGTCGGCACCGCGGCCACCACCTGCACGCCGGGACCCTGGCACATCCATTCGATGCTGCGGGCCTCGGACGGCATGGTGATGAACACGGGCTTCTTCGGCAAGGGCAACGTCAGCCTGCCGACGCCCAACGAGGAGCAGGTACTGGCGGGCGCGTGCGGCCTGAAGCTGCACGAGGACTGGGGCACCACCTACGCCGCCATCGACAACTGCCTCGCGGTCGCGGACAAGTACGACATCCAGGTAGCCATCCATACGGACACCATCAACGAAGGCGGCTATCTCGAGAACACCATCGCCGCGTTCAAGGACCGCACCATCCACACCTTCCACACCGAGGGTGCGGGCGGCGGCCATGCGCCGGACATCATCGCGGTCGTGGGGCTGGACAACGTGCTGCCGTCCTCCACCAACCCGACGCGGCCCTACACGGTGAACACGCTGGACGAGCACCTCGACATGCTGATGGTGTGCCACCACCTGCACGCCAACATCGCCGAGGATCTCGCGTTCGCGGAGTCGCGCATCCGCAAGGAAACCATCGCGGCGGAAGACATCCTGCACGACATGGGCGCCATCTCGATGATGTCGTCCGACTCCCAGGCCATGGGCCGCATCGGCGAGGTCGTGCTGCGCACCTGGCAGACCGCGCACAAGATGAAGATTCAGCGCGGCACGCTGCAGGAGGACAATTCCCGGAACGACAACTTCCGGGTCAAGCGCTACGTCGCGAAGTACACCATCAACCCCGCCATCACGCACGGCGTGGCGCACGCGATCGGCTCGGTCGAAGTGGGCAAGTACGCGGATCTGGTACTGTGGAGGCCCGCCTTCTTCGGCGCCAAGCCGTCCATGATCCTGAAGGGCGGCATGATCGCGGCCTCGCTGATGGGTGATCCGAACGCCTCGATCCCGACGCCGCAGCCGGTGCACTACCGCTACATGTTCGGCGGCTACGGCGGCGGCATCAAGACGTCGAGCTTCACCTTCGCGTCGAAAGCCTCCATCGAGGCCGGCCTGGTCGACACCCTCAAGCTGGACAAGACCCTGATCGAGGTCAAGGACACGCGCAACCTGCGCAAGAAGGACATGATCCACAACGGTGCCACGCCGAAGATGGAAGTCGATCCGGAAACGTACGAGGTCCGCGCCGACGGACAGCTCCTGACCTGCGGTCCGGAGGACGTACTGCCGATGGCGCAGCGCTACTTCCTGTTCTGAGGCCGACATGCTTACCCTCAATACCAGGATTGCGCAGGCGGATTCGGTTTTCTCACAGCTGATTCTGCCTTACGAGCTGCGGGAAAACAGCCGCCTGCGCACCACGCTTGCCTCGGGGGAGGAGATCGCCATCTTCACGGAGAGGGGGACCGTCCTGCGCAACAACGATCTGCTGGCAAGCGAGGATGGCAGGGTGGTGCAGATCGTCGCGGCACAGGAGCCCACCTACAGGATCACCTGCCGGACGCCCCGTGACCTGCTTCGTTGCGCCTTCCATCTGGGGAATCGCCACACGCAGACCCAGGTGGGCGACGGGTTCCTGCGCATCCTGCAGGACAGCGTGCTGAAGGAGATGATCGAAGGACTGGGGGCCACCGTCACGGAGGAGAGCGCGCAGTTCGAGCCCGAGTCGGGCGCCTACAGCGGCGGGGGGCATCACCATGGCGATGGTCACGATCACTCCCATGATCATGACCATTCCCACTCCCATGGGCATGGACCGCTGGCTCCGATTCCGGTGCGGCAGCGGATCCATCGTCCGTCGGACAAGCCGTCGGGGCAGGGGTCGTGAGCATGATGGGCTCGGCCTCGCTGCTACGTCTGCTGCAGCTGGCCAGCCCGTCCCTGCCTATCGGTGCCTACACCTATTCGCAGGGACTGGAGGCGGCCATCGAGGCGGGAACGGTCGGGGACGAGCACTCCGCCCGCATCTGGATCACCGAGGCGCTGGGTGTGGTGGCGGATTTCGAGGCGCCAATCCTGTGGCGGCTGCTGAAGGCGTTTTCCGCACGCGATGCGGCGGCGGTGAGCTACTGGACGGAGTGTTTCGTGGCCTCCAGGGATACTGTCGAGTTTCGTGCGGAGACCATCCAGATGGGTTATTCGCTGGGCAAGCTGGTGGCCGATCTGAGGATTGCCGACGATACGCTGCTGGACATCCTTTCGGCGCAATCCGAGGTGCCGCTCCCCACCGCCTTCGCCTGCGCTGCCGAGGCGTTGGCGGTGCCGCACGGGGTCGCGGTGCTGGGAATGCTGTTCTCCATGGTGGAGAATCAGGTGCTGGTGTGTGTGAAATCGGTTCCACTGGGACAGGTTTCAGGTCAGCGGCTGCTGCTTTCGCTGCATCCTCCGATCGAGGCCGCGGCGAACCATGCGCAACAACTCGAGGACGATGATCTGTGCAACTGGGCACCGGGGTTGTCCTTGCTTTCCATGCAGCACGAAGTGCAGTACAGCCGTATCTATCGATCCTGAACCTGGGTTGCTATCGGAAATATAACCTCATACTGGAAAGAAAATGCAAAGATCATCGAATCCGCTGCGCGTAGGAATAGGTGGCCCCGTAGGCTCCGGCAAGACCGCCCTGTGCGAGGTGCTGAGCAAAAGGATGCGCGACCGCTACGAAATGGCCGTGATTACCAACGATATCTATACCAAGGAGGACATGGAAATCCTGTTGCGCGCCGAGGCATTGCCCTCCGAGCGCCTGATGGGGGTCGAAACGGGTGGCTGTCCGCACACGGCCATACGCGAGGATGCATCGATCAATCTGGAGGCCATCGCGCGCATGAGCGCGGATTTTCCCGATCTGGATCTCATCCTGGTCGAATCCGGCGGCGACAATCTCGCATCGACGTTCAGTCCCGAGCTCTCCGACCTGACCATCTACGTCATCGACGTGGCCGGGGGCGAGAAGATACCGCGCAAGGGAGGGCCCGGCATCACGCGTTCCGCGCTGCTGGTCATCAACAAGATCGACCTTGCGCCGTACGTGGGTGCGAACCTCGAGATCATGGCGCGCGACGCCAAGAAAATGCGCGGCGAGCGGCCTTTCGTCTTCACCAATATGCATACCGGGGAAGGCATCGACCAGGTAATCGACTTCATCGTGAAGCAGGGGCTGCTGGACGAGGCGCGGTCGCAGCCGTCGCGCAGGCAAGCGAGCGGCTAGGCTGCCATTCGGGAGGGAGGAGGCAGCGCACGAGATTCACTGTTCGGAACGCCGCATCTGACGGGTACCGCATACACAATGATCTCTCATAAAAATACTGGAGGTAACGATAATGGAATGGTCATTAGCGATAGACAAGGCAATACCCCGCCCCCTGCGCGTGATCCTGAGAGGCGTGGGCCAGGTGTTCTTCTGCGGCAACGCCGTGACGGGACTCGTTTTCCTGGTCGCGTTGTATGTCGGGGGTATCACGGCGGGTCTCGCAGCCACCGTCGGCGTCGTCAGCAGCACTGCCGCAGCGTATCTCCTGGGGTTTTCCGAGGATGACATCGACGCGGGATTGTTCGGGTTCAACGGTACCCTGGTCGGGCCCTGCCTGTTCCTGTTTCTGGAGAATACCCCCCAACTGTGGCTGTACGTGGTGCTCGCCTCGGTGCTGTCGAGTGTGGTGCTGGCCGCCCTGATGAAGATCCTGGGGCCGTACAAGATTCCCGCTTCCACCTCGCCCTTCGTCCTGACGTCGTGGATGTTCCTGGTGGCGGTGTATTCGTTCGACGTGTTCTCCAGGGGCCCCGTCCTGCCGGCACCCGGCATCCCCGCCGAGGCGGCCGACGCCGTGGCGATGCCGGCGGACATGTGGTTCACGGCCCTGACCAAGGGCGTCGCCGAGGTGATGTTCGCCGACAGCGTCATCGTCGGCATCATGTTCCTGGTGGGCATTGCCATCACGTCCTTCCGGGGCGCCCTGATGGCGCTGGGCGGAACCATCATCGGCGTGGCCTTCCCCATCATGCTGGGCGCGGACAAGGGCTTGATCGAGATGGGATTGTACGCCTTCAACCCGGTGCTGACCATGATGGCGGTGGGATGGGTCTTCCTCAAGCCCGACATCGCCAGTGCCGTGCTGGCGGTGATCGCGGGGTTCATGACGGTCGTCTGCCACGCCGGGCTGGCCAATTTCCTCGCGCCCATCGGCCTGCCCACGCTCACCTTCCCGTTCGTCCTGACGATGTGGATGTTCCTGTTTGCCGCCGGCAAATCGCGCTACTGGGCGGATTGATCCCCTCGCCGCAAGCAGCGTGCGCGGCGGGATGAGGCAGGGGGTCCCAGGCAAGGCCTCATCAGGAGAAAAAGAAGGGAGACCGGTCCGGCCGCTGGAGATCAGCGGCCGGACCGTTTTTCAGCACCGGTCTCGGATGTGAATCTCACAGGCGAGTTCCGGCCACAAGGCCGGGTTCCCGGTCGTCGCGCGCTGGTTTTTGAAATCTATTGGCCGGTTTCCCGGATCGTCTTCCAGAAGCCATGCAAAGGCCGCCTCGCGGGCCTGCCGTCGCTGGCCTCGGCGGAAGCAGCGCCAAAGCGGGAGGCGCCTCAAGGAGCGTGTTGCTCGTTGTCCAGGCGGACTCGGCCGGCCGGTCACCCACCCGGGCCGCCATGGAAGCCTCTTCCCGCTTCATCGCTACGCATGCAACCGGCTGGTGCGCGGAACGCCCGCCAGCAGGAATGCCATCTGATCGGCCAGAATGTGGCGGTTGCGCAGAATGAAGTGCTCGTGCCGGTTCGGCGTGTAGGGTACGTAGGCCAGCGGCATGCGCGCCTGCTCGGGGCTGCGGTCCGCCTTTTTCGTGTTGCATCCGCGGCAGGCCGTCACGACGTTGGTCCAGGTGTGCCTGCCGCCTTTCGAGACCGGCATCACATGGTCGCATGACAAGTCGTGCATGTCATACCGCCGTGCGCAGTACGCGCATACCTGCCGATCCCGGGCAAACAGCAAGCCGTTGCTCAGCGCCGGTACCGCCGGTCGGTGCGCTGCCCCGCTGATTCCGCGCAGCGTCAGGATGGATTGCGTCTCGATACGCGATCGGCGCCCGTCGTTCTGAATGCCGCCGCGATACTCGCAGACGTGCTCGCCCGCGGACCAGATCACCATGTGTTTGGCATGGTAGGTGATCGCTTCCTCGATGCAGACCCACGCCCGCGGCAGGCCCGACTGCTCCAGCGTCAAAATCAATGGTTCCATGTCAGCCCCTGTCTTGTAGATACACTCTCTCCGGGTACGTGCCCCTGTCTTCTGCAAGGCTGGGCGTGGCAGAGGGATGGCGTGCCAAGAAGGATTCACATCTTCGGCCTCCGCGTTCGAAGCGCGGCGCTCCATTCACCGAGCTACCCCCGATTGCACTGGTGCCGCCGGCAAGGTATCGAGCCTGCCTCTCGGGTGCTTCAAACCCGCGCTAATCCATCTCAGCTACAGCGGCGTCATATATTGAGGGGAGGCGACCCGGATTCGAACCGGGATGAAGGCACGTTGCAGATGCTCGCCTTGCCATTCCCAAGCCCGACGAAAGATGCAATGGCCATGGGTGAAGGCATGGCCGCTCGCCTCGCCGGGCAACGACAAACGATTACCACGTCCAGTTTGTTATAGATCCATCCGCATTTCCGGACGCTGTGCCGGCGCGGCGACTGCAATGCCCGGGTGCCCCACAGAGATTCGGGTTCGGAGAACCTGGTTTCCAACGCCGGCGCATATGCCTGTTCCGCCAGCGGGCCGATAACGAAAAAGCCCGGAGACCTTGCGGTGCAATCCGGGCTTGCTGGTACTTTGATGCTGAAACGAACTACATCCTCAGCATCTCCGGAATGGCACGCGCACCGCGCCCCGATGCGTCAAAATGATTGGGCGCAAAGGGAATGACGGTTCGATCCATGCCACGACGCGGCTGGGCGGGCGCAACGCGGCCCCGGCGGCTTGATGGCTGCAACGCGATTCGTAGGTTCAGTGCGGTTTTCATGGATGAACGCTTGTTGCCCGGGTTGGGGCCGAGAAGACCCTTGTCTCTCGTCAATGGCGGCAATGTAGGGGATGACGGTGGGCTTGTCAAGCGTTGCGACGGGAAATGTTGCGGTACTGCCGGATATTTCAGGGGTATAAGGATGCCTCCAGTTGCAAGCCACCCAGTTTCCGGAGGAGCGTCAGGCCGCCTGTGCATCAAATCCCTTGAATCCACGTAGAATGGGATGACTTCACGCCGCTACGCGTGCAGGTTCTTCGCAGGGTAAAATCTTCCGGTGCCCGGCGAGGCGTCGCATTCGGGCTTCTTCATGCCCCAACCCAGGGACGGCCAAATGGCACAGTTCATCAATTCCAGGGAAGACATCGTCCAGGAGGCGCTAGATGGCCTCGTGGCCGCTTCCGGCGGGCGGCTTGTCAGGTTGGACGGGTATCCTTTCATCCGGGTCGTCATCCGTTCCGATTGGGACAAATCCCGTGTGGCGGTCATCTCCGGCGGCGGGTCGGGACATGAGCCGGCGCATGCGGGCTTCGTCGGCCCGGGCATGCTGACCGCGGCCGTCTGCGGCGATGTCTTCGCCTCGCCCTCCGTCGACGCGGTCCTGGCGGGAATCCTCGCCGTAACCGGAGATGCCGGCTGTGTCCTCATCGTCAAGAACTACACGGGGGACAGGTTGAACTTCGGTCTTGCCGCCGAGCGCGCGCGTGCCCTGGGCAAGCGAGTCACGATGGTCATCGTCCAGGACGATATTGCCATCCCCGGCATGAGCCGCCCCCGCGGCGTCGCTGGCACCATTTTCGTGCACAAGCTTGCCGGGCAGGTGTCCGAGCGCGGCGGCGACCTCGATGCCGTGACCGCGGCAGCGCAGCGGGCGGCTTCCAATGTCAGGAGCATCGGCATGTCCCTCGATACCTGCACCGTGCCGGGCTCACCCAAGGAAAACCGAATCCGCCCGGGTCAGATCGAACTGGGGTTGGGCATCCATGGCGAGGCCGGTGCTTCGCGCATGCCCTATATTGGCGCACGCCAGGCCATGGCCGAGGCCGTGGCAAGGCTACTCCCGACGCTGAACGGCGGCCGCCATGCGGCGCTTCTGAACAACCTCGGCTCGACAACCAACCTTGAAATGTCGATCCTCGCCGATGAACTGAGGAGATCCGCCATCGGCCCCCGTATTTCCCATATCGTCGGTCCCGCCGCGGTGATGACGGCGCTCGACATGCACGGCTTTTCACTGACGCTCTATTCGCTGAACGCCGAGGACGAAAAACTGCTGGCCGCGGAAACGCCCCTGCGTACCTGGCCAGGGCTCAAGCCCTTCGCGGCGCCGCGCATCGTGCCCTTGCCCGACGGGCTATCTCCCGTGCGGCCGAGGCCTTCTGCTGACCCCGCAACCGAGGCGCTGCTCACCCAGTGTTGCAGGACGCTGATTGCTGCCGAGAAGGACCTGAACGCACTCGATGCCAGGGCAGGAGACGGCGATACCGGAACAACGCTTGCTCGTGCCGCGAGAGCCTTGATCCAGAAGCTCGATCAGCTTCCGCTGACGGATGACGCGCAGCTTTATCATGCGCTGGGGCGTGAGCTCAGCCAGACCATGGGAGGTTCTTCGGGCGTCCTGCTCGCGATCTTCTTCACCGCCGCGGGGGATGCGGCATCAAGCGGGCAGGGCGTGGCAGAAGCGCTCAAGGCCGGGTTGGCAAGGATGCAGGAAGTGGGCGGTGCGCAAGCGGGCGACAGGACCATGATCGACGCGCTGTTGCCCGCCCTCGATGCCTTGCCGCGAGGGCTGGCGGAAGCAGCCCGCGCCGCGAGAGAAGGGGCCAACCGCACGGCCGCCATGCCCAGGGCTCAAGCCGGAAGAGCTGCCTACATCGGCGCGGAACAACTGCAGGGACATGCCGATCCCGGGGCGGAGGCCGTTGCAAGATTGTTCCAGGATTTATGCTAGGGTCTTGAATTGTCCCAACTCCTGGGGGTCAGTGCAAACCAACGAAGCGGTCCGCCTCTGGCTTAAAACTGTCCGTTTTCCGGGGAAACGTCACATTCGGCTTCCGGGAGAACGTCAAAGTGTCCACGAAAAAGAGTCAACTCCAGCTAAGGGCAAGCTGGGCAGCATTTTTAGTGGTAGAGGTGACCAATAGGATTAGAGTTTCCCAACGCAGCTTATACACATGACTGAAATGCTATAGTCAGCGGGGAAGCGAAGAAAGTGGAGCTCGGTGGTAGGATATATTTTTGAAGACTAATATGCGCGAGCTTCTAGTCAACATTCTCATTTCGACCGTGATCGTGATCGTAGGCCTCACCTTGATGGTCGTGATGATTCTGAGGAAACGCCGCTTTAAGGTTGAGGTAGTGCAACATTGGCCATTCCACGTCAAGCGGCCACTTTCAACACCGGAGCAGATTCTGTACCACCGTCTGGTCAAGGCCTTACCCGACCATATTATCTTGGCACAGGTGCAGGTTTCTCGGGTCTTGGGCGTCAATAAAGGCTTTAACTTTCACGAGTGGAATAACCGGATTAATCGGTTGAGTTACGATTTTGTAGTCTGCGGCAAAGATGCGGCAGTGCTGGCGGTGATTGAGCTTGACGATAAATCCCATGAAAGAGCCGGTCGTGGCGATGCCGATCGGAAAAAAGACCGTGCAACGGAAGCAGCAGGCGTCCACATGATTCGATGGCACGTTAAAGCTTTGCCGGATCAGGCCACAATCCAGGCTATTATTACATCTCAACCTGTACGATTAAAATCTATTCTCAAGTCCGTCGGTGATTAAATCGCACATTGTTTTACAGAACAGGCCGAGATTGCAAGGACCCGGTGCTATTCAGGCGATGCATTCAAAACGCTGCAAGCGCATCGCGCTACTGCGCGGCAGGCCGTCTACAAGGACGCCCATGCCCGACATCCCGAAAGATGGTCTGGAGCAATACGCAACTGGTCCCGAATCGATGTGGTGCACTTGAATCCGGAAAATGGACGCGCCGTCTCCAGAACCCCCAAAACAACTCTCAAGAAGGTGGCTTGAGTTTTACTAAATGCGACAACTAGCTTGACAAATACCGCTTATGGCTAATATGGCTACTGGCTAGCACTAACCCAGTTCTCTACTTCAAGCGCTGGTACACGAATGAATTCCGAGACGTTGTTCGTTACCAGCACGAGACCTTCACTGCGTGCATGGCCCGCGATGTGCAGATCGTTCACCCCGATGGGTTGGCCCAATTTTTCCAGGGCGGCGCGAATGGCCCCATAGTGCTGGGCAGCTTTGGCGCCGTAGGGCAGTACCTCAAGGCGACTACAAAAGTCCTCGATCGCTGACAAGTTGTTACTGACCTGGCTGCTTTTCTCAGCACCATGCAGAAGCTCAGCCAAGGTGATCGAAGAGATTGCCATTCGGCTGGCATTGGCATTGAAGGAAGGCAGCACCTCGATGGGGCGCCGCTTCAAGACATAAATGACGATGTTGGTGTCCAGCAGATAGCGCAACATCAGAACGACTCTCGCTCAGGCTGGTGCTGGCTGGCGCGTTCAGGCATGAAGTCGTCGCTGACGGTGGGACCGCCCAAGAAGAAGCTGTCCCAGGTCTGGCCGACTGGAGTGATGATGCGTTCATGCCCCCTGACACGCACTTCCACCTTGTGTACGCCTTCGGGCAAGCGCACGTCCACCGGAAGTCGGACAGCCTGTGTGCGGTTATTGATAAAGACAGTGCCGATAGACATTCCGTCACCCCTTGAGTTAAGAAGTATATAGCGATAGTATATCGCTATGCGCCATGATGGGTCAAGATTGAAAGTGACGTTCTCCCGGAAAATTGCTACAGGTTAGAACTGGAGGTAGGATTGCTTCCCGAGGCCCCGCAGGGGCAAGGAGAAGCGATGAAGAAGTCGAGATTCACGGAAGAGCAGATTGTTTACGCGCTGCGTCTGGCCGACGGCGGCCAGACGGTGGTCGATGTATGCCGGCAGCTTGGCGTATCGGAAGCCACGTTCTACACCTGGAAGAAGAAGTACGCGGAGTTGGGCGTGAGCGAGATGCGCAGGCTCAAGCAGATCAAGGAAGAGAATGCGAGGCTGCGGCGCATCGTGGCCGACCTGACACTGGACAAGCAGATCCTGCAGGAGGTGGTGCGAAAAAACTCTGAAGGCTGCCAGGCGGCACGAGCTGGCAGCCTGGATGCAGGAGCGCTTCAAGATCAGCGTGCAGAGATCATGTCGGCTTGCAGCAGAGCGGGGATGGCCCAAGACGATTACCGTGGACAATGGCACGGAATTCACCTCCAGGGCCCTGGACGAATGGGCCTATCGCCGGGGCATCAAGCTTGATTACACACGGCCGGGCAAGCCCACGGACAATGGACTGATCGAGTCATGCAACGGGCGGCTGCGCGATGAATTCCTCAACGTCCATGAATTCATCACCCTGCGCAACGGCAATGACGGCGTACCCGGCAAGGCCGCCTGACCATAGTGCGCGTAAGTGGTCCATGCGCTCGTTGCGGCCGGAAGACGAGCGTCCTTGTGACGGCCATCGGAGAACGCGCACGAAGCGCCCCGAATCATCGAGGTCGTCTTTCCACGTGGTCAGCAGCACCCCGAGGTCAGAACGGGCCCCCATGACCAACGCGTGTTGCGGGGGGGGAATCCGAGGCGCGTGAGGAACTTGCTAATCTTCTCCATAAGACCGTCGTTCGCTCGTGTCACTACGGCTGCTGGAGAGGTTCCGGCAAGTGAAGAAACAAGCCGTAGCGTCGGTGGTGCGGGTTTTTGCCGAACATCAGCGATTGCTCGCAGGCCATGATGTCGGCTGCCGGATCAGTGTTCTCGATGACGATGATCCGCGTGTCGGACATATATTAAAAAAGCCTATGGTTTCTGGTCTTGACCTGCCTGGGACGAAGAAGCTGACTCTCAACCACGTGCTTTCCGACAAGGTCGACGACGTACCAAGCGGGAAGAAGCTCGAGGCCACCAAATCGTTCAAGGCCGCAGTCCGAATGCTCGCAGGTGACAACCGTCCGACAAAAGGGTCGTTACTGCGACCGCTGCGCGTACATGACTATCTGCCCGTCAGCACTCAATCTCTAGATCCCTTGGAGCGCACAGAACAAGCAACTTGCGGCAGAGATGTCCAACACCTAGGCGTTCGTACTAACCAATCAGTCGGTCAAGAAGGCCATTCATCCGACCAAGCCCTCAATTTCTTTAGAAGCCAGGTGCGGCAACCGGCATCCTTCCTTGGCTATATTGATCTCAAGGGCCGCCCTGGCCACATCCAGCACGTCCTCGGCCAATGGATAGTTGCCCTTGGCCCGCAGCCAAGCCAATACATCGGCTAAGTGCCAGATCGACGCACTGCCTTCATGCACTGGCGCTGGGAAGCTGTCTGGATGGGCCAGCATCAGCTTGCGCATGTTCTGCCGTGACATGCCGACGATCTCAGCTACATCAGTCAAGCCGACGAGATCCGGCGCCACTTCGATCAACCGCACCGAAGGTGCAGCGTGATGCACATCGGTCAGCGCGCTGCGAACAGCAGCGCATGCATCGACCGCCTCGCGGGTAAATTCCAATGCCAGGCGACCCGGCTGCCCGATGCCGACCAAGGCATCGTTACAGCCGGCTTCACCCAGGCGCTCGACCAGTGCATCCAGGTCGCTGTCGCCGTCAGTAAGCTGATATTTCAAGGTGAAAGTGTACTCCATTGCGCTACTCCTTGGCACCGTCATCAACCTTGTTCTGCTTGCGGTGCATAGTGCAGTTGCCCACGACGCGCCTCAAAGCACGGGCGTGGTTGCCTGGATTCTTCGGCGTGCTCCATACACTGGTAATGCAGAACTCACCGCAGCGGCATTCCTCATCGTTGTACGGGCAATAAATCCGGCCCCAGGCATGGCTGCCGCCGACTTCGATGCGCCAACCCTGCCCTTCAGCGTGCCTGAGAGCTTCCTCGACCTCTTTTTTTGGATGAGAAGGACGGGGCATCTGTAGTTTCCAGTATGGGGACAACCGGCAAGGTTGTCAAGTGACAACCTTGCCGGTTGTTAACCGATCGCACTCAGTGCCGGCACGGCCACATTCTTCGGCACCAGCTTCGGCATGTCGGTCTGGCGGTACCGCTCCCCAGAAAGACGTTCCGTCACTCCCACTCTATCGTCGCGGGAGGCTTGCCTGATATGTCGTAGACCACGCGGTTGATGCCGCGAACCTCATTGACGATGCGGTTGGATATGCGGGCGAGCAGGGAGTAGGGCAGTTCCACCCAGTGGGCGGTCATGAAGTCTTCCGTCTTCACCACGCGCAGTGCCACGACGTATTCGTAGGTGCGGCCGTCGCCCATCACGCCCACGGATTTGACCGGCAGGAACACGGCGAACGCCTGTGACGCCTGTTCGTACCAGCCGGCGGCGCGCAGCTCCTCGATGAAGATGGCATCGGCGCGGCGCAGCAGGTCGGCGTATTCGCGCCTGACTTCACCCAGGATGCGAACGCCTAGGCCCGGGCCGGGGAAGGGGTGGCGGTAGACCAGGTCGTGCGGCAGGCCCAGGGCGATGCCGAGTTCGCGCACTTCGTCCTTGAAGAGCTCGCGCAGGGGTTCCAGCAGCTTGAGGTGCAGCGTATCGGGCAGGCCGCCGACGTTGTGGTGGGACTTGATGGTGTGGGCCTTCTTGGTCTTGCCGCCCGCCGACTCGATCACGTCGGGATAGATGGTCCCCTGGGCGAGCCAGCGTGCGCCGGTGATCTTCGCGGCTTCGCGCTGGAATACCTCGACGAACTCCCGTCCGATGATGCGGCGCTTTTGCTCGGGATCGGCCACGCCGCTCAGGTGATCTAGGAACGCCTCACTGGCGTCCACGTGGATGACCTTCACGCCGAGGCTGCGGCCGAAGGTTTCCATGACCTGCTTGGCCTCGTCCAGGCGCAGCAGGCCGTTGTCGACGAACACACAGCTGAGCTGTTCGCCGATGGCGCGCTGGATGAGCGCCGCCGCGACCGCCGAGTCGACTCCGCCGGAGAGGCCGAGGATTACCTCGTCCGTTCCTACCGTGGAGCGGATCCGGTCGATGGCCTCCTGCATGAAGTCGGGCATGGTCCAGTCGTGGCCGACGCCGCATATGCCGTGCACGAAGCGCTCGAGGATGGCCCTTCCCTGTGGGGTGTGGGTGACCTCGGGGTGGAACTGCAGGCCGTAGAAACGGCGGGCCTCGTCTGCCATGGCGGCGTGGGGCGTGGCGGCGTTGCAGGCCATGACCCGGAAGCCCGGCGGAAGCACGGCGACCTTGTCCCCATGGCTCATCCATACGTCCAACGCCGGGCTATGGCCGGGCAGGGTACGGTCCTGGATGCCGCGCAGCAGCGTGGCATCCCCCTGGATTTCGATCTCGGCATGGCCGAATTCACGGATATCCGATGTTTCCACGCCTCCGCCCAGCTGGGCCGCCATGGTCTGCATGCCGTAGCAGATGCCGAGGACGGGTACTCCCAGCTCGAAGACCGCCTGCGGCGCGCGCAGAGTGTGGTCCACCGTGGCGGAGTCCGGCCCGCCGGAGAGGATGACGCCCTGCGGGGCGAAGTCCGTGACGAATGCAGCATCGACGTCGCAGGGATGGATCTCGCAGTAGGCATGCGTTTCGCGGATGCGGCGCGCGATCAGCTGGGTGTATTGGGAACCGAAGTCGAGGATCAGTATCTTCTGGTGCATGGGAATGGCTTCAGTGGCGGATGCGGTGGTGCGGGCCACAGGCGGCGCGCCGGATTCAGGTCCAGCGTGCCTCAGTCGACGTGATAGTTCGGCGCTTCCTTGGTGATCTGCACGTTGTGGACGTGGGATTCGCGGATGCCGGCGGAGGTGATTTCGATGAACTCGGCCTTGGCGTGCACTTCCTCGATGGTCTTGCAGCCCAGGTAGCCCATGCCGGAGCGGATGCCGCCTATGAGCTGGTGGATGACGGCGATGGCGCTGCCCTTGAAGGGCACGCGGCCCTCCACGCCTTCGGGCACCAGTTTCTCGGTATCCTGCCCGGCCTCTTGGAAGTAGCGGTCGCTTGAGCCCTGCTGCATCGCGGAAAGCGAGCCCATGCCGCGGTAGGTCTTGTACGAGCGCCCCTGGAAGAGTTCGATCTCGCCGGGCGCCTCCTCCGTGCCGGCGAACAGGCCGCCCAGCATGGCGCAGCTCGCGCCGGCTGCTATGGCCTTGGTGATGTCGCCGGAGTAGCGGATACCGCCGTCGGCGATGAGTGGGATGCCGGTACCCGCCAGCGCCTTCGATACGTTCTTGATGGCGGTGATCTGCGGCACGCCCACCCCGGCGACCACGCGTGTGGTGCAGATGGAGCCGGGGCCGATGCCCACCTTCACGCCGTCGGCGCCGTGGTCGGCCAGCGCCCGGGCGGCGTCGGCGGTGGCGATGTTGCCGCCAATCACCTGGATGGCGGGGAAATGCTGCTTGACCCATTGCACCCGTTCGAGCACGCTGCGCGAGTGACCGTGGGCGGTGTCCACCACGATCACGTCCACGCCGGCCTCGGCCAGGGCCTGCGCGCGCTCGTCGCTGCCGTCGCCCACGCCGATCGCGGCGCCCACGCGCAGGCGGCCGAAGTCGTCCTTGCAGGCGTCGGGGTGCTCCGACGTGCGGATGATGTCCTTGACGGTGATGAGCCCGCGCAATTCGAAGTCGTCGTTCACGACCAGCACCCGCTCCAGCCGGTGCTTGTGCAGCAGCGCCATGGCCTCCTCGCGGGTGGCGCCTTCCCGAACGGTGACGAGGCGTTCCTTGAGCGTCATGATGTTGCCGATCGGCTGGTCCAGATTGGTCTCGAAGCGCAGGTCGCGGTTGGTGACGATGCCCACCACCTTCGATCCCTGCACCACGGGCAGGCCGGAGATGCGGTAGCGGTGGATGAGCTCGAGCACCTCGCGCACGGTCATCTCCGGGGGGATGGTGATGGGCTCCTTCACCACGCCGCTTTCGAAGCGCTTGACCCGGGCGACGTGGGCGGCCTGGTCCGCGATCGGCATGTTCTTGTGCACGATGCCGATGCCGCCTTCCTGCGCGATGGCGATGGCAAGCCGCGAATCGGTCACCGTGTCCATGGCGGCGGAGACCAGTGGGATGTTGAGGGAGATGGAGCGGGTGAGGCGGGTGGCGAGGTGGACGTTGCGCGGCAGGACTTCGGAATGGGCGGGGAGCAGCAGGACGTCGTCGAAAGTCAGGGCTTTTTCAACCAGTCGCATGATCGATTCCTTGGCAAAGCGACATTATATAGCGAAACCCGACCGGGTGCGGGGCCTGGACGGCGACGGGCTCATCCGGTATCGGCAATCCTTCTCTTCTTTGCCGCGCGCTCCGATCGTTTCCGGCGCGCTTCCTTGGGGTCGATGCGCAGCGGCCGGTAGATTTCCACGCGATCGCGATCGCGCAGGATAGTGTCGGGGTCCACCAGCTTGCCGAAGACGCCGATACGGTTGCATGCCAGGTCGATCTCCGGGCACAGGTCGAGGATGCCGCAACGCTCCACCGCCTGCCACGCCGTGGCGCCCGCCGGCAGGCGCAGCCGCCTGACGTGCGCGCCGTGCGGCAGCGCATAGACCACCTCGACCTCCAGGGTGGCCTCAGGAGCTGTCGTAGACGGATTCGGCACGGGCGATGAACGCCTCCACGAAGCTGTTGGCGATCATGTAGAACACCGGCCCGACCAGCTTCTCCAGGAACGCGTGGGCGAAGGTGTAGTGCAGGCGAAACTCGATCTTGCAGGCGTCCTCGGCCAGGGGAATGAAGCGCCAGTGGCCGTCCAGGTGCTGGAAGGGGCCGTCGAGCAGCGTCATGTTGATCAGCTCCGGCGGGGTGCGGGTATTCTCGGTGGTGAAGCTGTGCTTGATGTGGTGGTAGTCGATCATGACGGTCGCGTGCACGGTGGCCTCGTCCTTCTGGACGACGGACGAGCCGCCGCACCATGGCAGGAAATCCGGGTATTTCTCGACCGCGTCGACCAGGTCGAACATCTGCCTGGCGGAATAGCCGACCAGCACCGATTTTTCTATCTCAGCCATGGATTCGGCCCGGGCGCGGCGCCAGTCGGCGGATGCCGGGCAAAACTGCTAAAATACAGGAAACCCGGGCCGAACTCACTTCTTTTTCCCCTCTCCATGAGCATCGTCCAGAACAGAAAAGCCTTTCATGATTATTTCATCGAGGAAAAATACGAGGCAGGGGTGGTCTTCGAAGGCTGGGAGGTCAAGGCGATCCGTGCCGCGAGGGTGGAGATAAAGGAATCGTACGTCATCATCCGCAAGGGCGAGCTGTTCCTCATCGGTTGCCACATCAGCCCGCTGCCCACCGCATCCACCCACGTCCATCCCGATCCGGTGCGTACCCGCAAGCTGCTGCTGCACGAGGAGGAGATCACGCGCCTCATCGGCAAGGTGGAGCGCGCCGGATATACCCTGATCCCGCTGGACATGCACTACAAGAGCGGAAAGATCAAGCTCGAGATCGGTCTGGCCAAGGGGAAGAAGCTGCATGACAAACGGGAATCTGAGAAGCAGAAGGAATGGTTGCGCGACAAGCAGCGGCTGATGCGTGCACGATGATGCCTCCGCGGGTCATGATCCTCATGATTCGAGTGCTGCTGTCGTGAATTTTTTGTACGAGCCGTTTATTTTATCATGCAAAAATCCATCGCCGCCTGGTTGTTGATCTGCTGCGCCCTGGTGTTCGCCATGGTGGTGGTCGGCGGCGTCACGCGGCTCACCGATTCCGGGCTATCCATCGTCGAGTGGCAGCCCATCGTCGGAACGCTGCCGCCCCTCAGCCAGGCGGACTGGGACGTACTGTTCGAGAAGTATCACCAGACGCCCCAGTACCAGAAAATCAACCTCGGCATGAGCCTGGAGGAATTCAAGGGCATTTTCTGGTGGGAATACTTCCATCGTCTGCTCGGACGCGTGATCGGGCTGGCCTATTTCCTGCCCTTCGCGTATTTCGTTGCGCGCCGGGGGATAGACGGCCCCCTGGGGATGAAGCTCACGGGCATTCTCGTCCTGGGCGGGCTGCAGGGTGCGATGGGATGGTACATGGTCAAGAGCGGCCTGGTGGACAATCCCAGCGTCAGCCAGTACCGCCTGACCGCCCACCTGGGCCTTGCATTCATCATTTACGCCGCCATGTTCCGGGTGGCGCTGGATCTGCTGTACCCGGTGGGCATATCGGATGGGAGCATCCGGCTGCGGCGCCTGCAGCGCTTTTCCGTGGGGTTGACGGCGCTCATCTTCGTCATGATCCTGTCGGGAGGATTCGTCGCGGGCATCCACGCGGGCCGGGCTTACAACACCTTCCCGCTGATGAACGGGCACGTGGTGCCGCCGGAAATCTTCATGCTGGAGCCGTGGTACCGCAATTTCTTCGAGAACGTCGCCACGGTGCAGTTCGATCACCGCCTGATCGCATGGACCCTCGCGATCCTGATCCCGCTCTTCTGGTTCAAATCGAGGAGCCTGCCGCTGCCGGGCTCGGCGCGGCTTGCCTGCAACCTGCTCCTGGCCATGCTGGCGATACAGGTCAGCCTGGGCATTGCCACGCTGCTGCTGGTGGTGCCGCTGCATCTGGCGGCGGCGCACCAGGCAGGTGCGCTGCTGCTGTTCACTGCCGCGCTCTGGACCAACCACCGGCTGCGCTGAGCCGGGACCGGCAGCGCTTCATTCGAGGGTCGATGGGAAGGGGCCCTGCCGGGGGGTGAGGATTGCCCGCCCTGGGCGCCTGTCAGCGGCTGACCGCGACAGCAGGGCGCTGTCCTTCCGGCGAGATCAGGGCAGGGCCTGGTCGATGACCACGCTGATCCCCGACGCACCGATGCGTATGGGCCGGCTGAGTCCCTGGAGATCGCCGCTCTGCGGCATGGGGGAGCCCGATTTCGAGATCCTGGCGCCGACCACCATTTCCTCGGAGAAGGTGGACAGCTGCACGCCGGAGCGAGCCATGGAGTCGTTCAGCGTGAAGCTGGCCGGCAGATCCTTGACCTGCAGGCGCAGGGTTGCCAGCGGCGCCTTCGGCCCCGATTTGGCGCGGGCGAAGATGTAGAGGCTGTCGTTCGGCGACGCCTTCCCGGCCATGGCGGGCGCCAGCGTCACGCTGCCCGACAGGGTGCCTCCGCCCGGCCCCGGTGCGGCGGCACCCGCGCCTCCGCTCGAAGCGGGGGGGGATGCGGCAGGCGCCTGTGCCATGATGCTGCCCTTTCCAGCCGCCAGCGACCGGGCCTCCGCGATGCTGTTCTTGACCGATTGCGCCAGCTCGGAGTCCGGCGGAACCAGTGCCAGCAGTTGTTCCCAGTAGTCCGCGGCGCGGCCGAACTTCTCCTGTTCGAACTCGGCTGTCCCTGCCAGCGCCAGCGCCTTGGGGTTGCGCGGATCGAGGCGCAGCGCCCGGTCGATCAACTCCCGGGGCTGTCCCACCAGGCTGCCGTTGTTGGTCATGGCGACGACATCGGCATAGTCTGTGATGAGTCCCGCATCCTCGGGCGACAGGGCGAGCGCCTTTTCGTAAGCTTCCTTGGCCTCATGGAAGCGCTGCATGATTCCGTAGGTGCGCGCCAGCATGGTCCAGCCTTCCGCATCCTCCGGATGTTCCGCAAGGCGCGCGGTCAGGTTGTCCAGCACCGAGGAGAAGTTCGGGTGGCCGCCGTCGTCCGCCAGCGGCATGTGCTCGGCGGGTACCTGGGGCACGAGTCCCCGCGTGTCGCCCACCCAGAGGTAGAGCGAGATCGCCAGGATCGGGATCGCGAGGACGATGACGGCGGTGGTCGCCACGTTGCCCCGGTTTCCCGGAGCAAGCATGGCGCCGGCCGCACCGGCCTCTGGAATGTCTTCCAGCATGCGCTGCTGCAATTCCTGCTTGCTGGATTCGTACTGCTCGCGCGTGAGGATATCGCTGCGCAGGTCGCTTTCGAGTTCAGCCAGTTGATCGCGGTAGATATTGATGTTGGTTGCGTCGCGTTCCGTATTGAGGGAGGGATTTTTCCTCTTCAACAGCGTAGGCAGCACGAACAGCAGCGCACCGACGATGAATACGCCGGCTACGACCCAGAATGTCGTCATTCGTCGCGGCCCTTGCCTTTCTCCAGCAGGGCTTCAGCCTGCCTGCGCTGGTCTTCCGACAGGGTGGAGTCCGCGACCCGCCGGTTGCGGCGCTTGAGGTAGACGAACAGCATGATCGAGCCTCCCAGCAGGAAGATGAAGGGGCCGGTCCACAGGAGCAGCGTCGTGGGTTTGAGGGGAGGGCGGTACAGCACGAAGTCGCCGTAGCGGGCGACCAGGAAGTCGACGATCTCCTTGTCGCTCTTGTCCGCCTTCATCTGTTCGCGGATTTCGCGCCGGAGGTCGTTGGCGAAGTCGGCGCGCGAGGCGGCGAGGGATTCGTTCTGGCATACCAGGCAGCGCAGATCCTCGCTCAGCGCGAGCATGCGCCGTTCCAGCTCGGGATCTTCCGCCACCGGCACGGCCTCCTTCGCCCAGCCCGCGGGGAGGGCAAGCAGGAGGCAAGCCAGCAGGAGAATACGGGCAAGCCTGGCCTGACAGGCTGTCAGCATATCGGGTAGATTTTGGGGGCGACGGCGGACCCGGGGCGCAATGGCCATGCCGGGCTCATCCCTGCAGCTCGCGCACCAGCGGCAGGATCTTGGTCTCCAGCGCCTCCACCGTGACCGGGCCGATCTGCTTGTAGCGAATGACGCCTTCCTTGTCGATGACGTAGGTCTCGGGCACGCCGTAGACGCCGTATTCGATGCCCATCCTGCCTTCCGGGTCGCGCGCGCTGGCAGCGTAGGGATCTCCGAACTGCTGCAGCCACTGCAAGGCCAGGTCGCGCTCATCCTTGTAGTTGAGGCCGTAGACCGGCACGATGCCGGACCTGGCCAGTTCGACCAGAACCGGATGCTCGTCGCGGCACGACACGCACCACGACGCCCAGACGTTCAGCAGCCACACCTTTCCCAGGTTGTCGCGGGAGGCGATCGTCTTCCCCGGCTGGTGCAACTCTTCCAGCTGGAATTCGGGGGCGGGCTTGCCGATCAGCGGCGAGGGCACCTGGCGTGGATTGAGCCCAAGCCCGACCAGCAGGAATCCCACCAGCACGATGAACGCCACCAATGGCAGGAGGAAGCGCGTCATGCCTTCCTGCCTCCCGGGATGAGGGGGCCTGCGGAAACCTTCCGGTGGACGGGGATGAGCGGGCCTGAGGGAGCCGCCCTCTTGCCAGGCCGGGGCCGCGCCTCGGCGCTGGGGGCGTCATCCGCACCGCCGCGCTGCTTGCGCACAGCGAGCCGGTAGCGCCGGTCGGATACCGCCAGCATGCCTCCGAAGGCCATCAGCATGCATCCGAACCAGATCCAGTCCACGAAGGGCTTATGGTAGACCCGCACGATCCAGGCACCGTTTTCCAGCGGCTCTCCCAGGGCGACGTAGAGATCGCGCAGGATGCCCGTATCGATCGCGGCTTCCGTCATGGCCATGCCCGAGGCGGTGTAGGTGCGTTTTTCCGGCTCCAGGGTGCGGATTTTCTCGCCGTTGCGCAGCACCTCGACGTCGCCCATGTCCGACATGTAGTTGGGTCCGGCCACTTTCCTCGATCCGTTGAAGCGGAAGGTGTAGCCGCCGACCTCGACGGTGTCGCCGATGTCCATGCGCACGTCCTTTTCCGTCTCGTAGCTGCCGACCAGCGTGACGCCGATGATGAACACGGCGATGCCCAGGTGGGCGGCGTGCATGCCGTAGTAGCTGCGGGACTGCGCCGCCAGCTTGGCGAACAGGCCCTGCTTGCCGCTGCTGCGGATGCGCTGGGTGATGCTGACCACGATGGTGGCGATGACCCAGAACGCCAGCAGCAGTCCGAAGCTGGCCCAGGGCTTCCATTCGCCCATGGCCAGCGGTGCCAGCAGCGCGGTGACGAGGCTGACGGCCGCCGCCCAGCGCAGGCGTACCGCCAGTTCCGGCAGGCTGGCCTGCTTCCAGCGTGCGAACGGCCCGACCCCGATCAGAAAGATCGCCGGCGTCATCAGGGGAATGAACACGGCCTCGAAGTAGGGCGGGCCCACCGACAGCTTGCCGAGTTCGAGAGTATCCATGATGAGCGGGTAAAGGGTCCCGAGCAGCACGCTGCCCGCAGCCACCATCATCAGCAGATTGTTGGCCAGCAGCATGGATTCCCGGGAGACGGCGTCGAACTTTCCGCCCAGGCCGACCTTGGGCGCCCGCCAGGCGAACAGCAGCAACGAACTGCCCACCACCAGCACCAGGAAGCCGAGGATGAAGATGCCGCGCTTGGGATCGGTGGCGAAGGCGTGCACGGAGGTCAATACCCCAGAGCGCACCAGGAAGGTGCCCAGCAGGCTCAGGGAAAAGGCACAGATCGCCAGCAGCACCGTCCAGCTCTTGAAGCTGCCGCGCTTCTCGGTGACTGCCAGGGAATGCACCAGCGCGGTACCCACCAGCCATGGCATGAAGGAGGCATTCTCGACCGGATCCCAGAACCACCAGCCGCCCCAGCCCAGTTCGTAGTAGGCCCACCAGCTCCCCATCATGATGCCGATGGTGAGGAACAGCCAGGCAACGGTGGTCCAGGGGCGCGACCAGCGTGCCCAGGTGGCGTCCATATGCCCGCTGAGCAGTGCGGAGATGGCGAAGGCGAAGGCGACCGAGAAACCGACGTAGCCCATGTAGAGCATGGGCGGGTGGCAGACCATGCCTGGATCCTGGAGCAGGGGATTGAGGTCGCTGCCTTCGGGCACGCCCGGCAGGATGCGCTCGAAGGGATTGGAGGTCAGCAGCAGGAAGAGCAGGAAGCCCACGCTGATGAGCCCCATGACCCCCAGCACCCGCGCCACCATGTCGTCCGGGAGGCGGCGGCTGAAGATGCTGACCGCGAACGACCATCCCGCCAGCATGAATACCCACAGCAGCATCGAGCCTTCGTGCGAGCCCCAGGTCGCCGCGATGCGGAACTCGATCGGCAGCTTGGAATTGGAATTCTGCGCCACGTTCATCACCGAGAAGTCATTGTTGGCGAACGAGTAGGCGAGGCAGAAGAACGCGATGGCGATGAATACGAATTGCCCCTGTACCGCGGGCCGGGCCAGGGCGATCCACGAGGGGATGCCGCGGGCGGCGCCGATGATGGGCAGGGTACCCTGGATGAGCGCCAGGAGCAGCGCGAGGATCAGGGCAAAGTTACCGAGCTCTGGGATCATGGTCTGGAGGTGGTGAGGGATTGAAGAAGCGGGCGGCACCATGCCTGCCCCGGTTCACAGTAGGAAAGCATCTTCTCGGGTTGTGCCTATTGCATCATGACCGTCTTGCGGGCCTTTTCCGCCTGTTCCAGCGCGCTCGCCGCTTCCGGCGGCATGTAGTTCTCGTCGTGCTTGGCCAGCACCTCGTCGGCAAGGAAGAGGCCGTTGGCCGTCAGCTTGCCCTGGGCCACCACGCCCTTGCCCTCCTTGAAGAGATCGGGAAGGATGCCGGTGTAGGCGACTGGGATCGCCTTGGCGGTATCGGTCACCACGAAATTCACCGTCACGCCGTCGGCCATGCGCCGGATGCTGCCTTCCTCCACCAGTCCGCCGATGCGGAAGCTCCTGCCCACCGGCGCCTCGTTGGCCGCCACCTGGCTGGGGCTGAAGAAGAACACCAGGTTGCTCTGGAACGCGTTCAGCACCAGGATGGATGCCACGCCCAGCGCCGTTACGCCGGATGCGATGACTGCCAGTTTCCTATGACGTGGCTTCATTTTTCTTCTCTTGTGTGGTTGTGGTTGACTCATGACTCAGACTGAGATGCCGCAGCAAAGTTCGTTTGCGGCTGGAGAGCGCGATGACCTCGCCCACGATGCAGACGAGCGTCACGGCGTAGGATCCCCACACGTAGAGGCCGTATCCTCCCATGTCGAGGAAGTGCGACAGGCTGTCCCAATTCATCGCGCGACCTCCGGCAGCGCTCCCACCCAGGCCGTGTGGCGTTCGCGCTCCAGGATGATGGCGCGCGTGCGCATCAGCACCACGGCGATGGCATATGCCCAGCATGCGAGCGACATGATGAGCATGCCAGTGAGCATGGTCGTGGCCATCTTCGGCGACTGGGTCAGGCTGACGGTGGCGCCCTGGTGCAGGGTGTTCCACCATTTCACCGAGAAGTAGATGATGGGCACGTTGATCACGCCGACCAGCGCGATCATCGCCCCGGCCTTGTCGGCACGGCGGGGATCGTCGATCGCCGCCTGCAGCGACATGAAGCCGATGTAGAGGAACAGCAGGATCAGTTCCGAGGTGAGCCGCGCGTCCCACACCCACCATGCGCCCCACATCGGCTTGCCCCACAGGGCGCCGGTCCACAGGGCGAGAAAGGTGAACATCGCGCCGGTCGGCGCGATGGCCGTCGCCACCATGGAGGAGAGCCGCGTATTGAAGGCGAGCCCTATCCCCGACCACATGGCCATCACGACGTACAGGAACATGGACATCCATGCGGCGGGGACATGGACGAAGATGATGCGGTAGGCTTCCCCCTGCTGGAAGTCGGTGGGAGCGACGAAGAATCCTATGTAGAGGCCTATCGCGCACAGCACGATGGCGGCGATCGAAAACCATGGAATCATCCTGCCCGCCAGCACGTAGAAACTCGCCGGAGAGGAATACTTGAACCAGTTTATCGCCATATTAAAGAAGTATGCGCTCCTTCGTTCACACGCCTTCCGCTGCCCATCCGGTTGTCCGGCCGATCGGCTCGCAACGCGTGCAACTCATAATTTTAACCTAAAAACCATGAATCCAGAACCGGTTTCTGTGGATCGGAAACAGGGAATATGGAGGGCCATTCCGTGAAGGCTGGAGGTCCACATCGGGAAATGCTGTGCAGGTGGGCAGAGTGAATAGAGTGAATTCGGCGGATTCCATGGCACACACCGCCGAATATGGTACAAAACAAGAATGCGGCTCCTCGAAGAACCGCATGAAATGGCGCGCCCGAGAGGACAAACTTCGGGATGAGTTGATTGACTGGAATGCCCGTCTTGAACGTTGCTTCCAGGCTCCACTTAGCCAAGAAAGCGGGCTTGCAGTTCAACCATGAGGGCGTATAATTAAATATCTATTATTAATAGTTAGTGGATATCAGCCATGCCTATTAGCGTAGCTCTCGGTAATCACTTCGAGGAATTCATCAAGGAACAGCTTGAGTCAGGACGTTTCAACAACGTCAGCGAGGTCGTGCGCGCCGGATTAAGGTTGCTTGAGGACGAGGAAAAGCTGCGTCAGATTCGTCACGCGGAACTCAAGGCTGCAATTCAAGAAGGGATCGACAGCGAAGATGCCGGCACGATTGAAGAAGTCATAGCCAGAAACCGTGCGCGGCGGCAGGCACGGGCGGCGCAGAACAAGTAATGCGCGTCCGCCTGTCGCGCTGGGCGGAGACGGATCTCATCGAGATAACGGACTTCATCGCTCTCGATAACCCCAAACGCGCCAGCGAGTTTGAAGATGAACTGCTTGAACACGCGCACAAGATTGCCCACGCACCGCTCGGCTACGTCGAACGGCCAGAGCTGAAAAAAGGGATTCGGTCCTGCGCTCACGGCGCCTACGTCATTTTCTTCAAGGGTGTACGTATCGAACGTATCCTGCATGGTGCGCGCGATCTGGGACCGCTGCTGAACCAGTAAACAGGCTGCAGAAGTGGCCCACATGGCGCAAGGCGCGTGAATCCGTCAAATTGACTCTGCCTGCAGCCAGATTCGCTGAGCAACAGCGCGGGCGCTGCAACACAGCCTAGAATCAGTCTCAGAACCAAAGCCAGATGGCTGAGACCCGTGCAAGTAGGGGCGGATCGCGAGAGCCCCAGAGCGTCCGTCCGGCAAGGGACGGACCACGTGACTTATTGATCTTCAATCATTTTTAAACCATTGTAAGGTTTTTGCATACGTGTCATCTGGGGCGGCCGGTCGATGGATTGTGGCGAGCTAATCGGAATCATCAGCGAACGTCCGCGCAACTTCGCTTGGCTTCTAGGCGCTGGTGCATCACGGCCGGCAGGTCTTCCGACCGCCACCGACGTCCTTTGTGGGACCTCAAGCGGCGCTACTACTGCCGCTCCGAGAACCAGGATATCTCTCAACAGGATGTTCAGAACCGAGCTATACGCGAGAAAATCCAGTCGTTCATGGCATCGAAGGCTTCCCTGAGCCTTGGGCGGACAACGAATATACGGCCTACTTTGAGAAAATATTCGGCGACGACCGCGAGCGGCAGAATGCCTACCTTCAAAAGATTCTCTCAGAGGACCGCGTATCGCTGTCCGTCGGAAACCGGGCGCTCGGGGCGCTCAACGCCATGGGCGAGGCACGCGCCCGTTTTTACGACCAATTTCGACACCGTGTTGGAGAAGGCCGTTGCGGAAGTATCGGGACGCCCGCTCGCCGCGTTTCACATCGAGGGTTCCTACGCCGCGAACGACGTGCTCAGCAACGAGCAGTATCCGATCTACTGCAAGCTGCACGGCGATTTTCGCTACCAGAGCGTCAAGAACCTCTCCGCCGACCTCAAAGCCCAGGACGACGAGCTGGGCAAATGTCTTGTTGCGCCCGGCACCGGCGCTGTTCCGCGTCACACGGGCAATGTTCAAAGACATCTGGAACCGGCGCCTTGCGACGGCGGAAACCAGCAGAAGCGGCCTGGAAACCGAGCTGGCGAAAGTCGAGCGCGACGTTGAGCAGTTCCTCGACCGGATCGCGCAGGCGCAACTGCCTTCGGTCATCGCCGCCTACGAAAACCGCATCCGCCGACTCGAAGAACGGAAGATCGAGATCAGCGAGAGAATCGCGAACTGCGGCCGTCCGCTACGCAGCTTCGACGAAGCACTTAGAACTTCGCTCGACTTCCTGGCAAACCCCTGGAATCTCTGGGCGTCGGAGCGCCTGGAGCACAAAAAAGCGATACTGAAACTGGCCTTCGCCGACCGGCTGGCCTACGTCCGGGATAAGGGGTTTAGAACTCCCGATCTCGCCTTATCTTTCAAGGTCTCAGCGGACATCAGAAGCTCCAAAAGCAAATTGGCGCGCCCGGCAGGATTCGAACCCACGACCCCTTGGTTCGTAGCCAAGTACTCTATCCAACTGAGCTACGGGCGCTTGAGAGTGAAACAGGTTTGAGTGTAATTGTGTTAACTTTACTCCAGATTGCCATGATGATTATATCAGACTGGCCGGCTGCCGAGTGCAAAGTGTCTTTTGCTCCGGGCATGCCGGGATGAGGGATGGATGGGGTTAGGGGGTGGCGATGCCCGAGGGCGTTGTCCATGGATGCACGGTTCGCTGCGGGCTCGCGTCGGGTTCACCGGGTGGGTTGCCTGACGGCACGGGAGGAAGGTATGGATCGAGTCTCGGGCGCCATCATGGGTGCCCTGGTTGGCGATGCGCTCGGGCTGGGGTGCCATTGGTACTATGACCTGGACGAGATGCGCAGGGACCACGGTCCCTGGATCGATGGCTACACCACTCCGAAACCGGGGCGCTACCACGATGGCATGCGCGCGGGCCAGCTTTCCCAGACGGGGCTGATCCTCGTCATGCTGCTGCGCTCGGTGGCGGAGCATGGCGCGTACCGCGAGGCGGATTTCACCCGCAGGCTCGACGAGGAGCTGTTTCCACTGCTGGATGGCACGCCCGTGTGCGGGCCGGGCGGATACACCAGCCAGTCGATACGAGAAGCGTACCGCAGGCGGGTGGAGCAGGGGAAATCATGGCGCGAGACGGGCGGGCATGCGGACACCACGGAGGCGGCGGAACGCTGCGTGGTGCTGGCGGCGCATCACGCGCTTGATCCGCGCCGGGTCGCCGAGACGGTATCCGCCAATTGCCTGCTCACCCAGGGGGACGAGGCCGTGGTCGCCATGACGACCGCCTACAACGTGATTCTTTCGCGGCTGGTCGCGGGTGAACGGCTGACGCCGGCGCTGTCGGACGCGCTCATGCAACGGGTGCACGACGGCGAATTGCCGTTCCATGCCGTGACCGGCGACGATCTTGCCCCGCCCCGTCCCGGCGACCCCGATCCGCCGCGCGCGGGCCGTTTTTCCTCGCCGGATGCGCTGCTGACGCCGCATTACATGGCACTTTCCGCGTTCGATCCGGATATCCGCATCGAGCCCGCGTGGAAGGTTTCCCTCGTCTACGGCATGCCCTGTGCCATCTACCACCAGCTTCCCGCGGCCTACTACCTCGCGGCGCGCTTTTCCGACGACTTCGAGTCCGCCGTGCTGCATGCCGTCAACGGCGGCGGGCAGAACATGTCGCGCGCATTGCTGACCGGCGCCCTGGTCGGTGCGCAGGTTGGACTCGAAGGCATTCCGGCGCGCTTTCTGGATGGGCTGGAAAATGGGAAGGAGTTGCTCGCGCTTGCCGGAAGAATCGGAGATGCGCGCGCGGGACGGTGATTTCCGGTCATGATAGTGGACGCACACACCGACTCGGGGCACAATAGGGATATCGGAAGATATGTGCGGTACTCTTGAAGATTCCGGATGGATTGTAGATAATATGATGATTGTCAAGGAATAGTTTTGTGTTTGGCAGGCCGCCCGCATGGGGCGGCAGGTGCCGGGTCTTTGGTTTTTTTATGGCGGGCCTCCCCGCATTGCATGGTAGTGAACCTGGTCAGGTCCGGAAGGAAGCAGCCACAGCTATTTCCTGCAAGTGCCGGGGGTTGGGCTCGCCACCCGTTTTCTCAAGAGGATGAACAGGGCCGAATCGGTATCGCAGCGGCTGCCGTTTCTGTTTCGCTCCTGAGTTTTTCGCAAGGCGTGTCCCGGCCCGACACGCCCATGGCGGTTTGCGTACGTCTTTTCGGTCATCATTCTCGCATCGTGTCGCAGTCACAGGTTCTCGCCCGTAAATGGCGCCCCAGGAGTTTCTCGGAGCTGACGGGGCAGGAGCACGTGGTCCGGGCGCTCACCAACGCGCTGGAGCAGAAGAGGCTGCACCATGCCTACCTGTTCACCGGTACCCGCGGCATCGGCAAGACCACCCTTGCGCGCATCCTGGCAAAGGCGCTCAACTGCCAGACCGGCATCACGCCCTCGCCTTGCGGCACCTGCTCCACCTGCACCGAGATCGACGGCGGGCGCTTCGTCGACCTCATCGAGGTGGATGCCGCATCCAGCACGCAGGTGGACGCGATGCGCGAGTTGCTGGAGAACGCGCTGTACGCACCCACCAGCGGCCGCTACAAGGTCTACATCATCGATGAAGTGCACATGCTGTCCAAGCAGGCCTTCAATGCCATGCTGAAGACCCTGGAAGAGCCGCCGGAGCATGTCAAGTTCATCCTTGCCACGACCGATCCGCAGAAGATTCCCGTCACCGTGCTGTCTCGCTGCCTGCAGTTCAACCTGAAGCAGATTCCGCAGTCCTTGATCGCCGCGCGCCTCGAGCATGTGCTGGAGCAGGAGGGAATCCACCGCGATGCCGCGTCGCTGCAGCTGCTGGCACGGTCGGCCCAGGGCAGCATGCGCGATGCACTGAGCCTGCTGGACCAGGCAATCGCCTTCGGCGAGGGGATTGTAGGAGAAGCGGGGGTGCGGGAGATGCTGGGTGTCGTCGATCAGGGCTATCTGTATGATCTGCTCGATGCGTTGTCGCAGATGGACGGTTCCCGCATGCTGGCGATCGCCACCGGGATGGAGGCGCGCAGTCTCTCCTTCGGCGTCGCCCTGCAGGAGCTGGCCGGCCTGGCGCACCGTATCGCCCTGGCACAGGTGGTTCCCGCGGCGATCGCCGAGGATGAATTGGAGCGCGAGCGCATTTTTGCGCTGGCGCAAGCATTCGCCCCGGAGGACATGCAGCTCTTCTATCAGATTCTCATCCACGGGCGTTCCGACCTGGCGTTGGCCCCGGACGAGTATGCCGGTTTCACCATGACGCTGATGCGCCTGCTGGCGTTCATGCCGGAAGGGATCCCGCGTGCCGGCGCATCCGGGCACGATGGCGGGGCGGGAAGGGCTGCCTCCATTGCTTCTTCCACGCCCATGCCCGTTCCTGCGCCCGCCAGGGCAGGTTCGCCGAAAACATCTGCCGTGCCTGCCGTCGACGGGTCATCCGGCGTTACGGGAGTGGGTCAGGAAGAAACGCACGGCGAGGCGGCAGGGGCACCCGATCCATCGTCCGGCGGGCATTTTTCCAGCGATGACTGGCCGGTGATAGCCGCCCGGCTCAAGCTGGCGGGGTTGCCGAGGATGCTGGCCCAGCACAGTGAAGTGAAGCGCGCATCCCAGGATGAAATCGAATTCTGCGTGCCGGAAAAGCACAGGGCTCTCTTCGACAGGAAGCACCAGCAGAAGGTGAACGCGGCGCTGGACGAATATCTGGGCAGGCCGGTACGGCTCAGGTTCTCGATCGGCACCGTCACCGGCCTGAATCCGGCTGCGCTGGAGGATCGTGACAGGCAGGACCGGCAGTCGCGGGCGGTTGCGGCCATCGAGTCGGATCCGTTCGTGCGCGACCTGATAGAGAAATTCGATGCGAAGGTGATTTCCTCCTCGATCAAATCCATTCAATAGCGGAGACGGCACATGATGAAAGGTGGCTTGGGAAATCTGATGAAACAGGCGCAGCAGATGCAGGAAAGCATGAAGAACATGCAGGAGAAGCTGGCGTCGATCGAGGTGGAGGGCCAATCCGGCGCCGGCCTGGTCAAGGTCGTGATGACCTGCCGGCATGATGTCAAGCGGGTGATCATCGACGACAGCCTGATCGGGGACGACAAGGACATGCTCGAGGATCTGGTCGCGGCCGCCGTGAACGATGCGGTGCGGCGGGTGGAGACCACCACGCAGGAAAAGATGGCGGGTCTGGCCTCCGGGATATCCCTGCCGCCGGGAATGAAGCTGCCATTCTGACATACGAGAATACGAGAGTGCGGCCCGACGGTCCGGACGCCATGCCGACAGCCTCCTTTTCTCATGGGTCATGAAAGCGCCCGCCAGTCTCGAGGACCTGGTCGAATCGTTGCGCTGCCTGCCCGGCGTGGGGCCCAGGTCAGCGCAGCGCATGGCCTACCATCTGCTGCAGCGGGACCATGCGGGGGCACAGCGGCTCGCCCATTCGCTTGCCTACGCCCTGGAGCATATCCGCCACTGCGAGAAGTGCAACAACTTCACCGAGGAGATCGTATGCGGCCTGTGCCGCTCCGAGCGGCGTGACGCGGGGCTGCTGTGCGTCGTGGAAATGCCGGCTGACCTGCTGATGATGGAGCAGGCGCACTGCTATCGGGGCATGTACTTCGTGCTGATGGGAAGGCTCTCGCCCCTGGACGGCATCGGCCCGCGGGAAATCCATCTCGATCGCCTGTTGCGGCGGGCCCAGGATGGACAGGTGCGGGAGATCGTACTGGCGACCAATTTCACCGTCGAAGGAGAGGCGACCGCACACTATATCGGCGAGATGCTGCACGGCAAGGGCATGAGAGTCACCCGCATCGCCCGGGGATTGCCGGTGGGCGGGGAGCTGGAGCACGTCGACAGCGGCACGCTGGCGCAGGCCGTGCTCGAACGCCGCGAAGTGCGGGAATAGGGCGCGCCTTGTCTTCCGCGAAGGCACGGCCATTCAGGCCACCCCGGTCACCCCGGCAATCCCCGCGGGGACGATCCGCCGCGAAACGGGATGACGACCCCGGCCGCAAGGGCACCGGCGCCGCTTTCCCTCCCGCGGCTCCCGTCACGCACAAGCTCCACAAGCTGCTGGCTCAGGCAGGCCTGGGCTCCCGCCGCGAGATGGAGGCGCTGATCGCCGGCGGCGGCGTCACCCTCAACGGAAAAGTGGCGACGATCGGAGATCGCGCCGGGCCGGGCGACCTCATCCGTGCCGGCAGGCGTACCGTCCGTCCCGCGCATGGTGGACGGGTGCCCCGGGTCATGCTCTATCACAAGCCCGAAGGGGAGATCGTCAGCCGCAGCGACCCGGAGGGCCGGGCGTCGGTGTTCGACCGGCTGCCGCAGCTGCGGTCCTCCAGATGGATTGCGATCGGCAGGCTGGACTACAATACCAGCGGCCTGCTGGTCTTCACCACGGACGGAGAGCTGGCGAACCGGCTGATGCATCCGCGTTTCGAGGTCGAGCGTGAGTATGCGGTGCGCATCATGGGGCGCCTGGCGCCGGAGACGGTCTCGCGCCTGACGACGGGCATCGCACTGGAAGACGGGCCGGCAAGATTCGAGGAGCTGCTGGATCAGGGTGGCGAGGGCTCCAACCACTGGTACCGGGTGATGCTGAAGGAGGGCAGGAACCGGGAGGTGCGCCGCATGTTCGAGGCGGTGGGCGTGACGGTCAGCCGCCTGATGCGGGTACGCTTCGGTCCCATCGATCTGCCGCCGCGCCTCAGGCGCGGGCAGTGGATGGAGCTGGACGAGACGCAGACCAGGCGCCTGCTGGATCTGGTTGCCTGACTCCCGCCGCGGCTGCATCCCGCGCAGCGCCACCGCGTTCAGGCGAGCTGGTCGCGCTTCAGCAGGAAGACGAATGGGTCCCCGGCGCTGGTTTCCAGCCATGTGAAGGGCAATCGCGGGAATTCCCGTTCCAGGGCGGCGCGGTGGTGGCCGATCTCGACAACCAGCAATCCCTGCTCGTCCAGGTGATGGATCGCCTCGCGCAGTATCCTGCGGGTGGCTTCCAGTCCGTCCGCCCCGCTCGAGAGCGCGATCTCCGGCTCGTGGCGGTATTCCTCGGGAAGCGCCGCCATCGCCGCCGCGTCGACATAGGGCGGATTGCTGAGGATGACATCGTAGCGCCGGCCCCGCAGCGCCGCGAACAGATCGGAATGCACGAGCCGGATCCGGTGCGCCAGGCCGTAGTCCTCCACGTTCCTGCGCGCAACCTGGAGTGCCTCGTGCGAGACGTCCGCGGCGTCGATGGCGGCGTGCTCGAACGCGTGCGCCTGCAGCACGGCGAGACACCCGGAGCCGGTACAGAGATCCAGGGTGGAGCGTACGGCTTCCGGATGCGCCACCCACGGCGCCAGCCGGTCGCTCAGCAGTTCGGCGATGAAGGAGCGCGGCACGATCACGCGCTCGTCCACGTAGAAGCTGAAATCTCCGAGCCAGGCCTCACGCGTCAGGTAAGCGGCGGGAATCCTTCGCTCCACGCGCTGACCGATCATGCGCAACGCCTGCTCCCGCTCCGGGATGGTGAGACGCGCGTCGAGGAATGGTTCCAGCCGGTCCGGCGGAAGATGGAGGCTGTGAAGCAGGAGGTAGGCCGCCTCGTCGTAGGCCGAGGCCGAGCCATGCCCGAAGAAGAGTTCCGCTTCATTGAAGCGGCTGACGGAGAAGCGCAGCAGGTCGCGCAAAGTGCGCAGTTGCGCCGCGGCGCCGGCATAGGGAAAGGAATCGTTCGCCACGGGACGCCGGGAAGGCCTACGGGAGGGACGCCCGCATCATGACTCCGGAAGGGACGCCGGCAGCAGTTCTTCGAGTACCAATCGGTAGATGGTCGGCAGCTGCTCCAGATCGCGCACTTCCACGTACTCGTTCAGCTTGTGGATCGTTGCGTTGCGCGGGCCCACTTCCACCACCTGCGGGCAGATGTCGGCGATGAAGCGCCCGTCGGAGGTGCCGCCGGAGGTGGAGAGCTCCGGTTCGATCCCCGTCACGCGCCGGATCGCCCGGCCGACGGCCTCCACCAGATTCCCCCGGGGGGTGAGGTAGGGCTTGCCGGAGCATTCCCACAGCAGGTCGTATTCCAGGCCGTGCCGGTCGAGGATGCCATGTACCCGGTTCTTCAGGGATTCTACCGTGCTGGCGGTGGAGAACCGGAAATTGAACAGCAGGGTGACCTCCCCCGGAATGACGTTGGTGGCGCCGGTACCCCCCTGGATGTTGGAAATCTGCCAGGTGGTGGGCGGAAAGTATTCGTTGCCCTCGTCCCATCGGGTATGCGCCAGCTCGGCGATGGCGGGCGCGGCAAGATGAATGGGGTTTTTCGCCAGGTGCGGATAGGCGATGTGGCCCTGGATGCCCTTGACGGTCAGGGTGCCCGAAAGCGAGCCGCGCCGGCCGTTCTTGACGGTGTCACCGAGATGGTGGACGCAGGTGGGTTCGCCCACGATGCAGTAGTCGATCCGCTCGCCGCGCGCGCCGAGCGCCTCCACCACCCTGACGGTGCCATCCACGGCGATGCCTTCCTCATCCGAGGTGACGAGCAGCGCGATGGAGCCGCCATGGTCGGGATGCGCCGCGACGAATGCCTCGATGGCGATGACGAATGCCGCCAGCGATCCCTTCATGTCGGCCGCGCCGCGGCCGTAGAGCCTGCCATCCCGGATTTCCGGAACGAAGGGGTCGCTGTCCCATTGATCGAGGGGGCCGGTCGGCACCACGTCGGTATGGCCGGCGAAGCACAGTACCGGAGCATTCGTGCCGCGCCGTGCCCAGAGATTGTCCACCTCGCCGCAACGCATTCTCTCGATGCGGAAGCCGATTCTTTCCAGGCGATCGATCAGGATCTGCTGGCAGCCTTCATCGGAGGGGGTCAACGAGCGGCGGGCGATCAGCGCCTGTGCGAGCGCCAGTACGGAATAGGGCATGGATGTTTCGCGTGGATGGGCGGGATCCGGAATCTAGATTCCGCGCAACAGTTCGTTGATGCCGGTCTTCTCGCGGGTCCGGGCGTCCACCTGCTTGACGATGACCGCGCAGTAGAGGCTGTACCGGCCGTCGGCGGAGGGCAGGTTGCCGGACACCACGACCGATCCCGGTGGAATGCGGCCGTAACCGGTTTCCCCGGTTTCCCGGTTGTAGATCTTGGTGCTCTGGCCGATGTACACGCCCATCGAGATCACCGAATTCTCTCCCACGATCACGCCCTCGACGATTTCCGAGCGTGCGCCGATGAAACAATTGTCCTCGATGATGGTGGGATTGGCCTGCACCGGCTCCAGCACCCCGCCGATGCCCACCCCGCCCGAGAGATGGACGTTCTTTCCGATCTGGGCGCAGGAGCCCACCGTGGCCCAGGTGTCGACCATGGTGCCTGTGTCCACGTAGGCGCCGATGTTGACGTAGGATGGCATCAGCACCACGTTGCCCGCGATGAAGGACCCCTTGCGCACCGCTGCCGGGGGTACCACGCGGAAGCCGCCGTTGCGAAAATCCCTGGAACTGTAGTCGGCGAACTTGGAAGGCACCTTGTCGTAATAATTGGAGAAACCACCCTTGATGAAGCTGTTGTCCTCCATCCGGAACGAGAGCAGCACTGCCTTCTTGATCCATTGGTGCGTGACCCAATTCCCCTCGATCTTTTCCGCCACCCGCAGGGTGCCGCTGTCGAGCAGTTCCAGTACCCGGGCCACGGATTCCTTGAGCCTGGCCTCGACGTTGCGCGGCGTGATTTCCGCGCGATGTTCGAAAGCGTCTTCTATGGTATTTCGAAGCTGATCCATCATGTTCCTTGTGTTCTCCAGGCAGGTGGTAGGGTGAAGCCAGGGTTGCCGGCCTGCGCAACCCGTGCTACAGACAAGACACCAGCATTTTTATGCGTGCGGCCGCCTCGATGCATTCCGCCAGCGGCTCGACCAGGGCCATCCGCACGAAGTTCTCTCCCGGATTGATGCCATGAGAATATCGTGCCAGATAGGTTCCCGGCAGCACCGTCACATTATAGTCATGATAGAGCTTGCGGGCGAATATGACATCGCTGATGGGGGTTTTCATCCACAGATAGAATCCCGCATCCGGCCGGGAGACCGGCAGGGTATCGACCAGGGCATCGATGACCGCGATGAACTTCTCCTGGTAAAGGCGGCGGTTCTCGGCCACGTGGGATTCATCGTTCCATGCAGCCTCGCTCGCCGCCTGTACGGCCGGGCTCATCGCGCTGCCGTGGTAGGTGCGGTAGAGCAGGAATTTTTCCAGCAGTGACGCATCCCCCGCCACGAATCCCGAACGCATGCCCGGTACGTTGGATCGCTTGGACAGGCTGTTGAAGGCCAGCAGCCGGGGATAGCCCGTGCGGCCGAGACGGTGCGCCATCTCCAGGGCGCCGGACGGGGGCACATCCCCCTCGAAATGGATCTCGGAGTAGCATTCGTCCGCTGCAATGACAAATCCATATCGGTCGGAAAGTTCGAAGAGCCGGCGCCATTCCTCTTCGGACAGGATTTTTCCGGTGGGATTGGCGGGCGAGCAGACGTATGCCAATTGGGTGTGTGACCAGGCATCGTCGGACAGCTGCGCGAAATCGAGGGCGAAGTCATCCTCCGGCAGGGTGTTGAGGAAACTGGGCGCGGCGCCGGCCAGGATGGCGGCGCCCTCGTATATCTGGTAGAACGGATTGGGGCACGCCACCATCGCCTGGGGAGCGGATGGATCGATGATCGCCTGGGCGATGGAGAACAATCCCTCGCGGCTGCCGTTCACGGGCAGTACCTGGGTTTCCGGATCCAGGTCGGGCAGGCGATAGCGCCGCGCCAGCCACGAGGCGATGCTGCTCCGCAGCGATGAGTTTCCAAGCGTTGTGGGATAATGCGCAAGGCCGGCGATGTGCTCGCTGAGGGCCTGGCTGATGAAGGCCGAGGTGGCGTGCCTGGGTTCGCCGATGTGCAGGTTGACCGGCGAGAAATCCTGATTGGGGGTGATACCCTCGAATAGCGCCTGCAGCTTCTGGAAAGGGTAGGGCTGAAGTTGGGCGAGCCGCGGGTTCAATTTCGAACTGGATTCTGCGGTTGAATACAGGACACCGGGAATCGTGCGCCCCGTTCCCATGGCGAAACGGCATGGCCACGGGGAGAGGGTGTCATGGATGGCGGCAGCGGGTCACGGGTGGGCGACGGGCGCAATGGGCGACGGTCCATCGGATCGGGTTCAGGGAGCTTCAGAGAGCGGTATGTATCGGATTATGCTGAATCTGTTTTCCTGCCCAGGGCGTCCCCTCGTTCAGGGAAGCCTCATGATGCAGCGGAATTATAAACCCAAATCCGGCCTCAAGCAGGGTATTTTTGGTTAACACCATGACATGCAATGATTTTGTCCTCCTTGGGATCTCTTCTGAAACGGGGATGAATCACGGCGCTTCCGGCCATGCGCCCTGATCCGGAGCGGCGGATTCTGCTGCCCGTGGCGGCCCTGTTCACGGGAGCCGTGGCCTGGGGGCTGCTCTGGTATCCTTACCGGGTACTGGAGCAGGCGCAGGTCAACGGTGCGGTGGCTGCCGCGGCGACCTATTTCATTGCACTGCTGCTGGGGCTGGGGGCATTCCGCGGAGAACTGCGCATGGCCCATGTCCTTGGTGGGGAATGCTGGCTGCTGCTGGGAATCGGGCTGTTCGCGGGATGGAGCAATCTCGCCTACGTGCTGGGCGTCATCCATGGCGAGGTCATGCGGGTACTGCTGTTGTTCTATCTCGCTCCGCTGTGGACGGTCCTGTTTTCGCGATTCTTCCTGAGGGAGAGACTGAGCGCTCCGGGATATCTGGTCATCGCCGTCTCGCTGGCGGGTGCGGTGACCATGTTGTGGGAGCCGGCGAGCGGCTCCCTGCTGCCTTCCAGCTATGGCGACTGGATGGGCGTGTCGGCGGGGTTCATGTTTGCGCTCATGAACGTGCTGAGCCGCAAGGACCAGCGCCACACGGTGCGGTTGAAATCCGTGGCGGTATGGGTGGGGGTGACCCTGATCGGGTTTGCATACAGCCTGTTCCTGCCGGGGGGGCTGCTGCCGGCAGGCATTTCCGCCGGCCATTGCCTGCTGCTGCTGGGCCTTGGCGTGATCGTGTTCGCGGTGAGCATCGCGATGCAGTATGGCGTCACGCACGTGCCCGCGAACCGGGCCATCGTGATCATGCTGTCCGAGCTGGCGGTTGCAGCCGTGGCTGCGCACTACCTGACCGATGAGGTCATGACGCCCCGAAGCTGGGTGGGAGGCACGCTGATCGTGTCGGCGAGCCTGTTCTCCGCGAGAATGAACCGGGCGCCGGACGGATGATATCCTGTTGCCCACATTTGCATCGGGGCGTGCGCAAAACATCCGGAGAGCGGTAGACGGAGGAGAAGGAATATGCGTCATCATGTCGTGTTTCTGGAGCGGGACTCCATCCGGCTGCCCATGCACCGCCCGGGCTTCGAGCACACCTACGAGGAGTATGCCAGCACTGCGCCGGATGAAGTGGTGGCGCGCCTGCAACGGGCGAGCGTGGCCATCATCAACAAGATCGTGTTGGATCGCCGCGTCCTTGCGGAGCTTCCGCGGCTGAGGATGATCGCCCTCACGGCGACGGGCTACGACTGCATCGACGTCGCCGCCTGCCGCGAACACGGCATCGCCGTGGCGAACGTCCGTGGTTACGCGGTGCATACCGTGCCGGAGCATGTGTTCATGCTGGTGCTCGCGCTGCGCCGGAACCTGCTGGGCTACCGCCAGGAGATCGAGCACGGTGCCTGGCAGCGATCGGAGCAGTTCTGCCTGTCCACCTACCCCATCTCCGAGCTTTCCGGTTCCGTCATGGGGATCGTCGGCGCGGGCGCCATCGGCCGGGCGACGGCTGCCATCGCGCGCGGGTTCGGCATGCGGGTGCAATTCGCCTTGCATGCGTCGCGCTCCGATCGGTCCCGGGCGCCGGAGGCCGGATTCGTGCCGTTCGACCGCCTGCTGGCGGAGTCGGACGTCCTGACGCTGCACTGCCCGCTGACGCCGGCCACGCGCCACCTCATCGGCATCGATGAGCTGCGCCGGATGAAGCGGAGCGCCCTGCTGGTCAACACCGCGCGCGGCGGCCTGGTGGACGAGGCGGCACTGGTGCGGGCGTTGGAAGAGGGTCTGATCGCAGGGGCGGGTTTCGACGTGCTGTCCGAGGAGCCGCCCGCCGGCGGGAATCCCCTGCTGGCCCTGCGGCGCCCGGACTTCATCCTGACGCCGCACATGGCCTGGGCATCGGATGAGGCCATGCGGACACTGGCCCGGCAGGTCGTCGACAATATCGAGGCCTGGGCGGCAGGGACCCCGCGCAACCTGGTCACGTGAGGCGGAATCCGCGCATGCGGTACAATGCGGCGTACCGGGCGGCTGGCCAGGGGGAAGCGCCCCGGCTGCGCGCCGCTTTCGTGCCGTCTTTCATGGATGATGGACATGTTGAGAAAATTCGCGATGGTCATCGGCCTGCTTCCCGTCATGGCCCATGCCCAGCAGAACAAGTTCGAGTACGAATTCGACCATGAACGCCCATGGGTCGAACTGCAGACGCAGCTGCCGGGGTATCCCCAGCCCGAGAACCTGCTGCAGTTTGATCCCGGGCCCGTCAGCGACAATACGCATCTGGTCGACGCTTCGTCCATCGCGGTGGGCGAGGACGGCGTGGTGCGCTACAGCCTGGTCATCCGTTCGCCTTCGGGGGCGATGAACGTGAGCTACGAGGGGATTCGCTGCCAGACGGCGGAGAAGCGCACCTACGCCTATGGGCGCAACGACGGCACCTGGGCGCGGGCACGGCTGTCCAGGTGGGTGGACCTGGAGAATCTCGCCCAGAATTATGCGCAGCGGGCGCTCTACCGCTACTACTTCTGTCCCCTGGGCATCCACATGGTGAGGGATGCCAGGGAAGCCGTCGATGCGCTCAAGGCGGGGGTGCATCCCCGCGCTGTGCGCCACTGACCCGGTATCATTCTATCCTTGGGGGCTTTTTTCCATGTGGCCGCAGTACTTCTGCAGATCCTCTGGCAGTTCCTCGGGACAGACGCCGCACCGGCGGTTGGCCGGCACGGCGTAGTCCATGAAGATGGGGTAGGGAAGGTCCAGGCGCGCCATGATCTCCCGGAATTCCGCCAGGGTGCGGCCTCCCAGGCGCGGGTTGCGCGCTTTCTCCTGCGCGATGGATGAGACGCGGCGGCCATGGTAGTCGTGCCCGGGAAACACCAGACAGTCGTCCGGCAGGGAGAACAGCTTTTCCGTGACACTGCGGTACAACGTATCTGTGTCGCCATTCTGGAAATCGGTGCGTCCGCACCCCTCGATCAGCAGCGCATCCCCCGTGAAGACCCGGTCATCGCAATGATAGGCGAAGTGGCCGGCGGTATGGCCGGGCGTATGCAGAGGGTTCAGAATGACGTCCCCCATCCGCAGGGGAATGCCTTCCTGGATGCCGGTGTCGGTGCAGGTCAGCCGGTCGATCGCCGGGGCGGCGATGCGGCTGCCGGTCCGTTTCCTGAGCTCGAGCGCGGACGTGACATGATCGGCGTGGATGTGCGTATCCACGCTGTACACCAGCTTCAGTCCCAGCCGCGCGAGTTCGGCCAGGTCGCGCTCCAGCGTGGCGATCACCGGATCGATCAGCATGGCCTGGCCCGTTTCCGCGCAGCCGAGCAGGTAGGTGTAGGTGGAGGACACGGGTTCGAACAGCTGCCGGAATATCATGATGCCTTGCGTCCGGGCCGGTCGTCAGCGTGAGCGTTCGTAGAGTATCCGCGACCGGATGCCGAGCCGGCAATAGCCCAGGATCGGGCCGGGCAGACCGGCGATCGCGCTCCTGAAATCCTTGATTTCCACAGGGCCGATGCGTCCCGGCGTGACGGGGACATAGGCGAACGCCAGCCCCATCCGGGTTGCTTCCGCTTCCATTTGGCGGTGGTCCGGGTGCACGCCGCCATCCTCCTCGTCCGGCCGGTTGCAGACGATGCTGTGAAACCCCGCGGCCTTGATGTGTGCCAGATCCTCCAGGCTGATCTGTGGACTGGTCGAGAAGTGATGGTCGAGGTGCGTCAGGGGTTTCATGGAATCGTTCCTTTCGAGGTGGCGGATGACAGCAGCACCAGGTTGTCCCGGTGGATGAGTTCGGATTCACCGACGTAGCCCAGGGCCGCTTCGATTTCGCGGCTGGTCCTGCGCAGGATGCGACGGGTCTCGGCCGAGTTGTAGTTGGTGAGCCCGCGCGCGATTTCCCTGCCTGCCGGATCGAGGCAGCCGATCGCCTCGCCTCGCTCGAAATCGCCACGGACGTCCGTCACGCCTATCGGCAAAAGGCTTTTGCCGCTGAGCGTCAGCGCCTCCACCGCGCCGGCGTCGAGCACCACGCTGCCACGCATCTGCAGGTGGTCGGCAAGCCATTGCTTGCGAGCCGCCAGTACCGGAGTTGCCGCCAGCAGTCGCGTGCCGATGGCTTCCCCCTGCACCAGGCGCAGCAGCACGTCGGCCTCGCGCCCGGAAGCGATGATCGTGTGGGCGCCGCTGCGCGCTGCGCGCCTTGCCGCACCCAGCTTGGTCAGCATCCCGCCGCGCCCGATGCTGCTGCCGGCGCCGCCCGCCATCGCTTCCAGCGCCGGGTCGCCGGCACGGGCCTCGCGAACCAGGGTAGCGTCGGCATGCCTGCGCGGATCCGCCGTGAACAGGCCGTCCTGGTCGGTGAGAATGATCAGCGCGTCGGCTTCGACCAGATTGGCGACCAGCGCGGCCAGGGTGTCGTTGTCGCCGAAGCGGATTTCGTCGATGGCGACCGTATCGTTTTCGTTGATGACGGGAATGACGTTCAGGTTCAGCAGCGTGGTCAGGGTCGAGCGTGCGTTCAGGTAGCGCTTGCGATCCGCCAGATCCTCGTGGGTCAGCAGGATCTGCGCAGCGTGGATCCCGTGCTGGCGGAAGCAGGACTCGTACGCCTGCACCAACCCCATCTGTCCGACCGCGGCGGCGGCCTGCAGGTCATGCAGCGCCCGTGGGCGCCGGTTCCAGCCCAGGCGCTGCATGCCTTCCGCGATCGCGCCGGATGAAACCAGCACGACTTCCTTGCCGGTCTTCCTGAGCCTGGCGATCTGCTCCGCCCAGCCTGCCAGCGCAGCGTGATCCAGTCCCTGCCCCTGGTTGGTGACGAGGCTGCTGCCGACCTTGACGACGATGCGTCGTGCGGATTCCAGGGTGAATGGCATGAGGCGGGGGCGGATGTCGATGATGACGTCATGTCCGCGCGCACCGACGGCTCGGATGCCTTCCGGAAGCACGGACAGAGAGCAGTATAATCGCTGGCCTCCATCTTATAAAGGCCGCCGTTCCGATGCCTGCCTGATTCTGTTGCACCACCGGTTTTTTTGTGTATAATAATAAAAATAATTCTCATTAAAATATACCTGCATGGAGCCATCCGAGCTGTCCGATGCAGGCAAAGGGAGTCAGGCCGTGTCTTTCGTTGGTTTCCAATCGCTTTCCCCCGATTCCATTGCGCATGCGCCAGGCGTGTCCTGCGGGCATCGCCGTGCGCTGCAATCGTGACCCTGCCGGTCACGTGACGTGCGTGGGCAATACCGAAAGGCCCGGATCACCAGCCGTTTTTGTTATTGACAATGATTCTTATTATCACTAGACTGATTGCAACGGATACCAATACCCCAGCGCTATCCTAGCCTGGCGTAGCACATTCATCGGTTCATTGCCAGCCAGCCGGACCTTCACTTCCCGCAGCCAGCCTTGCAACGGAAAGCCCTTTCATTGGAAAGAGGAGGGTTTTCCGCATCTCCTGCCAGCCAGTCCTCGGCAACTCTCGGACCAGCCAGCCCATTAAGCGGTATGTCCCGTGCCGCGTGCGCGGGTTTTCATACGTAAGCTATCTATATCGATGTTTTTTTGGAGGGATTTTCCATGAAACTGAAAGCGATTGCAGTTGCAGCAGGTCTGGTGCTGGCGGGTCCGGCGCTTGCCGATTATGGCAATGGTCCCGATCCGTATGCGCCGGGCTACGGGTTCGATACGCCTACCGAGGCATCCTGGGGCGGCTGGACCCGCGGCGACGCGGGCACCGTCTACGCCGAGTGGGATAGTTTCACCGGCGGTTCCGCCGGTACGGGTTCCCGTGAGGCCGATTACGGGTTTCTGGGCGCCAACACCGCCACGCTGAGCTGGAACAACGCCTTTGTCGCCGGTTCCGGCAACCTGTACGCCTTCAGCGGGACGGTGCAGAGCTACACCATCAACGTGACGCCCACCACGGCATTCAGCGGGCCGGTGACGGTGGCGCTGCAGTTCGAGACCTGGGGCACCCCGATCGACTATAACAGCGTGAAGCTGAACGGTCTCGCGCCGTCGAACGTCGGCACCGGGCCTACGCCGCCACCCCCCGGGGAGGGATTCCCTTCTAATCCCGTCTGGATAGACATTCCCGGGGACGTGACGTACTTCGGGCCGACCAGCAGCAGCATCGGTGCCGTCGACCTCAGCCAATACCTGGCGGTGTGGACCCTGGATTCGGCGCCGGCCAGCTTCGACTTCGCCTTCAACAGCACCTACGTGCACCAGAGCTTCGCGCAGGTGGCGGTGGACATCGCAGCGGCCCCGATTCCGGAGCCGGGCGAGTGGGCCATGCTGCTCGCCGGCCTGGGGCTGATGGGCGCGATCGTGCGCCGCCGCAACACCGGCGGCAAGGCCTAGCAGGAAGCAGGGCGTCGGGCATCACCGCAGGCGGGCAACCGTATGGTCGGTACGTACAGGGGCTGCCTGCCGGCGGGGGTGCTGCTCGTTCTGGCGTCGCTCGCTCAGGCCGACACCACGGCCGCGAGCGGAGGCGCGGGAGCGGTTGCTTCATCCGTTTCCCCGGCGTCCTCATCGGTCCTTCCTCCCTGCACGGGGCGCGTACCCAGCAGCGCGCCTGCCGCTACATCCTCCCCCTCCGAGGCTGGTTCCCACCAGCCGGTAGCGGGTACACCGTGCAAGGAGCCTCCGCCCATGGGTTCGGGGGAGGCAGGGGCTCTGCCTGAAAACACGTCTGGAAGCGCTCCCGAAAACACATCCGAAAGGATTCTGCTCGCCGACGCGAAGGAGGGCGAGCCTGGCGGCAACGTGCTGCGCACGATATCGGTGACTGCGCCCAAGGTCGAGAAGGATCCGAGCCGCGCACCGGTCACCCTCAACGTCATCTCGGTGGAGGAGATCCAGGAAATGGTCGCCACCTCCATCAAGGACGTCATCCGCTACGAGCCGGGCATCTCGGTGAGCAACAACGGCTCGCGCTTCGGCCTGGGCAGCATCAACATCCGCGGCCTGGACGAGAACCGGATCCTCATACAGATGGATGGCATCCGCCAGGCAGACAGCTTTACCATCGGTGGGTACTCAAGCGCCGGGCGCAACATGGTCGACGTCGGCATGCTATCGGGAGTCGACATCCAGCGCGGCGCCGGCTCCGCCCTGCAGGGCTCTGAAGGCATAGGCGGGGTGGTCTCGTTCCGCTCGCCCGAGCCGGAGGATTTTCTGCGGGGACGTTCGTTCGCTGTGAGTCCCGAGGCCATCTACCAGGGCGTGGACCGTTCCCTGGGGTTGATCGGCACGCTGGCGGTGGGCAACGATCTCGTCAAGCTGATGCTGCGCGGGGTGCAGCGTCGCGGGCAGGAATTCGCCAACAAGGGCGACGTGGGGGGCTTCGGCTTCGAGCGCACCAAGCCCAACCCACAGGACGTCAATACCCTCAACGGCCTGGCCAAGCTGGTGTTCACGCCGTTTCCCGGCTACCGCGCCACGCTGGCCGCGGAGGGCTTCGAGCGGGTCATCGATACGGACTACATGTCCTTCCCGCGAGGAGGAGGTACCGGCAGGATTGCCGTCGATGCGACGGACACCTACCGGCGCGGGCGCTTTTCATTGGACCAACGCCTGTCTGGCAGCCGGCTGGGGACGATCGACCTCAAGTTCTACCGGCAGGTCAGCCGTACAGGCCAGCTTTTTTTCGATGAGGGGCGTCAGATGTATCGCGGCAGCCTCAAAAAAACATTAACCGAGCGTGAATTCTTCTTCGAGCAGATCCTGACCGGTACACGGCTGCAGACCGAGTCCATCTTCGAGCTCTTGGGCGCGCACACCCTCATATGGGGGGCGGAAGCCTTCCGCACCGACACCCGGCAGATGCGTGATGGCATGTTTTTGCTCTCGGACGGATCGATCACCAAGGAAGTCGGTCCCGATATCATGCCTACACGCGATCTTCCGCCCTCCAGCACCACCCAGGTGGCGCTGTTCTTCCAGGACAACTGGCTGCTGATGGATCGCCTTACGCTGGTGACCGGCCTGCGGTACGACAACTACCACCTTGATCCCAAACCGGATGGGTTGTTCATTGATCGCAATCCTGGCGTTGCCTCATCTGGGGTCCGGTTCGATGCCTTCTCGCCCAAGGCGTCCCTCATTTTCGACGCGGGATGGGGATTCTCCTTCGTTGCCCAGTACTCGCAGGGGTTCCGGCCACCGCCCTACAACAACGTGAACATCGGTTTCACCAACGTCGGGCTGGGCTATGTCGCAATCCCCAATCCCGATCTCAAGCCGGAGATCGTGCGCGGGGTGGAACTGTCGGTGCGCCACCATACCGATCGCGGTTACGCGATGTTCACCGCCTACGACAATCGTTACGAGGACTTCATCAACCCTTTCATCACGCTCGATTGTCCCGCGAATCCGCTGTGCGTTTCCAATCCTCAATATGTGCCGAATAGGCCCAACCAGAATGTAGGGCCCTATCTCACCACGTTTCAGGCAGGTAACCTTCCGCGGGTGCGCATCTACGGCTTCGAGGGTCGGCTGGACCAGCGGCTGCCCTGGGGCTTCCGCCTGCGCGGCAGCTTCGCCTGGACCAAGGGGCGCGACCTGGACAGCGGCCTGCCCATCATCCAGGTCAATCCCCCTACCGGCGTGCTGGGGCTCGCTTACGAGCACGGCCCGTTCAGGATCGAGGGGCTGGTCACGGCGGCGATGCGCAAGACCCTCAAGGAGTCGCGAGGGGTGACGCGCATGATCCAGCCGCCCGCCTACTCGGTGGTGGACCTGCTGGCGCAGTGGCGCTTCAGCCCCAATGGCCGGCTGAACGTGGGGATATTCAACCTGTTCGACAAGAAGTACTGGCACTGGGCCGACGTCCCGGTGCAGGACGTGCACGTGGCCGAGACCCAGGGCGGGCCGGATCGCTACACCCGGCCGGGCCGCAGCTTCTCGATCAGCATCAGTCATCGTTTCTAGCCGGAGGGATTGACGTCGGGTGCGGTGCGAGCGGTCCTTTCGCCGGTGCCGTACGTAGCATACAATCACAAGGACCATCTATGAGGAGAGCCATGAGCATGCAGCACATCACGCGGGAATTGACGCACGTTTGGCGCGTTTTCGGGGTCGCCCTGGCGCTGGCGCTGATCGGGACATCGATCCGGCCCGGTTTCGCGCAGGAGACGGGCCAGGAGGATAAACGCACCGGGTTCCTGGTGGTGGCGGCGGATCGCGGCTTCATCGGGAATGAGGAGATCATCGACGAATTCCAGGCCTTCGCGAAGAGCCGCAACGTGGCGCTGACCTTCGTCACGGACGAGCGCACCGAGAAATACCTGAAGAAGAACCTGGACGCGTTGCTGCAGGGCGGTGCGGAGCGGATCGTGGTGGCGCCCCTGTTCCTTTCGGCTGCCGAGCCGCGCTTCGTGCTGGCCAGGGCGCTGCTGGAGCGGAACAAACCCGGCGTGCCGCTGGTGTACGCGCGTCCCTACGGCGAAAGCTATTTTGCGGTGGAAGATCTGGCGGACCGGTTCCGCGGCATCCAGGCGCCCAAGGAGGCCCGCGTGGTGGTGATCGGCTATGGGGCGACCGGGGATGAAAATGAACGGAAGATCAAGGCGGATCTGGCGCGCATCGCGGACAAGGCCGCGGCCGGATTCGGCTTTGCGTCGACCCGTGTGCTGGTTGGGCACGACAAGACCGAAGAGGACGACATCGAGGTGCGCGCATCCCGGCTGCAGAAGGAACTGACCGCTGCCGCGGAGGAGGGTGGCGCGGCCGGGAAGTCGATCGTGGTGCCGTTTCATCTGGGTCCCAAGCTCGACAGCATGATGTCCTTCGACAGCAAGCTCAAGTGGCTGCTGCCGGCCGGGGCCGATATCCTGGCGGAGGGCGACCGTTCCTCGCCGGCAAGCGGGCTCTCCGTCTGGCTGCAGCGCGAGGCCCACCGGAGCCGGCCTTACGCCGCCGAGGACGTGGGCGTCGTGCTGCTGGCGCATGGATCGGATTTCAACTGGAACGAGACCATGCGCGAGGCGGTCGAGCCGCTGGCGCAGCGCTACAAGATCGAGTTTGCATTCTCCATGGCGGATCCGGTGACGGTGGAACGGGCACTGCGGCGGCTGGAGCAGCGGGGCGCCAAGGCGGCCGTCATCGTGCGCGTGTACGGCATGGAAAGCAGCTTCCGCAAGGATATCGAGCGCATGGTGGGGCTGGATATCGAGGAAGGCGACGCGTCCGGCGGTTCCGGCTACGGCGGGTTCATGCATGGGCACGGCGGCGGTGCGCCGACGCATCCCGCGCCGCGCATCCGCACCGCGCTGCCGGTGCAGACGGTGGGCGGGGTCGGCGCCAGCCCGCTGTTTGCCGCGGCGCTGCTGGACCGGGCGCAGGCGCTGTCCAGGAATCCCGCGCGCGATACCGTCATCCTGGTGGCGCACGGTTCCGGCAGCGATCACGTGAACGAGATGTGGAACAGGCTGCTGGAGGAGATCGCGGGCCATATGCGCAAGGCGGGCGGCGACAAATTCCACGCGATCAGGGTGGCGACCTGGCGCGAGGATTGGCCCGACAAGCGCGCGTCGTGGATCGAGAAAATCCGCGGCATGGTGACGGAGGCCGGAAGCCGTGGCGGCAGGGCGATCGTCATCCCGGCACGCACCACCGGAGAAGGACCCGAGAAGCAGTTTCTTTCAGGGCTGGAGTATGACCTGGGCAGTGGATTCGCGCCGCACCCCCTGTTCGTGCGGTGGGTGGATGAAAACATCCAGGCCGGCCTGGCGCGCCTCGACAGTGCCCGCCAAGCCGGAGTGGCCCAGTCGGAGAAGGAGCGGGCGTCCTATCTGGAGGGATGGCTGAGGTGACGGCGCGTACGTTCCGGGTTGTACTTCAGTCCAATGGACAGCGTTTCCGGAAAGTGTAGGATACGAGGCGGGAAAGGTTCAAGCTTTCCTTCTTCTCCGATGGGATGGTAATAGGGTGGCAGTAGGGTGAAGCGACCCGGCACGGGCAAACCCGCCTGTGCCGGGTTTTTCTCCGGGTCATCGAAGGTTGGCGGGAAAGGCAGCACGGATTTCCAGCACCCATCCCATCCCTGCCGATTCGCTCCACGCCATTCCACCCTGCACCCTTCTTCGCCCGTCGAGGCGCATGCTGCCTGAGGCTATGCGGTTTCCAGCCTTGCGTCCAGCGTGATGTTCGCCTTGAACAGCCGGGAGACGGGACATCCCGTCTTGGCCTTGTTGGCGATCTCGTCGAACTGTGCCGGGTCCACCCCCGGGATCCTTGCAGTCACGTCGAGGTGGATCGCGGTGATCTCGAACCCTTCGGCGGTCTTGCTGAGCGTTACCGCGGCGTGCGTTTCGATTTTCTCCGGGACCAGCCCCGCCTCGCCGAGAAACAGCGAGAAGGCCATCGAGAAACAGCCGGCATGCGCCGCACCGATCAGTTCTTCCGGGTTGGTGCCTGGGCCACCCTCGAACCGCGATGCGAAGCCGTAGGGCGCTTCCCGCAGCACGCCCGTTTCAGTGGAAATCGTACCGCTGCCGTCCTTGATTCCGCCTTGCCATACTGCCCACGCTTTTTTCGTTGCCATGGCTCCTCCTCGTATCTGAAGAAAGGAAAAAAGATGCATCCCGCGTGCCCCTCCGATGCGGAGCCGCGACCCGGATGACTGTGCCGGGCGGGCCGAGGACGGTCAGCGGTGCGTCAGGCTGCCTTCGTACCGCCTCCTGTCCTTGACGCCCTGCCAGTTCGGGTTGTCGGCCTGCCTGCGCTCGATCACCCTGCGATCCGCCCAATAGGGGGACGCGGCGGCATGATGGGTGGGGTGGGATGCGAGGCCGCGAGGGACATGCATGCTCTCCGTCTTGGCGAGATGGCGTTCCTTCCGGCTGATTTTCCGGCACAACTCGGCCATGAGGCGCATGTCCTCCGACGACATGGAGCGCATCGCGCTCACGACTTCCTGGATGAACGGATCACCCGGCTGATCCGCCTGCAGGCCCGTGCTCATGCGGCCTTCGCCGGTGGCGATCCACGTCGGGTAGGCGCCGATCCGGGCTTCGATCTCCACCAGGTTCTTTCGCGGCACGCCCCGGCTCTTCCAGTTGTGCAGCGCCTGCTTGGAGACGTCGAGCAGCACCGCGACAGCAGCCTCGTTCCTGGCTCCCTTGAGCTCCCGGGCCGCCTTGAGCAGGCGTGCATAGCTGTCCTTCATTGCGGCGGATCGAGTCATGGGAGAGATGGGACGATTCTGTTTCCTGGTTCGGGATTCATCCGGGCAGGCCATGGCGCACTGTTGTCGACAATTTATCACAAGTAGGGAGAATAAAAAACAAAGCGAGATTCGAGGTGTCCTGCGGCGGATGGATCGGCACACGCATGTCAGGCGATGATCCTGGTCAGATAAAACGCTTCGAACTGCTCGAACGTCAACGGATGGCTGAAGAGATATCCCTGGTAGGCGTCGCAGCCCCGTTCCGCGAGGTAGTTCCGCTGCGCACTGGTTTCCACGCCTTCCGCCATGACGGACAGCCCCATGCTCTTCGCCAGCACCAGGATGGTCTGGACGATCGTCGCATTCCTGGGATCGGTGAGCGCATCCCGGATGAAGGAGCGGTCGATCTTCAGCCAGCCCAGCGGCAGGCGATTCAGCGAGTAGAGCGAGGAGGAACCGGTGCCGAAGTCGTCCAGGGCGAATTCCACGCCTCGCGTCTGCAGCCTGGACATCTTCGCGAGAACGTCCTCCACGTTGCTCGCGAGCAGGGCCTCGGTGAACTCCAGCCTGAGTCTCTGCGGATTGGCACCGGTGTGATCGAGCGTGGAGAACACCTGTTCCACGAAGTCGGGGTGGCGGAACTGGCGGGAGCTGACGTTGATCGCGACGTTGAGACGCGCGGTCTCGGGCCGCGCGGCCCAGGTCGACAGCTGCAGGCAGGCGGTTTCCAGTATCCAGCGGCCGAGCGGATAGATCAGACCGGTCTCCTCCGCGTGGGGAATGAATTCCGACGGTACCAGCAGGCCGCGTCGGGCATGCCGCCAGCGTACCAGGGCCTCGACGCCCATCACCTGTCCGCGGCCATCCACCTGGGGCTGGTAGTAGAGGACGAATTCTCCCTTTTTCAGTCCCTTGCGCAGATCGGATTCGAGAGTCATGCGTACGTTCACGCTTTCCTGCATCGATGCGTCGAAGAAGCGCAGCGTATTGCGGCCCGCCGCCTTGGCCTGGTACATCGCGAGATCCGCCTGCTTGAGGAGCTCGTCCAGCGTGGTGGCGCGATCGCCGAACAGCGCCACGCCGATGCTGGGCGTGGCATGATGCTCGTAGGCGTCCAGATGGAACGGCTCGTCGAATGCGGCGAGGGTGCGCTCGCATACCACCCTGATCTGGGCAGGCGCCTCGGTGGTGGGTCCCAGTTCGCTGGCCAGGATGACCACGAACTCGTCTCCCCCCAGGCGCGCCACGGTGTCGTTTTCGCGTACCGAGGCGATCAGGCGCGGAGCGACCTGGCGCAGCAGCTGGTCCCCCATGTCATGGCCCAGCATGTCGTTGAGCGCCTTGAAGTGGTCCAGGTCGATGAGCAGCAGCGCGCCGAGACTGTGGGTGCGCGAGCTTGCCTTGATGGCCTGCCGCAGGCGGTCCAGCAGGAGCTGCCGGTTCGGCAGCTGGGTCAGCGGATCATAGAAGGCGAGCTGATGGATTTCCTGCTCCGCCATCTTGCGCTGGGTGATGTCCGTATTGATGGTCAGGATCGATTGCGGCTGCCCTCGTTCGTTGCGCACCAGGGTCCAGTGGCACTCTGTGGTCAGAGTCGTGCCGTTCTTGCGATGCTGCACCAGTTCGCCACGCCATTCATCGTCGCGCAGCAGCAGGTTCATGGCTTCCTCGAAAGTCCTGGAATCATCGTACAGCAGGGTCTTGATGGACTGGCCCAGCGCCTCCTCCGAGGTCCAACCGTAGAGGCGTTCCGCTCCCTGGTTCCAGAACTGGATGCGGTGGTCGGTGCCGCGCACGATGATCGCATCCCTGGCCTTGTCGAGCAGGGAGGCCTGCTCGCGGATGCGTGCCTCGGCCTCGCGGCGTGCCAGTTCCGCGTCCTTGCGCTGCGTGATGTCCGAAAAGATGACGACGGTGCCGGTCGTCGTGCCCTTCTCCAGGATGGGGTGCGAGGTGAACTCCACCGGCAGGCGTGTTCCATCCTTTCTCCAGAAGGTGTCGTCATCCATGTGGCTGGGCCATTCGGCATGGAATTCCCGGAAGGCGGAGGGCTGCTCGCCTTCGTGGATCAGGCTGCTGGCATAGTGGCTGTGCGTCAGCGTATGCATGTGCTGGCCGAGTATCTCCGCCACCGAATAGCCGAGCATGCGCGCCGCCGCGCTGTTGATGAAGGTGCAGCGGCCTTCGAGATCGACGCCGTAGATGCCCTTGCCGGTGGATTCCAGCAGCAGCGATTTCTCCTGGTACAGCTTTTCGCGCTCCGCCTCGGAGCGCTTGCGCTCGGTGATGTCGCGGAAATAGACGGCCAGTCCTTCCTCGGAAGGATAGATGTGCACCTCCAGCCACCGGGCGAGCGGCGGATAGAAGTCTTCGAAAGCCACGGAGACGTTCTCATGGAAGGCCTTCTGGAATTTGTCGCTGAGATGGCCTTCCGCATCCCCCGCAAATTCCACGCAGATGCTTTTTCCAAGCAGTGCGCCCCGCTCCCGTTGCAGCAGCCTTTCGGCTTCCCGGTTGAAGTAGGTGAACGACCAGTCGCGGTCCAGCGTGAAGAATGCGTCGGTGATGCTCTCCAGTATTCTCTGGGTGCGCTGCCTGGAGCTCGACAGCTCGGCAGTGGCGATGCGCTGGTCCTCGATGGCGGCGAGCAGTTCCCGGTTGGCCTCCCGGATGGCGTCGACCTTTTCGCGGTTGACTGCCAGCATGAAGAAGACGACGGCCGTCAGACCGCTTACCAGGATGCCCCCGAGCAGCACCAGCAGGGGCTCCTGGCTGGCAACGGCCTGCTCGAACGGAGGCCGCGAGGCGGCTTCGATCGTCCACTGGCGGCCGTAGACCGGCAGAGTCAGGGTCTTCCTGAACCTGGGCGCGGGGGCCTGCGCCGGATGATGCGCGGCGCTGTCGAACAGCAGCGCGTCCTGTGGCGCGGCATCGGTGTCGGAGATGATCAGGTCGAGCTCCTCGAGCTCGGCGTGCAGGGTGGTCCGGATGAAATCGTCCATCCTGAACGGCGCGTACACGTAGCCCACGAGCGACACGCGCCTGGCGTCGACCGTCCCCGGATCGAGGTGGCCATGATAATACGGCATGTACAGGAGCACGCCCGCCTGGCTGTCCGCCCCGCTTTCCTGGACCAGCCTGACCTTGCCGGAAAGTATCGTCTTCGCGGTATCGCGTGCGCGCGACATCGCCGCACGGCGCACCGGATGCGAGAACATGTCGTATCCCAGCGCGCGCAGGTTCTTTCCCGGAAGGGGCTCCAGGTAGACGATGGAAGTGTATTCTTCGCGGGAGCCCTCCGGCCACACCCGGTATGTGGGAAAGCCCTCGGCGCGGACGTCGGCAATGTGGGCGGCCAGGTCTTCCGGCAGGATGCGCTTCGTGAACCCGATGCCGAGCAGTTCAGGATGGTTGGCATCCATCTGCAGGGTGTCCACGTAGCGGCGCCACTCTTCCCGCGTGACGGAATCGGAGGCTAGCAGATGCGCCAAGGCGCCTGTCAGTACACGCTCATAGCCTGACAGCCGGGTCTGGATGCGCGACGTGGCGTCCGCCACGCGATTGTCGAACCGGATGTGGGCGTTGCGTTCCTGCAGATCCCGCACGATCGACCAGCCCGTCACGGTCAGGATCAGGAAAGCGATACCCGTCAGGAGGGCGACGAGGTGCCGTGATGACAGTCCTAGGACGAGCGGCCGGCTTTTATGGGTGTCGATGCTGGTCTCCGATTGGATCGAGGAGGGTGGTCAATTCATGGGCAGTGAAATTTCAGTACAGTATATGTGGCGTGACGGACCTGCCTGGAGAGAATGTTCGATTCCATACCGGCAGGGCCGGATGGGTACGTTTTCCAGGCCGGCCATCGGTGAGCGCACCCGCATGGTGGTGCTGCCGATCACCTTCCGTGGCGGTGGCGATTCCTGCACCATGGCTGGATGACCATGCAAGCCCTGCTGTGCGGGCATACTTCAAGCGTCGCTCGCCATATGTTAAACAATATGTTTACTAATGTAAACATATTGTTTAAATAAATTCCCGCGCAGGCCGCGGCATCGAACCCGGAGTTGCGGTGCCTGCCCGCGCTGACCCGCGACTGGCGAGCGGATTCAACCTGGCCTGCAAGGAATTGTCGACGATCTTTCGGGCAGCCGGATGCTCCATGCCTTTCCGGGTTTCGGTTCCGCAAGCGGAATGGAGCCGCATCTACTCACGTCCATACCATTTGCGCATCATTCCTTCGAATTCCTCCACCGACAGGGGCCGCGAAAACAGATTGCCCTGGCCGTAATCGCACTCGGAAGCCGCCAGCAGGCTGCACTGCTCCTTCGATTCGATGCCCTCCGCGATCACCTTGATGCCGAGTTTGTGCGCCATGACGATGATCGCCTCGCATAGTGCCTGGTCGCTGGAATCGAAGGTCAGGTTCTGTACGAAGGATTGGTCGATCTTGAGATAGTCGATATTGAATTTCTTGAGATAGCCGAGGGACGAGTAGCCGGTGCCGAAGCCGTCCATGGAGATCCACATGCCGGCATCCCTGAAGGCCTGCAGTTTCGAAGTCACGGCCGTACTCGCGTCCATCAGCAGGCCTTCGGTGATCTCTATCACGACGCTGTGTCCGGGCAGCTTCAGTTCCTGCAGGAATTTGAGCCATGTCTTGTGAATGTCGACGTCCCTGCGGTACTGTACCGGAGACGTGTTGATGCTCACCTGAAAATCCGGATCGTATGCCGTGTGCCAGCGCTTGACCTGCTGGAGCGCCGTCCGATACACCCAATCGCCGATGTCGACGATCATTCGGGTTTCCTCGGCGATGGGGATGAAGTCCACCGGATTGATCATGCCCAGATCCGGATGGTACCAGCGCAGCAAGGCTTCCGCCTTGCGAATCCTGCCGGTTTCCAGGTCGAAGATGGGTTGGTAGTACAGCTGCAGCTGGTCTCCGGCCAATGCATCCCGGAGGTCGCTGGCCAGCCGCATGCGGGCTTGGGCGGTTTCATGCAGGGCGCGGGTGTAGTAGCTGACGCAGTTGCGTCCCTGGCTCTTGGCGGCGTACATGGCCTGGTCGCCGTTGCTTACCAGTACCCCGATGGTATCCGCATCCTGCGGATAGAATGTGACGCCCACGCTGGCCGATACGTAGATGATCTTATCCCCGAGCTGGAAGGGTTCCGCCATCGCATGCAGGATATTCCTTACGACCCGATTGATGCTGATGGTGTTGTGCAGTCCACCCAGGATGACCGAGAACTCGTCGCCTCCCAGCCGTGCCACCGTGTCGACCCCGCGTATGCAGCCGCCTAGGCGCACCGCCGCTTCCTTGAGCAGCAGGTCGCCGACGTCATGCCCATAGGCGTCGTTGATCTCCTTGAAGTGGTCCAGGTCGAGCAGGATCAGTGCGATCGAGCTGCCCGCCCGCCGCGCCTTCTTGATTTCTTCCTCCAGGCGGTGATAGAACATGTAGCGATTGGGCAGGCTGGTGACGGCGTCGAAGTTGGCCTGCTTCCATATCAGCTCCTCGGATTTCTTCTTCATCGTGATGTCCGAGAACAGCGTGATCCACCGGTGCACCGAACCATCTTCGTCGTGGGTGGCATTGATCTTGCGCCATTCCGAGTAGATTTCCCCATTCTTGCGCCGGCTTGTCACCTCGCCCTCCCAGTGGCCGCTGGTTTCGAGCGATAGCTGCATCGCCTGGAAAAACGACTCGTCATGGCAGCCGCTGGCCAGCAGGTCGGGATTCTTCCCCAGCACCTCCTCCCGGGTATAGCCGGTGATCGTGGTGAAGGCCGGGTTCACGCTGATGATGGCATGGTCCGGATCGGTCACCATCATCGCCTCGCTGCTGTTTCCGAATATGAGCGTGGCCTGGCGCATGGATTCCTCCGTCGCCCTGCGGGTGACGATGTCCCGCTCGATGGACGATGCCATGGAATTGAGCGTATCGCCGAGCTCGGCCAGTTCGTTTCGCGTTGCGATCGTACATCGGGCCGTGTAGTCGCCCTGCATGAGCTGTGCGGCGTAGTGGTGCAGCTGGACGAGCGGCTTGAGTATGGTGCGGCGCATATAAAGCATTGCCGCCATCAGGATCAGTATCGTGGTGAGGACCAGTCCCATGATCCACAGGATTTGGCGATGCAGGCGCGTCAGCTCTTCGGCGACCCGCATGCGGGTGCGCGCATCCAGCCGCTCCATGAATTCCTGGATCGGCACCATGATGGCGGTTTTGTCGGCCATGTATTGATCGTTGAAGAGCAGGTCGATGGTGACGCTCATCTCGGGTGTATGGCGGATGACGGAATCATGGTGACGATCTCCGTACAGTTCGCCCAGGGTTGCGATCACCCGTTTTTCCAGCTTCGTCAGCTTCTCGGAGTTCTCCAAGGCCTTCTGCATCAGCGCGATTTCCTGCTCATCCAGGCCTTCTTTGCGCATCATGTCCATCAGGGAGATGGCTTCCTTCGGTTCGGCGGCGGGTTTCGCTGCGGCATTCTTGAGGTACCAGTAGGTTCCGGAGTAATGGCCGGGGCGTGGACGGGTTCCCTCGCGAATGCCCAGTATCTCGAAATAGTGGCGCTTATGGGCCGGGTTGCCGGTGAGCGCGTAGAGGCGCACCATGCGGGTGAGCTCTTCCGAGCTCTGGAGCAGCTCGTTGGCGAGCAGCAGGGAGCGATAGCGGTGTTGCTCGGCGGCATCGATATCTCCATGGATATCGAAGGCCCGGTACACGATGACGCCGATGACGCAGAAGAGCAGCAACAGGGCTGCAGTGAAGAGCTTGGAGAAAAAGCTGATTCTCATGACCTCCCTTTCGAAATCTTTGACGCGAAAATCCCTGGTTTCGGCGACGGAAACCCCCTTCGCTGCATGGTCCGTTCCTGGTTGCAGGACGGCCCGAGGACATGGAGGGGGACGGAAGCGGTCAACATCTCCTTTTTGTCATGGATTCAACAAGGTGTTTACATCGGATTGTACTCCATATGGAATCCCAGTTGTAACCGAACTCCGCTGTTTGTGACACGGCACGTGAATGGCATCCGGGATGGCGGGCAGAGGCCCTGCCTGCTTGGGAGGGGAGTATGATGATGAAATCGCTTCACGGCAAGGCGGTTTCCAGCGACGCGTCGAAAACCCCCTGCCGAAGCAGGGGGACGAGCAATGATCGTCTGGCAGGGTTTTATTTTCCGAGCAGCGATCTTACCTGTCTCGCGTATTCCGCGTGAGAGATGAACGCCGGCCGTACGCTGACGAGCAGGGCCTTCAGTTCCTCGTTCCTGGCATTGGGGATGAGGGTCTTGTCGACCGCGTCGAGTACCTGCTCATGGTAGGCGATCTCGTGGTCGATGTACGCTTTGTCGAATTCCGCCCCGCTCAGTTTTTTCAGGCGTTCGATGTTCTTGTCTCCATCCGCTTTCAAGCTTTCGCTGGTTGGATTGTTCTCCGGGGTGACCTTGAGCCGGGTCACCAGTTCCGTTGCCTGTTTGTTCACGCCGGTATGATCCGACGCCATGCGTTGAGCAAAGGCCTTGACGTCCGCGTTGGACGCCTTGGTTTCCGCCAGCTTGCCGGCGTCGACGTCGACCTGGTTGGCAACCACGACGATGGCGGCGATTTGTGCGTCGTTGGGAGCGGTTGCCTGGGCCGTGGATACCACAAGCATGGGAACGGCCAGAGCAACCGCAAATATGAGCGTAGGATGCTTCATGATTCCTCCTCGATGGAAAGGTCGATCGAAGGATGAGAAGGTGTATCTCATCCGGAAATGGTACGCCCGTCCGGACCTCGTTTTCCTCCGGCTGCACACGGCGAAGGCGCAAGGCCTGCAGGATCGGCCGGCCGGAAACGGATGCCCTCTCAGGATTCGTACCCCTGTCATGGTACACGTTAATTCGATTCGCCACCCTATTTTTGGAGGCAAGTCATTATTTCAATAATGGTTATTCGATACGGGAAGTATGCTTCGATCATGCGGGATATGGAGGGGGTGGGTCGGAGGCCGTGCTCATGGAAGCCGGATATCCGGCTTGACTATGGAAATAGGAATCACTACTATCGAATCGCAGGTCATGACAGGAGCGGGAATTCGCTACGAAAAAGAAGTACCAGTCGGCTTACCGTGAGCGAGCATGAGACCGGGTTCGGATGGCAGTCCGGTCGTGCGGCGACCATGGTGGACGGGACTCCATTGCATCGGGCGTCTCGACCCTCCGGGCGGTCATGGGAAAAAATTTCATCGCTGCAAGGGGTTGTTGGCATGAATCTGTCTTTTATATAAAAGGAGAAAGAGCATGAAAAAGTGTAAATTCGCGGGACTGATGGTATTGACGATGCTGGCGGGACCGGCGCTGGCGGCTTGCGAAATCGAAGTCGAGAGCAATGATGCGATGAAGTTCAACAAGAGCAGTATCGACGTGCCGCAAAGCTGCAGCCAGTTCGTGGTGAAGCTGAAGCATGTCGGCAAGATGCCGAAGACGTCGATGGGCCACAACTGGGTGCTTGCCAAGACCGCGGATATTCAGGGCGTGATCAAGGACGGGATCACCGCGGGACTGAACAATCAATACGTCAAGTCCGGCGACGCGCGCGTGATTGCACATACCAAGATCATCGGCGGCGGTGAGAGCGATACGGCGACGGTTGATGTAGGCAAGCTGAAGGCGGGCGAAGGCTACACGTTCATCTGTTCGTTCCCCGGTCATTCGGCCATCATGAAGGGTACGCTGCAGGTCAAGTAGCGCTCCTCCACCGGGCTTCCGTGCGGGAGGCCCGGTAAACCGGCCATTATTTCCCGCTGACCGTTTCGCTCACCCGCCTCATCGGGCTGTTCGCGCGCGTTCCGCTTCACGCGCATCCCGCGATTCTTTTCGGATCCCTCCCATTTTTCTGGCCACCCTGAAAATCGACGGGCCACCGATCCCGGAGATCGAGGCACGGGGTCGCATAGCTTGTGTATTCCATCGCACAGAGTCATGCGGAGCTTGCGAGGGATAATGCGTCATGAAATTGGCGTGCCGGCGTTTCCCATGGGCAAAAAAGAACCCGCGCGAGGCGGGTTGTCAAGAGGGAGATGAAAAAGGGAATGAAAACGATTTCCCAGTTTCGGAAGTGATTGTATCGTGAAGTCAACGCCGTGTGTAGCTGTAAAACTTTACAGGTGTGCCAGGAAGCCTGAAAGCGGCGATTCCATGTTCGTGGTGTTCCGCTCCCGCCGATCGTTTATAATGACCCTGTGCGGGCACGGCGATCCCTTGCTTTCCGCCTTTCCTCTATTTGCCTACAGATCATGAGAGATGGCCATCCGGCGATTGCCGTGATGCTATGGTGTGCGGTATCACTGGGTGGCTGCGCGACGACGCAGCCCCATGATGGCAATGCGCACACGGATCAGATCGATCCCTATGAGGACATCAATCGCAAGTCCTACACCTTCACGGATACGATCGACCGGAAAATCGTGGCGCCTGTTGCGGATGCCTACAGCGAGAACGTTCCCGAGCGTCTGCAGCGCATCATCGGGAATTTCTACGACAACCTCGCGTATCCCAACGTGATTCTCAACAGCTTTCTGCAAGGCAAGGTACGCCAGGGTTTCCAGGATACGCTGCGTTTCACGGTCAACTCGACCATCGGATTGGCAGGATTGTTCGACATGGCCACGCCCATGGGTCTGGTCCAGCATGACGAGGATTTCGGACAGACGCTGGGAGTCTGGGGCGTCGATGCCAAGACCTACTACTTCATTCCCCTGCTGGGGCCGAGCAGCAATCGCGATGTGCCCGACATCCCGCTCAGCGTGGTGACGAACGGGTTGTTTTACGCCGGAATCTACATGATCAGCGCACCTGTCACGGTCCCGCTCACGATTCTCGGTGCCGTCGACAAGCGTGCCCGACTGTCGGGGCCCATGCGCCTGCGCGATGATGCGGCGGTGGAGCCCTATCTGTTCGTGCGTGATGCCTATCTGCAGCAGCGCAAGCATCTGATATACGATGGCAACCCGCCCCCCGAGGCCTACGAGGACCCGGACATGTACGACGCTTCTCCGGACGAGGGGACGCACTGAAGGGCGGATGGATCGCAACAGGTAGAACGGGAGTTTCCGTCTCGGCGAATCCGGGGAAGGTGGGTAGCACGCAAGTCCGGGCGCTCCGGATCGCTTCCCGGGAATGCATCCCGAGCGGTGCGTCGATAGGGTTTGCCGGTATGTATTCCCTTTCTCCCCCTCCTTCGCCGGCCAGTTGATCGTTCGACGAATCTCGCGAGCGGTTTTCCCGCTCCTTCTGATATTTGCAGGTGGCATGCCGGGCGGCAGCGCCGCCGACTCATCGATGCCGCATCGATCGGAAACCGGCGACGGGCCATCCGTCATCATTTCCGCACCGCCACCCTTGCAAGGCCTGCTCGAAACCCATTTTCAGCTGCCCGTGGAGCCGATCGCGGATGATATCGCCCGTGCCGCGCTGATGCGCCGCGCACGCCAGGAGATGGGCGAACTTCTGGCGACGGAAGGCTATTTCACTCCGTCCCTGTCACTCCATGCAGCGCCGGGCGCCGTGCCGGTGCTGACGATCGAGCCGGGCGTGCGCACCCTGGTCGCCGAAGTGCGCATTGATTTCAAGGGAGATCTCGCCATCGACACACCCGAGCGGCGCGCACGCATCGAAAGCCTTCGAACGGCATGGTCCCTGGGGGTCGGCAGCCCCTTTCGCTCGGGGGCCTGGGAAGAGGCCAAGGCGGCATTGATCTCGAGCGTGTCGCGGGATGACTACGTCGCCGCCGTCATCGACGAGAGCCGGGCAGAGGTGGATCCCGTGTCGGCGCGCGTGCGCCTGTCGGTCGCCGTGGATTCGGGCCCAGCCTTTCGGTACGGGCCCGTGGTGATCAAGGGTCTGGATCGCTACGATCAGAAGCTGATACACAATCTGGTTCCCTTCCAGGCTGGGGATCCTTACCGCCGTGACCAGCTGCAGGCTTTCCAGGCGCGGCTTCAGAACCTGATCCAGTTCGGCTCGGCACTGGTCAGCGTGGAACCGGACGTAGCGGCGCACCAGGCTGTCCCGGTCGAGGTGGCGCTCTCGGAAGCGCAATCGCAGCGCGTCTCGCTGGGTGGGGGCTACAGTTCCAATACCGGTGTGCGTGGCGAAGCCAGCTATGCGAATCACAACTTCCTGGGCAGGGCGCTGCGACTGGGCAGCCTCCTGCGACTGGAGCAGAAGCGGCAATCGCTGTCGGTGTCGGTCGATGGTGTCGTGAACCGGGAAGGCAGGTGGTATTCCCTGGGCGCAATCGTCGACCGAACCTCCATCCAGGACCTTGTGACCCTGCGCGAGAAGGTGGTGCTGAACCGGAATCAGCGCCTGGGAAATACCGAAACACGGATCGGAGTCAACTGGCAACGGGAAGACCGGGATCCAAAGGGAGGCCTGCAACAGACCAACGAGACGCTGGTTCTGGATGGACAGCTGCGCTACCGCTCGGTGGACGATCCTCTGTTCCCGCGCGATGGCAGCATGGTGGAGGTACGCGTCGGCGGCGGCAGCAGGCACGTTCTGTCAGACCAGAGTTTTTTGCGTACCTACTTTCGCCACCAGTACTGGCATCCGGTGGGTTCGCGGCACGTGCTGTTCCTGCGCGCCGAGGCCGGCTACACTTTCGCCGGATCCCGCTTCGGCATTCCCCAGGAGTACCTGTTTCGCGCGGGGGGCATCCAGTCCGTGCGAGGCTACGCCTTTCAGAGCCTGGGAGTGAGGGAGGGGAGCGCGGTGGTGGGAGCAACGGCGATGGCGACGGGCACCGTGGAGTACAACCATTGGATCACACCCGGCTGGGGCGCGGCGGTATTCGTCGATGCCGGGGATGCCGCCGACGGCGTACGCCACCTCGATCCGGTCGTCGGCTACGGCGGCGGGGTTCGCTGGCGCAGTCCGGTGGGGCCGCTCGCGCTGGACCTCGCGCGTGGTCATCGCGACGGCAAGCTGCGGCTGCATTTCTCGATCGCAGTGGCATTCTGACCATGCCGCATTCCGCCGCCGTCCATGATGTGCTGCCATGATACCTGTTGATCCAGGAGAGGTGCCGCGCGACGCGCCATCCTCCCGGCCGGGGAAGCGGCGGTGGGGATCGGCCGCATGGCTCATCGTGCTGCTCCCCGGAATCCTGGCCTGGCTGTTCCTTACTGCCCCCGGGCTCGTGCTGCTGGGTGCGATCCTGTCCATCGCGACCGGCGGCGGCGTGAGATTCGATGGATTGGAGGGTACCCTGTCCGGCCCGCTCGCTGCGCGCAGCGTATACCTCGCGAGCGGGGACACGCGCATCGTTGCGCGGGATGTGCGCCTGGATTGGGAGGCGGATGCGCTGTTGGACGGGCGATTGGAGATCATCGCGCTCACGGCGGGCGACGTTGAAATCGCTGCGCCTGTCACTTCCACCGCGGCATCCCTGCCCTCCAGCCTGGAATTCCCGCTGGCGCTGTCGGTGCGCCAGCTTGCCATCGGCAGGCTGCGCATGCTTCAGGCCGAGGCCGCCGTGGTGGATTTCGAGGCCATGGACCTTGCGGCCGTCCTTGCAAGCGACGGTCGCGGGCATCGATTCAGTCTGGATGCCCGAATCGGATCAGGCAATCTGACCGCATCCGGGGAACTGCAGGGTACCCTGCCATTTGCGCTGGACGTCCGTGCCGGGTTCGGGGGGGGCAGCCCGGGCACGATGTTTTCTCATTTGCCCCAGCCGCCCGACATCCAGCTTATGGCCCACTTTACCGGCAGCCTGGAGCAACTCGACGTCGACTGGAAGATGGAGGAGCGGAACACGGATCTCGCCGCCGCCGGCAGGGCGAGGTTGCGCCCATATGCAACGCATCCGATCGCAGCCTTGCAGTTGTCGGTCAGTCATCTCGATCCGCGGGCGATCTGGCCGGGAGCGCCGGCCGCCAGCCTCGCAGTCCAGGCCGATGTGCACGAGACGCATCCCGGACAGCTGGAAGGTGGAATGACGATGGAGAATCGGGCTGCGGCTCCGCTCGATCGCGGCGGCTTCCCGCTGCAACGGATGCGCGCCCGCATCATGCTGTCCGGGGAATCGCTGCGGCTGGGGGAACTGGTGCTCGCCTTTGAAGGGGGAGGCCGGATCTCCGGGGACGTGGCGTGGCTGCGAGGCGTCGATCAGGCCCTGGCAGACTTGGCGCTCGACCGGATCGACCCCGCCACCCTGGATAGCCGTCTGCATGCGGCCCGCCTGAGCGGGGTCATGAGGCTGGAAGGGGATGCTCATGCCCAGCGGGCATCGCTGGCGCTTCGGGACCAGGCGCTGGGGATCGACCTCATGGCGGAAAGGACGGGCGATACGCTGGCGCTGAGCAGTCTGCGACTCGGTCATGGCGCGTCGACACTGACCGGCCACGGCGTGCTGGAGCTCGATGGGCGCCAATCCTTTGCGTTCGAGGGCGGACTGCGGCAGTTCGATCTGTCGGCATTTGCGCGGGTACCACCCACCCGTCTCGACGCGACACTCGAATTGCGAGGCGAGCGGGTGCCGCGGCTGTCCGGCACGATGCGCTTCGACGTGCGCGGCAATTGGGTGGCCGGGCAGCCTGTGCGAGGGGAGGGAAGGATCGGATTTTCTGGCGAGACCCTTGCGGCGGCGCAGGCTTCGGGGAAGGTGGATCTCCGGGTGGGCGTCAACCACCTGTCTGCGCAGGGAGAGCTGGGCCGCAAGGGCGAGCGCCTGCAATTGGCGTTGACGGCCCCCATGCTGGAGCAGATCGGATATGGACTGGGCGGTTCCCTGACGGTGGCCGCCAGCCTGAAAGGGCGGGTTGCGGGGGGCGAGCGGGTATGGCCGGACGTGGTCTTCAGCGCGCAGGGGAACACGCTGGTTTTTCCAGGCTGCCATCGCTTGCGGCATTTCCAGGCCGATGGCAGGCTGCAGGGGGATGTTGTGGCGCTGGAAGCGGCTGCAGCCGACTATGCAACAACAACGGGAACCCGGCTCCAGGAGCTGCGCCTCACCGTAGACGGCAGCCGGGCGCGGCACCGGCTGCAGGCAATCGTGCGTCAGGAAGGCCGCCGCCTGAACCTGCGGGCCGAGGGCGGGATGCAACCGCCGGAAAAGCCTGCGGCATGGACGGGGACGCTCGTGGAGCTCAGCGTGGAGAGTGGATTGCCGTTGCGCCTGGTGCGCAGCGTCCCCCTGGAGATCGGGGAGCGGCGCGCCACGCTCGGGGCGGCGGAATTCGCCGTGGCCGGGGGCAGCCTGAAGCTCGTCGAGACAGCGTGGGAACCTGGGCGTTGGGTCAGCCGCGGCATGTTCAGCGGTATGCGTCTGCGCCTGGCCGACCTGGTTGTGACGGATGAGGAGGGAACTGGCCCTGCGTTGCATCTGGGCGGAGACTGGAGCCTGACATCGGCGGCCCAGCTGGTGGGCAGCCTCAAGGTCGGGCGCGAGCAGGGGGACTGGGTGCTTCCCGGAAGTGCGTCTTCCCGCCACCTCGGCTTGCAGGTCCTGCAGCTTTCCGCCCGCGCCGGGGAGGGACGCGTCACCGCACAGCTCGATGTGCAGGGCGAGCAGTTGGGCGCCATGCGCGCCCGAGTTTCCGCGCCGCTGGGCTCGGCCGCGGAGGGGAGCGCCGATGGGGTATTGCCGCCTGGCGCGCCTGTCGATGGCCAGCTGTCGCTGGAGATGGAGGATGCCTCCTGGCTGGGGCCGCTCGTCGACATCAATCTGAGAAGTGGCGGGCGTATCCTGCTGGAGGCGGATGTGGTGGGGACCGTGGGGAGGCCACGGCTGAAAGGGCGGATTCAGGGCGATGGGCTGGTCCTCGCACTCCTGGACCAGGGCGTGCGGCTCGAGCAGGGCAGATTGGCGGCACGCTTCGATGATGAGGCGCTACACATGGATGTCCTGAGTTTTGCCGCCCCGCATGCGCCGCCTCCGGCCGATCGCCTGCTCAGAGGCGCGGGCATGCCGGCTGAGACGGCAACTTCACGGTTTTCGGGAATTACCGCTTTCCTGGGGGAATACGGCGGATTTGGCGAGGCGTCGCCACGGAGCCGTCCGTCCGATGACCGCATCTCGGGGGAGATGGCGCTGCCGGACGGCCCCGGCAGCCTTCAGGCATCCGGCACCCTGAACTTCAGGGATGACTACGGCAATCTGGAATTCGCGCTGGTGCGCCTTCCCGTTTCGCAGCGGCCGGATCGATGGGTCATCCTGTCGGGAAAAGGGCGGGCCCGTTTCGACAGGAATGCCCTGACCCTGGACGGGAATCTCGTGGCGGATGCCGGGCTGATCGCGCAGCCGCAGGGTGGCCGCCCGCAACTGGCGGAAGACGTCGTCGTGACAGGGCGGGAAGTCTCCGAACGAAAGGCGCTGCGTATCAGGCTGGGTGTGGAACTCGATCTTGGAAGGCAATTCTATATACGGGCATCGGGCCTGGAGGGGCGGCTGGACGGCCGGCTGCACGTCAGTGGAGAACCCGGCCAGTCGTTGCGGACCACCGGTACGATCACTGCGCGCAACGCCAGTTTCGAGGCCTATGGGCAGCGTCTGGCAGTGGAGCGCGGCATCGTGAATTTTCAGGGCGCGATGAACGATCCGGGCCTGAACGTACTGGCAGTGCGCAAGGGGCTGCCGGTGGAGGCCGGTGTCGAGGTGACCGGCAGCGTGCGCCAGCCCGTGGTCCGGCTGGTATCCACCCCCGCTGTCTCCGACCTGGAAAAGCTTTCCTGGATCACCCTGGGGCGCCCCCCGGAAGGAAAGGCCGATGCATCATTGCTGCTGACCGCCGCCAATGCCATCCTCGGCAGCCAGTCCGGCGGGGTCACGGAAAAGATCGCGCAGGTACTGGGCGTGGATGACATCTCCATACGGCAGGCGCAACCCCTCGGAGGGGATGTGCTTGCCGGTCAGATCGGCACCGTCGGCAAGCGCCTGTCGAGCCGTGCCTATATCAGCTACGAACAGGCGCTGACTGCGGCAGCAGGGATCACCAAGCTTACCTACAGCCTGACGCCGAGGATCACGATCGTTACCCGGGCGGGTATCGACAACGCGATAGATGTGCTCTACACTCTGCGCTTCGACTGAGGGAATTATTATTTAATAATTAGATATCTATCGATGCGCAGGCCAGGGATGGCGGCTCCGTCATTCGTGGCGGGAGGTATCGGTTCCACCGGAGTTGATGCAAGGATGAGAGATCGGATGCGCGTACGGATATCGATCGGGAGGGAAAGCAAGGGCGTTCCGGAGGGAGCAGCCCGAGGAGCCCAGCCTTGAGCGGAGAAGAGGGATTGCAGCCGCTGGAGATCGTCGCCAACGCCCCTGGCATGGTGTTCCAATATGTGAGGAGCGAGGATGATCAGGATCGCATACCCTTCGTCAGCGACCAGTGCTTCAATCTGCTCGGCATTCCCGCCGAAACCCTGCAGGCGAATCCGGGTCTGTTCATGAGCCTCGTGCTGGAGGAAGACCAGGAGTCGCTGCGGCGCTCCCGCAGCCAGTCGGCGATCCATCTGAGTACCTGGAGCTGGGAGGGACGCCTGAGGATCGAGGCGTTCCATGACGTGAAGTGGGTAAGCCTGCGGGCCAGTCCGCGCAGGGAACCGGGCGTGGGCGTGATATGGGAGGGAATCCTCGTCAATGTCACCCAGAGCAGGCAGCGGGAAACCCGGCTCAGGCAATCCCACGATCGCCTGCGGGAGGTTTCGCTGCACGTCATTGCGGCGAGAGAGCATGAACGCATCCGCATCGCCCGCGAAATCCACGACGACCTCGGAGGCAATCTTACCGCGATCAAGATCGACCTGGATTGGCTCACCCGCCACATCGCCGATGACGACATGCTGCTGCTGGAAAAGCTTCGTACCGTGGAGCAGTTGATCAATCGCACGATCGATTCGATACGGCGCATATCGCGAGACCTGCGCCCGGGCATCATGGACTTCGGCATCGTCGCGGCGATCGAATGGGAAGCCAGGGAGTTCAGCAGGCGACTGGGTATTGCCTGCGACGTCCGTTGTGGCGACCAGGATATCGAGCTGGACCAGGATGCGATGGTCTCCGTCTTCCGCATCCTGCAGGAAGCCCTGACCAACATCGCCAAGCACGCGCATGCCTCGCACGTATCGGTACGGTTGAACCAGGTGGAGCCGCCGGGATCCGCTCAGCCAGAGCTGGTGCTGGAAGTGCGCGACGATGGATGCGGCATCACGCCGACAGGACGCGAGAAACCTGATTCCTTCGGCATACGCGGGATGGTGGAACGCGCCGGGCTGCTCGACGGCGAACTGGTCGTGGAGGGAGCGCCGGGAAAGGGCACCACGGTGCGCCTGTCGATGCCGCTTCCCGGTACGTGCGGCCGGTCGCGATCGTCGCTGCGGCAGAGATCATGAATATCCTGATCGTGGACGATCACGCCATCGTCCGCCAGGGATTGCGACAGATCCTGCTGGAAAGCAGCGAGGCTGCCGCGATCGGGGAGGCGCACTCCGGCTCGGATGCAATCCGGCAGATTCGCGAGGGCTCGTGGAGCGTGGTGATCCTGGACATTTCCCTGCCGGACAGAAACGGCATCGATATCCTGAAGCAGATCAAGAAAGAATGCCCCAAGACCCCGGTGCTGATGTTCAGCATGCATGACGAAGGCCTGTATGCGATCCGGGCGTTGAAGGCGGGCGCATCGGGGTATCTCACCAAGCACAGCGCTCCCGATGAGCTGATGACGGCGATCCGGCAGGTGATGCGGGGACGCAAATACCTCACGTCGACCCTGGCGGAGGCGATCGCCGACAGCCTTGGCGTCGACCACGAGCGCTCTCCCCATGAGATGCTGTCCGAACGCGAGTACCAGACCCTGTGTCTGATCGCCTCGGGCAAGAACCTGACCACCGTAGCCGAGGAGATGAGGCTGTCCGTCAAGACCGTCAGCGTCTATCGCGCACGCCTGCTGGAGAAGATGAGGCTCAAGAACAACGCGGAGCTTACCCGCTATGCCATCGAGAAAGGCCTCGTCTGAGCGGCGTCAGGCTAGCTGCAGGGGGCCATGGTCGTCGCAGTGCCCACCATGAGGGTGGTGCAGATGGCCGGCGACGAGATAATCGACATGATCCCCGTGCGGGACGGACTCATGGCCGCAGCCGGGGCCATGAGCGTGCGTGGACACATGACCGCCGCAGGGATGCCCGGAGGTGCATGCATCCGGGTTGACGGCGCTTATCTCGAGTATATGTTCATCGACGTGATCCCTGTGCGGGTGGTGCAGGTGGCCGTCGTGCAGATAGTCCACATGTCCGTGGTGGAGCACGCCGGTGTGGCCGCAGCCCGGTCCATGTGCATGCGCATGGCCTTCGTGCCGGGATAGATCGCATCGCGTCATGTCGTTTCTCCTAGTGAACGCAAACTGGGTCGCAGCCGGATCCGCCACTCGCGCGGAGCGCCTTGTCCATATCGGCGTATCCTTCAGGTTTCGGCCGGCCGTATCCCGATATGTCCCTGGATTCTTTCGTCCTTCCCATCTTCCGTCCGGAAGGCAACGGGTTCGCGCCGCCACACTCTGGATTGGGAATGCCTGAACATCTTCTTGATGAAAATTTCCGCGCCGTGGTCGATCAAGGGGCCGGGAGGGGTTGCAAGTGCATCATCCTGGTCGTGTTTCTCCACTGTTTCCTCCAATTCGAAGCGTAAAGAACACCGGAAAGTTCAGCACCCCCGTGCCATACGGCTCGAACTTCATCCAGCAGGCCATGTCCCGATACCAACTTGCTGCGATATGCCACCGCGTCCTTGTATACAGACGTACCCGGCCCCGACGTCTTCACCAAGATGGATACGACGCCGCCTCACCGGTCCGGCGGCGGCATATAAGGATTAGTCCGTCCGGGAGAACCTTTGGTTCCGCGCAGGCAAGAGAATCAAGAAACCGCTGGATAGGGGTGGGTCTTTCGCCCACGGATGCGGAGGGGAAAATCGGAGTCGCCTAAACGTTCGGTTGTTCACACTAGCTGTGGATAAATATGTGGATAAGCTATGGGTAGGGAGAGTAAGTCGGCTTGTCACATTGAAATTTCGTTATTTGCCCATTTTTTGAACGTTATGATTATATCAATTTAAACATGTGCTTATCATTTCATATCGAATCCATGCGGGTTTCGATTCGCCATTGCTCATTTTTTGTGACGAATGTGGATTATTCTGGAATGTCAAGCGATATTCGAAGATGATGCGATGACAAGAACCGGGAACCAGCCAGGGCCTGTCAACATTTTCTGTTGCAGTTGAAATCGGTCACCGTTGCGAGCGTGAAACGAGTGTTGACCGGCCCTGGCGTATCCCGCGTTCGAACCGACTTGCGCAGCACTCTGCCATCGGAGAAAACCGTGGCTTCAGTATCCGCCCTTGGGTTGGGAAGGATTATCGTGCGGTTTCGTCGTATCGTTCCGGGTGTCGCGCTCCTTGCTTTCATTCCGGTGGCGCCCGAGTTCATTATCCCGGGCATTTTCGCGACGATCCTGACCCAGTTCCTCCTCGGGTATGCCGGGGCCGGCTCCACGGGGCGAGGATCCTTGCTCCTGGATCGTGTATTCATCGGTCTGCACAGGCGGGGTGCCGATGGGGTAGTCCTGCGCCTGCACGGTCCCCGCGAGGGCCAGCACCCCCATCCATCCCCAAGCTCGTGCAGACAAAACCGAAAGTGATTTCATGATCGTCTCCCTGAATTGATCCATCAAGATTGCTGCACGTATAATAGTCATTTTCTTCTTACGGCACAGTGCGCTATCACACGGACACGCCGCTCGGAATCAATTATTCCGTCATGAAGCCCGGACGGATGCGATCAGCGGATCGTGCCGGGTAACGACGGAAGCCAGCCGATCTTCCAGCAGGGAACCATTGGTGGCGTGTTGAGATATCGTGCGTTTGCCTTATTTGTCGTTCTGGCCAGCCTGAGCATCGTCCAGGCATACGCATTCGATATCACAACCCAGGATGGTTTCAGGATTCTGGCGGATGACGGCAATCTCGAAGTGATCCTGGGAGCGCGTGCGCACCTTGATGTCCACGCGTTCAACGACGACAGCGCCAGGCCGGGACAGCTGCCCTTCGGCAGCCAGGTGCCCGGTAGCCATCCGGACGGCGGCTTCAACTTCCGGCGCGGCTATACCGATATCACGGTCAGGTTTCATGACCTGAGCCTCAAATTCCAGAATGATTTCGCTGCAGGAACCTTTCCGGGCAGCCTGCGGGAAGCCTGGGTGGGAGCCAGGGTGGGTCCGGGCCAATTGACGATTGGCCAGTTCAAGCCCTACCGCGGCATGGAGGAACTGGCGAGCTCGAATGAGATCACTCTGCTGGAACGCCCCTCGACTTCGTCCACCGGGGTCTATGCCGGCAGGCAATGGCTGATGGGGGTGGGATACAAGGGCTTGTATGCTGAAAAGGTGGGCTATGCCGCACATGTCATGAGCATGACGCATTTCGGTATGCCGGTAGCCGGGTCGAGCATCGGCGGACGGCTGTTCTGGGCGCCATTGTCGGAAGAAGGAAACACGCTGCATCTTGGATTTTCCTACAGCATGGATCATTCGGAGGCGGATTCTCTGCCTGCGAAAGTCGTCGATATCTACGGCGGACGACGTGGAGTCAGCTTCTCCCTGGGCACCGCCGGCAGTGCGGGCTCATCCGGGGGCGGCGACCAGTCGACCTTCGGCGCGGAGGCCGCCTATGCCCTGGGGCCGGTGACTCTGCAGGGAGAATATGTGAGTTCGAGGCTCGAGCACACCCACGCGACAGGAGGCATGCCGAGGAACTCCACGGTACAGGCATACTACGTGCAGGCCAGCTGGTTCGCCACCGGAGAAAGATCGATCTACAGCAAGGAGCGGGGCGCCTTTGGCAAGCCCCGCCCGCTTCGCAAGTGGGGCGCGCTTGAGTTCGCCGCACGCTACGACAGGGCAGAGAATCTGAATCAAAGCCTGCTGGCGGACCCCTGTCGCACCGGTACATCGAAATGCCAGGTACAGATCATCACGCTGGGAATCAACTGGTATGTGCGCAAGAATTGGCGCTTCATGCTCAATTACTACTTTACCGATGCGGCGATCGGTCATGCGTCCATGCACGCGCAGAATCGGAACGATACGCTTTCGGCAGTGTCTTTCCGTACCCAGTTGGGCTTCTGAGCCATGCCGGCGGTGGCCGGCTGGCCTGCCACCGCCGCGACCTGCGCTACATGCGCTCGATATATTCGCCGCTGTCGGTGTTGATCTTGATTTTCTCGCCCTCCAGAATGAAGGGTGGAACCATGACGACGAGCCCCGTCTCCATCGTGGCCGGCTTGTAGGAGCTGGTGGCGGTCGCGCCCTTGAGATTGGGCTCGGTGGCGGTGATGGTCAGTATCACGCTGGGGGGAAGCTGCACCCCGATGGCGCGTTCGTTGTGGAAATTGACCTGCACGTCGGTGTTCGGCAGCAGGAACTCGTACTGGCCCTCCAGGAATTCCTGCGACAGGTTCAGCTGCTCGTAGTTTTCCTTATCCATGAAGATGTAGCCATCGCCGTCCTGATACAAAAATGTCATGTCGCGCGGTTCCACGAAGGCACGTTCCACCTTGTCCTCGGTGCGGATGCGCTGGTTGGTCTTGGTGCCCGCCTCGATGTCCTTCATCTCCACCTGCATGAAGGCGCCACCGCGTCCGCCGACATGGACATGGTAACATTTGAGGACACGCCAGATACGTTTGTCCCATTCGATCAGGTTGCCGACCCGAATTTCCGTTGCTAAGACCTTGGCCATTGTTTTTCCAGTGAATTCAATCGATGTGGAGTGGAAGTGAAGAGCGTGCATTCTACTATAAAAGGTCGATCGGAGCCGATGCAATCCACGTTTTCGGCGGAATGCCGGCAATGCCCGCGGCTGGCCGGTTTTCTCGATGAGGTGCGGAGCCGTCATCCCCGCTACCACGCCCGGCCCGTTCCCGCCTTCGGCGATGCCGCACCGCGGCTGCTCATCGTCGGCCTGGCGCCGGGCATGCACGGGGCCAACCGCACCGGCAGGCCTTTCACCGGCGACTTCGCCGGCATCCTGCTGTACCGCACGCTGTACAAGTTCGGCTTCGCCAGCCACGAGGGTTCGGCCGATCCGGGGGATGGCCTGCGCCTGGTGGATTGTCGCGTCACCAACGCGGTGAAGTGCCTGCCGCCGCAGAACAAGCCCGAGCCGGCCGAGGTACGCCGCTGCAACGGCTACCTGGCGGCAGAGATTGCCGCTTTCATGCGTACGGGGGGCGTTGCCTTGCTCGCCCTGGGCGCGGTCGCGCATCGCGCCGTACTCATGGCCCTGGGGCTCCGCGGGGCGGATCACGCTTTCGGACACGGCGCCATCCACACCCTCCCGGATGACCTGACGCTGTATGACAGCTACCACTGCAGCCGTTACAATACCCAGACCCGGCGCCTGACCGCCGGGATGTTCGAGCAGGTGTTCGCGAACATCCAAGCCGACCTGGCCACGCGTTCCATCCTGCAGGATCGGGACTCAAACCAATGGAGATGATGCATGCCCTATGTCAACATTCGCATCGCCGGCTCGCTCAGCCGCGAGCAGAAGCAGGAGATCGCCCGGGAGATCACGGAAACGCTCGAGCGCGTCGCCCATAAGCCGAAGTCCTACACCTACATCGCCTTCGACGAATTGCCTGGCGAGAACTGGGCCATCGCAGGCAATCTGCTGGGCAAGGAAGACTGAGCGCATTGCCGGAGGCCCCACCTTTCGACGCCAGGGCATTCTGCGCCGGCCTGCCCGCGCAGCCCGGCGTCTACCGCATGCTGAATGCGAAAGGGGAGGTGCTTTACGTCGGCAAGGCGGTCGACCTGAGAAAGCGCGTCGCTTCCTATTTCCAGAAGACGGGCCTGGCTCCCCGCACCCGGCTGATGGTGTCGCAGGTCGCCGGCGTCGAGACCACGGTGACGCGCTCCGAGGCGGAAGCGCTCCTGCTCGAGAACAACCTGATCAAGGCGCTGTCACCCCGCTACAACATCCTGTTCCGGGATGACAAGTCCTACCCCTATGTGGTACTGACGGGACACCGGTTTCCCAGGCTCGGCTTCTACCGGGGCGCGCTGGACAGGCGGCACCGCTACTTCGGTCCCTTTCCCAATACGGGCGTGGTACGGGAGAGCATCCAGCTGCTGCAGAAAGTATTCCGGCTGCGCACCTGCGAAGACAGCGTCTTCAGCAACCGCACCCGGCCCTGCCTGCTCTACCAGATCAGGCGCTGCAGCGGCCCGTGCGTGAACCTGATCGGCGAGGACGCCTACGGTGCGGATGCCAGGGCCGCGGCCTTGTTTCTGGAAGGCAAGCAGACGGAAGCCGTGGAGAGCATCACGAGAAAGATGCAGGAGGCCGCAGCTGCCCAGGCGTACGAGCAGGCAGCGGTGTTTCGCGACCAGATCCAGTCGCTCCGCAAGATCCGGGAGCGGCAATTCGTCGACAACGGCAGGGCGCTCGATGCCGATGTCATTGCATGTGCCCTCGAGGGCGACGGAGATGACGGGAGCATCGGGAGCGGCCGGGTATGCGTCAACCTGGCGATGATCAGGGGAGGGCGCCACCTGGGCGACAAGAGCTTCTTCCCGCAGAATGCTGAAGGCTGCGACCCCGCTTCGGTGGTGGAGGCCTTCCTGGCCCAGCACTACCTGCAGCGGGAGGCGCCGGGCCTCGTCGTCGTGGGCGAGAAGATCCGGCGGGAGGCCTTGCAGGCGATGCTTGCGGGAGCATCCGGCCGCCGGGTGACCATCAGCACCGCTCCCACTGGCGAGCGGCGCAGGTGGCTGGACATGGCGGCAGAGAACGCACGGATCGCCCTGGAGCAGATGCTGGGCAGGCAGGCGAGCCAGGAAGCGCGTCTGCAGGCGCTGCAGCAGGCGCTGGATATGCCGGGGATCGGGCGTATCGAATGTTTCGACATCAGCCATTCCCAGGGAGAGGCCACGATCGCTTCCTGCGTGGTCTACGACAACCATGCCATGCGCAACAGCGAGTACCGCCGCTACAACATCGGCGGATTGGCACCCGGAGACGATTACGCGGCGATGCGCGCCGCCCTGTCGCGGCGCTACCACAGAGTCGCCGAAGGCGAGGGCAGGTTGCCCGACCTGATACTGATCGATGGCGGAAAGGGGCAGGTGAGTGCGGCGCAGGAAGCGCTCGCCGAACTCGGGGTGAACGACGCCAACCTGCTGGGCGTGGCGAAAGGGGAAATGCGCAAACCGGGACTGGAACAACTGGTTTTCCCCGGGATGCAAAAGCCGCTACAATTGCCACGGGATCATCCTGGACTGCACCTGATCCAGCAGATTCGCGACGAAGCCCATCGCTTCGCCATCCATGGCCATCGTGCCAGGCTCGGCAGGTCGCGTACCCGTTCGAGCCTGGAGCAGATCGAAGGTGTCGGCGCCAAGCGCCGCCAGAACTTGCTGGCGCGGTTCGGCGGATTGAAGGGCGTGCTGACCGCCAGCATCGAAGAGTTGCAGCAGACCGATGGAATCAGCCGATCACTGGCGGAAAGGATCTACAAGGAACTGCACTGAGGCCACCGGCCTTCGCTCATCCTGTGCCCTGGCCGCCGGATCCGGGCACGCATCGCGAACCTATGTCCCTTAATCTTCCCAATGTCCTGACCTGGATGCGCATCCTCGCGATTCCGCTGTTCGTCGGCATCTTCTATTTCCCGCCCGCATGGCTGTCGCAGTCCGACCAGAACCTGATCGCCACCATCATCTTCACCGGCGCCGCCGTGACCGATTGGCTCGATGGCTATCTTGCGCGGGCGCTCAAGCAGACCTCCGCATTCGGGGCCTTTCTCGATCCGGTGGCGGACAAGCTGATGGTGGCCGCTGCCCTGATCGTGCTGGTCCACTTGAGCCGCCTGGATGCGTTGATCGCCTTCATCATCATCGGCCGCGAGATCACGATCTCGGCCCTGCGCGAATGGATGGCGCAGATCGGCCGTGGCAAGGGATTGGCGGTTTCCTTCCTCGGAAAACTGAAGACGACGTCGCAGATGGCGGCCATACCGCTGCTGCTGTACCACGACAGGATAGGCGAGCGTTTCGATCCCCAGGTAGTGGGGACGTGGCTGATCTACCTGGCCGCGATCCTCACGCTGTGGTCGATGGGATACTACCTGAAGGTTGCGATCCCGCAGGCCCTGAAGCACGGCTGATGCCCCGCGCCGCGCCGCCCTTCCTTGACAAAGGGTGCAGCATCCTTATAATGCCAGCATTGTTTTTCGCGGGAATAGCTCAGTGGTAGAGCACAACCTTGCCAAGGTTGGGGTCGCGAGTTCGAGCCTCGTTTCCCGCTCCAAGTTATGATCTACAGACTTCCACTGACGTCTGTAAGTCGTTGAAAAGAGGGGCTTCGGCCCCTTTTTTCATTCCAGCGAGCGCCACGGAAATCCACCCACAGCTACCGTTTTTGAGTGACCAATTGAGGCACAAGAATGCGGTTGGGACGGCTGCCGGATAGTTGCTGGGGCTGAGCGGGAACCATGACGAGCATAGGCCTAAGTCATAACTTAGGAGCCTCGAAATGGCACTCTCTGATCTGACCGTCCGGCAGGCAAGGACCACCGGCAAGCGCTACACCCTCTCCGACAACGACTGCCTGGGCCTGATGGTCTCTGCCGCAGGCGGCAAGTCGTGGATTTTCCGCTACTACTGGCTGGGCAAGCAGAAGCGCTTGTCCCTCGGCGGCTATCCCGCCCTCAGCCTGCGCGAGGCCCGCGGGGAGCGGGACAAGGCCCAGGCCCTGCTCGCCCGGGGGGTCGATCCTCAAATCGAACGCGACCAGCGTCGGCACGCAGCCAAGCTGGCGGGCGAATACACCTTCAAGATTGTTTTTGATGCCTGGGTCGAGCATCGCCGCAAGGAACTCAAGGAAGGCCGCCAGAGCACGCTGTCGCAGATCCTGCGCATCTTCAACAAGGACGTGCTGCCCACCCTAGGGAAGATGTCGATCTACGACATTCGCCGGCCCCAGCTTGTGGGCGTCGTGGCGGCGATCGAGAAGCGCAAGGCGTTCACCACCGCCGAGAAGGTGCGCACCTGGTTCAACCAGATGTTTCGCTATGCCCTGGTCATTGCAGAGGGACTGGACGTCAACCCGGCTGCGGACCTGGACGTGGTAGCTGAACCCAAGCCTCCGGTGGCGCACAACCCCTACCTGCACCTTCCCGAACTGCCAGAGTTCCTTCAGAAGCTCCGGCTCTACAACCCCCGTGGCTGGCAGACCCAGCTTGGCGTCCGTCTGCTGTTCCTGACGGGGGTGCGCACAGGCGAGTTGCGGCTGGCCGAACCTGAGCAATTCGACCTCGACCGCGGCTTGTGGATCATCCCGCCGCAGGTCGTCAAGCAGCTCCAGGACGAAATGCGCAAGGCCGGCAAGCGGCCGCAGGACGTGCCGCCCTACATCGTGCCCTTGTCCCTGCAGGCCATCGAGATCGTGCGCTATCTCCTGGGCGTGATGCGGCCGGCGCAGAAGTACCTGCTGTCGCACCGCAGCGAACTCAAGAGGCGCATCAGCGAGAACACCCTCAACAAGGCCGTGCAACTCATGGGGTATGAGGGGCGCCTGACCGGCCATGGCATCCGCGGCACCATCTCGACGGCGCTCAACGAGATCGGCTACCCGAAGATTTGGGTGGACGCACAGCTTTCGCACTCCGATCCGAACAAGGTCAGCTCGGCCTACAACCACGCCAAGTACGTGGAGCCCCGCCGCCGGATGATGCAGGACTGGGCCGATCGCCTCGACCTGCTCGAACAGGGCGAAGTGGAAGCCGCGAGTGCGCACCTGACCATCCGCATCGACGGCGTGCCGGCGATGGCTGAAGTGGAGGAAGCGCTGGGTGCGGTGGGTGCCGCCCCCACGGCGGCCGAGCCCGCTGTCCCCGGCGTGCCGCCGGTGGTGGCCACGCCCATCGTCGTGACCCCCAACAGCGGCGGAATCACGTTCCAGCGGCTGTCGCAGGTGCCGCCGCCTCCGATGCATGCCCCGGAGCCGGAAGTCTCAGCGATCCAGCGCGAGCGCGAGGAAATGCTGGCCGTCTACGAGTCGCCGAACAATCTGCCGGTTCCTCTGTTCGGCAAGCTGGCCGGCAAGTCCAAGGACCAGATCAACCGCGAGCTGAAGGCGGGCAAGCTCCTGTCGATCAGCCTGGGCAACCGGGGGCAGCGGGTTCCCGACTGGCAACTGGTACCGCTCAAGCACAAGCTGGCCCAAGTGCTCATGAACCAATGCCTGCACGCGGATTCGTGGGAGCTGTACCGCATGCTGACCGAGCCTCACCCCGACCTGGGTGATCGTGCGGCTATCGATGCGGTCACGCCGACCAACGTGCCCGCGATCATCCGCGTCATCATGGGTGACTACCAGCGCCACGAGGATGGGCCCGAGGCCGTTGCCTTGCGGCCCATTCCCGAGGATGTGCGGCTGAGCGTCCGTCGGCTGGTGGACAGCGCGGCAGTACTTGAGGGGGCCTAACCCCCTTCAAACTACGGCCGGGGTCATAGCTCCGGCCGTAGGGATGTTATTACGTGGCTTCGGCCCCGGCGACTTGCATCGCTCTGCGCTCGAACCGCTCCGAAGCGGAGTCGGTTTGCGCGTGGCGTCGCTGCAGGTAGGTCACGATTTCATAGGGGCCGTCGGCGAGCGGTCGCATGGTGATACCCCAGCCGTGGGCACGCTCGATGCGCGTTTGCGCAGATACCCCGATGCCATAGCCGGCCGCAACCCATAGCGCCAGCATCTCGAATGAAGTCACCCGCTGGATGTTCTCCTCGTCCAACGGCATGAGGGAGGCCAGCCTTCCATCCAGCAGAGGACAGTCCTCGGCCTGCCAGCGATAGATCGGGTAGTCTTGAAGACCGGCGACGGTGAGCTTTGCCCGGTCGAGTAAATGGAACCGCAGCGGCACGGCGACAGCCATGCTCTCGGCCCACAAAGGTTGCGTCTTGAGGCCTGGGTCGCTGGCCCCCTGAAGCGACATTCCTGCGTCGTAGCGACCGTCCTGAATACCCGCGACCAATTCGTCACCTGTTACCGCAGAAAACGTGAGCCTGACGTTTGGCTCTTCTGCGCGCTGTAGGGCCAGCAACTTGGAGAGCTGAAACGACGGCACACCCGGCGCGATGGCAAGCCGGAGGCGGGATGATCGGCTGGTGATGCTGTGCATAAGCGCCGCGCAGAAGAGAGGCTAGGCAGGTCGAGGTGCGAGCTAGCATGACGGGAAAGAGAGAAGTTTAACGTCTCCAAACTTAACGTGGTTAATTTTCGCAGTTTGATCGACCCTTCTGCCGATGCAGAAGACCACTATTCAGCCTGGACGTCCGTCTGGCACAACCACGTATGACTCCAAGCCAGCATTGGCATTCGGACAGGCCGTGCGCGCGGCTCGCGTCGCGCAAGGCGTCGCACAGGATGAGTTCGCTTCTAGGGCAGGCATTGCACGCTCGCATATGGGAAAAATTGAACGTGGAGAACATGTACCTACGCTTCCGCTCATACTGAAAATTTCTATAGCACTCGGAATAAGTGCGGCCGAGCTTATGGCCGCAACCGAACACAATCTGAGTTTAAGCGCTGATTCGTGAGAAAATTATTTCAGTCGATCGTCGAAACCCTCACGCAGTCGGGAAATAAAACGCTCCAATGAAGCACTCAAGTCACTACTTGCTGATCGTAGTAGGTAAGTAGTGATTACTGCTGATTTCACCGCCAGGGGGCGGATCACTACATCCTGACGTTGGCTGACCGGAATCTTGTTTGCAGAGATAAAGCCGACGCCGTAACCTGCTCCCACCAGAGTCAGCATCATGTCCAGTGAGGACACGTGTTCAACGACATTCTGATTCCCCACTGGCCCCAGGAGTCGAGTCAGCTCGCGGCAGTAGCCCTCGCATATCCGCGGGTCACACAACACAAGTGGGTGGCCTCCCAGTTTATGAAGTGGAATCTCCTTATGGGCAAGCAACTCATGTAGTGCGGGCAAAGCGATCACAATTGGATCTCGCCAGATTGGCACGGCGACAATGCCATCGCTGACTTCATCGGTGTGCGCGAGACCGATCGTAAAGTCGCCCGACCGAAGCCCGCGCAACTGTTCGGCCAAGGGCACTTCGCACATACGTATCTCCATTTCCGGCTCTTCCACACGGCAGCGAGCCAAGAATGCTGACAGTCGGGGATCGAGAGCTCCATCGGATACGGCGATGCGCAGGCTGCCCCGCCTACCTGCTGCGATGGCCCTGGCATTCTCTTGCGCTTGTTCCAAGACCGTGAATAGTCGGCGAGTGTCTTGCAAGAATGCAGCTCCGGCTGCTGTCAGGCGCGTACCTCTGCGATCCCGATCAAAGAGCACAACCCCCAGTTCGTCTTCCAGCTCTTTGATCGCTCGCGACAATGGCGGCTGCTCGATATGTAGGCGCTCAGCAGCGCGTGTGAAGTGCAATTCCTCGGCCAATGCGACAAAGCAACGAAGATGGCGTAGTTCCATGTACCTTATTTCCTAATCTCAAGCACATCGGGCCACATATCTTCAGACGGCCTTGGTAACTTCGAGCCAAGTGATGAGTGCAGGTCATCTGCAAGAACAGCATGCTGCCTGCATTGAGTTCTTCGCTGCATCTGTCGGACCGCAAGCGCGAAGAGGCCACGGCAAGAGGCCCCGCAGCTTACTGCAAACGCAAAGTCCAGCAATCACTTGAAAAATGAGCTGGCGACGCTGCTATTCAAGGCGAGACGGAAAGTTTCTCTCCATCCACTTTTTTTCCAATTTTCAAAGCGTTCTTGGCATCCGGGTTGCCATGTAAGGATGAATGAACGCTGATCACGGATTTCGACTCGGCGTGGTGTGAACTCTGTGTGAGATTGCCAGCACCATTATTCGTAGAAATGTTGTGCCGCAGTTCAAAGCGATAAAGCAGATGAAGCAATATTTTTCGATATACTTCATCGCCCTCGTGGGCATCTTCCATGCCAATATCGATGTTTGGATTGTCATTGACCTCAATAACAAACGACTGTTCTCCGTTGGATTTGATGTCAATGCCGTAGAGTCCATCGCCGATTAGATTTGCCGATTTACTCGCCAGCTCCAGTATCGATAAGGGCACGTCCGACAACGGGACGGATTCAACGCGCCCCTCCTGGAAATTGCCGTTGGCGGCGTGCTTGATGATCTGCCAATGGTCTTTGCACATGTGGTAGCGCGCCGCGAATAACGGCTTGCCATCCAAAACACCGATCCGCCAATCGAAGGGTGTATACATGAACTCCTGTGCCAGAATGACGTCGGATTCCTTGAGCATTTCACGCGCGATCTCAACCAATTGCGTCGCGTCCTCCGCCTTTTTGACGCTGAGACTAAAGGCGCCATCAGGCACCTTCAGCACCACCGGATAAGGCAGCAATCTGGCCGCCGTGTTCAGACTGTGCTTGCTCAACAAGAACGTCTGAGGTGTCGGCACGTCGTGGCCTTTCAGAAGTTCTGCAAGATACGCCTTGTTGGTGCATCGCAAGATCGACGTTGGATCGTCAATCACAGGCATATTGGCCATTTCTGCCTTGCGTGCAAACTGGAACGTGTGATCAGATACTGCAGTCGTTTCCCGGATGAACAAGGCATCGAATTGGGTCAAGCGAGAAAAATCTTTCTTTTCGATCAATTCGACGGAAATATCAAGCTCTTCTCCAATATCGACAATCTTGCTCAGTGTTTTCAGGTTCGATGGAGGCAGAGGATCTTTCGGGTCATGCAGTATGGCGACCGCCATGCGGTACGTGCGGGGTCGCGGAGCTGGATTCCAGGTCCTTCGGGTGAACTTGGCGAGGCCTCGCGTAAAGACGCCATCCTGTTCCGCACTGATGTCCGCAGGCTTGAGCGGTTGTATGGCCGCGACCTCCCACACTTCCGACTTGGCTGCGCGCTCCACTTCAATCTCCAATAGCGGGCACTGGAACATTTCGAAGCTCTTGCGGGCAAGATTGGCAAGCTGCGGGTCCTCTATTTCTCCGAAGAACACGTGCAGGGTGAGGCTGCGGACTGATCGAGGAACCTCTTTCAGCGGGCCGACAAGGGAGTTCAGCGTCGGCAGCATGCTTGCCTGCGGCTTGCGGCGTGCGAGATCCAGGATGGTTTCGACGCTCGGAGTCACTCGATCTCCGCGAGCCTCCGCGAGCAGCGAACAGTAGTACCCGACACTCAGGTAACTGTAGCTACGGCACAAATTGATGATCTTGCGCGGCCGGCTTCGTATTCGCGGGCCATCCGCAAGGAAGTGTTCTGCCGTGACGACCTCCATGTCTGGGTCGCTCCAGCGAAAATCGCTTGGTTTCTCGACGATGATCAGATGGTCCGAATTCATTGGGAGCTCTAAATGCAAAAGAATCGTTGCTCCGGCCATCGATCATGGCCGGAATGGGGGGCGCTCGAACTGCGTGGCCTAACCAGGCGGCGCCTGGTTCCAGTCGATGTTTGAATTGTCCGCTTTCCTGACGGCCGCTTTCGTGGCGATATCAGGACGCAACTGCTTGCGAAAACGGATGGCACTCGCGCCATCGGCGTAGTAATTGCGGATTGGAGCACCAAATGGCGTGTAGCCTAGTGCGCGAAATAGCGCGTGCGCGCGCACATTGTCAATGCGACTTTCCAGACGCACTTCGGTGCAACCGTGCGCCGTTGCTGCGCGGGAAACTTCATTTGTGAGAAGGTGGCCGATTCCGGAGCGTTGGCAGCCGCTCTTGACGGCAATCGAATAAAGGCGAGCAATCTGAGATCGCTTGCGCATGAGAATTACCGCACTACCTACGACCATGGCGCCTGCCTCTGCCACCAGTACAATGGCCGAGGCACTCTTTGATAGGGCGCGCCAGCTTCTTCGCGATATTCGATCAAAAGCGAACGATTGTTCTTCAAGCTCTATGAGCTGCTCGATATCCTGGTGGTCGGCCAGCCTAATGCGGGTTTTTGTCATCTGCTTTGTGAAGAACTCGAACTTCGCTTGCGGCGCGTGGGGTACTCAATGAGCACCCATGCAAGAAGCAGCGGAACCACAATGGCGAGAATAGCCAGCATGAAGTGTAGAAACTCATTCAACACGATGAGATTCCAAATGCTTGGGCGCTGATCGGTTCGCGCGCCATTTCTCGACGCGGTTGGCCAAGCGGAAGAACGCGATGAACCCGACGACGACGACGGCTACAAAGGTAATGTCCTGGAGGAATTGAGGCACTGGGGGGGCGTCCGATGGTCCTTGATAGTCACCTAAACCATACGCCGCGGCGGTCAAGAGCGTCGTAAATTCGGCATAAAGTCTCGCCCTGTAGGCGGTGCCGCGAGGCGTTCCCGTAACACTGACTCCCTGCCGCAGGGCTTCTCAAGCGGCACCCCTCATCAAATTTACGCAGAAGTTATGACGCGACCAAGGACTTAGGCGAATACTGCTGCATGGCAATTTCGCCATTCGATTGCGAAAAAGAACATGCGCGCTCAAATCTTCAAGTCCCTGGCGGGCGTCGCTGCGGTATGCGGCGGTGTCATGGTTGCTACGCTGCCGTCTGTAGCAACCGCACAAGTCACTGGCTGTCGCATCCCGGACGATTGCATAGACTCTAAACGCTATCCCCTCTTCATGGCCAGAGCGGTCCTGCAAGAGTTGATAGAGTCCTTGCAATCTACCCAGGGAGTAAAGCCATGTTGATTGCCCTGCACAAGAACGCCCGCACCACGCCCGCCGTGCGTGCCGAGATCGCAGCCAGCAACGAGCCAGCCAACGTCCTGGCCCTGCGCTTCGGGATCACTGAGCAGACGGTTTACAAATGGAAGAAGCGCGATGTTTTTGCAGACCGCTCGCATACGGCCCATCACCTGCAGACCGTGCTCACGCCTGCGCAAGAGACCGTGGTGCTCCACCTC